>CAVXCY010000017.1:0-263551 GCA_963760425.1 uncultured delta proteobacterium | reverse complement strand
ATTGTTATCACAGGGTGTGTAAACCTTGTATTCACGTTTATCGGAATGTTCACGGTTGATAAACTCGGAAGAAAAGCTCTTATGCTGGTGGGAGCAGGTGGACTTGCAGGCATCTATGCCGTCCTGGGTACAATGTATTTCTTTCATATGCAGGGACTCCCTTTGTTAATTATGGTCGTAACCGCAATCGCATGCTATGCAATGTCACTTGCTCCGGTTACATGGGTTGTTCTTTCCGAAATTTTCCCGAACAGGATGCGCGGAACAGCAATGTCAGTTGCTACATTTTCATTGTGGGCAGCCTGTTTTGTTCTTACATATACTTTCCCGTTACTAAACCAGTTATTAAAAGCTTCAGGTACTTTTTGGCTCTATGGCTGTATATGCCTGCTGGGATTCCTCTTTATTCTGAAAAGACTTCCGGAAACAAAAGGCAAATCCCTGGAAGAGATAGAACACGATCTGCTGAAATAATAAATAATGCCACCAGGTCACAATAGTACCAAGGCTCACTAAGAATAAATTCAGTAATGGATTCCCTTTGTGTAACTTTGTGTCTTGGCGCCCTTGCCGGCAGGCAGGTTAGTTGCAAAAAAATTGGCAAGGGGCATTGGATTAATAATTAAATGCAATGAAGAGAATACTATTTTTATTGCTCATTGTAGCAGGATGTTCCAGTAGGAATTTAGAAGTAAGAAAAAGTATCTCACTTGCAGGTGAATGGAAATTCAGAATTGATTCCCTTGACCAGGGGAATTGAGAATAAGTGGTTTAATGATCTGGCGGAAGAAACAGTAAAACTTCCGGGTTCAATGGCAGAAAACGGTAAAGGTGATGAGGTTACTCTTAAAACTGACTGGACAGGTGAAATTGTCGACAGGTCTTACTTCACCGATAAAAAATATGAAAGATATCGTCAGCCCGGAAATATAAAGATTCCTTTCTGGCTGAAACCGGTCAAAGTATTATAAAGGTGTTGCCTGGTATCAGAAAGAGGTTGATATTCCTTCGGAATGGAAAGGGAAAAATATTATATCTGTTCCTTGAACGACCTCACTGGGAATCAACAGTATTTGTAAACGGTAAAAAAGCAGGCAGCGGGAACAGCCTGGCTGTTCCGCTCATCAGTTCGACATAACAGATCTGCTCTGTACCGGGGAAAAACCTGATAAGTATTCGTATTGATAACCGTGTTGTAGTACCTGTCGGCATAAATTCTCACAGCATAACTGATCATACACAATCGAACTGGAATGGGATTGTCGGAGATATAAGCCTTAGAGCTACCTCAAAAGTATTTATTAGAGAGATGTAACGGTGTATCCTGATCTTCAGGGAAAAAGGGCAAAGATAATTGTTGCAATAACCAATAAATCAGGAGCTCCTTTCAAAGGAGAAATCGAACATGCCGGCTGAAGAGTTTTAATTCCGATACTCCTCAGAAACTTAAAAGCAAGGTTGTCTGCAGTCAGCACTGATTCGGAAGGTATTCAGATTGATATTGACTATCCAGATGGGGGACAATATACAATTGTGGAGTGAGTACAGGCCTTCATTATATAAACTTTCTGTCAATCTGTAGGGATCAGAAGGATGAATTACTCGATTCTGAGTCGGAGGACTTTGGTATGCGTGATTTTAAGACGAACGGAACACGGTTCGAAGTAAATGGTCAACAGATCTTCCTAAGAGGAACTCTTGAGTGTTGTATTTTCCCTCTTACAGGCTATCCTCCTACCGATGTTCAGTCATGGGTGAGAGTACTTCAGACATTCAGAGATTATGGATTGAATACTGTCAGATTTCATTCCTGGTGCCCTCCTGAAGCTGCCTTTATTGCAGCAGACAAACTTGGGATGTATTTTCAGGTAGAATGTTCCTCATGGGCCAATTCCGGAACTTCAATAGGCGATGGCGGATGCTGTGATGAATTTATTTATAAAGAAGGTGACAGGATACTCAGTGCATATGGAAATCATCCCTCATTCTGTATGCTGACCTATGGAAATGAACCAGCAGGTGACAAATCAGAATGCATATCTGGGAAAGCTTCTGACATACTGGAAAGCCAAGGATAACCGAAGGGTATATACATCAGGAGCCGGTTGGCCTGTTATACCTGAAAACGATTATAATCTTATTGCTGAACCCCGGATACAGAGATGGGGCGAAGGCTTGAACAGTATCATAAACAGGGAAGCACCGCAAACGATGTTTGACTATCGTGACATTATTTCAAAATTCCATGTTCCCACCGTAAGTCATGAGATCGGACAATGGTGTGTTTATCCCTGATTTTAAAGAAATACCTGAAGTACACCGGTGTTCTCAAACCAACAAATTTTGAGATTTTCAGGGAATCGCTAACTGAAAATAATATGGGAGATCAGGCTCGAGGATTTTCTGATGGCTTCAGGAAAACTTCAGGCATTGTGTTATAAAGCCGATATTGAGGCTGCTCTGCGCACTCCGGGATTTGCAGGATTTCATTTGCTGCAGCTGCATGATTTTCCGGGACAGGGGACAGCCCTGGTGGGAGTTCTTGAATCCTTTCTTTAAATCCAAAGGATATATCACACCTGAAGAATTCAGAATGTTTTGTAACGAAACAGTTCCACTTGCAAGAATGGCCAAAATGGTTTATACCGTAATAATGAGGTCTTTAAAGCATCGGTCGAAATTGCACATTTTGGTGAAAAACCAATCGAAAATGCTGAAATTATCTGCCAGGTCATTAATGAAAAAGGTGATATAATCCATAAGGAGATATTTTACAAAAGATAAAATAGAAATCGGGAATTGTTCTGAAATAGGGTTGTATCAGATGGATCTTTCGGATCTGGATAAAGCTCAGAAACTGACTCTTGAAGTGATTCTGGCTGAATACTGCTTATAAAAACAGGTGGGATTTCTGGGTTTATCCTGCAAAACAGGAAATGAAAAACGGTAAGGTCTTAGTGACGGACAAGCTGGATAAAAGTGCCGAAGAAAAACTTAAAAAACGGAGGTTCTGTATTGTTGCTAAATTATGGCAAGATCGGAAAAGAGAAAGGAGCACAGGTTGCAATCGGATTTTCGACTGTTTTCTGGAACACAGCCTGGACCAATAATCAGCCGCCACATACACTTGGAATACTATGTGATCCCAAACACCCCGTTTTCAATGATTTTCCTACAGAGTTTCACAGCAACTGGCAATGGTGGGATCCGGTATCTCATTCACAGGCAATGATACTCGATGGTTTTCCTGCAGATCTAAAACCATTGATTCAGCCAATTGATACCTGGTTTGAGAACACCGGCTGGCCCTGGCTTTTGAAGCAAAAACAAATGGTGGGAAACTTTTGGTTTGCAGTATCGATCTGAAGAACATTCTTAGAGGAGACGGTTTCAAAACAACTCCTGATCTCTGTCTTGAATTATATGAATAGTGAAGCGTTTAACCCTCAGATTGAAGTCGCAATTGATAAGATCAATGAGCTTGAAACAAAATAAGAAAAGGACATCGCATGACGTCCTTTTCGAAAATAAATTAACAGGTATTTATAATTCTTTAAAGAAGGATACATCTCCTGAAGGAGAAATCCTTACGATAATCTTTTGTGTGCCTTTATCCAGCTCGGCAAAGTACATATCAGTATCGTCAAACTCGGTTGCCCACAAGACCATATCAGTGTCATTCGTTGGATTATCAAGGAAATAGACAATAGGTCCGACAGAATAATCTTTATATGCGGTTTTGATTATCTGTATTGCTTTTTCCGGCAAATCGGTCAGCTTTTCTGCTGTTGTCGATCCTACCAGGTTTCCATCAGAATCGTAGTAAGCACTGGTCCTCAAGCCATCCTTTGCATTTGTAAAAATGGCCTGATCTAAATTATCCGTTCTATGCCATACTACATCCTCTGCTTTTGGAAAGTCTATATCAAAATTAGTCATAATTTCCGCACTAACACTTTCTGATGCCTCTGCGCTAATAGGTGCTTTTTCAGATTTCGCAGGTCTCGCAGATTTCACTTCCTTCCCGTATTCCGGCCGTTGCCGTTGCCTCTTTCTGCTGTCATTGTTTGCGTCTGAGCATTTGAGACAGAAAAAGCGGACAATAACATCACTAGTAAAATAGCTAACTTTTTCATAATTTAAATTTTAAAATGTTGATATTAAATAAAATAACTTTAATTGTATTTAAACACTTTATTTTAGACATCCGAAAAACTAAAATTATTCTCAAAAGTGATATTTTAACAAAAGATTAACATTTTGGGCTGAAAAAGTTAAAATATTTCATGAATCGTGTTAATTTTAAAGAAATATATAAGTTATGAGAACATTGAATCTGGTTTCAGGACAGTACCTTCTCTCCATTATTAACTTTATCGATTGAGGTAAATAGTAAATAAAATATAAATATTATGAACAGAAAAATCCTTTTCTATTTTGATTACAATTGCATTAATACCGATAACAGCTTCAGATGCATATTCACAAATAAAGGTTTATCAGGCCAATCCGCATTACTTTTTCTATAAGGGAAAACCCCTGGTACTCATAACCAGCGATCACCATTATGGTGCAATAATTGACAGGGATTTCGATTATGTAAAGTACCTTAATTACCTGGCAGAAAATGGGATGAATCTTACCCGTATCTATCCCGGAGGAATGTTTGAACCTCCTGATAAGTACCTTCATGGCAACCCTCTGGGTCCGCGGGCTGGCAGGCAACTGTTGCCGTGGGCAAAGTCTGATCAGGCTGGTGCCAATCCGCTGCTGGCAGAATCAGGCCAGCCATCCTTAAAGTACGACCTCGATAAATGGGATCCCGCTTATTTTGAGAGATTAAGAGCATTTGTCGGGCTTGCCGGTAAGAAAGATATCATCGTTGAGATTCCGTTTTTCAATGGAATGTATGCCGATTGCTGGCCATTGATGCCTATGTATCACACCAATAACATTCAAAATATCGGATACTATGATGTAAAAGACTGTGGATTATATACTACAACCGATTCGCGGAATCAGGAGATAATCAAGTATCAGAAAGCATATATAAAGAAGATTGTTACTGAGTTAAACGGCTACGATAACCTGATATATGATATATGTGACGAGCCTTCATTACAGGGTTTGCCTGATGGCAGTATAATTGTAAATCCCGATAGTGTAATTATTCCCTGGATAAATGAAATGAAGGATGCCTTTATACAAACGGAAGGATCACTACCTAAAAAGCATCTGCTTGGACAGACGGTCCAGAATGTCGTTCCTTCAGGAGCTCTTTCTGCCGGTATTTATAATAAAAATAAACAATATGCAATTTACCTTTTTCATGCATCTCCTGACAAGGAATGGGGATCGAGCTTTGTGCCCGATCCGGGAAAGTATACTGATTCTCTGACAATTAACGATATCGGGCCCGGTTCATATATTGCCGAATGGATCGATCCGGTAACCGGAATTGTAAAAAGTTCGGAAAAGATCAACCATAAAGGAGGAAATCTTAAGTTAACCACCCCCGGATATTCTCTGGATATAGTTTTGAGGATTAATAAAACCAGATAAATCGTAGATTGAAATTTCATGTAGGGGCGTAGCATGCTACGTCCCTACAAACAGACCGTAATCATTCTTATTCATATCTCAATGCATCTATCGGATCGAGGCTGGCTGCTTTTCTGGCAGGGTACCAGCCAAAGAATATTCCGATAACCGTACAGACCACAAAGGATAAAATTTCAGAACTTGGCAATACAACTATTGGCCACGACATCGCTGATCCGATTATTTTTGATGCTGCAATACCCAGCAGAATTCCGATAACACCTCCTGTAATACTCAGTAAAATTGATTCGGTAAGGAACTGCAATAAGATATCGAATCCTTTTCCTCCGATTGCCATACGAAGACCAATTTCCCTGGTTCTCTCAGTAACTGATACGTACATTATATTCATAATGCCAATACCTCCGACAAGGAGAGAAATTCCGGCTATTGCACCAAGTAATATTGTAAGAATATTACTTACAGAACTGAAAGTGGTTAATAATTCAGCCTGATTCCTGATCCTGAAGTCATCATCGGCAGATGCTTTAATTTTATGTGTTCTTCGAAGAGTTTCTTCTATCTGACTTTGAGCCAGGTCAGTCGATTTGGAATCAACTGCAGAAGTATAAATAGCTCTGAATATAGGGAATTGCAAGTACCCTTTTTTGAACAGTGGTGTATGGTGCCAGAATTAAATCATCCTGATCCTGTCCGAAAGTATTCAATCCTTTTGAATCAAGTACACCTATTACAAGGAACGGTATTTTTTTGAATCTTATGACCTGCCCGACAGGATCTGCACCGGCACCAAATAAATTTGTTACAACTGTTTGTCCCAGAAGACAAACTTTTGCAGCGCTTGCAATTTCCTGTCCAGTAAACATACGTCCGCTTACAACCGAGCGTTCCCTTATCTGCAGGTAACTCTCATTTTCTCCATAAAGAGATGTTGGCCAGTTCAATGCTCCAAATACAACCTGTCCGTTACCCCGCACTTCAGGTGTTGCAGCAAGTACTGCAGGACAATCTGAAAGAATTGCAGTAACATCAGACTCTTTAAGGCTTTGCATTGTTGAAGCTCCGAACTGTACACCGCCTCTCTCCTGTGACCCGGGTATAACTGTAACAAGGTTTAATCCCATTCCGGCTATCTGTTGCTGAATGCTGTGTTTTGATCCCTGACCTATTCCAAGCATAGCAATAACTGAGGCAACACCTATAATAATACCCAGCATTGTCAGAAAAGCTCTGAGTTTATTTCTCAGCAATGCATTCATTGCAATTTTCAAAAGATTTTTAATGTTCATTGTTCATGTGTTTACTAATCTGCTTCAACTGGAATACTGGCGAGCATTTCGAGTGCAATAATCCTGTCCTTTACAGGACTCTCTCTCAGAATGACACCATCCTTAAAAATAATATTCCGGGTTGCACATCTGGCTATATCCGGTTCATGAGTGACAAAGACAATTGTTTTGCCTTTGTTGTTAAGCTCCTGAAAAAGAGCCATAATTTCATAAGATGTCCGGGTATCGAGGTTTCCTGTAGCTTCATCGGCAAGAATCACTACAGGATCATTAACAAGCGACCGGGCAATAGCAACTCTTTGTTGCTGGCCTCCTGAAAGCTGGTTTGGTTTATGATGCATCCTGTCAGCAAGTCCTACTGATTCAAGAGCCGCTTTGGCTCTCTCTACTCTCTCCTTTGGTTTTAACTGTTTTATTGTACAGAAGTGGTAATTCAACATTATCCAAAGCATTTGTACGGGGCAGAAGATTGTAAGTCTGAAAAACAAAACCGAGTTTCCGGTTCCTGAGATTCGAAAGTTCATTTTTACTAAGTGAGGAAATTCCGATTCCATCAAGAATATATTCTCCGTCAGTCGGTTTATCAAGGCATCCTATAATATTCAGCATTGTTGATTTTCCCGATCCGCTGGCTCCCATTATTGCAACAAACTCACCTTCATTTACAATCATATCAACTCCTCTGAGGGCATGAACTGTCACTTCCCCAACATAATAATCTTTTTTCAGCTCTATTATTTCAATAAGTTTCTTCATTAGATTTGTATTTTTATCTTCTGACAGGAGCTGGCTGCGGTCTGCGCTGAGGCATAAATGGACTTCTTGTTGCAGAAGTAGCAGCTGTTGCCTTGGTTACTGGAGTCATTGAAAGAATAACTTCATCACCTTCTTTTAGTCCTGATTTAATTTCAGTATTTGTTGCGTCTGCAGAGCCGAGTTGTAACCCTTACACGGTGAACAGTATCATCACGCATAATCCATACAAAACAGGTTTCTTTGCCTGCTGTCCGCCTGCCTGGGATCCACCTCCCTGACCTTGAAAACCTGTCTGGCCTGTAGTTCCTGTTCCAGCTGTCGTCCTGTCCTGAGCGTTCCGCCCTGTCCGGCTTGATCAGCCTGTCTACGGTCTTGACCTCCCATTCCTGCCTGAGCACCTGTACCTCCGCGCTGACGCTGTCCGAATGGATTGTTTTTCATATATTCAGCTAAGAAATGCAGCATCGGGTGTAAATCTCAGGGCTTTACCCGGTACAGTAAGAACACTGTCAACTTCCTGAGTAAGTACAGTTATATTTGCAGTCATCCCTGGCATCAGTTTCTCATCAGGATTAGGAGCATTAACAATTACAGTATAAGTAACAACGTTTGAGGTTACAACAGGTTGTAATCTTATCTGTCTTACAGTTCCTTTAAATGTCTCGTTTGGATAGGCATCAACATGTAAAATCAACAGGCTGACCATCCCTTACCTGACCAATATCTGCCTCATCAACGTTTGCCTGCACCTGCATTTGAGTCAGGTCGTTACCTATTGTGAAGAGGTTAGGAGTATTGAAACTTGCTGCAACGGTCTGACCCTGATCCACTGCCCTGTTAAGAATGACGCCGTCTATTGGTGAATAGATAGTTGCATAGTTGAGGTTAACCATTGCTTTGTCATATCCGGCCTGAGCTGTTTTCAGGTTTGCGAGGGCGTTATCATAATTATATTTTACCTGGTCATAATCAGCCTGAGCTACCAGTTTTTTATCAAGCAAAGCTTTATATCTTTCATAAGTTGCAGTCTGAAATGCCACCTCGACTTTTTGAATCATCAAGAGATGCCTGAGCCTGCTGCACCTGGGTCTGAAGAGGTGTTTTATCCAAGTTCAGCCAGCAATTGACCTTTCTTGACATGTGAATTGAAATCCACATAAATTTTCTGGATAACTCCTGAAACCTGGGTACCGATTAAAACTGTCGTATCAGCTTCAACAGTACCGGTTGCAGTAATTGTATTTATTATGGATCCTTTTTTTACAACTGCAGTTTCATAGGTATAAGTTTTGGCGTGTTTATTACAGGAACTTACCATAAAAATAGCCACTGAAGCACTCCCCCAGCTCGCGGCGCAGGGCATTGCGGGCCGGACTCGCCTCCAGCTGGCTCCCCAGGGCGCCGAGGTTTGCCTCGGCCAAGTCCATCTGCACGCTGTCGTCGTACTCGACCGACTCGGCGCTGCTGCTGCCGCGGCGGCGCAGCACGTCGATGCAGGTGTTGGTGGTGATGCGGTACAGCCAGGTGTAGAAGCTCGAGTCGCCCTTGAAGTGGTCGAGGTAGCGGTGCACCTTGACGAACGCTTCCTGCGCCACGTCCCGCGCTTCCTCGGCGTCCTTCACCATGCCCAGCGCGACGGCGTACACTTTCTTCTGGTAGCGCTCGACAAGCAGGCCGAAGGCCCGCTGGTCGCCGGAACGGGCACGGCGGACGAGCGTGAGGTCGTCGGTCGGCAAGGGCGGCTCCACCTTACCAGGGGGCCGCGCCGCCGGCCCTAGGCCCAATCGCGGGGGTGGCGCAGCACCTGCACCAGCCGCGCCTCCTCGCTTCCCGGGGCGGGCTGCGCGTCGTACACCCACCGCACCCGCGGAGGCAGAGAGACGAGGATGCTCTCCACCCGGCCTTGCGTCTTCAGCCCAAACAGCGTCCCCCGGTCGTGCACCAGGTTGAACTCCACGTACCGCCCGCGGCGGATTTCGCCCCAGGCCCGCTGGCCGTCGGTGAAGGCAAGCCCCTTTCTCCGCGCGACGATGGGCAGGTAGGCCGGCAGGAATGCCCGCGCGCAGTCCTGCACGAAGGCGAACTCCACCTCCGGCTCGCGGCCGGTGTCCTCGAAGAAGACGCCGCCCACCCCGCGCGCCTCACCCCGGTGGTGCAGCCAGAAGTATGTGTCACAGGCCTGCTTGAAGCGCGCGTAGGAGCCAACCTCATGCCGCTCGCAGGCGTCTTTGAGCGTCCGGTGGAAATGCGCTGCATCCTCGTCGAAGAGGTAGTGCGGCGTGAGGTCCGCACCGCCGCCAAACCAGGCCTTCGCCCCGTGCTGGATGAAGCGGAAGTTGGCGTGGACGGTGGGCACCAGCGGGCTTCTCGGATGCAGGATGAGGCTGACGCCGGTGGCGAAGAAGTCACGCCCCTCTCCGCCCAGCTTCCGGGCGAATGCCTCGTCCAGCTCTCCCCACACCGCCGAGACGTTGACGCCGCCCTTCTCGAAGACGCGCCCCTCCTCCAGGACGCGCGTCCGGCCACCGCCGCCGCCCGGGCGCTCCCAGACGTCGTCGCCAAAGCGGCCCGTGCCGTCCTCCGCTTCCACCGCCCGGCAGATGTCCTGCTGCAGGCCCTCCACGAAGGCCTGCATCCGCGCGCCCAGGTTGTTCAGCGTCCCCACCGGGGCGCCCACTAGTGCACCGGCAGGTCCGGACTCAGCGCCTCGATGACGCCAAAGCGGGCCTCGTACTTCTGCAGGTTGTCGGCCATCGCCGTGAGTAGCCGCTTCATGTGCCGGGGGCTGGTAATGATGCGCGCGCGCACGGCGGCCTTGGGCTGCTGGGGCTGGACGTAGATGAAGTCCAGGGTGAATTCCGCATCGGTGTGGTTCACCAGCGCCATGTTTGCGTAGAGACCTTGGGCGACGGTCTCGTCGATCTGGATCTGCAACGCAGTCTCGGGCACCTTGGGGTCGGACATGGCCTCCGTGCATACCGCCCCGGCGGGCGCCGGTGCCAGGGGGGCGCCGTCGGAGGCGCCCCCCTTGGACCGGCAGCTGACCGCGCCCTTCGAATTGGGGGTGGGGCCCGGGGCCTGCCTGCTGTTGCACGGCTTCACTGGGACGCCCTGGGACGTGCGGCCCCTGGGCGAGGCCCTAGCCGCCGGGGGCTTTCGGGTGCGGGGCCTTCGGTTGCCAGGCCATGGCACCACGCCGCGGGCGATGCTGGAGGCGGGCGCGGAGGACTGGCTGGCCGCCTGCGAGGAGGGCCTGGCCGGCTTTCGCGAGGCCCGGGTGGCCGTCGTGGGACTCTCCATGGGAGCGCTCTTGGCGCTGGTGCTGGCCGCCCGGCACCCGGACCGCGTCCAGGCGGTGGTGGGAATGGCCCCCGCCGTTCGCTTCAAGGACCGGCTGACGCGGGGCTTACGCCTGGCGGGCCCCCTCTCCCTGGGGGTGGCGGAACGCCTCCGCCCCTGGGTGCACAAGTCCACCACCGACCTGCTCGACCCGGTGGCCCGGGCGGCTGCCCCGGTGTCTGGCGGCCTGGCCCCTTCGACGGCTGCGGGACCTGTGGACCATCCAGGACCTGGCCTGGGCGTCGGCGTCCAAGGTGCGTGCCCCGGTGCTGCTGGTGGCGGCACGCCACGACACCGTGGTGGACGCCTCGGGGACGCAGGCACTCGCCCGCCGTCTGAAGCGCGCCGCCAGCGTGCGCTTCATCGAGTTGGACCGCGGGGCGCACATCATGCCGCGGGACGAGGGACGCCTCGTGCTGCAGCAGGAAGTCCTCGCCTTCCTGCGTCGTGCGCGCACGCTCGATAGCGGCGCGCCAACGGTATAGGTTCGCCGGACACCCAAGCGAGGCGGGGGCTGACGGCCCCCACCTTGGGGGCGGCAAGCGTGAAGGAGGAAGCATGGCCAAGCGGCGCTACATCCTCGCCGTCGACCAGGGCACGACCGGCACGCACGTCACGGTGCTCGACGACCGGCTGAAGGTCTCCGGGCAGGCCTACCGGGAGTTTCCCAAGCCTTCCCGCAGCCGGGTTGGGTGGAGCACGACCTGGAAGACATCTGGCATTCGGTGGAGCGCTGCATCACCAAGGGTCTGAAGGACGCCGGCATCGACCCGGCCTGGGTGTCCGCCATCGGCATCACCAACCAGCGCGAAACCACCGGCCTATGGCGGCGGGACAGCTCCAAGCCGGTGCACCGGGCGATTGTCTGGCAGGACCGGCGCACGGCCGAAGCCTGCGCGGCCTTGAAGGCCCGCGGGAAGAAGCGGTGGTGCGGGCCAAGACGGGCCTCGTCCTGGACCCCTACTTCAGCGCCACCAAGCTGGCCTGGCTGTTGGACAACGTGGAGGGGGCGCGCGCCCGGGCCGAGGCCGGGGAATTGTGCTTCGGCACCATCGACAGCTGGCTGGTATGGCGTTTCACCGGGGGCGCCGCCCACGTCACCGACGCCTCCAACGCCAGCCGCACCCTGCTGTACGACATTCACGCCGGCCGCTGGGACGACGGGCTGTGCGCCCTCTTCGGCGTGCCCAAGTCGGTGCTGCCGGAGGTGAAGTCCTCCGCCGAGGTGTACGGCCTCACCCAGGGCTGTGGCGTGCTGCCGGACGGCATTCCGGTGTGCGGCATGGCCGGGGACCAGCAGTCCGCCCTCTTCGGCCAGGCCTGCTTCCAGCCGGGCGAGTCCAAGTGCACCTACGGGACGGGCGCCTTCCTGCTGATGAATACCGGCCCGGTGCCGGTGGAAAGCCACCATGGCCTCCTCACCACGGTGGCCTGGCGGCTGGGCGGCGTCACCACCTATGCCCTGGAAGGGTCCAGCTTCGTCGCCGGTGCCGCGGTGCAGTGGCTACGCGACGGCCTCGGCATCATCCGCAAGGCACGCAAGGTGGAGGACCTCGCGCGCCAGGTGCCGGACACCGGCGGGTGCACCTTCGTCCCGGCGCTGGCCGGGCTGGGCGCGCCACAGTGGCGGCCGGAGGCACGCGGCCTCCTCATGGGCATGGACCGGGGCACCACCGCCGCGCACGTCGCCCGAGCCGTCCTGGAAGGAATTGCCCTGCAGACGGCCGACCTGGCCGAGGCGATGCGCAAGGACAGCGGACACGCCATTCCCCTCTTCAAGGTGGATGGGGGCGCGGCCGGAAACGACTTGCTGATGCAGATGCAGGCCGACATTCTGGATGTGCCGGTGGTGCGTCCGCGCAACCTGGAGACCACCTCCCTCGGCGCCGCGCTGCTGGCCGGGCTAGGTTCTGGGCACTGGAATTCCCTCGAGGAAATCCGCAGCGTCTGGAAAGCGGAGAAGACGTTCAAACCCAAGGCCACGCCCGAGGCACGCGCCGAGGCGATGGCCCGCTGGCGGCGGGCGGTGGACCGGGCCTGAAAGGGCCCCTTCCCCCCCCACGAAGGAGGCAGCCGTGGCCCGTGACAGGACGAAGCTGACCGAGGGCGAGGTGCAGGCGTTTGTGCAGTCGCACCCGGGCTGGGCACTCGCCGGCGGCATTCTGAAGAAAACGTATGGCTTTGCGGACTTCCGCGCCGCGATGGCCTTCGTCAACCGCGTGGCGGACGCCGCCGAGGCGGCCGACCACCACCCGGACATCGACATCCGCTACAACAACGTGACGCTGGCGCTGCAGACGCACGACGCCGGTGGGCTGACCGCGCGCGACACGGCGCTGGCCGCCCAGGTGGAGCGCTTCGCCTAAAGGCTGACGCCCACCGCCCCGCCGCGGGCGGTGCGCCCGGGGAATGCGCCCGCCCGGGGCCGCATGCATCACGCGAGGTGAGCGACCACCAGGCAGAGGCACGCCACACCGGGAAGCGCCGTCAGCGCGTGGTGACTCCCGGCCGGCATGGTGAGGGTGTCGCCGGGCCACAGCTCGTGCCCTTGGGTGTCCCGAAAGCCTCCCTGCAGCACCAGCGTCTCCTCCGGTGCCTCGTGGGCGTGGTCGTCCAGACCGGCGCCCGGTTCAATGCGGCAGAGGGTGACCAGCGCATCGGCGGCGCGCGGGCCGGTGGGCACGGCCAGCACGGAAACACCGGGGGTGACGAGCCAGTCGTCGGCGACGTCGACGCGGGCGAGCAACGCCCGGGCCGCCCCCAGGTCGATGTCCAGGAAGGTGGCCACCTGGCCCGCGAAGCGTTCCAGGCGTCGGGGTCCGGTCATCTCTTCCCGCAGTGCAGAGAGGACGTGTTCGGGGGCCGCCACCGGTACCTCGCCGGTCAGCAGCTGGGAGGCGGTGCCGAGGAGTTCCGCCGCCGCCTGCGCGCAGCTCTCGCAGCTGTCCAGGTGGGCGCGCACCTCCGGGGCCAGCGGCGCCTCGGGCGCTAAGGCGTGTAGGACCAGCGCCTCCTTTGGGTGGTGGGGGGGGGACATCCCTAGGTTTCCGTCTCGACAGAAGCTACGGGCTCAGCGGGCCGGGTGGATGGGTCCACCCGGTTTGGCAAAAAGGGCGGGACCCCATGGCCTCCCCCTTGCTGGTTGTCCTATCCGCTTCCCAGGACCGCGGCCAGCGCCTCGTAGGCGGCCCCCAGGGCCGCCACCGAAGCACTCTCCCCGGCCTGGTGCGCCTGGGCCGTCTCCCCGGGGCCGAAGTTGACGGCCTCCACACCGTGTTGGGCAAGGCGGGCCACGTCCGTCCAGGCCTGCTTGGCCGTGGCCGGCTTGCCGGTGGCCCGCAGCAGGGCCTGGAAGAAGGGGTTGGTGGTGCACACCGGGGCCGAGGGAGACCGGTCGGTCACCTCCACCTCCGCCCGGCCCGCCACCAGCCGGCGCAAATCGGCCTCGGCGTCCTCGGCGGTGCGTCCCGGCGCGAAGCGGACGTTGACGTTGAGGGTGAAGAGGTCCGGGACGACGTTGCGGGCGCGTCCCCCCTGACCCAGGGTGGCCGTGACGACTTCGCGAAAGGCGTAGCCGCCGCAATCGACTTGGTGCGGTGGCAGGGCCAGCAGCTCCGAAAGGACGGGCCCGGCCAGGTGCAGCGCATTCACCCCCTGCCAGGGGCGCGCCGCGTGCGCCGCCTTGCCAGAAAAGCGCAGGGTGGCGTGCAGCGAGCCGACACAGCCCACCTGTACCAGCCCGTCGGTGGGCTCGAGCGCCACCGCGAAGCGCGCGCGGGCCAGCTCCGGCACCTTCTGGAAGAGGGGGCCGAGGCCGCTCTCGGCATAAGGGCCCTCCTCCCTCTCGTACAGGACGAGAAGCAAGTTGACGCCGAGGCGCTCACGCGGAAGTGATTCGGCGAGCGCCATCATCACCGCCACCCCACCCTTCATGTCGCTGGCGCCGGTGCCCACCAGCCGGTCGCCTTCCCGGCGCGGCGGCCCGGTGTCCGCGTGGGCGGGGACGGTGTCCAGGTGCCCCACCAGCGCCACCGTCGGACGGGAGTCCTTCCGCCGCCCGAAGACGAAGCTGTGGCCCACCCGTACGCGTTCCTCGGCCGGCCACACCCCAGCCGCCCAGCCGTCCACGTAGTCCGCCAGCGCCGCCTCGGCGCCGGTCGGGCTGGGAATGGCACACAGCGCCAGCGTGCTGCGCGCCAGCGCGTTCGCGTCAGCCACCGTCCCCGCCATCCACCCACAACAGGGCCGCGCACACGCAGGCCGGCCCGGGCAGGCCCCACATGGAGTGTTCCGTCCCGGCGGCCATCTCCAGCGTCTCCCCCGGCCACACCACGTGGCCTTCGGAGTCCGCGAAGCCTCCCTCCAGGACGAAGAGTTGCTCGCGGCCGATGTGGGGGTGGGCCGACAAGGCCACCCCGGCGGGAAGCCGCACGAGCGAGGCCAGGGCTTGCCGCGCCCCGGGGCCAGCCTCGACCGGAAGCACGGTGATGCCCTTGTCCGGCCCCTCCATCCAGGCCTCCGGCACGTCAATCCGGGCCAGCAGCTCGCGGGCCTGTCCCTCCTCGACGTCGAAGAAGCGCGCCAGCGCGTCACAGAAGCGGTCCAGGCGGCGGGGCCCGGTGGCCGGGCCGGGCACGGTGCGGAGGACCTCCCCCAAGGGCTCCTCCGTCTTCGCCATGGCCTCCACGGCACGTCCCACCCGGTCCACCTCCTCGACCGGGACACCGTCGATGGGCTGTCGCGGCGTCTCGCCTTCGGCGGCCGGGGTGGCGGCCACCAGCGACGCCACCAAAAGGTCAATCGGACGGTCGGAGTCGCTCACGGGAGGAGGCCGGCAAAGGGCCCGGACGGGGTATTTACGCCGGCACGGCGAAATCGCGAAGCGCACTTTCCAGCGACGTCTTGCGGTCGGTGCTGGCCGTGCGCTGGCCGATGATGAGGGCGCACGGCACACCGTAGGTGCCGGCCGGGAAGGACCGCGGAATGGTACCCGGGATGACGACGCTGCGGGCCGGGACCCGGGCCCGGTATTCGCGGGGTTCCGGCCCGGTGACGTCGAGGATGCGGGTGGAGGCAGTGAGTACGACGTTGGCCCCCAGCACCGCCTCCTCCTCCACCAGCACGCCTTCCACCACCACCGAGCGACTGCCGATGAAGGCGCCATCCTCGATGATGACCGGACTCGCCCCCGGTGGCTCGAGCACCCCGCCCAGGCCTACCCCCCCGGAGAGGTGGACGTTGCGCCCCACCTGCGCGCAGGAACCCACCGTGGCCCAGGTGTCCACCATGGTGCCGCTGCCCACCCGCGCCCCGATGTTGACAAAGCCTGGCATCACCACCGCCCCGGCCTCGACGTGCGCGCCGTAGCGGATGACACCCGGGGGAACCAGTCGCACCCCGGCAGCGGCCAGGTCCTTCTTGAGCGGCACCTTGTCGTGAAACTCGAAGGGGCCGACGTGGAATGTCCTCGTCTCGGCCATGACGAAGTAGAGGAGGATGGCCTGCTTCACCCAGGCGTGCGTCACCCAGGTGCCCTCTGTCTTCTCGGCGACGCGCAGGTCACCGCGGTCCAGCGCGGCCAGCGTCAGCAGCACCGCGCTGCGCGTCCCGCCGTCGGTGAGTAGGGTGCGGTCGGCGAAGGCCGCCGAGACACGGGACTCGAGCATGGCAACGTCCACGGCTTCTCTCTCCTTCCTCTCCGCTAAGCGTCGGGCAGCCCGGCCAGACGCCGCACCGCCTGCGCAATGGGCTGAGGAGCTTCTTCCTGCAGGAAGTGCCCGGCGTCCACCTCCGTGACGCGGGCAGCCGGCAGCGCGGCACGGTGCCGCTTCAGGGCCCGACCGAGAATGGGGTCCCGGCGCCCCCACACCATTTCCACCGGCCCGGCGAAGCCACGCACCCAGCGCTCCACCTGCAGCAGCGCGGGCACACTGGGGTGCCCCGGCCCGTCCGGCACCATCCGCGCCAGCGCCAGCGGGCCGGCCCGGTCACGCAGGTGGCGGAGGGGCCAGCGGTAGGCAAGCGCCACCTCCCCCGCCATGGTGCGCCCATCCGCCTGCACCCGGCCGAGAGACCCCAAGGGAAAGCCGAGGAGGCGGAAGGCGACGTCGCTCACCAATGGAAGCCGCGCCAGCCGGTGGAAGGCCGTCCCCCGGAAGCGGGCCGGCAGGACGACGGCGGTGTTGAGGAGGCATAAGCCCCTCACCCGGTTTGCCTCCTGCGCCGCCGCCCAGCAGCCCAAAGGCCCACCCCAGTCCTGCACCACCAGCACCACGTCCTGGAGGTGAAGCGCCGTCATCCAGGCGTCCAGGGCACGGCCGTGGGCCTCGACGCTGTGCCAGCCCAAAGAACGGGGCTTGCTGCTTCGTCCAAAGCCGAGGAGGTCCGGGACGAGAAGCCGCAGCGGGGCACCCGAAAGGGCGGCCATCACCCGGCGCCAGAGAAAGCCCCAGGTGGGGTTTCCGTGCACCAGCACCACCGGACGGCCCGCGCCCACCTCGACATAGGCCAGCGTTCCGCCGGGGACGCCGACCGAATGGCAGGGGTAGGAAAACTCGCGCAGCACGATGGGAGGAGGCGGAGCAGGCGTTTCCATGGTTTCCTTCTTGACGGCCGGCACGCCCCCGTAAGAAGGGGCGAAGCTTGCCTTGGTTGCCCCTGCCAAAGGAGAGCCCCCCGCCCGTGCCTGCCTCCGCGCCGCTCGTCAGCCTGGTCATCCCCGTCTACAACGAGAAGGGCACGCTCGCCGAGCTGCTCCGCCGGGTGGTGGCGGTGGACATGCGCAAGGAGTTGGTCCTCGTCGACGATTGCTCGACCGACGGCTCCCGGGAGCTGCTTCAGCAGCTGGCCGGTGAGGGCTTGGGCGTCCTCGGCCAGGCCCAGCCCCGCAACGAGACGGCCGTCCGCGTCCTCTTTCAACCCTTGAACCAGGGCAAGGGCGCGGCGCTACGCCGGGGTTTCCAGGAGGCCACGGGCGACATCGTCATCGTCCAGGACGCGGACCTGGAGTACGACCCGCGGGAAATCCCCCGCGTCATCCAGCCCATTGTCGACGGCGACGCAGACGTCGTCTTCGGCAGCCGCTTCACCGGAACGCCCCGCCGGGTGCTTTTCTACTGGCACGCGGTGATGAATGGGCTGCTCACCACCCTGTCCAACATGACCAGCGGGTTGAACCTCACCGACATGGAGACTTGCTACAAGGCCTTCCGCCGCGAAGTCATCCAGTCCATCCCCATCGAGGAAGACCGCTTTGGCTTCGAGCCGGAGATTACGGCCAAGGTCGCCCGCGGTCGCTACCGCGTGTACGAAGTTCCCATCAGCTACCACGGGCGCACCTACGAGGAAGGGAAGAAAATCGGCTGGAAGGACGCGGTGCGCGCCCTGTACGCCATTGTGAAGTTCAGCCTGAAGCGCAGCCCCCCGCCCCAGAAGGTACCCGCCCCCCTGCCCGCCCTGTCCGCGCCGCCGCCGCGGCCCGAGGCGGCTGACGGCGCCGCCGCAAGCAGCCGGGCAAGCACGCAAATACCGCGCTAGGTCCGCGAAACCTCTGGGTGGTAGCGTTGGATGACGCTGCGCGCCTTGGCTTTGGTTGGCGTGCGAACAGCTCCCCCCGACGCCCCCGCCGCCTCTCTTCCAGGAAATCCCCTCCACGATGCTCGACTGGCTGCACAACCTCTTCTCACGCGACCTGGCCATCGACCTCGGGACCGCAAACACGCTCATCTACATTCGCGGCCAGGGCATCGTCTCCAACGAGCCGTCGGTGGTGGCCGTGCAGCAGGACGCCCGCGGGGCCAAACGCGTGCTGGCGGTGGGCAAGGAAGCCAAGGAGATGCTCGGCCGGACGCCGGGCAACATCGTCGCCATCCGCCCCATGAAGGATGGCGTCATCGCCGACTTCGAGATTACCGCGGCGATGCTGCGCTACTTCATCGAACGGGCCCACAACCGGAAGCTGGGGGTTCGACCGCGGATTATTATCGGCATCCCCTCGGGCATCACCGAGGTGGAGCGACGCGCCGTCCGGGAAGCGGCCGAGAACGCCGGGGCGCGCGAGGTGTACCTCATCGAGCAACCGATGGCCGCCGCCATTGGAGCCGGACTGCCGGTCACCGAGCCGAGTGGCAACATGATTGTCGACATCGGTGGCGGCACCTCGGACGTGGCCGTCATCTCGCTCTCCGGCATCGTGCACGCCAAGAGCGTGCGCATCGGCGGCGACAAGCTCGACGAGGCCATCATTCAGTACGTGAAGCGCAAGTACAACCTGCTCATCGGCGAGCGGACGGCGGAGCTCATCAAGATGGGCATCGGCACCGCCTACCCCACCGATGAGGTGATGACGATGGAGATTAAGGGCCGCGACCTGGTCGCCGGCGTGCCCCGCACCCTCACCATCAGCTCGGACGAGGTGCGCGAGGCGCTCAGCGAGCCGGTGAATGGGATTGTCGACGCGGTGAAGATGACGCTGGAGCGCACGCCGCCGGAATTGGCTGGCGACATCGCCGACCGCGGGATTGTGCTGGCCGGCGGCGGCGCACTGCTGAAGAACCTAGACACGCTCTTGCGCGAGGAGACCGGCCTGCCCGTCTTCCTGGCCGAGGACCCGCTGTCGGCGGTGGTGGTGGGCGCCGGCAAGGCGCTCGAGTCCTTGGACATTCTCCGCCAGGTGTGCCGGCCGGTGTGAAGCACACGGTCGAGACGGTGGAGGTGCCCAGTCGGGCCCTGCACCGCACCCTGCCCTGCACGCTGCTGTTGCCCGCCGGCCGCCCGCCTCAGGCGGTGGCGTACCTCCTTCACGGCGGCTACTCGCACCACGCCGAGTGGGCCGAGCGCGTGGACCTGGCCGGGCTGGCCGCCCACTGGCCGCTGGCCCTCGCCCTCCCCGAGGGAGGCTTCTCGCTGTGGGTGCACGGCCACGATGGCCAGCACTGGGAGCGCCATGCCGCCTTCGAGGTTCCGGACGCCGTGGAGAGGCGCCTCGGGCTTCGGCTGCCACGCGCCAAGCGCGCCGTGGCGGGTCTCAGCATGGGTGGCTTCGGCGCCCTGCACCTCGGCCTCACCTACCCCGAGCGCTACGTGGCGCTGGCCTCGCTGTCTGGCGCCTTCGGCATGACGTGGTGGAACATCGGCCGGTTTGAGGGCTCGCCTTTCCTGCCCGCGCTGGGGCCCGTGGGCAGCGGCACCCGCGACTGGGTGGAGCCCACCGCCACGCTGGCGCGCGCCCTGAAGCGCGTGGGGCCGCCCGGGCTTCCGGCCATCTGGCTGGCCACCGGGACGGAGGACGACCCGGAGGTGACGCAGGCCCACCGCGCGCTGCATGGCGCCCTTCTCGCCGCCCAGGTGGAGCACACCGCCGTCGAATTGCCCGGGGGCCACACCTGGGACTTCTGGCGACAGCAGACGCCGGCGCTGCTGGCCTTCCTGGCCAGGGCCCTGCAGCTGGAGGCGGGCGCCGGCACGGCGGGGGCTACCACAGCACCTGCTGGTCCTCGGTGACGCCTGGCAGGTCCGTCAGCGACAGCACCTCGCCACCGGCCTGGACGGTGCCGACGAAGAAGCCCTGCAGCTGCCAGAAGCGGCTGCGGACGACTCCCAGGGAGCGCTCCTCCCGGTGCAAGTGCAGCGGCCGGAAGTGCAAGGAGAAGTCGCCCGTCTCGGACTCGAGGCGCCACAGCGAAAGCGGGTCATCCCGGCCGAAGCCAAACCGCGCGCGCCCCAAAGGGTGCAGCGCCCCGCCCACCCACACCGCATTCTCGTTTTCGCCCGGTCCGTCGTTGAAGCCTTCCACCAGGTTGAGGCCGAAGGGGCGCCCATCCTCGAGACGCCCGGCCCCCATGGCCCAGCGCCAGGCGGTGCTGCGCGCCGGCAGGCCAATGGTGGCGTCCAGGCCGGCCACGCCCCCCTCCAGGGGGATGTGGCGCCGGCCCACCCGCAGCAGGCCCGAGGCGCGGAGGGCGCCCGACTTCTGGGTGACGTTGAGGCCACCCCCGGGCACGGCCGCCACCACCGCCACCGCGGGAGGCGCCCCGTCCCTGGACAACTCCATTTCCAGATGCGCCGCGCCCGCCCCGTGCGTGCGGACAGCGGCCAGGGCGGCCGCCATGTGGACGCTGGTGGAGGTCTGCTGGCGCGAGAAGGTGAAGTGGGCCCCCGGGGCGTGGAAGTGCGCCCGCATGCCGGCGGCCGGCCTCTCGTTCACCGCGGCAAAGCCAGGCAAGCCCACCGTGCCGAAGTCGACCAGGGCGCGCTTGTTCCGCACGTCCACCACGGTGAGGAAGGCGTTGGAGGCGTAGCCGAGGTCCACCACCGCCGTGGCGAGGATGACGTCCGGCGTCGTCACCAGGGCATACACCCAGGCCTTGCGACGAAAGGGCAGCTTGAAGCGGCTGACACCGTGCGGGGAAAGCAGTTCCTCCAGGCGCACCTCGCCCACCTCCCCCTGGTAGGTGCCGAGGCAAGGGCGCTGGGCAGCGTCAGGAATGCGTTCCGGCGCGGGCGGGAGCGGGGCCATGGCCGACGCCACCATCGCCTTGCCGCCTGGCCGGACGCAACGCAAACCGGGGAGGAGGCCTGAGGGGCAATGACAAGGCCGGCCAGCCCGTATAGTGCCAATGGCCATGCAGCTAGACGACGTGAAGCGGGCACTCCGGAGCCTCGGCCCAGCCGGGCTGAAGCGGCTGGCGGGACAGCGGCTGTCGACGCTGGTGCTGCAGGAGGCGCGGCGGGCCAAAACGCGCGTCATCGAACTCAAGTCGCGCTACCCCTCCGCCGCGCCGCGCGAGCTGTCGCAGCACCTCATCGAGCAAAAGAAGCAGGTGGCGGCCCTGGTGGGCGGCATCTCCGGGGCCTTCGGCCTGGTGGGCATCCCCGCCGACTTGGTGGCCATGGCCGTCCTGGAAATCCAGCTCCTGGTCGACATCGCCACCGCCTACGACGTCCGGCTGGAATTCGCCCGCTCGCGCGAGGAATTGCTGGACGTGCTGGGCACAGCCAACGGCGTCGGCGCCCTGGGACGGGCCAGCCCCAAGGTGGTGGGCAAGCTGGCGCAGGTACTCTTCGAACGGGGCGGCCTGGCCGGCTTCGGGCGCGCCTTCCCCCTGGTGGCGGCGCCCATCACCAGTTGGCTCAACAACCGCGACATCCAGAAGCTGGGGGACGCTGCACTTTTGCACTACCAGGGCTTCGCCCGCGCCTCGGCCAAGCGTTCCTCCTGACGGGGCGTCCTTTGGGGGGGCCGCTGTCGAAGGGCACCCCCGCCCCGTGCTACGCACCAGGGCTGCCCCATGAAGCGCCACCCTGTCCATGCGTCCCGGCGTGCCCTGGCCCTCGTGGTGGCTCTGTGCGCCTGCGGCGGAGGCATCTACGTGGACGGCAATGTGCCGACGACGGTGCCCACCATCAGCAGCTTCACCGCGGTGCCTGCGGCGCTGGACGCCGGCGGCGGCGCCAGCACCCTGGCCTGGACGGTGCTGGACGCCGACAGCCTGTCGCTGCAGCCGGGTGTGGGCAACGTCACGGGCCTCACCAGCTGGCACGTGGCCCCCACCGCCACCACCAGCTACACCCTCACCGCCTACAACGGCTTCGGCACCAAGTCGGCTTCCGTCACCGTCACCGTCGGCCCTTAGGGCCCCGGCGCGGCGCACGGGCCGCTGGACGGGGCTTGGGCTGGGCGCGCGGCCGCGCCGCCGGGGCTTCTGGCTTCTTGGGCCAGGCCCACTCCGGCCGATTCACCACCGGCAGCTGCAGCGCCCGCTCGCGGTCGAGGTCCAGGTTGCCCAAATGCAGCGAGAGCGGCGCCTGCACCCACTTGTAGATGGAGCCGAGGAAGAGGCGGACAAACTTCTCCACGTGGGCGTGCACCACTTCCCCTGACAATTCCGGGAACATGGTGCGCAGCACCTCCTCCACTTCCTCCGGCGTCAGCTTCTCCTCGGCGAAGAGGTGGAAGCAGGCGTCCAGCACGGGGAAGGGCATGAGCTCCTCCTCCCCCAGCTGGTGCAGCGCCAGCTCCGGCCCGGCCGGCAGCGCCAGCACCTGGCGAATGCCGTCCAGCTTCAGCTTCTGCTGCAGGTAGTCGAGCAGCACGGCCACCACCGTCTTGGGCACGTTGGCGATGACGGCCAGCCCGCCCTCCAGGTCGCCGCCGACCGTGGTGTAGCCCACCGCCCGCTCGCTCATGTTGCCGGTTTGCAGGAAGAGGGCGTTGGCGGAGTTGCTCCAGTTCCACATGCGCTGGCCCCGCAGCCGGGCCTGGATGTTCTGCTCCGTCACCGGAGTGAGGGCCTGGCCCGGTCCCAGCATCTGCAGCACCGCGCCGCGCTCGGCCTCGAAGGCCGCGTCGATGCTGACGGTCTGGAAGGGGATGGCCAACTCCTCGCACACCGCCCGGGCGGCGGACTCGGTCTGCGCCGAGGAGAAGCGCGAGGGCATGTAGAAGGCCCGCAGCAGCTCGCCAGGGTTGTCTGGCCGCACCCGGGAGGCGTAGCGGTGGGCCACCAGCAGGGTGAGGAGGGAGTCACGGCCGCCGGAGAGGGCGACGCCCAGGCAACGGAAGACACGGTTCTTCTCGAAGTAGCCACCGACGCCGAAGGCCAGCGCCTCGAGGAGTTCCTCGCAGTAGTGGGCGCGCGGGCTGTCCGCCGGAAGCTCCGGGGGGAGGAAGAAGCTGCGGTGGGCGGGCACCGGGTAGCGCAGACCGGCACGGCGGGTGGCAAAGCTGGCCGCGGGCACGCTGCGCACGGTGACCGGCGGGTGGCGCGAAAGGTAGGCAGCCCGGTCCTGGCGCCAGGTGGTGTTCTCCCCCCGCAGTCGGCGCGTGCGGTCCAGGTCCACCGTCACCGCGGCGAAGCCTTCGCGGAAGCGCGGGGCGTCCAGCATCTGCCGGCCGTTCTGGAAGACGAAGCCCCCGCCATCGAAGATGAGACCGTCGTTGGCACCCACCAGGTTGACGTAGGCCAGCGTGCACTGCCGGTCGGCGGCCCGGGTGGCCAGAAGCTCGCGGCGCGTGGCCTGCGTCCCCACCCGGAAGGGCGAGGCGGAGACATTCACCACCAGCTCCGCGCCGGCATAGGTACGACGTCGCATGGGGCCGTCGGCACTCCAGACGTCCTCGCACACCTCGGCGGCGAGGATGCCGAAGTCGAAGGCAAACACCTGGTCCCCCAGCGGGACGCCGCGGTGCTCCACGGCGAGGCCGGGGTGGCCTCGGTCGAAGGTGCGTCCCTCGTAGAAGACGCTGTAGGTGGGAAGCTTCTCCTTCGGCACCAGGCCCATCACCCGGCCGCCGGCCACTACCGCGGCGCAGTTGTAGCGGATGCCCTGGTGCGCGACGGCCACGCCCACCAGGTGCACCACAGGCTGCGCGGCGGTGGCCGCGGCGAAATGCAAGAGGGCCTGCCACTGACGCTCGAGGAAGCCGTCCCACTGCACCAAATCCTCCGGCGGGTAGCCGCCCACCACCTGCTCCGGGTAGGCGGCGACGGTGACGCCGTCCTTGGCCATGGCCATGGCCTGAACGAGCGCGCGCTCAACATTGGATTCGACGGCGCCGACCGTCGAGTCGATGGAGGCGAGGCCGATGCGGACCAGTCGCACGATGGAGGTGGGTGCCCCTTTCCTTGCTGGCTGCTAGTTCACCGGGCCCTCGGGTCTCACCGGCTGCAGCCGGGCGAGCACCTCGCTCACCTCGGCCAGCACGGCGCGTAGCCGGGCGCCCACTTCCAGCTCGCAGAGGAGCTCCTGGCGCCGTTCCACATCCGCCACCACGCTGCTCGCCACCACGTCCGCCAGCGCGCCGCCGGCCGTCCGCGCCGCCGCCTGCAGCAGCCCCTGGGCCACCAGCGGCGGCAGCCGGGCGGCCAACTCAAAGACGGCCTGCCGCAGCTGCTCCTCCTCCGGGAAGTTTCGCTCTAGGTCCGGCAGCAGCGAGACGTGGATTTCACGGTAAGGCGTGCGCGGGGCCAACTCGTCGATGATGCGGGCGCGCGTCGTCCCCTGGACGATGATGTTGTAGCGGCCCCCCTCCAGTTCCTCGTGCCAGGCGATGACGCCGGCGCACACCATCGGCCGCATGCGCGGCCGACCGGCGTAGCTGCCCTCGTACCCTGGCTCGAGCTGGGCCAAGGCCATCACCCGGTCCTCGGTCAGGGCATCCCGCACCAGGTCCCGGTAGCGCGGCTCGAAAATGTGCAGGGGGAGCACCGTGTGTGGAAACAGCACCACCGAGGGAAGGGGAAACACTTTGAGCGCGTTCTTGGCGCGCTCCAGTCGCTCCAGCGCAGTCATGTGCTGACCTAGAAACTAACGCGTTTCCCACCAACCCGCCCGCGCTGGGCCGCTGCTAGGCTAGAAAGACGGCCCTCATGGAAGACACCATTCCCGTTGCGAAGTCCGGCTGGGTGACCCGGCTCTACCTGCGGGTCGAGTCCTATGCCGGCACCCCGGCAGCCATCGCCGCCCTGGTGGTCGTCTCCTTCGTCGACTCCTCCTTCTTCCCGGTGACGCCGTTTGCGCTGCTGGTGCCGATGGTCATCGCCGAGCCCAAGCGCTGGGTGCGGCTGGTGGTGGTGGGGACCTTGGCCTCGGTGGCCGGTTCGGTGCTGGGGTGGGCCATCGGCCTGGCCATCCGCGCCGGCGTCTTCCACTTCTTCACCGTCGAACTCAGCCTACGCATCGACCGCTTCGGGCTGCATGGCACCATTGGCGAGCTGCTTTCGGGCAACCTCTGGACGCTGGTGGTCCTCTTCACCCTGACGCCCCTCTTCAAAGTCGTCACCATCGGCAGCGGGCTGGTGGCGGTGCCGCTGCAGAGCGTGCTCATCGCCGCAGCCATTGGCCGCTCCATCCGCTTTCTCTTCTTTGCCGGCCTGGCCCGCTTTGGAGGCGCCCGGGTGCGGACCTGGCTTATTGGCCGCTACCCCCATGCGCAATCCGTGAAGGTGCCAGACGTACAGACAAGGTGAGCCCCGTTGGAAGGAGGCTTGCCGATGAATCGCCCACCCGTCGCCGCGCTGCTGTCGTTCCTCATCCCCGGTCTGGGCCAGCTCTACAATCGCGAGTACCTGCGCGGGCTGTTCTGGCTACTTTTGACGCCATGGCTGTGGGTGCTTTCCGCCGGGCTGCTCGGCTGGGCGGTGCACGTGCTGTCGGCCGCGACGGCCTACCACCGTGCCGAGTTGCTGCAGCGCCGACAGTCCTGGCCGGTGGGCCTGGAAGTCTAACCGGACCGGCACTTCGCCCTCGCCCGTGCCGGGCCCGGAAGAGGGGGGCCGTCCAGCGGGGGGACTACCGCTCCGCGGTCTTGGTGCCCTCGGGCTTACTGCCCGAGTCCAGCACGGCGAAGTTGAGGTTGCCGTAGCCCGCGTTCTGGCAGCTGAACATCACCCGCTTGAGGACCTTGAAGGGGATTTCCTTGTGCCCCTGGATGTTGACGTCGCCGGAGAAGGCCTGGCCGTCGGCCGCCGCGATGTGCAGCTCCTCGGTCTGCTTCTTCTCCTCGCGCAGCCGCTCCTCGAGCGCCGGGATGCTCAGGTAGTCCTCCCGGGACAGGTCGCTCACCCGGGCCACCGCGACGCCGTTCATGATGACGTCGGTGGAGGAAATCATCACCACCGGGGCCAGCTCCAACTCCTTGATGTGGCTGGCCGACGGCAGCTGGACGTCCTTCGTCATGTTGAGGATTTCGCCCGTCGCCGAGAAGTTGGCGATGAGGAAAAGCACGATGATGACGAACATGTCGACCAGCGGCGTGATGAGCAGGTCGGCCGACATCGACTTCTTGGCGGACGAGTGGTGGCCTGAGAAGAAGTGCGAGCGCGCCAGCCGGGCGCCATACCGCTTGCCTGGAATTTGAATGGCCACGCTTAGCTTCCCCTCACGTCGCCACCGGCGAGACGGAGACGGCCGGGAAGCCGTCGCCGATGGATTCGTCGATGACGCGCACCAGGTCCTCGTAGCGAACGTCGTCCTCGGTCTGGACGGTCAGCGCCGTCTGGTCGGGAATCTGCTCGCGGATTTTCTTCAAGAGCTCCTGCACCTTGGCCAGCTGCAGCTGGCCCTTGTCGTCGCGGGAGTTGGGGATGGCATCGCCGAGCTGCGCGGACCCCACCGAGATTTTGATTTCCTTCTCCGCCAGCAGCAGGGTGATTTGCGGCAGCTTGTCGTCCTTGTCCTGGTTCGGGTCGCTGTCGCCCCCGGCGCTGCTGACTTGAAGCCGGCCAATCTGCGTCCACACCGCTGTCATGATGAGGAAGCTGATGGTCACCGCCATCAGGTCGATGAAGGGCACCAGGTTGATGGTGGCATCCAGGGCCTTCTTGTGGCCCTTGCCGTTCCCGGTGCCGAGGTCCATTCCTCCGGCCATCGCTGCTCCCTCTTCCTCTTCGGTCTAAGTCCTGCGCTGGCGGCCCCGGACGGGAAACGCCCGGGGCCGTGCAGTGCGAAATTACTTCAGGTTTCGTCGCCCCGGCCGGCGGAGACGGTGGCGTTCTTGAACTTGTCCTTGTTGTTCACCACCAGGTTCAGCACCGACACCGACGTCTCGTTGATGTCATTGATGAGGGACTGGGTGCGCCCGTTGAGGACGGAGAACGCCACCAGCGAGGGGATGGCCACCAGGAGCCCGAAGAACGTGCAGTTCATCGCCTCGGAGATGCCGGTGGAAAGGATGGTCGCTTTGTCCGCCGCATTGACGTGGGCCACCGCCTGGAAACAGGTGATGAGGCCGTTCACCGTCCCGAGCAGCCCGGCCAGCATCGCCGCGTTGCCGAGCATGGCCAAGTACCCGGTGCGCGCCTCGAGTTTCGGAGTCTCGCGCAGGGCCGCCTCGTCCAGTGCGGCCTGCACCTCTTCCTCGCCCTTGGGGACGTTCATCAACCCGGACTTCACCACGTTGGTGAGGGGCGTGTTCTTCTGCCCGGCGACGTAGTTAATCGCCTTGTCCAGGTCACCGTTGTAGATGTACTTCTTGAGTCCGCGCAGGAAGCCGTCCTTGCTGATGGACGCGGAGAAGTAGAGAACGACCACCCGCTCGACGATGATGGCGAGGGCAACCACGGCGCAGAGCGCGATGGGGTACATCCCGCCCTTGCCAGCGCGGAAGCGCTGGGCCAATTCGTCGAAGGAGAAACCCGAGCCGGTACCCTCGGCCGCGAGCAGCATCAACTTGGTGAGCAACCCCGAAGTCATCCCACGTCCTCCACACCATTGGTGAATCCACCCGTCGTGACGGCTGTCCTGCAAGCGCGCCTGGCCCAAGCGGGACAGGAGCCAACGTCGAACGCCCGTGTGCGGGTGGGATGAAACCCCTTCAGCCGTCCATTCAAGGATGGGTCCCCGGGTGTGTCAAGCTTCGGGGTAGGGAAGTGCGCGGAATCCCTATACAATTGGCACCATCATTCCGCTGGAAGTAAACAGGCAGTAGCCATGGCCCGGAGAAGACTCGGGGAAGTCCTGCTCGCCCGCGGCGCCATCACCAAGGCGCAGCTCGACGACGCCCTCAAGTACGCCAGGCGCACCCGGCAACGCCTGGGCGGGGCCCTGGTGCAGAAGGGCCACCTCACCGAGGAGGCACTGGTCAACGCGCTGTCGGAAAGCCTCGGGCTGGCGGCCGTCGACCTGGGGCGCGTCTTCGTGGACTGGAATGCCGTGCAGCTGTTGAGCGCCCCGGTGTGCGAGGCCTACGGCCTGTTCCCTTTCGCCATTGAAACGCTGCACGGCCGGCGGCAGCTGTTGGTGGCCATGGTGGACCCCCTCAACCTCGCCGCCGTGGAGGAGGTGGAATTCACCGCCGGCCTTCCCGTCTCGGCTCGCCTGGCCCCGCTGGCGGACGTGCACGCCGCCATCCTGCGCCACTACCACCAGGTCAACATCCCGGCCGAGGCCCCGGAGGAGGATGAAGTCATCGAGGGGGAGGAGATGGCGCCGCCCCCAGCCCCGCCGCGCATCGCCCCAGTGGCCGCGCTCTCCGCCCAGGGGCAGGTGCACCGGGATGACTACCCGGCCGACTTCCTGGACGACGGGCTGTCCGATGAAATCTGGCGCCGACGCTTCTGGGCCCTGGTCCGGCTTCTGGTGAAGAAGGGCGTCGTCACCCAGGCCGAGGTCACCCACGCGCTGCGCGAGCTGGAGTGACTGGGCCTTACGGCAGCTTGGACTTGGTGGGCGCCTCGGCGGCGGCCTTCTCCGCCGCCTCCTCCGCGTCATCGGAGGTCCGCTCGAGGTCCAGAATCTGCGCGTCCCCCACGTAACTCTTCAATTCGAAGCGGGTGATTTTCCCAATCTTCTTCACAATCTCCTTCATCCGCTCCGCCTCGCGGAAGATGGTGTCCACCCGCTTGTAGGCGTCGTCGTCCGTCCTCAGCTTGCGCTTCAGCAGCTCGGCGAAGCCCAGCACCGAGGTGAGTGGCTGGTTCAACTCATGGGCGGTGGTCCCGGCCAGCGCCATCAGCACCGCGTTCCGCTTGGACTCCTCCAGGCGGACCTCGGCGTCCGACAGCTTGCGTTCCAGCTGCACCCGGTCGCGCAAGTCGGTGACGATGGCCACCGTCGCCACCTCCCGCTCTCCCTCGTAGAGGATGGAGGCCGTCATGTTGACCGGCACCCGCTCGCCTCCCCGGGTGAGGATTTCCACCCGGGTGGCCGACAACCGCCCCCGGCCACCGAATTCATCGCTGCGCAGCCGCTCGATGAGCATCTGGGCGGCGCCCTCGGGGTACAGCTTGCGCAGCTCCAGCGAGGAGAGCGCCTCGGAGGCGCTGTACCCGGTCAGGGCCTCGGCCCCGGAGTTGAAGAGGATGATGCGCCCGTGCACGTCGGCGGCGATGATGGCGTCGACCGAGGAGTCGATGAGCTTCTCCAGAAACTCCTTGGTGTGGCGCAACTCATCCGCGATGCGCCGCGGGGCGGTGACATCCCGGAAGCTGAGGATGCTTTTGGCCTCCCCCTCCTGCAGCGCCGCGCCGTTGAAGGACAGCGTCACCATGCGCCCGGCGGTGGTCTGGACGTTCAGGTCCACCGGAAGCCGGGGCCGGTCGCTGGCCACCGCCTCCAGCAGTTCGGTCAGCGCGGCGTCAGCCGCCCCCCGGGTGAGGGCCTGGATGGAGGCCCCCTGCGCCGCGCTGGCCTCCACGTCGAGCAGCGCCGCGCCGGCCGGGTTGAGCGAGAGCACCCGGCCCTGGCCGTCCAGCACCGCGATGCCGTCGGAGACGTGGGCGAAGTAGACGGCGAAGCGCTGCAGGGTGGCCGCCTGCTGCTCGGCCACAATCCGCGCTGCCTTCTCCAGCTCCGTCTGGCCGCGCACCGTCTGCACCAGCTTCGCGTTGCGCAGCGCCACCGCGGTGGCGTGCGCCACCGTTGCCAGAAACTCCACCTCCCCAGGACTGAAGGGTGGCCGCCGCCCGGAGCCCCGCACCAGGAACACGCCCGTCACCGCCCCACCCACCACCAGCGGCAGTGCGGCAATGGCGTGCACCCCGGCCGCACTCACCTGGGGATGCACCCCCTCCAGCAGCGGGTGGTTGGGCGCGTCCGCCACCGTTACCGGGGCCCCGGTGCGCAGCACCTCCCGCACTTCTGGGTACAGCGACAACTCGATGCGCAGGTTCTTCAGCGCCGGGTCATCGCTCGCCGCCACCACCACGCCGGCGTCGCCGTCGACGACGATGAGCGAGGCCCGGACGATGTCCAGCGCCTCGGCCAGTTCCCGGGTGACCTCGTGCAGCAGCGCATCGACGTCGGCCGTCTCCGCATAGCGGGCGGTCAGCTCCAACAGGAAGGCTAGGTTGCGCTGGCCCTCGGCGGAGCGCCGCTCGGCGGCCCGGCGCGCTCGCGCCTCGGCCACGCGCGCCACCAGTTCCGACTCCACCCGGTCCAGCGCCAGTTGCGCGTCGGCCCCCGGGACGCCGCCCGGTGGCCCGAGTGGGCCGGCCGGGATGAGGACCACCACCGGGAGCGCCTCGCCGCGAAAGCCCTGGCGCAGACGCTGCAGCACGTCGGCGCCGCCCGCCTGCCCGAGGTCCACCACCGCCGCGTCGGCGCCCGCCAGCGAACCGCCCGCCCGCAGCTGCAGCCCCCCCAGGGCGAGCGCCCGGGACACCCGGTCGCGCGCCGGGGACTCCTCCGGAAAGAACACCACTGCGGCTGGCCCTGGCATGTGCGGGAGGCGCTCGGAAGAGGGCTCTAGTGCAGGTTCTCGTGAATGCAGAGAATGTTTCCCTCGGTGTCGTTGAACCCCGCCGCCTTCTCCGACCCCAGCACGCACACGTGCTCGAGCGTCTTCAGGCCCGGCAAGTCGTAGTCATGGAAGACAACGCCCCTGTCCTGAAGCTGCCCGACGGCGCGCTCGACGTCCGGCACCTCGAAGCTGACGGCGGTGTGGTCCGCCCGCGTGGCCGTGCCGCGCGGAAACAGGGACGACAGCCCCCCGGCGCCCACCCGGTAGCTGAATTTCCCATCCGGCTTCTGCCCCACCGGCCGCAGTCCCAGCTTTCCCTCGTAGAAGGCGCGCGCCCGCGCCATGTCCACGACGGGCAGAATGGTGGTCATCGGGCTGTCGGTGAGCATGGGATGTCCCCCGGGGGCAAAAGGAGGCGAGCGGGCGCGGGACTCGCCCCCCGCCGGGGACTGTAGCGCACCCCCGGGCAGCGACATGCTATTGGCTCCGAGGTGGGGAAGCCCGTGCACCTGCACACCTCCTTGCCACTGCCGGCGGCGCTCGCGGACGCTGCGGCCGCACTGGACGCCCTGCTGCCCTCCCTCGACGCGGCCACCGCCCAAGGAGCCCGCCGGTTGGGCGAGCGTCTCCGCCGCGACCTGCTGCCCCGCCTCGACGCCGAGGCGCCACTGCTGCTGGCGGCCATTGCCGGCCCCAACAACGTCGGAAAGTCCACCCTCTTCAACGCCCTGGCCGGCGAGCGCCTGTCGCCCGCGCACCCGGAGGGGGGTCTGACCAAGCAATGCCTGGCGGTGGCCCACCCGGAGACGGCCTCGGGGCCGGGGCTGGAAGCCCTCGCCCGCCGCTACAGCGTCGTTCCGGTGGCGGCCGGCGAGATGCCTCCGGTGGACGTGCCGGGCCCGGTGGGACGGCTGTACCTCGCCCAGCCCTCGAAGCTGGCCCGGGGCCTGGTGCTCCTCGACACGCCGGACATGGACAGCGTCGTGGCCGACAACCGCGAGCGGACGGAGGCCCTCCTCGTCACCGTCGACGTGCTCATCTTCGTCGTCTCGCGCCACACGTACCAGAATGCCGCCCTGGTGGCCTTCATCCGCGAGGCGGTGGCCCACGGCCGCCCCTGGCTGGTGCTGTACAATGAAGCTCCGGACGCCTCGCTGGCGCGCGCCCACCTGAAGAAACTGACGCAGGACGTGGGCCAGCCGCCCCTGGCGCGCTTCTTCAGCCCGCACGACGCGGCGGTGGAGGCGGGCACCGCCTCCTTGCGGCCGCAGCCCCTGGACGGCGGGCCGGCCCTGTCGGCCCTTCTGACGGACCCGGTGCTGGGCGCCCGCCTGCGCCAGCAAGCCCGGGCGGCCTCGCTGCACCAGGCGCAGGCAGAACTGCGCGCCATGCGGGAGGCGGTGCTGGCCGCGGCGGCGGAGCCGGAGCGCCTGCGCAGCCGGCTTCGGGATGCCCTCTTCTCCACCGGCGCCCAGGCGGCCCTGCACGCCGTCCCGGCGGACATTCTGGTGGAAGCCTTTCGCGAGGAACTGGACGCCAGAAGCCGCCTGCACCGCTGGGTGCGCACGCCCTTCCGTGGCCTAGCCACGCTGGTAAGTGCCCTCGGCCGGCGCATGCGCCGTTCCTTCACCGGGGCCGCCGGGGCCGCCACGCTGGACCCGGCAAGCACGGTGGACCGCCTGCTGCGCGACGGCCTGGGACGGCTGGTGGAGTCCCTGGCGCCAGAGGTCTCCGCCTGGAAAGGGGATGACTCCGGGCGAGCCCTCCTCGAGGCGGCCCTGGGCGAGGAGACGCTGCGCGCGCTACGCACCCAAGGGCCCCTGGTCGCCGACGACGCCCCGGCGGACCGGGACGCCCTGCACACCTTCTGCCGCCAGCTGGTGCGAGCTGAGCTGCCCGGCGGCCTCGCCGAGGGCGCCCTGCAGACGGTGGCCACCCTGGTCTACTCGGTGCCGGCCGGCGCGGCCGCCGTGGTGACGGTGGCCTTCGGTGGCATTGGCCAGGACGCGGCGGTGTGGGCCGGCACGCTTCTCTCGACGCCCCTCATGGAGCGCTTCGTCGATGCGCTGGGGACGGGCATCCGCCGCAACGTCTCGCTGGCCTGGGCCGAAGGGCATGGACGCACGTTGGCCCAAGCGCTGGAGGCGCGCTTCTTCCGGCCCCTCCTCTCTCACCTGGACGCGCAGGTGGCCGACGCCACGGAGAAGGCCGACCGCCTCGCCCGCGCGGCCGAGGCCATCGCCGCCGAGGGTACGGCGTGAAACCGGTGGACGTCCCCGGGCTGGTGGAGACGGCCCTCGGCCTGCCTGGCCTGTTGGCCGACGCCGCGGCCCTGCGCCACCTGGCCCGGGACGTGGCGCGCGCGCGGGAACTGGGGGCCCGCCCGCTGCGCGTCGCCCTGGTGGGCAGCACCGGTGCGGGCAAGTCCACCCTCCTCAACGCCCTGGCCCAGGCCCCCCTGGCGGAGGAGGGCACCACCCGCCCCACCAGCCGGCAGGCGGTGGCCTACGCGCCCCACGGCGCGGACCTCGGCCAGCTGCAGCAGCTGGTGGGCCAGGTGGTGCGCTACGCGCCGCACCAGGACGGCCCCTGGACGGGCCAAGTCCTGGTGGACACGCCGGACTTGAATAGCATCGCGGTGGAAAATCGCGACCGGGCCCTGGCGGTGCTGGCCGAGTGTGACGTGGCGGTGGTGGTGCTGCACCGCGGCTCCGTCGCCGAGGCCCGCCCCAACCAAGCGCTGCGGCCCTTCGCACGCCGGCGCGCCCTCCTCCTCGTCCTCAACCATGCAGACCAGCTGGGCGCCGAGGCGCGCGCCACCCTTTCCACCCAGGCCGCCCGGGTGGCGGTGGAGGCCCTGGGGGCGGAGGTGCCGCCCCCCGTCTTCGTGGTGAGCGCTGCCCGCGCCCGCGACGGGCAGCCCGGGGAGGACTGGGAGGCGTTGGTGGCGGCGCTGCGCCGCTTCGCGGAGGAGGCGGTGGCGGCACAGGTGCGGGACCGCACCAGCGCCCGGGGGCTGGCCGAACTCCAGCAGCGCATCGCCGAAGGACTCTCCGCCACGCGTGCACTTGAGGCCTCGGTGCAGACCGCCCTTACCCACGGCCTGGACGGGGCCCGGCCGACGCTTTCGCAGGACTTCGAGGCGCGGCTTTCTGCCGCCGCCGGGCAGCTGAAGGCCACGGTGCGCCGCGCGGCGGCGGCCCGTCTCTCCGGCCCGGCCGCCTGGGGATTGCGGCTGTCGGCCTGGAGTGGCGGGGGACTGCTTGGCGGCACGCTGTTGGCCCGTGCCAGCCTCCCCGCCGGACTGTTGGTGGCCGCCACCGGGGCGGTGCTGGACGAAGTCCAGGCGCGCACCCGGGCCCGGGCGACAGCCGAGCGTATGTCGGGCGGGGGCGAGCCACTTCTCGAGGCCGAGGCCCGCGCCGCCCTCACCCCCGCCCGCGCCGCCGCCCAGCGCCAGGGCGTGGAGCCGGCGGCGCTTGGGCTACCGACGCCCGAGGCGTGGGCCGCTACGCTGGAGCGCACCCGGGCCGCCGCGTGGCGGGATGTCGAAGGCTTCGGGGTGGAGCAGGCGGTGGCCCGCTGGTGGCGGTGGGCGCGCCTCCTTCTCTTCCCGGTGGTGCAGCTGCCGCTTCTCGTCCTTCTGACGGACGTGGCCTTTCGCACCCTGCGGGCCTACCTCCTCGGCCCGCTGTTGGACGTCCGCTATTACGTGAATGCGGCAGCCCTGGCGCTGGTGTGGACGGCGGCCGGCACCCTGTTGGCGAGTCTCTCCCTGGGGGGCGTGGCCACCCGGGTGCGACGCCGGGGCGCCCAGCGCTTCGCCGAGGGACTGGCCGCGGCCGAGGCTTCCCTGCAGGCGGAGGTGCACAGCGCCCTCGCCCTTCCCACCGCCGCGGCGGAGGCGCTGCTGGCCGAAGGCACGCCCGGCGGGGCGCCGGAGGTCAGCCCCCCGCTCGCAGGCGCCCCAGCCGCGCCGTGATGTCCTTTCGGCCCCTGCACCTGCGCGTCCAGGCCACCGTCCTGGACGAGTTTCCGCACCTGGGCCGAGTCCGGCTCGGCAATGCGATGGAAGAGCTCGAGCATCGCCACCCTTTCGGGGTCAGCCGTCCTTAGGTGCGGGGCCGTGCCCCCCCATCAGCGCTGCTGGCGAGCCGTGTACAGCCGGCTGCGCTCACGCTGCACCGCCGCGGCGGCCACCGCCAGGCCCGGGTCTCCCGGGCCGAGGGCCGCATAGCGCTGTTCTGCCTCCCGCAGCCGCGCGCTGGCCCCTTCGACGTCCAGCGAGGCGAGCGGCTCGGCATGGTCCGCCAGTACCCGCACCGTGTCCTCGGCCACCTCGAAGAAGCCCCCGGCGACAAACCAGCCTTCTGTTTGCGCCGCCGTCCGCACCGTCAGCGGCCCGGCGCCGAGCACCCCCAGGAAGGCGCTGTGTCCGGGCAGGACCCCGTACAAGCCCTCGGAGGCGGGCGCCACCACCTCATCGGCGGCAAGCTGCGCCACCCGCCGCTCTGGGGTGACGATTTCCACGTTGAGCTTGGCCATTCGTCCCTTCCTTCAGAAGTCCAGCTGGTACTGCTTCGGCTCCACCGTTTCAAATTCCACCTGGTTGGCCTCGGTGATGCGGGGGCGGCGCCCGGGCACGCCCACCACACCCTCCAGCCAGCTGAAGCGCGAGTCGAGGTCTCTCAGCTTGTCGAAGCGGCGCGCCATGAAGTCGTGAAGCGTGCGTTCGGACAGCACCCGACCCTGCCGGTCGAACAGGGTCGCCACCACGGCCCGGATGTACGGCTCGCCGGCAGGCGGCGCGTGGGGCTTGGCGCCCTTCGGCTTGGGCTTCGGAGGAGGCGTCCTTGGCAGCACCGTCAGCACCCAGAAGTGCTCGCCGTCGTTGCTGATGAAGAAGAGGTCATCCACCGTGGCCACGCAGCGCTCGAGGCTCCAGGCCGGGTCGGCATCGCGCGTCGCCTCGACGCGGCACCGCTCCGGCGCGCTCTCCACCAGCTGGATGCTCCACACCCCGTTGGAGGAGGCATGCGCGCTGCTCTGCCTGGGGGCCGCCAGCACCAGCGCCGGCAGTGCGAGCAGCGGTGCCAGCGCGCGAATGTCCAAGCGTCGAACCCTTCCCGGTTTGGGGGCGGTGCCGTCAAGCCGCCTTGGTGGCGTTCTCGACGGCCTCCTCGATGGTGCCCACGTAGAAGAAGGCGCTTTCCGGAATCTCGTCGCACTTGCCGTCCGCAATCTCGCGGAAGCCGCGGATGGTGTCCGCCAGCTTGACGTAGCGACCGGTCTTGCCGGTGAAGACTTCGGCGGTGAAGAACGGCTGGCTGAGGAAGCGCTGGATTTTCCGCGCCCGGCCCACCACCAGCTTGTCTTCCTCGGAGAGCTCATCCATGCCGAGGATGGCGATGATGTCCTGCAGCTGCCGGTAGCGCTGCAGGATGTTCTGCACCTTGCGCGCCACCGCGTAGTGCTCGGCCCCCACCACCGCCGGGTCCAGAATCCGGCTGGTGGAATCGAGCGGGTCCACCGCCGGGTAGATGCCGAGCTCAGAGATGGGGCGGCTGAGCACAATGGTCGCATCCAGGTGGGCGAAGGTGGTGGCCGGCGCCGGGTCGGTCAGGTCATCGGCGGGTACGAAAATGGCCTGCACCGAGGTGACCGACCCCTTGCTGGTGCTGGTGATGCGCTCCTGCAGTGCTCCCATCTCGGTGGACAGCGTCGGCTGGTAGCCCACCGCGGAGGGGATGCGTCCCAACAGAGCCGAGACTTCAGAGCCGGCCTGGGTGAAGCGGAAGATGTTGTCGACGAAGAGGAGCACGTCCTTGCCCTCGACGTCCCGGAAGTACTCGGCCATGGTGAGGGCCGACAGGCCCACCCGCGCGCGCGCCCCGGGCGGCTCGTTCATCTGCCCGTACACCAGCACCGCCTGGCTCTTCTGCAGGTCATCCAGCCGGATGACCTTCCCCTCCTGGAACTCCCGGTACAGGTCATTGCCCTCGCGGGTCCGCTCTCCCACCCCGGCGAAGACGCTGAAGCCACCCTTCTCGATGGCCGCGTTGCGGATGAACTCGGTGAGGAGCACCGTCTTGCCCACGCCGGCGCCGCCGAAGAGGCCCACCTTGCCGCCGCGGGTGAAGGGACAGAGCAGGTCGATGACTTTGATGCCAGTCTCGAACTGCTGAACCTTCACGTCCTGGTCGGTGAAGACCGGGGGCGCGCGGTGGATGGGCCAGCGCTGCTCGGCCTTCACCGGCCCCAGTCCGTCCACCGGCTCGCCGATGACGTTGAGGATGCGGCCCAGGGTGGACTTGCCCACCGGGACGGTGATGGGAGCGCCGGTATTCTTCACCACCTGGTTGCGCGCCAGCCCGTCGGTGCTGTCCATGGCGATGGTGCGCACGGTGTTCTCGCCCAGGTCCTGCGCCACCTCGAGCACCAGGTTGTCCGGTTGGTCGCCCAGGCTGGCGTTGCTGACGCGCAGGGCGGTGTACATCTCGGGGATGGCCCCGGGGGGAAACTCGACGTCCACCACCGGCCCGAGGACCTGGGTGATTTTACCGTCGGAGTGTGCGGTCGCGCTCATGGCTCCTGGCACTTTCGTGTTGGCTATTTCAGCGCCTCGGCTCCGGAGACGATTCTCCATCAACTCCTTGGTGATCGCCGCCTGCCGGGTGCGGTTGTAGAGGAGGGACAGCCGGTCTATCGCGTCGTCGGCGTTGTTGGTGGCGCTGTCCATGGCCGCCATCCGCGCGGCATGTTCCGAGGCCACCGACTCGAGCAGGCCCCGCCAGATGCGCAGCGACCAGACGTGCGGAAGCAGCTGCTCCAGCACCTGCTCAGCGCTTGGTTCATACTCGAAATCTACCAGTGAGCGAGGGCCCACCTCCGGCGGTGGGGTGCTGTCCCGGGTGAGGTCCTCCAGCGGAAGGATGCGCAGGAACTCGACGCGCTGGGCGATGGCGGAGATGAAGGTGTTGAAGCAGATGTACACCTCATCCACCCGGCCGGAGAGGAACTCCTCGCCGACCTCCGAGGCAAGTTGCGCCGCCACGGCGTAGTTCACCTTGGCGAGCAGGCCGGCGTAGTCCTTGCGGATGGTGACGCCGCGTCGCCGGAAGAACTCCAACCCCTTGCGTCCCACCGTGGCCAGCTGGACGCTCTCGTAGGCGGGGCCCTTCTCGTACAGAAAGCGCGAGACGCGGCGCACGACGTTGGAGTTGAAGGCGCCGGCCAGCCCGCGGTCCGAGGAGAGGACCAGGACCTCGACGCGCTTGGGCTGAGCGCGCGGGACGAGCAGCGGGTGGGCGACGTCGCCGTGCCGGGTCGCCACGTCGCGCAGCACGCGCTCGAGCGCCATGGAGTAGGGCCGGGTGGCCAACAGCGCCTCCTGGGCCCGGCGCAGCTTGGCCGCGGAGACCATCTTCATCGCCTTGGTAATCTGCTGCGTGCTCTTGAACGAGCGCACACGCTTGCGGATGTCGCGGAGGCTAGCCATCTGGAGGAATGGAGGGCCGGGGCAGACAGGCCCCGCCCGGGGCGGCGCAGCGTATGTCGCAGCCCCGGCGAAAAATCAACGTCGGTGATGACAGTCAGACTGCTGGATGCTGACAGGGGGGTTCCCCCGCCCCCCGCCCCCTTTTGGACATGCCCCGCCGCCATCTCCTCCGGCTGACCCTCATTGCCTTCGGCCTTCTGGTGGGCCTGTGCGTGCTGCCATCCGTCCTCATCGACGTCGCCTACGCGCCGCAGATTGTCCCCCTCGCCAGCGCCCAAACGACCCCGGTGGGGGTGGTGTTTGGCGCGGGGCTCGCGCCGGGAGGGGAACCTTCCCCGCTTCTGGCCGAGCGGCTGGAGACGGCCCTGGCCCTCTTTCAGGCCGGCAAAGTCCAGCGGTTGCTGCTCACCGGAAACGCCGGCGCGCACCACGATGAGATTCGCGCCATGCGCCACTACCTGGTGAATGCCGGCGTGCCGGAGCGGGCCCTGCTGGCAGACCTTGAGGGAACGTCGACTTTCGACAGCTGCTGGCGGGCCCGCAGCGTCTTCGACGTCCAGGACGCGCTGCTGATTACACAGCGCTTCCACCTGCCGCGGGCCCTTTTCCTGGCGGCCAGCGCTGGCATCTCCGCCCATGGCGTCGCAGCGGGCGGGCGCCCGCGCTGGACCTCCCTGGCGGTGTGGCGGGAATTTTTGGCGCGGCCCCTGGCCGTGCTCCAGGTGCTGACGCATGCCCCGCCCGCCCCGGCGCAGCAGACGCCGGCCCTGCCCGGCTGACACGCACACCGGCGGCAGCACGGCCGCAAGACGCTGAGACCAAAAGGACGCCAGAGGGGCCGCCCTGCTGGGGCGGACCCTTCGGCGGGCGATGGGAAGCCCCCGGCGGGGGGCTTCGCTTACTTCGCCGGGGCGGCGTCGGCCGGCTTGTCCGCTGCCGGCTTGGTCGTCGTCGTCTTCTTGGTGGAGGACGAGGAGGACTTGTGGCTGGTGCTGGTGCTCTTCTTGGCCGGGGCAGCCTTGGCGTCGGCAGCGGGGGCCGCCGCCTTGGTGTCATCGGCGAAAGCTGCAAAGGACGTCGCAAGCACGAGCGCGGTCACGAGATTCTTCACGAAGGGGACTCCTGGCGTTGAGCGGGGCGGAAGCACCCCGTCAGCCCCGACGGCGAAGCACACCTCGTGCCACAAAAAAAGAAGGCGCCCGCCCCCAAGTTGGGGCGAGCGCCTTCAGCTGAAAACTAGCCGAATTACTTGGCGGCCGGGGCGGCGGCCTTGTCGGCCGGGGCCTTCGCGTCCTTCGCCGGCTTCGCGGCGGGGGCAGCGGCCTTCTTGTCGGTGCTCTTCTTCGCCGGGGCAGCCTTGGCGTCAGCCGCCGGGGCCGCCGCCTTGGTGTCGTCGGCGAAAGCTGCGAAAGACGTCGCCAGCACCAGCGCGGTCACGAGGTTCTTCATAGTGTTTCTTCCCTTTGGAAAGCCGGCGGAGCGTCATGCGCCACCGTGTAGCAGCCGGTAGAGCAGCTTCCATGCCATCCGGAATGACGCCTCGTGGCGCCTGTTGGGTGAGGAACGTTTCCTCACCTCGCCCACCGGACCTGGGGACAAACTCCACACTCTGAGCACTACACTCTCACTGGAAACGCCCGCGCTGGCTCCGGTGCCTATGTCAGGATGCGCTCGCCTTTGACCGACTCCGCGTTTCACTCCTCGTTTCGCCGGTACCGCGCGGCGTTCGTCTTCGTCGTCGGGCTGCTGACGCTGGTGGCTGGCTTCACCCTGTGGAACGAGCTGCATACCAACGTCCGGATTGACGAGTTGTTCGAGCAAGCCCTCGAACGCGAGCAACTCATCGGCCGCATTCGCGCCGACGCGCTCGACCTGCAGGACAAGGTCAACGACCACATCGAGGCGTCGACCGATGAGTTACGACAGGAGGCGGACGCCCGGATGGAGGAGGTGCTCGCCGACGCCAAGGAAGCGCGGGTCGAGTACACGCGCGACCTGCCGGACGGGGAGAAGGAAGTCTGGAACCGCTTCGACGAGACCGCGCGCCAGCTGGCCCAGTCCGCCCGGGTGGCCCTCAAGTTCAGCAGCCGCAAGGAGCTCGAGCGCGCGCGCCAGCACCTGGAAGCCGAGCTGCGCCCCATCAGCACCAGGCTGGACACCCTGGCCGCCGAGCTGTCGGTGAAGAATGCAGAGGAAACCCGGAAGCTGCTCCACCAGCGGGAAAACCTCCGGACCAAGACCACCCTGGTCGGCACCCTGGTGGCGGCCGCCTCCATCATCATGGCGCTGCTGGTGGGCACCAGCATGGTGCGCATCCTGCGGCGCCAGGAACTCACCATCGAGGCACAGCTGGGAGAGCTGGACCGCCGCAACAAGGAGCTCGACGCCTTCGCCAGCCGCGTGGCGCACGACCTGGTCGGCCCGCTCAACCCGCTCAAGGGCTACCTCACGCTGATTGCCCGCTCACCAGCCGTCAACGACCCGGACGTGCGGGAGATGCTGGCCGAGGCGGAGGCCTCGGCGACGCGGATGGTCCAGCTGGTGGAGGGCCTGTTGCGCTTCTGTCGCGCCGGCACCCGCAGCGAAGCACCCGGCGCGGAGGTGGAAACCGCCGTCACCACCATCCTGCTGGAGCTGGACCAGGTCGCTGCGCTGCATCAGGTGCGGGTGCACCGGCGGCTGCAGCCGCACGTCCGGGTGGAGGTGCCGGCTGCCCTCTTGCAATCCATCGCCCGAAATCTCATCTCCAACGCCGTGAAGTATTCCGCCGGACGCGCCAGCGCGCTGGTGGCCGTGCGCGTGCTGGCCGAGGGGCCGTGGGCCGTGCTGGAGGTCAGCGACAACGGCCCCGGGATGAGTGAGGAGACGCGCCAGCGCGTCTTCCAGCCCTTCTTCCGCGGCCCGGAGGCGCGGGGACTGCCCGGCCACGGCCTGGGCCTGGCCACCACCAAGCGCCTGGTGGAGGCGCATGGCGGCACCATCCAGGTCCAATCGGCACCGGGTGCCGGCACCCTGGTGACGGTGCGCCTGCCCTTGTCCCCGCCCGAAGTCCGAGCTCCCGGCCCCACCCCGGTCCGCACTCAAGTCCTGGCCGAGCCGCGATGACTCCCCGACTCCTCGTCGTCGACGACGACCCCCATGCCCGGGCCCTGCTGCGACGCCTGCTCGCCCCCTTGGGCGAGGTGACGGAGGCAGCCGGCGTGGCCGAGGCCGAGGACGTGCTGCGCGGTGCCGGCAAGGTCGACTTGGTGCTGACCGACATGGCCATGCCGGATGCGCAGGACGGCATGAAAGTCCTCAAGGCCACCCAGGACGCCAGCCCGGACACGGCGGTGGTGGTCATCACCGCCTTCAGCAACGTGGAAGGTGCGCTCGACGCCATCCAGCAGGGGGCCTTCGACTACCTGTCCAAGCCCTTCGACGTGGACGCCATTGTCCGGGTGGTGCGCCGCGGGCTCGAGCAGAAGCGGCTGGTCGAGGAGAACCGCAACCTGCGCAGCCAGGTGAAGCAGCCGCAGCTGGTGGGGCGCAGCGCCGGGCTGCTCGAGGTGTACAAGCAGGTGGCCCGCGCCGCCTCCACCAACGTGCCAGTCCTCATCACCGGGGAGACCGGCACCGGCAAGGAGCAGGTGGCCCGCAGCCTCCACCAGCGGTCGCTGCGCAGCGCCGGGCCCTTCGTCCCGGTGGACTGCGGCGCCATCAGCGAGTCGTTGATGGAGAGCGAATTGTTTGGCCACGCCAAGGGCGCTTTCACCGGCGCCGCCGGCTTCCGCCGCGGCCTCTTCGAGGAAGCCAACGGCGGGACGCTGTTTCTCGACGAAATTGGGGACGTCGGCCCGAAAATCCAGAGCCAACTGCTACGCGCGCTCCAGGAGGGCACCATCCGCCGCGTGGGCGAGAGCACCGCGGTGCGGGTGGACGTCCGCGTGGTGGCGGCGACCAACAAGGACCTGCCGCAGCTGGTGAAGGAAGGACGCTTCCGCGAGGACCTGCTGTACCGGCTGGACGTCGTGCACCTGCACCTGCCTCCCCTGCGCGACCGGCGGGGAGACATTCCGGCGCTGGTCGAGCACTTCGCGGCCCTGCACGCCCGGGGCGGCGCCAGGCCGGTGGTGACCGAGGAGGCCAAGGCGCGGCTGCAGGCCTACGACTGGCCGGGCAACGTGCGCCAGCTGGAGAATGTCGTCGCCCGGGCGCTCGCCCTCAACGTCATCGGGGTCCTTGGGCCGCAGGACTTCCCCGCCCCCATCGGCGATGCCCAGGCGAAGGCCGAAGGCCTCTTCGACGACATGCCCTCGCTGGCCGAGCTGAGCCGGCGCTACGCCGCCCACGTCCTGCAGGCGGTGGGAGGCAACAAGAGCGAGGCCGCAAGGCTCCTCGAGGTCGACCGGAAGACTTTCTACAAACTCATCGAGGCGGCCAACGCCGAGGCCGCCGCGGACAGCCTTCCCGGCAAGTAACACCGTCCCTTCCCCCCCATCTCCCTGGGCGGACGGCGGCGGCTTCGCTGGCGCGGGCCCTGGCTGTTTCTTTCGTCAACGCCCCACGGCCGTTGGCACCCTTTCGTAGCCCCACCGGGACCCAGTCGCGGCCGGCGTTAGGCGGCAGCCGTCTCCATCAGCGTCGTCAGCCGGCGGGTGACCTCCGCCATCTGCTGGCGGTTCCCGGACCGGAAGGCCGACCGGCCGAGGGCCACCAGCCGGCGCACGCTCTCCACCAGCGCGTGGGCGTCGGCCCGCTCTGGCGCCGAGGCCTCGCTCAGCACACGCGTCAGCTGCTCGCCCCGCGCCAGCAACTCCGAGAACGAGCGCATGGCCTGCACCTCAGGCGGGGACTGGTCCTTGTGGTAGGCCTTCTGTTCCGCCCGCAGGGCCTTCACCTCCGTCGGCGACAGCTCCGTGCGCTGCTCGAGCCTCACCGCCTGCGACAGCCCGGAGGACAGGTCCATCGCCCGAACGCTCAGGGTACCCTCGCTGGAGAGCTCGAAGGTGACCTCCAGCGGAGCCTCCGAGCGGTCCTTGGCCCGCAGGTCCGACAGCAGCACCTCGCCGAGCTTGGCCTTGTCGGAACGGCCGTCGCCATCGCCCTGGAGAATCTCGATGCGGGCCCGCGCCTGCCCGGCGCTCGCTGGCAGGAAGACCTCGCGCGCCACCACCGGGATGGGCGTATTCTTGGCCGACCAGGCAACGCATGCCACCGCCGTAGACAGCCACGCCGATGGAGTGACTGGCCACGTCGATGAGAAGGGCCTCCCCGACGCGCGCCGTGAGCTCGCTGGCATGCACCGCCGCGCCGAGGGCCACCACCTCGTCGGGATTCACGCCCACCACGGGTTCTCGCCCGAAGTACTCCGCCACCAGCCGGCGCACCATCGGGACGCGCGTCATGCCCCCCACCAGCAGCACCACGTCGAAGTCCTTCGGGTTGGCGTGGGCTTCGGCCATCAGCGCCTGGCACGTCTGCAGGCAGCGCGCGCCGAGCGGCTCGCACAGCCGCTCGAACTCCTCGCGGCTGAGCGAGGCTTCCATGTCCACCAGCGAGCCCCCCGGTCGGTGGTCGCCCAGCCCGGTCACCGAGACCAGGGCGGCCTCGCTGAGGGTGAGCTCGCGCTTGGCCAGCTCGGCCGCCACCTTCAGTCGCTGCATCGAAAGGGTGTCCCGCGCCGCGGCCTCACGGTGGCTTTCCGCCACCTGCTCGAGCAGCCACTGCACCAGCCGGGCGTCGAAGTCCTCGCCGCCCAGCAGGGGGTCGCCGCCGGTGGCCTTCACCTGGAAGACGCCGTTCTCCACCTCCAGGATGGAGACGTCGAAGGTGCCGCCGCCCAGGTCGAACACCAGTGCGCGACCGCGAAAGTTGGAGGTCAGCCCGTAGGCGACGGCGGCCGCGGTGGGCTCGTTCACCAGGCGCAGGACGTTGAGGCCAGCGATGTGCGCCGCCTCCCGCGTGGCGGCGCGCTGCAAGTCGTCGAAGTTGGCCGGGACGGTGATGACGCAGTTGCTGACCGGCCGTCCGAAGTGGGCCTCCGCATCGAGCTTCAGCTCTCCCAAAATCATCGCCGAGACTTGCGTCAGCGGAAGCACGCGCCCGGCGATGCGCACCCGCACCTCGCCATTGGGCCCTTCCAACAGCGGGTACGGCACCAACGCCCGTGCCGAGCGCGCCAGCTCCGGAGTCCACCGCCGGCCAATGAAGCGCTTGGTGGCCGAGGCCACGTCGGCCGGGTGTTCCTCGGCCACCGCCCGGGCCCCTTCGCCCACCACCCGCATACCGTCCGGCGCGAAGCCCACCAGGGACGGGGTCAGCGCGCGTCCGCGACGGTTGGGGATGATGCGCGGCCCGCCCTCGTCCACGGTGGCCACGGCGCTGGTGGAGGTACCGAGGTCGATGCCAACGACGGGCTGGGACATGGGGGACCGTGGAAAGCTTCCCACCGAGGCTTTGGGTGGGAGCAAGGCGCAGCCGAGGTGACACGGGCGCCGCATGCGTTGCCGCTCGGGCAAACCGTGTGCTAACTGCGCGCTCGCCATGGTCAACGTCTCCGTCGCTCGCCGTTACGCCCGCGCGCTCCTCGAAGCCGCCGCCGGCGCCGACACCGACCGTCTTTCTGCGCAGCTGGAATCCCTCACCGCGCTGGTGCGCGACCGCGCAGAGCTGCGCGCCTTCGCCGAGAACCCGACGTACACCCGCGCACAGCAGCACGCGGTGCTCGACGTCCTCATCCAGCAGCTGCCCATCGACGCCGAGCCCCTGCCCCGCTTCCTGCGCCTTCTGGTCGACCGCCGACGCCTCGCCTCGCTGACCGACATCACCCGGCAGTTCCGGGACCTGGCCGACGAACGAGCCGGACGCATCCGCGGCCGGGTGGTGAGCGCCACGGCGCTTCCCCCGGACACCCTGCTGCAGCTGCAGAAGGCTCTCCAAGCCCTCACCCAGGCCCAGGTGCTGCTCGAGACCGAAGTGGACCCGAACGTGCTGGGCGGCGTTTCGGCGCAGGTCGGCTCGGTGCTGTACGACGGCACGTTGCGCACAGGCCTGGACGAGATCCGCCGCGCACTGAAACGCTGAATTGACTACACATCCGCAGCGCTCCCTTCCCGCACCGGCGTCCAGGTGGGAGGGCCGGATGCTGTCCACCCCTTGTCAGTTGTGGTTTCATCGGCTGGCAACCGCGCGTCGACTAAAGCTGTCGCTGCCTCTCTCTCCAGGAGTCACAACCCCATGCTCGAGGGCGATCCCCAGGGCCCTTCCGCATCGATGTTTCCCGCAGCTGATCCGCTGATTGGCCGAGTTCTCAACGGCCGTTTTCGCATCGTCGAACCACTGGGCTCGGGTGGAATGGGCAAGGTCTACAAGGCGATGCAGTCGCCGCTCGACCGCGTGGTGGCGCTGAAAATCCTCAATCCCAATTTTCCGGCGGAGAAGGACCCGGCGTTCAAGCGGCGCTTCTTTCTGGAGGCCAGCCTCACCTCCAAGCTTCGCCACCCGAACACAGTCACCGTCATCGACTACGGCCAGACCGACGACGGCATCTTCTTCATCGCCATGGAGTACCTGGAGGGCCAAACCCTGGCCGAGGTGCTGGCCCTGGAGAAGACGCTGCCCTGGACGCGCGTGCTCGACATCGGTCAGCAGGTGTGTCGCTCGCTGCGCGAGGCGCACAAGCTCGGCGTCATCCACCGCGACCTCAAACCGGCCAACGTGATGCTGCTCAACGAGGCCGACCAGGACATGGTCAAGGTCCTCGACTTCGGGCTGGTGAAGTCTTTCCTGAGCGACCTCGCGCCGGGCGACCCGGAAGTCACCCAGAACGGCGTCTTCCTCGGCAGCCCCCAGTACATGGCTCCGGAGCAAGCCCGGAACGTGGCCGACCCGAGGAGCGACGTCTATTCGCTCGGCATCCTGATGTACCAGATGCTCACCGGGCGGCCGCCGTTCCTCGGCAAGGACTACCTGGAGGTCATCTTCCTGCACATGAAGGAGCCGCCCAAGCGGCTCCGCGACGCACGGCCCGGGCTGGACGTCCCGGCCGAAGTGGAAGCCGTTCTGCTCAGGTGCCTGGAGAAGGACCCCCTGGCTCGCTTCCAGTCGATGGACGAGTTGCTGGAGGCCATCCGCTACGCTGCACAAATCAGCGGGGCCAGCGGCATCTTCCAAAACCGCCGGTCGGGGGTGCACCCGACGCCGCCGCCGCTTCCAGCGGTCACCACCGGCGCCCACGCCACCTCGCTCACGCCCCCGCCCGAGGCCAACACCATGGCCATCGACATTGCGGAGGAAGAGGGGCCGGCGGCGGTCCGCGCCCGCGCCCTGCAGCGCCTCGTCCTCATCGCCGGCCTGCTACTCGCCCTGGGCGGTGGCTTCGCCCTCACCTGGCTCTTCATGTCCCAGGGAACGCACCCCCAGACCGAGGCGCCCGCGCCCGTCGTCGCCGCGGCGGCCCCGGCCGTGAAGCCGGCGCCCCCGCCCCCGGAGGCGCCAGCCCCCGTGGAACGCAAGATGGTGCGCTTCCACGTCTCGACGGACCCGCAGGGTGCCCACGTCTTCGTCGGCCGGCATGACCTCGGCTCCACGCCTGCCGCCTTCGAGCTCCCCGCCGGCGCGGACGGGATGGCGAGTGCCGAGATGGTGCTGGTCCTGGAAGGCTACCCGAACCAGGCCATCACCTCGGGCGGCTCTGGCGACGTGCTGGTCAATGCCAAGCTGCAGAAGAAGGTTGTCACGCGCGTCGCCACCCCCCTGCCCTTGTCGCGTGAAGAACGGGAGAAGGAAGGCGCCACAGCGGTGCCCGTTCCCGTTCCGGCCGCCGCTGCGCCCGCGCCCACCGCCTCTCCGGTGCGACCTGCCACCAGCACCCCGGCCCTGGCCACCGCCGCGCCAGCGACCGCGGCCGCCCCGGTTCAGGTGGGCGACGTGGTGCCGTTCGGCGAGGGGATGACCCGTCCCGTGCTGATGACTCCCGGCAAGGCCGTCTCCTACGGCAGCCAGGCGCTCGAGGCGCGGGTGGAAGGGACGATGATTGTGAAGTGCACCATCACCATCGAGGGCCGGGTGGAGCACTGCACCGTCATCAAGACTTTGCCCTTCCTCGAGGAGGCGGTACTCGAAAATTTGTACTCCTCGCACTACGCCCCGGTCACCTACCAGGGGAAGCCCGTCGCGGTGGGCTACACCTTCAACGTGAAGCTCGTCCCGCCGCGCTAACGCCTAGCCCGGGGGCGCACCCGGCGCTTACGCCGCCCCAGCCAAGCACCCCCGAAGCCGACGGCCCGGACTCTCCTCACCGTGGGCAGCAGGTGCGTCCTTGAAGGGACTCACGTCCGGGGCGGACGCGCCAGTTGGCAGCTAATGCGCGTGAGAGGGCCGGAGCAGCGGCGAGGCCGCGCCAGCGTTGCCCTCCCGCGCCGCCGGTGGTACGAGGGCGCGCCCTTTCGCTGCCCCCGGAGCGCCATGGAAATTCGCGCCGACGAAATCAGCAGGATTCTCAAGGAACAGATTCAGGACTACGGGAAGAAGGTGACCGTCGCCGAGACGGGAACCATCCTCTCCATCGGCGACGGCATCGCCCGCGTCTATGGCCTAGCGGGCGCCCAGGCGGGTGAGTTGGTGGAGTTCGCCAGCGGCGTGAAGGGCCTCGTCCTCAACCTCGAGGAGGACAACGTCGGCGTCGCGGTGATGGGCCCCTATCAGGACTTGCGCGAGGGCGACACCGTTCGACGCACCAAGAGCATCGCCTCGGTCCCGGTCGGCAAGGGCCTGCTCGGGCGTGTTGTCAACGCGCTGGGAGAGCCGATCGACGGCAAGGGACCCATCCAGGCGACGGAGACACGCCGGATGGAGGTGAAGGCACCGGGCATCGTCCAGCGACGAAGCGTCCATGAGCCCCTGCAGACCGGCATCAAGGCCCTCGACGCGCTGGTCCCCATCGGAAGGGGTCAGCGAGAGCTCATCATCGGCGACCGGCAGACCGGCAAGACCGCCGTCGCCATCGACGCCATCATCAACCAGAAGGGCAAGGGCGTTTACTGCATTTACGTGGCCATCGGCCAGAAGCAGTCCACAGTGGCGCAGGTGGTGGACAAGCTGTCACAGCACGGAGCGATGGAATACACGGTGGTGGTGGTCGCCTCCGCCGCGGACCCGGCGCCGATGCAGTTCTTCGCACCCTACACCGGCGCCACCATGGGCGAGTACTTCCGCGACAACAAGATGCACGCGTTGATCGTCTACGACGACCTCTCCAAACAGGCGGTGGCCTACCGGCAGCTCTCGCTGCTGCTGCGCCGTCCCCCGGGCCGCGAGGCGTACCCCGGCGACGTCTTCTACATTCACAGCCGTCTGCTCGAACGCGCCGCCAAACTCTCGGACGCGGAAGGCGGCGGCTCCCTCACCGCGCTTCCCATCATCGAGACCCAAGCCGGTGACGTCTCGGCCTACATCCCGACCAACGTCATCTCCATCACCGACGGACAGATTTTTCTGGAGACCGACCTCTTCTACTCGGGCGTCCGCCCGGCCATCAACGTCGGCCTCTCGGTGAGCCGGGTCGGCAGCGCGGCCCAAATCAAAGCCATGAAACAGGTGGCCGGCTCGCTCAAGCTGGACCTCGCGCAGTACCGCGAGCTGGCCGCCTTCGCCCAGTTCGGCAGCGACCTGGACAAGGCCACCCAGGAGACGCTGGCCCGCGGAGCGCGGCTGGTGGAAATCCTCAAGCAAGGCCAGTACGCGCCGATGCCGGTGGAGCATCAAGTCATCCAGATTTACGGCGCCAGTAACCGGGACGACCCCGGCAAGCGCGGCTGGGCACGGGACATCCCGGTGGCCGACATGACCCGCTGGGCCACGGAACTCGTCGAATTCGTCGAGAGCAAATACCCGGCTGTGCCCAGTACCATCCGCGAGAAGAAGGAGCTGACGGCGGAGGCCAAGGCCGCCCTCAACCAGGCCCTGGCGGAATTCAACCAGCTGTTCCAGCCGACGGCAGCCGCCAGCGCCTAGCCCCACCTGGGGCTGACCGCCCTCAGCGCCAGGCCGCGGAAAAGGGGAACCTCAGGCGGCGGAGCGGCTGCGCTGCCGCAGCGTGCCCACCAGCGCGTCAATCCAGCGGTGGCTGATGCCGAAGTTTCTATCCGGACACGCGAAGTGGTGCGCCATGTGGTGCGAGCGAATGGCCTTGCCCCACGCCGTCTTGGGCTCGCGCGCGTGCGTGGAGTAGTGCACGAAGTCGTACCAGAGGTACCCGCTCACGAAGCCGGCGAATAGCGGGAGAGTGACGAAGGGCGCGCCCACCAGGTACAGCCCGCCGGCGATGAGCAGGGCCAGTGGGATGCTCGCCCCGAGCGGCATCACCAGCCGCAGCGGGTCATCCGGGTAGCGATGGTGGTAGCCGTGGATGACGTCGTGAATTTTGCGGGTGAGCGGGCCGTTGCCTTCCCAGTGGAAGAAGCCGCGGTGGATGACGTACTCCGCCACATCCCACACCAGCCAACCCGCGACGAAGAAGGCCACCGCGGCCCAGGGCGCGGTCTGGCCCCGGGCCAGACCCCAGGCGAGCGAGCCGACGACGACCGGTAGGTACACCACGAAGGGCACCGCCGGGTGCACCTTGGAGGTGACTTCGAGAAAGTCATTCTGAAACAACCGAGCGTGTGCGTGCCGTGTGTAGTCGACGTCCATCTTGGGGAATGCCCTCCTGCCATCTCTGGGGCGACGGGGTTTTGCTGCTGCGCGTCTCGGATGTCAACCCAAGCGCCTCCGAACCCCAATTCGGCTGCAACGGCGAGGGGTTCCAGTGGCTGGGCGCAAAGGCGTTCCAGGCGCCTCACCATGGGGCGGGTGAACGCAGCTTTTGCGTTTGACGCTGACCGTGTCCGGCGGCTACTGCAACGGCGCAAGATGGAACGGACTGCCCCCCTGCCGCTGCGGGCCCTCAGCCACCCGGTGTTTTGGACGTTCTTCCTGGCGGCCATCCTCGCGCTGCCGCTGGCGCGCCAAGCGCTCGGCCCTCCCGCCCCGCCGCTTCCCGTTCTCGGAACGGTGCCCGCCTTCCGTTTCACTGACCAGAACGGAGCCACCTTCGGCCCCGAGACACTGGCCGGCAGGCCCTGGGTGGCCGATTTCATCTTCACCCGCTGCCCCACCGTCTGCCCGCTGATGACGGAGCGGCTGGCTGCGCTGCAGCCCCGGCTGGGCGAGCGCGTCCACCTGGTGTCCGTCAGCGTCGACCCGGACTTCGACACGCCGGAGCGCTTGCGCGCTTTCGCTGTCGAGCACGGCGCCGCCTCGCCACGCTGGCATTTCCTCACCGGGGACACGGCCAGCGTCCAGCGCGCCATCACCCAGGGCTTCAAAATCTCGGTCGTCCACGAGGGCGCAGCGGACGACGCGCTGACTCTCATCCACGGCGTCCACCTGGTGCTGGTGGACGGCCAGGGCCGCATTCGCGGCTATTACGACTCCACGGATGACGACGCGCTGCAACGTCTCGTCCGCGACGTGCGCCGAGTCGACTGACCGTCCCGCCGGCGGCTAGCGCCGCGAGCGCTTGGCGGCCGACGCTGCCCGCTTGTGACGCTTCACCGCCTTCTTGGCCGGCGTCGGCCGCCGCGACGGGGCGGAGCGCGCGCCAGGCCTGGCGCCCCCCGGCGCCGCCGGTGCCGGGGGGGACGGCCGGCGGGCCCGGCGCTTGGCGAGGCTGTCGCGCAGCCCAGGTTCCTCGAGGTCCACCCGCGCCAGGCGCAAGGCGTAGTGAAGGTCCAGGCGCAGCCCATCGCTGGCCACAGTGGCCGCCGCACTGGACGGCACCGCCACCACCAGCTTCGGACGCTCTTCTTGCGTCTGCAGGCACCGCACCAGCTGCTGCTGGGCGCCTTCGCCCAACGCCAGCGCGTCCTCGACGAGGACGACGCCCACCTTCAGTGCCAGCGCCGGTGGCAACTCGGCAGCCGACGTCACCACGGTGAGCGAGCAGCCCAGGCGCATGGCCGCTTCTTCCGCCCAGGCCCGGCGCTCCGCAGCCGTGCCCCCGAAGAGGAGCAGCGAGGCCCGGTTCTGGACCAGCTCGGCTTCGGCGTATGTCGCGCGTTCCAAGGGTGCTCCTTACGGGGGAGACCTCTGTGGCGTGACAGCGTAGTGCCCAACCCCGACGGTGCCAGGCCGTTAGGGGGCCGCTTGCAGCTCGGTGCGGACGTCCCACAATTCCGGGAAAAAACTGAGGTCCAGGGCTCGCTTGAGGAAGGGGACACCGGAGCTCCCGCCGGTCCCCGGCCGGCTGCCGATGATTCGGCGGACGGTGAGCATGTGGCGGAAGCGCCACAGCTGGAAGCGCTGCTCAATGTCGACCAGCTTCTCGGCCATCTCATAGCCGTCCCAGTAGCGCTCGGGGGCCTCGTAGATGGTGCGGAACACCGCCGTGACCCCTGGGTGCCTCTCATAAGGAAGGGTAAAATCTCGCTCCACCCGGTCGGCCGGCACCGGCAAGCCGCGCCGGGCCAGATGCCTCAGAAACTCGTCGTACAGGCTTGGCGCCGCAAGCAGCTCGCTGAGCCAGGCGTGGACGTCGGGGGTGTGCCGGTGCGGGAGCAGCGCCTTGCTGTCCTTGTTTCCGAGCAGGAATTCCACGGCGCGGTACTGGTGGGACTGAAAGCCACTGGCCGGTCCCAGGACGTTGCGAAAGGAGAGGTACTCAGATGGGGTAAGCGTCTCCAGGACGGCCCACTGTTCGAACAGCATCCTCTGGACCTGCCCCACCCGCGCCAGGATTTTGAAGGTCGGTTCCAGCCGGTCGGCCTGGACGTGGCGCCGGGCGGCCAGCAGCTCATGAACGAGAAGCTTCAGCCACAGCTCGCTCGTCTGGTGCTGGATGATGAAGAGCAGCTCGTCGTGGTGCTCCGGGTTGGAACGCGGCTGCTGCGCGGACAGCACGAGGTCCAGGCGCAGGTAGTCCGCGTAGGTGGTGGACCCGGCGAGGTCCACCTTGATTCCAGGCTCCAGTTCCCGGCCGGGCATTGGGACGGCCGAACGGCACTCAGCTGCCGCTCGAGTCCTTCTTCTTGTGCGCGGCGCGCCCGCGCGGAAGCACGAGGTCCGTCACCGACTGGGGCGCCGCGTAGTCCTTCCAGTCCGCCGGGCGACGGTCGCTGCGGCTGAGCATCCGCAGCTTCTGGTAGTGCGCCGAACAGTAACCCTTGGTCCGGCTGGGACGCTTGCAGCCGATGATGGCGCAGGCCCCCCCGGCCGCCAGCCGGGTGCGGCGGCCGCGCCGCCCAGCCGCCTTGCGGCCAGCCCCCGGAGGACGGCCTGGGCCACGGCGACGTCCACTCGGCGAGGAGACTCCCAGCAGGCCGGCGATGGGACCGAGCCCCTCGACGAGCGCGCGTAAGGCACGCAGGTCGCGCGCGATGGTGGTCTGAAACGACTTCAGCTGCTGTTCCACCTCCGCGCTAATCATCTCACGAAAGGCCTTGTCGACGGACATCTCCGGAGTCACTCCTTTCTGGTGCTTCGACCGAGCGGCGGACACTGCCACAGGGGGCAGTGCGTTTAAAGACATATGCCTTTGCATTGTCTATTCAAACGCCCGCGCTGTAAGTGTTGCTTGAAGGCGCACCCCGGCGGCAGCTTTGTCACAGTCGACGGCTTGCGTCGCCCCTTCAGCTGACGCACCCTTTGCCTCCTGACATGCGGAGGCCCCTGTCCAGCCGCCGCGCAGCACCGCCCTGGGGGGAGCGCGCCCGGGCAGAGCTGACGCTGGCCCGCGAGCGCCTCCTGGCGCTGCTCGCGCCTGTCCCGGCGGAGGAACTTGTCCGCCAGCACTCGGAGCTGATGTCCCCGCCGGTCTGGGACGTGGCGCATGTGGCCAACTACGAGGAGCAGTGGCTGGTGCGCGCGCTCGGCGGGGAGGCGGTGGGGGACACGCGCCTCGACGCACTCTACGATGCCTTCCGGCACCCGCGACCGGGCCGCTCGCGTCTGCCTCTCCTCGGCCTGGAGGAATCCCTGCGCTACGCGGCAACCGTTCGCGAGCGCACGCTGGTGTTGCTGGAGCGGGGCCCCGGGCCCGATGCCCCGCAGCGCTTGCTCGCCGGCGGCTTCGTCTACGGCATGGTGGCGCAGCACGAGCAGCAGCACATCGAGACGTTGCTCGCCACCCTGCAACTCATCACGCGCATCTCCCTTCCTCCACTGGCGGGCGAAAGGGCGGCCCCGCCCTCGCCTGCCCACCCCGTGCGCGGCGAGGTGCGCGTCCCCGGCGGTCCAAGCACCCAGGGGTCAGACCATCCTTGGGCCTACGACAACGAAAGGCCGGCGCACCGCACCACGCTGCCCGACTTCTTCATCGACCGCACGCCAGTCACCAACGGGGACTTCGTTCGCTTCATCGAAGCGGGCGGCTACCGGGACGCGGCGCTGTGGACAGCCACGGGCTGGGCGCACCGGGTGACGGCGGGACTGGAACACCCAGCCTACTGGCGGGTCGGCCCGGCGGGCTGGCAGCGTCGGCGCTTCGGCCAGTGGGAGTCACTGCCAGAGCACGAGCCCGTGGCACACGTGTGCTGGTACGAAGCCGCGGCGTACGCGCGCTGGGTGCAGAAGCGCCTGCCCACCGAAGCGGAATGGGAGAAGGCGGCGCGCTGGGCGCCAGCTGGGGCGGCCCGCACCTTCCCCTGGGGGGAGCAGCGCCCCGGCCCCGAGTACGCCAACCTCTGGCCACGCGCCGGGCACCCGCTGGCCGTCGGCAGCTTCCCGGCAGGCGCCAGCGCCTGCGGCGCGCTCGGCCTTTTGGGAGACGTTTGGGAGTGGACAGACTCCGACTTTCAGCCCTACCCGGGCTTCGAAGCCTTCCCCTACCCTGAGTATTCCGAAGTCTTCTTCGGTAGCGGCTACAAGGTGCTCCGCGGCGGCTCGTGGGCCGTTGCCCCCGTGGCAGCACGCGCCACCTTTCGCAACTGGGACTTGCCCATCCGCCGGCAGATTTTTTCCGGCTTTCGTTGTGCCCGCGACGCCTGAGCCTTTTAAAGGACTTCACCGATGCGCCTCGACTCGCTCGCCGGTCCCCAAGCAGTCCGCGCACCCTCGGTCCGCCTCGAGGTGCACCTGACGCCCGAAGACCTGGCACGGGCACTTCGGGCCGACGCGCGCACTGGCCTCGGCACCCGGCCCCGGGAGTTGCCACCCAAGTGGTTTTACGACGAGCGAGGGTGCCGCCTCTTCGACGAGATTACCCGGCTACCGGAGTATTACCCGACCCGGCGAGAGCGGGAGATTCTGCTCGCCCACGCACCGGAAATCGCACGGCGCACGCGCGCCACCACCCTGGTGGAGCTCGGCTCCGGCACGTCCGAGAAGACGCGACTTCTCCTATCGGCGCTGCGCGAGCTCGGGACACTCGAGCGTTTCGCCCCCTTCGACGTCAGTGAGTCGACGCTGCGGACAGCCGCGCCGGCCATCGCCGAGGAGTACCCGGGCGTGCACGTGCATGGCGTGGTGGGGGACTTCGAGAGACACCTGGCGTACCTGCCCCACGGGGGCGCGCGGCTGGTGGCCTTCCTCGGGGGAACGGTGGGGAACCTCAAGCCCGAGGCCCGCGCCCGCTTCCTCCGCCGCCTCGCCCTGCAGCTGGGGCCCCGCGATGCCCTGCTGATGGGGACGGACTTGGTGAAGGACATCCCCCGCCTGGAGGCTGCTTACAACGACCGGCAGGGCGTCACGGCGGAATTCAACCGAAACGTGTTGCGCGTCCTCAACCGCGAGCTGGGCGCCAACTTTGCCCTGGAACGCTTTGAACATGTCGCGCGCTACGATGCGCGCCAGGGGTGGATTGAGATGCTGCTGCGCTCCACCGTGGCCCAGCGGGTGGAGCTGCCGGGGCTCCCTCTCCAGGTGGACTTCAGCGAAGGCGAGCTGCTGCGCACCGAGGTCAGCGCCAAATTCCAAGTCGAGCAGGTGGAGAGCGAGCTCGCCCTGGCCGGCCTCACCCGCGTCGGCTTCTGGACCGACCGGCGGCGGGATTTCGGCCTCACCCTGGCCGTCCCCACCGCCTGAGGCGAATCGCGCCGCGGCCCCGGTCAGTGGGCTGCGCCGCCGACGGCCTGGCAGGCAGTCTGCACCAGGTCGAGCTCCTGGTGCGTTGCACCGCGCAGGCTGGCGCAGAGCAGCGTGTCCTCCCCGAGCGCAGTGGCCGACAGCAGCGCCTCGGTGTCTGCGCCACCGCCGGCGTCCGGCTCGGCCAGGACAAAGCGGACGGCGATGAAGCCGGGGGCTTCCACCACGCTCTCGGAGCGCTCGCGCAACTGGAGCAGCCCGCCGAGGAACCCGGTGCGCAGGGTGGCTGGGGTGGGCAAGCCCACGCCGCGCTGTACCTCCGCCCGCAGCACGGGTTGCCCGCGCGGGCCGGAGGCACGCACCACGCCGTCGGCGCCTGCCGTCACCACCCAGCCCGGCGGCAGGTTGAGGGCGATGGGGGGAGGGGCCGAGGCACGGGGCTGCCCACCCGCGTCCAGCGTCGCCAACGCCGGACCCGCCGGCCGACAGCCGAAGGTGACGAGGAGAAGCACGGCGGCAGCCACAGGCGCTGGGCGGTGGGCTGCCACGGTGCGGGAGAGGGCTAGCGCCGCGGGAGCTCGGCCGGCGTGAGGAGAGGCGCTGGGGAGGCGGAGGTCGTCTTGCCAGCGCTCTCCATCTTACAGGTGCCCTCGAACATGACGCCCTTGTCCATGCACAGCGAGGGTGCTTCGAGGTTGCCCTTCATTCGGCCCGGGGGGTGCAACTCGATGAGTTGCGTGGCGCGCACGTTGCCCTCCACCGCACCGTTGATGATGACGGTCCCGGCATTAATCTCCGCGTTGACCCGCGCACCCTCGCCAATGACCAGGGTGTCCTTGGTGAAAATCTGCCCCGAGAACTTCCCGTCGATGCGCACCTGACCTTCGAAGGTGAGCTTCCCTTCGAATTCGCTGCCCTTACCCAGCAAGGTGTGCACGTCACCACCGCGGACCACCACGTTCTCCTCCTCGCGCTTAAGCACCGGCATGGAGCTGTCGTCCCGCTCTGCCGCCGCCCGTTCCCGGGAGGGGAAGCGGTTCACCGGCGCAGGAGACGAACAATACGCTCCAGGTCCTCGTACGAGAAGAAGTCGATGCCCAGCGTCCCTTTGCCCCCTCGGTCTTCAAGGTGCACCTTGGTGCCGAGGGTGCGCTGGAGCTCCTCCACCAGGGCACGCGCGGCCGCAGTGGGGGCGGCCTTGCGCGCCCCTTTGGCCTTGCTGGCCGGTCGGCGGTGGGCCTGGACAAGGCGCTCCGTCTCGCGCACCGACAGGCCGCGGGCGACGACGCGCTCGGCCAACGCCAGCCGGTTCGCCTCCGCCGCGCCGAGCAGCGCCCGCGCATGGCCCATGCTGAGGGCGCCCGAGGCCAGGGAGGCCTTCACCGCGTCGGGGAGTCCGAGAAGGCGCAGGGCATTGGCCACCGTCGAGCGTTCCTTGCCCACCCGCGCGCTGACTTCCTCCTGCGTCAGGCCGAACTCATCCACCAGCCGGCGGTAGCCTTCCGCCTCCTCGATGGGGTTGAGGTCCGTCCGCTGGAGGTTCTCCACCAGGGCGAGGCCGAACGCCTCGGCCTCGGTGACGTCACGGACAATTGCGGGGATTTCATGGAGTCCGGCAATTTGCGCCGCCCGCCAGCGCCGTTCACCGGCGATGAGTTGGAAGCCTGCGCCGTCGCGACGGACCAGCACCGGCTGAAGGACCCCCTGGGCCCGGATGGAGTCGGCCAGCTCTCGCAAGCTGTCCGCTGCGAAGTGCTTGCGCGGCTGCTGCGGGTCGCGTGCGATGCGCTCGAGCGGAAGCCGAAGAATGCCGGGCGCCAGCTCGCCGGTGAGGGGCACGGCTTCTGCCTGGGGGATGAGGGCGGACAGGCCCCGGCCGAGGGCGCGCTTCACGGGGCGGTCGGAAGAGGGACCCACGGGGATGGGGGCCATACTTTAGGCGGCCCTCGGGACGGTGGGACCGGCCCCGCGACGCAGAATCTCCTGCCCCAGGGCGAGGTAGCTCTCACACCCCTTGGATTTGATGTCGTAGAGGAGAATGGGCTTGCCGAAGCTCGGGCACTCAGAGAGGCGGACGTTGCGCGGCACCACCGCTGAGAACACCAGGTCTTTGAAGTAGCCACGCACGTCGTCGGCCACCTGGTGGGCGATGTTGGCGCGGACGTCGAACATGGTGAGGAGGATGCCCTCGGTGGCGAGGGCCGGGTTGAGTCCTCGCTTCACCAGCTCCACGGTGTGCATCAGCTGCGAGAGGCCTTCGAGGGCGTAGTACTCGCACTGCAGCGGGATGAGGACGGAGTCCGCCGCGGTCAGCGCATTGAGGGTCAGTAGGCCCAAGGAGGGCGGGCAGTCGATGAGGACATAGTCGTACTCCACCGCCAGTGGCCCCAGCGCTTCGCGCAGGCGGAACTCCCGCCGCTCGACGTTGACCAGTTCCACTTCGGCCCCGGTGAGGTCGGGGGTCGAGGGCACCACCGACAGAAACCGCAGCTCCGTCGGGTGCACCAGCTCCCGCATGGGACGGCCGCCGAGGAGCGCCTCATACACGGTGCCATGCATGGCCTCCCGCTTCAGGCCGAGTCCGCTCCCGGCATTGCCCTGCGGGTCCATGTCCACCAGCAGGGTGCGCCTCTCGGAGGCAGCCAGGCTGGCGGCCAGATTGATGGCGGTGGTGGTCTTTCCCACGCCGCCCTTCTGGTTCGAAATGCAGATGACGCGACCCATGCCCTGGCCACTCCCCTCGACAGCGCGACTCCAGTGACGCTGGATGCGGGTGGTAGCACGCTGGGATGACAGGGGAAAATCCATGGGCGCCAGGGGATGTTCCACGTGGAACATCCCGTTGGAAAGGCGCCTCTAGGCGGCCTCGGCCAGGCGTCGGTAGGCCAGCACTGTGCGGCCCGCTCCCGAAGGCAGCTGGAAGCGGCGCACCTCGGGCGAGTCCCAGCCGGCAAGGGCAGGGACTTCCACGGCGCCGCCTGCCATGGCCAACAGCTGACCACCCGGGCGCACGTAAGTTCTCGCCAGCGCCGCCCACCCGGGGATGTCCCGGAAGGCGCGCGAGATGGCGGCGTCCACGGGCGGCAGCCCCACCTGGCCAGCCGCGCCCGCCACCAACGTGGCGTGCACCGCTCGAACCCGGGGCGCCAGGTGAAGACCGGCCACGGCATGCTTCAGAAAGCCCACCTTCTTGGCCCGGGCTTCCACCAGCCACACCGCAAGGGAGGGACGCACCAGCGCCAGCGGCAGGCCGGGAAAGCCGGCACCAGTGCCGACATCCAAAAGAGTCGTGGTCTCCGGGGCGAGCAGCGGCGCGGCCCCGAGCGAATCCAAAATGTGCTTGTCGAGTACGTCGATTGGATGCACGATGGCCGTCAGGTTCACCTTCGCGTTCCAGCGGAGCAGCTCGCTCCCCAGCCAGAACAGCGCCTCTTCGGCCTCCAGCGGGACCTGGACGCCGAGCGAGGAAGCCCCCAGGCGAAGTCGCTCCAGAAATTCCGGCTTATCCACAAGCCCACCTAAAATGGGTCATGCCAAGTGCCTGTAACCAGGCCCTATGTGCCCGTTCGCCGGGTTTCCCCCACTTTCTCCACAATTGGGGTGCCCACGTTTCTCTCTGCTTGCTGCAGGACGCTGCACCGCCGAGGAGGTCCCGGGCACACAGGGATGTTCCACGTGGAACATGCATTTCACGGCGCGCTGCCACGGGCTGCCGCCTCGACTTCGGCGCGATGCTCTTCAATGTAACGCTCGACGGTTTCGTCCTCGAGCTCGAGGTCTCTCAACACGCCCGGATAAATCCCAGTGAAGGCGGGGGAGCCCTCGGCGCCGCGCAACCGGAAGCTCATCTTGAGCACCGCAGCCCCGAAGAGGCGGTCCTTGAGAGGCTTCGCCTTCCCCATGCGTATGCCTCCCTTTCAGCGCCCCGGCTCATCCGCGCTGCCCACCTCGTCCACGTCCACGCCCAGCGGGTGCGCCTTCTTCGGCATGGGCGTCGGGCGCTCCGGCGTCAGCACCAGGCGACGAAAGCGGCCCTCGCCCTCGACGGCGGCGCGGACGCCGGGAACGGTTGCCACCGCGCGCACCACCCGCGCGCTGTCCGCCGCCGTCAGCGTGACGATGCCGTAGAAGCGTCCTGCTGTGGCAGACGCCTGCGCCAGGGCGCGCGACGCCACCGTCAGCTCGGGGTCCTCGCTCACCTCGGCTTCCTCTGGAACGCTGGCCCGCGGTGGCGGCGGAGGTGTTGCGTCCACCACCGGCACGGCCGAGGGGCCGGCGCGCGGCGGCGCCACCGGGCGACCGGGCGGCGAGTTTTCGGCATGGCGTCCGCGGAGGTGGAGGCCGCGGCCCCCGGGGGGCCGGGTGTTCCCCCACGCCCAGCGCAACCCAGCGGCGCTCGCTTCCCGGCCGGTGCGTCAGTTTGTTCACCAGGAATTGCAGGGCATCCACGAAGGTGCCGCGCCGGCCCGGCACCACTCCGGGCAGCTCCACTTGAAGCGCCATGGCAATGCTGATGCCGCCATCGGCCGCGTCCTTCACGTCCAGCGTCGCCGGGACGTCGGCCAGGCGCAGCAACTCCCTCAGCACCGCGGCGGCCTCGGCGGGCCGGTCGGGCGGCGCGGCTGGCGCTGCTTCGGGCGCGTCCGTCACTTCCGCTTCTCCGCGGGCGGCTTCTGCAGCCAGCGCTTCAGCGAGTAGGTTTGGGCGACTGTCAGCACGTTGTTGGTGAAGATGTAGAGCAGAAGGCCGGCCGGGTAGTTCAGCATGATGCCGGTGAAGAAGAGCGGCATGAACCACACCATGATGCGCTGCTGCGCGGCATCCATCGCCATCGGCTGCAACAGCCCGGTGACAATCTGCGACAGGCCCAGCAGTACCGGGAGAATATACGTCGGGTCCTTGAAGGTGAGGTCCGGCAGGTAGTTGTGGAGGAAGGGCTCGCGGTAAATCTCGAAGTTGTTGCGCAGGGTGGTGAAGAGGGCCGCCCAAATGGGCAGCTGGACCAGCAGCATCAGGCAGCTGCCGAAGGGGTTGACGCCCGCCTCCTGGTACACCCGCATCGTCTCTTGCTGCTGCTTCTCGCGGTCGTTCGGGTGCTTCTTTTTGAGCGCCTCCAGCTTCGGCTGAAGCGACTTCATCTTCTCCTGGCTCACCATCATCCGGTGGGTCAGCGGGAGCAGCAGCACCTTCACCAGCACCGTCAGAAGGATGATGGCCACGCCCCAGTTGCCCACCAGCCCGTGGAAGAAGCGGAGGACCACCAGCATCACCTTGCAGATGACGGCCCAGATGCCGAAGTCCACCGCGCGCTCCAGGCGCGGGGACCAGCTGCTCGGCCCCTGGTTGGACAAAAGGGTGGGCACCGCGGCGAGCAGTTCGCTGTCCTTCGGCCCGAGGAAGGCCCCGAAGCTCTGCGTCACCGTCTCCCCGGCCGCCACCTGGAAGGGAAACCAGGACACGGCCTCCCGGGCGCTGGGACTGGCGAGCAGGACGCACCGCCCCTCACGGGCGCTCCCCACCGGGAAGACGGCCGCCAGGAAGTACTGCTGATTCACGCCGGCCCAGGACACGGCCCCCGGGTATTCCTTCGTCTGGGGCTTGTCCGAGGGGGACAGCTTCTGCAGCGAGTCCTTCACCAGGCAGGCCGCGTCGGAGAGGTTTCCCACCCCGCCGAACATGCTGGGCTTCTCCTCGCGCGAAGGGTCGATGGCCCGCACTTCATGCACGCCCAGCTCCCCGCTGAGCGGGGCGCCGGAGACGTTCTTCAGAGAGACGGTGACATTCAACTCGAAGCCCTCGCGGCTCCACTCGAAGCGCTTCGTCACCTCCCAGGCCGCCGTCCGGCCGACGAGGACCAAGCGGTCCGGCCCCTCGGACGCTACGGCGTAGCGCAAGTCGGCGCGAACGGGCGCCGCGCCGGCCACCGAGACGGACAGCGGCAGCGGCTGCCCGTCGACGGGCACGGCCAGATTCATCCTCGGGGCGGGCGGTACTTCCTTGCCCAGCAGCAGGGCGAAGCCCTCAGGAATGGAGAGGTGACTCACCTCGCGCATCCTGGGGCCCTGCAGCTCGGCCGACGTCAGCCCCGCGCCGTCGGTGCTGATGGCGAAGTGCACCTCCGGCCGCTCCACGTGCAGGGTGCGCGAGGGCAGCTCGCTCGTCGGCGTTGACGCCGCCGGGGGGACGGCAACGGCCGGGGCGGGGTGCTCGGCCTGCGCCAGCACCGGGGCGGGCGCGCCAGCGTCCGGGTGGGAAGCCCCCGGCGGGGGCGTTCCGCCGCCAGCCACCAGCATGTAGACGGCCGTGAGGGCGAAGCTGGCAATCAACGCCAGCATCAGTCGCTTCTGGGAATCATTCTCCACGTCGGCTCATGTCCTTCTCGGGGCGGGCGGTACCAAGTCCACGCCACCAGGGTTGAGGGGATGGCAGCGGCCGAGGCGCCGCAGCGCCAGCCAGCTGCCACGCAGCGGGCCGTGCAGCCTGAGCGCCTGCAGCGCGTAGGCGGAGCACGAGGGGTAAAAACGGCAGGCCGGCGGCAGAAGCGGGGAGACCAGCCACCGGTACAGGTGGATGGGCACGGCCAGCAGGAAGGCGAGGACTTTCAACGCGAGGCCCTCTGTAACGTCGTCAGCAGGCTGCTGAAGGCCGCGCTCAACTCCGCACCGGTAGCGGCGCCAGCCGCCGGGCGGGCGATGACCACCAGTTCCACGGGCGGACAGGCCAGCCGTCGGCGGCGGAACACTTCGCGCAGCCGGCGCTTGACACGCGCGCGAACGACGGCGTTGCCCACCTTGCTCGAGACGGTCAGTCCGAGGCGCGCGGTGGAACCAGGCGTCGGCAGCACCAGGGCCACCAGGGGGCCGGACACCAGCTTCTTGCCGCGCTGCTGCACGCGCAGGAAGTCGGCACGCTTGCGGATGCGCGCCGACCGGGGAAAACCCTCCGCGGCGCCGACGCCGGCCACGACCGTCCCGTCCGGACTACTTCTTCGGCGCGGAGGCGGCCAGCCGCTTCCGCCCCTTCGCGCGGCGGCGCTTGAGCACCGCGCGCCCGGCCTTGGTGGAGTTGCGCTTGCGGAAACCGTGGGTGCGGTTCCTTCGCAGCTTGGAGGGCTGGTACGTACGCTTGGGCAAGGTCCTGATCCGTCCCTTCGGGAGGCGGCGCGCCTTAACGCAAAGCAGTGCCACGAGTCAACGAGGGCCAGAAGGAAAGCGCAGGCTCGCCGGCCCACCTCTCAGTTTTTTTCTCGCCCCGTCGGCTTCAGGCAATCGTACAACTGCCGGCCCGCCAACCGGTTCCCGAGGCACCATTCCCTTGTCAGCTCCCGCGGAGAAGTCAACAGGCTCTCCCAGTGCCTCCCAGCTGTGGGCGCAAGCCCTCACCATGCTCCGCGAGGACGGCAAGAGTTACGCGCTCACCTGGCTGGAGCGAATGCAGGCCATCGCCCTACGTGATGGCCAACTCGTCCTCGGGGTTCCGGACCGCTTCTTCCGCGACTGGGTGGATGACCACTACCGGCCGCTCCTCGAGGAGGCGCTGCTGCGCCTGGTGGGCAACCCCACCGGCGTCGGCTACGAAGTCGTCGAACCCACCACGGCCGACGTCACGCTGCCTGCGGTGCGCGAGAGCAGCACCGCCACCGTCCGCCCGCCCCGGCTGAACGACCGCTTCACCTTCACCAACTACGTCGTCGCCGAGAGCAACCAGCTGCCGGCCGCTGCTGCCTCGGCGGTCGCCGAGAGTCCGGGCCGGGCCTACAACCCGCTCTTCATCTATGGCGGGACGGGACTGGGCAAGACGCACCTCTTGCATGCGGTGGGCAACGCCATCTTCAGCCGCAACCCTGCCGCGCACATCGTCTACCTCTCCTCCGAAGAGTTCACGAACGAGTTTGTGGAGAGTGTCCGCGATCACCGGATGTCCGAGTTTCGGCGGAAATTCCGCGACGAATGCGACGTCCTGCTTGTCGACGACATCCAGTTTCTCGGAAAAAGAGAGGAAACGCAGAAGGAGTTCTTCTACACCTTCAATGCCCTCCACGAGATGTCCAAGGCGATCGTGCTCACCTCGGACACGGTGCCGGCGGAGATTCCCGGACTGGAAGAACGGCTGCGCAGCCGCTTCACCCAGGGGCTCATCACCGACATCCAGGAGCCCAACTACGAGACCCGCATCGCCATCCTCAAGAAGAAGGGGGAGCGGACGGGTTTCGAGTTGCCGGACAACGTCTGCCACTTCATTGCCCGAGCACGTGCAGAAGAACGTCCGCGAGCTGGAGGGCGCACTGGTGAAAATCTCGGCCGTGCACAGCCTCACCGGCCAGCCCATCACCGAGGAGTTCGCTGCCCAGGTGCTGCGCGACATCCTCCCGGCCCACCGGCCGGTGGACATCGAGCAGATTCAGCGCGAGACGGCGCGGTACTACAAGGTTGCGGTGGAGGAGCTCCGGGCCGACCGCCGCACCAAGCACCTGGCCCACGCCCGGCAGGTGGCCATGTACCTGGCCCGGCGGCTGACACGCAGCTCCTTCCCGGAGATTGCGGCGCGCTTCAACAAGGACCACTCGACTGTCATCTCCTCCGTTCGCAAGGTGGAACGTCTCCGGGAAATGGATGCCATTGTCCGTAAGGAACTAGATGAGTTGGAGGCGAAGCTCGGGGCCCTCTGACCAGCAGGGGCTGCTGACGCTGCAGTGGGGTTGGAGTGAGTTGACCGGCGAGGCCTCGGCCCCACGCCCGTCAAGGGTCAACTTGTTGGCAACTTCGCCCAGCCGGGCACCCCGCCACAGTCACGTCACGTCCGTGTCACCTGTGGGCAGTCCTGTGGTGAGCAGTCCCGTCATCCCACCCGCACCTGGGGGTTGTAGGCCTCGGCAGCCTGCCAGCAGGGCCAATGCCTGAGCGCTCCCCAGCTCAGCCCACAGCGCAGGAGAGCAAAACGATGAGTGCTTTCCTGTGTTTTGCGCGTTTCTCCACAACACCCACGGGGCCTACGACTTCGGCTAGTTAATTCACTTCTCTTATCCAGAGAAGTACCCGTAGTTCACGCAAGGGCTCCTTCCTCGCAAACCTCGGTGCGCGGACTGCTTCTCGATGGGGCTCCTGCCCCTCGCCCCAACTCACCCAGGAAGAGGGGAGAGTGTTTCCTTCAGGGCGCCATGGCGACGAGAAATTCCTCAATCTGCTGACGCTGCACACTGGTCAGTTTCAGCTTCTGCACCGTGACCATTTGCTGCACCAGCGAGGGCCAGCGCTGACCGGGAAACTCCCTCGGAAGGTGAAGCGCATGGCAGCCGCTGCACGTCTTGACGTAGGTCCGTCTGTCCTGGCCGAGACTCTCCAACGTCACTCCGGGCGTCGTCTTCTGCGCGCGGGCGACATCCTCCGGTGTGGGCTGAGGCAAGGAGGCACAGGCCAGTAGGCCGAGGGTGAAGCTGCCAGCCACCAGGGAGCGAAGGCCCATTGAGAATAATACTCATTCTCATATAGGTCCCTTGTCAAGGGGCGTCGGGACTGGGCCAGGCTGGGGAGGCACTCGCCGCGCGCACTCAACTTCCTAGGCCCGTCCGGCTGCGGCCACCTTCGGGTGTCGGAGAGAGAGGCCAAGGTGGCGCCGCGCATTCGTTGACTGGCCCAGCATGCCAGCGCTACACGACGAGACACTGTCGGGGACTGAGGGACGGCCATGGAATTTCGCATCGCAGCCGATGAGCTGAAGCAGCGCCCTCTACCGGGCCCAGGGCATCGTCGAGCGCAAGACGACGATGCCCATCCTCTCCAACGTCCTCGTCACTGCCACCAAGACGTCCGTGCAGGTCACCGCCTTCGACCTGGACGTGGGCGTGGTCAGCGAACACTTCGCCGAGGTCACCAAGCAGGGCAGCATCACCGCTCTCGGCCAGGACCCTCTTCGACATTGTCCAGAACGTCCCGGAGCAGCAGCTCACCATCCGCAAGCTGCCCAACCACTACGCGGAGATTCTGAGCGGCACCGCCCATTTCAAGATCGTCGGGATGTCGCCCGACGAGTACCCGAAGCTGCCCCGCGAGGACGACGCGCCTTCTGTGACGGTGAGCGGGGAAGTGCTGCTGGAGATGATTCGCAAGACGTCCTTCGCCATCTCGAGCGACGAGACGCGCTACATCCTCAACGGCGTCTTCTTCGAACCGCACCCGACCGAGAAGGTACGGATGGTGGCCACCGACGGTCATCGCCTGGCGATGGTGGAACGTCCGAGCCGGGGCGACTTCAAGCTCAAAGGTGGCGTCATCATCCCGCGCAAGGGCCTGCTCGAGCTCAAGCGGCTGCTGGAAGAGGCGCCGGACGCGGAATGCCAGCTGGGCTTCGCGGAGAACTCAGCGCTCTTCAAGAAGAAGGGCCTGACCATGGTGATGCGCCTCATCGATGGCCAGTTCCCCGAGTACCAGCGCGTGATCCCCAAGGAAGGCGACCGCAAGGTGCAGCTCAACCGGGTGCGCTTTCTCGAAGCGCTGCGGCGAATCGCCCTTCTTGTCGGTCGACAAGTCGAACGCGGTGAAGCTGACCCTGACCGAGAACCAGCTCCGCCTCACCTCGCAGAACCCCGACCTGGGCGAGGCCAAGGACGACCTGGACGTGGCCTTCACCGGCGCAGAAATCACCATCGGCTTCAACGCGCGTTACCTGTCCGATGTGCTCTCCGCGCTCGACGACGACGAGGTGGTCCTCGAATTGGGGGACGAACACAGCCCCGGCGTGCTGCATGCCCCCGGTGACCGCAGCTACACGGCCGTCGTCATGCCGATGCGCGTCTGAGTCCATCCGGCGCTCTCCCGGTTGCTTCTACAGCGCCTCCAGCTCCGCGACTTTCGCAACCTCCGCCCAGGTGGACATCTCCCCCTCTCCCCACGCCACGGTGCTGGTGGGGCGCAACGGGCAAGGGAAGACCAACCTCCTGGAAGCTGTGTACTTCCTGTGCACGCTCAAACCGCTGCGGGCCGGGCGCCTGGTGGAACTTGTGCGTTTTGGGCAGTCGTCAGCCCGCGTTGCCGGACAGTTCGCCTTGGCCGGGGCCCGGCGGGAGATTGCCGTCACCATTCAGGATGGTTTGCGCGAGGCCTCCGTCGACGGCAAGCCCGTACGGGCCGTGGAGGACTATTTCGGCGGCGTCTCGGTGGTGGCCTTCACGCCCGATGACTTGGCTGTCGTCAAAGGCGCGCCCGAGGAACGCCGGACGTTGCTCGACCGGGCCGTCTTCAACCGCTTCCCGGGGTTCCTGCGGGCCTCGCGGGCCTACCTGCGCGCCCTGCGCAGCCGGAACCGCCTTCTCAAGGAGGGCGCCGCGCCGGACTACCTCAGGGCGTACGACGAGGCGGTGGCCGAAAGGGGCGCGCCCATCGTGGCCCTCCGCCGGGAGCTTCTGAAGGAACTCGCCCCGCGCGCCGAGGCCGCCGTCGCCTCCATCGCCCAGCTGCCTGAGACGCACTACGGCTACCGGCCGGCCCACCTCGACGTCGACCTGGCTACGGCCGACGCCCCTGCCCTGGCTGCCGCGCTGCGGACGGCGCTGCAGGCCCGCCTGGGGCGGGACCGCGAGCGCGGCTTCACCTCGGTGGGGCCTCACGCCGACGACCTCGACATCCGCCTCGGGGGCGCAGCCGGCCCGGGCCTATGCCTCGCAGGGCCAGGCGCGGGCGCTGGTGCTGGCTGGAAAATCGGAGAAATCGAAAACCTCCGGGCGGCCCTCGGCCGCTCGCCGCTGCTCTTGCTCGACGACGTCTCCAGCGAGCTGGACCCCGAGCGCAACGCCTTCCTCATGCGCTACCTGTCGGGGTCCGGCGCCCAGGTGCTGCTCACCACCACCGAACCTTCCCTGGTGCGCGGCGCGGCCGGCGTGGACACCCTGTGGCTGACGGTCGCGCAGGGAGAAGTGCTGCCTGCCTCCGCGCCGCCAGGCTAAACTTCCGCCCCCTCCGCCGTGAGCGTCCGCGTTCTTCGCCTTCCGTCCCCGTGGCCTCCGCCGTGCGCTCGTCGCCGCGGCCGGCGTGGCCGTGGTGCTGTCGGCCGGGGCGCTGGCCCAGGGCATGCGCGGCGCGGAGCGCTTCGGGACGCTGCGGGCCCTGCTGCTGGCGGCGCTGGCAGTGGGCTTCGTCATTGGCTGGGTGCTGCTTCGTCCCCGGCCGGACTTCGGCATCCGTCTGGACACGGCGGGCATCGACGTCTCCCGGGCCTGGGGCGCGCCGCCCTTGCACATTCCGTGGACGCACATCGGGGCCACGCGCACCGAGCGCCGGCTATGGACGCGCCTGGTGCTGGAGGTGCGCCCGGAGGGCAAACTCCTCATCGCCAGGCCGCTTCTGGGCTCGCGCGCGGCCTTCGCCGACCTGGTGCGGGCGCTCGATGAGCGCATGCCGAGGCCCCCCGGCGATGCCTGAATGGCGGCAACCCAGGAGGGGCAATTTCCTCTTGCATTTCAGTAGGTTGGGCCCGCGCCACACCCTTGTGGCACCCGGGGTCGCGTGTTAGGAAACAAGCTCCTTGAACGGTATCTCGAAACCCGCCGCCGAGGCCTCGACGACCTCTGGCCAGGCGGAGTACGGCGCAGCGTCGATCACGGTGCTCGAGGGTCTCGAGGCGGTCCGCAAGCGCCCCGGCATGTACATCGGCGACACGCAACGTCTACGGCCTGCACCACCTGGTCTACGAGGTCGTCGACAACTCGGTCGACGAGGCGCTTGGCCGGCTTCTGCACCGAGCATCGCCGTCACCATCCACGTCGACGGCAGCGTCAGCGTCAAGGACAACGGTCGCGGCATCCCGGTCGGGCCGCACCCACGGTGCATGCGGCATGGACACCGTCGACGTGGTGATGACCAAGCTGCACGCCGGCGGCAAGTTCGAGAACTGCGCCTACAAGGTCTCCGGGCGGCCTGCACGGCGTCGGCGTCAGCTGCGTCAACGCCCTCTCGCGAGTGGCTGCGGCTGGAGATCTCAGCGCGACGGCAAGGTCTACGAGCAGAAGTACGAGCGCGGCATTCCCCAGCAGCAGGTGGCCGAGATGGGCGTCACCGATGAAGCGCGGCACCAAGGTCTCCTTCAAGCCGGACCCGACCATCTTCGAGACCACGGACTTCAGCTTCGACACGCCTCAGCCAGCGCCTGCGCGAGCTCGCCTTCCTCAACGCCGGGCTGCACATCACCATCACCGACGAGCGCACCGGCAAGAGCCACTCCTTCCAGTTCGACGGGCGGCATCGTCTCCTTCGTCGAGTACCTGAACAAGTCGAAGGAGACGCTCCACCACGCCCATCTTCTTCAAGGCCGACAAGGACGACGTCGCGCTCGAGATCGCGATGCAGTGGAACGACGGCTACGACGAGCGCATCTACACCTTCGCCAACAACATCAACACCCACGAGGGCGGCACCCACCTCGTGCGGCTTCAAGAGCGCGCTCACCCGGACCATCAACGCCTACGCCGAGCGCGGTGGGCTGTGGAAGGACCTGAAGGAGACGCCCACCGGCGAGGACGCGCGCGAAGGGCTGGCGGCGGTCATCAGCGTGAAGCTGCCCAATCCGCAGTTCGAGGGGCAGACCAAGACCAAGCTCGGCAACTCCGAGGTCAAGGGCCTGGTCGAGCAGATGGTGAACGAGAAGCTGGGCAACTTCCTCGAGGAGAACCCCGGGGCTGCAAGCAAAATCATGGCGAAGATCGGCGACGCCACCCGGGCGCGCATCGCCGCCCGCAAGGCGCGCGAGACGGTGCGCCGCAAGGGCGCGCTCGACGGCCTGTCGCTGCCCGGCAAGCTGGCCGACTGTCAGAGCAAGGACCCGTCGAGAGTCCGAGCTCTACATCGTCGAGGGCGACTCCGCCGGCGGGTCGGCCAAGCAGGGCCGCGACCGCCGCAACCAGGCCATCCTTCCGCTGCAAGGGCAAGATCCTGAACGTCGAGAAGGCCCGCTTCGAGAAGATGCTGACCAGCGAGGAAATCGTGGCCCTCATCACCGCGCTGGGCACCGGGCGTGGGCCGGGAGGACTACGACCCGGCGGCGGCCCGCTACCACCGCATCATCCTCATGACCGACGCGGACGTGGACGGCAGCCACATCCGCACCCTGCTCCTGACGTTCTTCTACCGGCAGATGAAGGAGCTCATCGAAAGGGGCTACCTCTACATCGCCCAGCCGCCGCTCTACAAAGTCACGCGCGCCAAGAAGGAGCTTTTTCTCAAGGACCAGCGCAGCCTGGACGAGTACCTGCTCCGCATCGCCATCGAGCGCGCGGTGGTGGAGACGTCAACCGGCGAGCTGAAGGGTCCGGCTCTCCGGGCGTTCCTCGAGCGGGTGGCGCAGTACCAGGACCGGCTGGCCAAGCTGAGCCGGCGCCGCGACCCGCGCGTCCTCGACGCGCTGGTGCAGGCGGCGCGCATCGACGAGACCACCCTGCTCGACATCGACGCGCTGGCCCGGCAGGTGGAGGCAATGCACGCCTGGATGGCAGAGCGCACGCCCGACGTGCTGGGGCACCTCAAGACGTTCCGCAAGGACGACCCCGAGCACCAGGCGAAGAAGCTGGTCTTCCGCACCGAGATGAACGGCAGCCCTCGGGAGACGGTGGTGGACCATGCCTTCCTCACCAGTCCCGAGTACGGGGAGTTGGTGGCGCTGAGGGAAGTGTTTGCTCAGGGCGGCCCACCGCCCTACCGGGTGCGCTTCGAGGAGAGCGAGACCTCGGCGAAGAGCGTGCAGGAGGTGCTGTCCGCGGTGCGGACGGATGCCTCGCGTGGGCTCGCCATCCAGCGCTTCAAGGGGCTGGGGGAGATGAATCCCGAGCAGCTGTGGGACACCACCATGAATCCGGAGACCCGGACGCTGCTTCAAGTCCGGGTGGAGGACGCCGTGGAATCCGATGAAATCTTCGCCTTGCTGATGGGCGAGGCGGTGGAGCCGCGCCGGGAATTCATCGAGAAGAACGCCCTGGACGTCCAGAACCTGGACATCTGACGGCGAACTCCTCCGAGGGAAAAACGCTAAATTCAGCCCGGAACCCCCGCAGTTTCAGAGACACAAGGTGGCTGGCGGGAAGGACTCCTCTGGAACCTCGCGCGACGCGTCGGCCGTGACCGGAATCGAATTGGCGCCGGTGTTGAAGAGTGGACGAGGGCCGGTGTGACGCACTTGGTCTCCTCAAGCGGGGGTTGGATGGCCCCAAGAGCGCGGGCGCCGGAGGAGAAGCCCAATTCGTCGCTGACCCTGGACATCTGACAGCGGGCCTCTTTTCCGGGTCCCGCCTGCATTCCGCCGTTTGCCCCCGGGGCCGAAGCCCATATGCTTCCCAGAAGCGACGGGGGAGCGGGACCTTCGCTGTTCTGGGGCGTCGTCTAACGGCAGGACGTCAGACTTTGGATCTGACTATCAAGGTTCGAATCCTTGCGCCCCAGCCAGTCCGCTCCCGAAAGGACGCGTCCTGACGGATGTCTTCGCGGGTGATGCAATTGGCCGCAGTCGGTTCCGCGCCGCCCTCGCTGCTGCGGGAGCTGGAAGCCCCGCTCACCGCGCAGCTGGGGGTGACGCCGGTGTACGCGCGCATCTCGCTGGCAGCGCCCAGTTACGCCTACAACAAGGACCGAAACCAGTACCACTCAAATGCCATCATGCGGCGACTCGTGCCGCTGCTTGAGACGGGGCAAACCATTCTCGGGCTGGTGGACGTGGACCTGTTCGTCCCGGACAGCGGCTTCGTCTTCGGCGAGGCGGACCGCGAGTCCCGGGCGGCCGTGCTGTCCATCGCCCGGCTGCGCCAGGGGGCGGACGAGGTGCTGCTGCGGCGCCGCGTCCAGGTGGAGGGCTTGCACCAGGCCGGGCACCTGGTGGGGCTCTCCTACTGCGAGGACGCGCGGTGCGCGATGTTCCTGGCCACCACCCTGCCGGACGTGGACCGAAAGCAGACCACCCTCTGTCACATTTGCCGGAACGAATTGGCCAAGCTGAACCGTTAGCTGCCCTTGCAAGGGCTGGAGGTCTTCCCGCGGGTCGTGAGCGCTCAGCCGGACATGTTGGGCACCGTGCCGCTGTTTGCGACCCTGGATGTGGCCGAGCGGGCCGTGCTTGCCTCGCAGGCTGAGGAGCGGAGCTGGGCCGCCCACACCCGGGTGTTCAGCCGCGGTGACCCCGGCGACTGCTTCTACGTCGTCAGCCACGGCCAGGTGGAGATTTCGGTGGAAGCCACCACCGGGGAGCGGCGGGTCCTCGGGACTGCCGGCCCAGGAGAATTCTTCGGGGAGCTGTCGCTGCTGGACGGCGGGGCGCGCAGCGCCGACGCCACCGCACTGGAGGACACGCAAGCCGTGGAGATTGACCGGGCGGACCTGGCCCACCTCTTCCAGGTTCACCCCAGCGCCGCCCTCGACGTGCTCAGCGTCACCGGACGGCGGCTGAGGGAAACCAACCGGGCCCTATTGTCCAGCGTCGGCACCAGCCCCAACCAGGAGGTGGAGGAGCGGTCCACCGCTGTCCAGCGGGGCGCCGACGCCCTGGCCGCCTTCAGCGGGTCGGTCGCCTTCCTCATCCTGCACGCGGCGGCCTTCACGGTGTGGGTGGCGTGGAATCTCGGCGCCATCTCCTTCCTCCGACCGTTCGACCCGTTCCCCTTCGGCCTCCTGACGCTGGTGACGTCCCTGGAAGCCATCTTCCTCAGCTGCTTCGTCCTCATCAGCCAGGAACGCCAAGCGTCGAAGGACCGCATTCGCAGCGATGTGGAGTACGCGGCCACCATCAAAGCCGGACTGGAAGTCACCCAGCTGCACACCAAACTCGACCGCCTGTATGAACAGGCGCTGGCCAAGCTGTCGCTGCTGGAGCACCAAGGGCGCCCGCACCCCTAGCGGGGCCGGCCGTCGGCCGGCTGCTTCGCCCCTTCAGGCGCGGGGGGAGGTGTCCAGGGCTTCCGCCACCAGCTCGGCCACGTCCCGCACCTTGACGTCTTCCCGTCCGGTGTCATTGGCGGCGTCCCGCAGCATGGTGGCGCAGAAGGGACAGGCCACCGCGACGGTACCCTTGGCCGGCCCGTGGTAGTCGCCCACCAAGCCCGGCTTGTGACGGTCGGTGGCGGAGGGGAAGGGCACGGCCGGGTCGGCGGCATGGGCCAGCGTGAGCGCCACCTCGTTCATCCGGTTGTGGTTGATGCGTGTGCCGAGGTGTTCCTCCATCCACATCCGCCCGCCGCCGGCCCCGCAGCAGAAGGACTGGCGTCCACTGCGCTGCATCTCCACCACTTTCAACCCAGGAATGGCGCCGAGCGCGGCGCGCGGCTCCTGGTACACGCCGTTGTGCCGGCCCAGGTAACAGGGGTCGTGGTAGGTGAGCGTCTCGTCCATCACCCGCGACAGCTTGATGCGCTTTTCCCGCAGTAGCTCGCTGATGAGCTGGGTGTGGTTGATGACGCGGTAGTGACCCCCGAAGTCCGGGTACTCGTTCTTCAGGGTGTTGAAGCAGTGCGGGCACTGGGTGATGACCGCCTTCACCCCGGCGGCGTTCCATGCCTCGACGTTGCCCTTGGCCAGCGTCTGGTACAGGTACTCATTGCCCAGCCGCCGGGCACTGTCGCCGTTGCACAGCTCGGCTTTTCCCAGCGTGGCGAACGACACGCCTGCCTCGCGCAAAATCCGCACCATGGCGCGCGACACCTTCTTCTGCCGGTCGTCGTAGCTGCCAGCGCAGCCGACGAAGAAGAGGTATTCATACGGCCCGCCGGCACCCCACACAGGCAGCTGCAGGTCCGCGGCCCAGGCGTCACGGCTCTCCTGCGCCACCCCCCACGGGTTGCCCTGGCGCTCCATCCCCTCGAAGACGCGCTGCACCTCGGGGGGAAAGTCCGCCTCCACCTGCACCTTGTAGCGGCGCATGTCGATGAGGCGGGGGATGTTTTCGATGAAGACGGGGCAGGCCGTCTCACACCAGCCGCAGGACGTGCAGGCCCAGACCGTCTCCGGCTGAAGGACGCCTCCCACCAGGGGCGGAAACTCGCCGGGCGCCTGGGCGCCTAAACTGACGCCGACCAGCTCCTCCTGATGGTTCCAGGCCCAATGCTTCAGCGTCTGGTTGACGCCCTTGTGGGTGAGGGGCTTGCCGGTGACGTAGGTGGGGCAGTGCGTCTGGCAGCGCCCGCACTCGGTGCAGGAGTAGAGGTCCAGCCCCTGTTTCCAGGACAGGTCGCGGAAGGTGTGCGCCCCGAAGTCCTCCGCCTCCAGGTTGGGGGTGGACAGCCGCCCGCTGGGGGTGAGGCGCTGCAGGAAGACGTTGGGCAGCCCGGTGATGACGTGGAAGTGCTTGCCGAGCGGCAGAAAATTCAAGAAGGCGAGGATGATGCAGAGGTGGGTCCAGAACATCAGGCCACCGAGGAACCACACCGTGCCCGTCGGTAGCGACCCAAGTGTCTTGGCCAACACCGAGGTGACCGGCTCCTCCGGCCGGAACGGCTGGGCGGCCAGCACCATGCGCGAGGCCCCGAAGACGTACTCGCTCACCATCAACCCGGCGATGAAGCCAAGGATGAGGAGGGCTTCCCAGGACGCGGTCAACCGGTCGGGCTTCACCACCAGACGAAGCCAGAGGAAGTAGCCGACGCCGACCAGTGCCAGCAGGGCGACCAAGTCCTTGGCCAGCAGGTAGACCGCGTAGACGGCGCCCAGCAGGTGGTGGTCCGTCCAGAAGGTGGCGCCCGGGTCGGTCAGGGCTTCGAGGGCAGTCTCGGAAAAGCCCATGGTGAAGAGCATCAGGGTCCGCAGCGCCAGCACGACGAAGGCGGCGAAGATGAAGACGTGCATCACGCCCGGGGTGCGTTCCTCTGGGTCCACCATGCGCCGCTGCCCGAAGCCGAAGCGCAGCAGCGCCAGGGTGCGTTGCCCGGGATGGTCCAAGCGCTGAGCGGGCTTCATCGCGAACAGCACCGCCGTTCGGCCGTACATGGTGTGGATGAAGAAGGCCAGGCCGGCGAAGACGAGCAGGAGGGTGGCGACGAAACTCATGGGCGGGGCACGTTAGTGGGGCAAAGTCTTTGGGGACAACGCCGAAGGTGCCTACCCGGGCGGTGCGCGGCCCCCCGTGCGTCTAGCGGCCAGCAGCCCTAGGCCGTTTCGGGTAACAGCTGCAGCGGCTTGAAGCCGGCGGCGTCGGCGGAGGCCAGCACGTAGCGCACGCCGCCGTGCAGGCCGACGAAGCCCGCCGAGATGCCCGGCCCGTGCAGGTGCCCGTAGACGCACACCACCGGGGCGAAGTCCTCGATGAGGGGGGAGAAGGCCGTGGGCACCCCTCCCGCGTACAGGGGCGGGAAGTGGGTCGCCACCACCTTGATGAGCTGGGGCTTCGGTCGCCACAGCCGCCGCGCTTCGTCCAACGAGCGCGATAGTCGGGTGGCCTCGCGCAGCACGTAGTCTGCCGAGGCCGGGACGTCGCCCATCTCCCCACCGGGCAGCGGCGGTGCCTCGGCCGTCGTCCACAGCCGCGAGCCGGCGAGGAGGTAGGGCGGGACACTGAGCGCCGAGCCGTTGTGGAGAAAGCCGATGATGCTGGGGGTGGGCTGAAGCAGCTGCCGCAGCTTGGTGGCCGAGTCCCCCCACCAGTAGTCATGGTTCCCCTTGAGGAGGACTTTCTTCCCGGGCCGCGCTTCAATCCACCCGAGGTCGGCGGTCGCCTCGTGGGGCTTGGTGGCCCAGGAGATGTCGCCCACTACCAGCACCAAGTCGTCCGGGTGCACCAGGGCGTCCCAGGCGGCGGCGAGCGGGGCGGGGTGGCCGGTCCAGCCGAAGCGGTCCATGTCCTTGGCCCGGCTGGACGGCAGATGCAGGTCACCGATGGCGAAGAGGCGCATGGGGAGGCCCGGGCACTGTAGCCGCTTGCTGGCGCCGCGGCCCCTACAGCCCCGGCCGCCGTGCGGCAGAGTCGTGCTGCGCCTGCGCCACGGCCAGCGCATGCTCGACGATGGCCCCGGCGATGTCGACGCCGGTGGCCCGCTCGAGTCCCTCGAAGCCGGGCGAGGAGTTGACTTCCAACACCTTGGGCCCCTCGCGCGTCTCCAGCATGTCCACGCCGGCCACCTCCAGCCCCACCAGGCGCGCCGCCGTGACGGCCGCCTGCAGGTAAGCGGCGGGCAGCTTGGCAGCCTTGCCTCGCCCTCCCCGGTGCAGGTTGCTGCGAAATTCCCCGCGCTTGGCCCGCCGGCGCATGGCGGCCACCACGCGCTCTCCCACCACCAGCGCCCGGACGTCCCGGCCCCGGGACTCGGCGATGAATTCCTGAAGGACGATGTCCTGTCCCAAATCGGAGAAGGTGGCGAGGATGCCTTCTAGCTCCGCCAGCGTCGAGGCGAGCATGACGCCCACCCCTTGGGTGCCGCGGACGAGCTTGACGATGGCGGGCAGGCCCCCGACGTCCTTCAACAGCCGGGGGATGTTGCTCCGGTCCCGGGCCATCACCGTGCGCGGAATATCCAGGCCGAACCGGGCCAACAGCTGCAGACACCGCAGCTTGTCGCGGCTGCGGGCGATGGGCGCCGCGCCATTCAGCACAGCCACGCCCATCATGTCGAACTGGCTCACCACCGCCAGGCCGTAGCCGGTGATGGAGGCGCCGATGCGAGGGATGACGACGTGCACGTTGCGCAGCGCGACGCCCCGGTACGTCATTCGCGGCTCGCCGCGGGAGAGGATGAGGTTGCAGCGCAGGGTGTCCAGGACGAGGGGCCGGTGGTGCCGCGCCTTGACCGCTTCCACCAGCCGGCGGGTGGAGTACAGGGCACGTTTCCGGCTGAGGATGGCCACCACCTTGGCGTCCAGTGGCCCAGCCGGCGCGTGCCGGAGGGTGACGGCCGGGCGCGCCTTCTTGCTTCGCTTGAGTACAGGCACGGCGAGCGGTTCCCCCCCGGGGGAAAGCGGGGGCGCGGGAAGCTACCATGGCCCCTGCCTTTATTGCCCCCTTCGGCCGCCGCGTGCTAGCCGCTTGCAACAGACACCATGGGTGACGCCGAGGAGCCGCGCGACTGGAAGCACACGCTGAACCTTCCGCGGACGGACTTCCCGATGAAGGGGAACCTCCAGGCGCTGGAGCCCCGGATGCTCGCCCGGTGGCAGGAGGAAGGCACCTGGGCCGCGCTGTTGGCCGCCAACGCTGGGCGTCCGCGCTTTCTCTTCCACGACGGCCCCCCGTACGCCAACGGCCACATCCACGCTGGCACCGCGCTCAACAACGTCCTCAAGGACTTCGTGGTGAAGGCGCAGAACATGTCGGGGCGTCTGTGCGACTGCATCCCCGGCTGGGACTGCCACGGCCTGCCCATCGAGCGAGCGGTGGAGAAACGGCTGAAGGAACAGAAGGTTGACCGCCGCACGCTGGCCCGGGAGGATTTCCTGGCGCGCTGCCGGGCCTACGCCCAGGAATTCATCGACATCCAGCGGGGTGAATTGCGGCGCCTCGGGCTCTTCGCGGACTGGGACACGCCCTACACCACCCTCTCCTTCGGTTACGAGGCGCAGGAGATTCGCGAGCTGGCGGCGGTGGCCCGCCGCGGGCTGCTCTACCGGAAGAAGAAGGCGGTGTACTGGTGCGTCACCGACCAGACGGCGCTGGCCGAGGCGGACATCGAGTACGCCGACCACGAGAGTCCGTCCATCTACGTCGCCTTCCGTACCGAGGCGGCGAAAGGAACGCTGGGCAAGCACGAGCGGCCGGAGGCGCTGGCCGAGGCCTTCCCCTTCCTCCGGGGACATGCGGTGGACCTGGCCATCTGGACCACCACCCCGTGGACGCTGCCGGCCAACCTGGCGGTCGCCGTCCACCCGGAACTGGACTACGTCTTCTACGACTTGGGCAGCCGGGTGGTGGTGGCGGCCAAGGACTTGCTGCCCCGACTTTTGGCGGAGATTGCGCCCGAGCACTTGGAGGTCCGCACGCTGAAGGCGCATGGCGAGACCGTGAGTGCCGCGGCCCTGGTCGACCCGGCGCGCATCCTCGGCTACGCCACCGGGAAGGACTTGGAGGGCTTCGCCTACCGGCACCCCTTCGCCCCCCGGCAGGGCTTCGTGGTGCTGGGCGAGCACGTCACCCTGGAGCAAGGCACGGGCCTGGTGCACACCGCCCCCGGTCACGGCGCCGAGGACTATGCCGTGGGCGAGGCGTACGGGCTGGAGGCGTACAACCCCGTCCTGGCCGACGGCCGCTTCGACGACACCGTCCAGCCGCCGTCCCTCAAGGGTGTCCGCGTCTTCGACGCCAACCCGGCCATCGTCCAGCTTTTGGTGGAGAAGGGCGTGCTGCTCAACCGGGCCGGCGAATCCGTCGTCCACAGCTACCCCCACTGCGACCGCTGCAAGAACCCCGTCATCTTCCGGGCCACCCCCCAGTGGTTCGTCAGCCTGGACCGCCCGCTGGACGGCGCCCAAGGCCCCTCCCTGCGCACCCGGGCGCTGCAGCAAGTGGACGAAGCAGTGGAATGGATTCCGGACTGGGGCAAGCAGCGCATCCGCGGCATGCTGGAGAACCGGCCGGACTGGACCTTGAGTCGGCAGCGCAGCTGGGGCGTGCCCATCCCGGTGGCCCTCTGCGCCTCCTGCGGCGAGGGGCTGGTTAGCCCGGCGTTGATGGAGAAGGTGGCCGAGGCGGTCGAGCAGGAGGGCGCCGGGGCCTGGTACCGCCTTCCCCTGGAGCAGTTCCTTCCGGAGCCCCCGCCGTGCGCGGCCTGCGGCAGCCGCCGCTGGAACAAGGGCACCGACATCCTCGACGTGTGGTTCGACTCGGCCTGCTCCTTCGCGGTGGTGATGGAACCGCGCTACGGCCCGGGTCCGGTGGACCTCTACCTGGAGGGTTCCGACCAGCACCGGGGCTGGTTTCACAGCTCGCTGTTGGTCAGCGTCGCGACGCGCGACCGGGCGCCTTACCGGCGCGTCCTCACCCACGGCTTCGTCGTCGACGGCGAGGGCCGGAAGATGTCGAAGAGTCTTGGCAACTTCGTCGCCCCGGAGAAGATTATTTCCCAGTACGGGGCGGAGCTCTTGCGGCTGTGGGTGGCCTCGAGCGACTACCGCGACGACATTCGCCTCTCCGACGGAATTCTCAAGAGTCTGGCCGAGGGGTACCGGAAAATCCGCAATACCCTGCGCTATGCGCTCAGCAACCTCGCCGACTTCGACCCGGCCCGACATGCCGTGCCCGACGCCCAGCTGCTGCCGCTGGATGCGTGGGCCAAGGGCCGTCTGGAGGAGCTGGTGGCGCGGGTCCGCCGCGCCTACGACGCGTATGAATTTCACCTCGTCTACCACGCGGTGGTGGACTTCTGCGGCAATGACCTGAGCGCGCTGTACTTCGACATCTCCAAGGACCGCCTCTACACCTGGAAGACGGACGGGCCTGCGCGGCGCAGCGGCCAGACGGTGCTCCACCGGGTGGCGACCGACTTGTTGCGCCTTCTGGCGCCGGTCATGTCCTTCACCGCCGAGGAGGCATGGGCCTTTTTGCCCGCCGCCCCCACCCGCAGCGTGTTTCTGGCCGGCTTCCCGCAGGCGCAGGGCCGGATGCCGGCCGAGCTGGGCGAGCGTTTCGAGCGGCTGTTTGCCATCCGCTCGGTGGTGCAGAAGCAGCTCGAGGCGGCCCGCCGGGACAAACTCATCGGTGCCTCGCTGGAGGCGAAGGTGCTGCTGTACCCGGCGGAGGCGGACCGCGAATTCCTGGGCCGGCACCTGGCCGAGCTCCCCGGCCTCTTCATCGTCAGCCAGGTGGAGTTGCTGGAGGCGGCGACGCCGGGCCTGCAGCAGGTGCCCGGGGGCAGCCACTTCGAAACCCTGGGCGTGGAGGTCCGGCCGGCCGATGGGGCCAAGTGTCCCCGCTGCTGGACTTACGCGGTGGAGGTGGCCGCCGGTGCAGCCGTGTGCGCCAAGTGTCAGGCGGCGCTCGGCTGAGGCAGCGGAGCCGTGGTAAGGCCCCTGCCCGTGAAAAAGAAGCTGACCACGCTGTTTGCCATCGCCCTCGCCGTGGTGGTGGTGGACCAGGCGGTGAAATTCTGGATGGTGGGCGAGCTCACCAGCCGCTTCGACGGCCTGGCGACGCTGGGGGCCCGGCTGCAGGCCCTCTACGGCGCGCCCCCGCCCGAGGGCTTCGACGGGTTGCACTACCGCCCCAAGCGCTCCTTTACCCTGAGCGCGGACTACCTGCGCATCCGCTACGCGGAGAATACCGGCGCGGCCTTTGGCCTCTTCCGGACACTGCCCCCGCCGGCGCGGGGGCTCCTCTTTCACCTGGTGTCCCTCGGCGCGGTGGTGCTCATCACGGTGTACTACCTGCGTCTTTCCAGCACCGCGCCCGAGGAGCGCTTGGCGCGAATCGGCCTTCCGTTGGTGCTGGGGGGCGCGCTGGGCAACTACCTGGACCGGTTGGCGCGGGGCTTCGTCATCGACTTCATCGAAGCGCACTGGCACGAGCGTGCCACCTGGCCGTCCTTCAACGTCGCCGACAGCTGCATCGTGGTGGGGGTGGGGCTGCTGCTTTTGGACGGGCTGCTGCGCCGGGAGAGCAAGGCAGAAGTGTCCCCCGGCAGCTGAGCGGGCAGCCCCCGCGCCCGGGCGCGGCGTGTGTTAGGAATTCACCCCACAGCCATGCTTCCCGTCTTCTTCGACATCCACTTCGAGACGCCCACCTCCTGGGCCGTCCTGTACGTCCTCGGCATCCTCGTCATCGCCTACGGCGCCTGGGCGGGCTGGCGCAGCGCGGTCGGCCCCATCAACCCGAAGACCGGGGCCCCGGCGGTGGCCACCGACAAGGAACGGACGAGCCGGGCGTTGACGTATGCGGCCATCTTCGCCGTCTTCGTCCGCTTTGGCCTGTACTACGCCCTGCCGGCGCAGGCCTTCCTCGGCAAGCGGGGCCAGGGCTTCCCGCTGCACACCTACGGGCTGCTCCTCATGACGGCCTTCCTGGTGGGCGCCGCGGTGTGCGCTCGTCTGGCAGAACGCGAGTGGCCCGGCGAGGAGGGCAAGCGCAAGCGGGACCAGATGCAGGACCTCGCACTGTGGTGCCTCATCGGTAGCTTTGTCGGCAGCCGCATCCTCTTCATGCTGGTCAACTGGCAGGACACCGTGGCGGCCATCCCCACGCTGCTCCAGGACTTTCCCGTCCGCCTGGTGGACTGGCTCTTCGGTGGCCTCGTCTTCTACGGCGGGCTGCTTGGGGCGATGGGGACGTCCTGGTGGTTTGCGCGGAAGCACAACATTCCGTGGCTGCGCATGGCGGACGTCGCCATCCCCAGCGTGTCGCTGGGCCAAGCCATCGGCCGGCTGGGGTGCTTCAGCGCCGGCTGCTGCTGGGGACGGCCAGGGGCGCACGTGCCCTGGGCGGTGCGTTTCCCCGGTGGCTCTGTGGCGCGCGACGTGGTGGGGCGGATGACGCACACCGCGGCCCTCGCCTTTACCTCGGAAGCCAACGACACGCGCCGCTGGGTGGTGGAGTCCACCGGGGAGATTCTGCGCCAGCCCAAGCCGGGCGCCATCCTGCTCAGCCAGTGGGTGGCGGAGCACGGCACGACGCTGCCCCTGCACCCCACCCAGCTGTACGAGTCCATCGGCCAGCTGGTGCTGTTTACGCTTCTCATCATTGCCCGGCGCTACAAGCGGTTTCAGGGGGAGATTCTGGCCCTGTGGCTGATGGCCTATGCCGTGCTGCGCACGACGGTGGAACTGTTCCGCGGCGACTTCGAGCGGGGGACCCTGCACGGCTTCCTCGAGGGCTGGGGGCTGGAGGGCCTGGCGGCCATTTTCCCGCAAGACGCCTGGTACAACCTGTCCACCAGCCAATTCATCTCCATCGGCATCTTTGCCGCCGGGGCCGTGCTGATGGTGCGAGGGCGCCGGGGGCTGCAGCCGCTGCCGCCCTTGCCGTCCGCCCTGCCGGCCGCCGCTTAAAGTCCGTCGCTACGGCCCGTGCTAGCCTTCGGGGCCGAGGCTAGCGCCCCCCGAGAAGAGGAGAGTTCCCGGTGCGAAACGCGGGTGTTTGCGGTGCGGTCGCGTGCGGCGTCCTGTTGCTCCTGGCGGGCTGCTCGTCCTCCGGTACTTCGGGGACGTGCGCGACAGGCTGTGGCGGCGGGCTGAGCTGCGTGACGAATGCAGACTTCCCCGCGGGCGCCTGTACCGCGCTGTGCAACGTCGGCGGGTGTCCAACCAGCACGGCCTGCACGCCGCCGCTCTCCACCGGCGACAGCTACTGCCTGCCGACGTGCACCGGCCCCGGGACGAGCTGCCCGGGCAACCTGGTGTGCAGCTCGACTTCCAAGGGGTACCTGTGTCTGGCGCCGGCCCCGGCCACCGCCGCGCCCGCCAGCTGCGCGCCCCCGCAGCTGGTGGTCGGTGCCCCGGCCGGCCCGGCCGGAGGAGACCCCGGTTGCCGGACGCCGGTGGTGAGCAGCGCCCTGCCGGCCGCTGACGTGCAGAAGCTCGGCACCCACAAGCCCGGGGACACGGTTTCCTTTTCCGTCCCCGCCGGCGCGGCGGGCTTCTCCCTGGTGAGTCAGGCCGTGACGACGGTGAATCCCTTCCTGGACTGCGGGCCGGGCATTGGCGTCGTGGCCAACGTCCCGGTGCCCACCCCCATCCTGACGCCGACGGGGGCCACCTTCTTCGATGAGACCGCGAACCCGCCGGTGGATTTGACCACTGCCTCGCTCGTCTTCTTCAGCGTCGGCGGCCAGCCGCCCTACACCCAGGCACTCACCTTCCCCAACACCACAGCCGGCCTGGCGCTGGTGCTGGACGGTGGCTTGCCCGGGGGGCAGTGGACTTTCCTGGTGAATGACTACGCCAATGAATTCTCCGGGCCCGGCGGTTGCGACGCCGGGCCACTTAGAAACACCTACGACGTCCAGGTGGTGGTGTCGCCCGGCCCCCTGCCGGCCAGAGGCCAGCTCTCGGTGGACGTCTACCTGGTGACCGAGGAGTACGACGCCGGCACGGCCGTTTCCAAACAGACGGTGCAGCGCTTCGCCAGCGCCTTCGCCAACATCTACGCCGCCGCCGGGGTGTGCCTGACGACGGTGACGCTGCACGACGTCCCCCGTTGGGCGGTTTTGAAATACGCCTCGCTGCCGTCGGTGGACAGCAACGTCATCCAGGACGCCTGCAGCGACTTCCGGCAGATGATGACGCTGGCTGAGCCAGGGCGCACCATGGCCCTCTTCCTGGTGGATGAGCTCGCGCCAACCGACACCCAGGGGAACCAGATTGTCGGACAGGACGGCACCATTGCCGGGATGGCGACTTACAACGGCACCATCGCCGGAGGCGCGGCGGTGTCGGTGGCCGATTTGAGCAGCACAGGCGGCTGTAGTGCCTCTATGTTCGACCCCTACAACTGCGGCCCGGACGTGACGGCCGCCATCGCCGCCCACGAGACGGGCCATTTCCTCGGCCTTTACCACCCCACGGAGGAGACCGGCGACGCCTTCGACCCGCTGGTAGACACCCCGACCTGCGTCTGTGCCCTCTGCGAGACGGGCAGTGCGGCCGCCAACTGCAGCGACGGCGGTCAGCCCACTCTGGTTGAGGAAAATGTCTGTTCCGGGGCCACCCAGCAGTGCGGCGGGGCGGACCTCACCATGTTCTGGTTGCTGACCAGTTCCTCCAAGGGCCTCTTCTCGCCCCAGGAGGCGGCCGTCTTGCGCGCCAACCCGCTGCTTGCCGCCCCCTAGGCCCAGCTGTCCCCCAAGCCGCGGGTGGGCGCGCTTGCGCCCTGCACGGGGGACTGAAATCCTCCCCAGGGCATATGGCCGTACAGCGTCCTGAGGCGGAGCAGCGGGTGGCGGAGGCCGAGGCGCTGACGCGCGAGCTGGAAGAACTTGAAGTGTCCCTGGCCGAGCTCAAGGCGCACTATGAACAGTATTTCCTCGGCGTCGACCGCCACCCGCCGACGAAGGCCGACGGCGAGGTTCGCCAGCGGCTGGCACGTCTCCGGGGCGGCCAGCCCCGGAGCGCGGTGGTGAAGTTCCGCATCCAGGCGCTGCAGCAGCGCTTCACCACCTACGACCGGCTCTGGAAGCGGACGCTGAGCGAGATGGAGAACGGCACCTACCAGCGGGACCTCCTCAAAGCGCGCCGACGCCGAAAGACGGGGGAGACGCCGCTGGCCGAACCGCGCGCCCCGGCTGAGCCCCTCCCCCCGCCCGTGCCGGCCGCTGCGGCCGCCATCCCCACCGGGACGCAGAGCGGCGTGCCCAAGGTGCCGCCGGTGGCCATTCCCACCGGGACACAAGGTGGGGCCAGCCGGCCGGGGCCTGTGCCGGCGGTGGCACCGGTGTTCATTCCGCTGGTGACACAGGGGGCCATCCGCCGGCCCGGGGGGGCGCCCATCCCCACCCGGACGCAAGGCGCTGTGGCCCGGGCCGCGGCGGAGGCATTGGCCGAGCCTCGCCTGCGCGCGGTGTATGAGGCATACCTGGCGGCGAAGAAGAGTTGCCAGGAGGATGTGAGCCGAATCAGCTACGAGGCGGTTGCCGACTCGCTCCGCAAGCAGGTTCCGGACTTGCTCGAGCGACACGGGGCACGCGACGTGGAGTACAAGGTTGTGGTGAAGGACGGGAAAGCCGTCCTGCGTGCCGTCCCCAAGAGCTGAAAGACGGCTGTTTCCGCCTCGCCCGGGTTGTTGCTACACCCCCCGCACGTCCCTGGAGCCGCTTTGCGTCGGTGCACCCCCTTCCTCCTCGCCGTTGCAGCGCTGGCCGGCGTCGCCTGCACTCCGTGCCAGAGCGCGACCTCCCCGCTGGTGCAGCCCGATGGCGGGGCTGTGCGCTGCGTGATGTCCGAGGACTGCACGCGGACGGGGAACGACACGGTGTGCGTCACCACCACGCCGCCGATTTACTCGGGGGCGTGCGTCCGCTGCGTCTCGACCGCGTGTGTGCGGACGGTGGTGAATTGTCCGTGAGGGTGCCCTCTCTGCTGGTGGTGGGGCTGCTGCTGGCGGGCTGCAGCCGCTCGCCGGAGGAGCACCTGGTGGCGGCCCGGGACGCCGTCTTCGAACACCGGCCACAGACGGCCCTGCGCGAGTACCGGCTGGCGCTGGACGCGGTGGAGAACGACCACACGCCCTCCGGCACGGCCCTGCGCGCCCGGGCACTGCGGGGCGCGGCGGACACCTACTACTTGGAGCTGCGGGATGTGGCCAAGGCGCTCGGCATCTACCGCGAGCTGGTGGCCCAGGCGCCGGAGGCCCCGGAGACGGTGGAGGCGCACGTGCTGATGGCCGACATCCTCCACCACCACTACCACGACTTGCGTGGCGCCATTGCGGAGCTCACCGCCGCCCTGGCGCGCAAGCCAGCGCGCGGGGCGGACCTTTCCTATGAAGTCTGCAAGCTGTACTTCGAGCTGGGGGACTACCAGCAGTGCACCATCGAGTCGGAGAAGCTGATGCAGGCCTACCCCGGCTCCCCGCGCATTCCAGACGCGCTCTTCCTCGCCGGGCAGGCGTATGCCATGCAGGACGGGATGCACGGCCAGGCCGAGCGCGCCTTCCAGGCGCTGGCCGAGCAGTACCCGAACAGCGAGCTCGCTCCGCATGCACTGTTTGAGCTCGGCAAGCTTCGGGCCGAGGCAGGGGACAGCCCGGGGGCCATCAAGGCGTGGGTGGCGGCGCTGCCGCACCACCCGGACCCCAAGGTGGTGCAGGCCGCCATCGCCCGTGTCCGGGCGCGGATTGCGCAGACGACGCCTGCCGGCCTGGGCCAGGCCGCCGCCTTTTCCAAAGGCGAACTGGTGCCGCGCCGGACGCGGGAAAATCAGGCCAAGACCAGTGTGGAGGCCGCTGGTGGAACGGCGGCTGAGGCGGCCAAGGAGCACGGGGACTAGACATGGACCATTCCGGAAGTCAGGGCCTCTTCGCCCGGGCCTTGCAGCACATTCCCGGTGGGGTGAATTCGCCGGTGCGGGCCTTCCGCGGCGTGGGCGGCACGCCCATCTTCTTCCGGGAAGGCGCCGGGGCGTGGCTGACCGACGTCGACGGCAACCGGTACGTCGACCACGTCGGCAGCTGGGGACCGCTCATCCTCGGGCACGCCCATCCGCTCGTCATCCGGGCGGTGATGGAGGCTGCCCAGCGGGGCACGTCCTTCGGGGCCCCCCACGCTGGCGAGGTGGAGCTGGCCGAGCTCGTCAGCCGTCGCATGCCGTCGGTGGAAATGCTGCGCCTCACCTCCTCGGGGACGGAGGCCACGCTGGCGGCGGTACGGCTGGCGCGCGGCTTCACCGGCCGGGAGGCGCTGGTGAAGTTCGAGGGTTGCTACCACGGCTCCGGGGACAGCTTCCTGGTCAAGGCCGGCAGTGGCGTGGAGACACTGGGCCTGCCGGACTCGCCGGGCGTGCCCAAGGCGCTGGCCGCCCTCACCCTAACGCTGCCCTACAACAACCTGGAGGCGGCCAAAGCGCTGTTCGCCGCGGAAGGAAGGCGCATCGCCGCCGTCATCCTGGAACCGGTGGTGGGAAACATGGGGGTGCTGAAGCCGGCGCCGGGGTTTCTGGAGGGCCTGCAGTCGTTGGCCCGCGCCCACGGCGCCCTCCTCATTTTCGATGAGGTGATGACCGGCTTCCGCCTCGCCCCGGGCGGGGCGCAGGAGCTGTACGGGATGAAGCCGGACCTCACCTGCCTGGGCAAAGTCATCGGCGGCGGGCTGCCGGTGGGGGCCTACGGCGGCCGGCGCGACGTCATGCAGCACGTGGCACCGGCCGGGCCCGTGTACCAGGCCGGGACGCTGTCGGGGAACCCGCTGGCCGTCGCGGCCGGCCTGGCCTGCCTGAAGGCGCTGGAGGAGCCCGGGGCCTACGCCCGTCTGGAGGCGGTGGGCCGCGCGCTGGAGGAGGGGCTTCTGGCCGAGGCCAAGTCCGCCGGCGTCAGTGTCACCTGTAACCGCGTGGGTAGCATGTGGACGCTCTTCTTCACGCCCGGGCCAGTGTACGACTACCCGACGGCGAAGACGGCGTCGGTGGAGCGCTTCGGGCGCTTCTTCCACGCCATGCTGGAGGCCGGCGTCTACCTGCCGCCCAGCCAATTCGAGGCGGCCTTCGCTTCCCTGGCGATGGGGCCGGAGACGCTGGCCCACACCCTGGCGGCCGCCCGGAAGGCCTTTCGTTCCCTCTGAGAAGTTGTAGCTGTTGCGGACGGTTGCGCCCCCCAGGGGCCGGGTGCTACAGCGCGCCGCGGTCCTGCTGTCGTTGAAGCCCCCAGGCGGCAGGGCCGACGGAGGAGTGGCTTTTTTGTGGCAAAGCCCGACGAGGAGGAGGGGCTGGCCGGCGCCCAGCGCCGGGCGGCGCCTTACCTGGACGCGGTGTGGCAGATGGTGGCCGCACTGCTGCTGGGGTCGGGGCTGGGAGTGCTGCTGGACCGCAAGCTGGGCACCGGTCCGTGGGGTGTGGTGAGCGGGCTGGGGTTGGGGTTGGGGTTGGGCTTCTGGAAGCTGATTCGAACTCTGTCGTCCTTGGGAAAGCAGCCGTGACGCGCGTCCTCCTTCCTTTCACCGCAGGCATGGTGGCCCTCGGCGCCTGCGGCTGGGCGCTGGCCGCGGCCTGGCCGGCGTCGGTGTCCGGGGCGCGAACGGGCATTGCCCTGGCCACCGTGGCGGGCGTGGGTGGCCTTCTGGTGAAGGCGCAGGCGCTGCGCCACAGCGTCAACGGGGCCCTGGGCTGGACGGTGGCCCTCTTCTTCGCGCGGGTGGCGCTGTGGGGTGCCGGCGTCCTGTGGCTGAGAAGCCACGGCGGTGACGCTGCCGCCTTCACGGCCGGCTTCTGCGGCGTCTTCGGCGTCGGGCTGTGGCTGGAAATCTCCTTCATCCTGGTGGCGTCCCGCCGCCGGCAGCGAGGTGCGGCGTGAGTCGGTACGTGGCCCTGTTGGGTTGGATGCTGGCCTCGGTGGCGCTTGCCGCCGAGGAGCCGGCGGAACACACCAAAAGGGACGTGCCACCCGGGAAGCTGGAGGCGGTGGTGGAGGAGACGGAGGAGCCGCCTCAGGACACCGCTGGCTACATCCTCCACCATGTCCTCGACTCGGAGGTGCTGGCCTTCCAGGTGCCGCTGGCGGACAAGGAATTCGCATACCGCTTCCCGGTGTGGCGAATCCCGCTGAAGGCCGGGGCCTGCCCGGCCAACGTGCGCCAGAAGGCGTCGCTGGCCGCGGGCTGCCTGGACCTCAGCCTCAGCAAGATGAGCGCAATGCTGCTGCTGGCCACGGTGGTGCTGGTGCTCGTCTTCCTGCTCGGCACGCGGAAGCAGGACGGCGGCCTGGTGCCGCGCGGCCGGCTCGCCAACTTCCTGGAGATGATGGTGGTCTTCGTCCGCAACGAGATTGCCATCCCCAACATCGGCAAGGAGGAGGGCCCGCGCTACGTGCCCTACCTGCTGTCCGTCTTCTTCTTCATCCTCACCCTCAACCTGCTCGGCCTCTTCCCGTGGATGTCGAGTGCCACCGGCAACATCGCAGTGACCGGGGCGCTGGCGGCCATCACCTTCGTCCTCACCCAGGTGGCGAGCATCCGTTCGGCGGGCTTTTGGGGCTACCTGAAGCACCTCACGGGCGGCGTGCCCGTCTTTCTCTGGCCCATCATGATTCCGGTGGAAGTGCTGGGCCTTTTCACCAAGCCCTTCGCCCTCACCTTGCGTCTGTTCGCCAACATGCTGGCCGGGCACATTGTGTTGTTCTGCCTCATCGGCCTCATCTTCTTCATTGGCCACATTGCGGTGGCGGCGGTGGCCGTTCCGCTGGGGATGGGCATCTACTTCCTGGAACTCTTCGTCGCCTTCCTGCAGGCCTACATCTTCACCATGCTGTCCTCGCTCTTCATCGGGATGGGCGTGGCCATGGGACACCACCCAGAAGCGCATGACGTGGAGGCGACGCACCCGCCCGCCGCGCACTAGCCCTCACACCCCGTGCCGAATGGTCGGCGACGGGAGGTAGCCCTGGGGAACACTCGACCCCCCCTGACGTCCAAGGGTCACACTGCAGCTGTCTACAGGAAAGAGAAATGACCAACCTCGCTCTTGCATTCTTCGGTGCTGGCATTGCCGCCGGCCTCTCCGTCCTCGGCGTCGGCGTCGGCATCGGCCGGCTCGCCGCCTCGGCGCTCGAGGCGACCGGCCGTCAGCCGGCCGCCACCAATGACATCCGCACCAGCATGCTGATTTCCGCGGCGCTCATCGAAGGCGTCGGCTTCGCCGGCATCGTGGTGGCGTTTCTCCTCGCTGGTAAGACCTAACACCCGACTAGGGAAGTCCCCCCTGGTGGTCTTCTGGCCCCCGACAAGGGGGGCCAGAAGGCCCCACTTGCCTGCCCTGCCTGCCCATGCACTTCCTGCTTGCTGAAGCGAATTTTCTCGAGGTCCGTCCGGGCCTCATCTTCTGGACGCTGGTCACCTTCGCCATCGCCGCCCTCGTCCTGCGGCGAGTGGCCTGGGGCCCCATCGTCGCCCGCGTGGACGAGCGGGAGAAAGCCATCCAGGCGGCCATCGACTCGGCCAAGCACGAGCGGGCCGAAGCGGAAAAGCTGCTGGGGGAGCAGAAAGCGGCCATCGCCCAGGCGCGGCGCGAGGCGGGGGAGATGGTGCGCAAGAATGCCGAGGATGTGGAGCGGCTGCGCGCGGACCTGTTGGCCAAGGCCCGGGCCCAGGCCGAGGAACTGAAGGCGGACGCCAAGCGTTCAATCGAGGACGAGAAGGCGAAGGCGGTGGCGCAGGTGAAGGGCGTGGCGGCGGACCTGGCCATCCAAATCGCCGAAAAGCTACTCGGCGAAAACCTCGACGCCGACAAGCAGCGGAAGCTGGCGCAGCAGTACCTCGACTCCCTCAACCGCTCCTCCCCGAAGCGGCCCTCCTGACGGCGTGGGACTGAGCATTGGCATCGTCGGACTGCCCAACGTGGGCAAGTCCACGCTCTTCAACGCCCTGTCCGCCGCGGGGGCGCAGGCGGCCAACTACCCCTTCTGCACCATTGAACCGAACGTGGGCGTGGTGCCGGTGCCGGACGCCCGGCTAGACCAGCTGTCGGCGCTGGTGAAGCCGAAGCAGACGCTGCACGCCACGCTGGAATTTCTGGACATCGCCGGGCTGGTGCGCGGGGCGAGCAAGGGCGAAGGGCTGGGGAACCAGTTCCTGGCCAACATCCGCCAGGTGGACGCGGTGCTGCACGTGCTGCGGTGCTTCGAGGACCCCAACGTCGTCCACGTGGAAGGCAGCATCGACCCGCTGCGGGACCACGAGGTGGTGGACACGGAGCTCTGCCTGAAGGACCTGGACACCGTCGATAAGCGCCGCGAGCGCACGCAGAAGGCGGCCAAGGCGGGCGGCAAGGCCGGGGAGGAGGCCAAACTGGAATTGCTGCTCCTCGACCGGGTGAAGGGCAACCTCGACGCCGGCCAGCCGGTGCGGGCACAGGGCCTGTCGGCCGAGGAGCGCCTCCGGCTGCGGGACCTGTTTCTCCTCACCGACAAGCCCGTCCTCTACGTCGCCAACATCTCCGAAGCCCAGCTGGGGCATGAGGAGCAGGACCAGCACGTGAAGGCGGTGCGCGCGCTGGCGGCAGCCGAGGGCGCCGAGGCGGTGGTACTGGCCGCGGCCATTGAGGCGGAAATCCAGCAGCTGCCGCCCGAGGAGCGCCCGGCCTTCCTCGCCTCGGTGGGCCTCAGCGAACCTGGGCTGCACAAGGTGGTGCGCGCCGGCTACACGCTGCTCGGCCTGCAGACCTACTTCACTGTGGGCGAGGAGGAGTGCCGGGCCTGGACGTTCCACAAAGGGGCCAAGGCCCCGGAGGCGGCCGGCGTCATCCACTCGGACTTCGAGCGGGGCTTCATCAAGGCGGAAGTCTTCGACTGGAAGGACCTCCTCAAGTACGGCAGCGAGGCGGCGGTGCGCGAGAAGGGCCTGCTGCGCGTCGAGGGCCGGGAATACGTGGTGCAGGACGGCGACTGCATGCACTTCCGCTTCAACGTCTGACGCCGCCCAGCGGTGGCGGGGCGAGCGTCACAGGCCCAATTCGGTCAGACCGGGGTGGCCCTCGGGCCGTGGCCCCAGGGGCCAGCGGAACTTCCTCTCCTCCTCCCGGAGGAGCACGTCGTTGATGGAGGCCTCACGCCGGCGCATCAGGCCCTCCGGGTCAAACTCCCATTGTTCATTGCCGTGGCTTCTAAACCAGTGCCCGCTGTCGTCGTGCCATTCATAGACGAAGCGCACCGCGATGCGGTTGTCGGTGTAGGCCCACACTTCCTTGATGAGGCGGTAGTCCAGCTCGCGCGCCCACTTCCTTCGGAGGAAAGCCACAATCTCCGCGCGGCCGGTGAGGAACTCAGCCCGGTTGCGCCAGCTGCTGTCCGGCGTGTAGGCGAGCGAGACCCGGTCCGGGTCACGGCTGTTCCAGGCATTCTCGGCCAGCCTCGCCTTCCGGGCTGCGCTTTCGGCGGTGAAGGGCGGCCGGACGGCCGTCGGTGGCGGGGGACCTTGTGTCATGGCGGGGCTCCTGGGTTGGGCGGCGCGAGGGCCGCTGAGAGTTCGGCGCGAAGCCGCGCATTGTCCGTCCGCAGCGAGGCCACCTCCGCCTCCAGGGCCCCTTGTGCGGCCGCGACGTCCGCGGCGTCCAGCTTCTGCGGGATGTGCTGGGGACAGTTGACGTCCCAGGCGGAGACCTGGAAGAGGATGGCCTGCTCGGGCCGCGCGCGGTAGCCCTCGGGCATCAGTTTCGCCAGCAGCGCCGCGTCCGGCTCGACGACGCGGGCATGTCCCCACACCTTGACGCGGCGGCGGTGTGCGTAGTCCATCAGGAAGAGGAACGCCTGGTCGTTCTCGCTGAGGTTTCCCGCGGAGATGTACTGCCGGTTGCCGGCGTAGTCGATGAAGCCCAGCGTCTTCTCGTCCAGGGCACGGATGAAGCCCTTCGGCCCGCCGCGGTGCTGGGCGTAGGGCTGCCCTCGGGCGCTCGCCGTCGCCAGGTAGGCCGTGTCGACATCGGCCAGAAAGGCCACCAACTCGTCGCTGATGGCGGTTTCAAAGCCTCCCTCGGCTTCCACGCGCGCGTAGGCGCGGCGGGAACCTTTGCAGCGTTGCACCGTCTTCACCGCGGGGGTGAAGGCGACGTCGCTCGAGGGGGGGATGGGCATGGCGAGCTCCTTGGGGTGGACAGGGCGCGGCCCCCCGGGGGGTCGGCGCGGACAACCGGAGGGTCCAGCAGCGTCCCATTCTTAATGGCCGCCTCGCTTGGTAACCGCCCGCTTCCCTGGCGCTGGACCCTGCCCGGCGGGGGCAGCTGAAGCGTCGCACGTTCGACGAAAGGCCGACCCCGGGGTGGGGGTCGATGAAACCCCCGGTGCGGCCAGGGTGCGCTGAAGTACAGTCGGTTGCCTTGTGGCACTCAACGCGGGGCGCCCGCCGCCCGGCTTCGTTCGGACCTGGCGCAGGGCGTTGGGGCGCTTCCGGCGGGCCCTCCAGGAACGAAATCGTCTCGTCGTCGAGGCAGGCGAGAGCGGCGAGCGCCTGGTGGCCCGGGTGCGCCTGGTGTCCATCGGGCTTCTGGCGCTCATCCAGCTGACGCCGCTTCTGGGCCTGGAAGGGGTGCCGCCGCGGGTGGCCTTTGCCAGCCAGGAAGCGGTGGTAGGGCGCGGGCTGACGGCTGCTGGCCTGGCGGCGGCGGTTCTCATCTACGTTGCCGTCCGCTACGGCTACCGGCCGTGGATTGGGGTGTTGAGTATTTTCCTGGACGTCACCCTGGTGAGTGCCGGGCTGGCCGTCTTCTTCCTCCTGGACCGTCCCGTCACGGCCGTCAACAGCCGCGTCGTCTTCGAGGTGTATTTCCTGGCCATTGCCAGCGCGGGCCTGCGCTACGACTGGCGGCTGTGCGTGCTGGCCAGCGCGCTGGCGGTGGCCGAGTACCTGGGCCTTTCCCTGTATGCCGCCCTGCACTGGGACCTCGAGGGGGCGACCCGGGCCCACCCGGGCTACGGCGCCTTTTCCTGGGCCTCGCAGGTGTCGCGCATGGTGGTGCTGGCTGGCGCCGGGGTGATGGGGGCCGCCGTCGCGCTGCGCGGCCACCGCTGGCGCTACCTGTCTGGGACGGACGCCCTGACCGGCCTCGCCAACCGGGCCTGGTTTGAGGAGCGGCTGGGGGAGGAGATGAGCCGCGCGCGCCGTCACGGCGAGACGCTGGCCATCGCCGTCGCTGACCTGGACAGCTTCCGGGAGATGAACACCGCGCACGGGCACGCCGGCGGGGACCTGGCACTGCAGGCGGTGGCCCGGCGGCTGCGCCAGTGCATTCGCAAGAGCGACCTGGCGGCGCGCCTGGGGGGAGATGAATTCGTCCTGGCCTTCCCGGCCACCGACGTCGCCCAGGCGGTGCAGCGGCTGGACGGCCTGCGGCGGGAGGTGGCCGGCCTGCGCGTCTCGGTGGGCCGCACTGCGCTGTCCCTGACGATGAGTGTCGGTGTCGCCAGTTGGCCCGCGGACGGGGAGGACTTCGAGGGCGTCCTGGCCCAGGCCGATGCGCGCACCTTCGAGGCCAAGCGGCTGGGGAAGAATTGCGTGGTGGGGCCGGAGCCGGTGCGTCCGGGCGTCTCCGCGCGCAGCTAGACTGGCCAGGGTTTCACCCTTGGCAAGCGGGGGCAGCGGAAGGGGCATGGATGACGGCGGCCGACCTCCACCGGCTGGCGCAGCTCGGGCTTCTGCGGGCCCCGGCCCATGTCCTGGAGGGCCATCCGCCGCTGCGGGCCCTGTGCGCCGCGGGTGCGCTTCAGGGAGGGCTGTCCGTGGCTGCCGACGTGCGCCCGGATGAATTGTTGGGCCCCCTGTGCACGTACCTTGGCGGGCCGGCGGCCCGCTTGCGTGTGCTGGACGCCCGGGCGGACCCGCCCGAGCTGTGGCTAAGGCTGGGGGCCAGCGAGGAACGCTGGCCCACCCCAGACGTGGCAGCGTTGGTGACGCACCTCAACCGCTGCTTCCGGGCAGAGGACAGCGTTGCTGCGGTGGCGAGGCTGGGGGTGGAGGAGGACGGCTGTCAGCTGTGGTGCATCCCGAAGCGCGCGCTGGCGGCCGTCCTGCGGGAGGACTTCTTCCAGGCCGAAAACGCCAGCGAGCTCTCGGCGCTGGTGAAGGACTGACGTTTCAGGACAGGGGTGCCCCGACGGCCAGCGCCACCACCTGGGCATGCGAGGCCATTGCCGCCAGCTCGCCTGACTTCACCGCCTCCACCACCAGGGCCGCAGCACCAAGGGCGTAGAAGAGGCACAAGGCAATGACCAGCAGGGGTAACCCGAAGGACGTGATGCGCTTCTCGGCGACGATGGAATTCATGATGCGGCACTCCCTAAAGCAGGCGGCCCTCTCCGACCGCCTACAAGCAGAAGGACGCTCCAGGGCGCCACCCATTGCGTGACGTCCTGGTGTCGTCGGCTGCGCCGCAGGGCGCCTTCGCTGCACCTGGGCTGGCCGGTTGTTACAGCTGGCAACATCCCGCATGCCTGCCCCCTTTCCGCGCCGACGTCGGCTGCTGTCCTTCTTTCTCCTCATCTCGGCCGTCTTCGCCCTGTTGCACCTGTACCCAGGGGTGCGCTTGCTTTCCGACACGCACCTGCCGCTGGGCTGGGCGGTGGCCGGCTGGACGGGCCTTTCCTTGGCCGTCGCGGCGGTGCCCTCCGGCTTCTTCCTTGTGCGCGCCACCGGCAACCGCCTCACCCGCGCCCTCTTCGCCTTCGCCACCTTCTGGCTGGGGGCGGCGGGCATTCTCCTCACCGCCACCCTGGCCACGGACGTGGGCCGGTGGGTGTTTACCGCCTTCCAGGGCGCGGCGGTGGGCGCGGCGCGCGTGCACCAGGCGCGCCTGCAGGCGCTTCTAACGGTGGCCCTGGCCGTCGGGCTGACGGGCTGGGCCCTCCTCAGCGCGGCGCTGGTGCTTCAGCTGCGCCGGGTGACGGTGCGCCTGGCCGGCCTGGGCGGTGGCCTGGAGGGGCTGCGGATTGTCCAAATCTCGGACTTGCACATCCACCGGCCCCTGGACGTGCACTTCCTCCGCCGGGTGGTGAAGCGGGTGAATGCGCTGGCCCCGGACGTGGTGGCGGTGACGGGAGACTTGGTGGACGGGCCGGTCTCGGCGGTGCGGGACTTCATCGCCCCGTTGGGAGAGCTGCGGGCCCGCTTCGGCGTCTACTACGTCACCGGGAACCACGAATACTACTGGGGCGGGCCGGAGTGGGAGGCGGAGGTGCACCGCCTCGGCCTCACCGTGCTGCGCAACACCCACCGTGTCATCCGCGATGCGGGAAGTGAATTGGCCCTGGGCGGCGTGCCGGACTTGCAGGGCATCCGCTTTCACCCGGACCACGCCTGCCGTCCGGACCTGGCCTTCGCCGGTGCTCCAGAAGGGGCGCCGCGCGTGCTGTTGGCCCACCAGCCCTCCGCCGCGCGCGCGGCAGCCGGGGCCGGGGTGCACCTGCAGCTGTCTGGGCACACCCACGGGGGGCAGATTTTTCCCTTTCACCTTCTGGTCTGGCTGACGCAGCCCGTGCTGAGCGGCCTGCGGAAGCTGTTTGGCGTCTGGGTGTACACCCACCGCGGGACAGGCACCTGGGGACCGCGGATGCGCCTTCTCGCCTCGCCGGAGATTGCCGAAATCACCCTGCGCGCTGCCTAGAAGCGCCGGGCGCCCCGGCTTGCACGCTTGCCGGTGGCCGGGGGACATTGTCGCCTTCGGTGGTGCGCGCCCTGTCCGGCAGTGTGCTTCTGGTGGCCCTCCTCGGGTGCCTTAGCGAGCCGCGTCCCAATGCCGAAGGGCGTCCGCCGGCCTTCATCGGCACCCCCGGCCCGGCCCAGCCGGACGGCTGCCAGGTGGTGCTGCTGCTGTCGAGGCGGGACCGCCCGGCCGAGCCGGTGGAGGACATCGCCACCGTCTCGGCGGAGGCCACCACCCTGGAGGAGTGCAAGCAGCAGCTGGTGGTGCGTGAGGCGTGCCGCTACGGCGGGGACGTGCTGTACGTCTTCGAATCGGGCCAGGCGTCGCTGGGCCGACAGACGCCGGTGGTGTGGTGTGCGGCGAAGCTGGGGCGGCTGCTTCGTCCGCACTAGCCGGTGCGGGTGCCCCGCGGCGCGCCCCGGGCCCGGCGGGGGGCGGCCAGCTCCGCGGCCCGCAGCAGCGCCGTCACCATGGGGGTGGCGCTGGCCTGCCCCGTGCCGGCGAGCGCGTAGGCGACGCCGTGGTCCGGGGAGGTGCGGGGCAGGGGCAGGCCCAGGGTGACATTCACCGTCTGTTCGAAGTCGAGCGCCTTGGCCACCACCAGCCCTTGGTCATGGTACATGACGAGGACTGCGTCGAAGGGCATGCGCTCCGGGTGGGCGAAGAGTCCGTCCGCAGGAAGTGGCCCGGTGCAGTCCACGCCGCGCCGGCGGGCCCGGGCCACTGCCGGGGCGATGGTGCGGACTTCTTCGTCCCCCAACAGCCCCCCTTCTCCGGCGTGGGGGTTGAGGCCGGTGACGGCCAGGCGCGGCGGCCGGCGGAGCCTGGGCTTGAGGGCCGCCGACAGCAGCTGCAGCTGCGCCGTCAGCCGGGCGATGCTGAGGGCCCCCGGGACGTCGCGCAACGGAAGGTGGTTGGTGGCCAGGGCCACCCGCACCCGGGGGCCGTCCATCAGCATCAGCACCTCGCAGCCGAAGGCCTCGGCCAACAACTCGGTGTGCCCGTAGAAGCGCGCGCCGGTGCGCAGGATTTGTTCCTTGGAGACGGGGGCGGTGCACAGGGCGTCCACGGCGCCGGCCTTGGCCGCCGCCACCAGCGCCTGCACGTAGGCCAGCTGGGCCTTGCCGCCGGCGCGCGTCGGGCGCCCGGGGCGGGCGTCCTTGGCCGGTAGCTCCGTCACCCGGACCAGGGCGGGGCCGTGGTGGGCGGTGAGGTCCCCGGGCAGCAGGCGCGCCAGGCCGCGCAGCGCGGGGAAGCGTTCCAGGGTGGGCCCGTCGCCGAAGAGGATGGGGACGAGGCCCTGTTGCACCGCGGGGTGGGCCAGCGCCGCGGCGAGCACTTCCGGGCCAATCCCCGAGGGGTCGCCCATGGAGATGCCCACTCGGGGAAGCGTCACGGCGTCTTCTGGGCCGTCTGCGGCGGGGGACCGAGCTTGACGTCCACCACGGCCGCCGCCCGGAGCTGCTTCACGTACTGCTGGGAGGCGCGCTCGCCCTGCTCGCGCCGCAGCTTCTCCTCAATCTGCGGCTTCAGCTCGGCCAAGGGCAAAAGCCCGATGGCCCGCATCTCCTCCAGCTTCAGGACGTGCCAGCCGAGGCTGGTGCGCACCGGCTCGGACACCTCCCCGGGCTTGAGGCTGAAGGCCACCTTCTCGAAGGCGGGCACCATCGCCCCGCGCCGGAAGAAGCCGAGGTCCCCGCCGTCGGCGGCGCTCGAGCCCTGGCTGCGCTTCTTCGCCAGCTCGGCGAAGTCCACCCCCGCCTGGCGGGCCTCGACGGAGATGGCCTTGGCCGCCGCGTAGGCCTTGTCCACGTCGGCCTGTGGTGCATTGGCCGGCACCTGCACCACAATATGGCGCACGTGCACTTCCATCTCCTTGCCCTCCTCGCGCGCCATCCGGTCGTACTCGCTGCGGACATCCGCCTCGGACACCTTCACCAGCTTCGACACTTTTTCCCGGAGTAGCTGGTAGCGCCCCAGCTGCTTGCGCATCTGCTCGCGGTAGTCATTCAGGCTGAGGCCTTCGTTGGCGATGGCTTGAGCGAACTGGTCGGGGGTGAAGTTGTAGCGCTTCATCACCTCCTGGACGCTGGCGTCCACCTGCTTGTCGTCGATGGTGATTTTGGCTTCCTTCAGCTCCTGGTCGAGCACCTTCTCGTCAATCAAGACGTCGAGGGTCTTGCGGATGAGTTCCTCGTGTTTCTTGGGGCGGTTCTCGGGGGCGGTGTCCTGGTCCGCGCGCTGCAAGTCGGGGCCGGCGCGCTTCATCACCTCGCCGAGGGTAATAATCTCGTTGTTCACCACCGCCGCCACGCGGTCCACCATCTCGGCCCGGGCGGTGCTGGCCAGCAAGGCCAGGCCGACGGCGAGGGCCTTTAGGGGGAGGGACGTCCAGCGGTGCTTCATGGGCGGGCCTCGGCAGATGGCCGCTGGGGCGTCGGGGAAGGGGGGGCCTTCACCGCGGCCAGCGCGGCGTCGTTGGTGCGGATGGAAGCGTGCTGGCGCAAGCCCAGGACATAGCTGGCCTGGGCCTTCTCCTGCTTGTCGCGCAACAGGCGCCGCTCGACCTCGCGGCGCACCTGGGTCAGGTCCTTCCTTCGCGCCGGGCGGCGCTCGAGGACTTTGAAGAGATGGAAGCCGTATTCGCTGGTGACCACGTCGGAGATTTGCCCTGGTTGGAGGGAGAATGCCACCGCGTCGAACTCCGGGGGCATCACTCCGCGCGGAAACCACCCCAGGTCGCCTCCCAGCCGAGCGTCCGCAGACAGGGAATGGGCCCGGGCCAGGTCGCCGAATTTGGCCCCCCGGTGCAACTCATCGCGGAGGCGCCGGGCGTCCTCCAGGTCCTTGACGACAATCTGTGCCGCGTGCACCTGTTCCGGCTCCTGGAATTCCGCGGCGTGGGCGTCCAGGTAACCCTGGAGTTCCTCCTCGGTGACGGCCACCCGCTGGTACACCACCTCATCCACCAGCTTCTCCACGGTGAGGCGGGCGGCCGTCTTCTGCTCGAATTCCGACTCCGTCAGCCGCCCCTGGGCGAGCGCCTCCTGGAAGCGGCCGTCCTGGTACTCGGCTTTCAGTTGCGCCACCGCCGTGCGCACCGCCTCGGGCGCCACGGCAATGCCCTTCGCCTTGGCGTCTTGCAAGAGCAGCTGGCGGTCCACCAATTCGCGGAGGACGGTTTGCTTCAGGGCCACCAGCTGGTCCGGCGCGGGGACGGTGGCCCCCTCCGGGACTTCATAGGCCAGGGCCAGCTCGCGCTCGAACTCGGCCACGGGGATGGGCTCGCCGTTCACCATCGCCACCACGCCCGGGTCGAGCGGGGGCGGGCCACGCCGCGCGCACGCCGCCAGCAGCAAGGCGGCGGCGAGCCGGCTCGCCCGCCGTGTCATGGCTTGGCGGGCGGCACCTGGGGCGCAGGCACGGGCATGCCGCGGGGTGCCGGCTGCTCGGGGCTGGCCTCCACCATCACCTTGGCCAGCGCCGCGTCGTCCACCTTAAAGCCGGCCTTGGCCTTGAGGTCGGCGATGTACTTCTCATAGGCCTGGTTGCGCCGCTCATTCTGCAGGCGGGTGCGAATCTGCCCCTGGACTTCGTTGAGGCTGGTCTGAGTCTGGGGGGAGTGCGCGCGCAGCTTCAGGAAGAGGACGCCGGCGCGGCTGTGCACCAGGCCGGACAGCTCGCCCGGCTCCTTCAGGGCCTGGGCCGCCTGGGCCACCTCCGGCCCGTAGCGGGTGGACAACTCCACGGCGGACAGCGCCCGGAGGTCGCCCTCCATGGCCTTGGAAGGGTCCTCGGAGTTGGCCTTCACCAGCGCCCCGAAGGCGGAGAAGTCATCCGGCTTCAGCTTCTTGGCGTCGGCCAAAAGCTTGGCCGCCTTGGCGTCCTGGGCCTTCTGCTTGGCCACGTCATTGGAGGGAATGGTGAGTAGCAGCATGCTCACCCGCCAGGTTTCCGGCCGGACGAAGTCCTGGGTGTGTGCGTCGTACCAGGCCTTCACCTCCTCGTCGCTCACCGTGGGGGGCTGCTTGTCGCGCTCGTCCTTCACCACCCTCTGGGCGAGGACGTTCTTCACGCTTTCCACCACGTCGGCGTCCTTGGCGTGGCCGGTGGCCACCGACTCGCGCGCCAGGAGGTCCAGGATGACCAGCCGTTCGACGAATTCCTTCTTCTGGGCCGGACTCTGGTAGCGCATCCGCACCATGGGCGGCAGCTGGCCCATGGCCTTGCTGACGTCTTCGGTGGTGATGACACCGCCCGCGTAGGTGGCCACCGGGGTGCCCTGAGAGTTGCGCCTCAGGTCAAAGGTGACTTTGTCGGTGGACCGCGAGCAGGCGGCCGCGGCGAGGGCTGCGGCGAGGCAGACGGCAGATGACGGGGAGAGTGCTTTCATGGCGGGGGGCTCGCCTAGCACGGCTGTGCCATGGGGGGCCAGCGCGTCGGCGTCCCGGTGTTACCTTGGGGCGGCCGTGCCCAGCCCGGGATGGAATGTCTACATGCTGCGCTGCCGGGACGGCAGCCTGTACACCGGCATCACCAACGACGTCGCCCGCCGCCTGGCCGCCCATTCCGCGGGCAAGGGAGGCGCCTACACCCGCAGTCGCTGCCCGGTGCGGCTGGTGTACCGGGAAGGGGCCAGGGACAGGGGCGCCGCGCTTCGCCGGGAGGCCGCCCTGAAACGTCTGCCCCGCCAAGAGAAATTGGCGCTGGTGCGCGGCTTCACTTCGTCGAAGCGGGGGGCGGGTCGGCCGGTTTCTTCTCGCCAGCCATCGCGCCGAGGACGCCCACCACCAACCCGACGGCGGCCCCCACCAGCGTCCCGATGAGGGTCCAGTGGAACATGGAGGCGGCCGTCCCCAGCGTCACCGAGGCGCAGTCGCACTGGGCGTACACGCCGCTGATGGGGGCGTTGAATTTGGGCACCAGGTACGCGGCGGCGAGCGACGTCACGAGAGCGCCCAGCAGACCGCCGGAAGTCACCCAAAGCAGCAGCTTGCGGAAGGCATTCATTGCCGGGCTCCAAACCAGGTGGGAAGCCGCCCCGAGTCCTGCTATTCGGCGCGGCAGGATGCACTCTACGTGACGCTGCTCGGCTGGGGAGGCGCTTTTTTCGCCGTGGCGGCGGGGCTGCTGTCCCTGCCCATTCTCCGCTTCGCCTTCCAGCGCAGCCTGGGCACCGGACTGATGGTGCTCCTCATCCCCTTCTACGTCTTCTGGTTTGCTGTGAAACACTTCCAGCACCCGCGCAAGGCCCTCCTGGTGTGTGGGTGGCTGGCCTGCCTTGGCCTGGCCGCCATCCTGCTCGCCATTCACCAATCGGCGGGGCTACTGGCCGTCGATGCCTTCAACTGAAGAAGACGCGGGAAGGCCCCTTCCCAGGGATGCTTGGCGTGCCACCGTACGCAGCTGACGAGGCGCGGCCCCCCCGGCCGCGCGGGGTGGCGGCGGTCAGTGGCTTCTTTCTGGCCAGCGCCTGGCTTGGCCTGGCCGCCTGCCTGTCGGTGGCGTTTCCCGGCGGGCCGCTTCAGCCCATGTGGCGCCTCCACCCCGGGGCCCTCGCCGCCTTCGGCAGCATGGGCGCCTCCGCCGTGTGGCTGCTGGCCGCCGTCAGCCTCGCCTGCACCCTGTCGGCGGTGGGGTTGTGGCGGGGGGCGCGCTGGGGCTGGCGACTGGCCCTGTGCGTCCTCGGTGCCAATCTCGTCGGGACGGCTGCCAGCGCGACGCTGGGGCAAAATCCACGCGCCGCCCTGGGCCTTCCGCTGGCCGGCGCCGTGGTGGGCTATTTGTGCACCCAGCGGGTGCGGCGTTTCGTCGCGGCGCGCCGTCGCCTCTAGACTCCGCGGGCGTCCGGGTCCCACACCACCTTGTGCTGCTGCAGCTGAAAGCGCACGGCCAGGCGGTCGGCCACAATCCACTCCGCCAGCGTCCGGGGAGACAGCTGGCCATGGACGCAGCTCATCAACAGGCCGAAGGGCCGCTCCTGCAGGCGGTGGGTGGCCATCTGCGCGCGCGCCCACTCATAGTCCTCGCGCGTGCCGAGGACGAATTTCAATTCATCCTTTGCCGTCATGGCGTCCAGGACGCGGAAGTCGTTGCGGTCCGACTCTCCCGAGGAGGGCGTCTTCAAATCCACAATCTTGTGCACCTGGGGGGGCACCAGCCGCACGTCGATGGCGCCGGACGTCTCGAGCAGCACGGTGAGGGAGGCGGCCAAAAGCTTGTCCATCAGGGGGTAGACGCCGGGCTGCAGCAGCGGCTCCCCGCCGGTGACTTCCACCAACGGGGCGCCCAGCGCCCGCACCCGCTTCACCACCTCGTCCACGGCAAGGCGCTCGCCACCGTAGAAGGCAAAGGCGCTGTCGCAGTAGCTGCAGCGCAGGTGGCACCCGGTCAGCCGGACGAAGCTGCACACCAGGCCCTGGTGGGACGACTCCCCCTGCAGCGACAGGTAAATCTCCTTCACCACCACCGAATCGGCGGTGGCGCTGCGGTGCGGCTCGACATGGGGGCGGGCGGCCAGCATGGGCGTCTGGCTGCCTCCTCTAGCACCGGGGCCATGCGCCTTGCCCAGGGGCCCAGCTTTCGAGTACCTCCCCGGCAGGGCTTGTCCAGCCCCACCCCTTCCATGCAGTCCTTCGTCCAAGGCAAGGCGGGCCGGCTGCACGTGGAGGTGGCGGGCAGTGGGCCTTGCAGCGTGCTCCTCGTCCACGGCGCCGGGGGCGACACCACGCACTGGGCGGAGACGCTGCCCCAGCTGGCCCGCCACCACTGGACGGCGGCCTTCGACGTGCGGGGCATGGGCCAGTCGGACGCCCCGTCGGACCACAGCTACGCGCTGCAGGACATGGTGGAGGACGTGGTGCAGGTGGCCGACGCCGTCGGCTTCGGGCGCTTCGCCCTCGTCGGCCACAGCTTCGGGGCCTCGGTGGTGGCCGCCGCCTGCGCGCGCATTCCGGAACGCCTGCTGGGCGCCTTCTTCCTGGACGGGACAGGCGACTTGCGCGGGCTGCCCCCCGACGCGGTGCAGGCCTGGGCGGCCAGCATGCAGCCGGACCGCTACGCGGAGAGTGTCCAGGGCTGGTTTGTCCAGCTGCTTGCGCCGGCCGCGGCTAGCACCCGGGCCCGGGTGCTGGAGACCCTGGGCCGGACGGCGCGCGCGGCGTACGTCGGCGCCATGACGCAGCTGTTTACCTTCGACCCGTCGGCCGCCATCCGCGGCTTTGCCGGGCCGAAGGCGCTGCTCGCGGTGCGAAGCCTGGACGGGCCCCTGTCGTTGCGCCAGGCCGTGCCGGCCCTGCCCTGCGCCTTCGTGGACGACGTCAGCCACTGGCTGCAGCTGGACCGGCCGGACGTCGTCAACGAAGCGCTGGAACACTTTCTGGACAGCCTGCCGAAGCAGTAGCGCCGGGGCGGCACCGGGGGCCCCCTGCCGGCCCGGGGCGCGCTTTTTTCAGCGCGGGACGGCTGCAGCGTCGAGGAAGGCCACCACGTCGCGCGCGGACGCCTCCCCAATCTCCTCCATCGGCACGTGCCCCACCCCCGGGTACACCAGCAGCTTGGCGCCCGGGATGGCCCGGGAAAAGCGCAGGGCGTCGGAGACGGGGATGAGACGGTCCTGGTCCCCCCACAGGACCAGCGTCCGGGCGGAGATGTGGGGCAATTCCCCGGTGCGGTCGGGTTCCGGATGCTGCGCGCGGGCGACGAAGGCCTGGCGGTTGCCGGCCCGTAGCGCCAGGGCGCGGTAGCGCTGCAGCTGCTCGCCCGTCACCAAGGTGGGGTCCCCGTAGGCGTCCTGCAGGGACTTGCGCACCAGCGGGCCCGGGTCGAGGGCCGCCAGCAGTCTGGACAGCACCGGAATACGCGCCAGCCGGAAGACGAGGGCAGGCTGGGCGATGGGAAAGCCGCCCGGGTCGACCAGGATGAGGTCCGTCACCACCTCCGGGTGGGCGACGGCGTAATTCCACGCCACCTGCCCGCCTAGAGAGTTGCCGGCCAGTGCGAAGCGCCCCAGCCCCAGTGCCTGGCGGAAGGAGTCGAGGAAGGCCACGTAGGCCTTCACCGAGTAGTCGGCGGTGGGGCTGGGCCCGGTGAGGCCGAAGCCGGGCAAGTCCATGCGCAGCACGCGGTGACTTTTGGCCAGCACCTGGGTCCAGGCCTCCCACGTGTGCAGCGAGGCGCCGGTGCCGTGCAGCAGCACGACGGGCGGCCCCTGGCCTTCGTCCCGGTAGTGGACGCGCACGCCGTCCAACTCAATGAACTTGGACGCCCCGCTGCCGTAGGCAGGCAGTAGCTGCTGCACCGGAACGTCCGGCACCAGCGCGACGGACAACAGAAGGCCCAGCGCGACGAGTACGCCTCCCGCGGCCAGGGCGAGAAGGCGCCTTTGGGACGGTGGCTTCATGGCCAGATTCCTCGGGTGGAAAAGCCGGGGGGGGGTTACTGCTTCAGCTTGTACCCCCGCGCCAGCAGCGCGTAGGTGATGAGGGTCGCCAGCAGCGCCACTGCCGCCAGCAGGGCCCCGCCCAATAGCGGCGGGAAGACGCTCGAGCCGAGCATCCCGTAGCGCAGCCCCTCCACCATGTACACCATGGGGTTAAAGAGACTGACGGTGTGCCAGGGCTCCGGCAGCTGCTGTACCGAGTAGAAGACGCCGCCCAAAAAGGTGAGTGGCAACATGACGAAGGTGGGGAAGAAGTTGATTTGCTCGAATTTCTCCGCCCACACCGCGGCGATGAGGCCGAGGACGCTGAACACGTAGGCCGTTCCCACCAGGAAGGCAAAGGTGGCGGCGGGGTGCACCAGCTGCAGCGGGGTGAAGAGGAGGGCCACGGCCCAGGTGAGCAGCCCCACAATCAGCCCCCGCACCATGGCGCCGCCGACGAAGCCGAGAAGGATTTCTCCTGCGCCCAAGGGGGCGACCAGCAGGTCCACCACCGTCCCCTGAATCTTCATGATGAAGAGGGAGCTGCTGCTGTTGAGGAAGGCGTTGTTGGCCATCCCGAGGAACACCAGCCCCGGGACGATGAAGGGCAGGTAGGGCTGATGGGTCACCTGCTCCATCCGCCCGCCCAGGGAGACACCGAAGACGACGAAATACAGCGAGGTGGAGATGAGGGGCGAGAGCACCGTCTGCCCCGGGACGCGCAAGAAGCGCCGTACCTCCTTGGAGAGCAGCGTCCGCAGGCCCAAGCCATTCATGGTGCCACCCCGCGGCCGTGCAGCACCTCGATGAGGACGTCTTCCAGCTTGCTGGCGCGCGTCTCGACTTCCTGCACCGGCAACCCTTCTGCGTACAGGGCGTGCAGCACCTCGGCCGCCCGGGGGTGTCCCGGCCGTTCGGTGTAGACCAGGCCCTTTCTATCCGGGGAGAGGACGCTGTCGCCCGTGAGCGCCTCCGGAAGCCCGGCGACGGGCCTCTCGAAGGACACCACCAGGCGCTTCTTGCCCATCCGCTGCAGCAGGGCGCGCTTGTCCTCCACCAGCAAAAGGCGTCCCTCGTTGATGATTCCGACCCGGTCGGCCAATTCCTCGGCTTCCTCGAGGTAGTGGGTGGTGAGCACCACCGTCGTCCCTTCGGCCCGCAGCTTGCGGACGTACGTCCAGAGGTCCCGACGCAACTCGACGTCCACCCCGGCGGTCGGTTCATCCAGAAACACCAGCTTTGGCCGGTGCACCAGCGCCTTGGCGATGAGGAGGCGGCGCTTCATGCCGCCCGAAAGCGCCCGCGTCTGCGCGTCGGCCTTGGCGGTGAGGTCCAGCGCCTCCAGCACCTCGGCAATGCGCGCCTCATCGGGCAGGCGGCCGTAGTACCCGAGCTGGATGCGCAGCGACTCCGTCACGGTGAAGAAGGGGTCGAAATTCACTTCCTGCGGCACCAGTCCCACCTGGAAGCGCGGGCCCAGCGCGTCCACGTCGAGGTCTGTCCCGAACAGGTGGATGTGGCCCGACGTCTTCCGCACCAGCCCGCACACCGCGCCGATGAGGGTGGTTTTCCCGGCGCCGTTGGGGCCGAGAAGGGCAAAAATCTCCCCCGCCCCAATCTCCAGCGAGACGCCGTCCAGCGCCACCACGTCGCGGTAGCGTTTCACCAGCTTCTCGACTTGAAGGACGGGGGCCGGCACGCGTGCGGTGCCCGTGTAACGCATTGGGCGCGGGGCCGCCCCCTGAAATGGGCCGCGCCCTTGGGCCCTACAGCTTGAAGGGGTCCGGGTGCTTGGCGCGGGCGGGGCGCTCCGCAGTGGCCGCCGGGGGGGCGTGGGGCCGGCGCGCGGGCAGGGGCACTTCCAGCTGGATGTGGCCCTTCGCCGCCACGCTGCGCACCACCGGGGCGTGGCCGGGCAACGTCAGGCGCAGCACCAGCCGACTGTCCATCTCGGGAAGCTTCATCTCGAGCGGCGTCGTCCCCAGCACCTCGCCCGTGTCCATGCGTTCCACGCGGGCGCCGCGCGGCGTGCTGCGCACGCGCAAGGACAGCTGGGGCGGCGCCACCGCCGGCGCCTCCGCGCGCCGGGGCGGGGACCTCCACTGCTGGCTCGGCCATGGGGGGCAGCGCGGCCACCACGGGTGGCGGCGGCGGGGCGCGGTGCCGCAGGCCGTAGCCAGCCAACGTCAGGGCCAGCAGGCAAGCCGCGGCCGCCGCGCCAGACACCAGGGCGCGCCGCCCCCAGGGCCGGGGGGCAGCCGGCACCAGCGCCGCGGCCAGGGCCGCCTCCAGGGCGGCCATGTCGCGGAAGCGGTCCACCGGGTCCTTGGCCAGGCAGCGCAGCACCACGGCGCGCACGGCGGCCGGAAGGCGTTCCCCGGAGGGGCTGCGCGTCGGCAGCGGCGGGGCAGGTTCGGTCAGGACTTTGGCCACCAGCTGGCCAAAGCTGCTGCCGGCGAAGGGGGGGTGACCGGCCAGCATTTCATACAGCACGCACCCCAGGGCGTACTGGTCCGTCCGTGCGTCCGCGCCGAGGCCATTGGCCTGCTCGGGCGCCATGTAGGCCGGCGTCCCGACGATGGTGCCCTCCACGGTGGAGGTCAAAGGCAAGTCGCCGATGGGCGTCATCAGCTTGGCCACGCCGAAGTCCAGCACCTTGACGAAGTCCCGCTCCGCGCCGCGCCGGACGAGGAAGAGGTTGTCCGGCTTCACGTCGCGGTGGACCACGCCTACCTGGTGTGCCGCGCCCAGTGCCCGGGCCACCTGCCGGGAGATGTCCACCGCGCGCGCCACGCTGAGCCGCTCACTGGCCAGCACCTCGGTGACGCTGTGGCCATCCAGCATTTCCATGACGCAATAGACGCGGGTGCGGCCGCTGGGGCCCGGCTCATGGACGAAGTCCTGAATCTCGACGATGTGCTCGTGGTTAATCTGGTTGACGGCGCGCGCCTCGTGAAAGAAGCGCTGGATGAGGTTTTGATTTTGGGCATGTTCTGCCCGCAGCAGCTTGATGGCCGCCGGCCGCCCCAGCGTGACGTGGCGGGCCAGAAAGACGCGCCCCATGGAGCCCTCACCCAACAGCCGCTCCAGCTGGTACTGCCCCAGCAAGTCCCCCTCGCGCTCGCGCACCGCCTCCTCGACGAGCAGCAGCGGCGTGGCGCCGCTGGGCCGGCTGCGGAGCTCCTGCGTCCGCGGCTGGGCCCCGTCCAGCGCCCGCGCCAGCGCGGAGGGGTCGGCGAAGCGGTCGGTGGGAACGCTTTCCAGGCAGCGGCGGATGATGGGCTCGAGCCAGCCACCCGGACCGCCGCCCAAGGCCTCCTGCATGAGGCGCCCCACGGCCAGCACGTCGGCGCGGCTGTCACCGTCGTCTTCCGTCCCGGGCTCATCGGCCAGGCCTGGGCCCACCAGCTTCGGGGCGTAGCGGGACAGGCCGCCCACCAGGAAGACCTGGTCGGTGGGCAGCGCGTGCACCAGGATGCCGGCGCTGCGCAACTCACTCAGGGCGCTGCACAGGCCGGGGACGAGGAGGGCCACCTGGTCCGGGGTGAGGGGCCCGGCGCGGCGCAGGTGGGTGGCCAGGTCCTCTCCCTCCAGGTACTCGCTCACCACGAAGGGCCGCCCGTCGGGGAGGCAGCCGGCCTCAATTTGGCGGGCCAGGTGCGGGTGCTGGACGGCCCTCAGGGCCTGCGCCCGGTCGACGAAGTGCCCGCGCGCGTCCGGGCGGCGCCACAGCGTGCCGTGGAAGACGCGCACCAGGGCGTTGGCACCGCTGTCGAGGTTTCTGCCCAGCCACGCCGCGCTCCCGGCGGTCTCGCCAAGCTTCGTGACCAGCTGGTAGTCGAGCGAGGTAGCCATGGCACGGGGCGAGGACACACCCCCTACCACTCCCGCGCCGGGGTAGAAAGCGGGTCAGCAAGGAGTCACATGGCCGAGAATTTCATCTTTACGATGCAGGACTTGCGGAAGGTCCGGGGTGGAAAGGACATCCTCAAGGGCATCTACCTGTCCTTTTTCCCGGGGGCGAAAATCGGCGTCATCGGCCCCAACGGCGCCGGGAAGTCGACGCTGTTGCGCATCATGGCCGGCGCCGACACGGAATTCTTCGGCGTGGCCAGGAAGGACCCCTCCGCCCGCGTGGGCTACCTGCCGCAGGAGCCGCAGCTGGACGGCACCCTGGACGTGAAGGGCAATGTCGAGCTGGCCGTGAAGCCCATCCGGGACCTGCTGGTGCGCTTCGAGGAGGTGTCCAACAAGCTCGGCGAGCCGCTCGACGACGCGCAGATGGAGAAGCTGCTGGCCGAACAGGCGCGGCTGCAGGACGCCATCGACGCGGCGGGCGCCTGGGAGCTCGACCGCACGCTGGAGGTCGCCATGGACGCGCTGCGACTTCCGCCCCCGGAGGCCGCGGTGGCCACGCTGTCCGGCGGGGAGAAGCGCCGGGTGGCGCTGTGCCGCGTCCTTTTGGAGAAGCCGGACCTCTTGCTTTTGGATGAGCCCACCAACCACCTGGACGCCGAGAGCGTGGCGTGGCTGGAGCAGGCGCTGAAGGAGTTTCAAGGGACGGTGGTGAGCATCACCCACGACCGCTACTTCCTCGACAACGTCGCCGAGTGGATTCTGGAATTGGACCGAGGGGAGGGCGTGCCCTGGAAGGGCAACTACTCCTCCTGGCTGGAACAGAAGCAGAAGCGGCTGGAGATGGAGGAGAAGGCGGAGTCGGCGCGCCAGAAGCAGCTGAAGCGGGAGCTGGCCTGGGTGCGCAGCAGCCCCAAGGCCCGCCAGGCCAAGAGCAAGGCCCGGCTCCAGGCTTACGAGGAGCTCGCCGCGACGGGCCCGGACAAGCGCGAGACGACGGGCGAAATCTGGATTCCGCCCGGCCCCCACTTGGGAGGGCTGGTGGTGGAGGCCCGCGCGCTGCGCAAGGGCTACGGGGAGCGCCTGCTGGTGGATGAGCTCAGCTTCAAGCTACCCCCGGGGGGAATTGTTGGCGTCATCGGCCCCAACGGGGCCGGCAAGACGACGCTCTTCCGCATGCTCACCGGCCAGGAGAAGGCCGACGCCGGGGAGCTCCGCATCGGCGACACGGTGAAGCTGGCCTACGTCGACCAGAGCCGCGATGCCCTGAACGGGGAGAAGACCGCCTTCCAGGAGGTGAGTGGCGGGCTGGACCTGGTGGACTTGGGCGGCAAGCAGGTGCCGTCGCGCGCTTACCTGGCCGCCTTCAACTTCAAGGGGCAGGACCAGCAGAAGCGGGTGAAGGACCTCTCCGGCGGCGAGCGCAACCGCGTCCATTTGGCGAAGATGTTGAAGAGCGGGGGAAACCTGCTGCTGCTGGATGAACCGACCAACGACCTCGACGTCGAGACGCTGCGCTCGCTCGAGGAGGCGCTGCTGGGGTTTGCCGGCTGCGCGGTGGTCATCAGCCACGACCGGTGGTTTCTCGACCGCGTGGCGACGCACATCCTCGCCTTCGAAGGAGACAGCCGCGCCGTCTTCTTCGAGGGCAACTACCAGGACTACGAGGCCGACAAGAGGAAGCGGCTGGGGGCGGAGGCGCTTCAGCCAAAGCGCATCCGCTACAAGCCGCTGCACCGGACCTGAAGCCCCCGGGGGCCCTGCCGGCCAGCTACTTCTTGGCCGGCTTGGCGGCCGTCTTCACCTCAATTTTGGTGGCCGTCATCTTGTAGTGCACGGTCACCTTGTCGCCGACCTTGACGGCCGTGGTGTCGCCGCCGCGGGCAATTTCAAACTTCTCCGAACCCTTCATGACGGTGATGGTGTCGGCGTCCGTGTCCTTCACCGTGCCAGTCACCTGGTAGGCGTCCGGCGAGGAGGCGAAGGCGGGGGCGGCGAACAGAGCGGCGGCGAGGGCGAGGCGCTTGAGCATGGCGAGGACTCCAAGGGGGGGAGGGAGACGACGGGGTGGACGCTCAGGGACAGCCGGCTGGCTGTCAAGCCCGGGGTGCGCGAGGGGTTGACGCGCGTCGCCGCCCCCGGGGCCCAAGGGGCCACCCACTCCCCGAGTGCGGATGGCGGATCCGTCCTGTAAGCTGCGCCACCCAACTGAAGCGCGGAGGGCTGTGGAGACGGTGAGCGACGCGCGCGCGGAGGCGCTTCTCAAGAGCGCTCTCGAGAAAATCGTCTACTTCGAGGCTCGCTCTGGGCAGCTGGAAGGTGACGCGGCTGCGGCGCGTGCCGAGGTGGACCACCTGAAGGCCGAACTGGGCGCGGCCGGGGCGCGGGAGGTGGAGCTGCGCCAGCGGCTGGCCGAGTTGGAAGTCAGCCTGGGCCGGGCGCACCGGGACCGCGAGGAATTGGGCCGGGTGGTGGAGGCCCTGCGGGCCGAGCGCACCTCCCAGCTGGACAAGCTATTGGACGCCGCCCGCATCCGGGGCGTCCTGTCCGACGAGGACGGCTCCTTCGACTTGGCGGCCTTCATCTCCCAGCTGCGCAGCGAAGTCCTGGCCGTCCGCGGCGCCCCCGGGCCGGCGCCGGCCAGTGCCGAAGTCGCGTCCGCGCCGGAGGAGGCCGACGACGCGGTGGCCTTCCAGGCGGAGGTGGCCCGACAGATGGCCCGCGGGGTGTGGGGCGAGGCCCCGGGGGCCCCGGACGTCCCGGAAGGCCTGGCCTGGCCGCCGCCTGAGGCCAGCCCCCGGGGCGAGCAGCGTCTGGCCCGCGCCGTGCTTCAGCTGGAGGCCGAAGGGCCGTCCGGCAACGGCTGGGCGCCCTCCGCGGCGTTGCGCGCCGCCCCGCCGCCGGTGTCCGTGGCCACCGCCTATGCCGAACAGCTTCTGGCCGAGGGCCGGCTGGGCAGTCCCCGCGGGGCCGCGCGCGCCGGACGGGCCCGGGCGCCCGGCGACGACACGCTGTACGGCTTCTCCGTCCGGGAATTGTCCGCCCCCGAGGTGGGTGCGCGCATCCGCGCTGCCGAGCGGCTGGGCGCCCTGGGGGAGCGCAGCGCCGCCGCGTCCCTGACCGCGGCGCTGCACGCCGAGCGGGACCCGCGCGCCCTGGTGGCCTTCCTGGAAGCGCTGCGGCTTTTGGCCGGGCGGGAAGCGGCCGCGGTGGTGGAGCCCTTCGCCGACGCGTCCGAGGCCGAGGTACGCATTGCCGCGCTGCGGGCGCTGGTGGCGCTGGACCCCGCCCGGGCCGTGCCGCAGCTGCAGCGCGCCGCGCGGGACACGGACCCGGCTGTCCGCCGCCGCGCCACCCTGCTGTGTCTGCAGCTGCCGCGCGAGCAGGCGCAGGCGCTGGAGCGCGAGCAGGCGGCGGACGTGGACCCGGAAGTGCGCCGCGTCTCGGCGCTGGCCGCCGGGGCGACGGGCGGCGCGGCGGCCCGGGGCGCGCTGCTGGCGGCGCTGGACGACTCCTCCCCGGAGGTGCGCCGGGCGGCGGCCCGCAGCCTCTCCCGGCTATTGGGCGTGGACGCCGAAGGGGTGGCCGGCCTGGAAGGCCCGCCGCGCCGGCGGGAGATTCGACGCCTGGCGGCGCTACCGCCGGCCGCGGTGGCCCCCGCGCCGCCGCAGCGGCAGCGCGCATCGGCGCCCACCACCCAGGTGAGGGTGGTGGAGGTGGAGAGCCGCGCCGGGGAGGAAGCGCTCGGCGAGCGGGTGCTGGCCGAGTTGCAGTCCTCCATGCGGGGGTGCACCCTCGCCGAGCTGGTGCGGCTGCTCGGCGCACCGCCGGAGGTGATTGACAGTGCCTGCGCGCTTCTCACTGCCCGGGCACAGGTGGTACGGCGTGGCATGAAGTTCTTCGTCGCCTGAGAAGCGGGGGACACCCAAAAAACCATGGACGCACCCAGCTACAGCGCGAAGGAGGCCGCCGAAGTCCTCGGGCTGCCGCTGCGCACCCTGCAGTCCGCACTCAAACTCGAGAAGTACTCCGGCGTCGACCTCTGGGCGGTGCGTCACACCCTGCACCACTTTCCCCGCCCCCTCGGCCACCGCCGCCAGCTGTTCCTCAACTTCAAGGGCGGCACCGGCAAGACGGCGCTGTCCACCTCCTACGCCTGGCGCATGGCGGAGCTCGGCTACCACGTGCTGCTGGTGGACTTGGACAGCCAGGGCCACGCCACCAAGTGCCTGGGCTTCGAGGGGGAGGACTTCGAGAAGACGCTGCTCAACGTCCTAGTCCGCAAGGCGCCCATGGACGAGGTCATCCAGCACTCGCCCATGCCGAACCTGGACTTCGTCCCGAGCAACCTGACGATGAGTACCGTCGACCTGGCGCTGATGCCCATGTCGGCACGGGAATTCAAGCTGAAGAATTCCCTCAAGGACGTGAGCCAGCGCTACGACGCGATTGTCTTCGACGCCCCGCCATCCTTCGGGCTGCTCAACCTCAACGCCCTGATGGCGGCCGATGACCTCTTCGTGCCAGTGCTGGCGGACTTCCTGTCCTTCCACGGGCTGAAGCTGCTGTTCGAGACGGTGCAGAGCCTCGAGGAGGACCTGGCCCACGTGCTGGACCACGTCTTCATCATCGTCAACGCCTTCAACCAGAGCTTCAAGCTGGCCAAGGAGGCCCTGGAGGCGCTGAAGACGCACTACCCGGAGTACATGCTGGCGGCCATGGTGCGGCAGTGCACCAAGTTCGCCCAGGCCTCCTCCGAGGGCGTCCCCGTCTTCCTGGCCGACCGCGACTCCAAGGGCGCCACCGACATCGACGGCATGGTGAAGGAGGTTCTGGCCCGCATTGAAGCAGCACAGGGCCGGGGGACCACCCCGGCCCGGGATGAGAAGAAAGCCGGGTGAGGTGCACGGCATGAAGAAGGCCTTCGAGCAGAACGTTTCCCGTGCTCGGCCCCGCCTGAAGCTGGGCAGCCTCCTCGAGGCGCCCGAAGCGTCAGCACCGGCCGAGGAGATGGCGGCCCCGGCCGCCCCGGCCCCGCCGCCGCGCGCCGCTGCGCCGACGGAGGCCCGGGCGCCCGCCGTGCGTCCGCCGGCCCCACCCGTGGTGGCCGCCAGTGCGCCGGAGATGCCCCCGCCCAAGGCCGCCGCCGCCCGTCGCGGCGCTGAAGCCGTCGCGGACATGCTGGCCCGCCACGCGGCCCCGGCCACCCCAGCGCCCAGGCGCAGCCCCCCGCCGGAGCGAGCGCCGCCTGCCCCCTCCGCCGCGGAGGACGCCCCGGCGCGCCGCGAGCGGCTGCGCCAGCGGTTGAAGGCGGCCCGCGAACAACCGCGGCCCGCGCCGCTGCCGGCCACCGCCGCGGCCGCCGGCGTGCTGGCCGTGGAACGCATTGCCGCGCTGCAGTCGGAGCTGGCCGAGGTGCGCGCCCTCAACCTTGGCCTGGTGCAGGAGTTGGAGGCGTCGCGGCGCCATGCGGAGCGGGCCACGGAGGAGGCGCGCCTCCGGGTGGATGAGGCCAGGCGGCTGGCCGCCGAGGTGGACGGGCGCACCAAGCTTCTGGCGGACCTCGAGCGGGAACTGGCGGCGCTGGAGGGCGAGCGCGATGAGATGCTGCTGGCCGTCCAGGACTTGCGTGCCCGCGAAGCGGCCAACGGCGAGGAGCGGGCGCGGCTGGAGGGCGAACTGGCCGACAAGGACAGACAGATTTCCGATGGGCTGGCCGAGGAAGAACGGCTGGCCGGCGAAGTGGAGAGTTACCGCGAGGAGTTGGACGCCCTGCGCCGCACGGTGACTGCGCTGGGCGCGGAGCGGGAGATGCTGGCCCGGCAGGTGGCGGAACTCACCGCGGAGCGACAGGAACTGCTGGAGGCCCGCAAGGCGCTGGAAGCGGTGCACCGGGCCCTCAGCGAGGCAACCGCCCGCTAGGGGAAAGCCGCCCGCCGCGTTCCTCCAGGTCGCGGCGAAGAAGATGGGCCCGGCGGTGGGGAAGGGCTGGGGCGTCGGACGCGGCTGGCACCCTGCGCCTCTCCTCCCGGGCGTCCGCGTGGGGCGAGGGCGAGAGCAGCCCTGGGGGGGGCCGGCGTTCTCGCCCTGCAGCAGAGGGAGGAGAGGCCCGTGTCGCTAGCTGTGCGCGGCGGTGATGGCGGCGGTGTTCTGCGCCGTGGCGCCGATGTAGGCGCCCACCAGCGCACCCGAGCCGCCCACGCCGACGGCGAACAGGATGCAGGCCGCGGCGAGCAGCCCCAGCGAACGGCTGCTGCGGCTGGAGGCGAAGAGGGTGTTGGACGTTGCCATGACTGGACTCCGGTTCCGCCCGGGCGGAGAGTCGCTCGGGACAACCCGAGGCATTGCACCTGCGGTGCCAGCCGAAAGCCCGAGGAAGCGCGGGCACTTCACCCGTTTGGCACAGCGCGTTTGTAACCGGCGCCGCTACCGCCGCCCCGCGCTGTAGCGCCGGGCGCACCCTAGGGGGGCTGTGCGACGCGCTGCGTCTCGGCCGCACTGGGTGCCCCGGCGAGGAAGGCTTCCACCGCCGTCGGCTCGGCCGACAGCCCCCGGGTGAGGGGGATGCAACCGCTGTCGGTGACGCGGTAGGTGTCCTCAATCCGGATGCCCAGCTTGCCCGGCAGGTACAGGCCCGGCTCGAGGGTAATCACCATGCCCGGCTGCAGGGGCCCGCTGCTGCCGACGTCATGGACGAAGAGGCCCACCCCGTGGCCCAGTCCGTGGTTGAAGCCCTTCTGAGAAAGGCGCTCCTGCAGGACGCGGTGGGCCACCGCGTCCAGGGACGGGCTGCCATCCGGGGCCTTCCCGGAAATGACGGCGCCCGGGCGGCAGGCGGCCGCGGCCGCCTGCTGCGCGGCGTACACCGCCTCGTAATCCCGGCGCTGTTCCTCGCTGAAGTGGCCCCCCACCGGGAAGGTGCGCGTGAAGTCCGAGGCGTAGTGGTGGACGGAGCAGCCGACGTCCACCACCAGCAATTCCCCGGTGCGCAGCGGGGCCGCGCTGGCCGAAGCGTGGATGGAGGCCCCGCGCGCCCCGCCGGCCACCACGGGCGGAAAGCTGTCCTCGCTGCACCCGGCGGCGCGAGCCTCCCGCTTGATGGCGTCGGCCACCGCCTGCTCGCTGACGCCGGGCGTGCGCCCGGGGGCCACCGCCCGCACGGCGGTGACGATGGCTGTGGCCGCCGCCTGCAGCGCCTGCAACTCGTCCGCGTCCTTGATGGCCCGCAGCCTCTCCACGTCCTGGTTGAGGCTGAAGCGCCCGCGCAGCCGGGAGGAGCCGGGCAGAAGGAAGAGGCCGCGGTCGTCCGTCCCGGTGAGGTAGCGCGCGTTGAGATTGTCCCAGAGGCGGTAGCCGGTGGCGTCCTCCCACGTCACCGTCTCCGACAGCGCCGGCCAGAGGTAGCCCCCGCGGGGGGCGAGGGCCTGCAGGCGCTGAAGGCGTGGGGCCCCGGCCGCGTCTGGGGAGGGCAGTTCCGGCGTGAGGAGGGCGACGGCGGCGCAGGCCAGCAGGCTGAAAACCGCCGCGCCTCCGCCGGCCCGGGCAGAGAGGCGCCCGCTGCCGCGGGGGAGTTCCGCGCGCCGGGAGATGGCCGTGCCCACGGTGAGGAGGCCCGCGGCCAGCACCGGCCACTGCCACCCGGCCGTCTCCCCGGGAAGGGCCGCCAGAAACAGCCGGGCCCCGACGGCGGCGGCCGCCAGGCGAATGCCGAGGGCGGGCCGGACGACGCCGCCAATGGCCAGCAGCAGGCACGCCGCGCCAAGGACGAGGGAGGCCGGACTGGGGCGGCTGCCCGTGCCAAACAGCAGGGGCACCACGCCCACCAGCAGGGAGAAGAGGAGGGCCGGTACCAGCGCAACCCGCGGACGCCGCACCGCCAGCCACACCCCGGCCGCCTCCACCAGGACGAGGGCGAAGGCGGCGCCGAGGAACGTCCAGCCCCCCACTCCCGCGCGCCAGGCCAGCCCCAGCGCCACTAGCAGCGCGAAGAAGGCCGCCAACAGCGGCCGTCCCCAGCGTGGGCCGAGCAGGCCCAAGGCGAGTCCCAGCGTGGCGGCGACGAATGTCCCCAGCGTCATGCGGCCAGGGCCTGTACCAGCCTTGGGCCCGCGCTGACGAGCGCGAAAGAAGCGGCCCTAAGCCGCGGCCCGCGTTCCGGCCGCGCGTTTCTGGGCGACTTGGCGAAACCAGTCCGCCGTCTCGGCCACGGCTTGCCCAGTGGGTGTCGGCTGTAGCCCGAAGGCCGTGCGGAAGCGCGTGTCGTCCAGCAGGTAGGGCAGCTTCCACTGGTACGTCATCTCCGCGGCGGCACCCAGCACGGGGTCCACCAGGCCCATGGTGCGCAGCACCCAGTCGGGGAAGGCCTGCACCTTGGCTGGCTTTCCCAAGGTGGCCGCCAGCGCCTGGACGAGACCGCGTGTCGTCCCTTGCCAGCTGACGGGAAGGTGCCACACCCGGCCGTCGGCTTGTGGGTGCAGGCCCAAGGCCGCCAGGCCGCGGGCCACATCCGGGCCGTAGCTGTAGCTGTGGGGCTGGTCCGGGTCCCCGCCCATCTGCAGCGCCTTGCCGGCCATGAGACGTTCGGCGAAAACCTCCCCCAGTAGCGCGGTGGGGCAGCTGGGCCCGAAGTAGTCCGAGGCACGGCCGGTGGTGGCCCGCACCTCGCCGCGCCGGTGCGCGTCGAAGAGTTCCGTCGCCAGCTGCGCACGCAACTCTCCCTTGTGGCTGCACGGCCGGAGCGGCGTGTCCTCGTCGAAGGGGGCCTTCTGCGGCCGGCCGTACATGTACAGGCAGTCCAGCACCACCAGCCGGGCGCCGGTGCGGGCGGCCGCCTGGCGCACGCCACGCTTCAGGGGCGGCAGCAACTCCTCCCAGCGGTGGTACTGGGCCGGGTTGGTGCAGTCGTACACCACCGCCGCCCCGGCCACGGCGGCATCGGCCTGGGTGGCGTTGGTGACGTCGGCGCTGGCCCAGCTGAGGCCCGGGCGGGCACCGCCAGCCGGCCCGCGGCGGACCAGTCGGACGTGGACGCCGCGGGCCAGCAATTCATCGGCGAGGAGGGTGCCGATTTGCCCGGCACCGAAGATGACGTGGAGGGGCGGGGGGACGGCAGCAGCGTCGTTTGAGGACATGGGGACATGTCTCCTTTCCCCCAGGACACTGCTGCATGCAAGAATGCGTAGCAATGGCCATAAATGCAGGCTAGCTTTGCGTTTATGCAAATCCCCCCCTCGGCCCGTCCCCGCCCAGCCGGCCCCCCGGGGCCCCCAGCCTTCCCGGCGTCCGCGCTGCACTGGGACGACGCCCGGGTGCTGCTGGCCCTGCTACAGGCCGGCACGCTGTCCGGGGCCGGCGCCCGTCTGGGCGTGAATGCCTCGACGGTGTCGCGACGGCTGGAGGCGCTGGAGGGTGCGCTGGGGGCGCGTCTGTTCGACCGGACGCCGGACGGCGTACTGCCCACCGTGCTGGCCGAGCAGCTGGGGCCCCACGCGGAGGCCATGGAACGTGCCGCGGCGGGGCTGACGCTTGCCGCCCAGGGTCGGGAAACGCTTGCGGAGGGGGAGGTCCGGCTGACGGCCCCTCCCGGCGTGGCCGAGTTTATTGTGGCACCGGCCTTGCCGCGCCTGCTGAAGCGCCACCCCCGGTTGCGCGTGGCGCTGGACGCCAGCGTCGGCTACGCGGACCTCACCCGGCGCGAGGCGGACCTTGCGCTACGCCTGGTGCGCCCGACGTCGGGCGACTTGGTGGCGCGGCGCGTGGGCGTCGCGGACGGCGGCCTGTACGGGGCCCCGCGGTACGTGCGGGAACTGGGAGTCCTGCGCCAGCTTGGCGATGCCCGGTGGATTAGCTGGGGGGAGGACTTGGCACACCTGTTACCCGCGCGCTTCGTCGCGGACTTGGTGCCGGCGGAGCGGGTGGTGCTTCGGACGAGTCACATGGGAAGCATGGTGGCCGCGGCCACGGCGGGGCTGGGGCTTTTGCTTCTGGACCGGCCGATGGGCGTCGCCTGTGGTCTCGCCCCGGTGCGGCTGGACGCGGAACTCCGCCGACGCCTGCCCTCCATGGAGGCGGCCAGCGAGGCGTGGCTGGTGGCGCACCGGGCGCTTCGCGACGTGCCGCGCATCGCTGCCGTCTGGGACTTCCTGGTGGAGGAACTCACCAGGCTGGGCGTGCAGGGAGGCGCCGCCGTCGCGCCTGCAGAAAAACCGGGTCCGGCACACCGGGGTGCCCCTTCGCCTGTGCGCGGCGGGCGCGCTGGGCGCTAACAGGCACGGACGCCCGGGGAGGAGGCTGCAGCCGCCGTCACTTGGGCGCCTTCGTCACGCCATCGGCGCCGCCCGAGTCGACAATTCTGCCTATGGCGCGTTGGGGCCTGCGTCCGAATGCCACCACGGGCCCCGGGGACCGCCGCCCCCCCAGCCCCAGTGGCCCTCCATGCCGTGGCCGTGGAAGGCGCGCAGGGTGTCGCAGGGCACCAGACAGGTGGCGGGACCTCCGGCAGCGGGCACCACGCAGCTCCCCGACGGGGCGTCGTCCCAGTCGTGCCGGTGCCCGAAGCCAAGACGGCAGCTTGCGCCCGCGTCCAGGCCCGAGCAGGCGGCCACCCCGCGGGTTTCCGAGGGTCCGCAGAGAAGCGGGCCGGTGCCACTGGGGCCGAGCTGGCAGGTGCCGGGCTCCGTGCCCGCGTCCCACCGTTCGGGGCGACTGCACGCCTCCCCTGCCGCCTTGCCGGTGCAGGCATCCACCAGCACGGCCGGCGGTGTGTGCACGCGGCCGCAGAAGAGGGTGGTGCTGCCCGGAAGCGTCAGGCACGTCCCCTGGAAGGTGTCTGCAAATTTGCCCGTCGCCTGGCAGCTGTCCCCGGAGTTTTTTCCGGTGCAGGCACTCACCAGGGTGCTGGGGGGGGCCGGGGGGTTGGGCACGCAGGCCACCTGTGTCCCGTCCAGGGTGGGGTGGCAGGTCCCGGGCAGCGTCGTCCCACCGTCCCAGCCCACTGCCAGCGAACAGGCCGCGCCGGCGGCGCTGGCGGCGCAGGCGGTCAGTTGGCCGGTGGACGGCGCGCACTGGAGCGCGCCGCTTGCCGACAGAAGGCCAGCCGCCTGGGCCGGATTCTGGCCGGCGGGCGTGCCCGTCCCGCCGGTGCACGCAACCAGTGCGAGAACCGTCGCGACGGCCAGAAGGGTTGAGCGTGGCATGTGCTGACCTCCCAAGAAGCTGACCCAGCAGTGCACCTACACCCGCTGCCGGTTGAAGTTAAGTGGCCAACGTCCGCCAGGTGTCCGGCTGGGCAAGCGTCAGGCCAGCCGCTGTCGCTGTTTTGCGCTGCCCGGCTATTCGCGCAAAGCGACGTCCACCGTCATCCCGTCGTGCGCCACCTCCACCGGGCCGCCGTACTCGGCGCGGGCCTGGGCCAGAAGCCGCGAGGGGTCCGTGTCATGGCGCGAACTGAGGTGGGTGAGGATGAGGCGGCGCGCGCCGGCCTGCTTGGCCACGCGGCCTGCTTCCCGGGCCGTCGAGTGCCGCGTCTCCAGCGCCCGCTGCTGTTCATCGTCCGAAAAGGTGGACTCGTGGATGAGGATGTCTGCGTCGCGCGCCGCCTCCACCATGGCTTCGCAGGGCCGGGTGTCCCCGGACAGCACCAGACGCCGCCCCGGGCGCGACGGCCCCACCACGTCGGCCGGCTGTACCGTCTTGCCGTCCAGGGCCACCACCGCCTCGCCCCGTTGCAGCCGGCCGAAGTCTGGCCCCTCGCGGACGCCCAGGGCCCGTGCCTGCTCCAGGTGGAAGCGCCCGGTGCGTTCATCCTCCTCCAGCACGTAGCCCAGGGCATTAATCCGGTGCTGCACGCCCACCGCGCGGACGGCGTACCCGGAACGCCGCACGCGCTCGCCGTCCTTCAATTCCAAAATTTCCAGAGGAAAGCCCAGCGCCTCAACGCCCAGGTGCACCGCCTGGTTGAGGAGGCGCTTGGCCGGGGGCGGACCGTACAGCGTCAACCCTTGCTCGCGCCCCATCATCCCCAGCGTGCGGAGAAACCCAATAATCCCCAGGTAGTGGTCGGCGTGGAAGTGGGTGAAGAAGACGGCGTCCACGCTGAAGCCCGTCCCGTAGCGAATCATCTGCCGCTGGCTGCCTTCGCCGCAGTCGAACAGCAAAAGGTCCGCATCCGCCTTGACACTCAACCCCGACAGGTTGCGGTGAATGGTGGGCTGCGCGGCGGAGGTGCCGAGGAAGGTGAAGCGCAGTACGGACATTCCGGCGGAGGCCACGGCGAGCGGTTAGCACGCGCCCGGGGGCCGCGCCAACGAAGCCGCCCCGGGAGACGAAAACGCCCGCCCCGGGGTTTCTCGGAGCGGGCGTTGGGGTGCCTCAGGACTTCAGGCTTCTTCCTGACGGACGTCCTAGGCGGCCTTGGCCTCACTGCCGGCGGTGCTCGCCGGGCTGGCGACAATGCGCATCCCGTAGAAGGACCGCCAGACGAAGACCATCGAGGCGACGAAGAAGACGGCCGCCAGGACAACACTCGTCGTGCGCTCGAGGGTAACGGCCAGCTCCACTGCCAGCAGGCCGAAGAGGGTGGTGAACTTGATGACCGGGTTGAGGGCGACGCTGGAGGTGTCTTTGAAGGGGTCGCCCACCGTGTCGCCCACCACCGTGGCGTCGTGCAGCGCCGTTCCCTTGGCCTTCAGCTCCACCTCCACCAGCTTCTTGGCGTTGTCCCAGGCGCCGCCGGCGTTGGCCATGAAGATGGCCTGGTACAGGCCGAAGATGGCGATGCTGATGAGGTAGCCGATGAAGAAGAACGGCTCGAGGCAGGCGAAGGCCAGGGTGCTGAAGAAGACGGCGAGGAAGATGTTAATCATCCCCTTCTGCGCGTACTGGGTGCAGATTTCGACCACCCGCTTGCTGTCGCTGACCGATGCCTTGGTCACGCCCTCGAGCTTGATGTTGCGCTTGATGAACTCCACCGCCCGGTAGGCGCCGGTGGACACCGCCTGCATCGAGGCCCCGGTGAACCAGTAGATGACCGCCCCGCCCATCACCAGGCCGAGGAGGAAGGGGGCGTGGAGCAGGGTCAGGTTGTCCAGGCCGGTGGTCAGGCCCTTGGTCAGGACGACGATGATGGAGAAAATCATCGTCGTCGCGCCCACCACCGCCGTCCCAATCAGCACCGGCTTGGCCGTCGCCTTGAAGGTGTTGCCGGCGCCGTCGTTCGCCTCGAGGAAGTGCTTGCCCTTCTCGAAGTCCGGGGTGAAGCCGAAGTCCCTCTTCACCTGGTTCTTCACGTCCGGCACGTCCTCGATGAGGCTCAACTCATAGACGCTCTGGGCGTTGTCGGTGACCGGGCCGTAGCTGTCCACGGCGATGGTGACTGGGCCCATGCCGAGGAAGCCGAAGGCCACCAGGCCGAAGGCGAAGACGGGGCTGGCGTCGATGGAGCTGCCGACGACGGGGAACAGCGCGCCCAGGCCAAGTGTGCTGACGCCGTAGGCGATGCCCATCAGGGCAACAATCGCCGTCCCCATCCAGTAGGCGCTGAAGTTTCCGGCCACCAGGCCAGAAATGATGTTGAGGGAGGCACCGCCCTCGCGCGAGGCGGTCACCACTTCCCGCACGTGCCCGGACTCGGTGGAGGTGAACACCTTCACCAGCTCCGGGATGATGGCCCCGGCCAGGGTGCCGCAGGTGATGATGGAGGAGAGCTTCCACCAGAAGGTGCCGTCCCCCAGGGTGGGGATGAGCAGCCAGGAGACGAGGTACGTCATCGCCACCGACACCACCGAGGTCAGCCACACCAGCGCAGTCAGCGGGTGCTCGAAATTCATCTCATCGTCGTTGGCGTGAAGCGCCTTCTGGACGGCTTCGTTGACGGTGTAGGAGAGGAAGCTCGCAATCACCATCACGATGCGCATCACGAAAATCCACACCAGCAGTTGCACCTGCACCACCGGGTTGTGCACGGCCAGCAGGATGAAGGTGATGAGCGCGACGCCGGTGACGCCGTAGGTCTCGAAGCCGTCTGCCGAGGGGCCCACCGAGTCGCCGGCGTTGTCGCCGGTGCAATCGGCGATGACGCCCGGGTTGCGCGCGTCGTCTTCCTTAATCTTGAAGACAATCTTCATCAGGTCCGAGCCGATGTCGGCGATTTTCGTGAAGATGCCGCCGGCGATGCGCAGCGCGGAGGCGCCGAGCGACTCACCGATGGCGAAGCCGATGAAGCAGGGGCCGGCGAAGTCCGCCGGGATGAAGAGGAGGATGAGCAGCATGATGAACAGCTCGACGCTGATGAGCACCATCCCGATGCTCATCCCCGCCCTCAGCGGGATGGCGTAGCAGGGGTAGGGCTTGCCGCGGAGGCTGGCGAAGGCCGTCCGACTGTTGGCGAACGTGTTGACGCGGATGCCGAACCAGGCGACGCCGTAGCTGCCGGCGATGCCCACCAGGCTGAAGAAGAGGATGGTGGCCACCACCGTCGGGGCGAAGTGCCGCAGCACGCCGAAGTACAGGACGATGATGCCGCCCACCAGCACCTCCAGGACGAGGATGAATTTGCCCTGGGTGATGAGGTACGTCTTGCAGGTCTCGTAAATAATCTCGGAAATCTCCCGCATCGCCGCGTGCACCGGGAGGTTCCGCAGCCGCATCAACTGGTAGACGCCGAAGGCCCAACCCAGCGCGCAGATGAGCAGGCCGCCGAGCAGGAGGTTCCGGCCAGACGTCCCTCCCAGGAAGCTGACCGAGTCGAGGTCCGGCAACAGGAGGTCTGCCTCGCCGGCCGAGGCGACCGAGGCCAAGCACAACGCAGCGAGACCGGCGAGGCGTGTGCTGAGCCTCCGCAGGCCCCGGATTGCCGGGGCACGCCCCGGTGTCGGTGACAGGACCGCATTCATGGTGAGCCACTCCTCAAAGGAAGGTCGAGGGGTTGGCCGCCCGCACCGGCGTGCGGACGCTTCAGCGCAGCCTCGCCCCGGGAAGCCCCCGGGGAGGGGGCTGCGCTGTAGCACAGCCGGACGGGCTGGGTGTAGCGCCGAAAGTGTGTCACCACCCAAGCGCCAACTATTTAGAACTCCTTACGAATTCACCCGTGCTGACGCGTCCACCGAAGACACGTGGGGGGGACGGGCTTGTCGCGCGCGCCCGTCCCCACGACGGCTTTGCCTCAGGGCTTCTTGGTCGTCTGCCAAAGGCCGAGCGTGGCGCCGCTCGGGTCGACGATGACGCTCATCCGGCCCATCTCCCCGACCGGCGTCACGTCCAGCGCGACTTTCGCTCCCAGTTCCTTGGCCTTCCTCGTCGAGCTGACAATGTCGGCCACGTCGACGTACGGCAGCCAGTGCGAGGGCACGCCCTTCGCCTGGTTCTTCATCATCCCGCCGCCGGTGCCGTCTCCCACCTGAATCATGGTGTAGCTGCCAAAGCCGGGCACCTCGGCGTCCTCCAGCTTCCAGTCGAACAGCTTGGCGTAAAACGCGCGCGCCTTTGCCAGGTCGTTGCTCTGCAGTTCTACGTGTACAAACGGATTGGCCATGTGCGTGCCTCCTTCCAGGGACGGCTGAGTTGTAGACACCCCCGACGGCACAACTTCAAGCGACCGGTTGGTGAAGCCCGGTCGCTCGAGCAGCAAAGGACTTCGTGCCCGGGGGCCAGAGTGTTTGCCGGGCGACGGCACCGCTGCCCCGCAACAGGACGGCTGCCCGCCCTCAGCCGCGCAGCCTCTCAAAAATACGGGTGGGCAGCAGCTGCAGAATCGTCATCACCAGGCGCCAGTAGGCGGGCGCGTACACCACCGGCCAGTTGGCCTCGAGGCCGCGGTGGATGCGCCGCGCCACGTCGTCCACGTCCGCCAGCAGCCGGGGCTTCACCATGCGCCCCGCCGTCATCGGAGTCGCCACCGGCCCGGGCTTCACCGTCACCACCCGCACCCCCTTGGGGGCCAGGTGCTGCCCGAGGCCGCTGGCGTAAGCGTTGAGAGCAGCCTTGGACGCCCCGTACACGTAGTTCTCCGCCCGCCCCCGGTCGCCGGCCACCGAGGACAGCACCCCCAGCGTCCCGCGCCCCGCCTCCTCCATGCGCCCGCCCACCGCCTCCAGCAGGGATGCCGCGCTGACGAAGTTGGTTTGCCAGCACAGGCTGGCGATGCGGCTGTCGGCCAGCGCCTCGGCCTGCACCGGAAGCAGGCCGTGGGCCACCAGCGCGACGTCCAGCCCGCCGAGGGCCTGCTGGGCGCGGTCCACCAGCGCCGCGTGCCGGTCCAGTTCCAGGAGGTCGGCCACCTCCGTCCACAGGGCGGAGGCGCCCCGGACGCGCAAGTCCGCGGCCACCACGTCCAGGTACTGGCGGTTGCGCGCCACCAGCGCCAGCCGGGCGCCGCCTTGGGCGTACCGCCGAGCCACCGCCTGGGCAATGGCACTGGTGGCACCGAGGATGAGGACGCGGCGCGGCGGCATGGACGGGCTAGGCCTCCCCGCGGACGCGCCGCCAGAAGCCCGAGGAGAAGCGCGCGTCGACGTGCGCGGCGAAGTCACGCCACTCCGGGAACCCCGCGCGGAAGGTGTCGACGGACATGCGGGCGTCCTTCGCCGGGTACACCCGGCCCCCCTGCGCCCGCACCACGGCGTCCAGCTTTTCCAAAAGGGCGAAGGTGGCCTCCCCTCGGCCAGGAAAGTCCAGGGCCAACGTCCACCCCGGGCGGGGGAAGGAGAGCAGCCCCGGGCTGGGCATGTCCGAAAACGTCTTCAGGACGGTGAGGAAGGAGCCCTGGCCGCTGTCGGCCGCGGTGGCGAGCAACTCCCCGACGGCACCCGGGCCGGGCACCACGCTTTGGTGTTGCAGCAACCCCCGGCGACCGTACAGGCGGTTCCAATTCCCCACCGCGTCCAAGGGGTGGAGGAATTTCCACGTGGACACCCGCTTCGTCCCGCCCCGAGGCCAGTTTCGGTAGACGGCGTTGAAGGCGCGGATGAGGGGGGCCGACAAAAGTGCGTCCGGGGCGTCGAAAGGGACGGAAAGCCGCAGCCGAGGCGCGGGCACGTCCCCACCGCCCTCGGCGTGGTTTCCCCGAAAAAAAATCCCCCGGCCGAGCGCTGTGCCGCGGGCCAGTCCGTCCACCCAGGCCACGGTGTAGGCGTGCGTCTTGTCCGACGCCGCGGTGAGCTCGGCGAACTGCTCCAGTCCCTGAAAGGGCACCGCCTCCACTTCCATCCACGGACCGGCCACCGGCGCCAGCTGCAACTCCACCCAGGTGATGAGGCCCGTCAGTCCCAGGCCGCCCACGGTGGCCCGGAAGAGGGCCGTGTTGGCGCCAGGTCCGCACACCAGGCGCGTCCCATCGCCACGCAGCAACTCCAGGGCACGCACGTGCCGGCCGAATGTGCCGGCCCGGTGGTGATTCTTGCCGTGCACGTCATTGGCCACCGCCCCGCCGACGGTGACGAAGCGCGTGCCGGGGACGACGGGCGGAAACCACCGCTGGGGCAGCGTCAGTTCCGCCACCTCGCCCAAGGTGCAGCCCGCCTCGCAGCGCAGCACGCCCGCTTGCGTGTCGAAGGCGAGAAAGCGCCGCAGCTCGCGCGTCAGCAGCAGCGGGCCGTCGGGGTTGAGGCACACATCCCCGTAGCTTCGGCCCAGCCCATAGGGCAACAGCGGCTCCGTGCCTTGAGGCAGCGAGTCGCTCGCCCAGGCGAGCGCGAGGGAGCGCTGGTCGACGTGTGGGTAGCGGCCCCACGAGGAGGGCCCGGCCGTCTCCCGGGGAGCCATGCAGAAGAGGGGCTTACCACGCTGCGGCGGCTCCGGGCTGCCCCCCAAGACGTCGCTTCACCGCGCGCCGAGGGTGCGTTCCGGTTAGGAAGGTGGCCCAGATGCCTCAAGACAGCGGCGGGCCGCCCTCCTCGCGTTTCAAGCGTCTCAGCAAGCTGGCGGGCCTCGGGGCTGCCCTCGGCACGGACGTCGTCTCCCGCGGGGTGAAGCGTCTGGCCGGGGCGGACCCGACCGGGCTGTCCCTGGGCGCCGCCGAGAAGTTGGTGGCGACGCTCGGCGACTTGAAGGGCGCGGTGATGAAGCTGGGCCAGGTGGCCAGCATGGACCCGGACCTCTTCCCCCCGGAAATCCGGGCCATCCTCTCCCGGCTGCAGAACGAAGCGCCCCCCATGGCCTTTCCCACCGTCCGCCGCGTGGTGGAGCGAGAGCTCGGCGCGCCGCTGGAGGCGCTGTACCGGGAATTCACCGAGACGCCGATGGCGGCCGCCAGCCTGGGGCAAGTCCACCGCGCCTGGCTGATGGACGGCCGCGAGGTGGTGGTGAAGGTGCAGTACCCGGGCATCGACCGGGCGCTGAAGAGCGACATCGACAACCTGGGTGCGGTGGTGAAGGCCCTGGCCCTCACCGGCCGTGCCTTGGACGGCCGGGCCTACTTCCGGGAGTTGTCGGAGGAACTCAGCCATGAATTGGATTACCGGCGCGAGGCGCGCCTGGCGATGGAGTTCGCCCGTGCGTCGATGCGGCTGGCCGACATCAAGGTGCCGGAGGTGGTGGAGGACCGCACCTCGGTCCGGGTGCTGACGCTGGAGCTGCTGCCCGGGCAGACGCTGAAGGACTTCCTTGCCAGCCAGCCCAGCAACGCCGAGCGCCTGCGCGTCTCGGGACTCCTCATCCGTGCCATCCACGGCACCTTTCTCGTGCAGGGCACCGTCCACGCCGACCCGCACCCCGGCAACTACATGGTGATGCCGGACGGCCGGCTCGGCGTCATGGACTTCGGAAGCGTGAAGACGTTCAGCCGGACTTTCTTCCTCGCCCACCGGGCCGTCTTCGACCAGGTGGTCGAGCAGCGCCCCTTCGACGCCCTGCGCTTGGCGCGCACCGTGGGCTTCACCGTCGACCTTCCCGACGCGGAGGCGCGCCCCCTGCTGGACGAATTAATCCACATCGCCGGACGGGCGCTGCGCACCGACGACTACGACTATGGCGCCGACACCGTCCCGGCCGACACCCGGCGCCTCGTCGCCAAACATCCGGGCAAGGTGCTCAAAATCCGCCCCCCGGCCGAAGGCGTCTTCTTTCTCCGGGCCTTCGGTGGCCTGCAGCAGAACCTCCGCCTGCTGGGGGCCCGGGGGGACTTCCGCCCCTTCTACCGGAGCCTTCAGCCACTGGCCGGCTGACGGTGGTCGGGTGTGTGCCCCGGTTACGACGCGGCGGGTGGCCACCCCCGTGTTGCCGTGTTGTGCTAGCCCTGGGCCCGTGATGGCCTCTCGCGTCTTGGCGGTATGCCTCCTCCTTCTCTGCTTCACCGCGTCCGCGCAGGCACCCGACCAGAGGCTGCTGGCGGAAATTCAGAAAATTAAGGGCGTCGACGCCCACACGCGCCTTTTGGTGAATGCGGTGGAGCCGCCGAGTGCAGCGCCCTCCCGCCGGGAGCCGGCGACCCTGCCGCTGCGGCTGCGGGGCGAGGGCCCGGAGTGGACGCGCGCTTGGAAGGCCCTCTACCGCATCAACCTCGCCGACGCGGACAGCGACGAGACCATCGCCGTCTTGCAGGAGGCGCGCGAGAAGCTGCGGCGAGAGAAGGGCGCGGCGTTCGCCGACAGCATGCTGGACGTCGCCGGCGTGCAGATGGCCCTGGTGGAGGGCGTCCCGCCTCCCACCTCCGGGCCCGCCCCCAGCCGGTTCCGCTTCCTGCCCCGGGTCGACCTCTTCCTCCGCCCCTTCAGCCCGGACTCGGCCGAGGGCCTGAAGCCCTTCTTCATCGCCGCGCGCACCTACACGCTGCCCAAGACGCTGGATGAATTTCTCAAGCGGATTGTGACGCCCGGCCTCGAGCGGTGGCTCGGCGGGGGGGCGGTCGGCGTGGACGTGGCCATCGCCGAGTACCGCCCCATCAACTTCGACGAGGTGAATGCCGAGGTGGCCCGGGCCGCCTACGGCCGGCTGGTGGTGGCGGGGGAACTGGGGGCGTCCGCCGCGGACTTGAAGGCCTTCCAGGACTACACCTTCCGCTACATCGCACGGGAGGCCGGGCGACTCGGGCTGGTGGTGCACATCCACACCGGCATGGCCCGCGGCGCGGGGCGCGACGTGGGCAACGGCAACCCGCTGCTGCTCGAGCCGATGCTCAACGACCCCAACACCCAGAAGACGCGCTTCGTGCTGGTGCACGGCGGCTTTCCCTTCGACAAGGAGGCCGCCCCCCTGCTGCTGCGCCCCAACGTCTGGGCAGACACCAGCGTGCAGAACCAGGTCCGCTCCCCGACCGAGTTGGCCGAAACCCTGCGCTGGTGGTTCGAGCTCGCCCCGGAGAAAGTCCTCTTCGCCACCGACGCCTGGTCGGACCCCAGCGCCGCCCAGCTGCGCTGGCCGGAACTGACGCTGCTGGGCGCGGAAACCACCCGCCAGGCGCTGGCGCTTGCCCTAGGGAAAATGGTGAGTGAAGGACTCATCACCCGCGACCGCGCGCTTCAAATCGCCGAGGCCGTGCTGCGCGACAACGCGCTGGAGCTCCACGGCCTCAACGAGAAGCAGGGCTGACCCAGCTGAAGAGCTCCGCACCCTCCAGCACCTCGCCGAGCGGCGCCCGCTCCTTGGCGCTGCGCACCAGCCCGAAGGCGAGGGACGCCAGGGGAATGGGCTGGAATCGCTGCAGCCCGAGCGCCCGGGTGAAGGCGGCGAAGCCGGGCGGCGGGTGGTGCGTCTCACTCACGAAGGCCGACGGGCGAAAGACGGTCCAGGGAATCCCGCTGTGCTGAACCAGCTGCTCGGCCGCGGCCTTCGCCCGCAGGTAGGCCCCCACCGGGTAGCCCGCCCCCGCCGAGCTGAGCAGCACCAGGTGGTCGATGCCGGCCTCTTGGCCCGCGTCCACCAGGGCCCGGGTGGTGCCGATGTCGCTACTCTCATAGGTGTCGCCGGTGGCGAAACGCCGCCGCACCGTGCCTACCAGCTGCAGGATGGTGGTGCAGCCCCGCAGCGCCTCCACCAGCGCGGCCCTGTCCGACAACGCAAAGACGGCGGTGCGGGAATCCGCCACCCGGCCGGGCTTCGGCCGGACCTGGGCCAGCAGGTCCAGCCCCTGGGCGAGGGCCAGCGGCACCACCTTCTGCCCCGTCGCGCCGGTCGCGCCGGCGATGAAGACTCTCCGTGGCCGCATGCGCGCCTTTCACCACACCTGGGCGGCTTCTGTCGCCCTGCCCGGCCTCTAGGCACGGCCCGGCCGGCTGGGGCATGTTGCCGGGTGGTGACGACACCTCGCCTGCGCACCACGGCGTTGTGCTGCCTCCTCCTGCTGCCGGCGGGGGCGCCGGCGTGGGCGGCCAGCCCGCTGGCCAGCTGTCAGATGGAGTTGCAGCAGCTGTCCAACGGCAGCAGCGTCGAGGATGCGCTCCGGGTGTGCGTCCCCCTCTTCACCGAGTCTGGCTGCCAGGCCGCCTGGCGCGACCTGCTGGACAGCCCGGGCGCCTCCCCCGGCTATGGACGGGGGGCCAGCCTCGCCCGGCTGGCCGCGGCCTGCCGGAAGGCGTACTGCGGCCTTCATGGGTTGGGGCAGCAACCGCTGTGCCGCAGCGGCGTGCCGCCGCCCCTGTCCGCGGAATTCTTCGCTGCCTGGCGGACCTTCCAGACGGAGGTGCTGCGACGGGAGGGCGTGCCGGGCACCACCAGTGAACGCCTGGCAACGGCGCTACAACGCTGGACGGGCTTCGTGCCGCGGCCAGGCACGCGCCACGTCTTGCAAGCCGTCACCCGCCCAGACGTGCCGGGCGTGGTGGGCCTGACGCTGTGGAGCGCGCGGGGCGAGCGCCTCGGCGCCTGGGTGACCGAGGTGGACGTCGACGACAGGACGTTACAGGCGGTGCAAGGTGCGGTGCCGGCGCCCGATGGTGACCCGGCGGCGCCCTGCGTCCGGCTGGAGGCCTCGCCCACGCTTCCGCCGGCCACCATCGACGCGCTGCTGCGTGCGCTGCGCGCGGTGTGTCCGGCGGAGGTGGTGACGGTGAATGATGCTTGAGGGTTCCGCCAGCCGAGTGGGACGTGTCCTCCTCGCCGGCCTAGCTGTGCTGCTGGTGCTGCTCCTCGGGGCGGCGGCCTACGTCCTCACCCGGCGGGTGACGCCCGGCGAATTCGTCGTGCGCCTCACCCCCACCAGCCCAGCTTTGCGAAGTTTCCAGCTCACCCTGCGCGGGCCAGGCGGCGGCGTCCTCGGCATGTGGGGCTTTCAAGGTGTGCCTGGCCCATCCGTCCTGGCCGGGCTTCAGGAAAAGGTGCCGTGGAAGGCGGTGTCCACCAACGCGGGACCGACCCAACCGTGCGTCACCCTGGAAGTCGCGCCCTCGGTGCCGGAACCCGTGCTGGCGCCGGTGGAACGGCTGCTTCTCGCACAGTGCTGCCCCGGGCGGGCGGCGCCGGAAGACTGCCCCATCCGCCGCGTGCTTCTCGGCCGCTGAAGTCCGGCGCCCCCCGGGACGGGGCGGGCCTGCCGTCGCGGCGGTCGACGCGAGCGGCCAGGGCGCGTACCTTGTCCGCCCATGGCGCTCGTCCCCGGCATGAAGGTGCGCTACCTCCCCCAACCCGAGTGGGGCGTGGGGCACCTGGTGCGCCTGTCGGTGGACGGCGGCAAGGCGGAAGTGGTGTTTCCCTCCCGGCCCGAGCCCACCATCGTCTCCACCAAGGGGGGCGCCCTGGTGCCGCAGCCGCTGGGGACCGGCGACCGCATCCACACGGCCAAGGGCCGCGCCGGCGTGGTGACGGGCGAGGTACCCGGAGGCCGGGGGCTGCGCCGCTATGAAGTTCGTTTCGACGATGGCGCCGAGGATGAATTGCCCGAGTCCGAGGTCCACGCCGAGCCTCCCCCCCCGGACGTGCTAGCCGCCCTGCGGGAGGGGCGGGTGGCCAACGCACGCGCCTTTCTGCTTCGCCGGCAGGCCCTGCGCCTGGACGAGGAGCGCCGCGACGATGCCCTTGGCGCGCTTCTGGCCTCGCGTGTCATGGTGAAGCCACACCAGGTGGGGGTGGTGCAGCGGGTGCTGTCGTCCCGTTCGCCCCGCTTCGTCCTGGCCGATGAGGTGGGCCTCGGAAAAACCATCGAGGCAGGCATGGTGTACTCGGCGCTGCGCCTGTCGGGGCTGGCGGCCCGGGTGCTGGTGGTGGCGCCGAGCCACCTCACCGTGCAGTGGCTGGCCGAGCTTTTCCACAAATTCAACCAGCTCTTCACCCTGTTGGACACCGAGCGCCTCTCCGCCAGCCGCGAGGAACAGCCGGACGTCTCCCCCTGGGCTCGCTTCCCCACGGTGGTGACCAGTCTCGAGCTGCTGTCGCGCAGCGAGGCCATGTCCGCCGAGGCAGCCGCCGCCGGCTGGGACCTCGTCATCGTCGACGAAGCGCACCACCTGCGCGGGGAAGCGGCCTTCCGGGCCATCTCCGCCCTCGCCCCCCGCACCTGGGGCCTGCTTCTTCTCACCGCCACGCCGATGCAGCTCGACCCGGAGGAGTACCGGCGGCTGCTGACCCTGCTCGACCCGGCGACCGCCCCCACCCCGGAGCAGCTGGCCAAGCGGCTGGCGCGGCAGGAAGCCCTTTCGGAGGTGGTGCGGGCGTTGCTTGCCTCGCCCGACAAGGTGCCGGCCGCACCCCTGGCGGCCCTCCGGGCGCGCTACCCGGACGACGCGCGGCTGGCCAAGCTGCGGACGCCGGCCGCGCTCCTCTCCCACCTGGCGGAGACGTACAGCCTCTCGGACCGACTCATCCGCAACCGCCGGGCCCGGGTTGGCGGTTTCAGCGAACGGCGGTTGCACCGGCACCCGGTGCGCCTCTCCGAGGCAGAACGCACGGCGCGCGCGGCCGTGCTGCAGGCCGTCACCGAGGGCAGGCTGCGCGGCGCCGCCCTGGCCGGGCTGCTGCGGCGGCTGGACTCCTCGCCGGCTGCCTTCGCGCAGGCCGCGCGCGCCCTGCCGGCCGTCTCGGGCCTGGCCGGGGGCCTGCCGGCGCGCGACGCCAAGTTTCTCGCCTTGCTGGCCCTTTTGCGCGACGTCTGGGCGCGCGAGCCGGGCGCCAAGGTGCTGCTCTTCACCGAAGCCCGAGAGACGCTGGAGTCGCTGCGGGAGCTACTCCGGGCCGAAGGCATGGAAGCGCTCGGCTACCACGGCGACTTGGCCCTGGTCGACCGGGACCGGCAGGTGGCGCGCTTCCGGGACCCCGACGGGCCACTCGTCCTGTTGTGCACCGAGGTGGGCGGGGAGGGTCGCAACTTCCAGTTTGCCCACCACCTGGTGCACTACGACTTGCCCTGGAGTCCGGCTACGGTCGAACAGCGCATTGGCCGTCTGGACCGCATTGGCCAGAGCCACCCGGTGGAGATTCACGTCTTCGACGTGGAGGGGACACTGGCCTCGGACGTGCTGGTGCTGCTGGCTGACGCCGTCGGCGTCTTCGGCGAGACGGTGGGCGGGCTGGACGCGGTGCTGGAGGGCGTCGAGGGGCGGGTGCTGGAGCTGGCGCTAGAGCCGCCCGCCGCCCGGGCACGCTACCGCGATGAGCTTGCCGCGGCGGTGGCTGAGGCGCGCGAGGCCACCCGGCGCGCCTATGACCCGCTTCTCGACGTCCGCAGCTTCGACCAGGAAGCGGTGGAAGCGCTGGTGGCGCGCGCCCAGGTGCGGCTCGGCATTGAGTCCGACCCGGACGCCACCCTGGATGACGCGCTGTGGGGTGTGGCTCGGGATCTCGATGAGCGACTGGAGGAGGCCGTGACGGAGCTGGCCGAGCGGCTCGGCATTGGCGTGGACACCGACCGCGAGGTGAATGCCTTCCAGTGCGCCTTTCACTTCGGGCACGCGCTCACCGTGGAAGCGCTGCCGGGCCTGGACGTTAGCCAGGAGAAGACCGTGCTCGGCACCTTCTGGCGCGACACCGCGGTGGAGCAGGAGGAGATTGACTTCCTCGCCACCGGACACCCGGTGGTGGAGGCACTCTTCGGCTTCCTCCGCGACGGCCCGTACGGCCGCACGGGCTTCCGGGGCATCCAGCGGCGGGGGGCCAAGCGGATGCGGGGGCTGGAGGTGCTGTTCCACCTCGTTCCGCCGGAGCCAGCGGACACCTCTCCAGGGGCCCGGGTACCCTCCCGGCAGCTCGCGCGGTTTCTGGACGCGAGCCTCATCCGGGTGGCCGTGGTGGCGGGCCCGGACGGGAAGCCGGTTGCCGACGCAGCCTTGCTGGATGTGCTGGAGGAGGAGGGGCGGGCGCTGCCGCACGAACAGGTGCGCGCCGCCTTCCCGGACCTCGCCACCTTCGTGGACGCGGGCGTGGCCGAGGCCCGCCGCGCAGCCGAGGACCAGCTGTCCATCCTGCGGGCGCGCGCGTGGAAGTCCCTCCTCGCCGAGCGCGACCTCACCCTGGAGCGTCTGTCCCGCGCGCTGCAGCATCAGGGTGTGCCGGAGAAGACGGTGGCCGCACAGCTCGCCCTGGAGCGCGCTTACGCCGACACCCTCCAGGAGACGCTGCAGAAGGTGACCCTGCAGCTCGACTCGGTGTGCGGCTTCGTCATCGACCGCTGAGGCGCGGCATCCCCTCGCGTCGAGCACACGGGCGTCCTGGCCTACCTGAGTGGCGCGGCCGGTCGACCGACAACCGGCGTGCCCAGGGCGAGGGCACCACCGGGGGCGATTTGAGCGGGGCCGGCCTTCCCACGCGGCCAGCAGAAGAGGGAACCTACAAAAACTCCTCGCTGCAGGTGCCACCGGCCCCATGCGCACGCGCCTCGCTCCCCTCCTCGTTGCCCTGCTGGCCACGGCGGCACTGGCCGACGAGGCGTCACCGCCGCTCAGCGTGCTGGTCCTTGGCTCCGGCGGGCCCCGGCTGTCCAGCCGCGCCTCGGTGGGAAACTTACTTCTCATCGACGGCAAGGCACGCGTCCTGGTGGACGCGGGCTCCGGGACGTTTGTGCGGGCCGGTGAGGCCGGCGTGGACCTCTCCGCCCTCGACACCGTGCTGCTTACCCATTTGCACGTCGACCACTCGGCCGAGTTGCCCGCCTTCGTGAAGGCGCGGGCCCTGGACGCCAGCGAGGCGGTGCACCTGCGCGTCCTCGGTCCGAGCGGCAACCCCCTCTTCCCCTCCACCGTCACCTTCGTGGAAGGCCTCTTCGGCCCGCACGGCCTGTACCGCTACCTGCGCGACTTCGGCGCCGAAATGCGGGTGTCCGGGGAGAATGTGCCGGCCCGTCTGGGCAGCCCCCCCCGGACGGTGACGGTGGCGGGCGACATCGCCGTCACTGGGCAAGCCATTCACCATGGCGACACGCCGGCGGTGGCCTTCCGCGTTGCGGTGGGCCGCCGCAGCGTCGTCTTCGCCGGAGACGTGGACCCCTCCGGGCTACCCTCCCTGGCGCAGCTGGCCAAGGGGACGGACCTGCTAGTCGTCAGCTGCGCCGTGCTTGACCCGCCGGGCTCTCCCGAGGCGCTCTACCAGCGCCACAGTCCCCCGGGTCGCCTCGGGGAGATGGCAGCCTCCGCTGGCGTCCGGGCGCTTCTTCTGACGCACCTGCCGCCGGCGGTGTCCGTGCAGAAGGCCGAGGTGCTGGCGTCGGTTCGCCGGGCCTTCTCCGGTGCCGTCACCTTCGCCGAAGACGGGCTGCGTGTCAGCGTCGAGGCAAGCCCGCGCTAGGGCCCCCCGGCGCCGGCCATCAGGCGCGCATGGACAGCACCGCGGCCCCGCGAAAGCGCCCGGCGCGCAGCGCTTCCAGGGCCTGGTTGGCCTGCTCCAGCGGGAACACCGTCACCTCCGGCCGCACCGGCACCCGGGGGACCAGCTGGAGAAACTGCGCGCCGTCCTCCCGGGTGAGGTTGGCCACACTGCGGACCAGGCGCTCCTCCCACAGAAGCTTGTAGGGGAAGGAGGGAATGTCACTCATGTGGATACCGGCGCACACCACCTTGCCCCCGGGCCCCACCGCCTCCAGCGCCCGCACCACCAGGCTCCCCACTGGCGCGAAGAGGATGGCGGCGTCGAGGACTTCCGGCGGCCGCTCACTCGAGCCGCCCGCCCATTCCACGCCCTGCTCGCGGGCGAATTGCTGGTCCGCGACATCTCCGTCGCGCGTGAAAGCAAAGACGCGGCGACCCTGGTGGCGCGCCACCTGCGCCAGCAGGTGGGCCGACGCGCCGAAGCCGTACAGGCCCAGCTTCTCGGCGCTTCCGGCGAGGCGCAGGGCGCGAAAGCCGATGAGGCCGGCGCACAACAGCGGTGCGGCATGCACATCGTCCATGCCGTCCGGCAGTGGGAAGCAGTAGCGCGCGTCGGCCACGGCGCGCTCGGCGTAGCCCCCGTCGAGCTGGTAGCCGGTGAAGCGGGCGCTGAGACAGAGGTTCTCCCGCTCCGACCGGCAGTAGGCGCACGTCCCGTCCGTCCACCCCAGCCAGGGGACGCCCACGCGCTGGCCGAGCGAGAGGTGCTCCACTTGGGCGCCCAGCGCCAGCACCCGGCCCACCACCTGGTGCCCCAGCACCAGGGGCAGCTTCGGATGGGGAAGCTCACCGTCCAGGACGTGAAGGTCCGTCCGGCATACCCCGCAGGCGGAGACGTCGAGCAGCACCTGTTCCGGCCCGGGCACGCCCTCGGCCAATGTCCGCAGGACGAGGGGCCCACCGGTGCGCTCGAGCACCATGGCCCTCATCGGGACCGCTCCAACGCCTTGCGCAGAAAGACGGCTTCGCCCCAGGGGCGGGGCTGCTGCTTGAAGGGCCGGTAGCCCAGGCCCTGGTAGAGGGTGAGCGCGGCGGCGTTGGTGGGCCGGGTGTTGAGCGTCAGCACGCGGATGCCGCGCGCCCGTGCCTGCTCCTCAACGAACAGCGTCAGCGTGCGGCCAAGTCCCTGGCGAGCCGCTGCCGCAGTCACGGCCAGGCTGGTGACAGAAGCGGTGCCGTTGCCGTCGGCCACTTCCGGGTCGGCGTCCTGGAAGTCCAGGGCCACCATGGCCACCACCTGGCCATCCAGTTCCGCCACCCACATGGCGCGCTCCTCCCGCAGCACGGCCTCAAACCAGGCGGGAACCGCCTCCGCATCCCAGCCGGCTTCGACGCGGAGGGCCTGCAGCACGGCCGCGTCCTCGGCGCGGGCCTGGCGAATGGCCGCCCTCATGACGTCTCGAGCAGCCAGTGCACGGCCGTCGCGCACACGGCGTCGAACTCGCGCTCCTTGCCGGTGAGGAGGTGGTCGGCCTCCGGCAATTCGAAGAGGCGCGCGTGGGGGATGCGGCCCACCAGGGCCCGGACGTCGTCGACGGAGGCAAACTCGTCCCTCAGCGACTGGATGATGGCCACCGGCTGGTGCAGCGACTCGGCCACCGAGAGGTCGAAGAGGCGGGTGGCCATTCCCACCGCCAGGACGCGCGCCACCCGTGGTTCCACCGCCGCCAGCTCCAGCGCCGTCCGGGCGCCGAAGCTGAAGCCGGCCACCGCCAGCGGGACGCCGGGCACCTGGCCCTCGAGCCAGTCCAGGGCGGTGCGAGCGTCCTCCAGCTCGCCGGGTCCGCTGTCGTAGGCGCCGGTGGAGGCGCCCACGCCGCGAAAGTTGAAGCGCAGCACGCTGCACCGGGCGGTGCGGAATGCGGCGGCCACCCGGTAGGTGACGGTGTTGTGCAGGTTTCCGCCGGCCAGCGGGTGCGGGTGGCACACCAGCGCCGCGCCGCGCGGGGACTCCTGCGTCCAGAGCAGGCCTTCCAGGCGGCCGTGGGGGGCCGGGATGTCGACCTGTGCCACGGCGCCGCAGGTTAGGCCGTCAAGGCCAGAGCTGTCCCCTCAGGGTCCGGGCCCGGGTCTGCAGCTCGGGGTCCATGCTGGTGAGCTCGATGGACTTGAGACGCTCATCCAGGCTTTTCGGCAACTTCGTCTTCAGCTTCCCCTCGTCGTTGAGGGCCTCGAGACGGCCCAGCGCCTGGCCCACCACGCGTTCCCGCGGATGGTCCAGCAGCGAGTCAAGGAAGTAGGGGTCCTCGGGGAGCTCGGGGTACTTCTCCAGGTAGTCGAGGACGCCCTGCACCCACGTCTTTCTGTCCATCTCCCGCAGCTGGAGCATCGCCTCGCGCTGCGCCTTGCGCTTTCCTTCCGGGTCGAACGTCTTGGCCAGCCCTTCCGGTAGCTCCCCCCCCTTGAAGAGGGCGTCGGCCGCAATCTTGTACCGGCTGTAACTGGCGCTGCGCTCGATGCGCTGCTGGGCGGGGTCGTCCTGGCGCGAGTGGTACTTGCTCTTGCCCCGCTGGGCGTCAATCTCGCGCCAGCTTTTGTTGCGCTTTCCGCTGAATCCGCCGCCCTCGTCATCCTTGGGCATGTCTGCCACCTGCCTTCACGTGCGCCGCGCTGCCCAAAGGGCCGCGACGAGATGTCTCACCCATTCCCGCAGCACGGCAGCTTCCTTTGCCGCCACGGGCGCTTCCTCGTCCTGCTCGGCCTCGAAGAGCGCTTCGTCCGCGTAAGCCACCAACGCGGACGGGCCCCCATCGCCTCCGGGGCTTCCCATCAACGCCGCGGGGTCGACCCGGCCCGGCGCTGCCCCGCACCCCAGCTCGAGCATCGCATGAAGCTCGAAGGCCAGATGCCGCAGGACCCCATACCCTTCATCGGATAGGGGCTCCTCGTCAAGAAAGGTCAACAGGGCGTCCTGGCGATTCTCGAAGGAATGCAAAAGGCGGGTCCGCGCCCGAGGGTCCCGGTCGAGGAAAGTCCAGGCCGAGTCCACCCATTCCGGGGTGGGTGGCGCGCCCTGAAGGGGCGCGGGCGGGACAGCCATGGCCTTTTTCGGACGCGGCCCGGGCAAGGTGAGGCTCACCTTGCCCGGGCAGACGTCCCATAGGCCGAGGAGGTTTTGGAAAAGGCGTTTGGCCTGACCCGGGTCCGCGAAGCGCGGCTCGCTCGGGAAAAGGGTGGGCAGGACGTCGGCTGGCACCAGTCCGGCCGTGCGCGCCTGGCGGAACTGGGCGAGGACGTCCTCGGGGCCATAGGGCGAGCCGCCCAGCTCGAGCAGCTCCCCGAGGACGGCCGCGCCCTCGAAGTGCCTCTCAAACGGAAGTGCGCGCCGGGCCATGCGGTGGAGAGCCGTCGCGCCGTGGCCTCGAGGCCTGCGCCAGCTCCTCCAAGCCCCCAGCATCCTCCGGGACGCGCCGGGCCGTCGAGGGGCCTCGGGCGGGGGGTGGGCCCCGGGCCCCCGGTAGGCCAAAGTGGTGCGTCCTACGTCCTTGTTTCACCCGCTGGTGGTGCGTCCGTCTCCTCGAGAAGCGCGGCGCCCTGGGTGAGAAGCCGCGCGTAGACGCCACCGCGTGCCACCAGCTCGGCATGGGTCCCGGCCTCCACCACCTGGCCGGCGTCGAGGACATACAGGATGTCGGCGTGGCGGACGGTGGACAGCCGGTGCGCGATGACAAGCGTCGTCCGGCCCTGCATTAAGTCCCGTAGCCCCTCGCGCACCTCGGCCTCCGAGGCTGCGTCGAGGGAACTGGACGGCTCGTCCAATAGCAGCAGCGAGGGCTGGCGTAGGAAAGCGCGGGCGATGGCCAGCCGCTGGCGCTGTCCGCCGGACAGGCGCGCGCCGCGCTCCCCCACCTCCTCGTCGAGGCCGTGGGGAAAGCTGCCCACGAAGCCTTCGGCATGCGCGCGCCGCAGCGCCTCCCACACCTGCGCGTCATTGGCCTGTGGCCGTCCCAGCAGCACCGCGTCGCGCACCGAACCGGAAAACAGCACCGGCTCCTGGGCCACCCACGCCATTTGTGCCCGCAAGGCCGAGGGCTTAAGCGTCCCGACGTCCTGGCCGTCCCACGTCATATGCCCCCCGAAAGGCTCGACGAAGCCGAGCAGGGCCGCGAAGGCGGTGGACTTCCCGGCTCCGGAGGCTCCCACCAGCGCCGCCATCTTTCCGGCGGGGACGTCCAAGCTGAGCCCGGAAAGCGCCTCGTCCCGCCCCTCGCCGTAGCGGACGCGGACGTCCTCGAAGCGCACGCCCGTCTGCAGCGGCCCCACCGGGGCACCCGTGTCCTTCGCCCGGGGGAGTGCCTCGAGCTCGAGCAGGCGCTCGGCGGCGCCCAGGCCGGACAGCACCTGGGCAAACGTCCCGGAGAGACTCTTCAGGGGCCCGTACATGAGCATGACGGCGCCCACGTAACTCAACAGGTGGGTGGCCAGGGGCGGCTCGGCCGCCACCGCCCGGGCCCCCACCGCAAGGGCCAGCGCCAGCCCAGTGACGCCTAGCACTTCCACCGTCGGGCTCGCCGCCCCCCGCAGCAGCAGCGAGCGGTCCATCTCGCGAAGGTACAGCTGCTGTTCGGCGTCGAAGCGCTCCCGGGCTCTGCCCTCAGCACCGTAGGCCTGAAGAATGGGCAGGGCGTGCAGCTGTTCTCCCACCAGCGCCGTCAGCCGGCCGAGGCTGCCCTGCGTGGTGCGGGCCGCGCGCTTGACCGCGCGCGCGAAGCGGCGCACCGGAATCAGCGTCACCGGCAGCACCAGGAAAGAGAGGACGAAGAGGCGCCAGTCCAGCACTGCGCACAGCACCAGGAGGGCCACCAGCTGGAGCCCCTCGCGCACGTAGGAAGTGAGCCCTTGCGTGACGGCGAATTCCAACTGGGCGACGTCGGCGGTGAGACGCGCCACCACGTCCCCCGACGCGCGGTCCTCCAGCGTCCGGGCTGGCACCCACACCAGGTGCTCGAAGACTTCCGCCCGGAAAGCGGCCAGCACCCGTTGGCCGACCGACTGCATCCACCCGGTTTGAAGGAATTGGGCCGTCGCCTTCACCAGCGCCGCGGCCACCACAGCGGCCGGCAGCACCCACCGCCACGCGGCCGTCTGCAGCTCCACCGGGCCGAGGCGCACGCTGCCGCCCAAAAGGACGCCCTTGAGGAGCGGCCCCACCAGCCAGGCATAGACGGCCGCCGCCGCCGCGGAAACGGCTGCCGCGATGAGCGCCAGCGCCACGCGCAGCCGGTAGGGACGCAGCAGCCCCAGCAACCGCCGAAGCGGGGTGGCCAGTCCAGAATCGCGCGTTATAGTCACTCGCACCCGTCAGGAGCCCAGAGATTGCCCGCGGCAGCAGCTCGGAAGCGCGACTACTACGAAGTACTTGGCGTATCACGCCAAGCTTCCGGCCAGGACCTCAAGTCCGCGTACCGCAAGCTGGCCATGCAGTACCACCCGGACCGTAACCCGGGGGACAAGGCCGCCGAGGACCGATTCAAGGAGGCCTCCGAAGCTTACGAGGTGCTTTCCGACCCGGAGAAGCGTGGCCACTACGACCGGTTTGGGCATACGGCCATGCCCTTCGACTTCGGCGGCTTCAACAGCTCGGGCATCAACGACGTGCTGTCGGAGATTTTCGGCGACATCTTTGGCGGCCGCTCCCGTCGGGGAGGTCGCGCCCGGGGCTCGGACCTCCGCTACAACCTCGAGCTGTCGTTCGAGGAGGCCGCCTTCGGCACCGAGGTGTCGGTCAAAATCCCGCGGCCCAAGCGCTGCGAGGTGTGCGAGGGCACGGGCAGCAAGGACAAGCAGGTCCGCCAGTGCCCCGCCTGCGGGGGCTCGGGCGAGCTGCGCCACACCCAGGGCTTCTTCTCGGTCAGTCGCCCATGCGGGACATGCGGGGGCTCCGGCTCGGTGGCCACCGCCCCCTGTACCAAATGCCGCGGCGTGGGCCGGTACGAATCTGAGACGACGCTGTCGGTGAAAATTCCGGCCGGCGTCGACAGCGGCACCCGCGTTCGGCTGGTGGGTGAGGGCGAGCCTGGCGAGCAGGGCGGTCCGCCGGGGGACCTCTACGTCGTGGCGCACGTGCGGGAGCACCCCATCTTTGTCCGCGAGGACGCCGAGGTGCTGTGCGAGGTGCCCATCTCGTTCACCCAGGCGGCCCTGGGCACGCACCTCGAGGTCCCGACGCTGGAGGGGAAGGTGAAGATGAAGGTGCCCTCCGGCACCCAGTCGGGCAAGGTGTTTCGCCTCAAGGGGAAGGGCATTCCCCACCTCCACGGCGGGGGCCGGGGAGACCAGCACGTCCGGGTGGTGGTGGAGACACCCACCGAACTCTCCTCGGAGCAGCGGGAGCTGCTCGAACGTTTCGCCGAACTCAACGGCCAGCGCTCGCAGCCCCAGGTGAAGAGCTTCCTGGAGAAGGTGCGCGAGCTGTTTGGCTGACCCCTGGGGGGGCAGCCGCCGTCGCCGTCCTTCCCGGCCTCCCCCACGGTGACCGTCCCCCGCGGGGGAAATGCTCGAAAACACTGGGGCCCCCCGAGGGCCCGCGGGGGCCAGCTGCGGTGGCTGGCGCCGCGTGTGCAAGCACAGGCTCTCCGCGCGCGTTGAGCGCCCCGGGGCTTCTGCTATGCCAGCCACCATGTGCCGTCTTGCGTCCTCGGGGCTGCTCCGCCGGCTGGCGCCGGTCTGCCTCCTCGCCCTCGGCTGCGCCACCACCCGGCTTCCGGAAAACCCCAATGTGCCGCCCATGGGCCGCAAGCCCGAGGTGGAGCCGCGGCCGGACGCCCGCGCCGCCGACGCGCTGCAGGCCGCCAGCGCGGCAGCGGCCGGAAAGCCCAAGGCGAAGCAGGTGGAGCTCTACCTCAGCGTGCGCCAGGCCTACCCCTCCACCGTGGCCGGAGAGGAAGCGCTCTACCGGGCGGCCGTCCTCGCCTATGACTTGGGGGAATACGCCGTCGCTCGCAAGCAACTCAATGAGCTTCTGTTTGAGAACCCCCTCTTCGACAAGGCGGTGGATGCGCGGCTGAAGCTGGGGGAAAGCTCGCTGCAGCTGAAGGCCTACCGCGACGCCTACCAGACGCTGGTGCCGCTGCGGGACAAGGTGCCCCCCGAGCAGCGGGCGGAGCTGGAAGACGCCCTCCGGCGCGCGGCCGAGGGGGCGCGGATGGCGAACCAGGCGCTACGCCTGGCCCTGGACCGGTCCGAGTCGGCGACGACGCCGGAGGAACGGCAGGCGGCCCTCGAGCAGGTGGCCTCTCTCATCGACACCTCGGTGCCGTTCGACGAGCTAGCCCTGGTGCAGGATGAATTGTCCCCCTCCCATCCGGCCTGGCCGATGCTCACCTTCAAGCTGGCCCGCGTCTACGCCCACCTGCGCGACAGCCGTCTCAAGCCGACGCTGGAGACGCTGGTGCAGAAGGCCCCGGCCAGTCCCTACAGCCAGCAGGCGCAAGCCATGCTGGCCCGAGTGGACCGCGTCGGCACCGTGCGGGGCAGGACGCTGGGCCTCCTGGTGCCACTGACCGGCAAGTACCAGCGCCTCGGCGAGGCCGTCATGCGGGGCATCAAGCTGGCCCTCAAAGACGGCGAGGTCGAGCTGGTGGTGAAGGACACCCAGGGCGACCCGGCCCGCGCTGCCGCGGCCGTCGAGGAGCTGGTCTTCGAGGACGGGGCGGCCGCGGCCATCGGGCCCCTCTTCGGTGAGGACAGCCGCCGGGCGGCGGTGGTGGCGCAGGACCTCGGGCTGCCCCTGCTGACGCTCACCCGGAACGAGGACATCACCGAGATTGGCCCCTTCATCTTCCGCAACATGCTCACCTACTCCGCCCAGGGGCGGGCGCTGGCCGCCTGGGCCACCGACGTCATGGGCTACAAGAGCTTCGCGGTCCTCTATCCAAATACGCCCTACGGCGTGGAGATGACGAGCGACTTCTGGGACCAGGTGACTGCCAAGGGGGCCTCGGTGCGTGGCGCGGAGTCCTACGCCAACGACCAGACCACCTTCACCACCGAGGCGAAGAAGCTGGTGGGCCGGTACTACCTGGAAGACCGCACCGACTACCTCGAGGCGTTGAAGGAATTGAGGGAGGCGAACAAGGAGAACAACGCCGACGCCTTCCGGCGCCGCAAAGCACTGGAGAAGGCGCGGAAGGACGTCGAGCCGATTGTGGACTTCGAAGCCCTCTTCATCCCCGACGAGTGGTCGCGGGTCGGGCTCATCGCCCCGGCGCTGGCGGTGGAAGACATCATCACCAACACCTGCGACGCCAAGGAGATTGAGAAACTGAAGAAGACGACGGGAAAGACGGAAATCCACACCGTCACCCTCCTCGGAGGCCAGGGTTGGAATTCGCCGAAGAATGCCGAAGGCGTGCCCCGGCTCATCGAGCGGGGCGGCAAATTTGTCCTCTGCAGCGTCTTCGTGGACGGCTTCTACGCCGAGAGCAGCCGCGAGTCGACGCGCCGCTTCGTCCACGCCTACACCGAGGCCTACCCGGAGGCGACGCCGCTCCTCCTCGACGCCGTCGCCTACGACTCGGCGCGCTTGCTTCGCCAGGTGCTGGAGGCGCAGCGGACGCCGCTCACCCGCGACGCGGTACGCGCCGCGCTGGCGCAGGTGAAGGACTTCGACGGTGCCACCGGCCGGACCACGTTCAACGAGCGGCGCGAGGCAGAAAAGCCCCTCTTCTTCCTCACCGTGGACCCCAAGGGCGTCCGCGAACTCCAGCCCCAGGAGCGCCTCCGTGGCTCGTGAAAGAAAGACGCTGAAGCCGCGTCGGCCGGCAGTGGCCCCGCGCAAAGCAAAGCCCCGTCGGCCGGCGGCCCCCCGGACCGCCCGCCCCCGTCCGCCGCAGGGGGCCGGGGCGCGCACGGTGAATGTCGAACCCGGGCGCATCGAGGAGATGCTGCACAAGCTACGCACCGAGCTCTCCGCCCTGGCCAACAAGGGGCGCTACACGCGCGTGCGCTTCAAGTTCCGGGGCAAGCAGCTGCTTCCGGACCTGCCCCTGGCGGCCGTCATCGCCGCCGAGGGCCTCACCTTCTACTGGACGGGCATCCTCCGCGCCCTGCTGGTCAACGTCGCCGGGCGGAGCGTCCTCTCGGTGGAGCTCGTCAACGACTCGGGGCGCTTCGTCGAAGCGGGTAAGGAAGAGCTCCTGTCCGGAGACGTCGACCGGGCCATCGAGGCGTTCCGCCGGGCACTGAGGATGGAGCGCGACAACCCTCGGGCCCACCTCCACCTGGGGGCGGCACTGCGGCTGAAGGGCTCGCTGGAGGAGGCGCGTGCGGCACTCGAGCGTGCACGCTCGCTCGACCCGCGCGGCGAAGTGGGCCGCGAGGCCGAGGAGCTGCTGCGCCGCATGACGGGCGGTCCCAGCGAGCCGCCGCCCAAAGCGGGCGCATGACTGCTGGGCGTGGCCCGGCGTAGGTTTCCTCCCACTCCCTTGAGCGGGCCTCGGCAATCGCCGGGCTCGCCGGACGTGACAAGGTAGGTATGCGGCCCATTCTCAATCTGCTGTGGTTCATCCTCGGCGGCGGCTGGTTGATTGCACTCGAGTACCTCATCGCCGGCACCGTCCTGTGCGTCTCCATCATCGGCATCCCCTTCGGGCTGCAGTGCTTCAAGCTGGCCGGCCTGGGGGCTTTCCCCTTCGGAAAGGACGTCGTGGAGGTGAAAGGCGGCGCCATCCACACGCTGGCCAACGTGCTGTGGCTGGTCCTGGCCGGCTTCTGGATTTGCCTGAGCCACCTCGGCCTGGCCATCGCCTCGGCCGTCACCATCATCGGCATCCCCTTCGCCGTGCAGCACCTCAAGTTCGCCCTCGTCGCGCTCTGGCCCTTCGGCCAGCGCGTGGTGCCGTAACCTCCCATCCGCGGGCCAGTACCGTCATAGATTTGCACTCGTACGGTAGTCAGAGGAGGCCCCTCAACATCCCCTCATTGGACGGATTGACTGAAGGGTTCCGGGCAGTTACGAGTGCTACAGGCCGCGTCGAGGCCACCCTCTGACTGGGGCGAGGCTCGCCCCTCAGGCCCCCATCCATGTCCGACGAAATTCCCACGCCGCCCGCTCCTCCTGCGCCCCCCGGAGGGGCTGGTGACCTCGTCCCCATCAACATCGAGGACGAGATGCGGCGCAGCTACCTCGACTACTCCATGTCCGTCATCGTCGGGCGGGCCCTGCCCGACGTGCGCGACGGACTGAAGCCCGTGCACCGGCGAATTCTCTACGCCATGCAGGACGAGGGGCTGCTGCACAACCGGAAGTACAGCAAGTGCGCCGGCGTGGTGGGGGAAGTCCTGAAGAAGTACCACCCGCACGGCGACGCCTCCGTCTACGACGCCTTGGTACGGCTCGCCCAGCCGTGGAACATGCGCTACCTGCTGGTGGACGGGCAGGGGAACTTCGGCAGCATCGACGGCGACTCCGCCGCGGCCTACCGCTACACCGAGTGCCGGATGACCGAGCTCGCCGAGGCGATGCTTGCCGACATCGACAAGGAGACGGTCGACTTCGGGCCGAACTTCGACGACGCCACCACCGAGCCGCTGGTGCTGCCGACGCGGTTCCCCAACCTCCTGGTGAATGGCAGTTCCGGCATCGCCGTGGGGATGACCACCAACGTGCCGCCGCACAACATGCGCGAGGTCATCGACGGCACCCTGCACCTCATCAATGAGCCAAAGGCCACCGTGGCCGACTTGATGCGCTTCATCCCCGGGCCGGACTTTCCCACCGCCGGCTTCATCCTCGGCCGCGAGGGTATCCAGCGCGCTTACGAAACTGGCCGAGGCCAGCTGACACTGCGGGCCCGGACCGAGATTGAGGCCCGTGACGGCGACCGGGAGAGCATCATCGTCACCGAGATTCCCTACCAGGTAAACAAGGCACGTCTGGTCGAAAAAATTGCGGAACTCGTGCACGAGAAGCGGCTGGACGGCATCTCGCAGATTCGGGATGAGTCAGACCGCCGCGGGATGCGCCTGGTCCTCGAGCTCAAGCGTGATGCCATCGCCGGGGTGGTGCTGAACAACCTCTTCGCTCTGACGCCACTACAGACCACCTTCGGCGTGGTCCTGCTGGCCATCGACGGGGGCCAGCCCCGGACCTTCAACCTGAAGGAGATGCTCGAGCGCTTCGTCTCCCACCGGCGCGAAGTCGTCACCCGGCGGAGCCGCTTTGAATTGCGGAACGCCGAGAAGCGACTGCACGTGGTGGAAGGCTTGCTGGTCGCGCAGGACATCATCGACCTCGTCATCACCATCATCCGCCGCTCCAAGGACCCCGAGGAGGCCCGCTGGGGACTGACCCACGTGCTCTCGCTGTCCCTGTACGAGCACCCCACCTTCCACGACTTGCCGCGGCTCGACCTCGACCAGGCCGTGGTGCAGATGGAGCAGTTGGTGGCCCGCGCCAAGGCGGAGGAACCCCGCTACCCGGGCCTGCAGCACGAGTACGAGGGTGGGGGCTTCAGCGAGGAACAGGCCAAGCAGATTCTGGAGATGCGCCTACAGCGCCTCACCGGCATCCAGCGGGAGGAGCTCTTCACCGAGCTCATCGAGCTGACTCGCTCGGTGCTCCGGCTCCGCGACATTCTCGAGAACGAGTCGTCCCTGCTGGCCGTCATCCGCGCGGAGCTGACGGAAATTCGCGAGAAATTCGGAGATGACCGTCGCACCGAGATAACCGGTGACGCGGCGACCTTCACCAACGAGGACCTCATCGCCGAGGAGGACATGGTGGTCACCGTGTCCCACGCTGGCTACATCAAGCGCAGCCCGCTCACCGAGTACCGGGCGCAGCGACGCGGCGGACGGGGGAAGACGGGCGCGGCGACGAAGGAAGATGACTTCGTCACCGACCTCTTCGTGGCCTCCACCCACGCCTACATTCTGCCCATCACCACCCGCGGCAAGCTGTACTGGCTCAAGGTGCACGAGATTCCGCAGGCCGGACGCTCCGCCCGCGGCAAGCCCATCGTCAACCTGGTGCACATGGCGGAAGGGGAGAAGCTCGCCTCGGTGGTGGTCACCAAGGGCTTCCCGGAAAACCAGTACGTCTTCTTCGTCACCCGCAAGGGCGTAGTGAAGCGGACGGACCTGGCCGCCTTCTCCAACGTCCGTCAGGCCGGCATCATCGCCCTCGGCGTCGAGGATGGCGACAGCCTGGTGGCGGTACGCATCACCGACGGCAGCAAGGACATGCTGCTTTCCACCGCGCAGGGCATGTCCATCCGCTTTCCGGAGCAGGAGGTCCGGTCGATGGGCCGCACCGCCTTCGGCGTGAAGGGGATTACCCTCGAGAAGGACGACGAGGTGGTGGGGGCGGACCTGGTGGAACCAGGGACGGCCATCCTCACCGTCACCGAGAACGGCTACGGCAAGCGGACCGAGGAGGCCGAGTACCGCGTCCAGGGCCGCGGCGGCAAAGGCATCATCGACATCAAGACCACCGAGCGAAACGGCCTGGTGGTGGGCGCCGTCCCGGTGCGCGAGCGCGACCAGATTATGCTCGTCACCTCGGGCGGGATGCTCATCCGGATGAAGGTGGGCGACATCTCCGTCATCGGACGCAACACCCAAGGAGTGCGCCTCATCACGTTGGAGAACGCGGACGAGAAAGTGACCGGCCTGTCGCGTCTCCCCGAGGAGGCGGACACCAACGGGGGCGAGGAGCGCGGCGGAGGGCGAGACGCCGGAACCCTCGGCCGAGGGCGGCTCCCCTGCGGAAGACGTCGCCGAAGCCGATGACAGCGGAGACGTGAGCGACTCGGGCGAGGAGCCCTGAGCGGGCGGCACCGTGGCCTTCGAGAGGACGCGCATCCTGCACAAGCTGTGGCGCTACCTGCGCGATGGGCGGGTGCCGCTGTGGCGCAAGCTGGTGGGGGTAGCTGCGGTGGCCTACCTGGTCTGGCCCTTCGACCTCATCCCGGACTTCATTCCCATCCTCGGCTGGCTGGACGACGCCGGCGTCCTGATGGCGGCGGCGGTCTTCCTTGTCCGGGACGTCCGCTTGCACGAGGAGCGCTACCCGGAGCTGTTGCCGGGCGCGGACACAGTGGAACCCGCCGGCCGCTGATGGCCCCCCAGCGCTGGGTATTCTGGTTGCGCTGGCGTCGCGCGGGGGCGGTGAATGCTTGACGAGCGGCTAAACCACGTGGCATCCCTTCCGCCCCGTCGCCTGGTGCACTCCGGCCGAGCAGCGGGGAAATACGCCCAGGTAGCTCAGTCGGTAGAGCAGGGGACTGAAAATCCCCGTGTCGGTGGTTCGATTCCGCCCCTGGGCACTGATTTCAAGCCTTTAGCGCCATCTCGCTGCTGGACATTCCGCTTTCGGAGTTCAACAAGTCCATCGTCCAGTATCCGAACAAGACACGCTTCCCGGGCGGAGCTTCGAACGACATGCTCCCCAACCTCGAGAACCCCAAGAATCCGCTGCCCTACGACCCGATCAAGCTGCCGAAGACCGTCGGAGCGGGCGGCGGCTAGACGTTCCTGGGGCGCGGGGGATCGCCCTTGCTCGGTGGCGGAACTGATTCGTCCCGGCACCACCTGACTGAATGAGAGGGTGACGGGCATGGCTCGGAAGGAGCTCGATGGCCAGGCGACTTGGTGGTCCCGGCAATAAGCACTCCACGGCGCCTTCAGCGCGCCCCGCGAGCTACGCGGAGCGACGCGCAGCCGGGAAAGCGCTACGCGACCGCGTACCGCACGAACAGCACGGCAAATGGAAGCCCCCGCCGAATCGGTCCAATCCGGTCGACACGGTGGTCGCATCGAGCAAGGGCCGCATCCCGGAGCTCATTCCCATCCGCTACGGGCGCATGGCTGTCTCGGCGTTCACGTTCTATCGAGGTGCGGCGCTAAACATGGCGGCCGACTTGGCCAGCACGCCGAGCACTGGGTTGCGGACGCAGATCTGCGGCGACTGCCATCTCATGAATTTCGGTGCCTTTGCGTCTCCCGAACGTCGGATGATTTTCGATATCAACGATTTCGACGAAACGCTCCCGGGGCCGTGGGAATGGGACGTCAAACGGCTCGCCGCGAGTTTCGTACATGCGGCTCGTTCCAACGGCTTCGCCGCAGCCGACCAGCGCGATGCCGCGAGCGCCTGCGTCCGTTCGTATCGGGAGCGGATAGCCGAGTACGCCAAGATGCCGGCGCTGGACGTCTGGTACTCGCGCATCGACATCGATGCCGTCATCGCGTCACTGTCCCAATCCGAAACAAAACGGCGGCTGCGGAAGCGCCTAGCCAAGGAAATGGCTCGCAGCGTGGTGGAAAGCGATTTTCCAAAACTGGCGGAAAGCAGCGGCAGTCAGGTCGTCATCAAGGACAACCCGCCGCTCATCTACCACCATCAGCTGATTAATCTGTCGTCCGACCCAGACAATGTCCTGAAGACGTTTGCCGCGTACCGGAAGACGCTTCCGGACGATCGCCGGGTGTTGCTCGACCGGTACCACCTGTCGGACTTTGCAATGAAGGTGGTGGGCGTCGGTAGCGTCGGCACATTCTGCGCCCTCCTGCTCATGATGGCCGAGGAGGGCGATCCCCTCTTCCTCCAGGTCAAGGAGGCGCGCCGCTCGGTGCTGGAGCAGTATGCCGGCAAAAGCCGCTACCCCAACCACGGAAAGCGTGTCGTGGTGGGACAGCGCTTAATGCAGTCCGCGAGCGACATCTTCCTGGGCTGGACCGAGGGCAAGGCGGGCCGGCATTTCTATGTGCGCCAGCTTCGCGACATGAAGATGAAGCCTCTGGTGGAGGTCTTCAAGCCCACCACCATGCTCGACTACGCCGCGCTGTGCGGTTGGACGCTCGCGCGCGCACACGCTCGTGCCGGCGACGCCGCGATGATCGCCGGATACGCCGGCAAGCACGACACGCTCGACCGCGCCATCGCGCGCTTCTCGATGCTCTACGCCGACCAGGGCGAACGCGACCATGCCACCTTCATGGCAGCGATTCGAAAGGGCCGAATCGAAGCGCACATGGAGCACTGAACGGCGGCACTGCAGCATCGTCCGGAAGGCGAGGGAGGGGCGTGTCTACCCACCACGTCGTACTCATCATCCTCCTGGCAGGGGTCGCGGCACCGTTGCTCGCCGAGATCCCACTCGGCTTCCGTGTGCCGGTTGTAATCATCGAACTCGTGCTCGGAGTGCTCATCGGCCCGCATGCGCTCGGACTGGTCCGATTCGACGGATTTCTTGTGCCGATGTTCACCTACGGGATGGCTTGCTCGTTGTTCATGGCAGGGATGGAGCTCGACTTCGAGCGAATCCGCGGGCGTCCACTCTTTCTGGCGCTTCAGGGCTGGATGGTCTCTCTGCTGATAGCGGGCGGCGCGGCCTGGCTCCTCCACGCGATGCCGGGGCTAGGCGCCCCGATGTCGGTTTGCCTGGCTCTCGCCACGACTGGACTTGGAGTCCTGCTGCCGGTGTTCCGTGATGGCGGCGTGCTCGAAACACAGTTCGGGCGCATGGTCCTCGCCGCTGGCACCGTGGGCGAGGTCGGTCCCATCGTCGCGATGTCGCTGCTGCTCTCCGCTGCCTACACTACCTGGCAGGAGATGGGCTTCCTCGTAACCTTCTTGGCTATCGTTGGAGCGGCGGCGTTCTTTGGCACGCGTTCCACGCTGCCGTGGATTCTGGGTCTGCTCAGTCGAACCATGCGTGGGAGCACTCAGTTGCCGGTCCGCCTCTCGCTGCTCGTTCTGGCGGCGCTGTTCGTCATCTCCGAGGAGTTCGGGTTCGAGAGCATCTTCGGCGCTTTCGCAGCGGGGATGGTCGTCGGCCTCGCAACGCGAGGTGAGCAAGGCAGGCCGCTTCGGGAGAAGATCGACGCCGTCACCTTCGGCTGGTTCTACCCGTTCTTCTTCGTGGGCGTCGGCATCAAGCTCGATCTCCCTGCACTCACCCGCGACCTCACCACGATGCTCCTGGTCCCGGGATTTGTCGTCCTCTTCCTGGTGGTCCGGGGAGCAGCGGCTCTTCTGTATCGCCGGGAGCTCGGGGCGGGGGAGCACTGGCCCTTCGCGCTCTCCACCGCGGTGCCATCGGTCTCTATCATCGTTGTCATCACAGAGGTCGGAACGCGGGCGCGGACAATGAACTCCGACGTCTCCGGGGCGCTCGTGGGTGCTGGTGCGCTAGCGACGTTGCTCTTCCCGACGATTGCCAGTGCTCTATTGTCCAGGAGGGCTTCGTCGCATCCCAAGCCTACGTAGAGAGCCTTCAGCATTGGCCGCAAATGGGACCAGAGAGCTGATGGGCAGTCCCCGATGTTGAAAACGAGCGCAGCTTGAGTGCGTCGGGCCCTTTCGTCGGGTTCGCCGGGTACGCGACCCTCGGATTCCAACCAATGGTGGTGACCTATCTGCGGCCCAGCGTCTCCAGCCAGCGACGACGACACGCGGGCGTCGGGGCTGGGTACCCAGCCTATCCGATGACTGGCTGGGCTTCGCAAGCTCGCAACCGGGCGCTGGACTACCACGAACAGCCGACCTGGCTGCACGGACGTGACGGACATCGGCGCGAGCAGGAGGCGTGGACGGCCACTCAATTCCGGCGCGAGAACCATTTCGCGCGGATTCTTTCGTACGTCCCATCCTGGTAGAGCCCGAGCAGCGCGAGGTCGATGCGCTTGCGTAGCGGGCTACCCTCCGCCACCGCCATCCCGAGCTTTTCTGGCCGAAAGACCGGGCCGACGACCTCGATGTGGGCGCCATCCTGTTGAGCGACCCAGTACTGGACGGTCGGCGCGTCGAAGACGACGGCCTGTACCTCGCCTCGCTCGAGCATGCGGATGGCGTCGGGGCCGCTGTTCACCGCCAGAAAGGCCAGACCGCGCTGGCTCAGGTAATCCGCCGCGGAGCTCCCTGGCAGGGTGGCGATCGATTTGCCCGGCAGGTCGTCCGGGCCGTTGATGACCGACCGAAGGCGCTGGACGGTCTGGGACGACGTGACCGTCGCTGTCAACTGGGCGATCAGGACGACGCCGAGCAGCCACATCGAGGCCACGGCGACGCGTTTCACCACTCCGGGCGCAGCACGGTCCCCGTGCTCGCCTGTGGCGATGATGAGCATGGTTCCCCAAAGCGCCTCGCCAAAGGCCCGCACATACGGCTTCTGGAAGTCCGGGTTGCTCCGCCGCTCGATGAGCCAGAGCACGTTGGCCAGCACGAGAAACACGACCACGGCGATGCCCAAGAGCTGAACGAGGGTGAGCCACGGGACCGACCTCAAGGTGGCGAGAAGTCGGGTCTCGTCGTGTGCGCGAACCATGATTTGCAATCCGGAGTCAAAGTAGGGGTGCGAGAAGTCCACCAACTTCTCGCCCCCCGGCGTCATGGCGATTGCCGCAATGGCGACGTCGGCCTCGCCACGCCGCACGGCCTCTAGCAGGTCGGTCTCCGGCGCGCGCATGCTCCACGAGTATTCCACGCCCATCCGCCGGGCCACCTCGTTCCACAGCTCGACGCTGAACCCCATTGGCGGCTCGCTTCTCGGCAAAACGAACGGCGCCACTGGCTTGGTGACCACGCGCAGCGTTGGCCCGTCTGGGGATGCGGCTAGTGCTGGGTATGCGGCAACCGCGGCGAGATAAGCGATGGCCAGCACCAGACCGACATTCCCAAGGCGCGCCACCTGTGGCCACACGCCTTGTAGCAGGTCCTCGCGTCGTGATGGTGGCTCCGCTCGCTGGTTCGCCGGCATCACGTGAACGCTTCCCGCGGGCCAGCCTCGGTGCAGAACACCCTCAACGCAGCACGGATGTCACTACGCACGTTGAACCCGACCCTTATTTGCGAGCCTGCTCTGCGACAGAAGTGAGAAGGAACAGCCGGTCGGCACGTGTCGACAGCGCCGTAAAGCCGAAGCTGGCGTTGAAGTCCCTGGCGGCCCGGTGAGCGCAGCAACGATGATGGCGTAAATCGCCCAGGCTCTGCCGTCCGTTGACGAACCTGTTGATGGCGTCAGCGAGAAGGACATCGCCCACTCGTTGCCCACGACTCCGGAGGTCGCGGGCTAGCCGGCCAATTAAGCGCCGTTGAATAGCACCGTAGGGAGGCAGCTTCTTGGCTAAGTCCTCGGGGAAGTCGTCCAGCTGGAGCGCGAATGCGCTGAGGCTGTAATAGCGAGGGTCGACGGTGCGCGTCCATGAGTTTACCGCTCGATTGCCGAGCCGACAGTCTCGATAGAGAGGAACATCGGAAGCGGTTCACCAGAAAGCAGCCCTTCCCTTACGCCTTCCAGTGGCACGAAGCCGAGCGCCTCGTAGAACCGTACCGCTTCGGCCTTAGCGTCCGTCACGACGCCGACGCAGCCCAAGCGGTCGCGCTGGTCGACGGCCTGTTCGAGCACATGGCGCAGCAACGCCTTGCCGATGCCCAAACCTTGCGCCCGCCTGTCCACGCCCAGCCTAGCGAGGCGAACTACCGGCAGCGGATAGCTGGGAAGGCGCCGCCGCAGGCGGGCGTTCGGGATGTTCGAGCGCTCAAGCGCTGAGGCGGCGACGGTCGCAAAGCCGACAATACGCCCTTGCATGACCGCAACGTACGTGACGGCAAGATGCAGCTTGAACTGATTCTGGCCAGCGTAGTGCTCGAAGAATCGGTCGAGGTCCGGCTGCCCACACGAGAAGCTACTGCGGTCGTCCTCGCGAGCGAGTCGCCGGATTTCAATGGCCTTGGCCACGCATCAACTCGCGAAGAGTCCCGGTCGGAGCGGGCGGGCTCTCGAGGAGGTCGACCACTCGGTCGAACACCTTGTCCTCGAGCGACCAAACGCGGCGGAATCAGCCCTTCGTCAGGCAGCTCCTTGCGCGCCTCCATGAAGAAGAGCAGGGCCTGCTCGACCACGAAGTTCTTCTTGAGCCCGTGACTCTCTGCGAAGCGGTCGAGACTTTCCTTCGTGGCCGCCGAAATGGTGGCCGAAATCTGCGATTCGTCGCTCATCATCCTCTCCAGGTCGGACCATACATAAGCCATGGGCGACCATGGAAAAACTAGCATCTCATGGTGGGAGTGGAAAGGTGGGAGCGTCGGCAATTGCTGCGACACCGGCGATGCAGTCTGCTTCAGAAGTTTCTTTTTCTCTTGGAACTACGTGGACTTGGCCACTCCGCTACGGGGACTGAAAATCCCCGTGTCGGTGGTTCGATTCCGCCCCTGGGCACTGATTTCAAGCCTTTAGCGGCCCGTACAAGCGACAAGACCCTGTAGACGCGCTCCACCATGCGCGTGTCCCCTGTGGCCTATGGTCGGGCCTGCGCGAACCGCTGCTCGTAGCACGGACGGTGGTCAGCTTGCCCTCGGCTTGGGTGCTCGCGGTGGTGCGGAGCGCGCCGAGGCGAGGCGAAGGCGGCCCCGCACGACGCTCGCCGACCCGCTACTGGCCAGCCGCGCGTCCCTCCGAAACAGAGGAAGCCCGTGAAGACGCCGGGCTTCGCGCACTCGGGCCGCTGCCCGGCACGCGGGTGGACGCAACCCACATCGCAGCCTAATTCCCGGCGAGCCAGGTCTTCTCCGCCTTCGGGCCCGCGGGCCCGGCGCGCGTTTGCGATGGGTCTTGAGGAGGGGCGCGCCCGGAACGTCTACTTCATCCCCTTTTCCGCCGACGCCTGAACAGCCACGCCGCCGGGAGGAACCAGGGCAGCGGAACTACACCGCCACCGCCGCCCGACATCCCGCAGCCGCCGCCCGACATCCCCCCACCGCCGACTCCGCCCGTTCCGCCATCGGTCAATGGGGGCGGTGCGACGAGGATCATTCCCGAGGCAATCACGTGTGCGGTCCCAAGTGCATCGGTCAGAGCAGTCTTGACCGTGACCGCGCCGGCGATGGCGTAGGTGTGTGTGCCCTTCACCACCAGGGGCGAGCCGCTGCCCCCACTGACCGTCCCGGTCGAGGTCGTCCCATCACCCCAGTCGATCATCGCGGTGAAATCTGAGGAGGCCTGGGGAATCGAATCGGTGAACGTGGCCGTGGTCACGTTCGTCGCCGGCAGCGTCGCCTGGGCGGTAAAGGCAGGGCCGGAGGCGACGGTCAGAACGTCGCCCTCGCTGACGGTCACCTGACCGTGCCCACTCCCGCTCGCTCCGGTGTGGATGTTCACCACGGTGACGGTCAGGGTGTACACGCCCTCGTGGGTGTAGGAGTGGCCGGGGCTTCCGGTGGTGACGGAGAGCGTGGTCCCCGAGCCGGCCACCACGCCCACGGTGGTCGCTCCATCGCCCCAGTCGAGGGTGGCGGAGAAGTCGGAGGCGTTCATCGACTGGCCGTTGGAATCGGTGAAGAAGGCGGGCGTCCCGTTCAGCGCCACAAACTCGACGACGTTCAAGTTGGCCACCGTCAGCACTGGCGAGCCAGTCGCGGGGAGCGCCACGAGCAGATACGCGTCGGTGGCCGTGTAAACCGGGGTGAAGGTAGGCGGGTGCTGCATGTTGCCGCAGCTGGTCTCGTTGCAGGCGACGAATCCGGTGAATGCACCACTCAGGGTTCCGCCCTGCGTCTGATGGACCAGCGGAATCTGGTCGCCGTTGTGCAACTGGTAGCCCGCGGGAATGACCACGTCGACGATGCCGCCGAGACTCGAGTTACCGTCGACCCAGAGGGGCCCAGCCATCTCGTTTGTGGGGTCGGCGCTCACCTGGAGGAACCCGCCCTGGCCGATGGTGAAGTTGCCAAGGACGTGCAGCGAGGCATCGACGATCGAGCCGAACGGACTGTTCGCTCCGTAGTTCGGGTTGAGGATAATCAGACCCGGCTTGAACTGGGCGACCGCTTGAGGCCCACGCTTGCCCTTGAGCTCCCCGCCGGTCTTGGTAACCGTCGCGTCGCCGTACGTCGTGTAGTCGTTCTGGAGCGTGGCCCCCGACTCGACAATCTCCTCGACCGACGCGCCCTGCGGGTCCCACTTCCCGATTTCCAGCGTGCCGGTCTTCACCTGGATTAGCCCGCTGTCCTCGGTCGGAACCAGGAGCTGGGCCGTCCCAGCGGACTTGTCGCGGGTGATGGTGCCCATGTTCTTCAGCACTCCGCCGCAGCAGCCGATGAGTCCGCCGTATGTCGTCTCAATCACCGGCTGGGAGTCGTTGTCGATTTCCAGCGTCCCATTGTTCACCAGCGTGGCCTGGTTGAGGGAGATGGTGCTGGGATTGTCGTTCTGATCCCAGATGAGCGTGCCGTTGTTGATGAAGGTATGGCCCTCGTCGAAGGCCGCACCCGCGCTTCCACCGTTCGCCGAGAAACGTCCGGTCGCTCCGGTGGCCAGAACCGTCGTGCCAGCACCTCGAACTGTCCCCGAGTAACCCGGAAGTCCGAGCCAGAGCTGGCTGGAGACCGTTAGGGCCCCCGAACCCGTGCGCAGGCCCTGCGACAGCCGGACCACCGGGACCGTGACATCCTCCTGCAGCTCGATTTGCCCCGGCCCAGTCACGTCGAGCTCGTGGGGAGTGAAGTTCGTCCCCGGAGGGACGACCACGTTGCCCGCCGACCAGTCGCTGAACCCGAGGCCCACCTCGATGATGCCCGCTCCATTCGCGCCCGCTGGGGGGAGCACCCGGGGGCCACAGAGGCACACCGTGCCCCCGGCCCCGGGAGCGAACGGGCCCGTTCCGCCGGCGGCGGCATCCATCGCATTGTTCGGAGCGCCGAAGACCTGCATCCGCCCGAGGGAGGCGGTAACCACTCCGTCGTTGATCAACCCGCTGGTTACCAGCCCGCCTCCTGCGTCGTCGGAGGTGATGGTCCCGTAATTGTGAAGGATGCCTCCGGTCTGAAGGTAGGCGATGGGCGGCGCCACGTCGGTGCGGGGACTGCTGAAATCGAGCGTGGCCCCTGCATTCACGATGATCAGACCGTTCTGGCTCGCCGACAGGGCGTAGCTGCTCATGCTGAGCACGAACGTCCCGTTGATCTCGAACTCCCCTCCGTCGACCGAGAGCCCGGCTCCGCTGACTCCACCGCCGTTGGCGACCGCGAGATGCCCGCCCGGCTGGATGCTCAACCCCCCAGCGGCGATGGTCAGAGACTTCACGCTGACGTTGCTGCTGAGGAGACCCAGGAACTCCGAGGTGCCGAAGATGACGTCGTCGTCGAAATTGGGCACACGGCGGTCACCCGGGGTGGCTCCGTCACAGCCGCCACCCCAGTTGGTGGGGTCCTCCCAGTTCGGGCTGTTGGAGTAAGCGAAGATGCATGGATTTCCGGCTCTGGCCACGCCGGTGAGGACGGGGGAGAGCGCCAGCCCCACGCCCAGCAGAACCCACGAGGATCGCATGCTCTGTTCCTTTCGCCGACCTCGGCGGCCGCCAGCCGAGGGACGTTCCCTACGCGACACCATGCGATGGACCGTCGCCCCGGCGACAGGTGCACTTCGCCGAAAGGGGCTGGGCCACCCCTGCGACCTGCGGGGCCGACGCAACGGCTCCTGAATCCCGAGGACGCTCGGGGCGATTGCGGGACGTGTGAGTCGAGCGTTTCTCTTTCTGGCTTAAAGGACTACTAGAGAGCGGAGGGGGCGGTCGGGAAAGGAGTCCGCAGCGTGGCGTTCGACGAGAGCCTGGCTGACCGTATCCGTGCGGTTGTCGGCGACCGCGGCGACGTCACGGAGAAACAAATGTTCGGCGGCCTTGCGTTCCTGTTGGATGGGAAGATGTTCTGTGGAATCGTGAAGGACGAACTCATGGTGCGTGTCGGCCCCGACCGCTACGACGTGTCGCTGGGAAAGCGCCATGTCCGTAAAATGGACTTCAATGGTCGCCCCATGAAGGGCTACGTCTTCGTGGAGCCTGCGGGCTGTAGCAAGACGAGTGCGGTTAAGGCGTGGGTCGAGAAAGGCATCGACTTCGCGTCATCACTGGGCGCTCCACCAGATCGGGAGGCGAAGAAGCCAGTGACACGCTCGCATCGGAGTTGTCGCGCGAAATAACCCCATTGCTCTCGGCCACACCGCATCGCCTGGCGAAGCGTTGCCTCAATGAGTTCCCGCGGCGGAACACCGGAAGTAACACCGCAAGTCCCTTCGGGGTAAAGCCTGCAACCCAGGCCTGTCGGGCCATCCGCACCGGCCACGTCGGTGCCGTCCACAAGGATTGTTGGCGAGCCGCCCACTGGATGAGGCGGCGATGATGACTCCTCGAAGCGGCGTCACCGGCCGCTCGAGGTGACATGGCGCGGCAGACTTCCCAGACAGAGTTTGACCGGCCGGGTGCCCCGTCTGTCGAGAACGCCGATGCAGGGTTGAATAGCAACCATCGGCGAGTGTTGGAGGCGCCGCGTCGGTGGTTCTCGCGATGGGCGCCGGGCCGGCCTCTTGCGGTTGAAAAGCAGCTCGCTTCGTTCGCGGTCAACTCGAGTCGGCTGATATCTGGGGCGCGCCGGGGCGGCCAGCAGATGCCCGCGCCGCCGACCCCCTTGACTGGCAGGCCGGGCGTCGCGGGAGCAACGGACGATGGGGGGTAGCCGCCCCGTGGCTAGCCAGGGAGCCTATCGCGGCCGGAACTGTTCTTTGCGAATTGTCTCAACTGGCAGACTCTTCCCGCGGACGGGTGCCTCGGCCGTCAGTCGCAGCAAAGGCACATCCTTCACCCCCATGCCGTACGGCGGGCTTCACTTCCCTGTCGTCCCATGGGTGGCGCCGGCCGAACTTGCGCTGCAACTTCCTCAACCCTTTGGGGACTTCGCGCGGTCGTAGACTACTCCGAGGAGGGGCCTTGCCCCTCCGGACGACGACGGCGGTCCCGAATAACCCTCGCGAGCGATTCTCTATCAGGCTCGAGGCAGTCCAGGGCCCAAGCCAGAACTCGCTCTATCGTTTCGGTGCGAGTAATTGCCTTGGCCTCGGCAATCGCATCGATTCGTTCGAGCAGTGGAACAGAAAATCGCAAGCTGGTGGATACCCTCATCAGCCGATGTTCAGTTCCGTCGGGAAATAATTCGCCGAGACCGGCCGGCAGCTTTCCCTCGGTTTGCGAGCGATTCCTTCGCTTTGAGCTCATCGACACTCCTCGTCGAAGTATTTCTAAGCTCGCCAGAACTCAGCGCTCCGCCCTGGCCTATACGGCGAAGCTCCAAGTTCCAGCGCGCCTCTAGTTCGAAGGAACCTGCTGAATGATGGGCGAGAAATATGGGTCGTTCGCGTGCTGTCCGACCACGTAGCAGAGGCCCTGAGCGTTCAGGTGAGATTGCGACTGCGCGCTGAAGGCCATGAACACGGCCATCGAATTGGTGAGCCCTGTCGTTCCATTCTGGTTGAGGATGACTTGGGTCCCGTCGCCGGTTCCGTCGTTGTTGGGCGGCACGGCGTTCGTGCAGGTGGGTTGCAGCTGGTAAGGCGCCCGGTCCGGGAGCGGCGTCAGGCTGGCGTTGCCGAACGTCGTCTGAATCTTCTGTGGGCTGTTGTTGATGAAGAAGGTGCCACCGTCCGTCGGGGCAAACGCCGCGATGGGGTCGAACCGAAGGTTGGCCCCCTCCTGCCGAAGCTTGTCCCAGAAGGTGTGGTCGGTGTGCATCGTGATTTGGGCGATGTACGTGCCGCTTGGATTGGTCTGAACGCCGCGGTCGGCGAGGTTGTCCTCCGAGGCGCTGTAGTCGTAGTTGACGCAATTCAGCATCTGCGTGCCGTCGTTCCAGCCAAAGGCGAAGTTCACCGTGACCGGCAGGGCGGCGAAGAGAGCCTGCGCCGCAGCCGCATTCGGGTCACTCGGGTTGGCATACGTCCCCGTCCCGACGTACGTGGCCGTGCCGCGGATGAACTTCGACCAGCCGTTCTGCACCATCAGCTGATAGTCCGCGTACTCCGACGGGGTCAGGTTCACGGAGGTCGCCGGATAGGTGGCTGCGACAACATCGTAGGAGAAGGCGTAACGCACGCTGGTGTCGAAAGGCTGTCCGTTGTCCAGCTGCTTCCAGAGGAACAGCCCGCTGGCCGGTTCCACTCCGTCCTTGCCCACGAAGCCAGAGGCGCGGTGCGCATCAATGACGTAGGGCCCCGGCTTGATGGCCACTTGCGGTCCCATGTCCTGCCACGTCTGGTTCATCAGCGGATTCGTGTTCAGCCGGACATTGGCGACGACGAAGAGGTACTCGCTGAAAGTCATGTCCCAGCCGTCCACGAAGCTTGGGTCGCCAGCGTTGACCGGACAGAAAGGCAGGCCGGAGATGCCGAGCGTCTCTCCAGAGAACGTGACCCCAATGCTGTTGGGGATGCTGGTGGTGGCGTCGAAGCCGGGGTTGAAATTCGTGCAGAGGCCCGCGTCACACGGATTGGTGGACCCACTGGGGGAGGAAGAGCTGCTGCAGGCCGAGAGGCCCAGGAGAATCAAGGTCGCCCCCAAGGCGGTCTTGCCCCTATGCGTCGCGATGCTGTGGTTGTTCATCACTTCTCCTCAAGGGCGCAAAGGCGCCCGGCTTTACAGCTGTTGGTTCCTGTCCTGCGCTTCATGGAGTCGAGAGCTGAAAGGTGTAGACACCCGTGGTGTTCTGAATCCCGTTCAGGACGGTGCCGGCAAAGGCGGAAACGTCGGTCCAGCCGTACGGGCCGCCGTCCGCAGTCCCGGCGTCGGCCGGCAGGAGCGTCGAGAAGTCCGAGCCGTCGAACCAGGTGGTCGGGTCCACCTGCAGCGTCAGTAGTCCGCCGTCCGTGGTGAAACTCAGGTCGCACAGCGCCCCGTTGACGCGTTGAATCCAGGGCAACGGGTCATCGACGGACGCAAGGTTCGCATCGATGACAATCCACCCGCGGAAGGGCACCACTACCCCGGCTTTTATGGCCACGCCGGCGACGTACGCGGTGGCGTTGTTGGACGGCCCCCCGACATCCGGGTCGGAAATGGTGTCCCCGGGAGGAAACAGGTCAATCTCCACCGCGACCGCCGGACCCACGCTTCCGCCGGTCACCCCGGTGACGCCCCCGAGCACAGGAATCACTCGAGGATTCAGTGTGTCGACGGTCACCTGGAGCAGCGACTCCGCGATGACGACGCCAGAGCGGAACTGCCCCTGCTCCGGGGGGTCGATGTTGAAGTAGAAGGGCCCCAGGTCAATCTTCGCGGCATCCAGCTCGACGTCCCAGCCCAGGGCGGTGGTGAAGAAGAGCGGTCCCGCGTCCGGGCGCTGCAGCCCGGCGACGGAGAAATCGACTCGGAACGAGCTGCCAGCGGTTTGCTTCGAGCATCCCGCGACCAAGAGGACGCCAAGCAGCGTGAGTGCGACGTTCCTCCTCACCGGTCGGACTCCTTGTCGAGGATGACTGCAAGCCCGAAGAGCACCGCGAAGGGCGACGCCGCGGTGAAATGGTCGGCCGGCGTCAGGGAGGGGTACGTCGTGTGGTGGAAATCCGAGGCGTAGAAGAACTGGCTCGCGGGGTACTGCGAATTGAGGAGGTTCTGCAGGTTCACGCTCAGTTGCAAAAAGCTCCACCGCAAGGTGCCGGACGCGCTGACGACGAACGTCGGGTTCGCGCTCTGGCCCAGGGGCAGGCCTCGGTAGCCGATGTAGCTGAGGCCCAAGCCCACCGTGCCCATGAAGGCGTGGTCCGCGACGCGCCAGGGAAGCCGTCCGAAGACGACCGTGTCTGACCGAGCGACGATGTTCGGTACGTACGGAACCAGCGTGTGGCCCGCGTCCAGTGTCGCGTAGACGTAGGTGAAGGAGGCGGACTCGTCGATCCAGCGGCCGGTCAGCCGCGCTGCGGCCACGGCCCCCTGGCGGGTGGTCCCGCTACCGAGCGCTAGCACGCCCAAATCCGGATTGAAAATCAGGTCCTGGCCCACGTGCGTGTAGAAGTAGAGCGCCCGCGCGCTGGCCTGAAGAGACGTAAAAATCTTGTGGTAGATGAGGCCAATCTCGGCAGCGCTGACGGCCGAGAAAGGGGCCTTCTCGTCCTGAATGATGGCGTTCTCCGGTAGGGACGAGGCGCCGACGCCATAACTCGCGGTGGCCGTCAAATCCGCGGGCAACTCGTAAAAGACGGTGAACTTCGGTTCGGTGATGAGCGCCTGTGCCGTGATGCGCTCTTCCGGCAGCCGCGACCCTCCCGTGGGGTCGACGGTGCCGCAAATCACGTTGGTCTGCCCGCTGTGCGGCACGTACTGCAACGGCAGCGCACAGAGGTTGAGGACGTTGTAGTTGTAGTACTCGAGCCGTAGCCCGGCGAGAACCTTCAGCTGTCGAAAGGGCTGAAGGGCCAGCGCCAGGTAGCCGGCGATGTTGAAGATGTCGGTGTTGTAATTCTCGTCGTACTCGTAGGGCGTGTTCGTGCCGAACTTGACGCGCTGAATCTCCGGGGTGGTGTGGTCGTAGCGCGCGTAGTAGCCAACCTCGAGCGACTGGTTGAACCCGAAGAGGTTCCGCTCCAGCCGGTAGGCGCCACTCAACCCGGCGGTAACCGCGGTGTACTGCTGGAGAATGCCGTCCCCGCGCTGCGGATGGTACGTCTGCCCTTGCAGCACCGGGTCGAGCAAGAAGCCCGTGAAGTCCTCGAGGATGCGGTCCTGGTTGTAGATGACCCACGCATTCTGAGTGAGCACCCCGCTCTTGGTTGGCTCGATAATCTGCAGCGACAGCGAGTAGTGCTGCGCATCGCCTCCCTGACTCGGGTCTTCGGTTCCGTAGTAGTCAACGGTCCCGTTGGCGACGTCGTCGGCGCGCACCACCCCGGCACTCTTGTAGTGCGTCGCATAGGCGGTGCCGAGCAGGCGCCACAGGCCGTTGGAGCCGAGCTCCCCTTCATACTGGGCCATCGCGCTCGCGGCAGAGCTGGACCTGTTCGTCCCGAAGCCGTCGGTGTTGGTGAATTGCACGGCGGCAAAGGTGCCGTCGCGCTCACCGGGAGGTGCCCACAGGATGAGCGCCCGCTCCGTGTTGAAGGAGCCATACTGGAATTGCCCCAGCAGCTGTCGGTTGGTGACGCCAAGCTGGTAGTCGGCGCTGCCAGCCACCGCGAAGTCACCCTGACGGGGGTCGAAAGGGCCTTCGATGATGTGCAGGCTCTGCACCAGTTCCGGAATGATGAAATGCGTGTCTGCGTACCCGTGGCCGTCGGGGTTGTCGACCTGGTTGATGGGCACCCCATTCACGCTGAATTGGATGTCCTGGCCCTGGGGAGCATCGAAGCCCCGGAGGATGACTTCGTCAGCGTGGCCAGCACCTCCTTCATTCGCGATGAAGATGCCCGGTGCCAGCTCCAGTAGCTGCTCGGGGCTGTTTCCGAGAAGCGTAGCCATCTGGCCGACCTCAATCTGAAAATCACTTGCTGCGACGCTTCCGGGGCGTGGCGCCCCGCGGACGTTGACCTCCTTGACGGTGGGTTCAGCCGTCTCCGCCGTCGCGCCCACGGCCACCGGGACCGGCACCACGACCGGCACGGCTTGCGGCGGTGGTGCAGTAACCGGGGCAACCGCCGTTGAAGGTGCGATGGCCGACGGCTGGGGCGGCACCGCTGCCGGCGGGCGGCCTTCTGCCTTGGCCCCGCCCGGTGGTACGGCGGCTGGGGGCTTGAAGACGAAGGGGATGCGAATCCGTGCCGGGTAGGGCACGCCATCCCGAAGCGCCGGCCTGAACTTCCATTGTTTCACGGCGGCGATGGCGGCGGCGTCGAAATCTGCACCGCCGCTGGTGACGACAACCGGCTCGTCGACCGAGCCATCCGGCTGCACGGTGACCAGGAGGGTGACGGTGGCGGCCTCGGTATGGCTCGGCGGATAGACCGCTGAGGGATTGTCGAGGACCTCCGGCGCCGCGATGTTTTGGGCGAGGGCAGCCGGACCCACCAACAGTACAAGAAAGCCGGCGCGCGCCAGGAGGGTTCGCCTCATCGAAAGAAGTGCACCGAGAAGGGGGGAGTGGTGCCGGAAATGGCGCGGCCGGTTTCATCCCGCGCGAAGACATAGGCCTCGTTCAGGGCGCATAGCCGTGCGGCGCGTTCGAAGGGCGGGGTGGCGGGACCCAGGATGTCGACGCTCTGCGCTTCCCCGTCGCGGTCGACGTGGACGGCAATCAGCACGCGGGCGCTGCGCAGGTCGGTGTTCTGTTCTTCCTCTGGGGGCCAAGCGCAGGCCCAGTCGGTGCGCGCGGGGGCAGCCGCGCGGGCGCGGTTCGCTCCGGTTCCCCGGGCGCTCGCTCGCGCTTCCGTCACGGCGGTCAAGCTGGTTCCTGCTGAGGCCGTGACGCCACCGGCGTACAGATTCCCCTTGCCAATCACCATGTCGAAGCTCGTCATGTCGAGGGGCCGGTCGGGCGTGGGCGCCACGGCTATGACTTGGCCGGCCGCCGCGGCAGCGGGAGTCTTGGCTGGCACTCGGCGAGGGGGCGACGGAGGTGGGGGCGGTTCCGGGGGAGGAACCGGGGGTGGCTTCTCCAAGGTGACGCTTTGGCTGAGGACGACTGGCGGCGGAGGCGGTGCGGGAGGCGGAGTGAGGAAGCTCGAGGCGATGAGGGCTCCGTGCACCAGCAGCGCGACCACGCCAGCGGTGACAAAGCGCCATCCGCGCCGGTCGTCCCGGCCGAGCCACTTCGCGTAGAAGGGCCCTGGGCGCGGACCGAAGAATCCGCGCGGGATGGGGTAGCGCAGTGGTCGACGGCCGCCCGAAACCGTCATGGGGACGCTGGGGATGGGCGCTCGGGCACAACGACGCCAAAAGCGATGTGGGTGATGTCGGCTTGCGAGAGCAGGTCCATCACGTGGATGACGCGCTCGTGGTAGACGTGGCGATCGGCCTGAATGACGACATTGACATCGGGGTGGGCCGCGCGCTCCGCCCGCACCAGTGTCAGAATCGCGTCGTCATTGGCGACCGGCTGGCCGTTCACCTTCGTGCTCCCGTCGGGCAGCAATCCGATGGAGAAGATGACTTGCGTCGCCTCGCCGCTTGAGGCCTTGGGCAGCTCCAAAGGAAGGGCCGTCGCCGGGGCAATCACCAGCTTCGCCGTCACCATGAAGATGATGAGCAGCACCAACATGATGTCCACGAGTGGCGTGACGTTGATGCCGGAAATCATCTTCTTGGAGCCGTTGACACTCGGCGCCATGTCACCGACCTCCGTGGACGGTTTCCGCGACTTCTTCGACGCGAGGTGGATTGGGAGCCTCCTCGGCGTTCAGGTGCGCGAGCAGCACCTTGGACAGGGCCTCGGTGTTGGCGAGGACTGACTCGATGCGTCTTTGGAAGTAGTTGAAAGCTACGACTGCTGGAATGGCGACGAAGAGACCCACCGCCGTCGCCACAAGCGCCTCAGAAATGCCGGTCATGATTGCCGAGGACGAGCCCGCAGTGGCCCGGAGCGCGTCCGCAGCCCCCAGCACCTCGAAAGCTTCGATGACGCCGATGACCGTCCCTAGGAGGCCAATGAACGGAGCGTTGTTGCCTAGCGTGCCGAGGAAGGCGAGACCCCGCTCGAGCCGCATCCGTTCGAGGGCAATCGCGCCCTCCATGGCCTGCTGAGCAGCAATCGGGCCCATGTCCGCGTGCAGAAGCCCCGCCAGCACGACGCTGGCCTCCGCGGACTTCGACTTCTGCATCCGGCGAATGGCATCCCGGTAGCGGGTGGCACGCAGCAGCTCATCCAGTTCGCGGGCAAGCCCAGGCACGTCGTCCCGGATGGAGTGAAAGAACAGCACCCGCTCGATGATGAGCACGAGGCTCGCAGCGGAAAGGGCGAGGAGCAGCCACATCACCCAGGACGCAGAAAGTCCGGTGAGGGCCTGTTTGAGATGCGAGACGATGTGCATGCGATGCCCGGTTCGACGGCGAGGTGGACGGTGGTTCCTCAAATCTGCGCGAGGTTCCAGAAGGTGGCTTGATTGGCGAAGCGCGAACGCGCTTTCGCAGGAATGACGGAATCCGGCGGAGCGCCGCGGGAAATGACGGAAACCTGAGCCGCACCGCAGCCAACGCCACGACGAGACCCCGAGTTAGTTCAGGGCCCCGTCCGCGTCAGGCAGCCGGAAAGCTCAGGCGTTTGCGGGGGGAGACTGCTTTGGTGCGCGCAGAAGCAGCGCATCGTCGGTGCGAGCTGAGAATTGAGCGAGGGCAAGGATTCTCAGGTGCGGTAAAGCTGGCTCGGCAAGCCCGGCCGGAGCTGCCGGGGTCGTCCAGTTGCGGCGTGAGGCCTGAACAGGGCAATGGCGGTCCGTGTCTGCGTCGCCGACTACCGCTGGACCACCTCGATGGAGTCCGGCCGGCTCGTCGGCGGTTGCTTCGGGACCGTACGCATCGTCCGAACCCAGGGAAACAGAAACGCCTCCACTGTCGAGTTCGGTGACTTTCCCGTGCTCCCAGCAAATGCCGTGGCGGTCGAAGGCAAGATGCACCAGCCCAAGCAGTTGTAACCCAACCAGGAGGACGGACAGCCAGCGAGCGAGAGCATGCTTCCGACTCGCGGCTTCGCTGTGTGGGCGGATCGGCATCGTCAGCGCATCTTCGTACGTTGATGCGGTGCCGCCTTTGTAGTGCACGCCTCGCTAGCCTTGCAAGCCAGAGAGACCGTCCGAGCCAAGACGATTGAGCGAAAAGACGGTGATGCCGGTCCTCGAAATGCCTTTCGGTTTCCGTACGCAACACGAACCCGGGATGCGGGGCTACGTCTTGGAAGGGCACGCGTCCGCGCCCTGCATTCACCGGAATCTCCCGAGCCCTTTATCCGGACCACCGGGATGGAGCCATCGGCGACGCGCCGGTGTACGGTGCTCCGACTGCAAGTCGAGCCGAGCCATCCTCACCCAGCGATGCGCACGTCAGCGTGCGGGCGGGTACTTGTTGAGCTTTCGCTGGAGCGACTTGCGGTGGAGCCCCAGCCTACGGGCAGCCTCGGAAACGTTGCCCTCGCAGTCGGCGAGGACGCGCTGGATGTGCTCCCACTCGGCACGGGCGAGGCTGGGCGTCTCCGGCTCGGAGACTGGCGCAGGTCCACCGGCCATCCGGTTGAAGGCGGAGAGCAGCTCATCCGCATCCGCCGGCTTGGCAACGTAATGGACGGCGCCGCGGCGCACGGCCTCCACCGCGGTGGCGATGCTTCCGTAGCCGGTGAGCACCACCACAGCCGTCCCTGGGTCGAGCGCCCGGAGCTCCGAGACGAGGTCGAGCCCGCTTCCACCCGGCATCTTCAAGTCCACCACCGCGTACTCGGGGGACTCCTCTGCAGCCAGCGTCCGTGCCTCGTCGGCGCAGGCGGCGGTGCGCACCTCGTGTCCACGCTCGCGGAGCGCGCGTGCCAGCCGATTACGAAACACCTCGTCGTCGTCGACGAGAAGGATGGACAGCCCGGCGCTCAGGACGACACCGAAGAGAAGGAGGTGGGCTGCACCTCGGCGCCAAGGGGCACCTGCACCACCACCCGCGTGCCCGTCCCCAGTGTCGAGGTGAGGGAGAAGCTGCCTCCCAGCTGCTCGGAGAGACTCCGGGCGAGGAAGACGCCGAGGCCCATGCCCCCCCCGGGCGGACGGGTGGTGAAGAAGGGTTCCCCCACCCGAGCAAGCAGTTCCGGGGAGATGCCCGTCCCCGCATCCTCGACTTCCACTCGGAGGACGCCCTCGGTGGCCTCCACCCGTAGCCGCACCTCAGCGCCCCCCGCCGACGCCTGGAGCGCATTTCGGACCAGCGCCTGCAGGGAGTGGCCGAGCGCCCGGAGCGGCAGGGGTGCCCGACGCCGCAAGTCTCCGAGTGCTTCCACCCGGACGCGCTCTCGCCCCGGAAGGCCATCGAGAGCTTCCTCCACCACCCGCGAGAGCGGCTCCACGCCAGTCGCCTCCCCCGTGGGCGCGCCGGCGTCGGAGGCCATCCCGGCAAGCGTACGCCGGCATCGTTCCACCTCGTCCCGAATCAGCCGCGCGTCGGCGGCGACCGCAGGCTGCGTCGCCAGCTGAAGCTCCAGTTCCCGCGCCACCAGGGCAATGGTGGACAGCGGAGTGGAGAGCTCGTGGGCTGCCCCGGCGGCCAGGGTGGCGAGCGAGGCCAGCCGTTCGCGGCGCGCGGCGTGCGCACGAGCCCGGGCCAGCTCCACGTCGCGCTCAGCCAGTGCGCGGCTCACCCGCTGGACGAAGACGACAATGAAGGCCGCGGCGACGCCGAAAGCCACCCACATGCCCCGAATGTGCAGCTCCATCATCTGCTCGTGCGAGAGGCCATGGGCGGCGAGCCAAGGCCACGAGGGCGAGAGAAAGAGGACGCCGAAGCAGGCGAGCGCCAGCGCCGCCAGGGCCCACGTCCGACGCGGCGCCAGCATCACCGCTGCCAGGGCCACATCGACGAGGTAGACGACGCTGAAGGGGTTGTTGGGGCCGCCGCTTAGCGCCAGCAGCGCCGTCAGCAGGAGGAAGTCGGCGCCCATTACCCAGGCGATGGCGCTCTCGGCCGCGGCGGAAGAGGCGAGCTGCGCCGGAGCGGTGGCGAACCAGCGGGAGAGGGCGGCATTGCTGAGCAGTTCCACGCCAATGACAAGCAGCATCGCGACTAGCGGCAGTCGAATGCCCAGGCCGAAGTGCACTACCAGTACCAGCACCAGCTGTCCCAGCGCAGCTCCCCAGCGGAGGCGGAGCAGCCACCGAAAATTGAGCGCGCCAGGCTCTAGGCGCCAACCCGTCCGCTCGCCCGGCGATGCAGAAGAAAGACTCCGCCGAGTCACTCGTTCCTCCACGAGGCATGGTGGTGAATGTTATTCGCCACACGCCGAGCATGAAGGGGTCGAGCGGATTGGCCGTGTAGGTTCCATCCGCGTTGGCCGTGACGGTGGCGTAAACGCCGCTCGGCGAAGAGGCCCCCGGGCATCTCAGCCGTACTCAAAGCTTCAAAGGGATCCCGATTGACAAGTCCATGCCTACGCTGCTGTTGCAGGTTGCGGGGCGACTGCAGGATGCGCAGCCGGGAACATTTCCGCGCGATTTCTTCTCGGAGCGATGGGGCGAGGTCACGCAAGTCACGGACGATAGCTCGGCGCTCATGGGCCGCCTAGTTCACCCAAGACAGACCCTTACGGCAGGCCTCCGCCCTCGCGGCTAACTAAACTATGCGCGCCCGCACCAGCACGACGCGGGGCTCGCACCCTTCGGCTCTCCGACGCGTTCGTCGCGCAAAGGCCAGACTCCAGCCAAGAAACTGTCTATCGCAGGCTTGACGTCGTCGCGCGGTCACCTGGGACGACGACCTGCCGTCTCGTTCGGTCACGCCCCGTTGTCTGTGGAATCGCGTCGAATCCTGCGGCGCGTCAGTCGCAATTTTGCGCTACCCACGCTGAGTCGAGACACACGGGTGCGACAACAAGACGCATCTTCAATCAGAACGCTTGGGGCTATGAGGCCGCCCATGACCAAGCGCCTGACCGGTTGCCTCTCTCCGGGCGACCGTTCTTTGCCGAGGTCGTTGGTTGGTGTTGTCGCGGGAGCGGCTCGCGCCGAGTCGACTTCTCCTGACGACTACCGCGCACTCTGACCCAGTCCGAAGGCTCAAAGAATGGCTAGCCATATGAGGACTCTTCTCGTTGGGGGGTTGCCGGTGCGCTGGCGCTGTTCGGGTGCTCGTCCACCCCCTCGGGTCCAACGGGAGGCCCGGTGTCCGGCGCGCAAGACTTCCACTGCGACCTGCCGGACGGCGGCATCATGACGCAGGTCACCGACCTGTCGACTTGCCACCTTCCCGTCGACGCAGGGACTGCTGATTACGGACCGACGAACTACAACTCCCAGGCGAACGACGACGACTGTAAGTACCACGTGTCGTTTACAGTCACTCCCGTTCGAGAGAACACCAATGTGACCTTCACCGTCACTGCCACTACCCTAGCCGACGGTCACCCCGCTACCGGGACGAACATGATCGCGGAGGTGTTTCTCTCAAACACGCACCCAGCGCCAAATTCGAATCAGCAAACCACCGAACAACCAGGAGGGATCTACCAAATTGGGCCAATTCTCTTCGACGCCCCCGGAGAATGGACGGTGCGGTTTCATCTCCACGAGGAATGCCAGGACGAGACGGCTGATTCCCCCCACGGGCATGCCGCGTTCTACATTCAAGTTCCCTGATGGTAGAAACCTTGCGCTCGATCGTCCTGGCTCTTGGGTTCGCGGTGACTGCTTGCAGTAGTTCTTCCGCCGATTGTCCAAACGACTTGCCCGCGAGCTGCGTAACGCCGATACCCAGCTACCAGACGACGGTCTCGCCACTCCTCAGTGGTTACTGTACGTCCTGTCATTCGCCGGGAGGCCAAGCTGCTGGCTTGGAGCTGGTTACTTACGAGCAGTTCTATAGCATTCGAAGTGAAAACCTCGACCAACTTTATTCCTGCCTCATGCCTCCTTCCAGCTCGCCGAGACCAACGGCTGCTGACCGGAAGGTTCTGCTTCAATGGTTCGTCTGTGGCGCGCCCGACAATTAGGAAAAGTGACTTATGCTTCCGAAGAAGCTTTCACTAGTATTCTGTGCCGTCTCGTGCGCTGCATGCGGAACATCACCGGGTAGTTCTTTGACGCCCGACGCAGGAGATGCAGTCGTCATCGACTGCGCTAAAGATTCTCGTATTCTAACATATGCGCCAAATATCTCAGTGAAATCCGCTACTGGTGCGCTGAACTTTTCCCTCATCGACTCGAACCCCGCTCCCCCGGCGAGCGGGACCAACGTCTGGTCGATGCGAATCACAAACACGTCGGGGGTCAGTCAACTCAATGTGGCGGCTGACGTCGTGCCGTTCATGCCGGACATGGGACACGGGACGTCCGTTACACCCGAAATGACAGCGAATGCCGATGGCACCTATACAGTCCAGCCTCTGTATCTGTTCATGGCCGGCGTCTGGACCGTCACGTTTACGACGGTTCTCCAATCGGGCCAGAGCGACTCTGCTGTCTTCTACTTCTGCATCGAGGGGTAGTCGGCCATAACTTCAGCAACGCTGGCGACAATAGGCCTCCGAACTGGCTCTAGCGTTGAGCGAAGCGACGTCCAGACCTAGGGACTTGGGCGCGATTCCTCTGCTCTGAGCCCCCAATTGATTCTCTCTGCCGCCTCGCAGATTCGAACCCGCAGTGTAATCGCCAGAGTCGGTGCGACAACTGGACGCACCGCCCTCCGAAGCGGTCCGCGCTAAGAGGTCAGCCATGTTCAGGCGCCTGGGGTCGATTTCTCGAGCTTTCGCCAGGGACAGAGGTCTCCGTGAGGCTTAGTATGCCCCGTGGCCGCCCTCTCAGCAGCGTCTCGGTGTGTCTCGCAGTCACCGCAGCTGCTGCTTGCGGTTCGAGTCCGAACGTCCAGCAAGACTTCGGCTCTACTCCCTTGGCCACAGTCACGAGCGCTTCTGGAGCGTTTCAGGTGGCCGTCTTTACGAATCCACAACCGCCCACTGTTGGCAGCGTCGCCGTGCGCTACGTCATCACTGACTCTGCTTCAAAGAAGCCAGTCGATGGTCTGTCGCTCACCATCGTGCCGTGGATGCCGGCGATGGGCCACGGCACAAGCGTCGTCCCTTTGGTGAGCCCGGCCGGCACCGGGGTCTACAATCTGAGCAACGTCTACCTTTTCATGGCCGGACAGTGGCAGCTCCGGACAACCATCGGTGGAGGAACGAGCGATAGTGCAGCGCCGGAGCTCATGGTTCAGTAGGGCCCTGGCGCTGGTCGCATTTGCCCTGCCGGGCCAAGTCTTGGCCCAAGCTTGTTGCGCGGGTTCCTCGGCCCTCACGCCGGCACGCCTAGGAATTCACGAGGATGGGGCAGTAGGACTCATTCTGAAAGGGACGGGAATTCTTGGGGGATGGGATGGTCAGGGAAGCTACTTCGCTCAGCCGGCAGGTGTTGCCGAATTCGACGCCGAGGTGGACTTCGTTGGCACAGTGCGCGTCTTTACCGATGGTCAGGTGACGCTTCTCATCCCGTTCCTCAAGACGTGGCGGCAGGCGTCAGGGATTTCTGAGTGGGGCGGTGGCTTTGGCGACATCAATCTCAGCGGCCGCTATGACTTCACGCATGCTGGAGAGTTTTCGGTTGTGCCGGGCATTGCCGTCCTCGTTGGAATCACTTTCCCGACCGGCCGCGCGCCTGAGAGCGCCTCGAATCTGCTCGCCACAGATGCCACTGGTGTCGGCGCCTTCCAGTTTACCGGTGGCATCGCGCTGGAGCAGAGTTTCGGACAGGTTCTGATAAACCTCACCGGTCTTGTAGGTTGGCGAACCTCGCGCTCGGTACTTGGCGTTGATGAACAGCTCGGCATCCAGTTTCAGGGTCTCTTTGGCGTCGGCTACGTCTTCGACAATGACGCGAGCGTTGCTGTCTCGTTCAGCTATGTCGCAGAGCTCGACGCCGTCATTAACGGGGCGAAGGTTCCGGACAGTGGACGGGCCCTCCCGACTCTTGGCCTATCCGGCTCGCTGCCGCTCGGCGAGTCCTGGCGATTGCAGGGAGGAATCAACTACAACCCCCCCATTTCGGGACTGGGCAAGAACCAGACAGCGGGGCTTGGTTTCACGCTGTCCATCCTGAGGACTTGGACATGAAGACTTTTCGCTTCTCAATCCTCTGTGTAGCGCTCCTGACTGGCGCAAGTGTTGCTTCAGCATCGGACTCTGTTCTTCTCAACCTGACACTCGAAGCCACGAACGGCCGAGCGCTAGAGCTCCGCCCCACTGTTGGGGCGGCGCGGCTTACCGTCTTCGTTTTCTTCTCAGCACATTGCCCGTGCATGGCAGCACACGACGACCGCCTGCGCCAACTGGCAAGCGGCTACCAAGCGCGGGATGTTCAGTTCTTCTTGGTCGACTCGGAGGTCGGCGATGCCCTGGAGCGAGACCGGGCTGAAGCCCAGCGCCGCCAGTACCCCTTTCCTATCCTCGCGGACCCGAACGGGAAGCTTGCACAAGCCCTAGGCGCACGGTTCGCGACGACCACCGTCGTCGTCGACTCCTCCGGCACCGTTCGGTACCGCGGCGGCATCGACAGCGAGAAGCGCAAGCCCGACCCCGCAGGCCGCTTCTACTTGAAGGAAGCCCTGTCGGCGCTGCTCGCAGGAAGGACTCCGGACTTTACCGAGACGAAGAGCCTGGGGTGCTACTTACGCATAACGTGAGTCGAAGCTCCCACTGTTAAACGCTGCCGAGATGAACGGGCGATGCATGCAATCGGCTTCGTGGGCACCCTCCTTTCGGCAAAAGAGCCGTTTTGCATTTCCGGGCTGGTACATCCCGCTCCCCTCTGAATTGAAGCAGCCCTCAAGACGCGGTGGAGTCGGCTTCAGCCGTTTCGCTTTCCCTTGGAGCTAGGGGGGTTAGCCACTCTGTCATCGGGACTGAAATCCCCGCGTCGGTGATTCCGCGCCCGGGGCACTGTTTTTCGATGGGTCGGGGCCGGTTCGGTTCGGTTTTGGTTCTTGTCACTCAGTGGCGGGTTCTGGTTCTTCGGTTCTTCTCACTACGTAGTGGGGGCTTCCGCCTCGTCTACGTACGCGCGGTCCTCGTCAAGCGTGGCAACGCGCTCGTCCCTTCACCCTGAGCGTCACGGAGCTCTCCGCTTCCCAGCGGGCCCGGCGCGCCTCGAGGTCGGCGAGCAGCGCCTCGTACCGGACGTTGCCGCGGAGGCTGGCCAGGCGGGGGTCGCCCCTGAAGGCGACCAGGTTCGGGTAGCCGGACCTGGCGGTGGTCTCGAGCCATCGCACCGCCTCGTCCTTCTGTCCCACCACCGCGAACCCCATCGCGAGATAGAACGTGAAGTGGTGGTAGTACCGGCGGCGGTCCTCTCCCTGCGTCGAGTAGGTGCGGAGGGCACGCTCGGCCTCGGCGGTCCGGCCCTCCAGTGCGTCGATCAACGTGTGGATAAGCAACCGCTGGCGATCCAAGGGGGCGCGGCGGAGCTCGTCGCGGCCGGCCGCCTCCCCGAGAAGGGCGAGCGGGAGGAAGCCGGCGATCTCCGGCGCAGCTGACAGACGCTGCCGCTGCGCGAGCAGCTCGGGGTAGCGCGCGGCGAAGGCGTAGGCGTTCACCAGCTCCATCTTCGCCTCCCGGCTGGTCGGATCCCGTTCCAGCGCGGCCGCCGCCTCGCGGATCGCCCGGTCGCTCAGCCCGATGTGAGCGAAGACCGTGCTGGCCTCGATGTGGCCGGCGCCGGGGTCGAGCGCGCGCGCCAGCCGCAGGGACGCCAGAGCGCCCTCGATGTCCCATCCTCCCTGCTCGCTGAAGAGGAGCTGCACTCGCACCACCTGGACCATCGCCAGGGAGGGCTCGATCGTCTCAGCGCGCGCCAGCGCTTCGTGGGCGCGCTCGAACCACAGCCGCTGCATGTCCTGCGCGTCCCCGCCGTAGAGCATGTTCCGGACGTCGGCGTACCCCAGCTGAGCCCAGGCCAGCGCGTAGCGCGGATCGAGCTCGATGGCCCGGGTGAAGGCGTCGGTGGCGCCCGGGAGATTCCGCACCACGTCGTCGCCCCACCGGTCGGCAGCGTACAGCCCGCGCAGGTAGGCTTCGTACGCGTCGGGGTTCGTGGTTCCACCGAGGCCCAGCTGGACCCCGGCGGCGGTCCCCAGCCGGAGCTTCAGGGCGGACGCAACCTTCTGGGCGACTTCCGTCTGTAGGTCGAGGACGGCCCGCGCGTCGCGGTCGTAGCTCTCCGCCCAGAGCTCCTGGTCGGTGCGTGCGTCGACCAGATGCGTCGTGATGCGTACTCGACCGTCGGCCCGCCGTACGCTGCCCTCGAGCAGGACCGCCACTCCCAGCTCGGAGGCGATCTGCCGCAGTGGCTTGTCCGTGTTGCGGTAGGCCATGGACGAGGTCCGGGAGATCACCTTCAGCCCCGGAACGCGGGCCAGCTGGGTCAGGATGTCCTCGGTGAGGCCGTCGCAGAACCATGCATTCCCCGGGTCGCCGCCGAGGTTCGCCAGGGGCAGCACGGCCAGCGAGCGAAGATCTCCGCCGCCCGTTCGCAATCGGGGCCAGACGAGAAGCCCGATGACCACCAGGAGCACCAGCGCGATCACGACCGCGGCGAGCGCCGTCCACCGGCGGCGATGTGGCTCCGACCCCAGCGCCGCGACCAGCTCCAGGGTCGAGGCATGGCGGCGCCTGGGATCCGGGTCGAGCGAGCGCTGGAGAGGGCCTCGCCAGCGAGCTGGAACGGCGGCGAGCCCGGCTTCCCCGGCCGGAGCGACCACCAGCTCCCGCGCCAGGAGGGCCAGCGCGTAGACGTCGGTTCGGGACGACACCTCCTCCCCCGACCGCTGCTCGGGAGCCATCGCGTCCGGAGTTCCCACGACCCCGCCCGTCTCGGTCAGCCGGTCCACCGGTCCACCGAGCGCGATGCCGAAGTCCGTCACCACTGCCCTCCGGCCGTGCTCGCCGCCGTCCACCAGGATGACGTTGCCCGGCTTCACGTCCCGGTGGACGATCCCGCTCCGGTGGATTGCCTCGAGCCCGGCCGCGATGTCCCGGAGGATGCCCAGAGCCTTCGGCGGCGGGAGCGGGCCGGTCCGCCGCAGCCGCTGGGAGAGCGTCTCTCCCTCGAGCAACTCCATGGTGAGAAAGGCGAGGGCCGGCGCCTCGAAAAACTCGAAGATGCGGCACACGTTGGGATGAGTAACCCGCCGGGCCAGCACCACCTCGCGCCTCAGGCGGTCGAGAGCCGAGCCGTCTCCCACCAGCTCCCGGCGGATGGTCTTCAGGGCCACGGTCGTCCCCAGCGCGAGGTCGCGGGCCTCGAAGACCTCGCCCATCCCTCCGGTGCCGAGCCGGCGGAGAAGCTTGAAGCGGCCGAGGAGCACCCCGCCCCCGGGGGCCACCGTGTCCCCGAGCGGCTCTGACACCGAGGCGGTGTGGCGCTCCTCCGTCAGTTGACCCTCGTCAGCAGCCCAGCTGCCGGCTGCAAATCAGTCGGGAGGATCTCCGCTCTCTGCACGCTGCACAAGAGGGCAGCTCGTGGCGCGGCTCTGCTCGGAGGCGAGTCGCGTCAACACCGGCGCCGTCTTCGACATGTCCGTTGGCAGGGCCCGCTACTGAGGCTCGCCCCCACCGCACGGCCCGGGTCGACCAGGCGATGAACACCGCCTGGAGCGGAAGTCGCGCCCAGGGCCGCCAGCTTCAGGCCAACGTTCGCCCTGTCGGGCACCCCGTCGTCGAAGAAAAACAGTTCCTGAGGCGCAGACGAGGGCATCTTCTGCAGGTAAGGGGCGGGCTTTTCGACCCGCGCGCTGGGCCATTGTGATGCACGGGGATGCAGGCGCGCTCACGGCACCGCTTTCTTCTGTCGCTCCGCGGACTTGGCCACTCTATTACGGGGACTGAAACTCCCCACCTCGCCAGCCCGTGCGGCCCTTCGAGGTGAGAGGTCGAAGGCGTTACTTACGAGCCCGCTCTGCGACCGAGGTGAGAAGGAACATTCTGCCGGGACGTGTCGGCAGAGCGGTGAAGCCGAGGCTCGCATAGAAGTCTTGGGCCATCGTGTTGAGCGCATCCACGACGATGGCGTAAACGCCCAGGCTCTGCCGGGCGGCGAGAACCCTTTGGATGGCGTCCGCCAGAAGGACATCTCCCACTCGGTGCCCGCGACTGCGAAGGTCACGGGCCAGCCGGCCTATGAGCGATGCCGGAATTGCACTGTAGCGGGGGAGCTTCTTGGCCAGGTCCTCTGGAAAGTCATCGAGCTGCAGCGAGAATGCGGCCGCCGGCGACGCTAAACGCGGTCGTGCTCGAATTCTCCTCCCGCGTGGGCAAGCGGTGCGACTGGTGGCGGGACGGATGCGACGTTGCCGGCCGTTCTCGGCCGACTGCAGTCACAGGCGGCGGCGCTGGGTTGCAACGCCGTTATCCGGATTCGCTTTGACCAGGGTGCCAGTAACGTATCCGCTACGGGTGTGGCGGTATGGCTCGATGCGCCACCCACCAAGTGAGCTCGCCAGAGGCGCACCGCGTGGTCACCGCTGGCCGGGGCCGCCTGCCACCTCCCAAGGCGAGCAGACCGACAGGGCGCGGCTGGCTGGCCAAAGGCCGTCTTCGAGGCTCGGCCGTTCGCCCACGGGCAAAGCGGACTCTCGAGGAAACAACTTGGAGAAAGGGTTCGATGGATGACACACAAAGCCGTTTCGGAACGAAGGCCCGTCCCTGCTTCGCGTGGCGAGCTCGCGCTCGACTTGGACCGCGGTTCGACGCCGACGCATGGCTTCGAAAACTGTCCTGGACAACGGAGAGCTTGCGGGCAATGTCCTGACTAGAAGTGCGGCGGTGCGAGCCGTTGCTTCTCAAACTGAGGGGATTCACCACATGACTCGTCAACGACACCTGCGCGCCCTGCTGGGCTTGTTGCTCGCCAGTGGATTGCTGGTCCCAACTGTGGCGCATGCTCAGAAGAAGCCCAACATCCTCTTCATCATGGGCGACGACATCGGCTGGATGCAGCCGAGCATCTACCACCGTGGCCTGATGGTGGGGGAAACGCCCAACATCGACCGCATTGGGAACGAGGGCGCCATCTTCATGGACTACCTCGCCATGCAGAGCTGCACGTCTGGGCGCAATGCCTTCTTCACCGGCATGTACCCATTGCGCACCGGAATGATTCCACCTCAGCTGCCGGGTAGCCCCTCCTACTTGCGCCCCGGGACGCCGGCCCTAGCCAAGTTCCTGCTCGACCTTGGCTACACCACTGGCGAGTTCGGCAAGAATCACCTGGGCGACCACACCGCAGCTTTGCCGACCGCGCACGGCTTCCAGGAGTACTGGGGCTACCTCTACCACCTGGACGCGATGCAGCAGGTAAGCTTCCCCGACATCAACAAGAGCCCGACCGTGCAGGGCATCGCTCCCCCTTGCAAGAACACCCCGGTCCCGGGTCTGGCCGACGCCCCCGGTGCCGTGGACCCGAGGACGGCGACCTGCTTGACGCCGCCGCGCCCGGTCATCTGGTGCAAGTCGTCGGATGGGACGGAGAAGAACCAGACGTGTAAGGACGAGGGGCCGCTCACGCTGGACCGCTCGAGGACAGTGGATGAGGAAATCTCGGCCAAGGTCATCGACTTCCTCGACCGCAACGACCCCAAGAAGACCGGCAAGCCTTTCTTCGTCTGGTACAACCCGGCGCGCATGCACGTCACGACCCTGCTGTCGCCAAAGTACGAGGCGATGATTGGAACGAAGGGAGGCAAAGACTGGGGCCTCAATGAGGCCGGCATGAAGCAGCTCGACGACAACATCGGCTATGTCCTCAAAAAGCTGGAGGACATGGGCCAACTCGACAACACCATCGTCGTCTTCACGACTGATAATGGTGCCGAGACCGTGAGCTTCCCTGACGGAGGCATCACCCCGTTCAAAGGCCAGAAAGGCGAGGCGTGGGAAGGCGGCTACCGCTCGCCACAGGTCGTTCGTTGGCCGGGGCACATCAAGCCAGGGACGGTCAAAAAGGAAATGTTCGCGGCCCTCGACTGGCTGCCGACACTGGTCGACATCGCCGGCGGCCCCAAGGGAGATGGGCTGAAGAAGCAAATCGAGGCTGGCAAGTACCCAGGCATCGTCAAGACGACGCTCGATGGCTTCGACCAGCGGGAATACCTCGAGGGCACGTCAGACAAGTCGGCGCGCGATGTCTTCTTCTACTATTCGGGCGCGACGCCCTCCGCTGTCCGCTACAAGAACTGGAAGATGTATTACTCGATGGCACCGGGCGGAGCCTCCGGCTGGTTCTTGCCGCTCGTCAACTACCACTGGACTTTGGTCGGGAACATCAAGCGCGACCCCTTCGAGCAGACCATCAGCTTCTCGGATTCGAAGTCCGCAATGGCCCTCGGGGGTGCTCTCGGCTCGCCGTCTACGGCGTATTTGTACGACTGGAACATGCTCCCCATCGGCCAGCTCCTCTGGGAAAAGGAGCTCTATTCGTTCAAGGAGTTCCCGCCGTTGCAGGCGGCCGAGACCTACAACCTGAATGGCATCCTGCAGGAAATGGAAAGGCATAAGGGAGACGACTAAGAGTCGGCCTAACAGGCACACATTTGGGAACTCAGCTGGGCGGCCCATTGGTTGGCCGCCCGGTCACTAATTGTCCGCGCCGGCTACACAAACTCACAGCGGGAACCGGCGGCTCAAGCTCATCTTCGTCGAGGTCGCCGCTCTGCGTACATTGCAGCCACCGCAGGTACAAGCCGCGCAGGTCGCCGCAGGCCAGCTCGGCCCGGACTGAGATGACAGACGAGAGGTGACCTTCACCCTCGACCCAGTCGCCGCCCTCCCCGTCCTCTGTTTGCGCGTTGGGCCGACTCGTTGAGAATCTTGTCGAGTCCGTCCTCGGCGATGGTTCTCAGTCGTCGAGCTCGGATTCGTCGCAGCCAGGCCCGTGTCTTGGCGGGTCGAAACCCCGCCGGGAGTTCGAGTTCGGGCAGCGCGGCGAAAAGCCGCGTGCGCGTGGGCGTCAGGTAGAGGAAGTCCGCAAGGGCCTTCTCGGGCGTCGCTAATTTCAAGCCGGACCGCGGTGGTACTCCCCACCCCCCGAAAAGCTCGGGGGGAAGGTGGTGGAAGCTGTAGCTGCCAAAGGGGGTGTCGGTCCGTCGGTCCCGGGCCAGAGTGACCGCGTAGATGACCGATGGAATCTGCGAGATCATCCGGTGGTGGTAGAGGGCGGTCTGAAGCGAGACGTAGCTAGGGTAAGGCGCCGTCAGGTACTCCGGCACGAGGAGAGGGTCCATCCGGCTGTCGAGCACCCAGAGTCCTTTGCGGAGCGGTGTCACCAGCCCTGTCTGGGCGAGCCGGCGCAGGGTGTGACTCGCCGCCGAGATGGACAGCTCCAACACCGTCGACGCATCGGCGGTGGTAACTACCGGGACGTCGAGTCTTCGCAGGCGGGCCAGAGCCTCGGAGGCGTTCATCGCAGGCCCTCCTGCAGAGAGGACACGACGGACATCTGCAGCGCGTCCCAGGCTGCCGGGGCGTGGTATTCGTCGACCGCCGGAGGCGCGAGGAATGCGACCACCTGGGCCGTGAAGTCGGCGTAGGAAATCTCCATTGCACGCTCGATCGCTTTCGGGATGTCAGCCTGAACCGGCTTCAGGACGGGGACGAAATCCCCACCCTTGGAGAAGAGGACAGCCAAGTCGAAGACATCCCGCGCCTGAACGGCCGAGCGACCCACCAGGGCAGCGATTTTTTGCTGGATTGCCTCGCCCTTTGCGTAGTGCGGGACCAGGAGGGGCATCAACTGGTACTCGGCCAGAAGTTCCCGGTCGACCGCCTCGAGGCGTGCCCCGCTTCTGGCCCGTCGGCGAGAGAACTCCAGCTTACTGTGAAGAAGAAGGCTTCGACCTTCGACGGACAACTCGACCTTCCAGCGTTGCGTGGTTTCAGTCTGCTTTGGGCTGCTGAAGGCCGTCACCTCGATTTCTCTGCTGCGTAAGGCGAGCCGGAGGGGCGAGCCTTCGAGGATTCGATCGACCTTCGACTTCAGGATGTGACTGGAGATGCCGAAGGCGTCGAGGTCCATGTCCTCCGAATAGCGCCGGCTTCCGAAGAAGAATCGGAGATTGCATCCGCCCTTGAGCGCGAAACGCTCCTTGTCCGGACCGGTCGCGAGGATCCGGAGCACGTGGAGATGAAACAACTCGACAGCCTGTCGCTCGGATAGGGCCATTTCCATTTAGACAGCACGACGTTGCCACATATGTCAAATTGACGATGTCTCACAATCTCTGGCTTGGGTGCCTTCGGGCGGACGCGATGGCGCTCCGGCCGGGGGGGAGTGCTCGTCGGCCCCAAGCAGCGTCTCCCGCCGCCGAGCTACGCTGACGAATTCCAAGAAAATCTGTCCCCACCCTCACCGCTCGAGCGTCCCTACGGGGAGGAGGATGTCATGGCCCAATTCGCGTTTTTGTACCGCGGCGGCGACCCCATGCCCGAGTCCCCGGCGCAGATGCAGCAGCGGATGCAGAAGTGGTTGGCGTGGTTCACCGACCTCGCCGACAAGGGTCACATCAAAGACCGCGGCGTCCCGCTCGACCGCTCGGGCGCGGTGGTGACGCGCGGTGCGAAGCACAGCATTACGGACGGACCGTACGCGGAGAAGGACCTCGTCATCGGCTTGACGGTGGTCGAGGCCAGGGACTTGGCTCACGCCAGCGAGCTCTCGCTGGCCTGCCCCATCTTCGAGCAAGGTGGGTGCGTCGAGGTGCGGCCTATCTTGACACTGTGATGAACCCACTTGAGCACCTGTTTCGCCGGGAGGCGGGGCGCATGGTTGCCACGCTCACTCGCATCCTGGGCGTCGCCAACGTTGCTCTCGCCGAGGATGTGGTTCAGGACGCGCTGTGTCGCGCGCTCGAGACTTGGAAGATTCGAGGTATCCCCGACGACCCCGCGGCCTGGTTGATGACGACGGCGAAGAACCGCGCGCTCGATGTCCTCCGTCGCGAGCGCACCGTCCACACCTTCGCCCCGGAGGTGGCCTGGCACATCGAGTCAGAGGCAGCGTTCCGTACACGACTGGCTGAGCTTTCGTCCGGCGCTCCGATTGAAGACGATCAGCTGCGGATGATGTTCTCTTGCTGCAATCCGCGCCTGACGGAGGAGTCGCAGATTGCACTCGTTCTCAACATCCTGTGCGGCTTTAGTGTGTCGGAAATCGCGAGTGCGTTTCTCAGCCGCGGCGAGACGGTCAAGAAGCGCCTCACGCGGGCCAAAGCGCTTCTAGCCGGGTCCAAGCGTCTCTTCGAACTCACCGATGCGGACTTCGCGGCACGCCTAACGTCCGTCCAGCGCGCCCTGTATTTGCTGTTCAGCGAAGGGTTCCACGGCTCGTCGACGGACTCGGCGGTGCGCGCGGAGCTGTGTGAGGAGGCGATGAGGCTGACGGCGCTGTTGTGTACTCACACTTCAACGGCGACACCGGCGACCTACGCGCTGGGTGCGCTCATGTTCCTGCATGCGGCCCGCCTGCCCTCGCGCCTCGACGCCTCAGGTGAACTCACCCAGCTGCTGGACCAGGACCGCTCGCGCTGGGACCAACGGCTGCTGCTCGAGGGGCAGCGGCTGCTCGAGGCGTCCGCGATGGGAGACGAGTTGACCGCGTACCACCTCGAGGCGGCGATCGCCTCGCTGCACGGGGGGGCGACTGACGCGTCGGGTACGCCGTGGCAGGACATCGTCTCCCTCTACGATGTGCTGATGCGGGTGCGGCCGTCGCCCGTTGTCGCGCTCAACCGCGCGCTGGCCATCGCGATGTGCGACGGCCCGGCCCGAGGACTGGAGGAGCTGCGGGCCATCGAGGATCGCGACCGGCTTACCGCCTATCCCTTTTACTCGGCGGCGCTTGGCGAGTTGGAGCTGCGAGCCGGCAGAGCAACCGCAGCGTACGAACGCTTCCAAGAGGCGCTGGCACTGGCCCGTAATCCCACCGAGCGCCGGTTCCTGGAGCGTCGCCTCGCTGCCTGTCGCCCGGACGGGCGCGAAGTGTCCCCAGCAAAATAGTTGTCCCCATCAGGCCCCCTCGTCCGTCGATAGGCCGAGGAGGGTCGACGATGTGCCCTGCATGCATCACCACGATGGCGCTGGTCGCAGCCACCGCCGCCTCGACGGGCGGGCTAGCCGCACTCATCGCAAGAACGCTGCATCGAAAGGACGCTTCGAATCCCGCGGCGCCACCCGACCCCGAATCGCGCGAGGGCTCGACCTTGTCGAAGCAGATTGAGCCCCAAGGAGACGTCAAATGAACATGGACGGAATTGCTGTGGTCAAAAACCATCGGGTCGTCACGCCGGAGGAATGGCTCGCCGCGCGCAAGGCCTTTCTGACCAAAGAGAAGGAACTGACGCGGCTGCGCGACGAGCTCAACGAGCAGCGACGAGCGCTGCCATGGGAGCCGGTGGCGGCCAAATACGTGTTCGGGACGTCGGCAGGACCCAAGACCCTCGAGCAGCTCTTCGAGGGGAGAAGCCAACTGGTCGTCTACCACGCCATGTTTCACCCGAGTAAGGCCACGGCGCGCACACCCTGGACGCAGGACGCGGCCTGCCCGTTGTGCTCGTTCTGGATGGACAATTTCAACGGCATCACGGCCCACCTCAACCACCGAGACGTGACCATCATCGCCGCATCACGAGGGACGGTGGACAAGCTAGAGGCCTATCGCAAGCGGATGGGCTGGAGCTTCAACTGGGTCTCGACCGCCGACAACGACTTCAACGCCGATTACGGCGTCTCCTTCACCGACGAAGAAGTCGCCACCCTCGGCGGGACGTACAACTACAGGCGCGGGGGAAACTTTCCGGTCTCAGAGCACCCGGGGATTAGCGTCTTCTATCGCGATGCATCGGGCGAGGTATTCCATACCTACTCGACGTACGGGCGCGGGCTCGACATGCTGAATGTCGCGTACCACTACCTCGACCTCGTTCCCAAAGGACGTGACGAGGGCGACGGCAACGGGGCGCGCTGGGTCCGCCGGCGAGACGAGTATGGCGACCCGCGAGGTGACGCCCACGCGGGTTGAGATGGGATTCTGCCTGGCGCAACTGGCGCCGACAGGGCCGAAGCGGACCAGCCACCTAGGGGAAGGCACACAGAAGGGACTGCCGCTGGCCACGGCTATTCGATTGCGACAGTCGTTGAGTCACCCGTGTGATGGTCGGCAATTTGAAAGCGCAGGAACGCGTGCACCGCGTCTATCGCCTCGGCGTCTTGGCTGAAGATTACGATTCTTCCCCCCTGAGGCATCGCCTCGAAGCGGTAGGTGATGGCCGAGCGTAGTTTCTGCATGGTGGCGCCGCCCGGCGGCACCTGGCCGTGGATTCTTTCGGGCATTTCAAAGTCACCTGACGCGAAGGCGTGCGCGACGTTCGCGAGGTGCGTCCGGATGGCGTCGAGGCTTGCATGGTCGGAGTCGTTTATCGCAGACACGGAAATGGTTCCGCCCGCCGGAGTCAGACGGAAATGATGCACCGTTGTCCGGTGCGAGAACCCCATGACGGTGTCGCCCCGCTGCGTGACACCGGCCGCGTGCTCTGCTTGATGGGCCATGTGACTCGCATGCAGCGGGCAGCCCGCCATCGGGTCGGCACCCCCATCCGGCTCTGGTGAGGCGGCTAGTGTGAGGAGAAGAAAAAGCGATGTCGTGGAGGTCATGCAGGTACTCCTTGGGGGTTCCGTAGACGGCGATGGGGCGGCAGTGGCTGGAGGCGACTTGCCAGCGCCTCGAGTAAGCCGGCGCTAGCACCGGGCGCAGTCCGGGCTAGCTTGGCGTCCCACTCAGCCAACGTCTCGACGAGAGCAAGCCGCATCTGGGTCAACTCGGTGATGCGCAGCTCGAGTGTCTGAAGTTTCTGCTCGGCGAGCGCTCGTACCTTCCTGCAGGGGGCGTGACCCCGGGCGCGCTCGCGAAGCACCCCTCCCAGTTCATCGAGCGTGAACCCCAGACTGAGCGCTGCTTGCACGACGCGGACACGCTGCTCGGCTTCCGGCCCGTAGAGCCTGTATCCGCCAGGCGTGCGGGGCGCTCTGGGGAGGAGTCCCTTGCGCTCGTAATGGCGGAGTGTGTCCGGGCTCACACGGCTGCGTCGAGCCACGTCGCCAATCTGCAGAACCGTTTGCCGTTCCATAAGTTTGGCAGTCTGCACCCTAGAACGTGTTCCAGGGTCAACAGCCGCCAGGGGTGCGCCATCGCCCGCCTCGTCGTGACTTCGACGCGGCCAGGCGGATGGCCGGCGGTGGGCAAATCGGGAGACTTTCCCAAGTTGGGGCCCGAAGCCGGTCTCTGGCTCGCCCTTCCCCGGGGGCCTCCACACGTCACCCGCCCGGGCGGATTCTGCCCACCCCGGGGTCGGAACCCCTTCCCTCGGCCAGTCTTTCCTATAAAACGCAGGCTGGACCGCCATCTGCGGCCACTGGAGGGGACTGTGAAACTCGCGCGGATTTGCACCCTGGTTGTTGGTCTCTGCTTCGCAGCCACTGCGTACGCGGACGATGTCACCTGCAAGGACGGGACGACTTCCAAGGGCGGGCAGGGCGCTTGCAGCGGCCATGGCGGCGTCAACAAGGATGCGCCGGCTCCCGCCAAGGCAGCTGCCCCGGCGGCGGCGCCGGCGACCACCGAAGCCACGGTGACCTGCAAGGACGGGACGACTTCTAAGGGCGGGAAGGGCGCCTGCAGCGGCCACGGAGGCGTGAACAAAGCGGGAACGTCGGCCAAAGCGGCCGCACCCGCTGCCGCGCCGGCTGCCGCGGCGGCCCCTGCAGCAGCCGAGAGCATGGTGACGTGCAAGGACGGGACGACTTCCAAGGGCGGGAAGGGCGCCTGCAGCGGCCATGGCGGCGTGAACAAGGGTGGCGCGGCTCCCGCTGCAGCGGCAGCTCCCGCGGCGGCCCCTGCCGCAGCCGAGAGCATGGTGACGTGCAAGGACGGGACGACTTCCAAGGGCGGGAAGGGCGCCTGCAGCGGCCATGGCGGCGTGAACAAGGGTGGCGCGGCTCCCGCTGCAGCGGCAGCTCCCGCGGCGGCCCCTGCCGCAGCCGAGGGCATGGTGACGTGCAAGGACGGGACGAGTTCCAAGGGGGGCAAGGGTGCCTGCAGTGGCCACGGAGGCATCAACAAAGAGGCCGGCACGAGCGCGAAGGCGGCGACTCCAGCGGCCGCGCCGGCCCCAGCTCCCGCTGCTGCCGCCCCTGCTGCCGCTGCACCGGCTGCGGCTCCAGCAACCAAGGGTTCCGGTGAGTCTCCCAATTCAGACCCGACTGGGGCCATCGCGAAGTGCAAGGACGGCGTGTATTCCCACGCCAAGCAGCACGAAGGCGCCTGCTCCAGCCATGGGGGCGTCGCCCAGTGGTTGGACGGCAAGTAGCCGTCCTCAGCGCGGCGCGCCGCCGCCGGCACCTCTGCCGGCGGCGGCAGACTGCGAATGGCCCCGCGTGTCGACGCACTGGGCATGTCGCGCCCTGCCGTTGCTCGGCTCAGCCCAGTCCTTCGACGACGTAGAGGTCGGACATCTGCTTGATGTACCGGTAGCCGTAGCGGCTGCCGTTGGTCGCGACGACGGGGCGGCCGACGAAGACGATGCCCGTCGGGTCCGGGGGCTGCAGGTCCCGACAGGGGTGCGCTCGCCGCTTTCTAGTTTGAGCCGGTCCACTCGCTGCTGCAGGTGGGTCCCACTGGCAACGTACAGCCAGCGGCCGGAGTCGTCGAAACGCGTGGCGTACCAGCCGCGCTACGACAGCTGTGCCTTCACCCAGGACTTGATGCGCTGCTCCAGCGTGTCCAGGGGTAGGGCGCCGGCGCCGAGGACCTGGTCATGGAACGCGCGAACGTCGAACTTCGCGCCGAGCTCCTTCTGGGCGTAGTCGCGGAGCTCGAGAATCCTCAGCTGTCCCACCTTGTAGCCGAGCGCCTGGCCCGGCCAGACGATGTAGCGGTCCGTCTCGCTCTGCACCTCGACCTCGTCCTCGCCGGAATGGGCATGGAAGAAGTCCACCACCTGCTGGCGGCTCCAGTGCTTGGCGTGCAGGCCCGTGTCCACCACTAGCCGGATAGCCCGGAGCATCTCGTCCTCGAGAAAGCCGTAGTAGCTGTAGGGGTCCGTGTAGAAGCCAACCTCCTTGCCCAGACGCTCGGCATACAGTGCCCACCCCTCGGCGTAGGCGTTGTAGCCCGCCTGCTGCCGGAAGGGAGGCAAGTCTGGCAGCTCCTGGGCGATGGAAATCTGCAAGTGGTGGCCCGGAAGCCCCTCGTGGTAGGCGGTGCTTTCAATCTCCAGCGTGGTTTGCTGCTCGAAGTCGCCGGTATTCACCATGACGTGCCCGGGGCGGGAGCCGTCCGGAGTGCCCTGGTCGTACGCCGTCGAGGCCTCCTTCTCGCGGTATTCCTCGATGGGCAGCACCAGCAGCTTGGCCTTGGGCAGCCGGCCGAACAGCTGAGGCAGCTTCCCCTCCATCTGCTGGATGTAGCCGGAATAGAGGTCCAGCATCTCCTTGCGCGACTTGGGGTGCAGCGCGGGGTTCTTCGCGAAGGACGCGTTGAACGTCTTGAGGTCCTGGAAGCCCAGCTTCCGGGCGACCACCAGCATCTCGCCTTCGATGCGCTTCACCTCCCGCAACCCAATCTCGTGAATCTGCTCCGGAGTGAGGTCGGTGGTGGTGGAGACCTTGACGTCATAGGCGTAGCGGGCCGGGCCGTCGGGGAGCGACCAGACGCCCACCTCGCGCCGGCCCTTAGGGAGGTATTCCTTCGCCACGAAGGTCGCAAACTTCCGGTAGGCCGGATTCACGTCGTCCTGGATGGCTGCGAGGATGGCTACCCGGAGCTGCTCCTTGTCCTTCTCCGAGAAGGTGGATGGAAACTTGGCCAGAGGCTGGGCGAAGGGGGAGTCGACAGGCTTCGCCTTGTAGATGTCCTCACACTGGCGGACGATTTTGGGCAGCAAGAACTTCGGCGGCATGAGGCCGTCCCGCATCCCGTTGCGCATTTGCGCCGTGGTTTGTGCGAAGGCGAGCGGGAGCTGCTTGAGCCGTGCCAGGTAGTCCTCGTAGTCCTTCACCGTCTCGAAGGAGAGCGAGCTGACCAGGTGCGGCAGGTCGATGTGGATGCCCGAATTCTGAAGGACGGGCATCTCCCAGTCCTTGAAGCGCGCCCCGTCCAGCTTCTCTCGCAGCTGGCGGACCATCAGCTGCTGGTTGAGCTGTTCCTGGACCGGGAACCCCGCGGTGTCGATGGCCAGAAAGCGCTTGAGGAAGTCTGCGGTCTGAGCGAGGTCCGCCTCGACAAAGGCCGGCGAGTAGTCCCGCAACCGGTCGTTGTAGCGCTTGTCGCCGAGGATGGAGGCGAACTCGGGCTGTGTCCGCAGGGTGTACTCCCACTGCTCCTTCACCAAGGCATCCAGAGCCTTGCGGCGGCTTTCCAGTTCCGGGGCCGGCGGCATCTGCGCCACCGCAAGCGCCGGCACCAAGCACAGCGCGACGGCGAGGAGAATCCGTTTCAAGTTGTTTCACTCCTTGGGGCAAGCGTCGCTCGACGCGTCCCATGAATGGGGGCAAGGGGCAAGGTGGACGGGCGCTTTGGCGTCCCCCGCATGAGCGGCTGGCCGCGCCGCGGCGCGTCTTTAGGATTGCGCCGCGCCCACCGTCTGGGTTTGGGATTGGCCGGCTGCCACCGAGGCTGTCGAGGCCGGCCCTGCCTGCTCTTCGCTTGGCCGCGCGGCGGCCGGGCCGGCGAGCAGCTCGCGGCCGAGTTCCGCACAGGCGGTCGTCGTCTCCTCGACAATGTGGGTGAGCAGCTGGTGGAGGCCTTCGCCTCCTTCGCGCCACCGGGGCTGCTTGGCGATGAAGTCCTCCAGCCGCCGCAGCCGGCGTTGGCTCTCCAGCTTGGGCAACACCAGCTCCTCCGGAGAACGGATACTGGCCAGCCGCCGCGAGGCGTGGTGGACGCAGAAGCGAATGGAGCGCGGAAAGGCCGGCTCGAGGATGAGGAATTCCGCCACCGTGGAGGGCGTCACCTTGCCAGCGCTGCGCTTCATGAAGGCCTCGAATCCGGAGCAAGCGCGCAGAAGTGACAGCCACAGCGTCTCCTCGAGAATCATGCTCGGGGAGAGCTGGAGCAGCGCGTGGTGGTGGACGTCGAGGATGCGGGCAGTCTGCCCCACGCGTTCGAGCAGCACGCCCAGGCTGATGAAGTCGTAGGCGTTGTCATGGAGCATGCTGTTTTGAATGGTCCCGAGGACCAGCTGCGTCGACTCGCGCACGCGCCGGTAGAAACCCTCGCGGCCAAGGGTGTAGGCGTCGTGGCCGCGCTTGTCGTGGAACCAGAGGTGGAACTCGTTGACGGCCTCCCAGGCCTCCAGGGACACCACCTCCCGGATGCTGCGAGCATTTTCCCGCGCGGCGGTGACGGAGCGGACGATGCTTGCCGGGTTGTCGGTGTCCCAGGTCAGGTACTGCTGGACCAGCTCACCATCCCCGCGCGCCGCCGCCTCGAAGCGCGCCCCGAAGGCTTCGTCCTCACCGCTGACCGTGATGGCCGACCCCCACACCTGGGCGGACGGCAGAATGCCGTCCAGGGCCAAGGCGGAGGTCACCCGCAGCACGCGCGAGCTGCTCTCGGCTCGCTCGAGGTAGCGGCCCAGCCAGAAGCAGTGGTCGGCGACGCGGGAAATCATCCCCTCGCCCTCTGCACCCAGGTGTCCTTGCTGCCTCCACCCTGACTGCTGTTGACCACGTAGCTCCCCTCCCGCATTGCCACCCGCGTCAGCCCGCCGGGGAGTACCCAGGGGCCGTCCTTGCGGGTGAGGATGTAAGGACGTAGGTCCACGCGCCGAGGCACCATCCGGCGGCGTTCTGCGTCCCAGGTGGGGCAGGTGGAGAGCTCCACCAGGGGCTGGGCGATGTAGCGGCGCGGCTCGGCCAGAATGCGCAGGCGAAATTCCTCGCGCTGCGCACTGGTGGACGTGGGCCCCATCAGCATTCCGTAGCCACCCGCCTCGTCGACGGCCTTCACCACCAAATGGTCGAGGTGCTCCAGCACGTAGCGCCGGTCGTCCGGACGGACGCACTGGTAGGTAGGGACCTGCTCGAGGAGCGCCTCCTCGCCGAGGTAGAAGCGCACCATCTCCGGAACGAAGGGGTACACCCCCTTGTCGTCCGCCACGCCGTTTCCAGGAGCGTTGGCCAGCGCCACATGGCCCTTCGCCCAGGCGCGCATCAGCCCAGGAACGCCGAGCACCGAGTCGGGGCGAAACATCTCCGGGTCGAGGAAGGCATCGTCCGTCCGCCGGTAGACGACATCCACCTGACGCCGGCCCTTGGTGGTGTGCAGGAAGAGGCGGTCGTCGTCGACGAAGAGGTCGGCGCCCTGCACCAGCTCCACCCCCATCTGGCGGGCGAGAAAGCTGTGCTCGAAGTAGGCCGAGTTGTACGGCCCCGGCGTCAGCACCACCACCGTGCTCAAGTCTGGATCCACCGGTGAGACGCTGCGGAGCGCCGCGGCCAACCGCGCCGGGTAGTGGTTCACCTGGCGGACGCGCGCCGCCTCGAACAGCTGGGGGATGAGCCGCTTGGAGAGGAGGCGGTTCTCCAGGACGTATGAGACGCCGGATGGCGTCCGCAGGTTGTCTTCCAGCACCCGGAAGACGCCGTTGCCGTCCCGCACCAGGTCGATGCCAGAGACGTGAATGCGCACACCCGCCGGCGGATGGAGGCCGCGGAGCGCCGGGAGGTAGTGCTTGGCCCCCAGCACCACCTCCGCTGGGATGGTGCCCGTCTTGAGGATGCGTTGCTCGCCGTAGACGTCGTCCAGAAAATGCGCCAGCGCGAGCACCCGTTGCACCAGGCCGCGCTCCAGCCGGTCCCAGTCGGCGGCCGAGATGACGCGCGGCACGAGACACACCGGGAACACCTTCTCCATTCCACGGTTGTCCGAGTAGACGGAGAAGGTGACGCCCTGGTTGACCAGCGCCGTCTCGGCCATCTCCTGGGTGCGGGCGAACTCCTCCGGGCTGACGCGGCCCAGGCCGAGAAGCGCGCGGAACTCCGGCCGTAGCGTTCCGCCTGCCTCAAGCAATTCGTCGTAGGCCCCGGAGAGAACCGGGTACCCGTCCAGCAGCGACGGGTGGGGGGGGCTGCCAGTTGTTGACACCGTGCGTCTAAGCTAGCCCGGCGTGCGGCTCCTCATCCAGCACCGCAGTCGGTACGCCTACCCCCGCCCTGCGGCGCTGGGACCGCATTTGGTGCGCCTTCGCCCGGCCAGCCACGCCCGGGCGCGCGTCGAGACGTACGGCCTGACCGTCCAGCCCGAGGCGGACGTCCGCTGGCAGCAGGACCCCAACGGCAACCACCTCGCCCGGGTGGTTTTCCCCAAGGACGCCCGCCTGGACTTCATGGACCTCCTGGTGGAGGTGGCGCTCGAGCTCAAGCCCATCAATCCCTTCGACTTTCTCCTGGAGGAAACGGCGGAAAGCGTCCCGCTCCGCTACACGCCCGCCTTGCTGGACGAGCTCGGCCCGTTCCTCTCGAGGCAGACGCCCGGCCTGGAGGGGGGCGAGCGTTTCGTCGCCCTGGACGCCGAGCTGCCCCGAAGCGGTCCAACCATGGGCCTTCTGACGGCCATCAACCAGGGCGTCAACCGGCGCATCCGCTACGTGGTGCGCAGCGAGGCCGGCGTCTGGACGCCGGAGCAAACGCTGCAAGAGGGCCGGGGCAGCTGCAGGGATTCGGCGATGCTGCTGGTGGCCCTGCTGCGCTCGCGAGGCATGGCGGCCCGCTTCGTGAGTGGCTACCTGGTGCAGCTGACCGACGAGGGAATGCTCCCGGATCAGCCGCGCGGGGTCAGCCGGGACGTGGTGGACCTGCACGCCTGGGCGGAAGTCTTTTTGCCGGGAGCCGGGTGGGTTGGGCTGGACGCTACCAGCGGACTGCTGTGCGGCGAGGGCCACGTCCCGCTGGCCTGTGCCTCCAGTCCGGCCATGGCCTCGCCTGTGGAGGGGACCTCGGACACCCAGGCCTCGGACGTCACGTTCGAGCTCAGCGTCACACGCCTCGGACATGAGGTGCGGCCCAGTTCCCCGTTTCCGGAGTCCGTCTACCGGGCCGTCTTGGAGGGGGCCGACCAGGCCGACGCCGCGCTCGCGTCTTCGGGCCTCAGTCTGACCACCGGCGGCGAGCCCACCTTCAACTCCCGCGAGTACCCGGAGGCCGCGGAGTGGAATGGTGCGGCCCTTGGCCCCACCAAGTGGACGCAGGGCTTGCGCTTCTGTGCAGAGATTCGTGCGCGCCTCATGCCCGGGGCGGCCCTCGTCATCGGCCAGGGCAAGCACTACCCCGGGGAGAGCCTGCCCCGCTGGTCGCTCAACCTGGTGGGGCTGGGCGATGGCGATGCGTTCTGGAGTGGCGACATCGGGCTGTCCCCCAGGCGAGCCAGCGCAGAGGATGCAAGGCGCTTGGCGGAGGTCCTGGCCGAGCGGCTGGGCGTGCCGCAGGGCCTCTTGCCCGCGTTCGAGGAGCCGTGGCACTTCCTCGAGGCTGAGGCCAGCCTGCCTGTGGACGTCGACCCGTTGCAGGCCGACTTGAGCGACCCCGAGGAGCGCCGCCGGCTGGCCCGGGTTCTGGGCCGGGGACTGGGGGAACCCGCCGGGTACGTCCTGCCGCTGGCGCACCTGGGTGGCGCCTGGGTGACGGACAGCTGGCGTTTTCGACGCCGGAATCTCTTCCTCTTGCCGGGGGACGCCCCCATTGGGTTGCGGCTCCCGCTGGCCTCCCTGCCGCCGGGTTACGTCCCGGAGGCGGAAGAGGAGCCGGTCACGCCCCCGGACCCGCGCCGTTCAAAGAAGGCCGACGAGAAGCCCCGCCATCTGCGCGTTGCCCTCTGCGTCGAGGCGCGGGAGGGCGCGCTCTTCGTCTTTCTGCCGCCGCTTGCCTCCGCCCGCCACTTCGTCGCGCTGGTGAAGGCGGTGGACGCGGTGCGGAGCGAGACTGGGCTGCACGTTCAGCTCGAGGGGTACCTTCCGCCACGCTCGGCCACGCTGCGGCGCTTCGCGGTGACACCGGACCCCGGTGTTCTCGAGGCCAACCTTCCGCCTTCCGCGACGGGCCGCGCCCACGCCGCGCTGCTCGAGACGACCTTCGAAGCTGCGCTGCATGCCGGGCTCCATACCGAGCGCTACCTCCTCAATGGACGCATCGCCGGTAGCGGTGGCGGCCACCACCTCACCGTGGGCGGGCCCACACCTCAGCAGAGCCCGTTGCTTTCCCGGCCAGAGGTGCTGGCCAGCCTCATCACCTTCTGCCAGCACCACCCGTCCCTCAGCTACCTCTTCACCGGCCTCTTTGTCGGTCCGACGTCACAGGCGCCACGGGTGGACGAGGCGCGACACGATGCGCTGTACGAGTTGGAGATTGCACTGGCCCACGCCTTTGAGCCGGGCGAGGCGCCGCTGCCGCCCTGGCAGGTGGATGCCCTCTTCCGTCACCTGCTGGTGGATGTCAGTGGCAACACGCACCGGGCCGAGCTCTGCATCGACAAACTCTTCGACTGGCGGACGGCGCACGGCCGACAGGGGCTGGTCGAGCTCCGCGCCTTCGAGATGCCGCCCCACCCGCGGCTCGCCGTGGCACAGGCCGTTCTGGTCCGGGCGCTGGTGGCGGCCCTCGCCCAGGCCCCGTACCGGCGGCCCCTCGTCCGGTGGGGCACCGGGCTTCACGACCGCTTCCTGCTGCCCTACTGGATGTGGCGTGACTTCGAGGAGGTACTTTCTTTCCTCGTCGCGCATGGCATTGCCCTTCCGGCCGCTGCGTACCGGCCCTTCCTCGAGCTTCGCTGCCCGGTGGCGGGGCGTCTGGATATGGGCGGACTCCTTCTCGAGGTGCGCGATGCGCTCGAGCCGTGGCCGGTGCTGGGGGAGGAGCCCACCACCACCGGCACCACACGTTACGTGGATTCCTCCGTGGAGCGAGTCGAGGTTCGCGTCGAGGGGCTGGTCCCGGAGCGTCACCAGGTCCTCGTCAACGGGATGGAGCTGCGGCTGCACCCCACCGGGACGGTAGGAGAGGGACTGGCCGGCGTCCGCTTCCGCGCCTGGGCGCCGCCGAACAGCCTGCAGCCGCACCTCGGCGTCCACCATCCGGTGCGCTTCGACGTCATCGACACGTGGGGACAGCGGTCGCTCGGTGCCTGCGGCTACCACGTGTGGCACGCGGAGGGTCGTGCCTTTGACGCGCCACCGCTGACTGCCTTCGAAGCCGAGGCCCGGCGCTCTCAGCGCTTCACCCACGAATCGCCCCTGCCCTGGCCGGTGAGTGCGAGGCACGTCCCGGCCAGCCCGGAGGCACCCTGGACGCTCGACCTTCGCCGCTTCGCCGGTGACCATCCGCTGCCCGAGGCCGAAGCGGAGTCCGAGGACGCCGTCGTCACGGAATCGACAGCGTCTTGAATTAGGATTCGACCGTGCCGAACTTGCTGGCCATGTGTTTCGAGGGGGAGCTCTCGCCAACCTTCGACTTGCGCTGCTTGCAGCCTGGGGCGGCCCATCCGGATGGGTGGGGGCTTGCCTATTACCCGCCGGGCGAACCCTCGGTGGCCCTGCTGAAGGAGCCGGCGCCCACCCACACCAGCTCCCAAGCGGAGGTGCTGCACACCGGCGAGCGGTTCGCCTCGTCCATCTTCCTGCTCCACCTGCGCACCGCCACCTGGGGCGCCCTGAGTGACGCCAACACCCAGCCCTTCACCCGAGCGTGGGGCGGCCGGGAGTGGATTTTCGGGCACAGCGGCAGCCTGGACCGCAGGCCGGAGCTGGCCCCGGACGCAGTCTTCGAGCCCATCGGTGCGACCGACAGTGAGGTCATCTTCTGCGACCTCTTGAATCGCTTTGCCCAGCGCAAGTGGCGGTCGCTCGGTGAGGCGGACCCGGCCGTCCTGCTCGACTGGCTCGGCACCATCAACACCCTCGGCACCCTCAACATCGTCATCTCCGATGGGCAGGACGTGGTGGCCTACTCGGACAAGCACCAGAGCGGGCTCAGTACCTGGCAACTGTTGCCGCCGTACCAGCAGGTGGTGGTGGGCGACAAGGACGTCACCATCGACCTCACCCGTCATGGCATCAAGAGCCGGAAGGGGATTTTCATCTCCAGCCGGCCGCTGGCGGCGGTGGGCGCAACCACGGAGCCCGTCTGGCAGCCGCTCGAGGCAGGCTCGCTGTGGGTCATGCGCCAGGGCGCGCTGCGCAGCGTGGTGCAGCCCCCGGGGCCACCCGTGCAGCGCGAACGAAACGGCAACCGGCACATGCGTCTCCACCGGCCGGAGACGGCAGAGACGAAACGGCTCCAGGTCCTTCACCGGACGGTGTACCGGTACGCGGAACCGGTGAGCCAGAGCGTCCACGTCCTGCGGCTGATTCCGATGCATGACCGCTTGCAGGGCGTCCTCGACCACTCGCTCACCGTCTCAGTGGAGGGGCAGTCCCGGGAGTATGACGACGTGTTCGGAAACCGCGTCCGCCGGGTGCGGGTGGACACGCCCTTCAGCGAGCTGGTGATTGAGGCGAAAAGCCGGGTCGAGCTCCTCGAGACGGACCCGTTTGCATTCCGGCAGCTCCGCGCCAAGTCGTCCTTCCCGCTGGTATGGATGCCGTGGCAGCACAACCAGCTTGCACCGTACCTGCTCCCCCCCGAGCTTCCGGAGAGCGAGCTGAACGACCTCACCGACTACGCGATGAGTTTCGTGCTTCGCAACGACTACGACCTCTTCGACACGCTGCTCGACGTGAACGCCACCATCTTCAAGGAGTTTCGCTACGTCCAGGGCAGCACCACCCTCGGGACGACGGCCTTCCAGGTGTACGCGACGAGAGGTGGCGTCTGTCAGGACTTCAGCAACCTCTTCATCTGCATGATGCGCCTGTTGGGTGTTCCGGCCCGGTACATGTGCGGCTACGTCTACACGGGCCCCAAGAACCTCCGGCATCCGCAGTCGGAGGCGAGCCACGCCTGGGTGCAGGTGTACTTGCCCGAGGTCGGCTGGCGCGGCTTCGACCCGACGAACGGGATTCTCACCCAGACCGACCACATCCGGGTGGCCTGCGGCCGTGCCTATGCCGATGCGACGCCAACGTCGGGGACCATCTTCGTGGGCGGAGGCACCGAGCATCTGGAAGTCAACGTGCAAGTCGACGTCTGCGACTGAGCGGCGGTCGGGCAGCGCGGGCGCCGAGGACGGGTTCCGCGTTTGGCGGACATCGAACCAAGCCCGCATGACGCTCTAAGACGGCGAAACATGGCGCCGGTTCATCCCCGGATGGGCATAGACGGGAAGGCAACCTGCCGTTGCCCCCGGGGGGGGCCGCGCCGAGGCCGCGGACGATGGCTCGTCACTCCTGCGGAGCGTGGGCGGCGGCGAGCACCATGCCGCGTGCGCGAAGCCGCTCCACCAAGACGTCCCCGAGGCCCACCGCAGGTGTGAGAATGCCCCCGCGTTCGGGGCCGCCGGGGAGGCGGGCCACGTCCTGGGCCAGGGCCAGCGCCGACTCGCACAAGCACTTCACGGTAATGGCGTTTCCCGGGTCGCCTGTGTCTCGGACAAGGCCGTAGGCCTTGCGCCCATCCTCTCCCAGGGCCACCAAGTCGCAGCGAAGCCAGCCGGAGGTGATGACGGCTTGGGAGGGGCCGGTGCCGGGGGCAGGGAGCAGCCGCTTGAGAATGGGGCGCGCGGGCGAGCCGAGCACCAACTGGAACACCGAGAGTCCGGTGGCCAGGGCCGAGGCCTGAAGCCGATTTCGCAAGGAGAGGTACTCCTGGTAGGCGAAGTGCGCTCCGTACGCCTCCCCGGACAGGGCGGACAGGGCGGCGCTCCGGCGGACGACGCGCGTGTTGATGGGTGCCATGACGAAGGGCGCCAGCCAGCGACCAAAGTCGGCGTCCCAACGGGGGCGGGTTGGGTCCACGTTGGCGGCGACTTCCTCGGCCGTGTGGGCAGCCGGCCCGTCCAGCAAGAAAGGCTTCTCGGCGCGCCGGGCCTGCCCGCTCTCGAAGAGTTGAATGGCCGAGGCCACCGTGCCTCCGTTGAGGCCGCCGCGGAGGCGAAAGGCGGCCTTGACGGGGCCGCAGCCCACGCCTTGCGCGCGTAGGAAGCGGACCAGGAGGAAGGCCCCGAGGTCGGAGGGCACCGAGTCGACGCCGCAGAAGGGGATGATGCGGACGCCGTCAGCCGCTGCGCGCACGTGGTGCCGCTGGATGAGGTCCGCCACCCAGGGCGTCTCGCCTGTGATGTCCACGTAGTGCGTGCGGAAGCGCACGCAGGCGTCGACGACGGGGTCTCCGTAGAGGGCGAAGGGTCCGGCGGTGCTCAGCACGACACGCGCCCGGCAGACGACGGCGTCCACCGAGGCCGGGTCCCGGCTGTCAGCCTTCAGCATTTCCACTGGCTGCGAGGGCCCCAGGGCAGCGGCCCGGGCGGCCTCGAGCTTCTGCAGGTGGCGGCCCGCCAGGGCCCAGCGCAGGCCAACCGGAGCGTGGGCGGCGAAGTAGGCCACCGTCTGCCGTCCAGTGAAGCCTCCTGCCCCATACAGCAGGACGTCGAAGGAGCGGCTGTCCATGGCGCCACCCTAGACCAATCGCCCGGTCGGCCACCTTGGGCCCTTGAAGAACGCTCGCCTACTCGAGTCGTTGATGCTCTTGTGGGTCGCCACGTCGCAGGCCCTTGGGGCGCGCGGCCAAGGCTTCCAGTTGCGCAGATGAACGAACACGGCCAGACGCTAGGAGGACGAGGAGCTCAGCTTCCACTGGAGACGTCCGGGGAAAACGCGGAGGAACCCGGTCTTCCGGCGAGCCGCATCCAGGCCCTGTCGGATGGTGTCTTCGCCATTGCGATGACGTTGCTGGTGCTGGACTTGCGGGTTCCCGAGGTCACCGGTGGCAACGAGACGCTGCTCTACGCTCTGGCTGCGATGTGGCACAAGTTCGCCGGCTTTGCCCTGGGCTTCGTGCTGCTTGGCACGCTGTGGGTGAACCACCACTACCAGTTCCACTACATCCGCCGCACCGACCGTACGCTGCTGTGGATTAACCTTCTGCTGTTGATGCTCATCTCGGCCTTGCCGTTTGGGGTGGCACTGCTCGGACGTTACTGGGCCAGTCCGGTGGCGACAGCCGTTTACGGCGGGTTCATGCTGCTGTCGGGGTCGTGCCTGTATGCGCACTGGAGCTACGCCACCCATCGCCGACGCTTGGTGGCCAGCACTCTGCACGAGCCTGCCGTCCGCGCGCTCAAGGACCGAATCGCCTTTGGCATGGTGGGCTACGGCATCGCCTTCGGCCTGGCGTTCTTCTGGCCGTTGGGCAGCATCGTCATCTACGTGCTGATGCCCGTCCTCTACCTGTTGCCCGGACGAATCGACCGGCACCTCCGCCCGGCGGCGCGCTGAAGCGCCAGGGAACCGTTCTCACTCAAGTGCAGCTGAGGCAGACTCCGCTGCCGACGCAGTACTCTTTGTACTCCGTGCAGGCTGTCAGGGGGTCCGGTGCCTGGATGATGATGGCGGGCGCCGGCTCGCCGTTGCAGTAGCCAGTGCACGTGTAGTTGTTCTCGCTGATGCCGCCGGTGTTGCAGCCGGCCCCTGCGAGAACGACGAGGGCGGCGAGGGCCAATCTCAAGCGTTTGCCATTCAAAGGGGGGGAAGCCTCCCAGGAAGCCGCGGAGCATCGCCGGGTGGACGCTGCGAAGTCGAGGAAACAAGATGGGTGGGCCGTTTGCCAGCCAAGCAGCCGCTTGCCGCCCTGACGTAGGCGCTCAGGTGCTGTCCGGTACCGAGTGGCCCAGAACCGACGTCAAACTTAACGCCAGCTCGGGGCCGAGCAGGTGCATGAGACTCTCGAGTTCGGGCGGGCCGAGCTGGAAGCGCTGCCCGAGGCGTTCCCGTGTCTTCACCAGAAGCGTTTGTCGGGCCTGGCTCAGGCGCCGGGAGATGGTGGACTTGTTCACCTGGTAGACGGCTCCAATCTGGTTGAAGCTCAGGCCGTCCAGAAAATGCAGCTTGAGTAGGCTGCGCTGCTGCGCGCCGAGCTCCGCCATCGCCTCCTTCAGCGCGGCACCAAACTCGGGGCCGAAGCGTGCCAGCAGCAGGTTGAACTGGAGGTCGGCGCTGGGTGCGGCAACGTCCAGCTGGGAGTCGACGGCCAGTTGGTCCGGGGCGCGCCTCGCATTCCGGCGCGCGTTGAGTCCCAGGCGAAGCGCTGCAGCCCGGAGCCAGTGCTCGAGCGAGCCCCGGCCGGCGTACTCGAGAATCCGGGGAGGACCGGCCGCAGCGACCAGAATCCGCTCCAGAAGCTGCTGCGTCACCTCGTCGACGAATGTCTCCGAAGTGTCCACGCCACGCAGCGTCGAGACGGCGAACGGGACGAACTCGGCCTGAAACAGCCGGAGCCCCTCGGGGTCGGCGTGCCCGCAAGCGAAGGCGAGGCAGAGGTCGCCCAGGTGCATCCGGTCCAGCTCGTCTTCTGGCTTCAGGCTTCGGGACAGGTGCGTGGCCCAGTGTGCGACGAAGGCTTCCGGGTCGGCGCCCAGCGTGGGACGTACCGCGAGCGCCTGGGCGAGAAGCTGGCCAAGCTGCGCGTCGATGCCAGGGCGAGCGCGCAAGCCCGTGGCTCGCGGCAGCCTGTCCCAAAACACGCGCGAGTGCGGAAAAGAGGTCACGGATGTCCGCTCCCCCTTGGGGGACGGGGACGCTACCACTCGTAGCGGAGCCAGAGCCACGCGAGCCAGCCCAGCGCTGCCAGCGAGGCGATGGCCAAGCCCCACCGAAGGGCGGAGGCGTCGACCCCTGCATCCGGGGCCAGCTCGCGGTAGACAAAGCCCTCGCCAGCCGGGGTGTGGGAGCCAGGGGCGCCGAGCCGGACTCCGTAGACCATCAGGTTTCGACCGTCTGCGCGCAGCCGGCTGAAGCGGTCCACCGGCGGAACGGTCGTCCAATTCGCACCCGCCCAACCCCCGTCCGGTGCGTGGAGCGCAATGCGCGCTCCCGCGGAGCGCGCAAGCTCCTCGAGCAAATCCCGCCCGAGCCAGCTTCCGGTGAGCATCGCCCCCACCACCGAGGCGCCGCGCACGACCGGCCGTGCCGAGACGAGGAGCAAGTCGTGTTGCCGCATCGGCTTCACCAGCGGGATGTCGATGTGGTCGAGCGTCGTCGCCGACCAGAGCTCATCGGCCGCGGCCCCGTCCATGGTGCTCACCAGCAGGGGAAGGGCTGGGGCGGCGGCCCCGGCGGCCTCGGGGTCCGCCAGGTTGAAGATGACGCGGCCCCAGGCGTTCACCAGCAGCAGCGCGTCCCGTTCCTTGAGGCCAGGCAAGTCGGCGGAGCGCATCACCTCGTGCGCCTCGGCGAATTGCTCCTCCTTGGAAGCCTTTTCCGCCAGGCCGAGGGCGGCGTCCATGTTGCTTGCCTGCCCGAAGGCGTCGAGGACGCCCTCGGCCCGTAAGCCGACGCTGGCCTGAAGGTCGATGAGGTCGTGCTGAGCGCGCAGCAGCTCGGGCAGTCGCTGCGCGGCCGCACTCAGCTCGCGCTCGACCCGCAGGATGCTCTGCGCATGGCGCGCCCATACCGCCGTGGTGAGCAGGAGCAGCGCCGCCGCTGCCACCAGCGTCCTGCGACGAAACGGCCGCCGCGCCTCGCGGAGCGCCTCCACCAGGGCGTCCATCGACGGCCAGCGACCGGCGGGCTCCGTCTCCAAGCCCCGGGCCAGTACGCGGCCGACGCCGGCCGGGACGTGGGCCAGGGCGCGCGTCGGGAGCGGGGCCGGTGCGCCCGACCCCGCCAGCCGGCGAAGGGGCCGGGAGCCGTAGAGCGCTTCGTAGAGGGCGACGCAGAAGCTGTACTGGTCGGTCCGGGCGTCCGCCGGCGCCCCCCGCCACTGCTCCGGGGCCATGTAGGCCGGGGTGCCTGCCATGCGCGCGTCGACGTCGTGGGTGGGCCGTGCAAGGCCGAAGTCCGTCACCCGGACGCGGCCGTCGTCGTCGACCAGGACATTCTCCGGCTTGAAGTCGCGGTGGATGATGCCGGCGGCGTGAGCCGCCGCCAGTCCGGTTCCGGCCGCCAGGTACAGGTCCAGCACGCGGCGGGGGCGCAAGTCGGCGGCGGTCTGCGCGCTGCGCAGCGTCTCCCCGCGCACGAATTCCATGGCGAAGAAGACTTCCTCCTGCCAGGTCCCGGCGTCGAAGACGGTGATGATGTTGGGATGGGACAGCCGGGCCAGAGCTTGCGCCTCGGTCAAAAGCTGCGAGCGCCCCGGCCCTGCCGCCGGCGTGGCCACGTCCGGGCGCAGCAGCTTAAGGGCGACCTTCCGGTCGAGCTCCGGGTCATAGGCGCTGTACACCACCCCCATCCCGCCGCGTCCGATGAGGTCCAGGACGACATAACGCGAAAGGTTGGTGCCGCGCGGCAGCACGCTCGTCACCGGCTCGTCCGGCTCGGCACTCACCAGCGTCCGCACCAAGCCTGCCACCAGCTCACGGCAGGCATCGCAGGTGTCGAGGTGGTTGCGGACGGCCTCCCGCTCCCCCTCGGGTGTTTCCTCGGCGAGGTAGAGCGCGACCGCATTCTCGTCCAGACAGGGAAATGGCGTAGGAGGCGCCGAGGGCGCGTCGGCCGATGCGCTCATGGCGCGTACCCGGCGCGGGCGCGGTAGGGGCGCCCGAATTTGTCGAGATGGGCCGGGTTGAAGGCACGCGGACTCAGCACCAGCTCGACGGGCGGTACCCCCTTCGCGTCGCTGACGGTGACCTCGGTCTCGAAAGGCTCGATGTTGCGGCCCCAGGCGTGCAGCGGGTACCGACCGGGCGGGACGTCTTTGATGACGAAGTGCCCTCGGTCGTCCACCACCGCGAAGGCACGGTTGGGCAGCACCAGCACGTTGGCAAACATCGTTTCGTGGATGTTGCAGTAGACGTCCACCAAGCCAGGTGTGGGGAAGGAGATTTCGCGCGTCTGCTGCGGCCCTGGCTTTCCGAGGTCGAAGGCCCGGGCCGACGAGGTGGAGAAGACGTTATGGACGACTGGGTCGTCGTTGGTGAATTGCACCGACTGCCCGGCGACGATGACGCGCAGGTTCGGGACGAACGTCTTGTTCTTCTGGGAGATGACGGGCGTCTCCGGCAGAGGCGGCTGGCGGAAGCCGGTGAGGTAGACGACCACGGTCTGCCCTGCGGGGGGAGATTCGCCAGGCTTGGCGTTGAAGCGGACAAACCCCTCCACCTCGGCTGCCAGGGCTGGGCCAGCCGAAGCGACGGCCAGCAAGGCGACTAGAAGGTGACGCCCCACAGCACCTTTGGCACGTAGCGGTAGGAGTTGTTGGTCAGGCCGAACAGTGTCCCGAAGGTGACCCAGATTTGTCCCCGCGTCCATGCCACGGAGGGCCCGAGGTAAAGCTGCCCAAGGTTAGGGTAGGGCTCGCCACCCAGAGGCAGCTGTCCGTCCAGTTCCGCAGCGATGCGGAACTCCCTCCCCAGGGGGACGGAGACGGCCAGTGCTGCCGTCCCGAGGGCCGAGACGTTCCCGGAACAAGGGTAGGGAAGACCCCGGCACCCACCGGTCGAGGACAGAAGGAAGGGGAGCCCCAGCTGCACGCCGACGTTGAGGGTGCCCCGCACGCCAGTCAGCGCTCCGTAGGTGGCCGCCAGCAGGAGTTTCAGCGTGGGGGGGCCCGCGTAGTAGTTGGCGCTGAGAGGCTGCTGGTATTCGACACGGAACAGCGGTTGCAGCCCATCGTCTTGCTCCCGCGGGAAGAGGCGGTAGCGCGCGACCAGGCTGATGGAATTGAGCTCCATCTTCTGGGAGGTCGCGTACACCGTCACGGGCAGCGACATCTCCAGCTGGTTGCTGATGCCCACTGTCGGTCCAAACCAAATCCAGCTGGTGGTCATCGGCTTGTAGCTGGAGGGGATTTGCCCTTGCGCCCACACCCAGTTTTCCAACTCGACATCCCCCTCCGGGAGGGTTTGCGTCTCATCCACGAAGAGGTGACTGGTGCGGTCGGCAAACGCAGGGGTGGCGCCCAGCGCCAGCGCCAGCAGCAGTACCCGCCCAGCGCAGCCCGCCACGCCTGCCCGCCACGTCGTCATGGTGCCTCCCGGTGGTTCTTCGCGCTCGCCCTTCCTTCGGAAGCGGCCACCCAGGCGCAGCATTGCAACATGCTAGCCGAGTCCTGGGCCTCCGGCGCCCCGCGAAGACGCACCGTGGGATTGTTCACTCCGGGCGGTGCGGAGCGGCTGCCAGCGTCTCGTCGAGCCAGCGCCTGGCCGGCAACGTGTCCACGCCGAGCGTCTCGAAGCCGGGAAGGACGACCGTCTGGAGTGTCTCGACGTACACCTGCCGGCGCAAGGCGTGGGGCACCACACCCTGGCGCAGCAACTCCGGGTCATTCGCCGCCTCCGGGGCCGGCTTGAAAATCTCCGGGCCGGCGCTGCCGGCAATCATCCCCGGCAGCAGCGGCCCGAGGAAGGTGACGTCCACCCGCGGCCGCGCCCAGGCCAGGTAGGCCCAGCCCAGGCGGCTGTGGTGGACCTCGTCGCGTGCCAGCTCGTGCAGCACGGCCTTCAGCTCCGGGCTCTCGGCTCCCTCCAGCAAGGTGACGAGGCTGGCAGTGCTTTGCGTCTCGGCCACGCAGGACTGGGCGACCACCTCGTACGTCAGCCGCTGGGGTTCCGCCCAGCTCGCCGGGGCGTACTCGATGACGCGGTCGACACCCGTCAGCTGCTTTCCCCCGACACTGCGGAAGAAGCGCTCGCAGTGTGCCGCATGCCGGGTCTCGTCCCGACAGGCCCGCTCGGCCAGTTCGACGAGAGCACCTGGTGCGCCGAAGGAGTGCAGCCTCCGGGCGAGGGCACCAAAGCGAAGGGAGGCCTCGGTTTCAATCCGGTACCTGGCGCCCCAGGTGCCGGCCACGACTTCCTGCAGGGAAGGGCCTTCGGACTCGCTCACCAGCCGCCCGGTCCTCCCGGCATTCCACCTGTGCCGCCGCCCGTTCCACCGTCCCCGACGCCGCCGTCGGCGAGCGTCTGACCGCCAGTGCTGTTGCTGCCAGGCGTGGTGGACGTGCCGCCACCACAGTGCATGACGCCGAGTGCCGTTCCCGCAAGCACCAGCGCGTGAAAGAGTTTTTTCAGCTTCACAGGGTCTTCCTCCTCAAGAATTACCGGTTGCCCTGAAGACACCAACCGCCGAAACCGTTGCAGGTAGCAGCGGAGAACCGCTGGCCAAGGGCGCAGAGAACCTGGGACGTTCCGGACCTGCCGCTATTCAGCACATTTCCTGCCCGTGGGGGCCCCCACCCCCAGCAATTCCGGGGCCTTCGCTGTCTGCTTTTTCACACTTTCGGCCACGCCGCCCTATGGCAGCACCAGCCGCTGGACGGGGGTGGGGTACGGGACTTCGGCTGGGGTCCGCCTCAGGCGGCCGCCGTCCCCAGCTGAGACCGGGCGGCGCGCACGTGCCGCATCAGTTGGACAATGTCGATGGGCTTCCCCAGCCGTCCCACCACCAGCGGGTGGTCCTCCGCCGCGTGTTCCACCCGCCCGCTCGCCGACACCAGGACAAAGCGCAGGTACGCGGCGGAGCGCGGATGGAGTTCGGCGAGCAGCTCGACGCCATTTCTTCCGGGCAGCATGAGGTCGAGCACCACCACCACCGGCTCGTCCACCTGGCGCAGCAGCGTCGCTGCCTCCTCGGCGTTGCCGGCGGTCAGCACCACCTGCCCGAGCGCCTCCAACTGGTCACGCAGAAACGTCCGGATGAGCGCATCGTCATCGACGACGAGTAGCACCGAGAATTGTGGCTCCGCCTGGTCCTCGGACATGGATAGCCAAAGCTTAGACTTGGCGTGCCTGCCGGTGCGAGGTCCTGGTGTAGGCCGGTGCACGCCCAAGCGGGCTGAGCTCGCCGGTTGCACGCTTCCCGCGTGGGTGCGAAAGACGCGCTTCCCGTTCCGCGGGCGGAGTGCAGCGCAGAAGGTGCGGTATTGGGGCGCAGAGGGTGGGTAGATTGCTGTCCGGCCGCGGCCCCCCGGGGCCGATGGCGGAGGAGTCGCCCATGGAAGACAGGCTTCACACCGAGCCGTTTGCCCTGGCGACCGCCACGGCTCCGGCTCCCGACCGCGCCCCGGAAGCCCTTGCCGCAGGGACGCCGCCGGCGCTACGGCACGACCTGGAAGCGCTGCTCGGAGCGGACCGCGTCCTCAGCCGTCCCATCGACTTGCTCCGCTATGCCTCGGACGCGAGCCCGTACCGTCTCTTCCCGAAGGCCGTCGTCGTCGCTCAGGATGTCGAGGACCTGCGCAAGCTCTTCGAGTACGCCCGTACCTTTGGCGAGACGGTCACGTTTCGGGCCGCCGGGACGAGCCTCAGCGGCCAGTCGCAGGGCGACGGCATTCTGGTTGACGTGCGGCGGCACTGGGCCGGGGTGACCGTGGAGGAGGGCGGCAAGCGACTGCGGGCCCGCCCAGGTACGGTGATGGCTCACGCCAACGCCGCTCTGACGCGCTACGGGATGCGTCTCGGTCCGGACCCGGCGAGCGCCAACGCGTGCACCGTCGGCGGCGTCATCGCCAACAACTCAAGCGGCATGTGCTGCGGGACGGCGCAGAACACCTACAAGACGCTGTCCTCGCTCACCTTCCTGTTGCCCTCGGGGACGCTCATCGACACCGCGGCGCCCGGGGCCGAGCGGCGCTTCGCGCAGGCGGAGCCGGCGCTGGCCCGCGGCCTCTTGGACATCAAAGCGCAGATTGAGGCGGACCCGGAGCTGGTGTCCCGGCTGCGGCGGAAGTTCGCCATCAAGAATACCACTGGCTACCGGATGGATGCCTTTCTCGACGGCCAGACGCCGCTCGAGATTTTCCGTGGCCTGCTGGTGGGCTCCGAAGGCACTCTGGCCTTCGTCAGCGAGGCCGTCTTCGAGACGGTGCGCGACGACCGCTACCGGCTGACGGCGATGCTCGTCTTCGCAGACCTGCACGCGGCCAGCAGCGCCGTGAAGCCCTTCGTCGACCGGGGCGCGGCCGCCGTAGAAATCCTCGACCGCGCCTCACTGCGCTCGGTGGAGGGCAAGCCCGGTGTGCCGCCTCGCTGGACGTCCCTTCCGGAGGGTGCCGCGGCCCTGCTCGTCGAGTTCCGGGAGCCAGACGCCACCCGCCTGGCCCGGGTGGAGGGGGAGGCCCAGGCGCTGCTGGCCAAGCTTCCACTGTACGAACCGGCGCAATTCACCCCGGACGCATCCCTGGCCCGTCAGTACTGGCAGGTGCGCTCCGGGCTGCTCCCATCGGTGGGCGGCGCGCGACCGAGCGGCTCTTCCTTCATCCTCGAGGACGTGTGTTTCCCGCCCGAGCGACTCGCCGACGGCACACTGGACATCCAGGCGCTCTTCCGCAAACACGGCTACGCCGGCGTCATCTTCGGGCACGCCTCGGCCGGTAACCTCCACTTCCTCATCACCCCCTCGCTCAACGAAGCCGTGGAGGTGGAACGCTACGGCCGCTTCATGAGCGACCTGGTGACGCTGGTGGTGGACAAGTACGACGGCTCGCTCAAGGCGGAGCATGGTACCGGTCGCAACATGGCCCCCTTCGTGGAGAAGGAATGGGGCACCCAGCTCACCCGGATGATGTGGCGCCTGAAACGCCTGGCCGACCCGGAGGGCCTGCTCGCCCCGGGCGTCATGCTCACCGAGGACGCCGCGGCCCACCTCAAGCACCTGCACACCACGCCCTCCGTCGAGTCGGTGGTGGACCGCTGCATCGAGTGTGGCTTCTGCGAGCCGGTGTGCCCGAGCCGCGACCTCACCACCACCCCCCGGCAACGCATCGCCCTTCGCCGGGAGATGGCCCGGCAGGGGGTGCACAGCCTGGTGCGCGAAGCCATCGAACGCGACTACCCGTACCAGGCGGTGGAGACGTGCGCCGGGGACGGCACGTGCGGGCTGGCCTGCCCGGTGGGCATCAACACCGGCGTGCTGATGAAGCACTTCCGGCACCTGGACCATTCCCCGGCCGAGGAGCGCGTGGCCCTCACCCTGGCCGAGCGCTGGGGCGAGGTGGAACGGGGCGCGCGGCGGGCAGTCCAACTGGGCGGGCTGCTCGGTCCGGCGGTGATGAGGGGCCTCACTGGCCTGGCGCGGACCGTCCTCAGCAAGGACTTGGTACCGGAGTGGCTGACGGTGATGCCCAAGGCGGCCAAGGCGACGTTGCCGCGGACGGAACGGACCGGCGCCCAAGCGGTGTATTTCCCGGCATGCGTCAACCGGATTTTCGGACAGGCCGCGGGCAGCGCCGCGGGCCCCAGCTTGCCTGAGGCGCTGGTGGCGGTGTCAGCGCGGGCGGGCGTGCCCCTGTGGATTCCAGAGGACGTGGTGGGCAACTGCTGCGCCACGGTGTGGCACTCCAAGGGCTACCACGATGGCAACGTCGCCATGGCCAACCGGGTGGTGGAGAGCCTCTGGCGCTGGAGCGCCGAAGGGGCGCTCAGCGTCGTCGTCGACGCGAGCTCCTGCACCCATGGCCTGGTGGACGACGTGGGGGAGTACCTCACGGATGAGAACCGCGAGCGCCACCGCCGCTTGCGCATTGTCGACGCCATCGCCTGGGTGCATGACCAGGTGCTGCCGCGGCTGCCGGTGAAGCGCAAGGTGGACTCGGCGGTGCTGCACCCGGGATGCTCGGCGCAGCACCTTGGGCTGAACCAGAAGCTGCTGGCCGTTGCCGGCGCCTTGGCCGAGGAGGCGGTGGTGCCGGTGCACGCAGGCTGCTGCGGCTTCGCCGGCGACCGCGGCTTCCTCCACCCGGAGTTGACTGCGTCGGCCACGGCCAGCGAGGCGGCCGAGGTGTCCCAACGCACCTTCGATGCCTACCTCGGAACCAACCGCATGTGCGAGGTGGGCCTGCAGCGGGCCACTGGGGCGCAGTACCGGTCCTTCGTCTACCTGCTGGAGGAGCTGACGCGGCCCGAGGCAGCCGCCGGCTAAAGGCCCGCGCGGGGGGAGCGTCACCCCGGGTTGGCCCGGAAGAAGGTCTCCCGGTAGTAGCGCAGCTCGGCGATGCTGGCGCGGATGTCCGCCAGCGCGCGGTGGTTGGACTCGGGTTTCTGGAAGCCGGGTGACTCCGGGTACCAGGCCCGGGTGAGCAGCTTCAGGCTGGAGACGTCCACCTGGCGGTAGCTGAGGTAACGCTCGACGAGCGGCATGTAGCGCGCCAGAAAGCGCCGGTCGTGGTGGATGGTGTTGCCGGCGAGGAGGCCCTCGCCCGGGCCACAGTGCCGGGCCACCAAGTCGAAGAGGTCCCGCTCCGTCTCCCGCAGCGAGTAAGGCGAGGCGCGGACGCGGTCGGTCAAGCCGCTTTTGGCGTGCATCTCGCGCACGATGGGCTCCATGCGCTCGAGCACCTCGTCCGGCTGCCACACCACCCGCTCGAACTCGTCGCGTGGCTCGAGCTCCGGGCCAGTGACGAGCGCCGCCACCTCGACGATGGCGCAGCTCTCGGGCTCGAGCCCGGTCATTTCCAGGTCCAACCAGACAAAGACGGGGGAAGACTTGGCCATCGCGCTGGTTCTTTACCACCTCTTCAGGACGGGGCCCCCTGCAGCGTGGCGATGGCCTGGCGGGCCGCCTCCGGAACGCGCACCTTCTCCCCGGTGGCGTAGTTGAGGAGCACCACCACCGAGGTGCCACGCGCCAGCAGGTGTTCCGGAGCGCCCACCGACCACACTGCATGTTCCAGCGTCAGGCTGGTGTTCCCTAGCTTGGTGGCCCGTGCCCCCACCACCAGCCGGGCAGGGAACACCACCGGCTCCAGGTAGTCGCAGTGCGCTGCGGCAAGAATGGGGGCCACGCTGTCGCGCGGGTCCAGCGACAGCCCGGCCGCCTGGAAGAAGGCGATGCGCGAGGATTCGAACCAGGTGAAGAAGCGGGCGTTGTTGACGTGCCCGAAGGCGTCCATCTCGCCCCAGTGGATGGGGAACTCGACCGTCACGGGGTAGCTCATGAGAGGCTTTACCCTGGAGCAACTCGCCCCGGGAGTCGAGCCCGGGGAGAAGCCTGGGAGAGGTTGCACCATGCCCCGCGTCCGCACCGCCCCCTCCCTTTCCACGCTGGTCCGGGACCAGGGCGTCCTGTCGGAACGCGCCCTGGTGGACGCCGTTGCGGGGGCCGCGGTGCGGGGAAGCTGGTGGGGACACCCGGCGGGTCATGCCATTTTTCATGCGCTCCAAAAGCTACGTGATGACCCGGACGTCTTCCTCTGCAAGCTGGTGGAGGGAAAGCAGACGTACATCCACCGCCGCCTGTGGCCAGCGCTGCTCCGCGTCCAAGCGGAGGCCGCGGCGTGGCCGCCGCTGTCCGCCGCGGCTGCTCGACTGCTGCAGAAGGTGGAGCGCCAGGGCGTGGTGCAGGCGACGGGCCGCCTTCGCCTGGAACTGGAGTCGGCGCTCAGGGTGGTGGCGCGCTCCGAGCACACCCCGTCTGGGGCGCATGTGGTGGTCCTGACCCCCTTTGTGTCGCACTTCTCAGAGGCGAACCGCTCTGCGGCAGCGCGGCTCACCTTCGAGGAGGCGCGGGTCGCACTGGGCCTGCCGGCTGTACCCTTGCCCCGGGGCCGCCGGCGGCGCGCCCCCTAGAGGTGGCCCCCGCCGGCGCCTCAGCCGGCGCAGTACAGGCGCACCGTCACCTGGGTGTCCGTCTGCCTTCGCACGCACGCCCCCTGGAACTGGATGCGCGGGAAGCCGCCATCCGGGGCAGGCTCATAGAGGAGTCCGCCGTTGTCCACGGTGCACACCTGCGTGGTGCCGTCGGCGCGGAGGATGGTGACACTCAGCAGCCGTGGGTCCGGGACGTTCGTGTCCAAGTCCAGCGTCTGCGGAACGGCGGCGATGTCGGCCAGGGCGAGCAACTGGTCGTGGTAGCTGTCGGCGCAGATGGAATACAGGTTGTTCAGCCCGAGGTCGAAGAGCACCGCCATCTCGCGCAGGCGTGTGCCCGGCGCGTTGCTGGTGGGGCAGTCGGCGTTGCACAGGGCGAAGCCCGCGTCCTGGTCGGCACACGGCACGGCCTGGGCGCTCTTGTCGAGGAGAGACACCGGCGCCAGGGTGCCCCACACCACGCCCCGGTTTCTGCCTTGGCCGTCCGGCAGGTTCTGTAGCTGCGTGAAGTAGTCCCCCACCGGCGTCAGGAGGTCGCCGTGGTTGATGCAGAAGTTCTCGCCATCCACGTCGTTCTCGTGCACCAGCGGCGGCCGCCGCGTCTCGCTGCAGTCGTCCTCGTCGCTGACGGCCACCACCATCAGCCGCGCGCCGTCCCGCAGGAAGCCGGTGTTGGCCGGGCCGCCGTCGGGGAGATTGAGCGGCGCGACGGCGTTCTGCAGCGCAATGCGGGTGGCTTCGAACGGAGTCTCCTGTCCGCTCCCGGAAATGCCGACGGACTGCATGGCCAGCGCAAAGCGGGGCACCAGCTCGGGGTCACTGTCGTCGAGGTAGCGTTCAGTCCCCGGGCCGCCGTCCAGCAGCGGGATGTTCAACAGCCACCCCGCTTCTGGGTAGTAGTAGTCCACCACGGTGTTGAAGTACTGGAAGGCGACGTAGACGGACGTCGTCGTCACGCCGACGCGGAAGCTGTTGTGCACTCCACCGGACTTCTGCAGCTCGGCGACGAAGACCGGAATGTCCTGGGCGACTTTCTGCTGGTCAGCGTACATGGAGCCGCTGTTGTCCACGACGAAGAGGATGTCCGTCTTCACCGCTTGAATGCTGGGCGCCTGCTGCTGGCATTGGGCAGGCACTCCGGTGCCCGGCTGGGAGGCCGGCGACTGGCAGGCCACCAGCGCCAGGACGGCGGCCGGCACGGCGAGGCTGAGCCACTGGCCCCAGCGCGCGGCGAGCGCGCGCCTCCACGACACGGTGCATGCACGACGCCGGATGGGACCCAAAGCCTCCGTTGAACGAACACCTTTAGCGCAAACTCCCGGCTGCCTCACAACCCCTGGGTGCCCCGGACGCTGGGTGGCGGTGGACCCTGCGGCCCCCCAGATGAATGGTTATGTTTTGACACCACCGCCTTCCATCCCGCCCAACCCACCAAAGGAGACCTTCATGTACGCGACGAAGAACGACCTACCGGCCAAGAAGCGTGAAGCGCTGGCCGAGTTACTCAACGGCCACCTGGCTCTCTGCCTGGACGTCATGCTGCAGACGAAGCAGGCCCACTGGAACGTGAAGGGCACCAACTTCATCGCGCTCCATGAGCTCTTCGACAAAATCAACGAGGACTTCGAGGAGTACACGGACCTGCTCGCCGAACGCATCGTCCAGCTGGGCGGCGTGGCCGAGGGGACTGCCTCCACGGTGGCCAAGCGGAGCACGCTGAAGCAGTACCCGCTGCTGCTGGCCGAAGGCCTGGAGCACGTCGACTACCTGTCCACCTCGGTGGCGGCCTTTGGCAAGGCCGTGCGGGAGGCCATCCAGACGAGTGGCGACGAGTTGGGTGACGCGGACACGGCGGATATTTACACGGAGATTTCGCGCGGCGTCGACAAGTGGCTGTGGATGCTCGAGGCGCACCTCAACACGCAGCGCTAGCAGAGGGGGTGCGGGGCCCCGGCGTCACACGCGCCGCCAGTGCCCCTGCACCCACTTCCATCCGTGGGGCGTCGCCTTCCAGTGGCTGGGCACCCAGGCGAAGCCTGGCCGCGGAGCGGACCAAGTCCCGGCGACCCAGACATACCGGTTGCCGGTCCAGGCCCAGTAGCCGGGAATCCACACCGCACCGTTGAAGGGTGGCGCCGGCTGGACTTCGGCCACCGCCGCTGGCGGGGCCTGCTGGACGGTGACGGCCGCCGCAGGCGGCGGGCTGTACACCACCGTGGGGGCCACCGCCGGCGCCTTCCAGTGTCCCTCGCGGAAGTACCAGGCGCCGCCGCGCTGCACCCACTCCGCGGGCACAAAGACGTAGCCTTGCGCGGGCGGGCGCGCCCAGTGGCCCGGCGCCCACACGTAGCCGCCGTGCTCCCACCGCCAGTGGCCGGCAATCCAGACGTGACCCGGGGCGGGCGAAGCGGGTTGCACCTCGACCCGGGCGGCCGGAGGGGCCGTCTGGGCTTCGACGCGCACCTCGGGAACCTGAACCTCGACGCTGGCCGCTTGTGCGTGGCCCGGGGACGGGGCGACGAGGAGGGCTGCTAGGGCGAAGGCAACAACCGACAGTCGCATGTGGATGTCTCTCCTTGGGCGTTGAGACGTTGCCCGGCTGCCCGCCATTCAAACCGGCATGGGGGCGCTCGGCCGCGAATGCAACACCGGAGGAGGCGCTAGGTTGCGCCGCCGGGAGGAGGGGGAAAAAAGGCGGACGTTGACGAAAAGGTCAGCGGACGCCCAGCCCGTCGAATCGGCACTGCCCAGTCTCATTTCGCATGGTAGGCACCCGGGGGGCCTGGGCGACGTCTCCCCCAGGCAGCCGCATGCACCTCCTCCGCGCCGCGACGCCGCTTGTGCTGTGCTGGGCCCTGTGGGCAACGGCGGCCGAGGCCTGCTCGGTGTGCGGCTGTGGAAATCCACTCTTCGCCGCCGGCGACTCGAATCCGCGGGCCGGGGCGTTTCGGTTTGCCCTGGACTACACCCTGCTCAGCGCCAGTGCCCGCAGCGACGACAACCCCGCCCAGACGGAGTCGGTGGTGCAGCAGACGTTTCTCCCGGTATTCGTCTACAGCCCCACCAACTCCCTCAACCTGGTGCTCCAGGTCCCTCTCACGTGGAAGCAATGGACGCTGGTGGGCGGCGGCCTGCCCACCGAGAGCGCTTCGCCCTTCGGTCTCGGGGACATCGAGCTCGGGTTGCGTTATTTCGTCTGGACAGCCAGCGACTTCACCTACGTGCGCCGCCAGAATCTCGCCCTCAGCGCCGGGACCTCAATCCCCACCGGTGCCGATGACATCCAGGTCGGACGGCCAGCGCATCGACCAGCATGCGCAGCTCGGCACCGGCGCGTGGGGCCCGTACCTCGGCGTCCTCTACACCTACGCGCAGGACCCCTGGACGTTTTCCGCGACGCTGACCGGTCGCTACCGGACCACCAACTCCTACGGCTACCAGTTCGGCGCGGCCGTCCTCTTCAGCGTCACGGCCCGCTACCGCTTCGTCGAGAGTTTTGCCCTCAGCATCGGCCTGGATGGGCGCCAGGCCCTGCACGACGTCCAGGACGGCCAGTCCCAGCTGAACACCGGTGGGTTTCTCTTGGCCATGGTGCCAGGGCTTAGCTGGAACCTCACCGGGGGCCTTTGGCTGCAGGCCCAGGTGCAGATTCCGGTCGCCTCTCACCTCTACGGCGTCCAGTCGGTGGGGCCGGTGGGGACGGTGGGGCTGCAGTTTCAGTTGCCGTGAGGTCGCCGTCGAGGAGGCGGGTGGCCTCGGCCACCGAGGTCACCACCCGGGCGTCGAAAAGACCTTCGGTGATGCGGGCCACGGTGGCTGCGGCGCCCGGCGCAGCGCCGACCACCCGGACCAGCCGTCGCATGCCGCCCTCGACGAGGGCAGTCGTTGCTCGCCGCAGCAGAGGAAAGGCCGCCGGCGCCACGCCGCCCAGCCGGGAGACGTCGGTGATGGCGTCAAAGCCCGGCCGAAGGCGGTCCTGCGCCAGCTGGAGGTCCAGGAGGAGGGCCTCGCCCTGGGCTTCGCCGAGAAAGCCACCCACCGTGCAATGCAAGCGATTCTTGTCCACCAGGACCTCGACGGTGTGCGGGGGCGCGGGACGGCCCGGTGTTCGCTTGGCCTGGGGAAGGACGGCGCGCCCTGCCACGGCGCGGCCCTCCAGCAGCGCGCGGGCCCGCAGGAGCACCGCCTGCAGCGCGTCTAGTTCCTTCTGCTTTCGCCGCCGCACCACGCGCACAGCCCCCCCTGGAAAGGAAGACCTCTGCCGGAAGGACACTGCAGGGCATTTTCGTTGCGGGCGTCAGGAACGATTATGCGCGCGAGGCTTTGGCCAAATACGGCCAGTGTGTCTGCCCCGGAAGGTTTTGCGCGGGGCAGCCGCTAAAGCCAGCCGCGGACGGCATGCGGGCGGTAGGGCGCCTCGAGGGCCTGGACTTCCGCCTCACTCAGCGTGACGTCCAGGGCCCGCACCGCCGTTTCCAGGTGCTCCAGCCGGGTGGCGCCCACAATGGGTGCGGTGACGCCGGGCTGCTGCAGCAGCCAGGCCAGCGCCACCGCGGCCGGGGGGATGCCCCGGGCGGAGGCCACCTTCACCGTCGCCTCCACCACGTCCCAGTCCTCCTTCGCGTCATACAGCTGCGAGGCCATGCTGGCGTCGGCAGAGGCCCGCGTTGTGGCGGGCGACTCCGTGCGTCGGCGCGTTCCGGCCAGGAGGCCACGCGCCAGCGGGGACCAGGGAATGACGCCGAGGCCCTCCTGGCGGCACAGGGGAAGCATCTCCCGCTCCTCCTCCCGGTAGATGAGGTTGTAGTGGTTTTGCATGGACGCAAACCGCGGCCAGCCATGGCGGTCCGCCAGGGCCAGGGACTGCATGAGCTTCCAGGCGTAGGTGGAGCTGGCGCCGACGTACCGCACCTTGCCCTGGCGCAACAGTTGGTCCAGCGCGGCCAGCGTCTCCTCCAGCCGGACGGCGGCGTCGAAGCGGTGCAGCTGGTAGAGGTCGATGGTCTCCACGCCCAGGCGCAGAAGGCTCGCCTCGCAGGCCTGCACCAGGTGCTTTCGCCCCAGGCCGGACATGTTGGGAGCTCCCCCGCGCATGTCCGGTCCCGCCTCCCCGCGCATCGGGAAGTACACCTTGGTGGCGACCACCAGCTCGTCCAGGCGCCCGTACTTGCGCAACGCCCGGCCGGTCACCTCCTCGCTGAGGCCCAGCGAGTACATGTCCGCCGTGTCGAAGAAATTGATGCCCAACTCAATGGCGCGCCGGAAGAAGGGCTGCGCCGCCGCTTCGTCCAGCACCCAGGGCCGCCAGCTGGGCGTGCCGTAGCTCATGCACCCCAGCGCGATGCGGGACACGGTGAGGCCAGAGCGACCGAGGGTGGTGTACTTCACCCTGGCCTCCAGCCGGGCGTGCCCCTAGTGGCGGTGGTGGTGGTGCGCGTCTGGGACATGGGGATGGTCATGGGTGAGTTGGGCGTGCTGGTGGGGGTGGCTGTGCGGTTCCGTATAGGGCCCGAGGTGGGGGTGCTGGTGGTGGACGTCGTGGACATGGCGGTGCTCGTGCGCCACTGCCTGGTGGGTGTGGGCATGGCCGTGTCTTTCAGACAGGAGGAGCCACACGCCTACCGCCATGAAGGCCCCGGCCAGCAGCGTCGATGCCGACAGCTGCTCCCCGAGCAGCAGCACGGCGCCGAGGGCACCGAGGAAGGGCGCCGTGGCGAAGTAGGCCGCCTCGCGGGCGGCGCCCAGAAGCCGCAGCGCATACGCGTCGAGCAGGATGCTGGTCCCGTAGCTGGCCGCCCCCAAGCCGAGCGCCAGCAAAGTGGTGCGCAGCGAGGGCCAGGCTTGGCCCGTTAGCCGTGCCAGGGCCAGCGTGCACGCCCCTGCGCCCAGCGTCTTGGCGCGCACCAGCGCCAACGGGTCCCGCAGCGAGAGGGTGCGCGTCAGGTTGTTGTCGAGGCCCCAGGCCAGGCACGCCCCGGCCACGCACAGCGCTGCGCCCAGCGACAGCTGCACCGGCCCGCTGGGCAGCGCCAGCACCACCGCCCCGGCGACGACCGCCAGCAGCGAGGCCACCCCGCGCCAGCCGACGTGCTCTCCAAAGGCGAGGGCCGCCAGGGCCAGGGTGAAGGGGCCTTCCAGGTTGAGGAGGAGAGAGACGGCGGAGGCGCTTGCGCGCTGCAGGGCCACCAGCATGAGGACCGGGCCGACCACCCCGCCGGCGAGGATGAGGAGGCCCAGCCGGGGCACGTCCTGCCGCTGCAGCGGCGCCTCGTGGGTGTGGCGGCGCAGCGCCGAGGCCGCGCTGAGGGCGAATCCACCGCCCACGTACAGTAGCCCCGCCAGGGTGAGCGGCTCGGTGGTGCCGAGCAGCGGCTTGGCCAGCGGGGCGCTGAGGCCGAAGAGCGCCGCGGCGGCCAGGCCGCACAGCGCTCCTCGGGTGGACGCGGAGAAGCCTAGCGACAACCTGGGCACGCGGTGGGGCTACTTCTTCTTGGCGGCTGGCTTCCCCACCACCTGGAATTGCTTGCTCCCGGCCGGCTTGTCGTCGACGAACAGCTGCACGGTGTACTGGCCGACCGGCCAGCCGGAGGGCTTCATGATGTGAAACTGGGTGGCCTTCGGCCCGAGGGTGGCGATGGTCTCGGTGGTCTCGTTAACGGCAATGGCCTTCGGTCCAAACGTCCACTTCGCCCGCAGCGCCACGGACGGGGTGACGCCATCAGACACCACCGACAGGTAGATGGTGTCCTTCGGGCCGAAGCTGTCCGTCGCCGCGGTCACCTTGTTGTCCGGGCCGATGGCCTTGCCGAGTTGCATGGCGGTGACGCTGAAAGGTGGCGGGGGCGGCGGCGCTGGGGGCGCCTGCACCACGGGCGGTGGTGGTGGCGGCGGCGGGGGAGCGGGCTTGCTGCAGCCCGACAGGGCGGCGACGGCGGCGAGGAGGCCGAGCGCCAGGGCTCCGCGAAGGCGTGACATGGGGACCTCTGCGTTGGGGTTTTGGGGAACGGCGAAAGAAAAGACGATGGGGCGTCAGCTGGCCGGAATCTTCAACACCTGTCCGGGATGGATGAGGTCCGGGTTTTTGATGGTGTCCTTGTTCGCCTCGTAGATGGCGCGCCACTTCTGGGCATCCCCCAGCAGGGCCTTGGCGATTTTGGAGAGGCTGTCGCCCTTCACCACCGTGTAGGTCCGCCCCGCTGGGGTGTCGACCGAGGAGGCGCCAGCCTGGACGTCCGAGAAGTCGGGGTCTTCATCTGGGGAACTCATCTCTCGTCCTCCTCGCGATGGGGTGCACTGGGGCAGTGTGGACACCCGGGCCGCGGGCCGTCAACCCCGGGCGGCGAGGTGCGCGGCCAGGCGTCGTCCCACCGCCCCGGCCGAGGCGGGGTTCTGCCCACTGATGAGACGCCCGTCCTCCTCGACGTGGGGGGCGAAGGGGAAGAAGGCGCGGTGGTAGTGCCCGCCGCCCTGCTTGAGACGGTCCTCCAAAAGGAAGGGAACGACGTGGGTGAGGCCGATGAGGCGTTCCTCCACGTTGGCGAAGCCCGTGACGCGTCGTCCTTCCAAAAGGGGCTTCCCGGCGTCGTCCTTCACCCCGAGGAGCCCGGCGCAGCCGTGGCACACGGCCGACACCCAACCGCCATGGGCGTACACGCCGCTGGCAATGGCTGCCAGGCGCGGGTTGTCCGGAAAGTCCCACATGGCCCCGTGGCCGCCGGCGAAATACACGGCCTGGTAGCGGTCCGCGTCCACCGTCGAAGCCGGCAGAGAGTTCTCTAGCTTGTGGCGCAGGGACGTGTCGGCCAGGAAGGCCTCGTTCAGGCCGTCCCGCGGAGAACGACTTTTTTCGTCCATGGGGGGAAGGCCGCCGCCGGGGCTGGCGATGTCCACCAAGACGCCAGCCGGGGCCAGGGCATGATGGAAGTGCGTCACCTCGCCCAGCCAGTAGCCCGTCTTTCTCTCGCTCGAGCCCAGCTGCGCGTGGCTGGTGACGAGGATGAGGACGGAAGGAGGGCTGGCCATGAAGCGCCTCGTCGGGCCGAGGGGGTTTGGGGACAGGCAGCGTACTGTTCTGCGGCCCCCAGCGGCGGGCACAAGTGGCTTCCGCGCCCGCTGCGCAGGGGACCCCTTTGCCCGGCCCGCTGGCCGGCCCTCCTGCGTCAGGGTGAGAAGGTCTGCGTGCGTACCGTGGTGGCGCTGATGGCAGTCGCGCCCCACGGGAAGTCGAAGTACTCGTTGCTGACGTACTGTCCCAAAAGCCCGGGGCTGCTGGAATAGAACGGCCCGTCCTCGATGGGGCCCGGCAGTTGCTCCTTGGTGGCCGAGCCGTCCAGGACGGCAATCCACCGCACGTTGGAGCCTGAGCCGTAGGGGAAGCTGAGCACGTTGTCCGCCCGGAGACCCGGATTCCCGACGTCTACCGTGAAGGCGCCACCGGGCCGGGCAAACGGCCCTGGGTTGTAGTTGTTCCCGGTCACGCCTGCCGCGGCGCCGTAGCTTGCTGGCGTCATGGTGTGCACCCGGCCCCAAATCCAGTTGCTCTGCGCGCCGAAGGTCTGACTCACCTGGTCGTAGGCCGTCGTCATGGCGGCCTGTGCTTGCTGGGCGCACGTCTGGGGCGCACAGAACGTCTGGTCGACGGTGGGCAGGCCAGGGGTGAGCATGAACAGCATTGCCTTGATGGCGTTGACGGCGTTCACCCCCAGGCCAACGGGCGCCAGGCTGGGTGTGAACACCGTCACCAGAAGCCGGTTGAGGAAAGCGTGGAAGAGGAGGCAGGCGGCGGAGTCCTGCGCGTTGGTGCCACTGGTGTCCGGCAGGCTGGCCACCGGGTCGGTCCCGGTGAGGCCGCTGGGGCAGTTGAGGCCGTTCGTCTGCCAACTCCCCATCAGCGTCATGGCCGCAGCGTAGGAGCCGGTGCTGGAGGTGGGCGCCGGCATCAGCGGCAGGAAGGCTGCGGCGATGGTGGCGACGTGGTCCGTCTGGATGGACTGCATGTCGGCCAGGGACACGGTGCCGCCGTCGGCGGTGTACGCGGCCAGGCGCGTGTCGATGCGGCTCGCCCGGAATGCGGTGGCGTCATCCCAGGCGAAGCTGAGGTAGGGGGTGGCCGGCGCGGCCGTTGGGGAGAGGCCGAGGGAGAACGGGATGGGGATGGTGGGGTCCGTCGTGCAGTTTTTCGCCCAGGGCGCGGCGTTGGCGGTGGCGAAGTAGCCCTTGGTCGGGTTCTTCCCTTGCGGCAGCTGCGCGTCTGGAATCCAGAGGTTGCCGGTCCCATCTCCCCACTCAGCGACGCCCACCCCGGGCAGTGCCGCCCAGGGCCAGAGGTTGAACGTCCCAGCCGGGCCCAGATTCACCGCGTTGCCCGCCCACGGCCGCAGCGGGACGAAGGCGTGCGGGTCATAGCCGATGTTTCCCGTGTCGTCGGCGATGACGAAGTTCTGCGCACCGGTGTCGTAGTTGGCCAGCGTGGCGAAGGCGGCATCCACGTTGGCGGCCGTCAGCAGCCCAAGGAAGGCCTTGAGGGGGTTGCAGGGCAGGTTGCTGGTTGCCCCGCAGCGGCTAATCTCAAGTCCCACCCATCGCATGCTGAGAAGCTGCGTCGATGAGAGTTGCTGAACGATGGGGCCGTGGAACGGCATGAGCGCGACCGCGTAGGGCACCGTCTTGGTGTCTCCCGTCGTGCCCACGCTGCCAGTCCGGACGGTGATGGGGGAGGGGACGACAAGGAGGGAGACCTCACTGCCCGGGGGTCCAAAGAGAACCTTCCCTGTCGTCGGGTCGACGGTCTCGAGGTAGACGTCGGTGACGTCGTAGCCCACCACCGTCACGCCCCAGCCGATGTGCGTGCTCCGGCCGATTTCATACCCGGGCGTGCCGGGAAAGGCCGCGCCAATCGCCTGCAACCCGTCGGCCGACGTCAGCGACGAGAGGTGGAAGAGGGGTGGGTACTGAAGCGGAAGGTGCGGGTCGTTGGCCACCATGGACGCGCCGCTGGAGGCGGACGTCCCCTTCACCACCCAGTTGTTGGAGCCGGCCCTTTCATAGGCGCTGCTGAAGGACTGCTTCAACGCCTTGAGCCGGTCCGACAGGGCGCGGAGTCCCTGCGTGCCGCCGGCCAACGTGGGGACCGACAGGGCGCCCTTGGGCGGCGCGAGCGGCCGGGAGGCTGCCACCGGGGGGGTGCCGGCCACGGCGGCGGTGATGGTGTAGGCGTTCGGCACGGGCTGCTGGCAGCGCAGCCAGGCGTTGACCTTGGCGAAGTCGACCAACGGCCCCTGTCCATACGCCTGGAGGAAGAGGGTGTTGTCGATTTCGTCGGACAGCGTCTCGGACAGCTGGAACTGGAACAACCGGACGACGGCCATGGTGTCGCTTGGCGTCCAGAGCTCGATGACTGATGGCCCGAGGGTGAAGGGGATGGCCAGCTGCCCGTATTCCGCCGGGAAGGGCGCGCTCGGGTCTCCAGCCTGCATGGCCGAGATGTAGGCATTGGCGCCGTTGGAATAGGCCTGAAGGATGGCGAGCTCCTCTGGGGGGAGCACGCCGGTGAGGGCGTTGCCGAGGGACTGGCCCGGGGGGCTACTGAAGGGCGTCGTGAAGAGCGTCCGGAACTGCTCGTCCTGAGACAGGGCGGGCTCGCCGAGAATCTCCGACAGCTTTCCTTCGGCCTCGCGGCGCAGGAAGTCCATCTCGAAGAGGCGGTCGCGCGCGTGCAGGTACCCCTGGACGGTGAAGCAGTCGAGCTGGGTCTGGCAGCTGATGTTGGGGATGTTGCGACTGTCGTAGGTGACAGTGACGGTCGCCTTCAGGCTGGGAATGGTCTGTGCGGTGACGACGGAGGGCGCCAGGTTGATGGTGACCGAGGCGGTGCTGCCGACGCCGCTGACGATGGCCGTCAGGGTGACGGTGGTCGGCGCGCTGGCGGTCGCCGGCGGGGTGTAGATGACGCTGCGTCCCGAGTTCGGGGAAATAGTGCCGGCGCCGGCGGGAGGGGTCAGCGTCCACGTCACCTCGTTGCTCGTGTTGTAGGTCTGGGCGCTGAAGCCCGTGGGCGCCCCCCCAGGCACGGCGTTCACTGGGCCAGCAGGGGTGATGGTGACTTTGACGGCTCCGCCGTTGCTGGTGGAAGTGGTGCAACCGGCGGCGACCGCGGCAACAACTGCGGACACCAAGGCCAATGTGAGACGAGCGCGCATGCGGAACACCCCAAGAGACCGAGGAAGAAAGCGCATCGCTCGCGCGTGTTGACACTCAAGTCAACAAGAGAACGACGACGCGCCGCGGTAAAGGCGGGCTTTCTCAGCCGCTCGCCGCCGGCCGCCCATCAGCGCTGGTTTTGCGCGGGGCCCAGGGCAGCCATCCAGGCGGTGGGCGGCTTCCCGGGTTCAGGCCGGCTCCTGCTGCGTCATGCAGTGCAGGGTGCCCAGCCCCCACACCAAGTCCAGCGCGTGGATGCCCACCACCTCGCGGCCGGGAAACAGCCGGGCCAGCGTCCCCAGCGCGACGCGGTCCTGGGGGTCATTGAAGGTGGGGACCAGCACGTGCCGGTTGGCAATGTAGAAGTTGGCGTAGCTGGCTGGCAGCCGCTGGCCATTCCACTCCACCGGCCGGGGCATGGGGAGCGGGACGACGTGCAAGGGGCGCCCGTCGGCGTCCGTCATGGTGGCCAGCCGCCGCCGGTTGTCCTCCAGCTTTTCGTAATTCGGGTCGGTGCGTCGTCGTTCGGTGGCCAGCACCACCGTCGTCTCGTCGATGAAGCGCGCCAAATCATCCACGTGCCCGTGCGTGTCGTCGCCGACAATCCCTTCCCCCAGCCACAGCACCTTGCGGATGCCCAGGTACTGCCCCAGCAGCCCTTCCAGCGCTTCCCGGGACAGCCCGGGGTTGCGTGCCTGGATGGGAGAGAGCAGGCACTCCTCGGTGGTGAGCAGCGTGCCCGCCCCGTTGACGTCGATGCTGCCGCCCTCCAGCACCACCGGCTGCAGCTTTCCGCCGAAGCGGGCCATCGGCTTCCAGGCCCGGCGCTTCTGCGCGCGGGCAATGCGGTCGGGCACCGCGTCGTCCTTCTTGTGGTTGGGGTACTTCGCCCAGCCGTTGAAGCGCCAGTTGGTGAGGGCCACCTCGCCGCCCGGATGCTTGAGGAAAAGCGGCCCGTGGTCGCGCGTCCACACCCGGTCGGTGGGGAAGGCAAAGAAGTCCACCTGGGCCAGGTCCACCCCCGCTCGGCGCAGCAGGCGGCGAGCGGACGCCTCCTCTGCCCGGCCATTCACTTCAATGCGCACCCGCTCGCCCAAGGAAAGCCAGCGCACAATGTCCGCGTAGACGAGGGGGATGGCGGGAAACTTCCCCGGCCAGTCCGTCTTCTCATGCGGCCAGGCCAGCCAGGTGGCCGCGTGTGGCTCCCACTCCGCCGGCAGGCGGAAGCCTGCGGCCGCCGGGGTGCGCTTCATTCGTCCAGCATGCGCCGGGTGAGGGAGCCGTAGGCGTCGATGCGCCGGTCGCGGAGGAAGGGCCAGTTGCGGCGGACCTCCTCCGTGCGCCGCGGGTCGCAGCGCACCACCAGAATCTCTTCCTCGCTGCGCGAGGCCTCGGCCAGCACCACGCCGAAGGGGTCCGCGACGAAGCTGCCTCCCCAAAACTCAATTCCGCCCGCGGCCGGCCCCTCATGCCCCACCCGGTTGACGGCGGCGACGAAGAGGCCGTTGGCGATGGCGTGCGAGCGCTGGATGGTCTGCCAGGCCGAGGCCTGCGCCGCCCCGTGCTCGGCCTTCTCCGCCGGGTGCCAGCCGATGGCCGTCGGGTAAAACAGAATGTCCGCACCGGTCAGGGCGGTGAGGCGCGCGCCCTCGGGGTACCATTGGTCCCAGCAGATGAGCGTGCCGAGGCGTCCGTGCGCGGTGTCGAAGCTCTTGAAGCCCAGGTCCCCGGGGGTGAAGTAGAATTTCTCGTAGAACAGCGGGTCATCCGGAATGTGCATCTTCCGGTACAGCCCACGGCTGCTACCGTCCGCATCCAGCACCACCACCGTGTTGTGGTACAGCCCGGGCGCCCGCTTCTCGAAGAGACTGGCCACGATGACGACTTGAAGCTCCTTGGCCAGGGGTGCAAGACGCTGCGTGGAGGGTCCGGGAATGGACTCGGCCAAGTCGAACAGGGCGACGTCCTCGCGCTGACAGAAGTACTGGCTGCGGAAAAGTTCTGGCAGGCACACCACCTGCGCGCCCTTCTGGGCCGCCTCGCGCACCAGCCGCACGGCCTTGTCCAGGTTTTCCGCGGGACTGGGGCTACAGCGCATCTGCACCAGGCCGACGGTGAAGGGCTTCTTTTCGCTCATGGCCGCCAAGGACGCTGCCCACCCGCGGTGCCCGCTGTCAACCCAGGCGGTGCCGCCCGCGGGCGGGAGGCTTTCAGTGGCCAGCGGCCATCAGCCGCTCCAGCTCGGCCGGGTCCTTGGGAATGGCGCCGGTGAGGAGCTCGGCCCCGGTGGGGGTGATGAGGATTTCGTCCTCGATGCGCACCCCGAAGCCCCGCTGCGGCAGGTAGATGCCCGGCTCCACGGTGAGGACGGCGCCGGCCGGCAGCGGTGCGTCGTAGTCGCCTGGGTCGTGCACCTCCAACCCTACGAAGTGGCAGCAGCCGTGCACGTAGTAGTCGTAGTAGCCGGCCTCCTGAATGACGCGGCGGGTGGCGGCGTCGATGTCTGCCACCCGGACGCCCGCCTTGGCCGCGGCGATGCCCGCCGCCTGGGCCTTCAGCACAAGGTCGTAAATGGCGCGCTGCTCGGCGGTGAATTTCCCGCTGACGGGAAGGGTGCGGGTGACGTCAGCCGCGTAGTACTCGGCCTCCGCGGCGACATCGAGGAGGATGAGTTCGCCGGCCTTCATCACGCGGTCGTCCTTGCCGTAGTGCAGGAAGGTGGAGTCGGACCCTGAGCCGACGATGGAGTCGTAGGCCAGGTGGCGGGAGCCGGCGCGCTTGAAGGCCGCTTCCACCGCGTCCTTCACCTCGTACTCGTGGGCGCCCGGGTGCACCGCCTTCAGGCCGGCGGCATGGCCGGCACCGGTGTACACAATTGCCTGGCGCATGAGGGCCAGCTCGGCGGGCTCCTTCACCTCGCGCATGCGGGCGATGGCACCGTTGAAGTCATTCACCTTGCAGCCGTACGTCCGCTCCTGCGCCCGGGCGTAGGCGTCCATGGCCTTGGGCCGTGGCGCGGGCTCGGCCCGGTACTCGCCGACGAAGGTGAGGCCGCCCCGGTGCACGCAGGCCTCCACCAGGGCCGTCGGCAAGAAGCCGGTGCGGTGGATGGCGGAAATGCCGGTGGCGACTTCCAGGGCATTGGAGGGCAGTTCCGCGCGCGCGCCGTGCACCCGCTCCCCTTCCACGTCCAGCGAGGAGAGGAAGAGGGCCTCGCGCGCCCAGGCGTAGAAGGGCGTGGCCGGCGCGGTGGGCGCCAGCAGCAGCGCGGCCCCGGCCTCGTCCATGCCGGAGAGGTAGTAGAAGTCCATCCCCTGGCGAAGGCCCTCAAAGCTCATCTCGTTGGCCACCAGGGCCGCTCCGGTTTTGAAAGTCTCCATCAGGGCGCGGCGCCGTTTCCGGTAGACGTCGGCGCCCAGCGTCCCCCGTGGCCCCACTGCCGGGCGCTCCGGCATGCCGGGCAGGGGCGAGGCCAACTGCCCGACGGGGGCGGGGCGCGGCACCGCCGCCTCGTCGGCCGCCGGCGAGAGGGAAGCGGACAGCAGCGCGCAAGCCAGGGTGAGGCGGATGGGCGCACACAAGCGCAAGGGATGGGGCATGGCGGCACTCTCCCAAGCCGCGGGCGGCGAGGGGAAGCGCCAAACGCAGGCCAGGCCCTACCAACGACGCGCCCGGAGGGGCCGCCCCAGAAGGCTTAGGCCCGGCGCAGGGTGGGAGCGCTGGGGCGCCGCAGCAACTGCTGGGCAATCCCCCCCAGCGTCCGCAGCGCCTGGTGGATGCGCTCGTCGTCGGGGATGCCGGTGTTGATGCGGATGCAGCTGGGGTAGCCGGTGCCGGTGGCGGAGAAGATGGGCCCCGGGGCGACGGCGATGCCGCGCTCGAGGGCCTCGGCGTGTAGGGCGAGCGCATCCACAGCGTCCGGCATCTGCACCCAGAGCAGCGTGCCACCGTCGGGACGGGTAATGCGGGTGCCCTCGGGAAACACGTGGCTCATCGTCTCCCGCATGCGTTCCATCTGCCCGGCCAGGGTGCGCCGCAGCGTGCGCAGGTGCCGGTCATACCCGCCGGCCTGGAGGAACTCGGCGATGACCATCTGCGGAAGGGTGGGGGTGGCCACCGTCTGGGCGAATTTCAGCAGTTCCACCCGCTCGGCGAAGCGCCCGGGCGCCGCCCACCCCACGCGAAACCCCGGGGCCAGCGTCTTGCTGAAGGAGCCGCACAGCATCACCCAGCCCTCCTTGTCCCAGGCCTTGGCCGCCCGCGGGCGCAAGGGGCCGAACTGGAGGTCCCCGTAAATGTCATCCTCGATGAGGGGCACCTCGGCCCTGCGCACCAGTTCCACCAGCTCCTGCTTGCGTGCGTCGGGCATGACGGTGCCCAGCGGGTTGCTGAAGTTGGTGACCACCAGCACCGCGCGCACCGGGTGGCGGCGCAGCGCCTCGGCCAGGGCGTCCAGCTGCATGCCATCCCGCGGGTGGGTAGGAATTTCCAGCGCCCGCAGGCCGAGGGCCTCCACCACGCGCAGCACGCCGTAGTAGGCGGGCGATTCCAGGGCCACAATGTCTCCCGGGCGGGCGACGGCCAACAGGCACAGGGAGACCGCCTCGCTCGCTCCACACGTGGTGATGAAGTCCTCCGCCGACAGCGCGCAGCCCCAGGTGAGCGAGCGGCGGGCCAGCTGCTGGCGCAGGGGCGGCCAGCCCGGGGGCATGTCGTACTCGAGGCCCACGGTGCCCACTTCCCGGGCCAGCGCGGCCACCAGCCGGTTGAGGGGCTTGCTCGGGAGCAACTCGATGGAGGGCACTGCGGCGCCCAGCTGCACCATGCGTTCGTCTCGGGCGGCCGCGTAGACGCGGCGAACCAGGTCGCTCACCTCCGGCTCCGCGGCACGCCGCGGGGGGCGGCTGGTGGCCGGTTCCGGCGCGGCCTGTAGGCGGGGCGGCAGCCGGACGTAGTGGCCCGACTGGGGCCGCGCCTCCACCAAGTCCCGGCTCTCCAAAAGCTGGTAGGCCTGGAGCACCGTGGAGATGCTCACCCGTTCCTGGAGCGATAGCTCGCGGACGGAGGGCAGGCGGTCTCCCGGGGTGAGGATGCCGGCGGCGATGGCCTCTCCCAGCTTCTCCGCCACCCGCTCAAAGAGCAGCCTCCGGGGGGCCCGTGCGGGCTGTGCCATGAAACACCTCTCTAGCGCGCGGCCGAGTGCCGACGAAGCGACTTAGCCGGGCCCCTGGCGGAAGGCCAGTACAGTGGCCTCCGGAGTGGGGGCCACTGGGCACCAACTGTGCTGGTCGGGCCCGGGGGCGCCCTGGGACGCGTCAGTACCGCCAGCTGCTGGTGTCAGCGCCGGCTGGGGCCGTCTTGAGGAAGTGCTCCACCAACAGGGGGATGAAGCGCGAATGGTAGGTGAGGCGGGACTCGAAATTCATGTGCTCGGAGTCCCCGCTCCAGCAGTGCCCGTCCCGCACGCCGTAGCGCACCACTGCGTCGGAGTGGGGGTTGGTGGTCGAGCGGAAGAAGGCGTCCAGGCGACGCACCGCCCCGTCGAGGAAATAGGTGTCCATGTTGCCGACGTTGACCCAGAGCTTGCCCTGCAGCTTCGGGCCCAGCGTGGCCCAGTCCCGCTCGAGGAGGTGCGTCAAGTCGTAGTGCTCGTGCCAGTAGTTGGCCACCGCCCGGTCCAGCGTCCCGGTCCGCTTGTCCCAGATGCGGGCTGGGTAGCCGTCTTTGCCCTGCGGCGAGTACACGGCCTCCCAGGCGTCGTATTGGCCGCCGGAGCGCGTGTGCTCTCCCACCACCCACTCCGCCCAGTTGTCCTGTTCCATGGTGCTCTGGGTGTAGCCCTCCGGAGTACGGGTGGCGACGCGCGGGGTGCGGCGAAACAGCCCTTCGCTGTAGTAGGCGTTGGCGTCCACCGAGAGGTCCACCGCCATGAAGGCGCGGAAGTCGACCGGGTCCGGGCAGTTGGCGATGGCCCCGTTGTAAGCGTCCGGGTACAGCACCTGTTCCGCCAGGGAAATCCATCCACCGGTGGAGCCGCCATACATGCCCCGGGCCCAGGGGCCCAGCCCCCGGTACGTCTGTTCCAAGTAGGGCACCAGTTCCTCGGTAATGGCGTCCCCGTAGGGGCCGAGGTTGGCCGAATTCACCCCGTAGGAGTCGTCGTAGTAGGGGTTGGCGTGCTGCAGCTGCACCAGCAGCACCCGCGGAAACCCTGGCCCCGTCCAGGCCTGGTGAAAGCGCCAGCCATACTCCTGCACCATGCGCGTGTAGCCGTACGGCACGCAGTCCTCGTGGCCGTTGGGGCAGTGTTTTTCCAAGCCGGCCATGTCCACCGGCGGTAGCTGGGGGTCGGGCGGCTGGCCGCGGTAGCCCTGCAAGTCTGCCGAGAAGTGCGACTGGTAGATGACCAGCGGGTAGTGCGCCGCCGGGTGGGTGTCCCAGCCCTCGGGCAGCAGCACCAGCGCGCTGAGGAAGGTGTCGCGCCCCCAGAAGCGGGACAGCTTCTCGCTGCGGAAGCGCACGTGCTTCAGGTACGCAGTGTCGGCTTCTGCGGGAAGTGGGGGCAGCGCGTGGTCCAGCTGCAGCGCCACCGTCCAGCCGTCTTGGGAGTCCACCCGCATGCGCTTGGGCGTGCTGACGAGGTTGCCCGGCGCCTCATTCCACTTCTGCCCCTCGCCCCGGTCCGGCGCCAGCTTCACCACGCTGCCGTCGCTCCGCCGAAAGCTTTCGTAGCGGTGCAGCACCGCCTGCACCCAGTACTCGCCCGGGGGCACCGAGGACAGCCAGGGGAGGGGGTAGCCCGGCACGTCACCGTCGAGGACGGTCTCGGCCCCGGGTGCCCAGCCGTCCACGTCCACGCCGAAGACTTGCGGCGTGGCGTTCGTGCTTTGCTCGAGCTTGAACTGCAGCCGCGGCTCCGGGACGTCGGCCGCCGCGATGACTACCACCAGGCGGCCGTCGAGGGGCCCCTTGGTCAGCGTGGGCGGGTAGCGGACGGTGAAGCGCAGCGGCGTCGGGGGTCCGCCGTGTTCCACCGTCTGGCAGGAGAGGACGAGGATGCAGGAGGCAGCCAGCAGGAGGGCACGCATGGGCCACTTTTAGCTGGCAGTGGGTGCCCGCGGGGCCAGCTTTTTCACCAGGCCCGCCCGGGGCCACTCCCCGGCGGCCGCGCAGCAACCCTGCCCACCAGCGGGGCCAGCCAGAGACTGGAAGCGCCACCTCCCGACGCGGACTGGTGCCCAACCGGCGCAGCGGGAGGAGGGGCCCAGTGCCGAGTGGCGGGCACGCGGCAGTGTCGCGGGCTAAGAAGAGAAACGGTGAGTTGCTTCTGTCCTGGGCTGCCGAAGCGCCGGGCCGCGGGCGCCGCCCGGGCGACCGTCCTTCTTGTGCTGGCGGCCGGGTGCGCCACGGCGCCCGCCCCCGGGCCCTTCTACAGTGCCGGCGCGTTACCTGCCGCGGGGAAGCCCGGGGACATTCTCCGGGTGGAGGCCATGCCGGGCGCGCCCTGCTGGCTGTCCGCCTCGCGGGTGCTGTACCTCTCCACCGGCCTGGACGGTGCGCTGTTGCCCGTCTCCGGCGTGGTGCTGGCCCCGCGGGGTCCGGTGCCCCCGGGCGGCCGGCCCGTGGTGGCCTGGGCCCACCCCACCACCGGCGTGGCCCCGGGCTGCGCACCGTCGCTTCTGGGCAGGCATTTCTTCGAAGGCACGCTGGGTGTCCCGGGCGGTAGGATTCCCGGCCTTTCCGAGTTGCTCGCCGCCGGCTTCGCCGTCACGGCCACGGACTACCCGGGCCTGGGGACGCCAGGACCGCACCCCTACCTGGTGGGGGAAAGCGAGGGGCGGGCGGTGCTGGACTCGGTGCGGGCCGCGCGTCGGCTGGCGGAGGTGGGCGCAAGCAGGCGCTTCGCCGTGTGGGGCAATTCCCAGGGAGGCCAGGCGGCGCTGTTCGCCGGCCAGTTGGCTGCGGCCTACGCGCCCGAATTGTCCCTGGTGGGTGTGGCGGCCGCCGCTCCACCGACGGACCTCGCCGCGCTGCTGGAAGTCGGCCTGGGGACGGACGTCGGAAAGGTGCTGGCCGCGTACAGTTTCTGGGCCTGGTCCCGCGTGTACGACGCCTCCCTTTCAACCGTGGTGTCGCCCGCGCAGCTGCCGGTGGTGGACGCCGTCGCCAGCACCTGTGTCGCCTACCCCTGGCAGGGGCTGGAGGCCCTCAGCGCGGCGAAGCCCCTTCGGGAGGGCTTCCCCAGCGTCAAAGCGGGGACGGTGCAGCCCTGGCAGACGCTGCTTGCCCGAAACCGGGCCGGGCAGTCCGCCGCCGGTGCCCCCGTCTTCATCGCCCAGGGGACGGCGGACAACATTGTGGACCCGGCCGTCACGTCGGCCTTCGTCGCTTCGCTGTGTCGCCACGGGGAAGCCGTGCGCTACCAGCAGATGGCCGGGGTGGGCCACCTGGAAGCAGGCGACCGCGCCGCGGCCGCAGCGGTGGGCTGGCTTCAGGACCGCTTTGCCGGCCGGCCAGCGCCCAATGACTGCGCCCCGAAGGGCCATTGAGAAGACAGTCCCACCTTCCCCGCCTTGCGCCGGCGGGCGCCTGTGCACTACAGACAACGGCTTCCGGGTGCTGCGGAGCACCCGGCTTTTAGAATGCAGAACCCCCACCGACAGACGGGCCGAACGCCCCTGGCCTACGGCCTGTCGCTGCTGCTTCTGGGGCTGCAGCTTTTGGGCCTCGGGCACCTCGCGCTCGAACGCCACGGCGTCTGCTGGGAACACGGCACCGTCACCGAGGCCCGGACGTCCGAGGCGCGCGCCCTGGTCATCCCCGTCGCCATGCCGTCGCCCGGCCTGCACGCGCGGGCGACCTCCGCCGCCACACTGCAGGACGCCGACGCACACCACCACTGCCCGGTGCAGGCGTCTCGCCGTCACTGGGGCGCTCCGCCGGCGGGCGCAGCGCTGGCGCTTGCGTCGGCGGCCGACACCGGGGCCCAGCTGCTCCTCGCCGCCGGGCACCGGGACGACAGGGCGCTGCTGTTGCGGGCGCCCAAGCAGTCCCCACCGCTGCAGGCGTAGCCCCGCCCTCGGCCCGCGGTTGTCGCCCGCGGGCGCCCTCACTTCCGGGGACTCCCTTCCCTTTGGATGGAAGGAGCGCCTCCCCGGGGGTTTCGGGCACGACGGGCGTTCTTCCCTCCACCTTTCTTTTCTTTCAGTCCAGTGGGCCCGGCAGGGCCCGGGCCGTTCCACGCGAGGAAGCACATGGGCATTGTCGAACACCTCAAACACGTTCTCTTGGACCTGCGCGCCGCGTGGGTGCTGTGGATTTTGCTGGGCCTCTCGGTGGCCAGCGTCCTGCTCATCGCCGAGCGGGCCTTCTTCTTTCGTTCCCTGCGCGACGACGTGCGCCGGCTGGCCCGCGAGCTGGACAGCCTGTTGCGCGCCGGGCGCTACCGGGAGGCCATTGAAACAATGGGGCGCTCGCCGTCCCCGGAGGCGGCGGCGGTACTGGCGGGCCTGCGCAACGCGGACCTCGGCCCAGCCGCCGCGGAGAAGGCCATCGGTGGCGCGCTGGCGCTGGAGCGCACGCGCATGGAACGGGGCCTGGCCTTCCTTGGCACGCTCGGCAACAACGCCCCCTTCGTCGGGCTTCTCGGCACCGTCATCGGGATTATTGAGGCCTTCGAGGTGCTCGGCCGTCCCGAGGGAGCGGCGTCCGCGGGCGGCGCGTTGGCCCCGCAAGCCATCATGAGCAGCATCGCCGAGGCGCTGGTGGCCACGGCGGTCGGCCTCTTCGTCGCCATCCCCGCGGTGGCGGCCTTCAACTACTTCCAGCGCCGCATCGCCACCATCCTCTCCCGCAGCGAGGCGCTGACCAGCGTGCTTTTGGCGCACCTCAACGCCGAGGAACCGGTGCTGCCGGCGGTAGCCAGCGGCACCCAGCCGGCGAGGGCGGACTGATGGCGGCAAGCAACCAAGACAACGGCAGCAATGGCCTCATCGCCGGCATCAACGTCACGCCGCTGGTGGACGTGGCGCTGGTTCTCCTCATCATCTTCATGGTGACGGCGCGCATGGTGGTGGCGCCCAACAGCGCCCTGAAACTGACGCTGCCGACGGCCTCCACCGGCGAGCAGGTGACGCCCGTCTTCGCCGTCACCCTCACCCGGGATGGCGTGACGCGCGTCAACGGCCAGCCGGTACCAACGGACTTGGCGTTTCTGGAGCGCGCGCGGGGCGAGCACCAGAGTCACCCGGACTTGCGCGCCGTCATTCAGGCCGACGGCGAGGTGCACCACGCCCGGGTGGTGAAGGCGATGGACCTGCTCTCGCAGGCCGGGGTGACGCAGATTGCCTTCGCCGTGCAGCCAGACGCCACGCCGTGAGTCCGGGCCGCCGCAAGGGTTACGTCCTCAAGTACCGCGTTCCCCATGCGGCGGTGGGAACGCCGTCCGGCGGGCCCTACGCCATCGCCGAACGGATTGGCGGCCACAGTGCCGTCTGGCGCTGGCCCACGGCGCTGGGGGTAACGGTGGGCGTGCACGTGGTGTTGGTGGTCCTGGCCGTCCTGGGCGACCAGGAGCACCGGCGCAAGGCGCACGTGGTGCAGCAGGTGGTGACGCTGGAGCGTCCGCCACCGCCGCCGGAGGCGCCTGCGGAACCGGAGCCGCCGCCGCCCCCGCGGCACCGCACGCCGGCGCCGTCCGCCGCCGCCGGGAAGGTGGTGGCTGCCGCGCCGGACCCAGGTGCGCCCGTGGACATGACGTCCTTCTCCATGCCGGTGGGGACGAGTGACGCCTACGCCGGGGGCTTCACCGCACCCTCCGGAACGGCGACGGTGGCGGTGGTCGCCCCCCCACCCCAGGTGGCCCGGCCCAGTGGCCGGGCTCGTCCGGCCGGGCCGGCCCGGCGGGACTGGAGCTGTCCGTGGCCCGAGGAGGAGCAGTCCGGGGACCTCCATGACGTCTCGGTGCGCATCCGCATTCACGTCGCCGCCGACGGCCGGGCGCGCGCGGTGGACGTCCTCAGTAGCCCCAAAGAAAGCTTCGCCCAGGCCGCGCAGGCCTGTGCCTTCTCGGAGCCCTTCCGGCCCGAACTGGACGACAGCGGCCAGCCGGTGGCCGGCCTCACCCCTCCCATCTCGGTGCACTTCGTCAGATGACTTCCCGACTCCTCGTCCTGACATGCTCGCTGCTTGGCACCGCCGCCCTCGCGGACGTCGCTGCGCCCAAAGTCCTGGACAGCCCGGCGGCCATTTACCCGGCTGGCGCCACCCAGGCCGCCGCCGTCGTCACGCTGGTGACGGTGGACGCCCAAGGGCACGTGACAGGCGCCGAGGTGGTGGACAGCGGCGGGCCCGCCTTCGACGCCGCCGCGCTGGAGGCGGTCAGGCGCTGGACGTTTAGCCCGGCCCTGCGGGACGGGACGCCCATCCCGGCCCGCATCCGCATTCCGTTTCGCTTCGAGCCGCCGCCCCCGGTGGCCCTGGCCGACGCCGGCGTGTCCGCCGCCAGCAGCCCGCCCGCGGCCGCAGCCCCGGTGGTGGTGCCGGTGGCCCCGCCGCCGGGCACCCCGGGCGCCGGCGAGGCCGAATCCATCGAGGAAGTCACCGTGCGCGGCACCCGGCACCAGGACTTCGGGACGGGCGACTTTCAGATTGAATTGGGGGCGCTGGCCACCACCGTCGGCGCCTCGGCGGCCAAGGCGCTGGAGATGGCGCCGGGCATCGTCATCGGCAACGAGGGCGGCCTGGGCCACGCGCAGCAGATTATTCTGCGGGGCTTCAATGCCGACCAAGGCACCGCGGTCGAATTCAACTTCAACGGCGTGCCCATCAACCAGGTGGCCAACACCGACGCCCAGGGCTATGCGGACCTCAACTTCATCATCCCCGAAGTGGTGCGCGAGGTGGTGGTGCTGGAGGGCCCGTACGACCCGCGCCAGGGGGACTTCGCGGCTGCCGGCAGCGCCGACTACCAGCTGGGGGTGCTGGAACGGGGCATCCGGCTGGAGGCCGGCTACGGCAGCTTCGGGACGGTGCGCGCGCTGGGCGTCATCGCGCCGGCGGAGGAGCGCACCGGGACGTTCCTCGCGGCGTCCTACATCAAGACCAATGGCTATGGGGCCAACCGCAACGGGACGGCCGTCAGCGTTATGGGCCAGTACGAGGGGACGCTCGGCGGCCGCGGGCTGTGGCACCTGCTCGCCACCGGCTACACCGCGCAGTACCAGATGGCGGGGGTGGTGCGGCAGGACGACGTACAGGCGGGACGCATCCCCTTCTTCGGCACGTATGACACGCTGCTGGGCGGAGAGGCGCAGACCTTCAACCTGGCCGGGGACGTCGAGATTCCGGCCGGCTCCGGCGTCTTCAAGCTGCAGGCCTTCCTCATCTGGCGCACGCTGAAGATTCTTGAAAACTTCGAAGGAATCTTTCCCGCCGCGGAGAACCCTCCCCAGTCGCCTCCCGGCACCGTCGGCGAGGGCATCCAGCAGTCCTACAGCGCCTTCACCACCGGCAGCCGGGGCAGCTACCGGCTGAGCGGGCCGTGGCTCGGCCTCGAGCAGTCGCTGGAGCTCGGCTTCTACGCCCGGTACGACCATGCGACGCCCAACGTGTCGCGTCTCATCGAAGGCACGACGACGCCGTACGCGCTGGAGAACGACACCACCTCGGACGTGGTGAACCTGGCCGCCTACGTGGATGCCGACTTTCGTCCCACCAGCTGGTTCCGGCTGCGCGGCGGGTTTCGCCAGGAATATTTCTCCTACGACGTCCTCTTCAACTGCGGGGATTTGGGCGGCGCCTACGTGGTTGGCACCTCCATCAGCCGGGTGTGCACCAGCCCCGCCCCGGAACGAAAGTCCCTGGGCGCCGGCCTCTTCGAGCCACGGGTGACCGCCCTGGCGCAAGTGACGCCCACGGTGACGCTGTCCGTCAGCTATGGCGTCGGCGCCCAGTCGCTCGACGCGCAGTACATCGGCGTGCCGGCGCAGCCGGGCCAGCCGCCCCCGAGTCCGTTTGCCAAGCAGCAAGCGGTGGAGGGCGGGGTGCTGTACAAGCGGCGCCTCGGGACGGTGGACGTAACGGCACGGGCGGTGGGCTTCTACAGCGTGCTGTCCAGTGACTTGGTTTTCGACCCGAGTGTCGGCTACGCCGTCCCTTCGCCCGGCACCACCCGCGTCGGCTTCGTCGGCTCCTCGCGCGCCACCGGGACGTGGTTCGACGTCCTGGGAACGCTGAGCTACGCCGACGCCTTCTACACGGACAGTCAGCAGCTGGTACCCCTGGTGCCAGCCTGGGTGGCGCGCTTGTACGGCGCGGTGTTCGGTCCGCTGGCAGCCATCGACGGGGCGCCGCTGGTGGGGCAACTCACCCTGAAGGCCAGTCTCATCGGTTCTCGCCCGGTGGGTGACGGCGTCCGGAGTCCGGCCACCTTCACCCTGGACGTCGACGCCTCGCTGCGTTGGCGCGTGGTGGAACTTGGCCTCCGCGCCGAAAACCTCACCAACCTTCAGTACGCGCTGACGCCCTTCTATGGGCCGGCCAACTTCCCGGTTGGCAACTTGACGGCGCCGCGTAACCCGTACAACGCCTACACCTTCACCGCCGCGCCGCCGCGTGCCTTCTACGTCACGCTGGCCGTCATTTTTGGCGGTCCCTAGCCGGCCCCGGGCAACAGCGCCCGCGCCCGCCGCCAGCGCACCAGCGCGCCTACGCCCCAGCTGGCCAAAAGCCCCATGGCCAGCCCCAGCAGCGCCCCGGCCAGCACGTCCGAGGGCCAGTGCACGCCGGCCACCACCCGCGTCAGGCCCGCCAGCGCGGCCAGGCCGAACAGCACCGGCCCGGCCGCGGGCGCTGCCACCGCCAGCGGCGTCACCGCGGCAAACCAGTTGGCCGCGTGCAGGCTGGGCAAGCTTCCGGAGTTGGACACGGCCACCAACTGGCGAAAGGAACCCTCCGGCAGTGCGTAGCAGGGCCGCGTCCGGGCGATGGAGGGCTTCAGCAGCCGGGCGCCCACCACGTCCGTCGCCACGGTGGCCAGTACCGCCGCAATGACAATCGGCACCGCCTGCGCGCGCCACCGCCAGGCGGCGTACAGCAGCAGCACGGCGGTGAAGAGGAGGGCCGAGCGCGGGCCGTGGAAGAAACGCACCAGGCCGTCCACGCCGGGGCCGAAGTCCCGGTTGAGCGCGTGGAAGAAGGCCGTGTCCCACGCGTTGGGTTCGACCTGCAGCGTCATAAGCGCCACCATAGCCCGGTCCGTCCTACCCCTGGGTCGGCCGCACTTCACTGTGGTGGACAGTCTTCCACGCCACGGCCTGCACCCCGCAGCGGCAGGCCACGCCAAGACGGAAGCCCCAGGGCACGGACAATTGAGCGGGCGTACGGCACGAATCCTGCGACTGCTTTGGCGCGCCATGAATGACGGGCTCCCCACTGACCCACCTGCGCCTGGCTTCGCCCTGGAGGCCCCCGCGCTGTCGCGCGCCAATCCAGCCTCGCTGGAGTTCCTCCGGGCCTGGGTGTCCGGCGAGCAAGTTTCCGTGGAATTGCGCGAGGACTTGTGGATGGACCCGGCTGCCTGGGGCGTCGCCCTGGTGGACGTCGCCGTGGCGGCGGCCCGCAGCTACGGCCGCAAAGGCCTGCCCGTGCAGGTGGCGCTGGAACGCATTCGTGAAGGGCTGGACGCCGAGTGGGACGTGGCCTCCCTCGGGCCAGACCGAAGTCCAATCCCACTGTCCCCGCCGCCGGTGGAGCGCGCGCCGACGGCCCGGGCGCGCCGCCAGCCGCTGCGACGCCGTGCGCCGCGGGGAAACCGTTGAGGCCCGTCGGCCGGCAGACTTAAGCTTCGCCGCAAGGAAAGAAAGACGGATGTCACACGACAACGAATTGTCCATCCCCCCCCGCATCGCCGCGGATGACGAAGCCCGCGAGGTACTTCGCTTCTGGAGTGCGCGGGGGCGCCTGCACGTGACGGTGTGGGCGGATGCCTACCGTGACCCGGCGGCCTGGGGAATCGTGCTTGCCGACTTGGCCCGCCACGTCTCCAACGCCTATGCGCTGGAGGGCCACGCGCGGGCCGACGCGCTCGCCCGTTTCCGCGCCGGCTTCGACGCCGAGTGGGGCTTCTCCACGACGGACCCCTTCGCCGAGCCGGTGCCGCTCTCCAGCCGGCGCCCTCCCGCGGCGGAGGGGCCGCTGGACGGCCGATAGAAGGCCCCACCGTCTTCAGCCAGGCGGCACCGTGCGGGTGACGGCTTCGCAGGTGGCGCTGACGCGGCCGAGCAGCTCCCACGCCCAGCCCACCGCCTCATCCACCAGCTCTCCCAACGCGGTGCTGCCCCACACCACCGTCAGCGTCTGCGTCGTCGCACCGTCCGTCTTCGTCCGCTGCGCGTCCTTCACCGGGTTGGCGCAAGGCCCCTGGCCGTCCTCCAGGCACAACAGGTTTTCCACCTCAATCTCCTGCCCGGAGGCGTTGAAGACGTAGCGGCTGCCGGGCGGGGCCAGCTTGACGACCAGGGGTGGCACCAGCCGCGCCACGTCCACCACGCTGACGGGAAGCCCGGAGTGCAGCGCCACCACGTTGCCCACGTCCACGGCGGCGTTGATGGAGTTGAGCTGCCCCGCCTTCGCCGCCCGGACCAGGTACTCCGAGGCCGGCTTGCTGCGCCCGGTGGGCTTGAAGCCGCCGTGGCGGAGGAGCTCGCGGATGGCCGTGCGCACGCCCTCCGTCGGGGTGAAGGGCGCCTGCGCCGAGGCAGACAGCAGCGTGCCGTACGCCTCGTGCGGCAGGCTGTCGAGGGGCGCGGGAAACTGGGTGAGGAAGGCGCGCAGCGCGAGCAGCGGATGGGAGTGGACGGTGAGCGAGGGCACGCGCTTGGTGTTGGCCGGGAGACAGCCAGCCTAGCAGCGCCGGGCGGTTTCGCGACGGGGCGGGTGGGCCGTGCTACCCCTGGCAGCCTCAGGTGCTGCGTCCCATCCAGGCAGAACTCGTCACCGGCGAGGCACTCTACCGAAGCGTCATCCTCGACAAGCTGGCCCACGCGCGCGAGTCGGCGTGGATTGCCACCGCCAACGTGAAGGCCATGTTTGTCGAGCAGGACGGCCGCTTCGACTCGGTGCTGGGGCTGTTCCGGACGCTGGCGGCCCGGGGCGTGGAGTTGCGTCTGTTGCACGCAGAACTGCCCAGCCGTCCCTTCCGCCGCGCCTTTGACAAGCTGCCGTCCCTGGTGCGGGGCGGGCTGCAGCTGAAGGTGTGCCCGCGCGTTCACTTCAAATGCGTGGTGGTGGACGGGGCGTGGGCCTACCTGGGCAGTGCCAACCTCACCGGGGCCGGGCTGGGGGCGAAGCATGCCGACGCGCGCAACTTCGAAGTCGGCCTCCTCACCGAGGACTTCGACGTCATCGACCGGCTGCGGGCCCTCTTCTCGGCAGTGTGGAGCGGGGCCGAGTGCGGCACCTGCCGGCTGCGGGCGGTGTGCCCAGACCCCATTGGCGAAGCCGCCCCGCGCCGGCGTCGCGCCCCCGCCCGCTCGCCCCGTCTCGGGCGGGCGCGCCGGCTTCCGCGGAAGGGCTAGCCCCCCATGGTGTCTTGCGGTTCCGGTTACCCCAATTGACAGTCCAGTCGCGGCCGGCCGACGCTGGCACCCCCCGGGGGAGTACGGCATGGAGGGTCGAGACGTCTTGCTTGCAAACCGCGGCGCGGCCGGCGCCGGCGCCTGCCACCAGGTGCCAGCCTGACCTTTTCGGCGGAGCCCTTCACGCCGGCGCCCGGCCTTTCCCACGCGCAGGCGCAGACGCTGGTGGCCTATGCGCTGCGGCGGCCCGCAGCGCTGCCGCTGCGGCGCGAACGCCTTGCCACGCCGGACGGGGACTTTCTGGACCTCGACTGGCTCGACGCCCCGGACGAGCGGCCGCACCTGTTGGTCCTGCATGGGCTGGAGGGCAGCAGTGCCTCGGGCTACGTCCGCCAGACGCTGCACGAGGCGCGCGGCCTTGGCTGGGGCGCGGTGGCGATGAATTTCCGCTCCTGCAGCGGCGAGCCCAACCGGACGCTGCGCAGCTACTGTTCCGGCGAGACGGCGGACCCGCTGCACGTGGCCGGCCATGTGCGTGACCGCATCCGCGGGCCCCTGCTGGCCGTGGGCTTCTCGCTTGGGGGCAATGCCCTGTTGAAGCTGCTGGCCGAGACGGGCGAGGCGGCCCCCTTCGTCGCCGCCGCGGCGGTCAGTACCCCGTTTGACTTGCTGGCCTGCGCCCTGGCCCTCGACAAGCCGGGGGGCGGCTGCGGCATCTACCGCCGGCACTTCCTGAAAAGCCTCAAGCGCAAGGCGCTGGCCAAGCTGGCCACCCACCCCGGCCATGGGCTGGACGCCCGGCGCATCGCGACTGCCCGGACGTTGCAGGACTTCGACGACGCCTTCACCGGGCCCAGCAACGGGTACCTGGGGGCACTGGACTACTACCAGCGCTGTTCCAGTGGCCCGCGGCTGGCCGAGGTGCGCCGGCCCACGCTGCTGTTGAATGCGGAGGATGACCCGATGATTCCAGCCACGTCCCTGCCGGCGGCCGCCCAGCCCTCATTGTTGACGGTGCTGCGCACGCCCAAAGGCGGCCACGTCGGCTTCGTCTGTGGCCAGGCCTGGGCGCCGCGCTTCTGGGCAGAACGGCAGGCGGTGCGTTTTCTGTCGGCCCAACTTGGCTGAGGCGGCCCCTGGGGGCCCCTCCCGGCCCCCGGGGGGAGAGCCGCGCCACGGGAACGTTGCGCGCGTCGGACTTTCCGGGCTTCCCCGAGGGGTGCTAACCAACCACCCCCATGGCCCACGCGGTCCACCACTTGGATGTGGCCGTGCTGCCGCGCTGCCGCCAGTTGTCCGGCGGCCTCGGGCTGCTGCTTCTGCTGGCGGCGTGCGGCAAGGGCAAGCCGGCCGCGCCAGCGCCGGACATGTATGAACGGGATGGCACCAAGGTGGTGGTGCCCGACGGCAGCCCGCTGCGGAGCAGGATTAAGGTCGAAGCGGCCACCGAGCAGAACATCCAGAGCCAGCTTCTGGCGACGGCCTCCGTGGAGAGCGACCCGGCCCGACTGGCGCGCATTTCCCCGCCGCTGGCCGGCCGCGTGGAGAAGCTGCTGGTCCACCTGGGCGACCGGGTGGAGAAGGGCCAGCCCCTGCTGCTGCTCAACTCGCCCGACCTCGGCCAGGCGCGGGCGGACTACGTGAAGGCCAGGAGCGGGCTCGCCCAGTCCCAGAAAACCTACGCGCGGCAGAAGGACCTCAACGAGCATGGCATTGGCGCGCAGCGCGACCTGGAGCAGGCGGAGGCCGACCGTACTGTCGCCCAGAGCGAGCTGGAACGCACCCGCAAGCGGTTGGAACAGCTGGGGGTCGACGTGGATGCGGCCCCCGGGCCGCTGGTGGTGCGCTCCCCCATCTCCGGCCGCGTGGTGGACCTAGCCGTCACCGGGGGCGAATTCAAGAACGACCCGAACGCCGTGCTGATGACGGTGGCGGACCTGTCCACGGTGTGGCTGACCGCCAGCGTCCAGGAGAAGGACGTGCGCCGGGTGAAGGTGGGGGACCAGGCCACCGCCGTCTTCTCCAGCTACCCGGATGAACGCTTCGTCGGGAAGGTGTTCTCGGTGGCGGACCTCCTCGACCTCGACACCCGCACGGTGAAGGTGCGGGTGGCCATGGACAACGCGGAGGGTCGCTTCAAGCCGGGCATGTTCGCCACCGTGCGCTTTGCCGGCACCTCCATGCCGCGGGTGGTGGTGCCCACCACCGCGCTGGTGCTGCGGGGGGATGAGAGTTTCGCCTTCGTCGAGGTGGCCCCCTGGGTCTTCGAGGCGCATCGCGTCTCGACGGGCCAGCAGCAGGGGGACGTCACCGTCATCACCGAGGGGCTGGATGCCGGGACGCGCGTGGTGACGGCCGAGGCCGTGGTGCTGCAGTGATTGACCGTTTCGTCTCCTTCTGCCTGGACCGGCGCTGGTTGATGGTGGCGCTGTTTCTGCTGGTGGCCGCCTTCGGCGTCTATTCCTGGACCGAGCTGTCGATTGAGGCCTACCCGGACATCTCCGACACCACCGCCCAGGTGGTGACCACTTACCCCGGCCACGCCGCGGAGGAGGTGGAGGAGCAGGTCACCATCCCGCTCGAGCGGGAGCTGAATGGGATTCCGGGCCTGCAAATCATGCGCAGCAAGAGCACCTTCGGGCTCTCGCTGATTACGTTGGTTTTCAGAGACGGGGTGGAGGACTACTTCGCTCGGCAGCGAATTCAAGAGCGCATCAATGGCGTCAACCTGCCGACCAGTGCCACCACCGGGCTCGACCCGCTCACCTCGCCGATTGGTGAAATCTACCGCTACACCCTCGAGTCGCCCAGTCGCACCCAGCGCGAGCTGAAGGAGTTGCAACAGTGGGTGGTGATTCCCACCCTCAAGCAAGTCTTCGGGGTGGCCGACGTCACCAACTTCGGCGGCGAGACGACGCAGTTCCAGCTGCTGCATCGACCCGTCCAAGCTGGCCCAGTACAACCTGTCCCTGAAGCAGGTGATGGACGCGGTCTCGTCCAACAACTCCAACGCCGGCGGCAGCATGGTGCGGCGCGGCGACGAGGCCTTCGTGGTGCGGGGCATCGGCCTCATCCGCAGCTTGGATGACCTCGGCAACATCGTCATCAACCAGAAGAACGGGACGCCGGTGCTGCTGCGCAACCTCGGGGAGTTGCGCCTGGGCGCGCTCGAGCGCAACGGGATTCTGGGCAAGGACGACAACCCGGACGGCGTCTCCGGGATTGTCTTGCTGCTGCGGGGGGAAAACCCCTCCCGCGTTCTGGAGGGCCTGCACGCCAAGGTGCAGGCGCTCAACCGGGGCCTGCTGCCGCCGGACGTGAAGGTGGTGCCCTACCTCGACCGCACGGACCTGGTGAAGACCACCCTCAACACCGTCTCCCACACCCTCTTGGAAGGCATGACGCTGGTGGTGCTGGTGCTGATGCTGTTTCTGGGCAGCGTGCGGGGCGCGCTCATTGTCGCCATCACCATCCCCCTCTCCCTGCTCATCGCCTTCATCCTGATGCACCTCACCAACATCCCGGCGAACCTGCTTTCGCTGGGGGCCATCGACTTCGGCATCATCGTCGATGGCGCCATCGTGGTGATGGAGAACATCCTCCGCCGCCGGGAGGCCCATCCGGACAAGCCGGTGGAGTTGGAGGAGGCGCGGACGGCGGCGACGCAGGTGGCGCGGCCGATGTTCTTCGCCACCATCATCATCATCACCGCCTACATCCCGCTCTTCGCCTTCCAGCGCGTGGAGAAGAAGCTGTTCTCCCCCATGGCCTACACGGTGGGCTACGCGCTGGCCGGCGCCATCCTGGTGGCCTTGGCGCTGGTGCCTGGCTTGGCCCTGGCGGCCTACCAGCGGCCGCGGAAGTTCTGGCGGAATCCGGCCCTGGCCTGGGTGACGCGTGCCTACGACCGGAACCTCCGCAGCGTGCTGGGGCGTCCGGCGCTGGCGCTGGTGCCGGCCGCGGTGGCGCTGCTGGTGGCCATCGTCCTCACCATCACCGTCGGGAAGGAATTTCTCCCGGAACTCGACGAGGGCTCCATCTGGCTCCAAGTCCAGCTGCCCCCGGGCATCTCGCTGCAGAAGGCGAGCGAGATGGCGGGCGAGCTGCGCCGGGCGACGCGGGAATTCAAGGAAGTCTCCTATGTCGTCACCCAACTCGGCCGAAACGACGACGGGACGGACCCCTGGACGCCCTCGCACATCGAATCCGCCATCGGGCTGACGCCCTACAGCACCTGGAAGCACGGGGAAACCAAGCGGGACCTTATTGAAAAGCTGAGCGCGCGGTACGCGCGCATTCCCGGCATCTCGGTGGGCTTCTCCCAGCCGATGATTGACGGCGTCAACGACAAAATTGCCGGCGCGCACAGCGAGCTGGTGGTGAAGGTGTACGGCAAGGACTTCGCCGAGACCCGCCGCGTGGCCGAGGCCGTGGCGGCGGCCCTGGAGAAGACGCCCGGCGCGGTGGACGTGGCCATCGACCAGGAGCCGCCGCTGCCGCAGCTTCAAGTCCGGGTGAACCGCGAGGCGGCCGCCCGCTTCGGCATCAACGTCTCGGACATTGCCGACCTGATTGAAGTCGGCATCGGCGGCCGCGCGGTGGGGCAACTGTTTCTTGGCGAGAAGCGCTACGACATCGCGGTGCGCTTCATCCCCGGCGTCCGCAGCAACCCGGAGGAGATTGGCGACCTCACCCTCAGCGCCCCGGGGGGCGCGCGCATCCCGCTCAACCAGGTGGCCGAGGTCAGCCTCAGAAGCGGCGAGAGCACCATCACCCGGGAGACCAACCGCCGCCACCTGACGGTGAAGCTGAATCTGCGCGGCCGGGACCTCTCCTCCTTCCTGAAAGAGGCGCACGAGCGGATTGAGAAGGACGTCGACTACGACAAGGCCACCACCGAAATCAGCTGGGGCGGCCTGTTTGAAAATCAGCAGCGAGCCCAGGCACGGCTGGCCTTCATCATGCCGGTGGTGCTGGCGTTGATTTTTCTGCTGCTGTACGGGGCCTTCGGCACGCTGCGGCATGCGGCCCTCATCCTCATCAACGTGCCCTTGGCGGTGCTGGGCGGCATGGTGGCCCTGCACCTGCGCGGGATGACGCTGAACGTCTCCAGTGCGGTGGGCTTCATCGCGCTCTTCGGCATTTCCGTGCAGAACGGCGTCCTCATGGTGTCCAACCTCAACCACCTGCGCGACAGCGGGCTGGACTTGATGGAGGCCGTGGCCCGCGGCGCCGAGGAGCGCTTCCGGCCGGTGCTGATGACGGCCACCGTGGCCACCTTGGGCCTCATCCCCGCGGCGCTGGCCCGGGGCATCGGCAGTGACGTGCAGCGCCCCCTGGCGACGGTGGTGGTGGGAGGCCTGGTGTCGGCCACCGCGCTCACCTTGCTGGTGCTGCCGGTGCTGTACGAAGTCATCGAGCGCTGGGTGCAGCGGCGCCACCCCGTCCCCCGGACGCAGGCCGCTGCCCCGCCGGAGGTCGCCGCCCAGCCGGTGGAGAGTCAGGCGTGAGCGCAGCCGTGCTGCTTTTGGGCCTGTGGCTACAGGCAGCGCCCGGCGCGGGTGCCCCGGGGATGAGTTTCGAGGACTACCTGGTCCAGGTGGGCACGGCCAACTTGGAATTGGCCGCCCAGCGCCTCAACGTCCCCATTGCCGAGGCCCAAATCTCCCTGGCCCGCGTCTTTCCGGAGCCGGTGCTGTCGGCGGGGGTGGGGTCCTTGGACTTGAGCAACGTCGGCGCGCCCAACACCTACGACGTGGGCCTGTCGCAGACCATCGAGATTGGCGGCAAGCGCGGTGGCCGCGTGGATGTCGCCAAGGCCGGGCTGTCCCAGGCGAAGAGTGACCTCGACGACTTCTTCCGGACGCTGCGCAGCAACGCCAGCAACGACTACATCGACGCGCTGCACAGCCGGATGGTGCTGGAACGCAAGAAGCAGACGCAGGCCGGCTTCGCCCGACTGGTGGCCGTCAACGCCGAAAGGCTGCGCGCCGGCGACATTGGACAGATTGCCTACATCCAGTCTCGGGTGGAAGCGCAGCGCTTCGTCAGCCAGGTGCTGGCCGCCGAGGGGGACGCGGAGACGGCACGGCTCGCCTTGGGGTTGCGGATTGGAAGCTCCGCCGGCACCATCACCCCGGCCGGCAGCCTGAAGATTGCCACCCGCACCTTCGACGTGGACGTGCTGGTGGCGCGCGCCAAGGCAGACCGCCCGGACCTGGCCAGCAAGCGCTACGTGCTGGAGGGGGCACGGGGGAAGCTGGATTTGGCCCACGCCAACCGCTGGGAGGATGTCACCCTCAACCTCGGCTACATCTACTCCGCCACCGGCAGTGGTGCCTTCAACCAGCCGGCCTACAGCGCGCTCACCTTCGGCTTCTCCATCCCGCTGCCCTTTGCCCGCATTTACAACGGGGAGGTGGACGCCGCGGTAGCCGGCAACACCCAGGCCTCGCTGCAGCTGCGGCAGGGCGAACTGGCGGTGGAAATTGACGTGCGCCAGGCCCTGGCCCGCTACACGGCCGCGGTGAAGCGGGTGGAGCTGTTCACCGGCGGCGTCCTGTCGGACGCGGACCGGGTGGCCGAAGCCACCTTCTACAGCTACCAGCGGGGCAGCGCGACGCTGCTGGAGGTGCTGGACTCCCAGCGGACGGTGAATGAAGTCTACCTGGACTACTTCGACGCGCTGAGCGAGCACGCCAAGGCGCTGGTGGCGGTGGAGTCCTCGGCCAACTTCTGGGACGTCTCCTTCCTGGAGAAGCTGTAAGCCCCCCCAGGGTGCCCCCCGGCAGGGGAAGAAGCCCGGGGCCGCCGGGGCCGTGCTAGAGGGGCCGGTGTGCTGGGCAGTCGGGGGCCTTTTTTTGGAGGCAGCGCCATGGACTGGGAAGAAGGGCGGCGCAGCGACAACGTGGAGGACCGCCGCGGCATCGGCCGTCCGGTGGCGGTGGGCACCGGGGTGACGCTGGTGGCGCTGTTGGTGGGCTGGCTGTTTGGCATCGACCCGTCACAGATTCTGGCCCTGCTCAGCCAAAGCCAGACGTCCCCAACTTCGGCCCCCACCTCCACCGCCCCGGTGAAGGGCAGCCCGCAGGAGGAGCGCCAAAAGGACTTCGTCTCCGTGGTGCTGGCCAGCACCGAGGACACCTGGACGCCGCTGTTTGCCTCCCGCGGCCTGCGCTACGTGCCGCCGAAGCTGGTGCTGTTCCGCGGGGGCGTCGACTCGGCCTGCGGCTTCACCGAAGCCGCCGCCGGGCCCTTCTACTGTCCGCTGGACCAGCGCGTCTTTTTGGACCTGTCTTTCTTCGATGAGTTGACCCGCCGCTTCGGCGCCCCGGGCGACTTCGCCCAGGCCTACGTGGTGGCGCATGAAGTGGGTCACCACGTGCAGAAGCAGCTGGGTATTTTCGACAAGACGGACGCGCTTCGCCGGCGCGGCGACCGCGCGCTGTCCAACCAGGTGTCGGTGCTGCAGGAATTGCAGGCGGACTGCTTCGCCGGGGTGTGGGCCAACCAGGCCAACCGCCAGCGGCCGCTGCTACAGCCGGGGGACATGGAGGCCGGGCTGCGCGCGGCAGCGGCCATTGGCGATGACACCCTGCAGAAGCGCGCCCGGGGTTACGTCGTCCCGGAAAGCTTCACCCACGGCACGTCCGAGCAGCGGGTGACCTGGTTCGCCCGGGGGCTGAAAGAGGGCAAGCTGGAGAGTTGCGACACCTTCGCCGCCGCAGCGCCCTAACACTTCCGCCGGCTGGGAACGTCCGGCCCCCTCCCATGGCCCCACCCCTGGCAACCATGATGCAGTTCCCGCTGACGCTGGATTACCTGGTGGCGCGCTCGGAGAAAGTCTTCGGCGGCGTGGAGGTGGTGTCCCGGCGGCCGGACAAAAGCCTGCACCGGACTACCTACGGCGCGGTGTGTGCGCGCGCGCGCAGGCTGGCCGAGGCGCTGGCGCGCTGGGGCCTGGTGCCCGGCGACCGGGTGGCCACCCTGATGTGGAACCACGCGGCGCACCTGGAGTTGTACCTGGGCGCTCCTTTGGCAGGCGGCGTGGTGCACACCCTCAACCTGCGCTTGCACCCGGACGACCTGGCCTACATCGCCACCCACGCCGGGGACCGGGTTTTGGTGGTGGATGAGGTGCTGCTGCCGCTCCTGGAGAAGTTCCGCGACCGCACCGGGGTGGAGCGGGTGGTGGTGGTGCCGTCTGCGGGCGGCGGGGAATACGAGGGGCTGCTCGCCACCGCCACCGGCCGCTGGAGGCCGCCGGTGCTGTCCGAAGGGGACGCGGCCGGCATGTGTTACACGTCCGGCACCACCGGGCAGCCGAAGGGCGTCGTCTACACCCACCGCAGCAATGCCCTGCACGCCCTGGCCGTGGCGCTGGTGGACAGCCTGGCCCTCAGCCACCGCGACACGCTGCTGCCGGTGGTGCCCATGTTTCACGCCAACGCCTGGGGGCTGCCGCATGCGGCCACCATGATGGGGTGCAAGCTTGTTTTCCCCGGGCCACACCTGGACCCGGTTTCCCTGCTCGACCTGATGCAGGCCGAACACGTCACCTGCGCCGCCGGCGTGCCCACCGTGTGGATGGCCATCCTCGACGCCCTGGAGCGCGAGCCCGGGCGGTGGAAGCTGGCCACTGGCTTGCGGATGGTGGTGGGCGGCTCGGCTGCGCCGGAGGCGATGATTCGCGCCTTCGACCGGCACGGACTGCGGGTGGTGCACGCCTGGGGGATGACGGAGATGTCCCCGGTGGGTTCCGTCAGCCAGCTGGGCCCCGACGCACCCCGGCTGTCCGAGGACGAGGCTTACGCGCAGCGCGCCCGGCAAGGACGGCCCACCCCGTGGGTGGACATCCGCGCCTTCAGCGAAACGGGCGAGGTGCCCTGGGACGGCCGCACGCCGGGAGAGCTGCACGTGCGCGGCCCCTGGGTGGCGTCCGGCTACTACCAGAACGACGAGGCGAACGACCGCTGGACGACGGACGGCTGGTTCCGCACCGGGGACGTGGTCACCATCGACGCCACCGGCTCCATCAAGGTGTGCGACCGGCTGAAGGACTTAATCAAATCCGGCGGGGAGTGGATTTCCAGCGTCGAGCTGGAGAACCGCCTGATGGCGCACCCGGCGGTGAAGGAGGCGGCCGTGGTGTCCGTCCCGCACCCCAAGTGGTGCGAGCGCCCGCTGGCGGCGGTGGTGCTGCGGGAGGGGGCCAGCGTCGCCCCGGCGGAGCTGCGGGACTTCCTCGCCCCGCACTTCGCCGCCTTCTGGCTTCCCGACGCCTTCGTCTACCTCGACGCCATTCCCCGCACCTCGGCCGGGAAGTTCCTCAAGTCCGCGCTGCGCGAGCGCTTCGCCGGCTGGACCTGGGGCTGACGGGGCGCGCGCCGCTTTTTAGCTACTGCGGGTCGTAGATGCCGGCCGCATTTTCCAGGGCCAGCACGCCCAGCTGGGCATTCAGCGTCTCCTGGATGAGAAGCAGTTCGGCCTGGTTGAGGGCGCTGATGGCGTCCTCCTGCTCGAGGTAGGTGGCCGCGCCGGCCTCGGTATTAATCTTGATGAGGGCCAGGTTCTCCCGGGCCAGAAGCACCTGTTCCGCCGCCTTCTCCCGGTTGGCGCGCGCGGATTCCAGGGCCAGCTGCGCGGAGCGCACCTGCTCCTTGGACTGGAGGTCCAGGGACTCGGCACTGGCCACCGCCGCCCGTTCATTGGCCTGCGCCTCGCGTAGGCTGGCCTCGCGCAACCCGCCGTCGAAGAGGGTCCAGTTGAGGCCGACGTTGTAGTACCAGCTGTTCTGCAAACCGGTGAAGCCGGTGGCGTTGGTGAGGAGGTAGGCGCCGCTGAATCGCACGGTGGGCAGGTAGCTGAGCCAGAGGCTGGTGGTGGTGGCCCCGGCCGCGTCGGCCTGCGTCTTGAGGGCCAGGACGTCCGGGCGTTTCAACGGGGCGGTGTCCTCCAGCTTCTCCAGGTCTGCGGGAAGTACCGGGTCCGGGGGCAATTCCACCTCGAAGTCCGGGCTGCGCTCGAGCAGCACCGCCAGCGCGGCCTTGGAGGAGGCGTAGGCGTAGCGCGAGGCGCGCAGGTTCTGCTCGGCCTGCGTCTTGCCGATTTGAGCGCTGAGGAGAAATATTTTGTTCACCGAACCCGCGTTGAAGCGCACCTGCGCGTCCTTCTCCCGGTAGGTCTCAATCTCCAGCTGTTGGGTCTGGACCTCGGCGGCGCGGCGGAGCCCGGCGGCGCTGTAGTACTGCTGGGCCACGCCGAAGAGAATCTGCCGCTGGGTGTTGGACAGGTTGAATTCGGCGGCCCGGGCGGTCAGCGTCGAGGAGCGGATGGCGGCGATGAGGGCCAGGTTGAGGATGGTCTGGCTGCCCCCAATCTGCCCGTTCCACTGGTTCTGTTCCTGGACAATAATCTTCGTGTACACGGGCACCACGGTGAGGGCCGGGTTGGGCACGGTGCCGGGCAGGTTGGCCGGGGGTGGGGCGTAGTAATTTGTCTCCGGGACGCCCTGGCGGATGTACAGGCCCTCGGGTGCGGCGAAGGCGGCGCCGATGTTGTTGCGCTGGTAGCTGCCTTGCACCGACAGCTGGGGCAGGTAGCCCGAGGACGTCTTCCAAATAATCTCCTTGGCCGCCTCGTAGCGGGCCACCGCCGCCTTGAGGTCCAGGTTCCGGCTGCGCGCCTGGGTAAGCGCCTCATCCAGGCGGAGCAGCGGCAGGCCGGTGTCCTTGGCCGGCACCATCGGGTCCGGCATCCCCTTGGAGGAGAAATTCGGCGGGGGCAGGTTCTCCTTGGGGGGGCAGGGGCAGGGGCAGGGGCAGGGGCAGGGGCGGGGGCCTGGCCCAGCAGCACCGCGACGGCGACGAGCGCGAAGGTCATGGATTTGGTGTCCTCTCCTCGGGACCCAGGCTTAACCCTGGGACTCGGCGGGCGTCGTGCTTAACTTCGAAGACCAATGTTGGCACCAGTAACTTAAGGGTCGAAGGCGCCCAGCCGGGCCCAAGGGGCGTCCCGGGGGGGGGCCTTCGGGCCCAATCCCCCCGGGGGGCACCCCGGGCCGCTGGCTTTGTTGCCGGAAGGTGCTGCAACCTCCCCTCCGGTGGGCCTGTCAGAGGGGTTTGCAAGGGGGCGACTCCCATGTCCCAGCTCGTCACCGCCGACGGCAGCGTGCTGCCTGGCTTTCTGGAGGACTCGGCCGGGGCCGGGGCGCCGGCCATCCTCGTCATCCACGAGTGGTGGGGGCTGAATGAGCAGGTGCGAGGCATTGCCCGGCGCCTGGCCGCGCAGGGCTTCCAGGCCTTCTGCGTGGACCTCTATGACGGCACGGTGGCGAAGGACGCGGCCGAGGCCGCCGCCCGCATGCAGGCCCTCAACCCCCAGGGGGTTCTCGCCGCGTTGCACGCCGCCGTCCAGGCCCTGCTGCCTCGCTGCCAGGGTGCCTTGGGCGTCCTCGGCTACTGCATGGGCGGCGCCTACGCCCTGGCCACGGCGGCCCACAACCCGCAGGTGAAGGCGGCGGTCGCCTTCTACGGCATCCCGTCGGCCGCCATGGCCGACGTCAGCCGCATCTCGGGCAAGGTGCTGGGCCACTACGCCAGCCGCGACCGCTCGGTCACCCCGGAGCGCGTGGACGCGCTGGAACGCACGCTGCGCGCTGCGGGCGTCGAGGGGACCCTGTACCGCTACGCGGCAGACCACGCCTTTGCCAATGAGAGGCGGCCGGAGGTGTACGCGAGCGAGGCGGCGGAGCTGGCCTGGCAGCGGACGCTGGCCTTCTTTCACCAGGTGCTCGGCGCCCCACCAGCCAAGCGCTGAGAACCGGTCCCCCCGGGGAGGGGCCGGCCGGCGGGCGGGAAGGCGTTGAGGGGCGCGGCGCCCGGGGAGTAGGGTGCGCGCCCTCTCGCCGCTCCCGGAGTCCGACCCATGCACCCTGCCGTGCTTCGCCGTTCGGCCGTCCTCCTCGCCCTTGTCTGCGCGCTCTCGGCCCGCGCCCAGACGCCGCCGGCAGCCGCGCCCGCGGCCACGCCATCGGCCGCGCCGGTCCTCATTCCCCGCGACCTCCTCTTCGGTAACCCCGAGCGCAGCAGCCCCAAGCTTTCCCCCGACGGTAAGCGTCTGGCCTGGCTCGCTCCGGACAAGAAGGACGTCCTGCAGGTGTGGGTGAAGACGGTGGGCAAGGATGACGACGCCCAAGTCACCGACGACAAGCGCCGGGGCATCCGCATGTACTACTGGGCGGAGGACTCGGGCACCCTGTTGTACCTGCAGGACTCGGACGGCGACGAGAACTACCACGTCTACGCCGTCGACCTCGCCGCCAAGAGTGTGCGCGACCTCACGGCGTACCAGGGCATCCGCGCCGGCGTGGAGGCCGTCAGCCACAAGTTTCCGGGGCGCATCCTGGTCAGCATGAATCTGCGCAACCGGCAGCTGTTTGACGTCTACCGGGTGGACTTGAAGACGGGGGCGCTGGAACTGGACACCACCAACCCTGGCGACGTCGCCGGCTGGACGGCCACCGACGACCTCTTCGTCAAGGGCGCCCAGGCGGCGCTTCCCGACGGCAGCACGGAATTGCGCGTGCGCGACTCGGCCAAGGCACCGTGGCGGGTGCTGCTGTCTGCGCCGGCCACGGAGAACCTCACTCTCTACGACTTCAGCGCCGACGGCGCCCAGGCCATCCTCCTCAGCTCGCTGGGGCGGGACACGGCGCGCATTGTGTTGCGGTCGCTGAAGACGGGGGCGGAGAAGGTGGTGGCCGAGAGCCCCGCCTCCGATGCCGGGGACGTCTTCCTTCACCCCACCAAGCATGTGGTGCAGGCCGTGAATTTCGACCCGGGGATGCCCTTCTGGATGGTGGTGGACCAGAGCATCCGGCCGGACTTCGACGCCCTGGCCAAGGCCGCCGCCGGCGCCTTCCATGTGGAATCCCGCGACCGGGCCGACAAGACGTGGCTGGTCGGCTACACGCTCGACCAGGGCGGCGTCCGCTACTACCGCTGGGACCGCAGCACCAAGACGGCCCAATTCATGTTTTCCACCCGGCCGAAGTTGGACAGCGCGCCGCTGGTGCCCATGACGGCGGTGGAGTTTCCGGCCCGCGACGGCCTTGTGCTGCGGGGGTACCTCAGCCGGCCGATGAATGCCTCCGGCCCGGGTCCGCTCGTCCTCTTCGTCCACGGCGGGCCATGGGCCCGCGACCGCTGGGGCTACAACGCCTACGCCCAATGGCTGGCCAACCGCGGCTACGCCGTCCTCCAGGTCAACTTCCGGGGCAGCGACGGCTTCGGCAAGGCCTTCCTCCACGCCGGGGACAAGCAGTGGGGGAAGAAGATGCACACCGACCTCATCGACGCCGTCGACTGGGCAGTAAAGAAAGGCATCGCCGACCCGAAGAAGCTGGCCATCATGGGCGGCAGCTACGGGGGCTACTCGGCCCTGGCCGGCGCCACCTTCACCCCGGACGTCTTCCGCGCCTCGGTGGACATTGTCGGCCCCTCCAACCTCCTCACCCTTTTGGCCACCATCCCGCCCTACTGGAAGACGCTGAAGTCCGTCTTCAACGTGCGGCTGGGCAACCCCGACGACCCGAAGGACGCCGAGTACCTGCACGCCGTCTCGCCACTCTTCTCGGTGGACAACATCCGCATCCCCCTCCTCATCGGCCAGGGGGCCAATGACCCCCGGGTGAAGGTGGCCGAGTCCCAGCAGATTGTCGCCGCCATGGAGAAGAAGGGCCTACCGGTGACGTACGTCCTCTACCCGGACGAGGGCCACGGCTTTGCCCGCCCGGAGAACCGCATCGACTTCAACGCCCGTGCCGAACTCTTCCTGCAGAAGTACCTGGGCGGGCGGGCCGAGCCGCTGCCCGGCGACAAGATTCCCGGCTCCACCGCGGTGGTGAAGGTGGTGGAGGCGAAACCTGCGCCTCAGGCCGCCCGTTAGTCACTTCGGGGCAACAGGGCTTCAGGCCAGAAGGGTGATGGAGGTGATTTCCGGTGGGCTGCCAATGCGCATGGGTGGCCCCCAGAAGCCCGTGCCGCGGCTGACATACACGTGGCCCTCGCCCACCGGGTACAGGCCCGCCGAATAGCGGTAGGTGGCGTCGACGAGGAGGGTGATGGGAAACAGCTGCCCGCCGTGGGTGTGGCCGGACAGCTGCAGCCCGGGGCCCTGGCCGAAGGCTTCTTCCACCCCGCGGGGCTGGTGGGCCAGCAGCACCGCCGGCCGACTGGGGTCCCGCCCGGCCAGCGCCTTGTTCAAGTCATAGCCCCGCCCGCCTGGCACGTCGCGCTGCCCGTAGTCATCCACCCCCACCAGGTCCAGCCGGCCGCCCGCGTCCCCCAGCGTGACGTGGCGGTTGCGCAGCACCTGGACGCCCATGTCGGTGAGGGCGGCCGCCCAGGCCAGGTCCCCGGAGTAGTACTCGTGGTTGCCCATGACGAAGAAGGTGCCGGCGCGCGAGGTGAGGCCGCGCAGCGCGGACACCGCCGGGCCGAGGTGTTCCACCGTGCCGTCCACCAAGTCCCCGGTGACGGCCACCAGGTCCGGCCGCAGCGCATTGCACCGGCGCACCAGGTCCTCGAGGAAGCTGCGCCCGAGGACGTCGCCAATGTGCAGGTCGCTCATCTGCACAATTCGGAAGCCGTCCAGGCTTTTGGGAAGCCCCGGTAGGCGCACCGCCAACTCCCGCAGCTGCGGCGGTTGGAAGGCGCGCCACAGGCCGTACGTGCCGGCGCCGGCGGCAATGGCCGCTGCCCCGCCCACCGCCGCCCGGGCCAGGAAGGCGCGCCGCTCGGCGGAGACGGGCGGCGTGCCGCGGCGGCGGCGCCACCAGTCGGCGGCGCGGACGAAGAGGCGGTAGCCGGCCAGCGTCGGGCCCAGGTAGAGCGCGAGCCCAAGCCAGCACCAGGCGAACAGCGCCAGCACGTTTCCGCCTTGAGAGTGCAGCCGGGTGGCCAGCACCCGGGCGAACAGCAGCGACAGCCCGAGGGCGGCCAGCACCACGGCGCCGGCCCGGCGCACGCGCGGCGAGGCCCCGGTGTCCCGGAAGAGGCGCCGGTACAGGTACAGGTGGCCGCCGCCGAGGACGGCCGTCACCACCACGACGAAGAGGAGGATGCGTAAGGGGTACGGCATGCGTGCTGGAAAGGGGCCGCCCACGCGCCCCGGGCAGGCGGGCTGTCTCTGGCCCTGCAGTGTGTGTCAGCCAGCGGCCGTCGGCGCAAGGGAGAGTCGGCCGCACCCCTGGCCGCACGGCGGAGGGGCGTGGGGGGAGGGGGGAAGGGCCCTAGAAGAGGCGACCCAGGACGAGGAAGGCGCCCAGCACCATGGCCACCACGCCGAGCGTTTGCCGGTAGGGGGTGAGCTTCTGCACCAGCTTCTCGAAGTTTACCCGGCCGCCCGCGTCCTTGAGGAAGCCCTGAATTATTCCCACCCCCAAGAGAAGCCCGAGGCAGATGAGGAGTCCGGCGACGGCCAGGTTGATGAGCCAGGGGTGGTAGTAGCGCCCGCCAATCAGCAGCACGACGACTTTCCACACGCCCCACACCACCGAGGCGACGCCAATCCATCCCTGGTACGGCTCGAGCACTGCCAGGGCCTTGCGGCCTTCCTCGCGGCGCGCCAGCAGGGAGGAGGCGCCGAGGGCGCCCAGTAGCACAAGCCACAACCCCATCAGAAGTCCGAGTCCCATTGGCTTGGGCAGCCTCCTCGCGCCCGCACTCAGCGCAGTATGCCGTACGTCCAGGACAGGGTGGGATTGCCCTGCAGCCCCCCGGGGGGCCGCTAGAGGGCGGCCGATTCAGAGGCGCGCCGCACCAGTTGGCCAAGCAATTCGAAGAATTCCTCCATCTCCGGCCCCTCCACCGCGCCCGTCCAGCCGTGGACGAGGCGTCCTTGGGCGTCCAGCAGCAGCACACTGGAGGCGCCCTCCGGCAGCCGCCAGGGCGCCCCACCCATCGTGCGCTTCCAGTCCACCAGCACCTGGATGCGCTCGCGCTCCTCGACGTCCCGGATGGCGGCCAGCACGAAGCCCCGCGCCGGCCAGAAGTCGTAGGCAGCGACGTTGGCCACGCCCAGCACGTGCGCGGCCTGACTCAGCTGCGCCGCCTCGGCCCGCTGGTGCAGCGCCCGCTTCAGCGGCGCGTTTTGCTCGCACGACTGCCGGTCCTCGTAGAAGAGGATGAGGGGCTTGCCGCGAAAGCTGGACAGGCGCACCGGCGCGTCGCGCGAGTCAGCCAGCGTCGCGTCCACGGCAGGCGAGGCCTGGGCCGGGACGGCACCGGCCAGCACCCAGGCGAGCGGGAGGAGGGCGGACATGCGAAGAAACTCCTATCTACAAACAGTGGACAAGCCCTTGACGTACCCTTGACAGGAGATTACTGCAAGCCACCCAGAGTTGCCGGAGTCCCCCCGCATGGCCCTCTCCCTCGCCACCCCCGTCGCCACGGCCCCCCTCTGGCTGTCCCACGTCCAGCTGCGGGTGGAGGCCGAATTGCGGACTCTCTTCCAGCTTCCGGACGAGGAGGGGCTGGACGTGCGGTGGACGGCGGCCATGGCGCACGCGCAAGCCTATACGCTTCGCCCCGCCAAGCGGATGCGTCCGGCACTGGTGGCGCTGGGGCACGGAATTGCCCAGGGTAGCTCGGCCGTGCCGGAGCGCCTGTGGCACTTCGCCGCCGGCTTCGAGTTGCTTCACACCTTCCTCCTCATCCACGACGACGTCGCCGACGCTGCGGAACTGCGTCGGGGTGGCCCGGCGCTGCACCGGCTGTTGGGCGCAGGCAAGCTGGGCACGGACTTGGCGGTGGTGATGGGGGACCATCTGTTTGCCCGTAGCGTGGAGGCCATGCTGGACAGTGGCCTTCCGTCGGCCGCCCGCGCGGTGCAGTACTTCCTCGGCATCTGCCGGCAGACGGCCGCCGGCCAGTACCTGGACATCGACTTGGCGCGCACCCCGCTGGCCGACGTCTCCCTCACCCAGGCGCTGCGGGTGGCGCGGTTGAAGACGGCCCGCTACGGCTTCGTCGCCCCGCTTTTGTGCGGGGCCATGCTGGCCGGGGCCCAGCCACCGCTGCTGGCGGCGCTTCAGCGCATCGGCCGGCACATGGGACTGGCCTACCAGCTGCGGGACGACTTACTGGGCCTCTTCGGCGACACCCAGGCCTGCGGCAAGCGCGCCGACGGGGACTTCGTCCAGGGCAAGCGCACTTTCCCGGTGGTGGCGGCGCACCTGCGCGCCCCGGACTCGGTGCGCGCCGAGTTGCAGTCGCTGTGGAGTTTGCACAGCGCGGACCCGGTGGCGCTGGCGCGGGCCCGCAGCCTGGTGGCTTCCTACGGGGGCTTGGCCGCCACGGAACGGCTGGTGGACCAGGCCACCCGGGCCGCCCGCGCGGCGGTGGCAAGGCTGCCCCCGGGCGGGGGCGTGGCGGACATCCTGGATGAGTTGTGTGTCCTGGTTGCCCGGCGGCAGGGCTAGCGAAGGGCGTAAAAAGGGGTTCCCCCAAATTTTGGGAAGACGGCACGTGGCACGGCGACTGACAGTGGCGGTGGTGGGAGCGGGCGTCGGCGGCCTCGCCGCAGCGGCGCGCCTGGCGCACGCCGGCTTTCAGGTGGACGTCTTTGAGAAGCACGCCGGCCCGGGCGGACGCTGTGGCCAGCTGCGCCTGGGCGGCTTCACCTTCGACACTGGCCCCACCATCCTCCTCATGCCCCCCATCCTCTCCCGCACCTTCCAGGCGGTGGGCGAGAAGCTGGAGGACTACCTCAGCCTTAACCGCCTGCACCCCAACTACCGCCTGCACTTCCCGGACGGCACCGGCCTCACGCTGCAGAGTGACTTGGCGGCGCTGTCGGCCGAGCTGGAAGCCCTCGTCCCGGGCAGTGCCCCGGGCTTCTTGCGCTTCCTCGCCCTCTCCGGCCAGCAGTACCGGGTGGGGTTGGAGCGCTTCGTGCTGCGCAACTTCGACGGCCCGGCCGACTTCCTCACCCCGGCCAACCTGTGGCACCTGCTGCGGCTGCGGGCCCACCGCAGCCTGGCCCAGGTGGCGCGCAGCTTCCTGAAGGACGAGCGGCTGCAGGCGGCCCTCACCTTCCAAAGCATGTACCTCGGCCTGTCCCCCTACCGGGCGCCGGCCGTGTACGGCCTGCTTCCCTTCAGCGAGATGGGCGTCGGGGTGTACTTCGCCAAGGGCGGCCTGTACGCGCTGCCCTTGGCGCTGGAAAAGCTTGCCCGGGCGCAGGGGGCCCGGCTGCACTACCGCGCCCCGGTGCGGCGCATCCTCAGCCGCCCCGGGGCGGTGGAGGGGGTGGAACTGTCTGACGGCACGCGCCTGGCGGCGGACATGGTGCTGTGCAACGTGGATTTGCCCTTTGCCTACCGGACGCTGCTGGACGCCGGCCACACCCGGCTGCGGCGCCCCGGGCGGCTGCACTACACCTCCAGTGGCTACATGCTGTACCTGGGGCTGCAGCGGCCCGCCGCCGGCCTCGGCCACCACAGCGTCTTCCTCGGCCGGGGCTACCGGCAGTCCTTCGAGGACATTTTCCAGCACCACCGCGTGCCGGAGGACCCGAGCTTCTACGTCGCGATTCCCAGCCGCAGCGATGTCTCGCTGGCGCCGCCGGGCAAGGACAGCGTCTACGTGCTGGTGCCGGTGCCACACCGCCACCCGGGCCTGGACTGGACGGTGGAGGGCCCGCGGCTTCGGGCCAAGGTGTTTGCCCGCCTGGCGCAGGAAGGCTTCCCGCTGGAACAGCGCATTGAAGTGGAGCGCACCTTCACCCCGGACGACTGGGAGACGTCCTACGGACTGGAGAAGGGCAGCGCCTTCGGCCTCAGCATGCACCTCGGCCAGGTGGGCCCCTTCCGCCCACGCCACCAGGATGCCCACCTGAAAAACCTCTTCTTCGTCGGCGCCTCCACCGCCCCCGGGACGGGGCTGCCCACCGTCATGGTGTCCGCCGAGTTGGCCGTCCAGCGCATGCGCGCCCACGCCCTGCAGCTTGGCGCGGTGCTGCGGCAGCCGGCCCAGGCACCCCTGGGAGTCGCCGCGTGACAGCCCTTGTCCGCGAGGGGTACCGGCGCGCGCAAGGCCTGACGCGCCTGCACGCGCGCAGCTTCTACCTTGCGTCGGTGCTTCTCTTCGGGGCACGGCGCCGGGCGGCCTTCGCCCTGTACGCCTTCTGCCGCCGGCTGGACGACGTGGTGGACGTGGGGCCGAAGCAGGCCGTGGCCGAGCGACTGGCCGGGGCCCGCGCGGTGGTGGCCCAGCTGTTTGAAAGTGCAGGCCCGGCCGAGGACGCCGCCGGGCCGCCGGCGCCCTGGCACCGGGCGGAACTGGCCGCGCTGAAGGATGCCATCCGGCGCTTCGCCATTCCGCGCGCGCCGTTTCTGGACCTTCTGTCCGGCATGGAGATGGACGTGCGGCCGAAGGCCTACCCGCGCTTCGCCGAGCTCGACCGCTACTGCTACTGCGTGGCGGGCACGGTAGGCCTCATGCTGTGCCCGGTGCTGGGCTACTCGGACCCGCGGGCCCTCGGTGCGGCGGCGGACTTGGGCCGCGCCATGCAGCTCACCAACATCCTCCGGGACGTGAAGGAAGACTTGGCCCGCGGGCGCGTCTATTTGCCGGCAGACGAATTGTCCGCCTTCGGCCTCGGCGAGGAAGACTTGCAGCGCGGACAGGTGGATGACCGCCTGCGCGCCTTTCTGCGCTGCCAAATTGCGCGCGCCCGCGCCTTCTACGCCCGCGCCGCTCGCGGCATCCCGTTCCTGCAGGGCTTCGGCACCCGCCGCATGGTGAAGCTGATGGGCGCCCTGTACGGGGGAATCCTCACTGCCATAGAAGCGCAGGACTACGACGTCTTCACCGCCCGGGCGCATCTGCCCTTCGCCACCAAGCTGCGGTTGGCCCTGCAGGCCCTTTTTTTTCCCCAGACGCTGCTGCCCGCGCCGGCCGCGGAGCCCGCGGTGCCACTGCTTCCCACCGAGACGTCGCCATGAGGGAGGAAGCTGAAGCCGCGCTGGTGTCCCTGCCGGAGGCGCCCGGGGCCTACCGCTGGTACTACGCCGACGTCGTCGCCCATGACACCACGGCCGTCTTCATCCTCATGCTGGGCAGCCTCTTCTCCCCGCGCACCGCGGCGGGCACCTTTGCCCTCCCCTTGCAGCACTGCGCCGTCAACTTCGCCCTCTACCGCCGCGGGGTGCGGCAGCAGTGGGTGCTGAGCGAATACGCGGGCGCGCAGGCCGACGCTCGCAGCCTGCGCATTGGCAATTCGCGCCTGCACTACCACCCGGACGGGACGGTGGACTTCTTCGTCCGCGCCCGGTGCGCCCCCTTCGGCCCCGTCACCAAGGTGGGCCTCACCCTGCGCCCGGAGGCCCCGGGGCTTCCGCCCCAGACGCTTCTGGAAGGCCTTTCCCACCGCTGGACGCCGCTGGTGCCGCGGGCCCAGGCCACCTTGCGCCTGCCGCTGTTGGGGGAAGTGCTGGAAGGCGTCGGCTACCACGACAGCAACGCCGGGGAAGTGCCGCTGGGGACGGACTTGCCCGGCTGGACGTGGGCGCGCGTGCATGCCCCCGACGCCACCCACGTCCACTACCAGCTTCCCGCTGCCCAGGCCCTGTCGCTGTCCGCCACGCCACAGCAGGCGCGTCTCGTCCGGACGCAGCAGACGCCGGCCCCCGGGGTGCGCACCGGCTGGGGCCTTGTCGTGCCAGCTGCCCTGCAGGCGGGGCCGGTGCGCCTAAGCGCCCCGCGGCTTCTGGAGTCCTCGCCGTTTTACGCCCGGCTGGAGGCGGCCTCCGCCGCAGCGCAGGCGCTGGGGGAAGTGGCGGACTTTCGCCGCTTCCGCTCGCCCCTGGTGCGGTGGATGGCGCACTTCCGGACGCGGGTGGAGCGTGCCGCATGAATCCGGTTCTCCTCCTCGCCCTCCCCTGGGCCAGTGTGGCCGTCCTCTTCAGTGCCGTCACGCTGGTGCGGCTGGGGCGCCGGCACCGCCCGGCCCCGCCGGCTTCAGCCGCCTTGCCGGCCGTCCTGCTTCTGCGGCCGTTGGATGAGCCGACGGAGCGCGAGCTGCAAAACCTAGCTGTCCCCGTCCAGTACGGCGGGGGCCTGCGCCACGTGGTGCTGTCCCCCTACCGGCCACGCCTGCCCCCCCACGTGGACTGGCTGTATTCGGACCCGGTGGAGCCCAACCGCAAGGTGGGCCATCTGCGCTACGCGCTGGCCACGCTGCCCCGCCCAGAAGAAGTGGTGCTGGCGGTGGATGCGGACATCGCCGTGGATGCGGCCCTCCTCACCGCGCTGGCGCTGCCGGTGGCGGCCGGCGCCCCGCTGTGCATGGCGGCGCCTGGGCCATGCGGTGCAGTGGGGCTGGCCGCCCGGGCCGCGCAGGCCCTGCTGGCCTGGACGCACCAGGCCTTCGTCCCGCTGCACCTGATGACTCTCGGCGCCCCGGCCCTGTGCGGAAAGGCCCTGGGGCTGGGGCAGAAGGCCCAGGCGCTGCTGCCGGGCCTCGGCCACCACCTGGGCGAGGACCTGGAACTTGCCCTGCAGCTGCATGCCAACGGCAGCCAGGTGGTGCTGGCCTCCGCCCCAGCGCCCATGCCCCTGGGTGGGCCCTTGGGCGGCCGCGCAGTGGTGCGACGCTTCAGCCGGTGGATGCGGGTGCTGCGCGCGCACCGCCCGGCGCTGTTGCCCACCGTCCCGGCGCTGCTGTGCCCGACGCCCCTCCTCCTGCCAGCAGCGTTGCTGGCTGGCTCTCCCTGGCTTTTGGGCATGGTGTGCCTGTTGTGGGCCGTCCGCACCGCGCTGGCCGTCCGGCTGGCGGGCCCCGGCCAGCGCGCGCAGGCCGCACGCGAGTGGCCGCTCGGCGAGGCCCTTCTCCTCGTCTCCTTCGTCCATGCCCTGGCCGGGCGCGACGTGGCCTGGCGGGGCCGGCGCTTCCGGCTGCGCGCGGGTGGCCGACTGGAACCGACGCTTCAGCCCCTGGAGGAGGCGTGACGTACGGCCACTTCCTTCTGCTGTTCCTGGTGCTGCCGCTTGGGCTTCTGGCCTGGGCCTGGCGCGAGGACGTGCGGCGCGGCCCGTGGGGCCCGCTGTTGCTGCTGCTGCTGGTGGTGTACGCGGCCACCACCCCTTGGGACAGCTGGGCGGTGCGGCACGGTCTGTGGGACTTCCCCCCCGGCAAGACGTGGGGGCTGCGGCTGGCACACCTGCCGCTGGAGGAGTACCTCTTCTTCGGGCTGCAGACGCTTTTGACGGGACTCTGGGTACGCCGGCGCCTGCAGCGCCTTCCGGAGTTTGGCGGGAGGGCGGCATGAATGCCGGACGCTGGACGTACCTCCTCCACCTCCTCGGCTGGGGCCTGCCCGTCCTCACCCTGCAGCTTCTGCTTCTGGCCCGGGCCTGGGGCCGCCGCTTCCCAGCGCTGCTGCGCAGTGTGCTGCCGCCAGCCCTGTGGGTGACGGCGTGGCTGGTGTTGGGGGACGAAGTGGCCATTTCCGCCGGGGTGTGGACCTTCGGGGAGGGCAGCCACCTTGGCGTGTACCTCTGGCACGTCCCTCTGGAAGAAGCCCTCTTCTTCCTGCTCACCAACTTGTTCGTGGCCTTCGGCATGGCACTTTTCAGCAAGGGCTGGGCCTGGCGGGCCCCGGTGCGGGGAGCGTCGACGTGAGGAAGGCCAACAAGGGCGGCCTGGCCACCTGGGGGGTGGAGGCCTACCTGCGGCGGAAGGTGCGCCGCGCCTTCCGCGGGGTGTGGCTCTCCGGGACGCTGCCCCAGCCGCCCGGCGGGCTCCTCATCTACGCCAACCACACCAGCTGGTGGGACGGCTTCGTCGTCCACGCCCTCGGCCAGGCCGCCGGCTGGGACGCCTACGCGCTGATGGAGGAAAAGAATCTGGAGCGCTACCGCTTCCTCGGCCGCATCGGCGCCTTCGGCGTCCGCCCCGGCGAGGCGGCCAGCAGCCTCGCCTCGCTGCGCTACGCGGCGGGGCTGTTGCGCCGGCCGCGCGCGGCGGTGGTTGTCTTTCCGCAGGGAGAAATCCGGCCCTTCGGGGAGAAGCCCTTGCGCCTTTCGCGCGGCGTCGCGGTGCTGGCCCGCATGGCAGACGCCAGCTGCTGCAGCTTGGGCATTCGCTACGCCTTCTTTGAACATGAGAAGCCGGACGTCCTTTTGGAGGTCGGGCCGGTGCACCCGCCCGCACCGCTTTCCACCTTCGAAGAAGCGCTACAGGCGCGAGTGGCCTCGCTGGCGCGACGGACGCGGCTGGACGGGCTGCAGCAGCTGGTGGCCGGCCTGCCCGGGGTGGCCGAGCGCTGGGACGCGGTGCGGGGGCTGCCCGGTGGAGACGCGGCATGAAGCTGCGCATCCGCACCATCGCCCGCCTGACCGGCATCCGCGAGGCCACGCTGCGCGCCTGGGAACGGCGCTACGGCTTTCCCAGTCCGGCGCGCGGAGAAAACAACTACCGCACCTACTCGCGGGATGAGGTGGAGGCCATCCGCCGGGTGGCGCAGCTGATTGAGGAGGGCTTCAGCGCCAGCGAGGCCATTGAACAGGTGCGCACCGTGCCGGTGGGGCCGGCGTCGGTGACGGAGCACCTGCGCGAGCGCTTCTGGTCCGCCGTTGGGGTGCTGGACACCGAGGGCGCGGACACCGTCCTACAAGAGGCCCAGCGCGTCATGACGCCGGTGGCCCTGTGCGACAGCTTCCTGTTGCCGTTGCTTCGTCAGATGGCCGACCGCCTGGACGTCGCGCGCGAGCACCTGGCCTCGGCCCTGGTGCGCCAGCGGCTGCGCGCCTTGGCCCAGGCCCCCGGGTTGGGCACCGGCCCCCTGGTGGTGCTGGCCTGCCCCAGCGGAGAACAACATGAGGGGGGCGTGCTGGGCCTGGGCGTTCACCTGAAAGCCGCCGGCTGGCGCCTGGCCGTGCTGGGCGCAGACACGCCGGTGGAGGCGGTGACGCAGGCAGCGCGGACCTCCACCGCGGACGTGGTGGCCCTGTCCTTCGTCACCGCGCGGCCTGCCGAGGAGATGGAGGCCTTCGTCCGCGCCGTGGTGGCCGGCACCTCGGCCCCGGTGGTGGTGGGCGGCCCCATGGCCCGAGAACATTCGCACCGGGTGGCGGCAGCTGGGGCGCACTTCGGCGAGACGGCGGCCGAGGTGGCGGCGGTGGTGCGCCTGACGTCGGCGGCCCGCGCGCGCTGACGTGCTGCCGCCGCCCTCCCCAGGCGGATGGCGGTTTGCTACACCCTGGGGCCATGGCGAAGGTGGCGCTGGTGACGGGGGCGACGCGCGGGGTGGGCCGGGCAGTGGCGCTGCGCTTCGCCCGGCTGGGCTGGGACGTGGTGGCCACCTGGCGGCGTGAGGAGGCGATGGCCGTTTCGCTGGCCGAGGAAGTGAAGGCCCTCGGCCGGCGGGCGCTGTGCCTGCGGGCGGACCAGCTGGAACCGGAGTCCACCTTCCCACCGCTGTTTGCCCGGGTGCGCGAGGAATTTGGCGGCCTGGACGCGCTGGTGGCCAATGCCGCCTCCACTGCCTTCCTCCCCCTGTTGGGGACGAAGGCCCACCAGATGGACAAGACCTTCGCCGTGACGGTGAAGAGTTTCCTCCTCGCCGCGCAAGGCGCCCAGCCGCTGATGGTCGGGCGCAAGGCCAGTATGGTGGCCGTCTCCGGCATGGACAGCCGCATGCCGTTGCCCTTTCACGGGATGCTGGGGGCGATGAAGGGCGCCATGGAAGTCCTGGTGAAGTACCTGGCGGTGGAACTGGCGGGAGACGGCATTCGGGTGAATGGCGTCAACCCGGGCTACATCAACACCGACAGCGCGCGCTTCTACGCCGGGGATGCCTGGGCCACGGTGGAGGCCGCTGCCCGCGCCCAGGTGCCGGCCGGCCACGTCGCCTCCCCGGAGGAGATTGCCGGGCCCATTGCCTGGCTGTGCACCGACGAGGCGGCGTACGTGAATGGGCAGACGCTGGTCGTCGACGGCGGGCTGGAAGTCAACTACGCGGTGGCCCACGCCGCCGGCCTGGGCGGTCGGTAGTCCCCCCGTCGACATCAGCGCGCTGTTGCCAGGCGACAGGAGCGTTCCATGACGAGGGGATTTGCTGCCAGGTGGGCCGTGGCGCTGCCGGCCGTCTGCCTTCTGGGCTGGGCGGCGCTGGCGCCGGGTGCAGCCGGGGCGGGGGAACCCTTCGAAGTCAGCATCGAGCGAAATATGCCGGCGAAGATGCGCGACGGCGTCGTCTTGCGCGCCGACGTCTACCGCCCGAAGGCGGAGGGAAAGTTCCCGGTGCTGTTGATTCGCTTGCCCTATGACAAGCGAGGCGTCGCCAGCTGCCTGAAGGCCGCGGCGCGGGGCTATGTCTGCGTCGCGCAGGACGTCCGGGGCCGGTACGCCTCGGAGGGCGAGTGGTACCCCTTCAAGTACGAATCGCAGGACGGCTACGACACGGTGGAGTGGGCGGCCGCGCTCCCCTGGTCCAATGGCAAGGTCGGCATGTTCGGCGGCTCCTACATCGGTGCCACCCAGTACCTGGCGGCGATTGCCAGGCCGCCCCACCTGGCCGGCATCAGCCCCAACTACACGGCGTCCAACTACCACGACGGGTGGACCTACCAGGGCGGCGCGTTCGAGCAGTGGTTCAACCAGTCCTGGACGACGGCCCTGGCCGAGGACACCCTGCGCCGCCGCGTGGAATCGGGGAGCGACGCGGTCCGCTGGACCCAAGCGCTGCCGCTCGCTTCATACCCGGTGCTCGATGCCCCCTCGTTGGCCGCGCTGGCGCCGTACTACACGGACTGGCTGATGCACCCGGACTACGACGACTACTGGAAGCAGTGGTCCATCGAGGACCACTACGGCCAGATTCAGGTCCCGGTGTTCAGCCTCGGCGCCTGGTACGACATCTTCCTAGGCGGCACCCTCAAGAACTACGTGCGCCTCAAGGCCAAGGCCGGCACGCCCGCCGCGCGTGAAGGCCAACGGCTTCTGGTCTACGTCTCGGGCCACGCCGGCAGCCCGGCCGAGTCGAAGGTCGGCGCCGTCGACTTCGGCGGCAAGCTGCCCATCGACGTCACCGAAACCGTGTTGCGCTGGTACGATTGGCTCCTCAAGGGCATCGCCAACGGTGTGGAGCGCGAGAAGCCGGTCCGGCTCTTCGTCATGGGCAGGAACGAGTGGCGCGACGAAGACGACTGGCCGCTCCAGCGCGCCAAGGCGACGCGGTACTACCTGCACTCAGCTGGGACGGCGAATACCCTCCAAGGAGGGGGCACGCTGGCCACAGCGGCGCCTGGCGAGGAGAAGGCCGACCGATTCACGTATGACCCGAACGACGCGGTGCCAACCATCGGCGGACCCCTCTGCTGCAAACCCCTGCCGACCGGCATCGGCCCGCAGGACCAGCGCCCCGCCGAGGCGCGCGCGGACGTGCTGGTGTATTCCTCTGCGCCCTTTGCCCAGAGCACGGAGGTGACGGGCCCCATCTCGCTCGAGCTGTACGTCAGCACCTCAGCGACGGACACGGACTTCACCGGCAAGCTGGTCGACGTCTGGCCGAACGGATTTGCCCAGAACCTGACCGAGGGCATCCTCCGCATGCGCTACCGCAACTCCCAAGAAAGAGCGGAGCTGGCCAATCCCGGTGAGGTGTACCGTATCGCTCTGGACCTCTGGGCGACGAGCAACGTCTTCCTGCCCGGACACCGGCTGCGGCTGGAGGTGTCCAGCAGCAACTTCCCCAGGTTCGACCGGAACCTGAATACGGGCGGGGACCAGGCGCGGGGGACGCAGATGGTCAAGGCGACCAACGCCGTGTACCACGACGTGTCCCACCCCTCGGCGCTGCTTCTCCCCATCGTGCCCTGACGGCTGCCGCGGATTCGCAGCGAGTCCAATGTTGCGCCATGCCGGCGTGCGCGGGGATGCTGCAGTGCCAACCCCTTGGGGGCACGTCGAGTCAGGACCCACCAAAGCCGTCCCCGGACATTCCCGCGGAATTCCCGCCACGGCGGCCAGCCCGCCTGGGCGTGCGTCCCAGGAAACCGCCGAGTTCACGCCGGCGTCCCAGAGCCCTTCCACGCCGCCGGGCAGTCCCGGGGCAGCCCCGCGTCTGAAACCCGGTGAGACAGTGGCGGGCCGCTTCACCATCGTCCGCTTCATCGCCGCCGGCGGCATGGCGAGTATGAGGCCAAGGACGAAACTCTGCGCACCCACGTCGCGCTGAAGACCATCCTTCCGCACTTCGCCACAACCCGGCGGCCCTGGACTTCCGCCGGGAAGTCCTTTTCCTGGCCCGGAAAGCCAGTCACCCCAACGTCTGCCGCATCTACGACTTGC
>CAVXCY010000016.1:0-43606 GCA_963760425.1 uncultured delta proteobacterium | reverse complement strand
CCGGAGGGCAACCAGGGCCTCTGCCCACTCCTCGGCTTCCTCCGGTTCTGCCATGGCCGCCTCGGCCCGGCGCAGCACAGCCTCGCCCGAGGCGACGTCCTTCAATTCCGCCAGGGCCGCGGCCGCCGCGGCCGACAGCACCGCGTCCTTGCTGCCGACGTAGCCCCGCACGTCCTCGGCCGCTTCGGGGTGGTGGCTGGCGCCCAACAGGTTGACGGCCGCCAGCTGCACGGTGACGTCGTCGGAGTGCAGGTAGCGCTGCACGGCCGTCCGCTCGAAGCCGCTCTGCAGCGCCGGCGCCTGCGCCACTTCCTGCAGCCCGAGTCGCAACCGGCGCGCCTCCGGCACCAGGCCCGCCCCGCAGGACAGCGTCTCCTCCAGCCAGCCGCTGCTTCTGTCCTCCGCCGCGGCCAGCCGGCAGTCCAGCCAGGCGAGGTCCGCCCGGGCCGCCGAGGAAGCCCCTTGGAAGTCCTCGCGCAGCCGGGCGCGCAGCGAGACGAGGAGGGGCTGCCCCGACGGGGGCAGCCCCGCCTGGGCCAGCGCCACCAGCGGCGGGGCGCCCAAGCGCACCTCCCCGTGCGAGACGCGGTCCACCGATGCCGTCAGGGCGGACAGGACGTCCAGCGGCGGGCACGCCCCGGAGCTGGCACAGCCTGCGGCCAGCTTGGCCAGCGTGCGCGCCGCCTCGGCCTCCACGCCCGGGGAGGCATCGGCCAACAGCGGGCGCAGGGCCTGCGCGTCCTTGGGCGTCCCGCGCTCGGCCAGCCCCCTGGCGGCGACGGCCGCACCTCCTCGGAGTCGTCCCGCAGCGCCTTCAACAGGGCCGTCCGCGCCTCGCTGGCGGTGGCGAAGCCGAGGGCATAGGCCGCCGCCCAGCGCAGCGACTGCGGTTCGCCGGGCGCCAGGCGACTGGCCAACAGGGGCGTGGCCGCGTCGGGCCAAGGGGCCTTGCCCCGCGCCGCGACGCCCAGGGCCAGGGCGGCCGGCTCGGCGATGTCCGGCGCCGCGGCCAGGCGCTGCACCAGCCGGTCCAGGGCGGCCGGCGTGCGCAACCGTCCCAGCGCCGTCAGCTGCTGGGTGCGCGCCTTCTCGTCCAATTCATGGGCCTCCGCCGCCAGCACCGCCTCCGCCAGCTGCGCCCGCACCGCGTCCGGAATGCCGTCCCAGGCCAGGCCAATCTCTCCGGCGGCGAAGGCCGCCATGGCCCGCGCCTCGGCGTCCGGGTCCGCGCAGGCCGCCACCACCGTCGGGGCGGTGTCCGCGTCCTGCAGCCGGGCCAGGGCCAACAGCGCCCGGGCGCGCACCGCGGGCGGCTTCATGGCGTCGGTGGCCCAGGCGGGCAGCGTCCCGGCCCCCAGGCTTCGGTGCTGCTCCCAGGCCGCAATGCGTGCCACCGCGTGGCCGTCGGGCTGGCCGCAGCGGGCCCCGCCGCAGCCGCCAGCGGCGACGATGAGTGCGACGGAGAGAGCGGGACGCACGGGCTTGGGCGGCAGCTTCGCCGACGCCGGGCCGCCAACGCCAGCCCGCCACGCCCCCCGTCTCCCCAGGATGCCTGGGTCCCGGCGTGTAGACTGCCCGACGCTTGGCCTCCCTGACGCGCTTTCACACCCGGCTGTTGGCCGAGGAACTCACGCTGCGCACCGGCCGGGGGGCGGACCGCGTCGTCCCCACCCTGTCCGAGGCCCGGGTGGACATGCATCCCCACCAGGTGGAGGCCGCCGCCTTCGCCCTGGACAGCCTGGCGCGCGGCGGGTGCCTCTTGGCGGACGAGGTGGGCCTCGGCAAAACCATCGAAGCTGGAATCGTCCTCGCGCAGCTGTTGGCGGAAGGAAAGGAACGCATCCTCATCCTCACCCCGGCCACGCTGCGCGCCCAGTGGCAGGCGGAGCTGCGGGAGAAGTTCGACGTGGACGCGGTGGTGGTGGACGGCCGCGCCGACAAGGGGGCGGGCAACCCCTTCGACCGGCCCTACCCCGTCATCGCCAGCCTGCCCTTCGCCGCGGCGCGCCCGGAGGCGCTGGCTGCCCTGCCCTGGGACGTCGTCGTCATCGACGAGGCGCACCGGCTGCGCAACGCCCACCGCCCCGGGCACAAGACGGGCCGGGCGCTGCGGACGGCGCTGGCCCGCCGGCCGAAGCTGCTCCTCACCGCCACCCCGCTGCAAAACACGCTTCTGGAACTGTTCGGGCTGCTCAGCCTTTTGGACGAGGAATTGCTCGGCCCAGAACATGCCTTCCGCAGCCGTTACGCGCCGGCCGAGGACGGCGCGCTGCAGGGTGCCGCCTCGGCGGAGCTGAAGGAACGCCTGGCCCCGGCCGTCCACCGCACGCTTCGGCGGCAGGTGCGCGAGTACGTCCGCTTCACCAACCGCCACAGCGTGGTGGAGGACTTCGCCCCGACGCAGGCCGAGGAAGCGCTGTACCAGAAGGTAAGCGAATACCTGCGCCGCAGCGACGCGCTGGCCATTGACGCGGGCAAGCGCACCCTGTTGACGCTGGTGTACCGGAAGCTTTTGGCCAGCTCCACCTTCGCCATCGGCCCCACCTTGCGCAAGCTGGCCGAGACGCTGCGCCGTCGGCACAAGGCGCAGCTGGCCTCGGCCGAGGCCGGCCTGGAAGCGGAGGACCTCCGGGGCTTCCAGGAGGAGGCGGAGGCCTGGCAGGACGCCCCCGGGCGACCGGTGTCGGCCAAGGCGCTGGAGGCGGAGGCGGTGGAACTCGAGGCCTACGCGGCGGAGGCGGAACAAATCACCGTCAACGCCAAGGGCGAGGCGCTGAAGCGGGCGCTGGACCGCCTCTTCACCGTGGCCAGGGCCCACCAGTGGCCGGAGAAGGCGGTCGTCTTCACCGAGTCGAGACGGACGCAGGCCTACCTGGCCGAGCTGCTGTCAGCCCATGGGTTCCGGGGCAAGTTGTCGCTGTTGTCGGGGGACGCCGGGACGCCCGAGCAGCGCGCGGCGCTGGTGGAGGAGTTTCGGACCAGGACGCAGGTCCTCCTCTCCACCGAGGCCGGGGCGGAGGGGTTGAATCTGCAGTTCTGCAACCTGGTGGTGAATTACGACTTGCCGTGGAACCCCCAGCGGATTGAACAGCGCATCGGCCGCTGCCACCGCTACGGGCAGCAGCGCGACGTGCTGGTGTTGAATTTCCTCAACCGGCGCAACGCCGCCGACGCGCGGCTGTATGAATTGCTGGAGGCGAAGCTCAACCTCTTCGACGGCGTTTTCGGCGCCTCCGATGAGATTCTCGGCGCGCTGGAGAGCGGGCTGGACTTCGAACGGCGGGTGCTCGACATCTACCAGGGCTGCCGCACGACAGAGGAGATTACCGCCGCCTTCGACGCGCTGCGGGCGGACCTGGAAACGCGCATCGACCAGCGCATGACGGAGGCCCGCTCGCTTTTGCTGGAGCACTTCGACACCGACGTGCGAAAGCGGCTGAAGCTGTCCGGGGAGGAAGTGACCAAGGCGCTGCAGCGCCGGCGCGGGACAGCGCGGCAGCTGACGTCGGTGGTGCTGGGCACCGAGGCCGAGCGCCATGGGGCAGTGGCCGAGGCGGCGGCGCTGGCCCGCACCCGGCCCCTGGACGCCGTCAACTACCTGCAGCTGGACGCCGCGGCGCTGCCGCCACGGCTGTCCCGCCTGGCCGGCGCCGAGGGCTGGTGGTTTGCCTACCGCTTCACCACCGGGGGCCTGTCCCCCGAGGAACGGCTTCTCCACCTGGTGCTGCTGCGGCAGGGGGAGGGCTTTCTGGCGCTGCCGCTACAAGACGCCGACGCGCTGGCCCGGCTTCCGGGCACCGAAGGCCAGCGCGGCGCCCCGCCGGCCGTCTCGGTGACGGCGGCGCAGGAGCGCGCCCTGGAAGCCGCCCGGGCAGAACTGGTCCGCGAGGCGGAGCGCCGAAGCGCCCGGGCCCTGGACGCTGCCCGGGAACGGGCCGACCGCTACGCCGAGGACTGCCTGTTGGAGGCGCGCGAGGCCGTGGAGAAGGCCCGCCAGGGCTGGAGCGAAGCACGCGCCCGGCTCCGCCCGGTGGATGAACCCACCGAACGCGCGCGAGCGCGCAGCGAGGCCGAGCGCGCCGAGCGTGCCTACCGCCGCGCCCTCTCCACCCTGCACCAGCAGGAGGAAAGCCGGTATGCGGCCAAGGACAAGGAGTTGCAGCAGCTGACCGCCGCGGCGCGCGTCCAGGACAGCCGGACGGCCATCGGCACCGCCTACTTCTGGGTGGCCTGAGGGCGGGCCGTTGCCCCAGGGCCCCGTGGCCCCCAGGGCGGCTGCCTGTTTTAGGCAGCCGCCAGGGCTGGGCCGACACTGAGAGAGGGTTACAGAAGTGCCGTCAAGAAGACGACCACTCCGATGAGGTAGCCGGCGGCGGTGACTGCCGTGGCCACCAGGAGTTCTACGTCTTGGGTTTCCTGAAGAATGCTCTGCATGGCGTTGGCCATCCGCCGAAGGAGCGCCACCCCAAGGGTGTGGGGCAGTCCAGAAAGGCCAGCAGCCGCTTTCCATCGGCGCTGGCTCTCCTTCGCGGTGGTGCAATTCTGTACAGCCGAGGCGGAGGCCTGGCCAGCACAGTTGGCCCGCAATTAATTGAAATTCTTAGCGTTTGTGACGAATGGGTGACGCTTCGCGTCAGCCCAAGTGCGAAGGGCCAGGCCGCCCGGGCTAGCCCTGAAGGCGCAGGGCGGAGGGGAGGAGTTCCACCTTCACGGGGAGGCGTCCGGGCTGCTCGCCGTCCACGTCCAGCAGCACTTCCTCCTCGCTCTCGGCCTCCAGGGTGCGCGCGCGAAACGTCCGCGTCCCCGCCAAGGCCACGTGGGTGCCGTCGTAAATGCGGCGGGACTGCAGCGCGAAGTCCTTCAGTGTGTAGCCGCTCCAGACGGTGACGTCGAACTGGCCGTCCCCGGGGTCGGCGGTGGGCGCCACGCGCATGCCGCCGCCGAAGTACTGGCAGTTGGCCACTGCCACCGTGGTGATGGACAGCTCCTCCCACTTCCCCCCGTCGGCGCGCAGCCGGACGGCCTGGTCTTGGAAGCGCCACATGGCTTTGACGGAGGCGAGGAAGAAGGTGACCTGGCCGCCCAGGCCCTTGCTGGCGCGGTTGACTTCCCGGTCCACCTGGCCGCTGACGCCGAAGGAGACGACGTTGACGAAGTAGCGCTGCTGGGCCTTCCCTTCGGCGTCCAGGAAGGAGACGCGGCCGACGTCCAAGGGCCGCGTCTGCCCGGCGTGGATGCGCGCGCAAGCGCTGCGCAGGCTGGTCGACCAGCCGAAGGTGCGCCGGAAGTCCCCGCCCGTCCCGCGGGGAATGATGGCCAGCGTCGCGTCAGCGGGCGGCCCCCCCGGCACCTGGAAGAAGCCATTCACCACTTCATTCAGGGTGCCGTCACCGCCCACCGCGACGATGCACTGGTAGCCGTCGGCCAGCGCCTTCGCCGTCAGCTTGGCCGCATGCAGCGGCGACTCGGTGAAGGCCGAGCCGACGTCTCCCATGGTGGAGCACGCCGTCTGAAGGATGTCCGGCCAGCGTCGTCCGGTGTCTCCGTTGCCACTCCGGGGATTCACCACCAGGAAAGTGCGCATGCGTGTCTGGCCCGCAGTCTCCTCCAGCCGGGTTGAAAAGGTCACCACCGAATGCGTGAAACAGCGCGTCGTGATTACCGAAGGTAGGCTGGGGGGCGACTTCCCATGGGGAACGCCACCAACACCGGCCGGGTACTCCTCGCCGAGGACGACCAGGCCCTCCGCACTCTCCTCTCCTCCCTGCTGGAGAAAGACGGGCACCACGTCATCGTCGCCCGCGACGGGGATGAACTGGTCCTGGCCCATGCCAGCCTCCCCGCCGACCGCCAGGGACGCACCGTGGTGGTGTCCGACTTGGCCATGCCCAACCGGGGCGGCCTCGAGGCGTGCGAGGAGATTCGCTCCCAGGAGGCCGGGGTGGCGGTGGTGCTGATGGGGGCCTTCAGCGAAGTGGACGACGAGGAGCGCGCCCGGGCGCTGAATGCGGCCATGCTGGTGAAGCCCTTCGAACTCTCCCGGCTGCGCGCGCTGGTGCGCGGCCTTTTGGACGACCCCACGGCCACTGCCAGCAGCGTCTTCGCCCGGCTCTAGCCCCGACAAGGGGCTGGCGCGGGCCGGCCCCCTTTGGGGGGAAGCACCCACCGATGAGCGAGAGCGCCAAGCCCCCAGCATGCCCAAGAGGCGGCAGCTTCATGAAGAAATGGGCGCAGGCCCCCCCTTCCAGGCAAGCCCGGGGGGCGTCCTGCAGCGGACCGCGTCCCGCCCGCTGCTGCGCTACCCCTTCGCCGGGTGCACGATGCGCACGTGCAGCTCCTCCAGCTGCCCCGGGTCCACATCCCCCGGCGCGCCCGTCATGAGGTCGGCCCCCGTCTTCGTCTTCGGGAAAGGGATGACGTCCCGGAGCGAGTCGGCCCCGGTGGCCAGCATGCAAAGGCGGTCCATCCCCAGGGCGATGCCGCCGTGCGGCGGGGCACCGAACTTGAGGGCGTCCAAAAGAAAGCCAAACTTCTCCCGCGCCTCCGCCTCGGGGATGCCCAAGGCGCTGAAGACTTCCGACTGCACCTTCGGGTCGTGCAGGCGGATGCTGCCGCCGCCAATCTCGAAGCCGTTGAGGACGACGTCGTAGCGGTGGCACTTCACCCGGCCCGGCTCCGTCTTCAAGAACGGCAGGTCCTCGTCGTGCGGACGGGTGAAGGCATGGTGCGCCGCCACCCAGCGCCGCGACTCCTCGTCCCACTCGAAGAGGGGCGGGTCCACCACCCAGAGGAATTCCCAGCGCCCCCCACTGCCGACTTCCGGGATGAGGCCCAGCTTCTTCGCGAGGTGCACCCTGAGGTTGGCCATGACGGTTTGCACCAGCGCCTCGCGGCCGAACTGGAACAGCAGCAGGTCGCCCGGCTTGGCGCTGCAAGCCTGGTTGATGGCCAGCCGCAACTCGGCCGAGATGGTTTTCGACAAGGGCGACTGGGTCCACTCCCCTGACTCGCCCACCTTGGCTCGGGCCAGCCCGCGCGCCCCGGCGCCCTTGGCGAATTCCTCCAGCTTGTCCGACTCGGCGCGGGACAGGGCCTGGGCGGCGGGCAGCACCATCGCCTTCACAATCCCGCCCTGCTCCACCGCCTCCCACAGCATGGGCACCCCACCCTCCGGGCCCCGCGCTTTCACCAGCGCTGTCAGTTCCACGTGTTCCAGGCCGAAGCGCAGGTCCGGCTTGTCGTTGCCGAAGCGGCGCATGGACTCGTCGAAGGGCAGGCGGCGGAAGGGCGTCTTGACGTCCACCCCCAGCACCTCCTTCCACAGCTTCTGCAGCAGGCCCTCGATGATGCCGAAGACGTCCTCCTGGGCGACGAAGCTCATCTCCAAGTCCACCTGGGTGAACTCCGGCTGGCGGTCCACCCGCACGCCCTCGTCGCGGAAGCACTTCACAATCTGGAAGTAGCGGTCGAAGCCGCCCACCATGAAGAGCTGCTTGTACAGCTGCGGGCTCTCCGCCAGCGCGTAGAATTTCCCGGGGTTGGTGCGGCTGGGGACGAGGAAGTTGCGCGCCCCGCCCGGGGTGTACCGGCCGAGGAAGGGCGTCTCCAACTCCAGAAACCCGGCTTCCACCAGGTACTGCCGGGTGAGGGTGTTGATGCGACTCCGCTGCATCAGGCTCGTCTGCAGGGGCCGACGGCGCAGGTCGAGATAGCGGAAGGCCAGCCGCTTCTCCTCGGTGGTGTCCACGCTGTCCTCGATGGCAAAGGGCACCGGCTCGCTGCGGTTGAAGATGGTGAGGGCCGTGGCGCGCACCTCAATCTCCCCCGTCTTCATCTTCGGGTTGATGTTGGCGCCGCGCGAGGCCACCGTGCCCTGGATGCCGATGCAATATTCCAGGCGCAGCGCGCCGGCCTGGCCATGCGCCTCGGCGTTGATGTCGGGCTCGAAGACGACTTGCGTCAGCCCTTCGCGGTCGCGCAAGTCGATGAAGACGGCGCCGCCGTGGTCGCGGCGGTTCTGCACCCAGCCGAAGAGGACGACTTGCTTGCCCACGTCGGCGGCGGTGAGTTGCCCGCAGTTGTGGGTGCGCTTCACCTGCGTGATGAACGGAACGGACATGGGGCGGCGCACCATAGACGAGCTTGACGCCCCCGAGGAATCCAAGACTGTTGAGAAGCCAGGGGGGCCGACCGTCCAGCCCCCTTCCCAGCCGCTTCAGGGCGAGTGGCTTGCCTCCCGAGCCGGGGTTGGGTGGTCGCTGTCGCGGACCCACGCCACGACGAGGGTCCACGCGACGGCCAGCAGGACCGGCCCGATGAACAGCCCGACGACCCCGAACGCCAGGACTCCACCGATGACCCCGGTGAGGATGAGCAGCAGCGACAGGTCAGCGCCTCTCTTGATGAGAAGGGGTCGCAGGACGTTGTCGAGGACCAGGGCCACGACCGAGAAGACGAGCAGCACCGTGCCCCGAAAGATGGCCCCGGACGAGTACAGCCAAATCGTCGCTGGCAGCACCACCAGGATGGGCCCGACCTGCGCGATGCTGAGCACGAAGACGATGGCCGTGAGCACCCCTGCACTCGGCACGCCGGCGAGAAAGAGACCGAGCCCCGCGACCAGCGTCTGGGCCAGCGCGGTGACGACGATGCCGAGGGCTACCGCGCGCACCGCCTTCGCCGCCAGGCGTCCAACATACTCGCCGCGCTCGCCCGCCAGTCGGCGGAGGAAGCGCAGGACCCCGTCGGCCACCTTCTCCCCCGAGGCGAAGAGGATGCCGGAGATGACGACCAACAGCAGCAACTCGACCAGTCCCTTCGCCCTTGAGGCGACCCACCTCCCCGCGTCGAGCGCATAGGGCTGCAGCCGCGCGGCGAGCGCGTCGGGCTGCCCAACAAACCCTTGCCATTTCACCATCAGCCGGGCACCGACCACCGGCACCCGCTCCAGCCACGCGGGAGGCGGAGGGAGCCCTTCGGCGGCGAGGGAGTGCACCACCTGCTCGACGCGGCTTGCATTGTCGGCGATGGCGGAGATGCCCAGCCATGCCGGGATGACGAACATGGCCAGCATGGCGGCGACCATCACCCCGACTGCCGGGCCCCGGCGACCCCCCACCAGCCGCTGGACCGCGCGCAGGATGGGCCAGGTGGCGATGACGACGGTCCCGGCCCAGAACAACGACAGGAAGAACGGCTTCATCACCCAGAGGGTGGCGGCCACCATCCCCACCAGGCAGAGGATGGCGAGCGTGATGCGTGGGATGTCGGTTGCAGGGGCCGGTGTGCTCATGGGGTCATCTCCTGGCCCGAGGACGGCAGCCCGCCCGGCGTTCAATTCCGGGCCCGGCTTGGTGGGCCACAGAGCTGTCTACCCGATGCGCCGGGTGGAAGCCTGCCGCACGGGCGCCACCGGCCGGGTTTTCCCCTGGCCCCCTGGGCTGCCGAGGGCACCGACGTCGGGCAGCACAGCCCGAAGTGCCCCTAGGAAGCAGCCCGCAGGTCCTTCAGCTTGAGGGCGACGCGCCGCTGGCCGCGGTACTCGTCCACCGTCGCCTGGAAGGCCAGGTCCACCGGGCCGTCTGTCTCACCCGCCCGCTCCGCCATGCCGAAGCCGATGGCGTCCAGCCGGGGGGCCTCGGGAAGCGACAGCTTGAGGTGCCCAGCCCCCCCGCGCTTGCTTTCCAGCACCCGGGAGCGCGCCCGAAGGCCCCGGGCCGCCAGCACCGGCTCCGGGTTGCCCTGGCCGAACGGCCCCAGCACGCTGAGGCCCTCCACCGCCCGTTCCGTCAGTTCCCCGGGCTCCACCAGCGCGTCCACCCGGCAGCGCGGCTCGAGGTCGTCGGCGGTGAGGAGCTGCGCCGCTACCCGGCCGAACGCCTCCCGGAAGGCGGCCAGGCGCGGCCCCTCCACCGTCACCCCGGCCGCCGCGCGGTGCCCGCCGTAGCGCACCAGGTGCTCGGCGCAGCTGTCCAGCGCCTCCACCAGGTGGAACTTCTCGATGCTGCGCGCGCTTCCCTTGCCCTGGCCGGCGTCCAGCGCCACCACCACCGTCGGCCGGTGCAGCCGTTCCACCACCCGGGCGGCGACGATGCCCACCACCCCGGCGTGCCAGTCCTCTCCCCACAGCACCAGGCCCCGCGCCGCCCCTTGCGCTTCCGCCTGCGACAGGGCCGAGGTGAGGATGCGCCCTTCAATCAGCTGCCGCTCCTGGTTGGCCACGTCCAGCGCATGGGCCAGTGGCCGCGCCTCCTCCAGGCTGCTGGCGCGGAGAAGCCGCAGGCCCAAGGCCGCGTCGTCCAGGCGGCCCGCGGCGTTGATGCGCGGTCCCAGTCGGAAGCCCACCAGGCCACTGCTGACCGGCTGCTCAGCAAGAAGCCCCGCCGCCTCCTTCAGGGCACGGATGCCGGGGCGCGCGGCGCGCGAGAGCGCCAGAAGGCCATGCTTCACCAGCACCCGGTTGACGCCGGTCAGCGGCACCACGTCGGCCACGGTGGCCAGCGCCACCAGGTCCAACAGGGCCTTGAGGTTGGGCTCGGGCCGAGTGGCAAAGTGGCCCACCTCCCGCAGCGCCTTGCGCAGGGCCATGCACAGGGTGAAGGCCACCCCGGCCGCGCACAGGTGGCGGGTGGGGTAGCCGCAGCCTTCCTGGTGCGGATTGAGGACCGCCAGCGCCGGCGGCAGCTGTGCCGGCACGGTGTGGTGGTCCACCACCACCACGTCCAGCCCCAAGTCCCGCGCTCGGCCCACCTCGGCCGCCGCGGTGATTCCACAGTCCAGCGTCACCAGCACGGCCGTCCCGTCCTGGGCAATGCGCTCCGCCGCCGCCCGGTTGAGGCCGTAGCCGTCGCGGATGCGGTGCGGGATGCAGGTGGCCACCCTGGCCCCACACTCCTCGAGGAAGAGGGAGGTGAGCGCCGTCGAGCAGACGCCGTCCACGTCGTAGTCGCCGTACAGCGTCACCAGCTGCCTTTCCTGCACCGCGCGCACCAGGCGATTGACCGCCGCGCGCATGCCCCGCATGAGAAACGGGTCCGGCAAGTCCGCCAGCGTGTCGGCGAGGAACTGCGCCGCCGCCTCCGGGTCCCCCAGGCCGCGCGACACCAACACCCGGGCCGCCAGGCGGTCGACGCTTAGTGCCGTGGCGAGACGGTCCGCCTGCGCAGTGTCAAAACTCGGCAGAATCCAGCGCAGGCGGGGGGCGTCCTCTCCTTCGACGAGGAGCAGAGTTAGCCAACCGGTCTGACAGTGTGGGCCCCCTCTGCGCTGGTTGGACCCGGGGCTGCTATGTCCCCAAGGGCATGCAGCTCATCACCGAGCGATTGCACCTTCGCCCGTGGACCACGCCCGACCTGGAGGCGCTCCATCGGCTGTGGAGCGATGCCGAGACCATCTGGTGGGGAGCGCAGACTTCGCTCGACCAGACGCGCGAGCTGCTCCAGACCATCCAGCGCGAGGAGGGATGGTGGGCCGTGGAGCACGAGGGGCAAGTCGTCGGAAACGTCTTCCTGCGGCCCTCCGGCTTGCACCCGGAAGCGCTCGAGCTCGGCTACCACTTCCGTTCGGCCTTCTGGGGCCGGGGCTTCGCGACCGAGGCGGCGCGGGCGGTGCTGGCCACCGCCGGCGGGACTCCCATCGACGCCCTGGTCGCCCCCTCTAACGTTCGCTCACAGCGCGTGGTGAGAAAGCTCGGCTTTAGCGTTGCAGGACAACTCATCCACGCCGAGCGCGTGCATGACTTGTGGCGGCTGACGTCCGAGGCGCGCCCGGCCGGCGCAGCCCTCAACCGGCGTGGATGACACCGGTGGACTTGGCCGCGCGCGCCCGGGCCGCGGCGCGCTGGTCAATCCAGATGGTGAGCGGGCTCGCGATGTACACCGAGGAGTACGTGCCGACGATGATGCCCACCAGCATGGCCATGGCGAAGTCCCAGATTTCTCCCACCCCGAAGATGAGCAGTCCCACCAAACTCAACGCGGTGACGCCCGAGGTGAGGATGGTGCGGGACAGGGTCTCGTTGACGGCGATGTTGATGATGTCCGGCAGCGGCTTGCCGCGGTATTTGGCCATCTCCTCGCGGATGCGGTCGTAGATGACGATGGTGTCGTTGATGGAGTAGCCGGTGACGGTGAGCAGCGCGGCGATGCTGGTGAGGTTGAACTCCCGCCGCGTCACCAGGTAGTAGCCGGCCACCATGATGACGTCGTGCACCATGGCCAGCACCGCGCCCGGGGCAAACTTCAGGTCGAAGCGGAAGGCCACGTACAACAGAATCGCCACCATCGAGTAGGCCAGTGCCGCCAGGCCCTTGTTCCGCAATTCCTTGCCCACCTGCGGCCCGACGTAGTCGATGCGCTGGGTGGTGAAGTCCGGCGTGGGCAGCCCCCGGCTCAGCCCCTGGGTAATCCGGTCGGCCATGCCCGAGGCGACAATCTGGTAGTCCTGACCGCCGCCCTGCGCCGGGCCGAGGTCGCGCACTTCCTTGACGCCCAGGCCGGCCGCGGCGACAGCGGCACGCACCGTCTCCGGCGGCAGCTTGGTCGCGCTGCGGAAGTTGATGAGGCCATTCTCCACGTCGGTGAAGAAGTTGCTGGTCTCCCCCATCCCCTGCAGCGCCTTCAGCACCGCCTGCGCGTTCTCCGCCGTCAGCTGGGTGGTGCCCCCCAGCCGCAACAGGAAGCTGTTCTCGCTGGCCGCGCCGATGCCTTGCACGCTGACGTCCTTCAGGCCCGCCGCCTCCGCCCGGGTGCGCACCTCGTCGGCGCGAATGGGATGATTGAACTTCAGCTCCACCACCGTGCCGCCGGCGAAGTCCACGCCGAAGTTGAAGCCCACCGTGAGCAGGCCCACCAGGATGGCCAGGTTGAGGACGGTGGAGATGAAGACCGCCGGCCGGCGCTTGCCGATGAAGTCGATGTTGGGGGTTTTCTTGAGAATCTGCATGCGGGCTAGACCGAGACCGTCTGGGCGTTCCGCCCGTGCACGAGGTAGGTGGTGATGGTGCGGGTCACCACGATGGAGGTGAAGAGCGAGGCGAGGATGCCGATGATGAGGGAGGTGGCGAAGCCACGCACCGGCCCGGTCCCGGTCAACAGCAGGATGACGCCGGCGATGAGCGTGGTCACGTGCGCGTCGAAGATGGTCCAGAAGGCCCGGTCGTACCCCTGGTCCACCGCCGCCCGCGGGCTTCGCCCGTGGGCCAGCTCCTCGCGGATACGTTCATTGATGAGGACGTTGGCGTCGACGGCGATGCCCAGCGTCAGCACGAAGCCGGCGATGCCCGGCAGGGTCAGGGTGGCGTTGAAGAGCGCCAGTCCAGCCAGGATGAGCAAACCATTCAGCAGCAGCGCCGCATCGGCGATGAAGCCGGCGCCGCGGTAGTAGACGGCCATGAAGACCACCACCAGGGCCAGGCCCACCACCGCCGCCAGGCTCCCCTTGCGGATGAGCTCATCGCCCAGGCTCGCCCCCACCTGGCGAATTTCGCCCACCGTCACCGGCGCCGGTAGCGCGCCAGCCTTGAGGACCAGGGCCAGGTTGTCGGCCTCCTGGCGCTGCTCGGCGTAGGACTTGTTGGTGCCGCGGCCGAGGGTAATTCTGGCCCGGCCGTTGGGAATCTTTTCATTGATGCGCGGCGCGGAGTTGACGTTCTCGTCCAGGACAATCGCCATGCGCTTGCCGACGTTGGCCTCGGTGAGCTTGCCGAATTCCAGGCCCCCTTGCGTGTCGAAGGAGAGGTTGACTTCGAATTCCCCCAGTTGGCCCACCGAGGCGTCCGCCCCGGCCAGGCTCTCGCCGGTCAGCGGCACCGTCTTGTCCACCAGGTAGGTGCGGTAGGACTCGCAGGCCCCCTTCTTCGTCTTGGAGGCCACGCATTCGAGGAGCACCTCCCGCCCGGCCGGCGTCTTCGGCCGCGCGTAGGCGAGCAGCGGCTCACGCTCCGGGCCCTGCAGCTGCTCAAAGCCCTCTACCTGGGTCAGGACAATCCCCGAGTCGGCGGGCGGCGGTGTCTGGGCAAACAGCTGTTTGAAGTACGGGCTCGCGTCGTCCACCATCCGGAACTCCAGCTGGGCGGTGGTGCCAATCAACTCCTTGGCCTGCTCTGGGTCCTGGCGGCCGGGTAGCGAAATCTGGATGGAGTCCGTGCCCAGCTTGCGCACGTCCACCTCGGCCACGCCCCACTTGTCGATGCGCCGGCGAATGACGAGCATCGCCTGGTCGACCGACTCCTCCTTGAAGCGCGCCACCTGGGCGTCCTTCAGCCCCAGCACCAGCTTCGGGCCCTCGCGCGAGACGACGCTGAAGTCCTCGAAGCCTTTGAGTTCCTTCTCCATGCTGTCCATCTCCGCGGCGTCCTTGGCCAGAACCGTCAGCTGCAGCCGCTCGCGGTTGGCTTCGATGCTGACCGGAGCCAGGCCCTTGTCGCGCAGGTAGTTGGCGATTTGCACCCCCCGGCGCTCCACCCGCTTCTGCAGCGCCGTCTTGGTGTCCACCTGCAGCACCATGTGGATGCCGCCCTGCAGGTCGAGCCCGAGGTTCAGCCGGTGGTTGGGGAAGCGGGCCCAGGCCGGCAGCTTCTCGGCCAGCAGCTTGATGTCATTGCGCTGCGAGCGGGGCAGGACGAAGAAGGAGTAGTAGGTCGGAACCAGGTACCAGACCGACCCGAGCGTCACCAATAGGATGATGAGGACGTTCCGCCACCAGCCGCGGTCCATCACTTCTCCTCGGCCTTGGGCGCCTCGGCATTCGGCGTCACCGACTGCACGCTGGACTTGAGGATGCGGATTTTCACCCCCTGCGCCACCTCCAGCTTCACTTCCCGGTCGGAGATTTCAGCGATTTTTCCGATGAGCCCACCTTGGGTCACCACCGAATCCCCCTTCTTCAGTCCGGCCAGCAGCGCTCGGTGCTCCTTGAGCTGCTTCTGCTGCGGCCGAATCATCAAGAAGTACATGATGGCAATCATTCCCCCGAAGAAGACGAAGGTCATGTAGCCCTGCGCTCCGCCCGTCTGGGCGAGCAGCACGAAGTCGTGGTGCACGGTGGGTGTCTCCTCCCAAGGGGCTGCCCCCGGGGGAAAAATGGCGGGGGCAGCGTTTACCGGAGGTGGCTGCCCAGCACAAGACGGGCGGCCGGGTTTCCGGCGCGGGCCTTGCACGGGATCAGCCGCGGATCAGAAACCCGCCCCCGAACGGCCGTTCAGCCCCAGCCCTCTTGCCCGAGGGAAGGGCCCCGCGCCCGCGGCGCACCGGCACCGGCGCCGCCCGGGCCACACGAACGCCCGGGCGGAATCAGCCTTCCCTGGGCCCGAACGTCACTGCGCGGTGAGGCCGCCGTCCACCGTCAGCACCTGGCCGACGACGAAGGGGGCGGAGGCGAGGTACAGCACCGCGTCGGCGATGTCTTCCACCCGGCCCGGGGCGCCAAGGGGCACCGCCGACTTGGCGAAGGCAATGAAACTGTCCTGCGAGCCGAACATCTTCCCCGTCATCTCAGTCAGGGTGGGGCCTGGGGCCACTGCGTTGACACGCACTCCGGACTTGATGAACTCGATGGCCGCGGTGCGGGTGAGGGTGTGCACTGCGCCCTTGCTCGCCGAGTACACCGTCACGTCGGCCATGCCGATGTCGGCCACCACCGAGCCGTTGTTCACGATGGCGCCCTTGGTCTTGGCGAGGTGCGGGAGCGCATGCTTCATCCCGAGCCACACCCCCTTCACGTTGGTCAGGAAGACGGTGTCGAAGTCGCTCCCTTGGAGCTCGGAAATGGGGCCCCACTTTCCACCCACGCCGGCGTTGTTGAAGAGGACGTCGAGCTGCCCGTAGGCCTTCACCGCGTGGGCCACCGCCGCGGCGACGTCTGCCTCCAGGGAAACGTCGGTCCGGATGAAGCTGGCTGTGCCTCCGGCCGACTGGATGGCTTTCACTGTCCGTACTCCCTCCGCTTCCCGCCGAGCCGCGATGACAACTTTCGCCCCCTCGCGGGCGAAGGCCGCCGCCGTCGCCTGCCCGATGCCACTGTTTCCACCCGTCACCAGCACCACTTTTCCGTCGAAACGCTTCATGTGCCTGCTCCTTGCCAAGAGGGACGACACCTTCCCGAGTCCCCGGAAGGCGCACGGCTTGTAAGGGTTTTGGAACGTTCGTTCCATTAAATCGACGTGACCGCCCCTGACGCCCGTGTTTCCAGGGCGTTAGACTCCAACGGGCAGTCCCCGGGCCCCAGGACGCTGCGCCATGGCTAGACCCAAAGCCTTCGACACCGAGCAGGCCCTGGACGCGGCGGTGCGCCTCTTCTGGGAGCGCGGCTATGAGGCCACCAGCGTGCAGGACCTGGTGGACGCCCTGGGCGTCAACCGGGCCAGCCTCTATGGCACCTTCGGCGACAAGGCACAGCTGTTCGCTGCCGTCATCCAGCGCTACGGCGAGCAGGTGCGGGCCGTCCTGGCCGCGGAACTGGCCCCCCCGCACGCCGGCCGGAAGGCGGTGGCCCGCTACTTGGAGGCCGTCATCCAGGTGGGGAGCCGGCCCAGCAGCCCCCGCGGCTGCCTGCTCTTAAATACCGCCCTCAGTTGCACCACCGCGCCGCCGGAACTGCTCGAGCGCGCCTCCGCGGCGGTGCGTGGAAGTGAGGGGGCCCTGCTGGCAGCCCTGCGGCGGGACCCGCAGCTGTCCGGGCGCAAGGACGTGCGCGCCCTGGCCCGCTTCTTCGCCGCCGAGAGTCACGGCCTGGCCGTGCTGGCCCGTGCTGGCGTCAAGCCCGCCCAGCTGCGCCAGGCCGCTGCCGTCGCCCTACGCGTCCTGGACGGCCACGGGCCGGCGCCGACGCACTGACGTCCCAGGGATTCCCCGTTTCAGTCCTCGGCCAGCCCTTCGTCCGTCTCCGGCCCGGCCGGGCCCTCGCGCGCCACCACGTCGGCGGCAAACGCCGCGAAGCGGTTTGCATCAATGGCTGCGCGCGCCGACCGCATCAGCTCCAGGTAGTGGTGCAGGTTGTGCAGGCTGTTGAGGCGCAGCGCCAGCACCTCGCGGGTGGAGAACAGGTGTCGCAGGTAGGCGCGGGAGTAGGTGCGGCACACGTAGCAGCTGCACAGCGCGTCCACCGGCTCCTCATCCCGGGCGTAGGCGGCGTTGCGGATGACGAGGCGCCCGCTGGAGGTGAAGAGGAGGCCGTTGCGCGCACAGCGGGTGGGCAGCACGCAGTCGAACATGTCCACCCCGGCGGCCATGGCCTGGACGAGGTCCACCGGCGTCCCCACCCCCATTAGGTAGCGCGGGCGGTCGGCGGGCAGCAGCGGGGCCACCTCCGCCACCGAGGCGTGCATCCGCTCCGGCGCCTCGCCCACCGAGTAGCCGCCCAGGGCGTAGCCGGGCAGCTCCACCGCGCACACCTCCTGCACGTGGCGCCGCCGCAACCGCACGTCCAGCCCGCCCTGGACAATCCCGAACAGGGCGTTCGGCCCGTGGCTCCACGCCGCGGCACAGCGGCGAAGCCAGGCCGTCGTGCGCGCCATGGCCTGTTCCACCACCGCCCGGTCCGCGGTGGAGGACGGGCATTCGTCGAAGGCCATGATGATGTCCGCCCCGAGAGCCTCCTGGATGGCGATGGCGCGCTCCGGCGTCAGCAGATGGGGGCTTCCGTCCAGGTGGGACTGGAAGAGGACACCGGCGTCGGAGATTTTCCGGGCCTTCGCCAGGCTGAAGACCTGGAAGCCCCCGCTGTCGGTCAGCAGCGCGCGCGGCCAAGCCATGAAGCGGTGCAGGCCACCCAAGGAGCGGATGAGGTCCTCCCCCGGCCGCAACATGAGGTGGTAGGTATTGCCGAGCAGCACCTCCACTCCCAGCGCCTGCAAGTCGTCCTGCCCGACGGCCTTCACCGTCCCCAGCGTCCCCACCGGCATGAAGACGGGGGTCTCCACCGTGCCGTGGGGCGTGTGCAGGCGGCCGCGGCGCGCACGCGAGGTGGCGTCCTGGTGCAGCACCTCGAAGCGGAAGGGCGCGCTCACCTGGCGCCGTCCTCTACCAGCATTGCGTCCCCGTAGGAGAAGAAGCGGTAACCGGATTCCACCGCGACACGGTACGCCGCCAGCACCTTCTCCCGGCCAGCGAAGGCGGCCACCAGCATGAGCAGCGTCGAGCGCGGGAGGTGGAAGTTGGTGAGCAGCGCGGACACCACCCGGAAGCGGGCCCCCGGCCGCAGAAAAAGGTCCGTCTGCCCCACCCCGGCGCGCACGCGACCCGTCTCCTCGACGGCCGACTCGAGGGTGCGCACCACCGTCGTCCCCACCGCCACCACCCGCCGGCCTTCCGCCCGCGCAGATTCAATCTCCGCCGCCGCCTCCGCCGAAAGGTGAAAGCGCTCCGGGTGCATCCGGTGCAGCGACTCGTCCTCGGTGCGCACCGGCAGAAATGTCCCCGGGCCAATGTCCAGCGTCACCGAGACGGTGGAAATGCCTCGCGCCGCGAGCCGCTGGAGCAACCGCGGCGTGAAGTGGAGCCCGGCCGTGGGGGCGGCGATACTGCCCGGCGTGCGCGCGTAAACCGTCTGGTAGCGCGCCTCATCCTCCGCCGTCGGCGCGCGGCTGATGTAGGGCGGCAAGGGAAGCTGGCCCGCGCTGGCCAGCCGCTCGGCCAGGCTGCCCTCCCCGGAGAAGACGACGCGCCACCGTCCGTCGCCGAGGGCCGCCTCCACCTGCGAGGAGAGCCCGCCTGCAAAGTCCAGCCAACTGCCGGGTTTGAGGCCCTTGCTGGACTGGCCGAGACACACCCAACCCTGGCCAGCGGCAGGCTGGGCCAGCGCCAGCTCCACCGTGCTGTCGCCCGCCGGGTGCACCAGCAGCAACTCCGTGCGCCCGCCAGTCAGGCGCTTGTGGCCCAAAAGCCGGGCCTGCACCACGCGGGTGTCGTTGAGGACCAGCAAGTCCCCCGGCCGCAACAACTCCGGCAACTGGCGGTAGCGGTGGTGGGACAACGCGCCGCTCTGCCGGTCCAGCACCAGCAGGCGCGAGGCGTCCCGCTCGGCCAGCGGCGCCTGGGCGATGGATTCAGGCGGAAGCCGGTAGTCGTAGTCGGAGAGCGCCACGGCAACCGTCTACTCTGACTCCGCCCGCCCCTGGGAGGGCCGTGGGGGCTGAAAGCCCCGCCCCCATGCCTTACCCCGCTGCCTCGTGCCGCATGAAAATGCCGGCCCAGGTCAGCGCCCCACCAATCAACGCGGTGTTCTTGAGGACTTGGGCCATCTGCATCTGCTGCTGGGCCGGGTCGCTCAGGCCGGGCAGGTGAATGAAGATGGTGTACAGCAACGTGAGCAGCGCCAGGCCGAGGGCGGCCCACTTGCCCTGAATCTTGGTGATGAGGCCGATGCACCCGGCCAGCATCGCGACGCCGGTGAAGTAAATCCAGAACACCCCGCCCGGGATGGGCACCGCCCCGGCCATCTTTCCGCCGGCGCTCAGGTGAAAGAGGCCGAAAATGCCGTAAGGCAGCGCGAAGAGGACGCGTGCCACCACCGTCGTCAACTCCTTCATAGAAACCCTCCGGAGACCAGCCTGGGAGTTCGCTGGAGGCCGTCCATCCTGGCCCCGCAGCTGGCGCCGGTCCACGGCCAGGCGCTGCGTCGCTGGCGGGGCGTCCTTCAGTACAACGTCTGCAGCTCCGTGCCAGGGTAGTAGTGCAGCAGAATCTCCTGGTACCCCTTGCCCGCGTCGGCCATCAGCTTGGCGCCCCACTGGCAAAGCCCCGCCCCATGGCCGAAGCCCCGGCCCTGAAGGCGCACCCCGCCCTTGCCGTCCGCCGTCACCTCGAAGAGGAGGGAGCGCACCCGCTCGTAGCCGAAGCGCTGGCGAAACTCGACACCCTCCAGGGTGCGGCTTCCCACCGACAGCTTGCGGACGCGGCCGGTAGACGTCCGGGCCACCACCCGCACCCCGCCGCGCGCCTCCCGGCCCAGCACCTCCTCCAATTCCTTGGCGCTCAAGCTGGTCGACCACTGCGTCGCCGGGTTCTTCCCGCATGGGCAGCTCACCGCCTGCAAATACGGCAAATCTCTCTGCAGGGCCTGCAGCCCCGTCTCTGTCTGGCCGCCGCAGGAGGAGTGGAAGTAGGCCTCGATGGGTTCTAACTCAAAGGTCAGCACCTGCCCGCGCGTACTGGCCGTCGCCTCGCGCGTCTTGGGGTTTTCGCGCTCCAGCCCCCCATACACCTGGGCCAGCACGCTGCTGCCCAGGTGAAACGGCTCGTCCAGGGCCTCCAGCTTCTTGTTGAGGGCGTAGGTGCGCGCCGCCACCGCCTGGGCCCGCAGCGCCTCCAGCGGGAAGGAGGGCGGCATCTCCCCGCCCAGCACCGCCACCACGTAGTCCTCCAGGGGAAGGACATTCACCAGCAGCAGCCTTCCGCGGTGCACCAGCGCCACCACATCCCCACGGACGCCGGTGGCGCCGGCGTGGATGACGTCATCCCCGGTGCCATGGTCCGTTTCCCCGGCGCGAAAGCGCACCGCCAGCGGCTCGGCGAGAATCCCGTTCACCTCCAGCCGCCCCTTGAGGAGGCGAATGCGGGCCTCCCCGGCCCCCAAGGGGGTGAACGGCCCGTCCTCGGTGTCCGGGCCCGCCGCCAGGTTCCTGCCCTTCAGCGTCACCGGCCCCGCGTGCTCGCCCATGGCAATGCGCACCGTCTCGGCACCCTGCGCGAGTGCCGGAAGCAACAGCAGCAGGACGGGAGCGCGCAAGGGGCTGACTCTGCCCCGGCGGGCGGCGCGCGGCGAGGAAACCTCCAGCCCGGGTGTGCCCAGTCGCCTGCTCCTCAGCCGCCCGGCACCAGGTGGCCCAGGCCCCCCAGCGACCAGCCGCCGTCACACACCAGCACGGCGCCGGTGATGAAAGACGCCGCCGGAGACACCAGGAAGAGGACCGCCTCGGCCACGTCCTCCACCGTCCCCAGCCGCCCCAGCGGCACCGTCCGGACGACGCGGGCGGCCTCCTCAGGGCTTCCGGCCAGCCGCTCCATGCCCTCGGTGCCGGCAATGGGCCCCGGCGTAATGGCGTTCACCCGCACCCCGGCCCCACCCCACTCCATGGCCAGCACGCGGGTCAGCATGTCTACGCCGGCCTTGGCCGCACAGACGTGGGCCTGAAACGGCGCCGGGGCGTAGGCCTGCGGCGCCGAGACATTCACCACCACCGCGCCGGGCTGCTGCAGGTGCTGGAAACCCGCGCGGCAGCTGTTGAAGGTGCCCACCAAGTCAATGTCCACCACCGCCCGGAAGCCATTGGAGGACATGCCCAGCACCGGCGCCGGGAAGTTGCCCGCTGCCCCATTCACCAGAATGTCCAGCCGTCCGAAGCGCTCCACCGCTGCGGCCAGCGCGGTTTCCACCGCCGCATACTCGCGCACGTCGGCCTGGTGAAAGGCCGCCTCCCCCCCCACTTCCTTCAGCGCCTGCAGCGCCCGCTGCCCGCGGTCGGCGTTTCGCCCCAGCACCGACAGCCGCGCCCCGGCCTGGGCCAGCCGCCGGGCAATGCCTAGGTTGATGCCGCTGGTGCCCCCGGTGACGAAGGCATGCTTGCCGGCCAGCAGCTGCCCCTGGAAGACGGAATTCATGCCTTCCTCCGTTGCCACACCTCGTCGTAGGGACAGCTGGTGTCCGTCTCTTCGGGCTCCGGGTAGCGGTACGTCTGGCCGCGGTAGTTCCGGAAGACTGTTTCGCGTCCGTGACGCTCGACGACGTATTCCGGCTGAAGCGTCACTTTGCCTCCTCCCCCGGGTAGGTCGACGGCCAGGTGGGGCACGGCGAGGCCCGAAGTGTGCCCGCGCAGCGCCTCGAGAATTTGGACGCCCGTCGCCAGCGGCGTGCGCAGGTGTTCACACCCCTCGGCCACGTCCATCTGGTGCAGGTAGTAGGGCCGCACCCGCGCCCGCAGCAGCGCATGGCTGAGTTCCTTGATGATGCGCGCCTCCGAGTTGACCCGGCGCAGCAACACGGCCTGGTTTTCCACCGGCACGCCGTGGTCCACCAGCAATTCACACGCGCTGCGCGCCTCGGCCGTCAATTCCTTGGGGTGGTTGAAGTGGGTGACGACGAAGAGGGGGGCGTATTTTCGCAAGAGCTGCGCCAGGCCTTCCGTGACGCGCATCGGGAGACACACCGGCACCCGCGTGCCGATGCGCACCATCTCCACATGGGGGATGTCCCGCAGGGGCGCCAGCAACTCCTCCAGCCGTGCCTCGGACAACAGGAAGGGGTCCCCGCCGGAGATGAGGACATCCCGGACTTCCGGGTGGGCGCGGATGTAGCCGATGCCCCTGGCCAGTTCCGCCCGGCCCAATTCGGCCTCTCCGCCCTTGGTGATGCGGCGCCGGGTGCAGTGCCGGCAGTACGTGGAGCAGCTGTCGAGGGCGAGCAGTAGGACCCGGTCTGGGTAGCGGTGGACGATGGCCGGCACGGGACGCGTCTTGTCCTCCCCCAGCGGGTCCTCCAGTTCCCCCGGCCGCACGCGGGCCTCGGCATGCACCGGAATGGCCTGCATCCGCACCGGACAGAAGGGGTGCTGGCTGTCGATGAGCGACAGGTAATAGGGCGAGATGCCCAGCCGGAAGAGCGCGGCGGTGTCGCGGCAGCCCAGACGCTCGCCTTCGGTGAGCGGCACCAAGCGCTCCAGCTGGGCGAGGCTGCGCACCGCATGGCGCATCTGCCAGCGCCAGTCGTTCCACTGGTCCGGGGCCACGTCAGGGTAGAGGGCGCGCCACGACTCGGCAGGAGGCATCAGTCGGCTCAGGAACTCGCCACCTGCTCGCGCCACCAGGTCTGCCCAGCCTCCGGCAGCGCATAGATGGGGTCGTAGTATTCGTAGCGGCGAGACAGTGCGGCCGGGTCCTCCAACTCAATGCCGGTCCGGTAATTCTTCGTCCAGTAGCTGATGCCACGCTCGCGGTCGTACTCCGCCACCTGGTGGACCCAGCGCTTGCCGACCAAGGGCACGTCACACACAATCCGCGGCGTCGCGAAGCCCGGCAGGTACCCCATGATGTCGTGCTGCAGCTTCTGCGCCTCCGCCACCGAGACGCGCCAGTGCTCGGAGTTCGGAATCATGTCGCACATGTAGAAGTAGTACGGGAGGATGTGCGCGCGGTCCTGGAGCGTGAAGCACAGCTCGAGCAGGTCCTTCGCCGTGGCATTCACCCCGCGCAGTAGCACCCCCTGGTTGCGGATGTCGCGGAAGCCCATCGCCAGCAGCGCGTCCGCGGCCCGCGTCACCAGCGGGGTCAGCTGGCGGGCGCTGTTGACGTGGGTGTGCAGCGCCAGCTGGACGCCCTGGGCGCGGGCCTTCTTCGCCAGACGGTCCAGCCCGGCCAGCACCGAATCCTGTAGGAAGTGCTGGGGGATGCCCATGAAGCCCTTGGTGGCCAGCCGGACGTCGCGAATGTTGGGGATGTCCAGCAGTGCGGAGACGAAGGCCTCCAATGTCCCGATGGGGAGATTGGCGACGTCGCCACCGGACACCACCACGTCTCGGACGCCGGGCGTGCGCCGTAGGTACGCCAGAATCTGTTCATAGCGGGTCTGCTGCGGCACCACGAAGCGCTTCTTGTCCACCTGGGGCACGTCGTTTCCGACCAGGTCCATGCGGGTGCAGTGGCCGCAGTACTGCGGGCAGGTGGACAGCACCTCGGCCAGCACCTTGGTCGGGTAGCGGTGGGTGAGGCCCTCCACCACCCACATCTCGGCCTCATGCAGGCTGTCTCGGCTGGCGCGCGGGTGGTTGGGCCAGTCCGTGCGCCGGTCGGCCAGGGCCGGGAGCATGTAGCGGCGCACCGGGTCGGACCAGAGGTCGTTCAGGTCCATGGTGTTCACCATCTGCGGCGTCACCAGGATGGACATGGTGGCCCGCTCGCGCTGGTCACGGTCGATGCTGTCCGCCAGGTCGTCCGGCAGCAGCACTCCCAGCGCGGCCTTCACGTCGCGCAGGTTCTTCAGCGTGTGCTTGCGCTGCCAGAGCGCGCTTTCCCAGTCATTGCGGCTAGCGCCCTTGAAGCCGGGAATCCGCGTCCAGTCCGGCTCCTCGAAGGGGCGCTCCAGCGGGTACCGGAACGGCTGCGCGACACCCAAGCCCGCCTCCGCTACCACGGCGGCCGCAGTCCGCGGTACCGGCACCGGCGCCCCGGAGGAGACAGTGGGCTTGAGGGCAGGCTTCGGGTCCATACGCTTGAAAGTCTCCTCGGGAAGACGTGACGCCAGGGGCCGCCCCAGGCGAGGCGCGCCTTCTATCCTACCCGGCTTTCCGCGTCACACCGCGGACGCCACCCTTGGCGGACTCCATTCCCCCCTTTTGCCCGACGACGCACTGCGGCCCAGGACGCGGCCCCGACGGCCAAGGGCAGCACCGTGTCTCCTCGCGTCCCTCCACCAGCCGCAAGCCAACGGGGCGCCCGGGGCCCTCCCGCGCCTACTGCGCTGCCGCCCGAAGGACGGCCACGGCGCAGGAGGCCAGCCGGGCGCGGGCAGAGTCCGAGCGGCTGGTCAGCACAATCGGCACCCGGGCACCCAGCACCACGCCGGCCAGCTCAGCGCCGCCCAGGTACTCCAGTTGCTTGGCCAGCATGTTTCCGGACTCCAGGTCCGGTACCAAAAGGATGTCGGCCACCCCGGCCACCGGTGACACCAGCTGCTTGATGGCCGCCGCCTCGGCACTCACCGCCGTGTCGAAGGCGAGCGGACCATCCAGCACGGCGCCGGTAATCTGACCGCGCTCCGCCATCTTGCAGAGCGCGGCGGCGTCCACGGTGGATTCAATCTTCGGACTCACCGTCTCCACGGCCGAGAGGATGGCGACGTTGGGCGTCCGGATGCCCAGGGCGTGGGCCAGCTCAATGGCGTTCTTCAGGATGTCCACTTTCTCTTCGAGCGTCGGGTAGATGTTGATGGCCGCGTCCGTCACCAGCAGCGGCCGCGGGTAAGCGGGCGCGTCGATGACGAAGACGTGGCTCACCCGCCGGCTCGTCTTCAGGCCCCCTTTGGGGTCGAGCACGGCGTGCATCAGAGTGTCGGTGTGCAACGCGCCCTTCATCAGGCCCCGGGCCAACCCATCCCGGCAGAGCCCCACGGCGCGGTAGGCAGCCGCCAGTTCGTCGGGCGCGTCCACCAGCCGCACCTTGGACAGGTCAATGTTGAGCTCGGCGGCGAGGCTGCGGATTTGCTTCTCGTCGCCGACCAGGATGGGCTCAATCAACCCGGAGCTGGCCGCCGAGAAGGCGCCGGACAGGGCGACGTCGGTGGTGGGCGCGACCACCGCGAAGGGAATGCGCTGCAGTCCTTGGCACCGCGCGACGAGTCGGTCGAAGACGTGGAGGGAGGCCATGGGCGGGCGCCGACGGTAACATGCGCGCGCGGTGGCCCAAGCGCCGACGCCGTGCGTCCCGAAAATGTCTCCCCCGGACGGCCGCGGCGTACGCGAGCGCCCCTTTAGCGCAGCCGCTCGACGTGAATGCGGAAGGCGGCCGTAAAGTGGCCGCCGGGCTGCACGAAGCGCAGCCCGTCGCCCTGGGCCAGGGCATTCGTCGGTGCCGTCATCGGCTCGAGCGCCAGGTAGTCCTTGTCCCGGGGCGTAAACACCTGCGCCCAGGGGTACCCGGAGAGAAACTCCACCGTCAGGCGCCGGTCTGGCGCTGACAAGCAAAAAGCGGCCGTCTCCCCGACCAGCGCAAAACCGTCGTCGAAGGACGCCTCGGAGAGGGCCCCATTCCAGCCGGCGAAGGCCGTCACCCTTCCCGTCGGGATGCCGTGGGCGTCCGGCACCAGGCGGCCCATGGGCGGTAGCTGCAGTCGCCAGCGCCCGCGGGAATGCGCGGCCAGCGAGAAGTACGGGTGGAAGCCGAAACTGACGGGCACCACGTCCCCCGCATTCGCCCACACCGTCGTCTCCACCAGCAGTCGGTCCGGATGCAGGGCCAGCGCCAGCTCCACCCGGTGACGGAAGGGGAAGACGGCCAGCCACGCGTCCTGGGTCCAGTCCAGCCGGGCCTGAAGCGACACCGGCGTCGCCGCCGTCACTTGCCAGGGCAGCTGCGCCCAGGGCACGCCGTGGATGGGCAAGCCGTGCTCATCCAGGTGCAGCAGCGCCGAAGGCAGCTCGAGCGCGACTTCCCGGCCGGCCGCCCGGTACCCAGGCGCGGCGAGGCGGTTCGCCCAGGGGTACAACAGCGGGAGGCCGGCGGTGCTCCCCTTGGCAGCGGAGGCTTCCAGGTTCTCGACGCGGCCGAGCAGCTCCTCTCCAGCCAGCTTCAGGGAGGCGCCCAGCATGCCCTGGCCCGGGAGGAAGACGGCCTCCAGCTCGCCCGCGACGAGCGAGCGCGCAGCCGGCTGGCCGGACGCGGCCTGCGTCACGGACGCGCTGCCGTCCCGGCCGCCGCCGCGTCGGCCAGCAGCAGGGCCCGTTCGCTGCGCACGCGGCCCGCGGGGATGGTGCGGTCCCCGGCCCTCAGCCTTCTCAGCATCTCCACCTTGTCCGCCCCCGTCACTAGCCAGAGCACCTTCCGCGCCCGGTCGAGCACCGGGTAGGTGAGGGTCATCCGAAGCCGGCCCTGGTAGGGCCCGGCCACGGTGACGTCCGTTTCCGTCACCTCCAGCGACTTGTCGCCCGGGACGAGCGAGGCGGTGTGCCCGTCGGGGCCCAACCCCAAGTGCACCAGGTCGAGCACCGGCGGCGTGCCGGCGACCGCTGCCAGGGTGCCGGCGTAGTGCGCGGCAGCCGCCGCCAAGCCCGGCGCCTCCACCGGCATGGCATGCAGCTGCGCCGGGGGGAGAGGCACCGTGCGGAGGAGGGTCTCTTGCAGGTGGGTGAGGTTCCGGTCCGGGTCGCCAGCGGGGGCGACCCGCTCGTCCACCTGGAAAAGGTGCAGGCCACTCCAGGGGACGTCCTTTTGGGCGAGCAAGCGCAGCATCTTCCAGGGCGTGTGGCCCCCGCTGACGGCCAGCGTGAAGCGGCCCCGGGCGGCCACCGCCGCCCGGGCGTCGGCGGCGATGAAGTCAGCCCCGGCACGAGCGACGGCGTCGACGTCCGGGAAAACCTCCACCTTCATGGCACCTCCAACAAGTCGTAACTCTCATTCCAGGCCTTGATGACGGGCGTCTCCCGCTCGTAGCCGAGCTTGCACAGGCACGCGGTGTCGAGTCCGAAGTAACGGCCGCCAGTGGCGGCCAGCCCCAGCCAGCGCGCCGCTAGGATGCGCAGGATGTGCCCATGGCCGTAGAGGGCGACGTCGCCATCTGCGGCCAGCGCCCGCGCAATGACGCGGTCGGCCCGGACACCCACCTCATCCGACGTCTCGCCACCCCGCACGCCGGCGGTCCAGATGGTCCAGTCCGGCACCTCCTTGCGGATGTCGGCGCTGGTCCGCCCTTCGTACGCCCCGTAATCCCATTCCATGAGGTCGTCGTCCGCAATGGCCTCCGCTCCGTGACCGGACAGCCTGCACGTCTCCCGGGCTCGGGCAAGTGGGCTGGTCAGGACGAGGGCGAAGCGCTTCTTCATCAGCCGGCGCCCGAGAAGCTCCGCCTGCCGTTCGCCCTTGGGCGTGAGCGGGATGTCGGTGCGGCCCGTGTGCTGGCCGCTGAGGCTCCACGCGGTCTCCCCGTGCCGGACCAGCCACAACTCCTGCATGGCCATGGCCTCCTAGCTCTCCGCGACGAACCAGCCACCGGGCACCATCGCCTCGGCCTCTTTCGGGCCCCACGTCCCGGGCTCGTACTCGTGGATGGGGGTGCCCGCTTGGATGGCCGGGTCGACAATGCGCCACGCCTCCTCGACGTAGTCCTCGCGCGCGAAGCGCGTCGCCTCGCCATTCATCGCGTCGCCGAGGAGCTCCTCGTACGGGGCGAGGTCGCCGGCCCGGCTGTGGGCCAGCTCGAGCTCCACCTCCTCCCCCTCCAGCCTCTCGCCCGGCGCCTTGATGAGCGCGCCCAGGGCGATGACGAAATCCGGGCTCAGCCGGAAGCGCAGGTGGTTGGGCGGCACGGCAATTCCCTCCACCAGGGACGGGGGCGCGCGCAGCCGCGCCACCACCTCGGTGCGGGTGACGGGCAGGCACTTGCCGGTGCGGATGTAGAAGGGCACCTCCTGCCAGCGCCAGGAGTTGATGTGAAGGCGAAGGGCGACGAAGGTCTCCACCGTCGAATTGGCCGCCACGCCGGCCTCCTGGCGGTAGCCCCGGAACTGGCCGCGGACCATCTCCGTCGCACGGATGGCGGGGATGCCCTTCAGCACCTTCACCTTCTCGGTGCGGAACGTCTCGAAGTCCGTCGTCTGCGGCGGCGGCTCCATCGCGACGTTGGAGACGACCTGCAACAGGTGGTTCTGCACCACGTCGCGGATGGCGCCCGCCTTGTCGTAGAAGGCGCCCCGGCCCTCGACGCCGAAGCTCTCCGCCATCGTAATCTGCACGCTCTCGACGTAGTTGCGGTTCCAGATGGGCTCGAGAAAGCTGTTGGCGAAGCGGAAGAAAACCAGGTTCTGCACCGTCCCCTTCCCCAGGTAGTGGTCGATGCGGAAGATGTCCTTTTCCGCGAAGAACTCGTGCAACGTCTCGTTGAGCTGCCGCGCCGACGCCCCGTCGCTCCCGAACGGCTTCTCCACCACCAGCCGGGCGCCCTTGGCGCAGCCGGAACGGGCGAGCTGTTTGGCCACCAGTGGGAACAGCCCCTGGGGAATGGCCAGGTAGTGGACCGGCCGCTGGGCAGGGCCCAATTCCTTGCGAAGCGCGTCGAAGACGGCCGGGTCGGCGTAGTCCCCGTCAATGTAGCGCAGCAGCGGAAGAAGCTTGGCGAAGGCAGCCGAGTCCAGGCCGCCATGCTTCTCGACGCTGTCCCGCGCCCGCGCCTGACAGTCGGCCAGCCGCCAGCCGCTCTTGGCGACCCCGATGACTGGCACGTCCAGCACACCGCGCCGCACCATGTTCTGCAGGGCGGGGAAAATCTGCTTGTAGGCGAGGTCCCCCGTGGCGCCGAAGAAGACCAGCGCGTCGGCGGGGCCCGCACTCACGGCTTCTTCTCCTCATGGCCGCCGAAGGCCCAGCGCTGCGCGGAGAGAATCTTGTTCGCGAAGTCCCCTTCCCCCCGGGAGGAGAACCTCTCGTAGAGCGCCGAGGTGAGGACCGGCGTGGGAACACCCTCGTCAATGGCCGCGTGGATGGTCCAGCGGCCCTCCCCGGAGTCCGACACCCGGCCCGCGAAGGCCTTCAGCTCCGGGTCCTTCAGGAAGACCTGGGCGGTCAGGTCCAGCAGCCAGGAACCGATGACGCTGCCGCGTCGCCACACCTCGGTCACGTCGGCCAGATTCAAGTCGTACTGGTAGTGCTCCGGATCCCGCAGCGGCGTCGTCTCGGCATCGACGGCGTGCGTCCCCTTCCCGGCGTTCGCCCCGCGGAGGATGTTCAGCCCCTCGGCGTAGGCGGCCATCAGGCCGTACTCGATGCCGTTGTGGACCATCTTCACGAAGTGCCCGGCGCCGCTCGGCCCGCAGTGCAGGTAGCCATGCTCCGCGGTGCCCCCCGGGGCCTTCTCCCGCCCTGGGGTGCGCGGCGCCGAGGCCATCTCGGGCGCCAGCGTCGCGAACACCGGGTCCAGGTGCTTCACCACGGCCTCCTCGCCGCCAATCATCTGGCAATAGCCGCGCTCGAGGCCCCACACCCCGCCGCTGGTGCCCACGTCAACGTAGTGAATGCCCTTCGCCGACAGCTGCTTCGCCCGCCGGATGTCGTCGACGTAGTAGGAGTTGCCGCCGTCGATGAGGATGTCGTCCTTCTCCAGAAAGGGAAGCAAGTCCGAGATGGTCTTGTCCACCACCCCCGCCGGCACCATCATCCACACCGCCCGGGGCTTCTTGAGCTTCTTCGCCAGCTCCTGCAGCGAGGACGCCCCGGTGGCCTTCTCCTGGGCCAGCGCCTGGACGGCTTTCGGCGACATGTCGAAGACCACGCACTCGTGGCCTGCCTTGAGGAGGCGCCGCACCATGTTGGCGCCCATCCGACCAAGCCCAATCATCCCAATTTGCATGACGTAGTCCCTCTAGTGACGACACAAAGGTTTGCAACGGCGGCGGACCCTCAATGGTCCGCCTGTGCTTGCTCGAAGACGTCGACGAATTCCCGGTAGCGGCGAGCAATCTCGGCCACCGCGGCCTCACGCGAGGTCTTCCTCGCCCGGAACTGGACCAGGGGCTGCCAGAAGCACGTCCGCCCCACCGCAAAGCCAATGAAGCCAGCGACGCCGGCGGCGGTGGTCAACCACTCCCGCACCTTCTGCTCGTCCTCCCCATGGCCGAGGAGGATGCACCCCACCCGGCTCCGGCCACCCCGCCGGGCGGCACTCACCAGCTGCAGGCAGTCCTCGCGGCGGTCAAGGCCTTCCAGCTTCCAGACGTCTGGTTCGACGCCGCCGGCCTGCAACGCCTCGATGGCGCGAACCATCAACCCTGGCCGCACCTCGCGGTCGTAGGCGTGGATGTCTCCGCGCAAGCGCTCCAGCTGCAACTTGGTCGCCGGGACGAGCAACTCGAACATGAAGCGGCTCGCGTGCTTCGAGGTGAGGTAGGCGCTCAACCGGGCCAGGCGCTCCGTCTGAACGCGATTGACGGCGGCCTCGCCCTCCACGTTGTAACGGACGAGCACCTTGCAGAAGGCAGGGTGAACGGCCTCGATGTGGCGCGCAAAGTCCTGGCCGTACTGAAAGTCGAACTCCTCCTGCCCGCTCTTCTCGGCCGGACAGGCAATGGTGTAGCCCTTCGCTGCGGCGTCCTGGAGGATGGCGGCGCCGAATTGCTCGTCGACCAGAATGCCACCCTTCGCCCTGGGCACCCCAGCCGAGACGGCACGCTGGAATCCCTCGTAGATGACCTGCTTCGCGGCGGCGATTTCCGCGGTCTGCGCCGGGTTGAGACTCCCCTGCCAGCCGAACATCTTCGTCTCGAAGGTCTCCCGATGGTCGAACGGAAGGATGTAGAGGGGCTGCTCGTAACCACGAATCATGAAGCCGCGCCCTTGAGCTTCCGGTAGCGTCGGATGAGCGTGTTGGTCGAGCTGTCATGTCCGAGCTTCGGCTCCTCCTTGCTTTCCAGCTCCGGGATGATGCGCTGGGCGAGCACCTTTCCCAGCTCCACGCCCCACTGGTCGAAGGAGTCAATGTTCCAGATGACTCCTTGGGTGAAGACGTTGTGCTCGTAGAGCGCCACCAGCTTGCCCAGTGCATGGGGGGTGAGACTGTGGAGCAGCAGCGTGTTGGACGGGCGGTTCCCCTGGAAGACGCGGTGTGGAACCAACCAGTCCGGGGTGCCCTCGGCCTTTACCTCCTCGGCCGTCTTGCCAAAAGCCAGCGCCTCCGTCTGCGCCAGCACGTTGGCGACTAGCATGTCGTGGTGCCGGCCCAGCGGGTTGAGGGTGTGGGCGAAGGCGATGAAGTCGGCGGGGATGAGGCGGGTGCCCTGGTGAATCAGCTGGTAGAAGGAATGCTGGCCGTTGGTTCCCGGCTCGCCCCAGTAGATGGGCCCGGTGTCGACGTCGACGCGCTCGCCCTCCAGGGTGACGTGCTTGCCGTTGCTCTCCATCGTCAGCTGCTGGAGGTAGGCCGGGAAGCGCTTGAGGTACTGCTCATACGGCAGCACGGCCACCGTCTGCGCGCCGAAGAAGTCCGTGTACCAGACCGACAGTAGGCCCATCAGGACCGGCAGGTTTCGCTCGAAGGGGGCGGTGCGGAAATGCTCGTCCACTTGGCGGAAGCCGTCGAGCAAGGCCTGGAATCCATCCGGGCCAATGGCCAGCATGGTGGACAGCCCGATGGCCGAATCCATCGAGTAGCGCCCCCCCACCCAGTCCCAGAAGCCAAACATGTTCGCCAGGTCGATGCCGAACTCCTTCACCTTGTCGGCATTGGTGGACACGGCAACGAAGTGCTTGGCGACCGCCTTCCGGTCTCCACCGAGACCGGTCAGCAGCCAATTCCGCGCATCGTGCGCGTTGGTCATCGTCTCCAGGGTGGTGAATGTCTTCGACGAGATGATGAACAGCGTGTGGGCTGGCTCGAGGTCCCGCGTCGCCTCGACGAAGTCGGTTCCGTCCACGTTGGAGACGAAACGGAACGTCATCGTGCGCTCGCTGCAATGCTTGAGCGCCTCGTAGGCCATCACCGGCCCGAGGTCCGACCCGCCAATCCCGATGTTGACGATGTTGCGGATTTGCTTGCCGGTGTGGCCTCTCCAAGCGCCACCGCGGACGCGCTCGGCGAAGGCCGTCATCCGGTCGAGCACCTCGTGCACCGCCGGGACGACGTCCTGGCCATCCACCCGAATGGACGCACTTCGTGGCGCCCGCAGGGCGACGTGCAGCACGGCCCGGTTTTCGGTGACGTTGATTTTGTCGCCGCGAAACATGGCGTCGATGCGCCCGCGCAGGTCGGACTGCTCTGCCAGCTGGACCAGCAGCTTCAGCGTCTCGTCGGTGATGCGGTTCTTCGAGAAGTCGAGGTAGATGCCGGCTGCCTCCACCGCCAGGCGCTGGCCGCGGCCCGGGTCCGCGGCGAAGAGGTCCCGCAGGTGAAGGCCGGACACCGTCCGGTGGTGCGCTTCCAAGGCAGCCCAGGCCGGGCGCTGCCGCAGTGGAGGGAGCCGCTTCCTTGTCTGCTCGCCAGCCATGGTCTGTCCTTCCCCGCCTCCCAGACGGGCGTACGGGGCTAGCTTGCCTTCTTCTGAATACGCGCGCTCTTGGATTCGATGACGGCCATCAGCGCGCCCCAGGAAGCGCCGAAGGCCTGGGCCCCTAGCTGATGGCGTGGTCGAAGGGGGTCGGTCAGTCCGGTGATGGACAGTTCTTCCATGGAGCGGCGCAGCGTGCCCGAGGTCGGAAAGCTGCGGGTGTTGCCGAGCCAGAGACTCTGCCCTGAGTCCTGAAGCCCCTTCGTCGCCTTCATCATTCACCTCGGTGCCGCGCCCATCGAGCGGCCGCCCTCCAGCAACGCGGAGACGTCATACTCCAGTAAGTCGCCGATGTGCTCCACGGTGACATCCGGGCTCGGCGCAGCGGCCACCGCCACGGCGTCGCGCGCGTACTGCCCCTGGCGCACGAACACCGTTGTCACACCGCCGCCCCATGCCCCTTTCACCGCGGAGAGAATCCGGGGCTTGTCGTCCACCAGGACATAGTGGTTCGCCGGGTAGCGCCGTGCGACGTCGCTCAGCTCCTGCTCCTTGTGGATGTAGATGAGGACGTTGCCACCCACCGCCTCGGCGATGCCCGACCGCTCGACCTTGCGCGGCTGAAAGACGACATCTCCATCGGAGAGAACGACGGTGTCGCCGAAGCCACGAAGCCGCTCGAGCACCGCCAGGGCGGCGGGGAACAGCCTCTCCGCGAAGGGGTAGTCCACCAGCCAGGACGACATGCCGAGCAATCCAATGTCCTGCGGGTGCTCGACGCGGTAGCGCTGCAGTGCCCCCAGGTAGTCCCGGTAGCCGAGTTCCACAAACAGCTGCTCGAGAATGGCCCAGTAGCGGTCACGGCAGGCCACACCGAACTTCTCCACCAGATGCGTCTTGAGGTCCGCCTGGACGCGGTCGTTGTCCAGCAGGGTGTTGTCCACATCCACCAGAAAGACGACCGGCTTCGGGGAAGGCATGGCGTGTCGGTTCAGGGTCGCTCGAGGGCGGTTTGCACAATCCGCTGGGCTTCCTCCACCAGCGCCTCGAGGTGGGCCGGGCTTTTGAAGCTCTCCGCATACACCTTGTAGATGTTCTCCGTTCCCGAGGGACGGGCCGCGAACCAGCCGCTGGCGGTGGAGACCTTCAGTCCCCCGATGGGAGCCCCGTTGCCGGGAGCATTCGTTAGCTTCGAAGCAATCGGCTCACCCGCCAGCACCGACGCGCGTACTGCCTCGGGCGAGAGCTTCTGGAGCCGGGCCTTCTGTTCCGGCGTGGCCGGCGCGTCGATGCGAGTGGAATACGGCGTGCCGAGCTCCGCGGTGAGCGCGGCGAATTGCTCTCCCGGGTCCTTCCCAGTCCGTGCCGTCATCTCCGCCGCCAGCAGGTCGGGGACCATCCCATCCTTGTCGGTGGTCCAGACCGTCCCGTCCCGGCGAAGGAAGGTGGCGCCCGAGCTCTCCTCGCCGCCAAAGCCGAGCGTGCCGTCCACCAGCCCAGCGACAAACCACTTGAAGCCGACCGGTACCTCATACAGCCGTCGGCCCAGCCGCGCCGTGACCCGGTCAATCATGCTGCTGCTCACCACCGTCTTGCCGACGGCGACGGCCGTTCCCCAGGCCGGACGGTTGGCGTACAGGTAGGCAATGGCCGCCGAGAGGTAGTGGTTGGGTTCCAACAGGCCCTGGCTGTGGCTGACCACGCCGTGTCGGTCCGCGTCGGTGTCGCAGGCAAAGGCGACGTCAAATCTGTCCTTGAGCCCGACCATCCGGGCCATGGCGGAGGGAGACGACGGGTCCATCCGGATTTGTCCATCCCAGTCCACAGTCATGAAGCGGAAGGTGGGGTCGACCACCCGGTTCACCACCTCCAGGTCGAGGCGGTACCGCTCGGCGATGGCTCCCCAGTAGCCGACGCTGGCGCCGCCCAGGGGGTCGACGCCCATCTTGACGCCGGCCTGCCGGACCACCTCCAGGTCGATGACGGAGGACAGCTCAGAAACGTAGGCGTCGAGGTAGCCGTGGGGGTGCGTCGTGGCCGCGCTGCGCGCCCGGTCGAACGCAATCCTCCGAACGTCCCGCAGCCCGTCGGTGAGGAAGGCATTCGCGCGCTGCTCAATCCAGCTGGTGACCTCAGTGTCCGCCGGCCCGCCGTGGGGCGGGTTGTACTTGAAGCCCCCGTAGCGCGGCGGATTGTGGGAGGGGGTGATGACGATGCCATCGGCGAGGCCACCCGTCCGGCCGCGGTTGTGGCTCAGCACAGCGTGCGAGATGACTGGGGTCGGCGTATAGCCACCCGCCGCATCGACCATCACCTCCACGCCGTTGGCGGCCAGGACTTCGAGGGCGCTGGCAAAGGCAGGCTCGGACAGCGCATGGGTGTCGATTCCCACAAACACCGGCCCGTCGATGCCCTGGTGTTTGCGGTACAGGCAGATGGCCTGGGTGATGGCGAGGATGTGCGATTCGTTGAAGGCGTTGTCCAGGGAGCTGCCCCGATGGCCCGACGTCCCGAAGGCGACGCGCTGGGCAGCCACCGAGGGGTCGGGCCGACCGGTGTAGTAGGCCGTCACCAGACGGGGAACGTTGACCAGGATTGACGCGTCGGCCGGCTTGCCGGCGAGTGGGCTCATCTCCGCCATGGAGTCCCTCGGCTACCCCGCCTGTCACGTCACCGGGCAGGGCTTCAAGTCCCAGATGTGTGAAGCGTATTCGCCGATGGCCCGGTCGCTGGAGAACTTTCCGGACCCGGCCACGTTGAGAATGGCCTTGCGCGCCCAACCCTCCGGGGTTGCATACAGTTCCGTCAGCCGGCGGTCTGCCTCCAGGTACGCGGCAAGGTCCGCCAGGTGCATATAGCGGTCTCCTCCTGTGAGGAGTGCCTCCCGCAGGGGGGCAAAGACGCCCGGCTCATCCCGGCTGAAGTAGTCGGCGAAAAGGAGGTCGAGGGCGGCCCGGGTCTCCGCGTCGTGGTCATAGTGCCACTGCGGGCTGTACCAGCCGGCGCTCTCGGCCACCTGGGCGGCGGTCAGCCCAAAGAGGAAGAAATTCTCTTCCCCTGCTTCCTCCGCCATCTCGATGGTGGCGCCATCCCGCGTCCCGAGCGTGAGGGCGCCATTCATCATGAACTTCATGTTGCTGGTCCCGCTCGCCTCATAGCCCGCGGTCGAGATTTGGTTCGAGACGTCGCTCGCCGGGATGAGTCGCTCGGCGAGGGTGACGCTGTACTCCGGCAGGAAGAGGACTTTGAGGCGTCCCTTGACGACCGGGTCCCCATCAATCACCTCGGCCAGGTTGTTGAGGAACTTGATGATGACTTTTGCAAGCGCGTAGGCGGGCGCGGCCTTGCCGGCGAAGAAGAAGGTGCGCGGCGGCACCTCCATCTTCGGAGCCGCCCGAATCCGGTTGTAGAGGACGATGATGCGCAGGGCGTTGAGCAGCTGCCGCTTGTACTCGTGGATGCGTTTGATTTGGCAGTCGAAGATGCTGTCCGGGTCGACCATCACCCCCGATGTGCGCTGGAGCCAGTTCGCGAATTTCACCTTCGCGTCTCGCTTGGCTTTGCGGAACTCCACACGGAAGGCGCTGTCCTCGGCGTTTGGCCTCAGACCCTTCAGCTCCTCCAGGTGCATGCGCCAGTCATCGCCGATGGCCGACGAGATGAGCGCCGAGAGCGCGGGGTTCGCGCCGAGCAGCCAGCGGCGGGGCGTGACACCGTTGGTCTTGTTGTTAAATCGCTCGGGGAAGAGTTCCGCGAGGTCCTTCACCGTCACCGTTTTCAGCAGGGACGAGTGAATGGCTGCGACGCCATTGGTGCTGTGCGAGCCGACGATGGCCACATGGGCCATGCGGATTCTCCGCTCTGCGCCCTCCTCGACCAGACTCGCCCGCTGGACTCGGCCCTGGTCTCCTGGGTACCGGCTGCGGACATCGTCCAACAGGCGTCGGTTGATTTCGTAGAGGAGCTCCAGGTGTCGCGGCAGGGCGAGCTCGAACCAGGCGAGCGGCCACTTCTCCAGGGCCTCGGGCAGTAGCGTGTGGTTGGTATAGCCGAGTGTCCGGCGGGTGAGGTCCCAGGCTTCGTCCCAGCCGAGGTGCGCCACGTCGAGCAGGATGCGCAGGAGCTCCGGCACCGCGAGCGCCGGGTGCGTGTCGTTGAGCTGGATGGCCACCTTGTCCGGAAGCGCGCTCCAGCTGGCATTGGTGAGACGAAACCGGCGAATCAGGTCGGCCAGCGAGCACGCCACCAGGAAGTATTCCTGCAGGAAGCGCAGCCCCTTCCCTTCGGTGGTCGAATCGTCCGGGTAGAGAACACGCGTTAGGGTTTCCGCGGTCAGGGTCTCGGAGACGGCACCCACGAAGTCGCCGTGGCTGAATTCTGAGAAGTCAAAGTAGTCCGGTGCCGTGGCCGCCCAGAGCCGGAGGGTGTTGACAGTGTTGCCGCCATAGCCAACCACCGGCCGGTCATACGGCACGCCAAACAGCGTCGACGCGCGACCAGGCGTGGCGCGGAGGGCGCCCCCTCGAACGTCAAAGGTGCAGTTCAGTTTGACCTCGACCCTGGCGTCTGGGCGGGCGACCTCCCACGGGTCCGGCCGACGCAGCCAATGGTCGGGCCGCTCCTGCTGCCAGCCATTCACGATTCTCTGTCGAAAGATTCCGTACTCGTGCCGAAGCCCGTACCCCATGGCTGGCAGCTGCAGCGTGGCGAGCGAGTCGAGGAAGCACGCCGCCAGGCGGCCAAGCCCCCCGTTGCCGAGGCCAGCGTCCGGTTCCTGCTCGAGCACCTCTCCCCAGTCGAGGCGTGCCTCGCGAACGGCCTCCTCGGTGACGCTGTCGAGCAACAGGTTGCTGACGTTGTTCGCAAGCGAGCGGCCGAGGAGAAACTCCATCGACAAGTAGTACAGCCGCTTCGGGTTGACCCGCTGGTAGGTGCTTTCCGTCCGAATCCACCGTCGAGAAAGAATGTCGCGCAAAGAACGGGCAAAGGCCTCGAACCTCTCCCGCGCCGTGACATCCGACGGCTCGAGGATGTTGTCGAAGACTAGGTGCCGGTCATAGAAAGCGACCTCCGCGCCCACCAGCGGCACTGGGCCGGCGCCGTACACAAGCAACGGGTCGGAGAGCGCCTCGGACGCAACGGCCTTCGGAAGTACTGCCACGGTCGTCCCTCCAAGTTTGTCAGAGCATCGTGGCGGCCGGCGCACCCTGTCGCAACTCGGGCGGCGAACGCCTCCGTGCGTCCCAGCGACGTCACGTACTGTTCACACGCGGACGGGGCCGGGGCCCTGTCCAACCGGGAGTGCCACCGGGCTAGCCTCACGCGGGATGGACGGGCCGGCCGACACGCCAAGCGGCGACCACTGGGGGCACTCCGGCCTTCGGACGCACCTGCGCTCCGTCGTCGCGGTCACGCTGGTCGCATCGGCGTCCCTAACCCCGGACGCGGGAGTTGCCGAGCCGCCACCGGAGGCGCAACTCGTGACGTTTCCGGGGCCGGACGGCTCGGCCGAGCTCCACGGCTTCCTTTATGTGCCGCCCGGTATAGGCCCGTTTCCTGCCGTGCTGTGGAACCACGGGAGCGAGAAGCTTCCCGGCTGGCAGACGGAGCTGGCGCGTTTCTACACCGCCCAAGGGTTTGTCTTCTTCATTCCGCACCGGCGCGGTCAAGGACGCTCCCCCGGGCCATACATCATGGACCGCATCAAGGCGATTCCGAGTGAAGCCACGAGCGCAGTAGAGGGAGAGGCGAGGTACCTCGCCTTACACGAAGAGGCCGCGCGCGACGTTGAGGCGGCGCTCGCCTGGCTCGAGCGGCGGCCCGAGGTCCACGCCCAACGCATCGTCATGTCAGGGGTTTCCTTCGGCGGCGTCCAGACGGTGCTGGCGGCCGAGAAGGGGCTTCGGGTGCGAGCCTTCGTCGCCTTCGCTCCCGGAGCGATGAGCTGGAAGAAGGTGCCCGCGCTCGGAGAGCGCCTGCGGCGCGCGGCAAATCATGCGAAGAGCCCACTGCTGATTGTGCAAGCCGCCAATGATTACGACCTGGCCCCCAGTCGGGAGCTCGGTGAGGCGTTAGCACAACGAACGGACCGAAGCGGGGCACGCGTCTTCGCCGCGTTTGGCAGCAGTCCGGAGGATGGACACTACGGCTTCGCCACCAAGTCAGATGCCATCGCGGTCTGGGGACCGGAAGTGCTGCATTTCATCAAGGAGGCCATTGGCCCCTGACGCGGGCACTGGACCGTGAGAGACGATGGGGGGCGCAACGGGTTGGTCACCCCGACGCTGCCGAAACAGGTTACCGAGACCGTCCCGCTCTCGCCCCGTGGGCGAAGCGAGCATGTACCGTTCTCCAGTCATCAATCCAGCCGCACCAGATGTGAAAGGTGGGAAAAGCCGCCAGCGTTGGTCTCCCACCGGAGACGCTGCAGAGTTGGTTGGCTAGTAACTAAGCTGAAACAGCGCTACACGGGCGGCGTTGGCTGGGCCCCACGGACCATCGCCGTGGCTTCCGGTTTGCCCAGGTCTCGGGCCCGGGTTCGCGTTCAGACTCAAATCCACACTGGGAGGCCTCAGATGAACATCGCTGCTCTCATCATTGAGCTGGTGAGTGGTGCCGCTGGTGGCAACATCGCAGGGGCATTGCTCAAGAAATTGAATCTCGGCCCCGTTGGAAACACCATTGCCGGCGTCGTCGGCGGCGGACTCGGGGGTCAACTCATCGGAATGCTCACCGGCGGCGGCGGCGCAGCCGCGGCAACCGCAGGCGGCATGGACATCGGCTCCATCATCGGCAGCGTCGCCGGGGGTGGTGTCGGCGGTGCAGTCCTCATGGCAATTGTAGGAATCATCAAGCAGATGATGGCCAAGCCTGCCTGACGCGGCAGCCTCGGCCCCAGTCGGCACGCGCGCCCGTGACGGCACGGGCAGGCGCGCTCTAGCGTTGCCGGGTCGAGTGGCCCTTCGCTCGGTCAACGCTCACCGCGACGAGACCAAGGACCACCAGGGCCAGTGAAAGCCCCGCCATGGCACCCACGGCGCGTGGGTAGCCGACGCGTGTGACGTCGACGAAATAGTATGGATAGAACCTCGTCAGCGCGCCATGGAGGAACGTATACGCGGCGTAGACGAGCGGAAAGGCCAGCCACCGCAGCGCATCGCTCCAGCGAAGCGCGCCCTTCGGCATGAGCCACACCCAGGCCGCCACATAGAGGACGGGGGTGACGACGTGCAAAACCTCGTCCGCGAGGCGCTCCAGACCTTGGGGGTTCCAGACGTGGCGGAGGAGGAGGTTGTAGCCAAGAAAGACAAGCGCGATGTCAACCGCGATACCCGCCCGCACAGTGGCCTTCGAGAAGAACCTGCCGACCGAAGCGGTGGCAGCCCCACCGCGAACGTCAGGGCGAGAGCGGCAAACAGGTTGGTGAGGATGGTGAAGTAGCTGCAGTAGCGGACGATGGCGATGGCCGGTGGAAGGCCCCGCGCCAATGACGTCTGGAGCGTGAAGTACAATTGCAGTCCGAGTCCAAGCCACGCGATTGCTGCGGCGATGGCCAGGCATCGGGAACGCCAATCTCCTCGCGTTTCCAAGCGCTGGATTTTCACGCGTCACGCGTCTTATTCTGTTCGGACTCCGCTGCGCCGCCCCGGTGGGTCCACCACGCGACCGAGATTATTTCCCCGCGAGCTTGAGGAGCTTAAACGCGTGGCTCCACTGGTTCCGGAGGAGTCCAGGGGCACACCAGAGCTGGCAGAGCGGCTCAATGGCGCGGGCCGACTCGACCATCCCCATGTCCTCGGTGCTCCAGCCGAATTGTCCAAGAATCTCGGCGACTTCCTGTTTCGCACCAGGGTCGTTGCCGCAGATGAACATGGTGGGCGGGCCTCCCGGGAAGCTTGGGTTCACCATGAACGCTGAACCGACGGAGTTCCAAGCCTTGACAAATCGCGCTTGCGGAAAGGCCGCTTGGGACCGCTCCATCAGCGAGTCGTTGGGGCCGGTGAAGTAGCGAAGCACGCCATGTTGAGGGGCCTCATCGCCAATCGGGTTGGTCGCGTCGATGACGACCTTGCCCGTCAGGTTGGACGCGCCGGCCAGCTGGAGAGCCTGCTGGGCGGCCTTCCCGTGCACGGCAAGGACCAGAATGGCGCCGAATGCGGCCGCTTCCGCGAAGGTCCCCGTCTCCACCTTCTCCCGAACAGCAAACTCCTTGAGTTTTGCTGGCTCGCGGCTGCCGACCTTGACGTCATATCCGTGCTTGTTGAAGCCAGCCGACAGAACCTGCGCCACCTGGCCAGAGCCCAAGACACCAACACGCTTACCCATGTTCGTTTCCTCCTCACCCCACCGCGGACCAGCATGCAATGGATGCACAGGGGGATGGAATGGGTCTCAGGCCAGGCCCCGGGTCAACCGCTGCGCACTCGCAGCAGAGGTTGGGCCCTCAGACGCCGCGTCACTGGCGGTAGGACCAGCCGACGGTGATGGAGAGCAAGTAGTCGGTCTTGGCGGCTGCTGGGTCCGGTGGCTTGGTGTCAAAGGTGAACGAGAAGTTGCAACCGACAAAGAAATTATAGAAGACCTCGTACTTGACCTTGGCAGTGACATTGCCGCGCGTCCTCCACAACTCGCTGAGGACGGGAATGATTTGCGACGAGATGCCCGCGGAGAGCTTGGGGCTGTCGTAGATGAAGGCCTCCCAGTCCTCACCAACGTACGCGGCGAGGTTCACGCTCGGCTCTCCGGTGCTGTATTGCTCCTGGGCGGCGACGAGTCCTGTCGAGAGCCAGAGCTCATTCCACTTGTCACGGACGACGGGATAGGCAACGCCTGCACCGAGGTCGACTCGGTAGGTCAGGTCCAGCTCGTCGTTGTGGTCGTACCCGAGCTGGAGCTGCACTCGGAGCTTCGAGAAGTAGTAGGTGCCGGTCAGATTCATTGAGAGCTGACCCACCGTGGTCGAGTTCTTGTCCCGTTGCCAGTAGGTGTTGAAGTCAAAGCCGCCACCGAAGTGCTGTCCGCGGTAGGCAATCGAACCGTCGCCCGACAGCGTCATCGAACTGTTCGACTTGGCCAGCGTGAGGCCCAGGTCGAGGGAGGCCTTCACCTTGGACCAGAAGAATTCGTCCATGGGCGTGAGCGTGATGACCTCGACCATTGGGACGACATCCGTCTTCTCTGGACCGACCTGGAGGTCGTATTCCTGCGGCGAACTCAGCGGGCCGTAGTATTTCTTCCCCGACGCCAGCTCGACCTCGAAGGAGTGGATGCTGGTGATGGTCGCAATCTTAATCCACTCGATGGAAATCCGGCCGACATCGTCCGTCTTGAAGTCGAGCTTGCCGCGGCTCATCCCCTTGATTTCGCCGGTGAAGTGGTCACCGTTGCCAAGCACGACAACATCCGTCTTCTCGGCGTGTGCGGCGCCCGCCGCGAGAAAGCCGCCGAGGAAGGTCGCCAGGGAGGCCAGACGGAGCTGGGACCGGAAGTAGCCCCACCAGCGGCGCCCACCAGGGAATGCCCGGGGCTCCGCGCAGAGCGAGGTCCTCTCTGGTCCCATTCCCACCTATCAGGCTACCACCCTGCCCACTTGGTGCATGAAGCCTCTTGTCTCCGCTCGCGCTGTCACGCCGGCCCCACGGCCCCCGGTCGGGGCAATCGCCGCTGGGCCGGGACGAACGGCTTCCCCGGGCCACTAGAAGGTGAATTGAAAGTTGGTCTGTCCCCGCCAGGCCTGCCCAGAGGCGCCACTCACCGCCTGGTGGTAGCCCCAGAGCCCCTCGATTCCCAGGAGGAAGCGCTTCGACGGCCTGAAAACGAGATTGAGGGATGCGTACTGCGACCTGTGGAAGCCCGTGCTGCCCACCGAGGCACCGTAGGGCGCACTGTCCATGACCAGGTACCCGTAGCTCGCGGTCGAGTTCCACTGTGCCGCCCAGTTGTGAGTGATGCCCAGGAAGGCCCCGAGGATGGGTAGCGCGGTGAGTTGCCCCGCTGCGTTTTGCGCCGCGTCCAGGCCGAGCCCGCTCGTGTCGTTGAAGTAGGCCGCGGCCCCCTGCCCCCCCGCAACCTGGAGGGAGAGGAAGTCGCCAGCCCAGAGGTTGAGGTTGCTGCTCAGGCTCAGGCCCCAGCCAAACACCGTCTGGCTCTGACCACTCGACGTTTGGCTCCCGATGCCCCTGAGCAGGGTCGCCAGTTGGATGTGGCCGAGTCGTCCTTCGAGGCGCAGTGAGGCTGTCCCGTCCGGCGCGACGCTGCGAGGCGTCCCGGCGCTGGCTGGAATCTGCGATTGGGGATTCTCGAGCGCGAGGTTCAGTAGCAGGTCGGCCTGGCCCGAGCGCGCGAGCTTCACGACGTAGCGCACTTGGAAGTGGCGATAACTAATCTCCGCGTTGGGTCCCTCGTAGTCCAGCGTCGAAGGCTGGGCGTCGATGTCCGCGAAGACGCTCTCGGTCACACCGACGAGGAAGTTCGCTGCCTGGACGTAGAAGTCCTTGAGGTCATAGGTGAACTGCGGCGAGTCAGGCTGCGCAAAGTCGTTTCGGTAAACCACGCGCAGAATCCCGGCGGGCGTCGGCATGCGGAACTCGAAGTTGAGGTCCGACTGGTTCGCCGTGCCGGAGAACTGAAACGGACTGTCGAAGAAGGGCTGCCCACTCACCGGAATGGAGGAGGTGACGAACCACGTCGTGGCTCCCATCAACTTGGACGTCACCAGGAAGACTCCGACGGCGTCGCCGCCAAAACGCAGCAGCATGCTGGTGCCGGGAATGGTCCAGAAGCCAGGCAGCGCCGGGGTCAGCGAAGCGTTGTCCGGCCTGGGCGCCAGCTTCTGCTTCGGAGACGGTGCCTGCTTGTCGACGATGAAGGTCTCGGGCCGTTCCTCCTCAACGACGACCGGGCCAGGAACGACCACCACCTCCGTCGGACTTTCGG
>CAVXCY010000015.1:0-226810 GCA_963760425.1 uncultured delta proteobacterium | reverse complement strand
TCCTGATGTTCTTCGGCGGTGTCCAGGTGTGGGGGCCGAAGGGGCTGCTGCTGGGCCCGCTCGTCGGCAGTCTGGCGATCACCGCCTTGCGACTGGTGCGAAACGCAGATTCCGCGCGACACGGCCGACGGCTGGGCCGGACCGACGGTCTGCGCCTGGCGACTAGACCAACGAGCACTGCTGTCCCGGCACGCACATCGCCTCCTCGCCCGGGTGGGATGCTGCGTCCACCAGAAGACCGTCCGGTCCACGCTGAATCGGCGGCACCACGGCGCCGGGTCGATCAGGCTGAGCCGATGGTGGCGCGCTGGCGCGTGTATGCTCTTACTCGCCTCCTCCCAGGCAGCGGCGGCGCCCGCCGAACCTCCCGCACCCGCGCCGCTGGCCGTGCTCCAGGCGAACGTCACCCAGTCGGGTACCAAGGTGTCATTCGACCAGGCGTTGGGGCTCGCCGCCGAAGCTCCGGCGGTGGTCGGCGCCGAGGCAGCGGTCGCCGAGCAGCGGCGTGTGGGCGACTCGGTTTCCTCGATGGTCGCCAACCCGACGTTGACGGTCCAACCGGGTACCGCCAAGGACCCGCTCGATGACCAGTGGAAGTACCTCGGCGAAGCCACCCTGATGCAGACTTGGAACCTCTCCGGGCTCCCTGGGAACCGGAAGGCGTCGCTGCGCGCCGAGGGCGGCGCGGCCTCCTCTCCCCGAGGCCCGCGCGACCGCGCTCTCCCACCGGCTTGCTGCGGCTCAGGCCTGGATGGAGCCGTGGGCCGCACAGCAGTCGCTGGCCGACGCCCTGCAGGTAGTCGGAGCTGGCCCAGGAGTTCTCGTTGCGCATGGCCAAGGCCGCTGCGGCCGCGGGCCTTCACCCGCGCCGAAGCTGCCGACGCCGCCACCTACGCCGCCGAGGCCCATGTTCTGGCCATCGCGGCCGAGGGAGAGGTGGTGGATCGTGGCTTCCAGCTGGCCGTGGCGATGGGGCAAGACGCCGAACGACCAGTAATCGCCTCCGGGCCCCTCCCGTCGCCGCCCGCCCCTGCGCGCGCGGACTGGCCGGCGCTCGTCGAGGCCGCCGGCAAGCTACCCGCGGTCGTCGCGCGCAAGCTTGCCGGAGACGCCGAACGCGCCCGGGAGCTGGAGGTTCGGTCTGGCAGGGGCTGGGGCCTCGGCACGGGCGTCAAGGGCACCCGCGACTATCTCGGCACCTGGGGAGTGCAGGCCGTGCTGGAGGTCTCCATGCCGATCTTCGACCAGGGCGCGCGGGAGGCCGCACCCCAGGCTTCCGCGGCGGTGCGCTCGGACGGTGAACACCGCGAGGCCCTCGCCGCGGCCGCCACCGAACTCAGCCGGTCGCTTCACGAGATGGAGCACACCGGCGAGGTGCTCGTCGCCGTCGAGAAGGAACTGTTCCCCGCAGCCACGGCGAGCGCCCAGGCCCGGGAGGCTTCGATGCGCGCCGGTGAGACCACAGTGCTCGAAGTGCTGGTCGCTCGCCGCGCCCTGGCTGCCGCCCGCGCCAAGCGTACTCGGGCGCTCGCCTCGCACGCGTGGGCCCAAGTGAAAGTGTGGATGCTCCTCGCAGATTTGACGCCAGGAGGCGCGAAGTGAAGAGAACGCCGAAGCTCCGCGCGGCCCTCCTCTGGTCGCTCCTCGTCGTCGGCGCGGGCAGCGAGGCCTCCGGCTGCGGGAAGCGCAGCCCTGCCTTCGAGGAAGGGCCGCCCGTCCCCAGCTCGCGCACGCCATGGGTCCTGGCCCGCTCGAGCGAGGGCGTCCCGCTTCTCGAGGCGCCGGCCCAGGTGCTGCCCTCTCCGGAGGGCCAGGCCGGGGTGGTCCCGCCCTACCGGGCGAGGGTGGTCCGCGTCCTCGTCCGCCCGGGCGAGCGGGTTGCCAAGGGGCAGCCACTGGTCGAGGTGGTGATGCCGGAGGTCTCCACCGCCGCGGGCGCCTACGCCGCCGCATCCACCCGGGTCGATGCCTATGGTCGCCGCAAGGCCCAGCTCGACGCGCTCAAGGCCGACGGTCTGGTTCGCTTGGTCGACGTGCTGGAGGCCGAGACCAAGCTCGCCGAGGCCCGTGCCGACCAACAGTCGGCCACGGCGACGCTGCGCATCGCCCAGATCGAGCCGATTGAGGCAGCCGGCATCGTCTCCGGCAGCAAGCCGGTGGCACTGCGTAGCCCCATCGCCGGCATGGTCACCGCAGTGGGCGTCGCGGTGGGCGACAGCCGGGAGCCGACCGGAGAACCCGTGGTCCGCGTGGCCGGGGAGGGCGACTCGCGCGTCGAGGCGCGCTTCGCACGGCCGGTGGACACCGAAAACGCGGCCTTCGAGCTGGTCACCTCCAGCGGTGGCCACCATCCCCTCAAGTTCGTCGCCCGGGCTCCGGTGATGGACCCGCGCGACGGCACAATCTCAGTCTGGTTGGTCCCTGAGATGGGCACCCGCCTCCAGCCCGGCCTCACCGGCCGGGTGGTGGTGACACTTCCCGGCGCCACCCACGCCGCCGTGGTCCCGGCGCGCGCCGTGGCGCTCGTCGCCGGGAGAGCCTTCGTCGTAGCGCGGAGGAACGGCAAACCGGAGCGAGTGCCGGTAGAGGTCATCGCCAGCTCGGGCGCCGAGGCACTGGTGAAGGGAATCGTGGCCGGCGAGGAGGTGGCTGCAGATGCAGCGCTGGTCGAGGTGCCTGCCACCGCAGCGCCGGAGCAGAGCCCGTGATTCAAGCCTTCGTCCGCTGGTCGGTCCGCCACCGCGTCCTGGTGGTCGCCACGACGCTGACGCTCATGGTGGTGGCCGCCCTCGTGAGCATACTCCTCAAGTTCGACGCCCTCCCAGACACCACCAACAACCAGGTGCTGGTCCTCACCCGTGCCCCTGGTCTCACCCCCGAGGAAGTCGAGCGCCTGGTCAGCCGGCCGATCGAGGTGGGGCTGGGGGTCTTCCCGGGTTGGTGGAGCAACGAAGTCTGTCACGCTACGGCATTTCGTCGGTGACCGTGGTGTTCGAAGACGGTGTCGACGTTTACCGGGCCCGCCAAATGGTCCAGGAGCGGCTCACCGCTCTGTCCTTTCCCGCCGGTGTCTCGCCGCCAGAGCTCGGGCCGATCACCGGTGGTCTGGGCGAAATCTTCCATTTCACCCTTGACTCCCCGCGCCGTAGTCCCTCCGAGCTGCTCGAACTCGCCCAGTTCAAGGTGGCTCCGATGCTGCGCAGCGTCCGCGGTGTGGTGGAGGTGAACACCTGGGGCGGAGAGCAACGGGTGCTAGAGGTAAAGGTCGACCCGATGCGCCTCGCTGCCCGTGGCCTCACGCTGCAGGACGTCCAGGATGCGCTGGCAAGCGCCACCGGTACGGCTCCGGGCGCTGCGCTTCCGGCGGGATCGGGCCAGACCCTTCTCCGTGCGGTGGCCCTCCCGAAGACCGCCGGCGACCTCGGCTACGCCCTGATGTCCCGGCGGGGCTCCGACGCCAACCCAGTCCGCCTCGCAGAGGTCGCCGACATCGCCATGGGCGCCGCCACGCGGATCGGAGCTGCGAGCGAGAACGGCAAGGGCGAGACCGTCTACGTGATGGCCCAGATGCTCCGCGGCGAGAACGCGCTCGACGTGATGAAGCGCCTGAAGAAACAGATGGTGGAGGTGCGCAAAGCGGTCCCGGAGGACGTCTTCGTCGACGTGGTCTACGACCGGAGCACGCTCGTCACCGGCACGCTTCACACCGTGTTCAAGAACCTGCTCGAGGGCGGGCTCCTGGTCATCGCCGTGCTCTTCCTGATGCTGGGCAGCTGGCGGGCCGGGTTGCTCGTCGCATCCGCCATCCCGCTCTCCATGCTCGGCGCCACCGCGGCGATGGTTGCGCTCAACGTCCCGGGTAATCTCATGTCGTTAGGCGCGCTGGATTTCGGCCTCATCGTCGACGGCGCGGTGGTGATGGTGGAGGCCGTGTTCCACGGCGTCAACCGCTCCGCCTACCCACTCCAGTACCGCAAGCGCGCCCAAGCGATCTGGGTCCGCCAAGTCGAGGAAATAGCGGGCACGGTTGCCCAACCCGTCTTCTTCTCGGTGCTGATCATCCTGCTCGTCTACCTGCCGGTCCTGTCGCTCACTGGCGTGGATGGCAAGATGTTCCGGCCGATGGCACTCACCGTGGTCTTCGCGCTGGCGACCTCGTTGGTGCTCTCCCTGACTTTCATCCCGGCGGCGACCGCGCTCTTCCTTCGGCCGAAGGACGTCCCGGAACGTCCGCCGTTCCTGGTGCCGCTGGATCGAGAGGGTCTACCTGCCCCTTCTCCGGATCTCCGAGGCGCGCCCCTGGGTGGTGGCAGCCGGATCGGCCTCACTCCTCGCGCTCGGGGGCATCTTTTTCGCCCGCGCCGGAAGCGAGTTTGTACCGCAGCTCGACGAGGGTGACCTGGTGGTCCAGGTGACGCGGGCCGCCGACATCTCCCTTGAGACTGCCGTCTCTGAGGCCGGCAAGCTCGAGGCCGCGATGATGAAGAGCGTGCCGGAGGTGAAGGAAGTGGTCTCTCGCATCGGCAGCCCGGCGGTCGCCACTGACATCATGGGGCTCGAGCAGGCGGACGTCTTCGTGCTGCTCAGGGCGCGGACCAGCTGGCGACCCGGAGTCGACAAGGCACAAATCATCACGGAGATCGACCGGGCGGCGAAGGCGGTCAACACCAACGCAGAGGTCTCTTTCACCCAGCCGATTCAAATGCGCTTCAACGAGCTTCTAGGTGGATCGGTGGCCGACGTCGCCATTTCGATCTACGGCGACGATTTGGCCCAGCTGGGCCGGCTGGCGGCGCGCACTGCCGAGGTGGTGGGGCGGGTCCCTGGCGCCGCCGACACCCGGGTGATCGCCCCGCCGGCGGTTTCGCTCCTTGAGGTGCGCCCGCGACCGCTGGACGCCTCGCGCGCCGGCTTCACGGTGAAGAGCCTGCTCGAGGCGGTCCAATCCATCCGCACCGGGGTCGAGGTCGGGGCCACTTACGACGGGGCGCTGCGGATCCCCATCCTCCTCCGGCTGGGCGGGGGTGCCAACGCCTTCACGCTTGCCGACCTGTCCATTCCAGGCCCGAGCGGGGGCCTGGTGCCGCTGGGCCGCGTCGCCGACGTCGAGATGACTAGCTCGCCGAGCCTCGTGTCGCGCCAGAACGGAGAGCGCCGCATCATCGTGGGCTTCAACGTCCGCGGTGCTGACCTAGGCTCGGTGGTGAAGGAGGCCGAGAAGCTGGTGGCCACCGACGTGACGCTGCCCAGGGGCTACCGCCTCGAATGGGGCGGACAGTACGAGACACTGGTGGCCGCAAAGCGACGCCTCGCCATCGTCATCCCCGCGGTGATGGTGCTCATCTTGGCGGTGCTCCTCTACGCCTTCCGCAAGCTTCGTCCGGCGCTCCTCATCTTCCTCAACGTTCCGTTCGCGTCGGTGGGTGGAATGCTGGTGCTCTCTATGCGCGGCATGCCGGTGTCCATCTCCGCCGCGGTGGGCTTCATTGCGCTCTCCGGTATCGCAGTACTGAACGGCGTTGTCCTCATATCGCGGCTGCTAGCGCTGGAGGAGAAGGGCCAGGCTCCCGGTGCGGCAGCGGTGGCTGCCGCCAAGGAGCGAGCTCGTCCGGTGCTGATGACCGCGCTCGTCGCTGCCCTCGGGTTCGTGCCGATGATGCTGGCTACCGGCGTTGGCGCAGAGGTGCAGCGGCCGCTGGCGACGGTGGTCGTCGGCGGGCTGGTCACCTCGACCCTCCTCACGCTGCTGGTCCTTCCCAGCCTCTATCCATGGCTCGCGCGCATCGGAGTGACGAAGACCGAGCTGGAGTCCGAGCCTGAGCGTCAGTGACCGCCGGGGATGCCCTGGGGGAAGCCAGACTCTCTTGTCCTGAGCGATACTCAGGAGGCGAGGACGGCTCGCCGATTCATCGTTCTCAAAATTCCCATTTTCAGAGCGCGCTCGGCAGGAGAGACTTGTGCAAGTCGCTCCTGGTCCACAGCCGCCCTTCGTGCGGTCGACCGGTCGTAGCGTTCGCTCGGTTGAATTCCGTCGCTCGTCCGTGACCGGCGGGCGATTCAGATTGGTGCTCGCGCCCAGCGGCGGGTGGCCTTTTCCAAGCTGAGCACCGGAAGGATCGTCGCGCCGACTGCGACCGCCAACGCGAGCTGGCGAATCGAGACCGCCGAGCTCTTGAACACTCCCTGCATGAAGGGCGCCCAGATAAACATCGCCTGCAGCCCGAGTAAAGCCGCGACCCCTAGAAGCACCATGCGGTTTGTCAAAATTCCCAACACTCGGATCGAGGTCCGCAGCGACCGGCACTCAAGGAGATAGAACATCTGGAAGAAGACCACTGCGCTGACGGACATCGTCTGCGCGTCGGCGATCGCCGTTCCCCGGCCCTGGCCCGCGGCAAGCTGATGCTGGTACTCGAAAATCGAGAGGGCGGTCGCCCGTGCGGCCATCAGCACGGCGACGAGCCTTCGACGGACATCCGCGACTTGTCGCAGAGGTGCCTGGAGGTGAACGGCATCGAGTACGAGGACGGCGAGTACCTCCGCAGAGGCATCGTCATCCCCAAGGCCGTGGTCGAGGCGAACATCATCTGCGACATCCAAAACGTCCTGCGCGCGCCGTCATCGGTGGTGCTGATGGCGCTCGAGCTCTGGAGGAGGGAACGAAGCGCATCCAAGGTCGGCGTCGGCATGGTGGACGTCGCCGAGTTTCTCGCACGCGAGGTCGACCCAGACCCGTGGCTGTTGAAGGGCATCGTCCCGCGCGGTGGGGTGATGGCGATTGGGGGTCAGTACCACAATGGCAAGACGTGGTGGCTCTTGTACTTGATCCGGCTGCTTGTCGACGCAGGCTTCCGCGTGGGCTTTTGCAGCCCAGAGGATTCAGCCGCGGGAATGCAACACCGCCTGCGAATGGTGGGGCTCGGTAAGGCCCAGGGCAAGTTATTCCTTCTGCACGGAGAAGCCCTCACGCTAGCAGGCTCGGACGAAACGCTGGCCGACTCCACGCGGGATGCCCTCGTCCAGGAAATCAAACGCCACCACCTCGATGTGCTGTTCCTTGACCCGTATTCTGACCTGTTGGGCGATGCGGACGAGAACGCAGCTGGCGAGACCCGGCAGTTCTGGCACCGGGTCCAGAGCATCAAGAACGCGACAAATGCGTCCGTGGGCGTCCTTGCCCACACTCAGAAGACCGCCGGGAAGGGCCGAGGCGACAAGACTCCGCACCTGAATTGGATTCGAGGCTCCGGCACGGCTGCTGGGTCCATCGACGTGGGGTACATCATTCGCTACCAAAAGGATCAGTCCACCAAGGACGAGGTGACGAAGGTTGAGGCGGTGGTGCATCAGGTGGACTGCGTCAAGAACCGCTTCGGTGACGACTACCCGCACTTCAAGTTCGTCATCACCAAGCACGAGGATGGGTCCAGGGACTTCGAGCAGCTCGTGCTGTCTCAGGAGGACCTGGCCTTTAACGCGAAGTTCGGCCGGGCCGGCCTGAACGAGGCCAAGACGGACGACGAGCTAGTCGACGCCCTGGTCCGGAAGGTCGTCGAGCTCGGCGGGGTGGACATTTTGTCGTCCAGAGCTTGCGACGAAGCGGGGGTGGTCAAGAACGACCGGGCGGCCATCGTCGGGCTGGCCGAGGCACGGAAAGTCATCGTCGTCAGAAAGCGCGGGACCGCAAAGCTTCTTTCGTCGCCGAAGGTGCGCGAAGGCGAAGAAGAATGAGCCTGCGACGTCTGGGAGTTGGTTCTTCCTTCCTTCTTCCGCACTCTCCCTTTAGGGAGTGCGAAGAAGAAGAATCAACGACGTCCCACCCGCTCCCAACAAGTCCAAACAATCCCCGCGGCCGAAGCAGAGGTCGGAGAAACTGTACAGCGCCCCAGGGCCGCGCCAGCCGGTCCTCGAGGTCCCCAAACGCACCCCGCAGCCTCCAGACGCTGCCACCGGTCTCCGAGGCGCTCCTGGGGCACCTGTGGTGGGCCGTGCGTGTAGGCGTTGTCAGCGCCCAGCGCCGAGATTCTCGGCCGCGAGCAACGCTGACCCGACCTCCGTGGTAACTCTATTGGAACTGCTTACGGCCACCCACGGCCACCGACGGCCAATTCTCCTCTGGCATTTGTGACTCCCAGAGGGCGCAGAGGTGACTGTTAATCACCATGTCCCAGGTTCGAGTCCTGGTCGTGGAGCTGAATTGGAACTCGCAGCGGTGCGATGGCCCAGCGAAATCTTCGGGCGGAATGTCTGCCAAACCGCGTTTCGTCGATAGATCCCAACAGCCGGACCTCGGGCGACCGCATAGCGTTGACTTCACGCACAGCCGGTAGCGATGCCCAGAGCGAGACACACCTTTCTCATTTGCTGCTCGCCGAGGGAGCCAACGAAGCGCCTGAGACGCGTCTTGTCCACGCTCTGCATGCTATCGAGCTTGACCGCCGAAGGGTGCTTGAGACCCTCTTCCACGCCGACCTGAACTTCGGTGGGCAGGTCGCGAATCGTGGAGGTCACGGGGGCAACCAAGACCGTATTCGAGACTTCGATCGTGGCGTTTCGCATCAGCACGAGGACCGGTCGCAGCTTGTCCGGCTTGCGAAACTCGTAGGTCCAGATTTCTCCACGGTTCACTCGCTGGGCCATGTCCCCTCTTGCTCCCAGCCCTCAAGTTCAGGATCGACCGGGGTCTTTCCGTAGGCGCGGCGAATCCGCTCGTCCAGTTCGGCGCTGCGACGTCGAGCGAGGTACTGCGCTAATGCGCGTCGGATCACCGCGGAGCGCCCGTCCCGCTTCGCCTCGGCGTTCGCATCCAAGGATTTCAGGAGTCGTTCATCTACAGTAATTTGTATGGCCTTCATATACAAACCAGTATACAGGCAATCTACCTGAAACACCACGCGTTGGCGATGCCCGGTCCTCGCTCGGCAGCGAGGGCCGAGGCTATCCCGCACCCCCTTGAGTTGAAGCCACACGCCTATCTCGGCGTCGTCCCAGCGATGTCCCCGCGAGGGTTCGGGACGGAATGAGCGCCGCGCTGAAGATGAAGGCCCAGTAAACAGGAGACCCGCGAGGCACCTCGCGGGGCTTCGCCTTTGTAACGCTAGTGTTCGCGGGGTCGGTGCGCGGGAAGCGTACGCGACGCGGACTCGGCGCTGAACGGGACGGGCGCAGCAGGGCCTAACATGACTATCCTCCACCGTCTTACAATTGAAATACAGCTGGAACCCCTAGGATGAGAACATGAAAAAGTCGGGCGCGAGCCAAGGCCAGTCGGCATCGGAGCTCATCTCGAAAAGAATCGCCGAACTCGGGGACTGGCGCGGAGAAACCCTCAGCAGAATGCGCAAGCTCATCAAGGAAGCAGACCCGGACGTCGTCGAGGAGTGGAAGTGGATGGGCACTCCGATTTGGTCGCACGACGGCATCATCTGCACTGGCGAATCCTACAAGAGTGTCGTGAAGCTGACCTTCGCCAAGGGCGCGTCTCTGAAGGATCCGGCCCGTCTCTTCAACTCGAGTCTCGAGGGAAACGTACGCCGCGCGATCGACATCCACGAAGGAGAAGAAGTTGACGAGTCCGCCTTCAAGGCGCTCGTTCGCCAAGCGGTCGCCCTCAACAGTTCTGGCAAGTCGAAACCTTCGAAGAAAGCGAAGTCCTAAGGATTCGCTCCCTGAACAGGTCCGACATCGGGGTGGCGGAGGTGTCGTTCCCCGAGCGAACCCAGGTTGAAGATGGCCTAGACATTCGCCTGGAAAGACCGACCGCGTCGTGTCGGCCGCGGAATTTGACGTAACCTGCGTTACCAGACGTCGAACGGCCGTTCATGCGCCCTCCCCGGTCAGGCGAGGTGCGAGGATGAGTTGGACACGCTGCCGTCGATGAAACGCGCGCCGCGCTCGACAGGTCGCTAGGCTTCGAGCGCATCGCGCCGTAACAACGCGACCCGGTGGCGGGGACGTTGTTCTCGAAGTGTTGCTCAGACTGCGAAACGCATGACAGGGCTGCGCGGCGCACCTTTGCTCGGCCGCCTCGACTCGTCGGCGTGCGATTGACAGCCCTGAAGGGTGGCGAGAGCTGGTTCAAAGAGTATGCCTTGACAGGCATATGACTGTCCAAGTATATACCTGGCGTGGAATCATCGTTCGCCATCGTCGCGGAGCCCAACCGACGGGCCATCCTGAGCCTGCTGCTCTCGTCCGAGCGCTCCGTGGGCGAGATCGAGCGCGAGCTTCGACTGTCGCAGCCGTCCGTCTCCAAGCACCTGCGCGTGCTGCGAGAGGCTGGGTTCGTGGAGTCGCGAATCGAAGCGCAGCGGCGCCTCTATCGACTGAGACCGGAGCCGCTCATGGAGCTCGACGCATGGCTCGTTCCCTTCCGGCGCTTCTGGTCGAAGCACGTCGATGCCCTGGAGCGACACCTGGACAAGATGGAGAAGGTGCCCTCTGCGAAAGGAAAGAAGAGACATGAGCAGCCGTGAGCAATACGCGCCGGGCGCCGCTTCTGGCGCCGAGGTTCGAAAGGATGGAGAGAAGTGGACGCTCGTTCTCGTCCGCGACCTCCCCCACCCTCCTGCGAAGGTCTGGAAGGCGCTCACCGAGCCCGAGCATCTGCGCGAATGGGCTCCGTTCGATTCTGACCGGAACCTCGGTGCCGTTGGCACCGCAAAGCTCTCGACGGTGGGGGCGCCGACGCCGCTGGTCTCCGAGACCCAGGTGAAGCGGGCCGACGCGCCCAAGGTGCTCGAATTCAACTGGGGCGGACAGGACCTCCGCTGGGAGCTGGAGCCGCTGGGAGGCGGCGGCACGCGGCTCACGCTCTGGCACAACATCGACCGTCGATTCATCTCGATGGGCGCCGCGGGCTGGCACATCTGCTTCGACGTGCTCGATCGGCTTCTCGCCGGTCAGCCCATTGGACGCATCGTCGGCCCCGAGGCCATGAAGTTCGGCGGCTGGCAGCGATTGAACGCCGAGTACGCAAAGCAGTTCGGCGTCGAGCTCCCCAGTTGGCCCGCGCGGCCGAGCTGAGCATGCCCCGCTCCAAAGGAATGGTCATCGGCTTCTGGATCGTCACCGCGCTCTTCTGCCTGCAGATAGGCTTCACCGCCTACGCGCAGCTGCGCCTGCCGCAGGTGGCGGAGGCGTTCACCCACCTCGGCTTCCCCGCCTACTTCCGGGTGGAGCTCTCGTGGGCCAAGCTCCTCGGCGTGGTGCTGCTGCTTGCGCCGGTGCCGGCGCGGCTCAAGGAGTGGGCCTACGCCGGCTTCGCCATCACCCTCGGCTCTGCGCTCATCGCCCACCTCGCGGTGGGCGATGGCCCGGAGGCGTGGGGCTGGGCGGCGGCCACCGGCGTGCTCTGGGGGCTCTCGTACTTCTTCTGGCGCCGCCTGCAGGCCACGCCGGCGAGCGCCTGACCGCGCGGTGAGCATCGTCCTTCCGGGCCGGCCCCAGCTGCAGAGATGAACTCTCCCCCCGGCTGGGCTTCCGAGGAACAACACCGGAGTCCGTCGTCACTCGTCGACGCGCAAACGTTCGAAACGATAGGCCAGGCCCGGGCCACCACTCCCGCCGTAGGCCAAGTGCCCAATGAGAAGCGCGGATGGCTCGCTGTATCGGGCGATTCGCAAGGGTCCGGCGTCCACCGGATCGAAGCCCGCGTCACCGATGAGCGCGGAGGCCACGGTCTTCGCGTGCGCGTCGTCGCCTGAGTACACAAGGTTCGGTCGGGGCGCCCTGTTCCGCCTCTCGAAGACGCTGAACAGCACCTCGCTCGGAACGGTGTGGAACGCGGACACGACCCGCGACCCACGCGCCTTCTTGGCAAGCGTCTCGGCCCCCGACGAGGTGTTCGCCACCTGGAGCTCGGTGTTGCTGTCGTTCAGCGGAAGCGAGCAGTTCAGGATGACCTTCCCCGACAGATTACCCGCCTGGCGCAACACGTCGTCCAGTTGCGACCAGTTGACTGCCAGCAGAATTGCGTCGGCCTGAGCGGCGTCGCCCGGGGTGCCAGCGCGAGCACTCGCGCCGGAGTCGCGCGCGAGGCGCTCGAGCCTCGTCTTGCTGCGCGAGTAGCTGAAGACCACCTCGTGACCAGCGCGGGCGAAGATCGTCCCGAGTTTGGCACCCATCAAACCTGAGCCGAGAATTCCAATACGCATGGTGCACCTGCTTCGTGTTGTCTTGTTCAGCGACCGGTCAATTTCTCCAGGTTCTCGGGATAGCGCGCCCCATGCACCGTGATTTTCGCGGCGGCGCTGTCGATTTCATACAGATCACCCGTCGTCAGTTCGACCTCAGCGGCACCGATGTTCTCCTCGAGGCGCGCCAGCTTCGTGGTGCCCGGGATGGGGACAATCCACGGATTCCGGGCGAGGAGCCAGGCGAGTGCGATTTGCGCAGGTGTCGCCTTCTTGCGTTCTGCGACCTTGGCGAGCAAATCAACGAAGGCCAGATTCGCTCTGCGAGCCGCCGGCGCAAAACGCGGAACGATGTTGCGGAAGTCGCTGCTATCGAAGGTGGTGGCTTCGCTCATCTTGCCGGTCAGGAACCCCTTGCCCAGAGGGCTGAACGGAACGAAGCCAATTCCAAGCTCCTCGAGCGTCGGCAACACTTCCTCCTCCGGGGCTCGGTGCCACAGCGAGTATTCGCTTTGAACGGCAGTGACAGGCTGAACCGCGTGCGCCCGGCGGATGGTTTTCACGCCCGCTTCAGAGAGACCAAAGTGTTTGACCTTGCCCTCTCGAATCAGGTCCTTTACCGCACCGGCGACGTCTTCGATGGGCACGTCTGGGTCGACGCGGTGTTGGTAGAACAATCCGATCGCATCTACTTTGAGGCGTTTGAGTGAAGCCTCAGCAACCTGTTTGATGTGTTCCGGTCGACTGTCCAGGCGTGACCACCGCGAATCGCCTTCAGGACCAGGTTTGAAACCAAACTTCGTGGCGACCACCACTTGCCCACGAAATGGAGCCAGCGCTTCCCCCACGAGTTCCTCGTTGGTGAACGGGCCATAGACTTCGGCCGTGTCGAAGAAGGTGACACCAAGTTCGATGGCCCTCCGAATCAACGAGATCATCTCTTGCTTATCCGCGGCCGGGCCGTAGCCGAAGCTCATTCCCATGCAGCCGAGGCCGATGGCCGACACCTCGAGGCCGCTGCCTCCAACTTTCCGCTTCTGCATCTTCGTTCTCCTTCGCGAAAGGGAGGCCCGCTCCCGGCTGATGCAGAAGGAATACGTCCGCGCGCGCGACGGGGAAACATGCACGGAGTGCATGGGCCGTTTAGAAAAACTTCGCGATCGCGCTTCGGCCCATCCCGCCGCGTTTACGTGGAACACGGACCGCCTGGTGCCGATGCCTCCGTTCACTTCGTCGGGTTCGATTCGTTCGTCAGCTTTCGTGCAACTTCGATAAACGCCTTGAGCGCCGGTGAGACCTGGGCCCGACCGGGAAAGTAGAGGAACAGGCCCGGCACTGCAGGGGCGTACGTCTCCAGGACCACGCGGAGCTCTCCGCGGGAGAGCTCCTCGGCGATGGTGGGCTCTAACGCGTAGGCCAGGCCAACCCCCATGACGGCCAGAATTCGCATGAGCTCGAAGTTGTTCGTGGTCACCGGCCCACGCATGGGTACCCGCCACGTCTTCTTCCCGCGTTCGAGTTCCCAAGCCCATGGCTCTCCGCTCGGCGCCCATCGAATACAGATGCATTCATGCTGGAGCAGGTCCGCGGGTTTCTGCGGAGTGCCGCGGCGTTCTAGGTACGACGGTGCGGCAACGACGACAATCCGGCTGGGCCGAGAGTCGGACGTGAACCATGTCGCGGTCGATGGACTCGATGAGGCGGATGCCCGCGTCGAGCCCTTCGGCCACCGCGTCCACCAAGCGGTCTTCGACGCGCACATCCAGCTCCACCTTCGGGTAGCGCTCGATGAACCGCGGAAGCAGGCGAGCGAGCAGGAGCGTCACTGCGACGGTGGGCACAGTGAGCCTGACCCGTCCTGTCACTTCGCCTCGGCTAGCCTTCACGGTCTTCAGCGACTCGAGTGCCTGGTCCAAGGCGGGGCCCGCGTTCTCGAGAAGTCGCTGCCCCGCATCCGTGAGCGCCACGCTGCGCGAGGTCCGCGTAAGCAAGGTGACACCCAGCCGCATCTCGAGTTGTCGGACGGACTGGCTCAGGGCGGAAGCCGAGACTCCGAGGTCCTTGGCGGCGGCCGCGTAGCTACACCGACGCGCAACAGCGATGAACGCGTTCAGGGCGTTGAGCGGTGTGAACGCCATCGTAAAGATTTTCTACACGCGAACGGGCGGGAGCACCACGCCCCTCGTCAATTCGAAAGGCCGCGTTCACCCGAAATCGTGCGAACCCAACGACGCCGTCCCGCAGCACCGCGCCAGCACCCTACCCCCCGCTCAGAGCCTGGACGAACTGGACCGCCTCGTCGGGTTGAAGCGTGCGCGTCATGTCCAAGACCTGCTCGCCGTCAATGAAGCAACGCATGTGCGGCCGCATATTCCCTTGCTCGTCAATCAGGCGAAATCGCAAGCCTGGGTAGCGACGGTCGAGGTCGGCGAGCAGTTCCGCCAGAGTCCCGCCGCTCGCATCGACCTCTCGAGCAGCGGTGTACGAAAGCAGTGGACCGGGAATCAGCACTTTCACGGCAGAGCTCCCAACTCGAAAATGCTCTTTTCTGGGCGCGGCGTCATCGCACTTCGGCGGCCTCCACCGCGTAGATTTCGGGAAGATTTCTGGCGACACAGGCCCATCGATTGCCCTCATCGCGGCTCATCCAGAGGTCCCCACTTGTCGTCCCGAAGTACAGCCCGGTTGGGTCCCCTGCGTCGGCAGTCATCGCCTGTCGCTTCACCGTCCACCAGGCCTGACGTTCCGGCAAGCCAGAATCCAGTCGCCGCCAGCTCGCGCCCGCGTTGCGCGTCACATAGACGGCTGGAACACCCTCTGGGCTCGTTCGCGGCCAGACGGTTGTTCCATCCATCGGGAAGACCCACGCAGTGTTTGCGTCCCGGGGGTGCACCACCAGCGGAAAGCCGATGTCGCCGACTCGCTTTGGCATATTCCTGCCGATGCGCGTCCACACCTTGGCCGGGCGATCCAGTCGGTAAATCCCACAGTGATTCTGCTGGTAGAGGCGGTCCGGGTCGCTCGGACACAACCGGACGCAATGCGGGTCGTGGAAGCTGATGTTGGCGGGGTCGAGGTCTTCAACCACTTGGAGCCCTTGAACGAGCGGAGCCCACGTCCGTCCTCCATCGGTCGATTCGTGAACTCCGCCGCTCGACATCGCCATGTAGAGATGGGCGGGATCACGCGGGTCAACGATGACGGAGTGCAACTTCGGCCCGTCCGGTGTTCCATCCTGCTCACTGCCCATCCACGCCCGGTATTGCGCATTGTCATTTAGCCCGGGGAGCGGTTCCCAACTCGAGCCTCCGTCACCCGAGCGGAACAGCCCTTGCGGCGAGGTCCCGGCGTACCAGCCGTCGGGCTCGTTGCCGTGGCATGGCGTCAGCCAGAACGTGTGGTCGACGACGCGTCCCTTCTCGCCCTCCGGCGCCTTGGGGAAAGCAGGTGGCCGCACTGCTTCCTTCCAGGTGCGTCCGAAATCTGTCGACCGAAAGACCGTTGGCCCGAGGTGACCCGTCTTCGCCGCGGCGAGGAGCGTTCGACCGTCACGGGGATCGAGCACAAGATGATTGACGATGTGACCGAGAAAATGTGGGCCGTCGACTCGCCACCTCCGTCGGGTCGAATCACCATGGAACAGCCACGCGCCCTTTCGCGTTGCGACAAGAACCACCACGCGAGGCGACTTCCGGAGGCCTGCTGCGGCCCTCCGTCGGGTCCTGCCTTTCGACCGGCCAAGTTGCTTTTGGGTCGTGCGCCCCATGAGCGAATCCTCCACCTCGAAGTGAAACCACCACCTCCCAGAAACCAGCAGCCCTAGGAACGACATGGGCCGGGCTGCGCAGGCTACATGGAGGGGGCGTCGCGTTATGCCTGGCACCGCTTCACGCTGCGTGAAAGGCGTTGCCCTCGACGGTGCATCTTGCAGTCGAGGCAACGCGCGACCTTGCAGGGCGCAACGGAAGCCCGACCGAAAGCCCGTCTCTCCGCGGCTTTACGAGGGCATGCCGGATGCTCAGCCGCCTGGCATGAATTCAATTCTGAAGCTGCTTCGCTTCGGGCAAGCGACTGAAGAGCCTCCGCCCGGACACCTCAAGGCGCTCGAGGCGCTGCATGTTGCAACACTCTCCGAAGCTCGACGCCGGGCCGACCAAGTGCTCGCAAAGGCCAAACGATGCCAGCGCTGCAAGAACCTGCTCGCTCATGTCTTCGAATGCCTCGGGTCGACCCTTTTCCTTGACGACGACCCGCACGCGCTCCTGAGCTCCTTCAAGCCAGCCGAGTGTGACCAGTTCGGTGAACAGGTTCTCGCAGCACTCATCGTGCTCAACGGTCGCCCAAGAGCACTCGCGCCGCTCGAGTGAGTGTTCATCGTCGCCCAACGTTCCCTGAAGGCGACGACACTGACGGAGGCACACAAGAGCGGTGACCCTCAGCGCAGGCCGGGGAAGGCTTGCTCAGGTAAGCGCTTCGCTCGCTCCTCGGCAAGCAAGGGCTGCAGGCGTCGCCAGAGCTCCTTCGTTCGTGCCGTCGGCCCAACGCGCCGTCCCCCCGTAAGGTGTCTAGTTCCGCTGGATGAAGTCACGGACGTTTACCGGGTGCTGCCACGGACCGAAGACAAACCCGCGCCATGCATCCGCCGACGGTTCCTTGGTTTTTTTTCGCGATGGCTTCCGATCTCTCCTAGCTCTGCAGAATTAGGCGCCGGGTGTGACGCGCAATCATGAGTTCTTCGTTCGTCGGGACGACCCAGGCAGCGGTGCGGCTCTTCTCCGAGCTGACCCGTGGCCCGCCAGCAGCGTTGGCGGCGGCGTCGAGCGTGATGCCAAGCCATTCGGCTCCGCGGCACACCTGTTCCCGGACGGGCGTGGCGTGTTCCCCGATGCCGCCGGTGAAGACCAGCGCATCGAGGCCGCCCATGGCCGCGGCAAGAGAACCGAGCTCCCGGCACACGCGGTAGATGAACAGGTCCACGGCGCGCCGGGCGCGCGGCGCATCGCTCGAGAGCAATGCCCGCATGTCGCTCGAGATGCCCGAGACACCCAGCAGTCCTGACTGCTGGTAGATGAGCTTCTCGATTTGTCGGGCATCCATCTTCAGCTCGTCCAGCAGATAGAGCAGCACCCCGGGATCGAGCGCTCCGCTGCGCGTTCCCATGGGCAGCCCGTCGACGGCGGTGAACCCCATGGTGCTCGCAACACTCTTGCCCGCCACCATGGCGCACATGCTTGCGCCGTTGCCCAGGTGCGCCACGACCACCCGGCCCGCGGCGGCCCGCGCATCCACCGACGGCAGGACGCTGGCGATGTACTCGTACGAGAGACCGTGAAAGCCGTAGCGGCGCACGCCACGGTCAGTGATGGAGGCCGGCAACGCAAAGGCCTGGGCCAGCTCGGGCTGGGTGCGGTGGAATGCCGTGTCGAAGCATGCGACCTGGGGCAACGCCGGCATCTGCTCAAGCACGAATCGGATTGGGGCGAGGTTGTGCGGCTGGTGCAACGGCGCGAGCGGGACGAACTTCTCCAGCCGTGAGACGACTTCTCGGCTCAGGCGGGTGGGCTCGGAGAACTCCAGGCCCCCGTGAACGACTCGGTGCCCGACCGCCACAAGTTGGTGGTCGCCCCGGTTGCTTCTGAGGAACTGAATCAGGTGGGCGATGGCCCCTTCGTGACCGATGGAGCCCCCCGCGTCCCACTTCTGCTCAGACACAACCTGTCCTGCTGCGTCCTTCGCAATGAACTTCGGGTCGGTGTACAGGGCCTCGGCTTGCCCCCGGAGCCAGAGCTCAAGCTCGGCACCACGGATCAAGAAGGCGGAGAACTTGAGGCTCGACGAGCCTGCGTTCAAAACGAGAATGGCCGGGGCCATGCCATCACCCCACGGCGCGCTTGGTGCTGGCCCGGCGCGCGCTGGCGACCAGAGCCGCAACGGCACAGGAGGCCAGCCGGGCGCCGAGCGAGTCGGCACGGCTGGTGAGAATGATTGGCACCCGCGCGCCGAGGACAATGCCCGCGGCATCGGCCCCGGCGAGGAAGGTGAGGCTCTTGGCGAGCATGTTGCCGGCCTCGAGGTCCGGAACCACCAAGACGTTGGCCCTGCCTGCTACGGGCGAGGCGATGTTCTTGATCTTCGCTGCCTCGGGACTGATTGCGTTGTCGAGCGCCAGCGGCCCATCGACCAGGGCACCGGTGATTTGTCCGCGATCGGCCATCTTGCAGAGCGCGGCAGCTTCCACCGTCGAGGGGACGTCGGGGTTAACCGTCTCCATCGCCGAGAGGATTGCCACCCGGACCTCGGTAGCGCCAAGGTCATGCGCGAGGTCGATGGCGTTCTGGACGATGTCGACCTTGTCTCTCAGTGTCGGCGCGATGTTCACCGCGGCGTCGGTGATGATGAGGGGCTCGGGATGCCCCGGGACATCCATCACGAAGCAGTGGCTGAGGCGACGTGCCGTCCGTAGACCGGTTTCCCGCTTTACCACCGCGCCCATCAACTCGTCCGTGTGAAGGCTCCCCTTCATCAGGGCCTCGACCTCGGCACTGCGTACCAGTTCTACGGCTTTGGCAGCCGAGTCCTGACTGTATGAAGCGTCCACGATTCGAAACCCACCAATGTCGAGGCCGGCCTTGGCCGCGACGTCGCGGATGCGGGCAGAGGGGCCCACCAGCACAGGCGCAATCAGCCCTGCGCGCGCGGCGTCGACTACGCCTTTGAGCGAGGACTCATCACAGGGGTGGACGACGGCGGTGGGTGTGGGGGGCAGAGACTTGCACCGAGCAATCAACCGCTCGTACTTCTCGTGCGCGCGCTCCATCGAGAGACTCCTTCCGTGGACGCCGAGCGCAAGAAGACGGTGCAAGAACCAAGCCCGCATTTGTGTTGGTCGAGGCGCGCCCAGTCGATTCAATTCATCGGGCGCAGCCCTTACTGATGTCGCTCAAGCCATGCGAGTCCCCCGTCATCCAGGGACATTGCGAACACCGGGGCTCGAACGCTGTGTCCTCGAGTTCGGTTCCCAGCGGCACCGTTTCCGCTTCTCGGACTGGACTTCACGGCGTGCGGCACCCTCTGGCTGAGGTCTTCGGTTGCGCAATTCTTGCGTACGCGGAAGGGTCACGCGCAGTAGACTTCGTGCCACAGACCGCCCCCAGGGCCGGGGGGAGCGACCCAGGAGGTTGGGGATGAACTCCCGTGTGCTCATCATCGGGGCAGGGCCTGCCGGCGCGTCTGCCGCCGTTGCGCTTGCCCAGCGCGGCGTCACCGACGTCCTGCTCGTCGACCGAGACCAGTTTCCGCGCGACAAGACTTGCGGCTCGGGGCTCTCGCCAGCTGCGCTTCACCTGGCCGAGACCCTCGGCGTGGGCGACAAGGTACGCGCGCGGGCGAACCCCGTCGACTGGGTCCGCATCGTGACGCCAGGAGGAGTGGAGCTGCTTCTTCCAGCCAACTCGGCAGCGGTCATTTTGCTGCGAAGGGACTTTGACCAGCTGCTTGTCGAGCGGGCCTGCGAATTGGGAGTCCAATTTCAAGCGGGCTTTCGCGCTTCGGAACTCCTCCGGGACGGTTTGGGACGCGTGGTCGGCGTTCGGAGCTTCGACGGAGAGGAGCGCCGGGCCTCCTACGTCCTATGTGCGGACGGCGCTCACTCCATCTTTTCGCCGGACCGACGCCCCCGGCGTTTCATCTCGACGCTGATGGGTTGGTGGGAAGGAGCCACTCTTCCGCCGCGGCGGCTGGACATGGTCTTCGACCGCAACCTTTCCCCCTTGTATGGGTGGATGTTCCCCGAGACGGCGACTCGCGTGAACATTGGAATTTGTGTGGATGGGCAGGATGCACGGGGTCAGCCAGCCGGACGAAACCTCCGGGCCCTTTTCGAGCGCTTTCTCCATGACCACTACCGAGAGGCGCTCCGCAGCGCCCAGCCTCTGGGAAAGCTGAAGGGCCACCCCATCGTCTTCAGCACCTGGGTGTCGCAGTGCACCGCGCCTGGCGCCCTCTGGGTCGGGGAGGCGGCACGCGTGACCCACAACGCAACCGGAGAGGGCATTTCCCAGGCGATGCAGAGTGGAGTTTTCGCAGCTGAGGCGGTCGCGGCGGTGGTGCGGGGCGAAGCTTCGGAGCGCTCGGCCTGGGCGCGCTACGTCTGGCAGCACCGCCGGCGCTTCACGGCCGGGTTTGCGGCCGGGCACGTGGTGAGAGCGATGGTGGCCTCCGGCGGTCTAGACCGCCTGGCACGGGCGTATAGCAGCGCGTGGGGTCAGCGGCTCATCGAGCGCGTTTTGGGCTCGGCCCTGACCGGGACCGCCTCCCAGGAGGCGCCCGAGGCGTACCAGCAACCATCCCGTGGTGACCTCATCGCGCCGTCAGAGCGACTCTAGCGCCGCGGTCGCAAGCGACCGCGACGGGCGGTGGGAACTCCCAAGAGCACACACCCTCCCACCGGAGGTGGGGGGGAAATTCGACGGTGGCCCCATGGAGGGGCGAAAATCAGTTTTCAACGATGGACCCAAGGCAGGTAGAGCCACCCAATTACGTGTGCCCAGCAGCTGGTCGAGCCCAACTGCCTCGTCGGGGGAGGAGGTGGACGCGCCAGGTGGTTCGTGCCCTTTGTGGTTCCATCCTCTTGGCCGGCCAGCTTGCCGCTGCATCAGAGTGCCCGACTGGTGATGCGCTGGTCGTCGTCGACACAGCGGCGCACAAGTTGAGGCTGTGCGAGAACGGCGTCGCGGTCAGGGTCTTCCGTGTGGCACTCGGGCGCGGGGGCATCCGCAAGCGGAAGGAGGGAGACAAGAAGACGCCTCTCGGCGTCTACCCGCTCGGGACGCCGCAGCCCTCCAATCGCTTTGGCCTCTTCATCCCCATCGGCTACCCAACGAAGGAGCAGGCCGCTGCCGGCCTCACGGGGACGGATGTTGGGATTCACGGACCGGACCAACAATTCGCCTGGCTTGGAGAGGCCACCCTCTGGTCCGACTGGACGGCTGGCTGTGTTGCCGTCAGTACCGACGCGGCGATTCAGGCAATCGCCACCTGGGTGCTGGCCAAACAGGTGGGCTCGATCGTGCTGAAGTAGCCTTCAACGCTCTTCATCGACAACGACCCTCGCACGCTGGCGATGCGTTCAAAGCGAGCGACCTTGACCTGGTCAGGGAGTAGGTCCTCGCCGCGCTGACCGTCGTGAGGGGCCGTCCCCGGAGCACTCCCGGCAGCGAGGCCCGCGCCTCCGGGTGGCTTGCGCGCGTCTCGGGCAACTGAAACTCACAGGGGCGACGTCGCGGGTCTGGCCTGGGGCCGCGCGGCGATGCCGCCCGTCTCGAAATCACGCTTGACGGAAGGGGCCAAGTCGGACAAGGCCAGTGCCATGCACGCACTGGCCCTTCTCCTTCTGCTCGCAGCCCCCAACCTGGAGCCCGTCTACGGGGAGATTCATAAGCGCCACGCAGAAGCGGTGGAGCGGCTCCAGAAGTGGATTGCCCTTCCCTCCATTGCGGCCGAGGGCCTCAACACCGAGGAGGGCGTCCAGCGAATGATGGAGCTGCTGAAGGACGCCGGGTTTCAGCAGGTGGAGCGAATCCCCACCGACGGGAAGCCGGGTGTCTTCGCGACGCTCGATGCCGGCGCCAAGAAGACCGTCGGCGTGTACTTCATGTACGACGTGAAGCAGTTTGACGCGAAGGAATGGACGTCACCGCCGCTGGAGGCGCGCCTCGTCGACAAGCCCGAGGTCGGGAAGGTGGTTGTCGGGCGAGGAGCCGTCAACCAGAAGGGCCCCGAGGCTGCCTTCCTGGCGGCGCTTCACGCCATCCGCGGGGCCGGGCAGAAGTCTCCGGTCAACATCGTCTTGGTTGCCGAGGGCGAAGAGGAGATTGGCTCGCCCCACATCGCCCAGCTGGTGCGCAACCCGCGCGTGCTGGCGGCCCTCTCGAAATCCGTGGGCGTCTTCATGCCCAGCGCCTCGCAGGGCATCGACGGCGAGGTGAGTGTCTCGCTGGGCGCTAAGGGAGTGGTGGAACTCGAGCTGGTGTCCAGCGGAGAGAAGTGGGGCAAAGGACCGAGCAAGGACATCCACTCCGGCAACCGCGCGCGGGTGGACAGCCCCGCTTTTCACCTGGTGCAGGCACTCACCACGCTGGTGACCGCGGAGGGCGACCCGGCCATCGACGGCTTTGCTGACAAAGCCCGCCCGGTGACAGACGCGGAAGTGAAACTGGTCGACGCTGCGGCCCAGCGGCAGAGCGAGGCTGCTGCGAAGAAGTCGTTGGGCGTGACGCAGTGGGCCCACGACGCCTCCTGGCGAGATGCGCTGCTGGCCCTGATGTCGCGGCCGACCGTGAACATTGAAGGCCTGGTGGGCGGCTATACCGGGCCGGGCGGGAAGACCGTGCTGCCGCACCGCGCCGTAGCGAAGATGGACCTCCGGCTAGTTCCGGGCATGACGTACGACGGGGCTGTGGCTGCACTGAAGGCCCACCTGGCTCGTCGGGGCTTTGGAGACATCGAGGTCAACGTCAGTGGCGGGTATGACCCCACTGAGACGTCGGCCGACGCGGCGCTCATTCGCGCGCAGGTGGCGACGTACAAGACGTACGGGATTGACGCCGCCTTGTGGCCGCGAAACGCAGGCTCCTACCCGGGCTACGTCTTCACGGGTCTGCCACTCAAGCTTGCTGCTGGCCACTTCGGGCTTGGGCATGGGAGCGGGGCTCACGGTCCGGATGAGTACTACCTGATTGAAAGCACCAACCCGAAGCTGCGCGGCTATGACGACGCGGTGAAGTCCTTCGTTGACTACCTCTGGGAGCTGGCCAAGTAGCTCCGGCCAGTCCCCGTCGGCTGCTTCCGCACACTTCCGGCCCTAGGTCCCGCGGCAGAGGTCGGCCCCGGGGGCTGCAGCAGCGCGCCGGCGCTACTTCGCTTTCTGTCCGGACGAGCGCTTGCCAAGTTGCCGGATGTAGGCGACCAGGCTCTGGAGGTCAGCCTTGGAAAGCTTCGGAAAGCCGGGCATGGAAGCCGAAAGCCCCTGGGCTTGGCCGCCCTTGGTGATGACCGATGTCAGGAAGTCGTCACTTCGCTTCTCCAGAATTCCCTTGGTGAAGTCCTGGGGCTGCGGGGTGACGTAGGTTGCCTGTTCACCGTCCCCCTTCCCTTCGGCCCCGTGACAGGTCGAGCAGTCGCGGTCGTAGATGGTTTGCCCGGCGGTGGGCGTGGCCTTCTCTGCGGCGGCGACCGCCCCAGCGGAGGCAAGGAGGGCAACAGCGGCAGCGACGGAGCCGATTGAGACGGAAAACGGCGGCATGTCTCCTCCCTGTGATGTGGAACCCCATGGCTTAGAGGCAGTGGGGGGCCGACTTCAAGCCCGCGACCCACGCGACCTTACTCTCGGACGAGCAGGCCGCACCCCGCGGGTTTAGGATGGGTTTGCATGGCAGACGCTCAGGACATCGTCTCTCAGCGCAGAGACCAGATTTTCCCTCGTTTGACCGAGGAACAGATTGGCCGCCTCCTTCCGCTGGGCAACCGGCGGGCCCTCCGGCGGGGTGACGTCCTCTTCGAGCAGGGCTCAACCGACACCCAGTTCTACGTCGTCCTGCGCGGGAAGTTGGAAATCGTCCGCCCGATGCTTGGGCGGGAGGAGCTGGTGGTCGTCCATGTCCCGGGGGAATTCACCGGCGAGACCAACCTCCTCTCCGGTCGCCGGACGTTGGTCACCTGCCGGGCAACCGAGGACAGCGAGGCGCTTGAGCTCCACCGGGACGTCCTCAGGACCCTGGTGCTCACCGACTCCGAGCTCAGCGACATCTTCATGCGCGCCTTCATCCTGCGGCGCGTCGCGCTCCTCAACGCTGGCTTTGGAGATGTGGTGCTCATCGGCTCCCGCCACTCCTCGGACACGTTGCGGCTCCGCGAGTTCCTCGAGCGGAACGCCCACCCGGCGACGTACCTCGACGTGGAGAAGGACCCGGACGTGCAGGTGCTCCTCGACAAGTTCGGGGTAAAACTCGAGGAGATTCCGGTGTTCATCTGTCGCGGCGAACTGGTTCTCCGCAACCCGAGCAATCAGGAGGTGGCCGAGTGCCTCGGCTTCAATGCCGACATCGACACGGCGGTCGTTCGCGATTTGCTGGTGGTGGGAGCGGGGCCGGCCGGACTCGCGGCTGCCGTGTACGGGGCCTCGGAGGGCTTGGACGTGCTCGTGCTCGAGAGCTACGCTCCGGGAGGACAAGCAGCGTCGAGCTCGAAAATCGAAAACTACCTCGGCTTTCCGACCGGCATCTCCGGCCAGGCGCTGGCGGGCCGGGCCTTCACCCAGGCGGAGAAGTTCGGAGCCCACGTCGCCGTCACCCGCTCGGCGACGAAGCTTCTCTGCGAGCGCAAGCCCTTTGCCGTCCAGCTGTCGAACGGTGAGACTGTCCGGGCGCGGGCCATCATCGTCGCCTCCGGGGCCAAGTACCGGAAGCTGGACCTGGATAACCTCTCGCGCTTCGAGGGAGCCGGCGTCTACTACTCGGCGACGCCGATGGAGGCTCAGGCTTGTGAGAACCAGGAGGTCATCGTCGTCGGGGGAGGAAACTCGGCAGGACAGGCGGCTGTGTTCCTTTCGCGCTCGATGAAGCACGTTCACATTCTGGTCCGTTCGGAAGGGCTGGCGTCGACCATGTCCCGCTACCTCATTCGACGCATCGAGGAGAACCCGAACATCACCCTGCGCAACACGGACCTCCATCGTCGCCCTGGATGGGGAGAAGCACCTCGAACGCGTGACGTGGAAGAACGTCCTTGACGGGCCAGGTCGAGGTCCAGCCCATTCGACATGTCTTCCTCATGACCGGGCGCTGTGCCGGCCACCGATTGGCTCGAGGGCTGCGTGGCCCTCGATGACAAGGGCTTCGTCAAGACGGGCAGCGACATCACCGCGGAGGAACGTCAGGAAGCTCGCTGGACCCAACCACGGCAGCCGCTGCTGCTCGAGACCAGCCTCCCGGGCGTCTTTGCCGTGGGGGACGTACGGTCGAGCAGCGTGAAGCGCGTCGCTTCCGCCGTCGGCGAGGGCTCCATCTGCGTACAGCTCGTCCACAAGGTGCTCGCCGAATGACGGCTGGACGCACGGCGCAGTGAACGCAACTGGCGGGAAAGAGGCAGGGCCCACCGTCCTGTGTCTCACCACGACGGTCAGCTGTCTGCCGGGCGTCGAGGGCGACGGCGACTCACCAGCGCCGTGTCGCGGGCGATGAGGCGCGCGTTCCGTTCCCTGGTCCGCTGGGTCCGCGAGGACATTGTCTCCATCCCGCAGAGACTCCGTGCGGTCCTGCAGCGGTACCTGCCCAATGAGTCACAGCATCTCTTCGGGCTGACCCTCGCCGTCGGGGTCGTCTGCGGCCTGGTCGCTGTCGCCTTCCACCTCGCCATCCAGGCGGCGGAGCATTTGTTGATTGACCGCGCCCTCAACACGAGTGGCCCTTCCTGGATGGCCTGGACGGTGCTCTCCCCCACCGTCGGCGGCCTGGGCGCCGGAGCGTTCCTGACGTGGGTGGTTCCGGGGGCCCGAGGCTCTGGCATCCCCCAGGTGAAGCAAGCCTTCGCCAAGGAGGGTGGACGCGTTCGGTTCCGGGACGCGCTCGGGAAATTCGTCGCTGCCACCTTCCAGATTGGCTCGGGAGCCTCGCTTGGGCGCGAGGGGCCCACCGTCCAAATCTGCGCGGGCGCCACCAGCATGCTGGCCCGGCTGACGTCGCTTCCGCCGAAGAGTGCCCGCAGGCTCACCCCGGTGGCTGCGGCGGCCGGTATTGCAGCGGCCTTCAACGCGCCCATTGCCGCAGTGACGTTCACCATCGAGGAGGTGGTGGGCGCCCTCGACCAGACAGTGCTGTCGGGCGTCGTCATCGCGGCTGCGCTGGCGGCCGTCATCGAGCGAAGCGTCCTCGGCGTCCACCCGGTCATCGAAGTCGACCAGCCGTACGGGCTCGACCACCCGTCCTCCCTCATCTTCTACGCCGTGCTTGGCCTGGCGGCCGCAGTCGTCTCCGCGGCATTCACCGACGGGCTGCTGCGGCTGCGTCTGTGGTTCCGGGGCTTCACGCTGGTCCCGGCGTGGGCCCACCCGGCCGTGGGCGGCCTGGTCACCGGGCTGCTGGCCGTCGTCGCCCTGCACTTCCTGGGCGTCCGAGGCGTGACAGGCGGGGGCTACGCGACCCTGGGTCAAGCACTCGCGGGTCGACTCGCACTGAAGGTGCTGCTCGCCCTCTGCCTCATGAAGGGCGTGGCGACGGTGTTCTCTTACTCGAGCGGAGGCGCCGGCGGCATCTTCGCGCCCGCCCTCTTCGTGGGGGCCATGCTCGGCGGAGCCATCGGCTACCTGGACGTGGCCGCCCTCCAGCACGAGGAGCGTCAGCTCGGCGCGTTCGCGCTGGTGGGCATGGGGGCCGTCTTCGCCGGTGTCATCCGCGCGCCCATCACCTCGGTACTCATCATCTTTGAGATGACCGGTGGCTACGGACTCGTGCTTCCACTGATGCTGGCCAACATGACGTCCTACGCGTTGACCCGGCGGTGGCGCCCCACTCCCATCTACGACGCCCTGCTGGAACAGGACGGCATCGTCCTGCAGCATGGAACACCGCGCACAAGTCTCCTCGAGCACCTGACGGTGGCCGATGCGATGACCAGTCCCGCGGTCACCGTGCGGCCCCGGCAGACCGTCCGCGACGCGCTGGCACTGCTGCGCGACCGCACCTTTGCGCTTCTCCCTGTCCTCGCAGACACCGGAGGGCTGAGCGGGGTGGTGCGGGTGGCCCGGCTTCGGTCGGCTGCCGCCACAGGACAGGACGGCGCCTTCGTCGAGGCGTTCGTCGAGGCTGCCCACACCACCCAGGCAGACGCTCCCCTGGTGCGCGCGGTGGTGCGCATGAACGACGACGGGGTGCGTCAGTCGGTGGTGGTGGACGCTGCGCAGAAGCCTCGGCCGGTGGGTGTTCTCGCCATCGGCGACTTCGTCCGGGCGCACGCTCGCACCGTGCCACCCCCGGTGGACGCGTCGGTGACACGCACCGGCAGCGTGGCACCCGCGCTGAGCCTGAGCGTTCGCGCCCACCAGCTGATGGCGCCCGTGCACGTCGTCTCAGGAGCGACATCCCTGGAGTTGCTCATCGACGAACTCGCCCGCTCGCCCTCCAAGGCAGTCGTGGTGGACGGAGGGGAGGGGGGTGACGGCGTCGTCCTTCTGGACGACGTGCGCGACTTCGAGAGGGACGAGCAGCTGCACAGCGTGCTCATCGCTGCCGACGTGGCCAGGAAGGTACCCGCGGTGGGCCCGGACGCTGAACTGTCCGAGCTGGTTCGCCGCCTGTCGGAGACGGGCACGGACGCCGTGCTGGTGCGGGAGGAGGCCGCTAGCCCCGTGTCGGGCGTCGTCACCCGGACCGCGGTCGCCTCCGTGCTCCTCGACTGGTACGCCAGCGAGCTGAGGACCGACTCGGCCAGGCGGGCCGCTCGACGAACGCCGCGCCCGTAGCTGACGCCACGTTGTCCCGGCGGGGGGCCTAGGCGGGCTTCTTCGCGACCAACTCCGCGTCGATTTGGAGCTTCACCTCTTCGCCGACGAGCACGCCGCCCGTTTCGAGGGGAGCATTCCAAGCCAGCCCCCAGTCCTTTCGGTTCAGCTTGCCGTGGGCGGAGACGCCCCGCACCAGCCGTCCATAGGGGTCCTTCGTCGGGGCCGACAGGGAGTCCACCGTCAGCGTCACCGGCCGGGTGACGCCGTGCATGGTGAGGTCCCCGGTGAGCTTGAACTCGTCACCGGCCCGCTCGATGCGTGTCGAGCGGAAGCTGAGCTTGGGGAATTTCGCCACGTCGAAGAAGTCCGGCGACTTGAGGTGGCCGTCGCGCTTCGGCTCTCCGGTCTCGATGGACGCGGCATCCACTTCCACCTGCACGCGAGAGCGTGTCAGGTCCGCCTCATCCAGAGCGACCGTGCCGGTCACGGCCTTGAACTGGCCACGAACGGTGGAAACCATGAGGTGCTTTACACTGAAGTGCGCACGGGTGTGGGCAGAATCAATTTCCCACTCGGCGGGGGCAGCGGTTGTCATGAGGGCTCTCCTAGCGTTGAGCTCCCAATGTGCTTGGCCGCGGCGCCGCCCGCCACTGTGCCTTGGGGATTAGACTTTTCCCGGCCTGGAACGATGGCCGTCGCCCCGCTCCCGAAGCGTCACCGGGCTGCCTGCGGGGCCGGCTCCGCCTTCTTCGGGGGCATCGGACTGGGGAGGGGCTTGCGGGGCAGGCGTTCTGAGCGAATGGCCGCCTGGTAGACGAAGGCCGCGAGGATGGCGGACGCCTGCATGAGGTCCGCAGCCTGCAGATGGTCATACGTGTCGAGGTTGGAGTGGTGCGTCCGGCTCATGTAGTCGAGCGGGTCCTGGATGAACTGGAACCCGGGCAGCCCGACGCCGTCGAAGGATTCGTGGTCGGTGCCACCGGTGTTGCGAATGGTGATGGTGCTCGCGCCCTGGTCGTGGAACGGGGCGAGCCACTGCTCGAAAATGGGCCGGACCATGTCGTTGCCCTGCAGGTAGATGCCGCGAATCTTCCCGGTGCCGTTGTCGAGGTTGAAGTAGGCCGACAGCTTGGCGTGCTCGGGCTTGAGCGCCATCGACACGGGGTCCCCGAAGTGCGCTTTCACGTAGCCAATCGAACCCAGCAGGCCCTGCTCCTCGCCGCTCCACAGGGCCAGACGCACGGTGCGGTCCATGGGGAGCTTGAGCGCCTTCAGAATCCGGAAGGCCTCGAGCACGACGGCTGACCCGGCAGCATTGTCCGTCGCTCCAGTCGCCGCGTGCCAGGAGTCGAGGTGCGCTCCCAGCATGACGACTTCATCCCGCTTCTTGCCGCCCGGAATCTCTGCGACGACGTTGAGGCCGTCCGGGTTCTCATCGTACGTGCGGACTTGAAGCTCGAGCTCCACCTTCACCGGCAGCTTCTTCTCGACGAGGCGGACCATCCGGTCGTAGGGCTCTGGCGCGAGGACGATGACGGGAGGTGGTAGGGCTAGCTTCGGGTCCCTCCCGTTGACGGCCTCCACGAAGACCAGCCCCCCCTCGCCGCGGCGGTCGGTCATGAGGGTTGCGACCGCGCCCTCGGCGCGCAGGAAGGCCCACAGTGCGTCATAGGCGTGGCTTCGGCGCTCGAAATAATCCTCGGCGACGGGCAGCGGGAGCGTGCTGAGGTACTCCCGTGCCTTCGCCGGGTCGCCTGGAAGCTTGGTGAGGGGCCACTCCACCGGCGGTTCCGCCGCCGGCTCCGGAGCGGCCGCCAGTGCGGCCAGCTTCGCGTCGTCGTAGCGCGAGCTCAACGCCTCCTTGGGAAGCTCGAGGTCTCTGCCCTTCTCGAGCAGGACCACCTTGCCCCGGAGCTTCCCCTTGTACTCCTCCATGAATTTGCGGATGTGCGCCTGAACCTTGTTGAGGTCCCACATCTCACCGCGCTCGCTCGGCTGAAACAGGGGCGCGAGCACCACTTCGGCCGTGACCGGCCCGTCCGTCCCGCCCGACCAGGCCTTGGGAAAGCCCTGGAGGGGCCCGTACATGGGGGACACCATGCTGAGCGTGAAGCGGGACATGGACCATCCGCGTCCAAACGTCCCCCACTTCTCAAGATGCGGGTTCGCCGCGCCCCAACCCTGAAGCGTTCGCACCGCCCAGTCCTGCGCCGAACGAAGCCCGGGCGAGCCCGTCAGGCGGGGACCGTTGGCGTCGGTCAGCCAGAACAGGTGGTCCATGACTTTCGAGCCGGCGAAGGCTTCCGACTTGATGCGATGGACGGTGGCCAGGTCGACCCGCTCGTCGGCCGACGCCGAAAGCGAGATGAGCAGAACTGCGACTGGGATGCTGAGCGAGCGGGACGCCACCGTGTGTCGGGACCTTCGGGCTGCGCTGACCATGAGCCTCCTTGAGGGGGACGCGAACCGACCACGGGCCTTCGGGGTGCGTCAAGCGCGCACAAAGACGCGGCTGCCTCCCTCAGCCCGGGCTCCCACCTAGGTGGAGGCGCAGGCGTACGGCCAGCTGCGGATGGCCGTTCTCCTCGGCGTACTGGGCGGCGTCCTTCCCGTTGTCGTCCGCCACCCGGGGCGAGGCTCCGGCGTCGAGCAGAGCCGTCACGAGCGCCTCGTCGCCGTGCTGTGCGGCGGAGTGCAGCGCGGTGTAGCCGCCCTTCTGACGGGCGTCCGGGTCTGCGCCCTGGGAGAGGAGGATTGCGCAAATGTCTGCCCGGCGAGCGGCCGCCGCAGCGTGGAGGGGCCAATTCTGAAGCGCATTGCGCGACTGCGCCTGAACGTCCGCCCCTGCTGCACCAGCCACTGTGCACAGCCGAGGTGTCCGAAGAAGCACGCGAGGTGGAGCGCGGTCCACCCATCCGCCGACCACGCGTGCAGGCTTGCCGGGGCCTGATGCAGGGCCCGCTCGAGCGCCGGAAGCAGTCCCACCGCCGCCGCCTCGAAGGCGTCGAGGGCCGGTGCTGCGGCAAGAAGCTCCTCCAGCACCTCCCGCTGCCCCATGTACTTGGCGTACGGGACCGGTGTGGCGCCGTCCGGACTGCGGGCGAGGAGGGCGTCCGGTCGCTCGGCGAGCAGTGCGCGAACGCGTTGCCGGTCTCCACCCTGGATGGCCGCGAAGAACTCCTCCATGGTGCCTCCCCTCGACAAGGTCGCTGGCGGGCCACACCGGCCCAAGCCGACGCTTCACACCTCGGCATTCGCGCGTTCTACGCCGCTGGCGCGGGGCGCGCATTTCGTCCCGAGTCTGCCTCAACGCGTCGCGCCACGGGCGAGGTGCCAGTGCCTGCTCGAGGCGGGTTGGGACGGCCGGCAGCCGGGAAGCGGTGCATGCTGGCCCGATGCACCTCTCCGCAACGGCCATGCCGCGGGCGCTGGTCGGCGCCCTCGCACTCCTGGCCTTGGCTAGCTGCGCCAGCGCCGGCAACACCGTGTCAACGCCTGTCGAGACCCTTCCTCCAAGACCGGAGGACGTGGCCTCCATCGACGGGATGATGAAGGCCTTTTACGCGGTGGTGAATGTCGCGCCCGACGCTCCCCGCCAGTGGTCGCGCGACCGGACGCTGTACCCCCCGTGGATTCGCTTCGTCGCCATCGGAAGCCCCTCGGGTGGACGGCCCACCATCGAGGTCATGACCCACCAGGAACTGGTGGACGCCTCGGAACCACTTGTCCGCCAGGGCTTCAGCGAGCGTGAGATTTTCCGCACCACCCAGCGCTACGGCAACATCGTCCACGTTGAGTCAACCTACGAGACGCTGGTTGGGACAGCGAAGCCGGTGCGCTCGCGTGGCGTGAACAGCATCGAGATGTACTTCGACGGCCAACGCTGGTGGATAGTGAGCGTGATTTGGCAAACCGAGGGCGCCGAGCACCCCATCCCCCCGGAGTACCTTCCGCCGGCTGGGCAGACTTCGCGCCCTTGAGGGGCAGAAGACGCGAGCCCCTTCCTGAGGCGAGCCTGTCTAGTGAGCTCCCACTGGGCCTTGCCCTGGGCGGTTCTTCTTGAGGAAGAGGAGAATGAGCGGCACCAGCACCAGCGTCACGATGGCGAACGTTCGGATGATGTCCACGTAGGAAAGCAGCGCCGCCTGTCGCTGGACCTGCTGGTAGAGCTCCGCGTAGGCGTGCTGCGTGGCTTGCGCCACTCCGCCGGCGGAGTTCGCCAGGCCCCTCAAGCCATCCAACCGCTCCTTGAGCAGGGGGTTGGAGGCATAGGTGTGGTCCACCAGGTACGTCTGATGGGTCTGCGCCCGGCGGGCGAGCATCGTCGTCAGGTAGGCAATACCGACACTGCCGCCGATGTTGCGAGCCAGGTTCATCAGCCCCGACACCTGGTTGTTCTGGGTCTGCGGGATGCCGATGTAGGCAACGGTATTGATGGGGATGAAGAGGAAGGCCAGAAAGACGGCCTGAAAAACCCGGTACAGCGTTGCCGTGGGCATGTCGATGGCGAGGTTGAGGGTGCTCATGTGGAACAGCGCCGCCGACAACCCAGCGAAGCCAAAGGCAATGAGGTACTTGGCCGGGACTCGACTCACCAGGTAGCCCACCAGCGGCATCATGAGCATGGTGGCAAATCCACCCGGGCTGAGCACTTCGCCCGCCCGCTCCGCGGTGTAGCCCATCAGCGTCTGCAGGTACTGGGGCAGCAGGACGGTCGAGCCGTAGAGCGTTGCCCCCAGGATGAACATCAACGTCGTCGAGGTTGCGAAGCTCGAGTTGCGCAACAGACGCACGTTGACGATTGGGTTGGGGTGGGCCCACTCCCAGATGACCGTCGAGATGAGGCAGATGACGGTGGCCATGCCGAACAGGACGATGAGCGGAGAGGCAAGCCAGTCGTCTTGCTGGCCCTTGTCGAGCACGACCTGGAGCGAACCGAAGGCCACCGTCACCAGCAAAAGCCCAATCCAATCGACCCGGATGGTCCGCGACTCCTCTCGTTGCTTCTCCAGGTAGGGCGGGTCTTCGACCATGATGCCGCTGAGCACCAGCGAGATGAGCCCCACTGGAACGTTGATGTAGAAAATCCAGCGCCAGCTCGCGTGGTCGACGATGAGCCCACCCAGCGTCGGGCCGATGGCCGGCGCGAAGACAACGGCCAGGCCGTACATGGCGAAGGCCATGCCGCGCTTCGCCGGCGGGAAGGTGTCGGCGAGGATGGCCTGCTCGCTCGGGGCGAGTCCTCCGCCGCCGACACCCTGCAGCACGCGGAAGAAGATGAGCCAGGGCAGCGTGGGCGCGAAACCGCAGAGGAAGCTGCTCGCGGTGAAGAGGGCGACGCACGTCATGTAGAAGCGCTTGCGCCCGACGCGGGTGGAGAGCCAGGCACTGATGGGAAGCACCACCGCGTTGGACACCAAGTACGAGGTGAGGACCCAGGTCGCCTCGTCCTGGCTTGCCGACAACCCGCCGGAGATGTGAGGGAGGGCGACGTTGGCGATGCTGGTGTCCAGCACCTCCATGAAGGTGGCCAGCGTGACGGTGATGGCGACGGCCCAGGGATTCCGCGTCGGCCGCCACGGGATGGGTGCCGCTGTCGCTGCCTCTGCCATTCGACGCTTCCGTCCGTTCTGTGGCGCTAGTTCGGGACGCCGCCGACCGCACGGTCCAGCGCGACGCGCGCCACGGCCCTCTCGAAGCGCGCGCGGGCCAGGTTGAGACGGGCGGTGGTCAACGCCGACTGCGCATCCAGGAGGTCCGTCGTGGTGCCGATGCCTGCCCGCACCTGTGCATCCGTTACCCGGTAAGCCTCCTCCGCGCTGGCGATGGCCGTCTCGGCCACCTGGACGGCGACGAATTGCGCCTTCAGCTGGGCGTAGCGGCTGGAGACCTCGTACGCCGCCTGTCGCCGTGCATCCTGGGAGAGGGCCTCGGCGGCGTTGGCCTGCTGCTCAGCACTTCTCGCTGCGTAGTAGTTGGCGCCCCAGTTCCAGAACGGCCAACTCACGAAGAAGCCGATGTAGGCGCTGTTTTCCGGGAAGAAGAGCTGACCCTTCGTCCACTGGTAAGCCGCCTGGACGTTGAGTTCGGGAAGCAGCGCCGCGTACGCGGCCTTGTCATTGTCCCGCGCCGCCTCCGCCTGGGACTGCGCGCGGTGGACCTCGGGGCGCTCGGCCAGCGACTGGTTGATGAGGGTGTCGACTGGGTGCGGGACTGGCTCGGCCGCCAGCCGCTCGAGCTCCTCCGGCTCGACAAACTCGATACTCGTGTCCTCCGGGTTGCGTGCCAGGTAGGTGAGCAGCGCCTGGCGGTCGACCAGCGCCTCGGTCTGGGCCTGGATGAATTGCTGCTGCGCGTTCGCCTCGGCCGTCTTGAAGCGCAGCAGGTCGGCGTTGGTGATGGTGCCAGCCCGGTACCGCGCCTCGGCGTCCTGCACCTGCTTCTGGAGCTGCTCGACGCTGGTCTGGGCAATGCTTTGCTGGGCGAGCGCCTCGAAGAGACGAAGGTAGGTGGTGCGGACCTGCTCGCCCAGCGAGGCCGCCACCGCCTGCGCATCGGCGTGGCTTGCGTCGGCGGAATGGTTGGCTGAAGCAAGCCCAAACCCCAGGCGCACCAGCCCCAGCAACGGCTGGTTGGCGGCGACCCCCAGCGTGTTCGCGTTGATGTTTCGGGCGGTGATGCCCTGCCCCGGTTGCCCACTCAGGTTGATGACGAAGGGCGAGTCGAAATGTTGCCACTGCTCGGTCGCGCTGAGAGCCGGCAGCAGGGTGCCACGCACGCTCCGAGAGGTGTCGCCGGCGGCTTCGGCCCGTGCCTGGGCGGCACGGAGCTGGTCGTTGACCCGGAACGCCTCCTGGACGGCTTGCTCGACGGTGAGCCGGGTGACGTTCTGAGCATGGGCGAATCCCCCAGACAGGAGGACGGCGGCGGCGACTCTCAACAGACGCGAAGGGCGCATGGGGGTCACTCGTTGACGTGGACGGTGGCTTCCACCGACTGCCCGGCGCGAAGCGTGAGGCCCGCTGGGACGGCCTCCAGCGTGATGCGCACCGGGATTCGCTGGGTGATTTTGACGAAGTTGCCAGTGGCGTTGTCCGGGGGCAGCAACGAAAAACGAGCGCCCGTCCCCGCCGCGAGGCTTTCCACCTTGCCGGAGAGTGTCTTCCCAGTCCCGTCGACGGAGATGTCGGCGCGCTGGCCAGGGTGCATCTTGGCGACTTGCGTCTCCTTGAAATTGGCCACGATGTACTTCCTTTCCGGCACGAAGCTGCCGACCGTCTGCCCGGCCGACAACGTCGCTCCGGGGTAGGCCGTCAGCCGGCTCACCACGCCGTCCGCCGGAGACAGCAGCCGCGTCCAGGCGAGGTTGAGGTTGGCGAGGGTGAGGGCTGCCTCGGCACTCTTGACGCGCGCATGCTGGTAGGCGGCGTTGGCCCGCGCCACGGCAATCAGCGCGTCCACCGGTCGGGTCACCACCACCCGGCCCTGCGCCTCGTTCACCTGCGCCTCGGACCGGCGGAACTGCTCCTCGGCGGCAGTCACGCTGGCCTGGGCCGCCTCCACACCGGCCTTGGCCGAGTCGAAGGCGGCGAAGTACTGGTCCGCTTGCTGCTGAGCGATGGCGTTGTCCTTGAGCAGGCTGCGGGCCCGCTGCACGTTGGTTTCGGCGAGCTTCAAGTCGGATTGACGGCTCACCAGCGTCGCGCGGGCCTGCTCCACCTGGGCGCGTGCGTTGGAGACGGAACGGGCGGTGCCCGTCAGGCTTGCTTCTGCCTGAGACAGCCCACCCCGGGCCCCCGCCTCGGCGACGGCGGCTTGGGCATCGGCGGCATCGGCCTGGGCACGCGCGCTGTCCAGTTCCGCTTGGGCTTGCAGCACCTTGGCCTGGTAGTCGGCGTCGTCGAGCTGGAGGATGAGGTCCCCCTTCTTCACCGGCTGGTTTTCGGCCACGGTGACGTGCACCACCTGGCCACCGACCCGAAGCGCCAGCGGGACAACGTCGGCATCCACTTCGGCGTCGTCAGTCGACTCCTTGCCGAGGCCGAGGAGGAAGACAATCAACGCGCCCAGCACGACGGCACCGGCCACCATGGCGATGAGGACCGGCGGCTTGAGCCTCCGCTTCGCTCCAGACTCGACCTCTGCAGCCTGCTTCGGCTGCGCCAGCGCGGCTTCGGCCATGCCCGTCTCTCCCTCGGTGAAGGGCCGTGGTTTAATCGGCGTCGTTTAGGTGTCAACCAATTCTGTGTGAAAAACTGCTTAGCCGATGGCCGGCACGCGCCCGGCGCGACGCGCTGCTCCGGACACGCTCAGCAGAGGGAGGGCGGCGAAGAGCCTCCGCAGCGCGCCAGCGAGGGACTGGCGCTCGCCGGGGGAGAGGACGGACATGTACGCCACGACCCGCTTCATATAGCCAGGCAGCGCCTGAGCGATGAGCCGGCGGCCTCGGGGCACGAGGGTAACGAAGTACTTGCGGCGGTCTGTCGGGTGCGGAACACGCCGCACCAGGCCGGCCCGCTCGGCCCCGCGCACCAGTCCGGAGATGGCCCCGCGCGTCACGAGCAGCCGAGAGGCCAGGGCGGATGGCAAAAGCCGCCCCGACGGCTCCGTGTACAGCTGCATCAGCAGCGCCCACTTGGCGTCGGTCAGGCCCAACTGTTCGAAGTTGGACTCGAGGATGGCGTAGGCGTCCCGGGCGACGCGAAGGAGTTCAAGAAGCGTCAGGACCGCGTCAGCGTCAGAACGGCTGCCGAGGAGTTTCTCCACCCGGGCCGCATCCGGCAGCTCTCGAAGCAACAGGGACACGCGGCGGACTGTGCCATAGGCAGGCTCCGGCGCGGGAGCCCCTTCAGGCCAGCGCGGCCCGACCCTACGTCGGCGGGTTTCGCAAGCGCTGGATGAACCACCAGTGGTGCCCTTCCACGTCCTCGACCTCGTACCCCCGGTCCTGCCAGTACTCCGCGCCGTAGTCGACGGTGGTGGGTTCCGAGACAATCCTCGCCCCCGCGGCCCGCGCCCGTGCACAGTGCGCTTCCACGTCGTCGACATAGAGCATCAGGTTCTGGGTGTTGGCTCCGCCGAGGGCCTTCGGGCTGCGCCGGTAGGGAAACTTCTCCCGCGCCCCGCCCACCATGACCACGCCTCCCCCGTAAACCAATTCCGAATGCTCGATGGACCCATCCTGGCCCTCCACCTTGATGCGGACCTCGAATGAGAAGGCGCGGCACAGCCAGTCGATGGCCTTGGCTGGGGCCTCGTAATAGACAGCCGCAGAAAGCCTCGGCCAGCCGGGCGGCGGGTCTCGCATGGGGTTGCCTCCTCGCGTCGGCTCAGGCGAGTTTGAGGGGAAGCGACCGCAGCCGCTGGCCGGTCAGTGCGAAGACGGCATTGGCCACGGCGGCGTTGATGGGCGCCGTGGCCGGCTCGCCAATGCCCCCCATCTTCGCCTTGCTCGGGACCACGTGGACCTCGACCTTCGGCATCTCATCGAGGCGCAACACCACGTAGTCGGCGAAGTTGCTCTCCTGGACGCGCCCCCGCTTGATGCTGAGCGCGCTGTGCAAGGTGGGTCCCAGCCCGAAAGAGATGCTGCCCTGGATTTGCGCCTCGAGGGACAGCGGATTCACCGCCAGCCCGCAGTCCACGGCACAGACGACCCGGCGGACGCGGATGCGCTTCTCTTCGTCGACGGAGACCTCGGCCACCTGGGCGACGATGCTGCCGAAGGAGGCATGCAGGGCGAGCCCTCGCGCCGTTCCAGACGGGGGCGGCTTGCCCCAGCCCGCCTCCTCCGCGGCGAGCTGCAGGACGGCCAGGTGGCGAGGCTGCCCCTTCAGCAGCTGGACCCGGTAGGCCAGTGGGTCCATGCGCGCGGCGTGGGCAAGCTCGTCCAGCATGCTTTCCATCGCGAAGGCGGTGTGGGTGTTGCCCACCGAGCGCCACCACAGGACGGGCACCGGGTTTCGCGGCGAGTGAAGCGTGACCAGCTTCGCCCCCAGCGCTTGCAGGTACGGAGAGTCGGTCACCCCTTCCACCGAGGACTCGTCGATGCCGTTCTTCACCATGGATTCGAAGGGCGTGCCCGCCAGCAGAGACTGACCGACGATGGTGTGCTTCCAGGCCACCGGCAGGCCCTTCGTGTCCACACCGACCTCGACGCGATGAAGGAACATCGGCCGGTAGTAGCCGCCCTTGGTGTCGTCCTCGCGTGTCCATTGCACCTTGACGGGCACGCCGCTCGCCTTGGCGACGCTGACCGCCTCCGACACGAAGTCGGACGTCGGGTTGGCGCGGCGCCCGAAGCCCCCTCCCAAGAAGGTGGTGTGGATGTTCACCTTGTCCGGCGGCACCCCAGTCAGCTTGGCCGCCGTCGCCTGGTCCTGCGTCTGGAACTGGGTGCCCACCCAGATGTCGCAGCGGTCTTTCTCCAGGCGCACCGTGCAATTCAGCGGTTCCATCGCGGCATGGGCAACGTAGGGCACGTCGTACTCGGCAAGGAGGCGCTGGGGGGACTTGGCCAGGGCGGCGTCGCAGTCGCCCTTCTTCAGCGCGAGGGCTCCCGGTTTCCTCGCCAGTGCCCGGAAGCTTTCGAGGAGCTGGACGGTGTCGACGTCCTGGCCGGGCCCGAGGTCCCACTGCACCTCCAGTGCGTCACGGCCTTTGCGAGCGGCCCAGAAATCGCTCGCCACCACCGCCACGCCCGAGGGCACCTGCACCACCGTCTCCACGCCCGGCACCGCCCGGGCCTTGGTGGCATCGAAGGACTTCACCTTGCCGCCAAACACCGGGGCCCGTGCCACCACCGCGGTGCGAAGGCCGGGAAAATGGATGTCGCTGCCGAACTGGGCCCGGCCGGTCACCTTTTCTGGGGTGTCGAGCCGGCGCATGGGCTTGCCGATGAGCTTCCACTGCGAGGGCGGCTTGAGGGCGACCGACGCAGGCGGAGTCAATGCCTGCGCCGCCTCGGCCAGTGCGCCGAAGGACAGCCGTTCCTGGCCATTCACCACGAAGCCCTTCTCGACCCGGAGCTGCTTCACGTCGACCTTCCACCGCTCCGCCGCTGCCCGGACCAGCATCTCGCGCGCCATGGCCCCCACCGTCCGGTAGCGGTCAAACTCGGACCAGGTGGTGCTCGAGCCGCCGGTCATCTGCATGCCGAAGCCGGTGTGGAAATAGGCCGGCGCCGCCGGCGCCGTCTCCACCCGAATAGCGGACCAGTCACACTCCAGCTCCTCGGCCAGAAGCATCGGCAGGGTGGTCCAGATGCTCTGCCCCATCTCGGAGTGCGCGAGCTGGACCGTCACCGAACTGTCCGCCGCAATACGTAGAAAGGCATTGGGAGCCGGGAGCGGATGCTTGGGCCCGGCGGCGAGCAACAGCGCCTCCGCCCGGCGCGGAACGTGGAAGGCGATGACCAGGGAGGCACCGGAAAGCGCCGAGGACCTCAGGAAGTCGCGTCGGGAGAGGGTAGTCATCGCGATGCCCTCAGCGCGGAGGCGCGATGCACCGCCTCGCGGATGCGCTGGTAGGCCCCGCAGCGGCAGATGTTTCCGGCCAGGGCCTCGTCGATGTCGGCGTCGGTCGGGTTGGCGGTCTTGGCCAGCAGCGCGGCGGCGGCCATGATTTGGCCGGATTGACAGTAGCCGCACTGCACCACGTCGACCTCCGCCCAGGCCCGCTGCACCGGGTGGGTGGCGTCGGCAGAGAGGCCTTCGATGGTGGTGACCTTGCGCGTTCCCACCGAAAGGATGGGCGTGACGCAGGAACGAACCGCCTGCCCGTCCAGGTGCACGGTGCAGGCGCCACACTGCGCGATGCCGCACCCGTACTTGGTGCCCGTCATGCCCAGAAGGTCCCGAAGCACCCAAAGCAGGGGCATGTCGGGCGGGGGGGAGACCTCGACTTCCTTGTCGTTGACGACCAGTTTCACCGGCGTTCCCTCCTGTTCGTCCCGGAAGCCCGGGAGGGTAGATGCTTCTCCCCTTCCGGTTCCAGTCCCGCTGCGGTGATGATGGGCGGGTGACGCCCCTGCCACCGCTGTCACCCGGACTGAGATTAACGCACCGCGTGTTCGCCTGGCTTCACCAGAGGTGGGAGAGCCGACGGGTGCAGCGCGCGCTGGCCACAGCGCTGGTGGCCCTCTTTATCGGCGCCCTGCTGCTCATCGAGGCCCGGCGCCGGGGCTGGCTTCCGGACTCGCTGGCGGCCCGCGTACCGACCAACCACTTCTACGCGGTGCAGCTCGCCTTCACCCTGCTGCTCGGCATCGAGGTCATCGGGCTGGTCTTCGGCCTCTCCGGAACCACGGGCAACACCATGGGGAAGCAGTTCGAAATCCTCTCGCTCATCTTGCTCCGGCAGTCCCTGAAGGAACTCGTCCACTTCCCGGAACCCATCTACTGGGACGCAGTGAAAGACGCCGTTCCCCGCATGGCGGCGGACGCGACGGCCGCCGTCGTCGTCTTCGCGCTGGTGGGCGTCTTCTACCGCCTGCAGCGGGTGACCGAGTCGCAGCTGTCCGAAGATGAGCGAGCAAACTTCACCGCCTCCAAGGAGGTGGTGGCCCTGGTGCTGCTGGCCATCTTCGCCTACCTCGCGCTGGAGACGGTTGGCGCAATGCCCGGCGGTGAACTTCCTTCGCAGCGCGCGGAGTACTTCTTCGAGCAATTCTACACGGTGCTCATCTTCGCCGACATCCTGGTGGTGCTGCTCGCGCTCCGCCACAGCTTCGCTTACGACTTGGTGCTCCGGAATTCCGGTTTCGCCGCCGCCACCGTGCTCATCCGGCTCGCCTTGACCGCGCCTGCTTTCGTCAACGGGGCGCTTGGCGTGGGCGCTACCCTGCTCGGCATCGCCCTCACCTGGGCATACAACCGCAACGTCCCGGTCCAACGGCCGCCGGACCGCCTGGAACCTGCCGTCCGCTGACGGTCGAGACTTGGAGGAGAGTGTGTCCAGCACGCTTGCCCTCATCGGTGTTCGGGGCCTGGGTCACGAGATCGCTCTGCACTTCGCGCGCGAGGGCTGGCGCGTGCTGTGCGGGGCGCGCACCCGCAGCGCCGTCGAGCAGCTCGCCCGGGACGTCACCGAAGCTGGGGGCACGGGCGTCCCGGTGGTGTGCGACATCACCCAAGCCACATCCCTGACGCGGTTTGCGGCGGAGCCGGTGGACTTGGTGGTCGCCGCGCAGACGTCCGGCGGCCGCTTCGGCTCGCTCCCGCTGCTCGAGATTGCGGACAGCGAGCTCGCGCAGGGCTTCTCGAGCTACGTGCAGGGCACCTGGAACCTTCTGAAGGCGTTCGGTCCGGGGCTACTCGACCGGGGGCATGGCACCTTCCTTCAAATGGGGACTTCCTCGGGCATCCGCACCAAGGAAGGGTTTGCTGCCCTGGGCGCCGTGCAGCACGGCCTGCGCGCGCTGGTGCAGGTGGCCGCCCGCGAGTGGCGCCCGAGGGGCGTCCACGTCGCCTACCTCCCCATCGACGGCCCCATCGCCAGCGACTCAGCGCGCGCCCATGGACGCACCGCGGACCGCCTCCTGACGCCGGCGGCCATCGCGCGCGCCTGCGCCTACCTGCACGCCCAGACGCCGGACGCTTGGACGCACGAGCTCGTCCTCCGGCCGGCGGGAGGCGACTGGACGGCTCCCACGTGACCGCCCGCTGACCGTCGGCGGTGAGGCCTCCACATGTTTGGCTTCGCTTTGACCTCTGCCCTGTTGCTTCCGGCCGCGGAGGCACCGGAACGCAGCGCCCAGGCGCCGGCCCCGGCGGCGCAGGCAGGCCCGGCTGCTTCCGTCTACCGGCTTGAACCCTGGACGGATGGGTTGCTGCTGGGAGCCACCACGCTGAGCTGGACCGTGCTGGAGGCGGCTGGTCCGACATGCTCGACTTCTGTGCGGCGCGCTCCATCACCGCGGACGTCGAGACGATTGCGGTCCAGGACATCAACCCGGCCTATGACAGGATGCTGAAGAGCGACGTCCGTTACCGCTTCGTCATCGACGCGGCCAGTCTCAAACGGGATGGAAGATGAGGACGGCGTCCCCATCCCGGCGTCGAGACTGAGGAGCAATTCCCCAGCCGCATTGGGCCAAAGGCCCGGGATTCCACCTGGCACGCGCTATGCCTCTGTGCACTCTCGACCAGCGGTACATGGCGTACCGCCGTTTGAAACCAGGGAGAAGTCCAACCATGAAAAACCTACTTGCCGCCGTTGCTTTTGCCACCTCCGCCGCCGCGTTCGCCCAAGCTCCCTCGAGCATGGACAACGCCATGCAGAAGGCCGGGGAGACGAAGGCCTCCGCGACCGACACGACCGCGAAAGCGAACGACACCAAGGCCGCGGGGACTGACACTGCGAACAAGGCGACTGCCGCGGGTAAGTCCGCCACCAAGGGCGACGTGCAGGGCGCTACCGCGAAGGGCAGCGACGCGGCTTCCTCGACGAAGACCACGACGCACAAGGCGAGCAGCACCCACAGCTCGGCCAAGACCACCACCAAGAAGGCCGGTGAGACCAAGGACGCGGTCGTCGGGACGCCTTCCAAGTAAGTCGGCTTTCTGTAGGCAACACCGGGGGGGCCCGTTTCCCCCGGCGACGTCCTCGACGCCTCCGGGGGGCTTCCCCCCGGGGGCGTTTTTTTTGTTCCCGGTGCGGCGCGACGCGCGCAGCAAGTGCAGTCTCTTTGAAAAGTGCGGGCCCCCGCAGGGCGGACGGGCTATCTGCTGGGCAGCCGAAGGTTTCCCGACCGTGTCGCGCTCGTCCGTTCACCTCCTCGTGCTCCTCGCCGTGGGCCTCGCGCCAGCACGCGCGCTCGCCCAGGACAACTTCGAGATTCAGGTCTACGACAGCGAGACGGCGGGGCCGTGGCAGGTGGGCCTCGAAACCCACCTCATCTACATCGCCACCGGGACGACGCTGACGTCTCCGGACGGCCAGTCACCCACCGAGCACCAGTTCCACCTCACCTTCGAGCCGCACCTGGGAATCGGCACCTGGGTCGAACTCGGGATGTACCTGCAGACCGCCGTCATCCCCAACGTCGGCTACGAGTACGCAGGCGTCAAGCTCCGCTGCAAGCTGCGACTCGACGAGAAGCTCGCCGGGCACGTTGGCCTGGCCATCAATTTCGAGGTGTCCAGTGTTCCCCGTCGCTTCGAGCCCAACGTCTGGGGAGGCGAAATCCGGCCCATCGTCGATGGGCGCTGGGGTCTCTTCTACGCCTCGGTGAATCCCATCATCGCCATCGATTTCACCGGGGTTGACGCGGGGCTGCCCCAGTTCCAGCCCGCGGCCAAGGTGGCCTTCAACGTCCTCAGCTCGCTCGCCCTAGGCGCCGAGTACTACGGCGCTTTCGGGCCAATCACCAAGACGCTTCCCATCTCCGAGTCCACCAACCGGCTCTTCCTGGCGCTCGACTTCGTCAGCGACTACTTCGACCTGAACTTCGGCGTCGGCTACGGCTTCACCGGACCGGAGCAGTGGCTGGTGAAGGCCATCCTCGGCTTTCACGGGAAGGAGGCGCCCTGAGATGGACGGGGGCCACCCGCCCGGGTGGGGAGTTCGCGCAACGGTGTGTTGCCGTCCCGACAACTGGCTCCCGACGCCGGGGCGGTTAGCTTGGTTAGCATGAGCAAGCTTCGGACTGTCAGCCGCCTCGTCACCGCCCACCGGCAACGGGAAGGCGGTGGCTTCATCGTCCGCCGCCCCTACCCCACGGCGGGCCTGGACTTGGTCGACCCCTTCCTCCTGCTGGACGAGATGGGACCGGTCGACTACCGGCCAGGAGAGGCCGTCGGGGCGCCCGACCACCCGCACCGGGGTTTCGAGACGGTGACGTACCTGCTGGAGGGGGAAAGTCGAGCACGAGGATTCCGCCGGGCACACCGGGACGCTGCGCCCGGGCGACGTCCAGTGGATGACTGCCGGCTCGGGGGTGGTGCACTCGGAGCTTCCCTCGAGCGCATCCGCGAGCAGGGAGGCCGCGTCCATGGCTTCCAGGTCTGGGTCAACCTCCCGCGGCGGGACAAGCTGATGAAGCCGCGGTACCAGGAGGTACCGGCGGCGAGCATTCCCGTCGGACGCTCGGCGGACGGCCTGGCCGAGGTGCGCGTGGTGGCCGGAGAGGCGCTCGGCGCACGCGCCGTCATCGAGACGCGGACGCCGATTTTCTTCCAGGACTGGACCCTTCGGGCCGGCGCCCAGGTGACGCTGCCGCTCCCCGCGGAACACCAGGCGTCCGCCTACGTCTTCGGCGGTGAAGCGCTGGTGGCCGGGACACCCGTCCCGGACGGGCAGCTGGCGCTCCTCGGGCCCGGCGACGCGGTGGAGCTCGGCGTGGCCCAGACGGCCACGGCCCCGGCCCGGCTGCTCTTGCTCTCCGGCGTTCCACTTCGAGAGCCGGTGGCCCGCTACGGGCCCTTCGTCATGAATACGCCCGAGGAAATCCACCAGGCCATTGTCGACTTCCAGGCTGGCCGGATGGGCGAAATCCACCGGTCGCCTTGAAGGCACGGCCCGCGCCCGGCGCGGCACCTCCTCAGGGGATGCGGGTGGCGGCGGCTGCCGCCACCTGGGCCACCTTGTCCAGCGCGGGAAGCTGCTTCGCATTGGGGGCGAGCACCTCCAGCGTGACGGCGCGGCCCGCCTTGGAATGCAGGACGCACCACGCCTTGAAAGCGCCGAACTTGCTTCCGCCGGAGGGAAGCAGTGAAGCGCAGCGGGTGTCCTTGAAGGTGGCCTCCTCGACGTGCCCGACGGCACGCGCCCGGGCGAGGGACTGCTGGAACTCCCCTTCGGAGCCGAGGGCACGGTCGGGCTCCAGGGTGTAGCTCAGCGACACCTGCCTGCCGCCGGCCTGGGCGGTGCAGCTCACCAGGGCCGCCCCCACCGTCGCCTTCGGCGCGCCGACCGGCAGCTGCAACACCGTCCTCACCTGGGCGGCGTCGAACGGCTTGCACGGCTTGGGGGGAGCTGCCTCTAGGGCGGAGGCGAGGGACAGCAGCACGGCGGCCGCGCGGGCGGTGACGCTCGGGCGCATGGCTGCACCATAGCGCCGGTGGCGTCGCCTCACCCGGAGGTGGCGAGGTCTTGCGGAACGGCCGCCACTGCCATGCCTTCCTTCAGGAAGGCGACCGCGTCGCGGACGACGCCCGCGTCTGCCAGCAGGCGGGTGTGGCCCAGCCCCGCCAGGGGGACGAGCCGGGCCGCAGGCCAGACCTCGGCGATGGCGCGACCGTGGGCAAAGGGGACCTCTCGGTCCGAGATGTCGTGGAGGATGAGGCCCGGCTGCCGCAGCCACCCGCCGATGCGCCGCAGGTCCATCGACTCGAGGTGGACTCCAACGTCCCGCTGCACCTGAGCCAGCGTGCCCTCGGTGCGCTCGGCCGACAGGCCCAGGAAGGCCGCCAGCCTGCGGACGAAGTGTGGCGCGTCGGCCGGCGGCGCGATGAGGACGACGCGCGAGGCCGGCAGATGGTCAAACAGGGCGAGCGTCGCGGCGGTGGCGCCGAGCGAGTGCGCGACCACGCCATGCAGGGGCCCGCTGGCGCGGGCCACGGACTGAAGCGCCTCGGCCATCCGCAACACCGTGGTGCGCCGGCCGCTGGACTGGCCATGGGCCGGCTGGTCGAAGGCCACCACCCGGAAGCCCCCGTCGACGAGCGGACGGATGAAGCTGCTCATCTGGCCGGCGTGCCCATTCCAGCCGTGGGCCAGGATGACAGTGGGGCCTGTGCCCCAGGCCCAGGCGGCCAGCGTCTGCCGGCCGCTGGCCACCTGGAGGCGCTCCGCCGGAAGCCCGGGCGTCCCCGGCGCGGGGCGGCGCCGCCTGCGGGGAGTGAGAAAGAGGGCGGCGGCACTGCGGTCAGACGCGTGCGGGGCCAGCCGCGAGAGAACGCGGAACCCGGCACGCAGCGCAGCCTGCAATAACCGACCGTTCGTGCTTTTCTTGGATAATGGAACAACGCGGGGTGGGGCCATGGGACTTCCTCCTCAGGACGGGGCAGCAGCGTCTGCCAACAGCCGTTCAAAACCGGTGCGCAGTGCGGCCTCGGCGCGCGGGTCTCGAAACAGGCGCTTGGCGTGGTGGTAGCCGAGCAGCAGGCCGTACAGTTCGAAGGCAAACTGCTGGCAGTCGAGGTTCTTGCGGAAGTGGCCCACTTCGATGGACATGCGCGCTGAGCGCGCGAGGGCCTCGTTCAGCTGCCGCTGCGTCTCCACCAGGAAGTCCCGGGGCCGGCCGGCCCGGTCATCCAGCTCCACCGCGGCGGTCACGAAGACACAGCCTCCGGCGGAGTCCGGCGAGTTGGCCCAGCGGACCCAGTTCTCCAGCAGGCTACGGATGCGGGGCGTCCCGCGGGGGGCCCGGAAGGCCGGGCGCACCACGCTGTCCTCGAAGCGCCGGGCGGCAGCGCGGAGGATTTCCACCTGCAACTCCTCCTTGGAGCCGAAGTGGGCAAACAGTCCACTTTTGGACATGGCCAGCGCGTCGGCCAGCCCGCCGATGCTGAGGCCTTCGAGGCCGTCCCGGCTGGCGATGCGGAAGGCCCGCTCCAGAATCCGCTCGCGCGTGTCGTCGCCCTTGGACATGCAAGCCCTGTTTACGAACGTTCGTTCCTTTTGTCAACCCACCCCGTTGGTTTACCGTGCGCCCTTCCGGAGGCGGGTCATGGCGCAAGGTGTCGATGAGGTAGGGGGGACCAACGTGCTGGTGCGCTTCGAGGGCAAGCGCTGCATCCACTCCCGCGCCTGCGTCCTCGGCCGGCCCGACGTCTTCGTCCCCAACGTCCAGGGGGAGTGGATTCACCCCGACGCGGCCAGTGTCGAGGCGGTGGTGGCGGTGGCGCACGCCTGCCCCTCGGGGGCCATCAGCTACCAGCGCCTCGACGGTGGGGAGCAGGAGCAGGCGCCGCTCGTCAACGTGGTGCGCATCCGGGAGAACGGGCCGCTGGCCTTTCACGCGGAGCTGCAAATCGACGGCGAAGCACCGCGCTTTCGCGCCACGCTGTGCCGCTGCGGCGCCTCCCGACGCAAGCCCTTCTGCGACAATACGCACGTTGCCGCTGGCTTCACCGCCACCGGGGAACCGGCCACGCAGGACAGCCCGGCGCTGGCGCAGCGGAACGGACCCCTCAGCGTCACGCCGCTGCCCAACGGACCCCTCAGCGTCTCCGGCAACCTGGAAGTCGTCTCGGGCACCGGCCGCACCGTGCTCCGGACGCGCAAGGCGGCCTTCTGCCGGTGCGGCGCGTCGGCCAACAAGCCATTCTGCGACGGCTCCCATGCCCGCGTCGGGTTCCAGTCAACCTAAGGGCCACCATGCGCATCTTCGTCATCGGCGGGACGGGCTACATCGGCAGCGCCGTGGTGCAGCAGCTGGTGCGGGAGGGCCACGCCGTGACGGGGCTGGTCCGCTCGGGGGCGAAGCAGGCGCAGCTGGCTGCCCTCGGCGCACGCGGGGTGCTGGGCGACATGAAGCTGCCGTCCAGCTACGCCGGCGAAGCCGGCGCCCACGACGCCGCCATCCACCTCGGCTTCGCTGCCAGTGAGGCGGCGGCCGCCCTCGACCGCACCGTCGTCGACACCCTGGTGGACGCCGCGCGCGCGGCGCGCCGGCCTTACAGCGTCCTTTACACGTCGGGCGTCCTCGTCCTGGGGCCGGCCGGCGCGGAGCCGGCCTATGAGGACGCCTCCACCGCACACGCCGTGTTCAACACCTGGCGGCCGGCGCACGAGCAGCTGGTGCTGGCGGCCGCGTCCGCAACACTGGCCACCGCCGTCGTCCGCCCGGGCTGGGTGTACGGGGGCCAGGGCGGCCTCGTCGCCGGCTACTTCCAGAGCGCGCTGGCCGAGGGCGCCGCGGCCTTCGTCGGGGACGGAAACAACCGGATGCCCCAGGTGCACCTGGAGGACGTCGCGGACTTGTACCGCCGGGTACTCGAGCGGCACGCCGGCGGCATCTTCCACGCGGTGGATGCCGGCAGCGCGCGCGTCCGTGACACGGCCGAAGCCGCCAGCCGGGCCGCCGGGCGGCGCGGGGCTGTGCGCAGCCTCCCACTGCCCGAAGCGATTCGGGCAATGGGGCCCTTCGCCGAGGCGATGTGTCTCGACCAGTGGGTGGCTTCAAGGCGGGCCCAGACGCTTGGGTGGCAGCCTCGGCGCCCCTTCGTCGAGAGTGCCGCCGAGGCCTTCGCCGAGTGGCAGGCCCCGCGCGCGGCCCGCTGACCGCCCTCGCGGGCTGGACAGGAAGTCGTTTCACTTCGGCACGGCCCTCGTGCTAACCCCCGCCGGGCCAAAGCCTCAGCCCGGAGGGAGACACACGCATGCTTCGAAACGTCCTCATCGCAGTGGCTGCCGTGCTGGTGGTGCTGCTCATCGTCATCCTCACGCGGCCGCCCACCTACACCGTGTCGCGCAGCACCACCATCGCAGCTCCACCGGCCGTGGTGTACGCCCAGGTCGTCGACTTCCACCGTTGGGACGCCTGGTCTCCCTGGGCGAAGCTCGACCCGGCCGCCAAGGTGACGTTCGCAGGACCCGCATCCGGACCGGGCGCGGCCTACACCTGGTCCGGCAACGACAAGGTGGGTGAGGGGAAGATGCTCATCACCGGCGCGAAGCCCAACCAGGAAGTCAACATCAAGCTGGACTTCATCCGCCCCTTCGAGGCGACGTCCACCACGGGCTTCTCGCTCGAGCCTGCCAGCGGTGGGACGAAGGTGACGTGGACCATGAGCGGCGAGAACGGCTTCATGGGCAAGGCCATCTCCCTCTTCCACGACTTCACCGTCGACACCGCAAAGGACTTCGACAAGGGCCTGCTTTCGCTGAAGACGGTGTCCGAGGTGGAGGCCAAGCACCAGGCGGAGGAGGCGGCAAAAAAGGCCGCAGCCGACGCCGCGGCGGCGCAAGCGGCCGCCGACGCCGCCGCAGCGCAGGCCGCGGCAGCTGCCGCCGCTTCAAAGCCACACGCCAAGGGCCACCACTAGGCGCCCTCTGTGGGCCCTCCGCGCCATCGGGCCCCGGGGCCCTGGGCCGGGGTTTGCCCCGGGGCAGCCTGGGACGCTAAAGCTGTCCGCACTGTGGCCCGCGTCCCTCCTCAGGGTGCTGCTGACACACGGCGCACCACGGAAGTGCCCGAGGCGCTGGTGGACTGTCACCACCGGCTGCGGAAGGTGACGGCGCTGGCGGTGGCGCTGGGCCAGGGCCCAGCCGCCCCGGCCGAAGCGGTCCGTGACGTGGCCGCCAAGCTGCACAAGTACTTTGCCGTGGCGCTCCCGCTGCACGAGGAGGACGAGGACCGTTCCCTCTTCCCCCGCCTCCTCGAAGCGGCGCCCGAGCTCGCCCCCACCATCGCCCTCTTGCGCGTGGACCACCACCGTCAGGGGCCACCGGTGGCGGCGCTGGTGGCTCTCTGCGTGCAAGTGCAAGGTCAGCCGCAGCTGGCCAGCCAACTGGGCGGTGCGCTGGCCGCGGCAGCGGAAGCCGTGCTGGCAAGCTGGCAGGACCACCTCGCCATCGAGGAGCGCGAGGTCTTCCCCGCGGCGCGCCGGCTGTCGTCCGCGGCACGGACAGCCATTGCCGAGGAGATGCGGGCCCGCCGCACCCATCTCCCAGCGTGAGCACCACTCGCCGCTTGCCCTTCGCCGTCGTCTGTCTGCTCTGGGCGGGCATCGTCATCGGCATCTCCTTCATCGAGGCCCCGGTGAAATTCCGCGCCCCGACCCTCACCCGCACCGTTGCCTTCGACGTCGGCCGCACCGTCTTCGCCGCTTCGCAGTGGGTCCAAGCCGCCTTGGCCGCGCTCGCCGTGGCGACGGCATTCGTCGGCCGGGTGCCTCGCTGGGCGTGGGGTTGCCTGGCGCTCGGTACCGGTGCACTGCTCGTGCAGATGGGGTGGGTGTTTCCGGTGCTCGACGCCCGCGCCCAAACCATCATCTCCGGCGGGGTCCCCACCGGGGCCAACCCGCACGCCGCCTACGGATTGCTCGAGGCACTCAAGCTGCTGGCGCTCGTCTCGGGGGCGGTCGTGGCGCTGAGGACCGCCCGGCCGGACACGGCCGCCTGAGCTTCGCTCCCCGGGGGCCCAGTCCTAGAACGGCGTGGTTGCCCAAAAGGGGTTTTTACCGAGACCGCTGCGTCTTCTTGCGGGCCGGGCGCTTGGCGCCCCGGCGCGCCGCCGGCTTGGCCTTCATCAGCTTGCGGCGTCGCTTGGCCGGCACGGACTTGGCGGCGGTCTGGAAGTACTTCTTCATCGGCCGGAAGTAGAAGTCTGACCAGCCCGCCTGGTAGTCGCCCTCCTGTCCGAAGGGAATCTGTGCGTGTACCACCGTCAGCCGCGTTCCCCCCCGGGCCGCTTCGAAGAGCACCTCCACCCGCGAGTCTGGGGCCCCGGCGGGAAAGTCGGTGGTGCGCCAGGCGTGGACGATGCGCTCGCCGGGCTCGAGTACCAGGTACGTCCCCTGGATGTAGCCCTCCCATGCCGTGAAGGCACCTCCGGGGCGCGGTTCGGAGGTGGCCAAGCCGCCACCGGTGAAGGCCGCATGCCGCCGGGGGTCGAGCCACGCGCGGTAGACGGTCTCGGGCTGGGCCGGCACCACGGTGGACAGTTTGAACCCGTTGGACATACCCGCCTCCTTCTGTGGCCGAAAGACTCTAGCCCAAGCGGGCAGGCCCGCTCGCCTCGGGCCGGGGGGTGTGACGCGACCGCTTGGCAACTGCCTTTGCGCTACCATGCGGCGGCAGAATGGCTGCGCCCATCCGCACCGAGCGCCTGGTCCTAAGGGAGCCCGAGGAGGCCGACCTCCCGAGCCTGGTGGCCATCCTGCGGGAGCCTGAGGTGGCTCGCTGGTGGCCCGGCTTCGACGAGGCGGAGGCCCGACGGGCCCTGCTCGGGCGGGACGACATCACCGTGCTCGCCGTCGAATACGAGGGCCGGCCCATCGGCGCCATTCAGTTCTACGAGATGACCGACCCCAGCTACCGCCATGCCGGGGTGGACCTCTTTCTCGCCTCCTCCTGGCAAGGCCAGGGCCTGGGCAGCGAGGCGGTGAAGGGTCTGGCCCGGCACCTGTTCGAGTCCCGCGGCCACCACCGCCTGGTCATTGACCCGGCCGCGGAGAACCTGCGTGCCATCCACGCCTATGAACGGGCCGGGTTCCGCCAGGTGGGCGTGATGCGACAGTACGAGCGCGGCCCGGACGGCCAATGGCACGACGGGGTGATGATGGAACTGCTGAAGGACGACCTGCGCTGAAGCCTTAGGACGCCGCCGGCTCGAGCGGCGGCGTGGCCGCGCCGGGGGCCGCCTCGCGCCGACGGTGGGCCAGCACCAGCAAGGCTGGCTGCAAAAGGCGCGGCACCACCGCCAGGATGAGCGCGCCGCCGATGACGACGATGGCCAGCGGCTTCTGCGTCTCGGAGCCGATGCCGTGCGACAGCGCGGCCGGCGTGAGTCCGAGCATCGCCACCGACGTCGTCATCAGCACCGGGCGCAGCCGGCGCTCGAGCTGCCTGCGGGCGCCCTCCTCGACGCTGTGGCCTTCGGCCCACAGCCGCTGGGCGTAGGTGACGACCAGCAGCGCGTCCTGGATGGCGATGCCGAAGATGGAGATGAAGCCCATCGCCGCCGAGATGGAGAAGTTGGTGCCCGTGACGAGGAGCGCGAGCACGCCGCCGGTGCAGGCGACCGGGATCCCGACCAGGACGATGAGCGTGTCCATCCAGCTCTTCACCGAGGTGTAGACGAGGAACGCGATGAGCAAGAGCGTGAGCGGGATGATGACGGTCAGCCGTTCGTTGGTCTCGTTCAGCTCGTTGATCTCGCCGGCCCACTCGAGGTGGGTGTCGTAGGGCAGACGCACCGACTGCTCGATGGCGGCCCGGGTCTCGTCGATGGTCGAGGCCAGGTCGCGGCCGCGCACCGAGAACTTCACCGGGGCGTAGCGCTGCTGGTCCTCGCGGTAGATGAGGGACGGCCCCTCCTCCTCCGTCACCTGCGCCACGTGGCCGAGCGGCACCTGGTGCCGTCGGGGGTGGCCACCGGGATGTTGCGGATGGCGGCCAGATTCTTGCGGTACGCCTGGCGCCAGCGGACCGTGAGGTCGAAGTGCTTCTCGCCCTCGTAGACCTGCGTGACCGCCTGGCCGCCGATGGCCGCCTGCACGACCGCGTCGACGTCGCCGACGTTGAGGCCGTAGCGGCCGCAGGCCACGCGATCGGGGGTGATGCGCACGTTGGGCTGGCCGAGCGAGCGGAAGATGCCCAGGTCCTCGACGCCGCGCACGCCCCGCATCACGTCGACGATCTCGTGGGCCTTCGCCTCGTTGACCTGGAGGTCGGGGCCGACGACCTTGACCGTGTTCTCCCCCTTGACCCCGGACATCGCCTCCTCGACGTTGTCGGAGATCATCTGCGAGAAGTTGAAGACGACGCCCGGGAAGGCGGCCCGCAGGGCGCTGGCGAGCTCGTCGGTCAGCTTGTCCTTGGTCACGCCCCGTCGCCACTTGGCGACGGCGTGAGCGGCGCGAAGAGCTCGATGTTGTAGAAGCCCGACACGTCGGTGCCGTCGTCGGGGCGTCCGAGCTGCGAGACCACCGTCGCGATCTCCGGGCGCCGGCGCCGCTCGGGCGTACACGGCTCGTCGGTCGGTGCAGCCCAGGATCAGGCGCGCATCCGGCCGACGTACTTCGCCGACTGCTCGAGCGAGATCGACATCGGCAGCGTGGCGCGGATCCAGAAGTTGCCCTCCTCGAGCTTGGGCATGAACTCGCGCCCCAGCGGCGGGCTGAGCAGCGCTGCCAGAAGCACCGGGACGCACCGCCACCGCGATGGCCCAGCCGCTTCTGGCGGATGCGCGAAGGCGAACAGCGGCTGGTAGACGCGGTCGAGGACGCGCATCAGCCAGTTGGAATGCGTCTCCTCGTCGCCGAGGTGCGGTCGCCGATCCACTTTCAGAACGCGCATCGCCAGCACCGGCGTCAGCGTGAGCGCGAGGACGATGGCGCCGCCGATGGCGAAGGCGTAGGTGTGCGCCATCGGCGAGAAGATGACGCCCGCCACGCCGGTCAGCGTGAAGAGCGGGAGGAAGGCGACGGCGATGATGAGCGTCGAGAAGAACATCGGCGGGCCGACCTCGCCGGCCGCCGGCAGCGATGCGCTCGCATCGGTCCGCTGCCGTGGGCGCGGAGAGGTGCCGGAAGATGTTCTCCATCATGATGACCGTCGAGTCGACGACGATGCCGAAGTCGACCGCGCCGAGCGAGATCAGGTTGGCCGGCGTCCCGGTGGCGACCATGCCGATGAAGGCGATCAGCAGCGCCAGCGGGATGTTGATCGCGGTGATGAGGGCCGCGCGCGCGTGCCCGAGGAAGAGCCAGAGCACGAGCGTCACCAGCACCATGCCGACGAGCAGGTTCTCCAGCACGGTGTGCGTGGTGAGCTCCACCAGGTGCGCGCGGTCGTAGTAGGGATCGATGTCCATCCCCGGCGGCAGCAGGTGGTAGCGCGCGAATGTAGCTCGACCCGCTCGTGGATGCCCTTCAGCGTGCTTGAGCGACTCGCCGCCGTAGCGCATCAGCACGATGCCCTGGACGACGTCGGGCTCGTCGTCGCTGGCCGACGATGCCGAGCCGCGGCGCGGCGCCGACCGTGCACGTCGGCCACGTCGCGCACGCGACCGGGCGTCCCCTTCTGCGCGGCGACGGCGATGTCGCGGATGTCGCGCAGCGTAGCGGATGAGGCCCATCCCGCGCACGTTGAAGGACTGCTCGCCGACGATGAGCGTGCCGCCGCCGACGTTCTGGTTGGCGTTGCCGATGGCGCTGATGAGCTGCGTCAGCGTGACGCCGTGGCCCTTCAGCCGGTAGGGGTCGACCTCGACGTGGTACTGCTTGGTCTCGCCGCCGAAGCCGACGACGTCGATGACGCCCGGGACCTGGCGTGAACTGCCGCTCGAGGATCCAGTCCTCCGCCGTCTTGAGATCGCTCGAGCGAGTAGCCCTTGCCCCGCAGCGGTAGCGGAAGACCTCGCCGATGGCGTTCCAGGGCGAGAGCTGGGGCGTGAGTTCCCGGGGCAGGCTGACGAAGCTGAGGCGGTTGAGGACCCGCTGCTGGGCCGTGTGGTAGTCGGCGTCCAGGTGAAGTAGCACTTCACGTCCGAGAGGCCGAAGAGCGACTGCGAGCGGATGTGGTCGAGGTCGACCATGCCGGTGAGGCCGATCTCGAGCGGGATGGTGACGTAGCGCTCGACCTCCTCGGCGCTCCAGCCCGTTGGGCTGGGTGATGATCTCGACCATCGGCGGCACCGGGTTCGGGTAGGCCTCGATGTCGAGCGGCGGTAGGCCAGCAGCCCCACCAGCACCAGCGCGATGGCCAGCACCACGACGAAGGTCGACAGCCGCAGCGAGGCGGCAACCAGTTTCTGAATCATCGGGCTGCGCTCAGACATCCCGGAGAGGAGGATCGCGCCGCGACCACCACCGTCTCGCCCGCCTTGAGGCCGCGGAGCACCGGGTAAAGGTCGCCCGACTCGTCCTCGTGGACGGAGACCCGCCGCCGCTCGAAGCGCAGCCGGCCGTCGGGCGATTCGCCAAGCGCCACGAAGACCACCGTCTGGTCGCCGAGGCGCAGCAGGGCGCTCCGCGGCAGCGCCACCGCGGGCGGAGCACCAGGGGAATGGAGACGGTGGCGTACATCTCGGCTTTGAGCAGGCGTTCCGGGTTGGCGACCCGAATGCGCACCTTGGCGGTGTGGGTGGTCGGATCGAGCGTCGAGGACACCCAGTCGACCTTCCCCGAAAAGACCTTGTCCGGTGCGCTCACCACCCGCACCTGCACCTCGACACCGACCTTGACCGCCGTAACTTCCAGCTCGAGCAGGTCTCCAATGACGAGCACCTGGTCGAGCTCGCCGACGGTGAAGAGCTCGACCGCCGTGCCGCCGCCAGTACTGGCCCTGGACCTCCATGCCCGGATTGGCCAGGCGCGCGATGACCTCGCCGTCGATGGGAGCCCGCAGCACGTAGTCCTCCGCGCCCAGCTCGCTGCCGGCCCGGAGCAGGCGGGCCTTGGCCTCCGCTCGCTCCAGTTCGGCCCTGGCCTGCTTGAAGTTGTCCTCGGCCCCTTCCAGGTCCCGGAGCGCAGCGGCATGCGCCTCGTAGAGCTCCTTCTGGCGCTGGTACTCCCGCTGGCTGGCGTCGAGGTTGGAGCGCGCCTTCACCACGTCGGACCAGGCGGAGCCGATGTCTGGCGAGGAGATGAGAGCGAGCGGCGCCCCGCGCTGCAGCCGGTCGCCCGGCCCGGCGAGCAGCTTCACCACCCGGCCGCTCACCGGGGAGAAGACATGGCTGATGCGCAGGTCGTCGAAGGCCACCCGACCGCCCACGCGCAGCGCATCCGGAATTGCCTGGGTCCGCATCACGGAAAGGCGGAGCGCGCTGGCTTGTTCTTGTGAAAGCCACACCTGGTTGTCCGGTGGCCGGAGGGCGGGTGCCTCAGGCGCGGCACGGCGACATCCCGGCGTGCCCAGTCCGAGCAGTAGTCCGGCGAGAAGGACGAACGAACCCTTCATTGCAGCGTCCTTCCAACGGCCTGTTCCAGCCGGAAAACCGAAGTCCAGTAGTCCCCGAGGTTGGACTGAGCTTCGAGGGCGATGGCACGGAACGTCCGCTGCGCATCGAGCAACTCCAGAAGCGATGCGGCGCCCTTCTGGTATTGAATCTCGACCAGGTCCCGCGCTCGCCGCGCCCGGGCCAGGATGCCGCTGGCGCCCACCATGCGCTGGGAGCGCTCCAGCGCGATACGGTAGCCGGCGAAGGCGGCCTCCACATCCGACACCACCTGCGCTTGCGCTTTGGCCCGGGCGAGCAGCTGCGTGCGCGCGTCGGCCTCGGCGCGCCGAATCTCGCCCTGCTGCTGGTAGAAGATGGGCAGCGGCAAGCTGAGCCCGAAGGTGACGGTGGGCGGGGTAATGGCCGTCGGCCCGGTGCCTTGCTGCGCGTAGTTGACCGACAACGCAATGTCCGGGAAGACCAACCGGTAGGCGAGATGCACCGAGGCGTCGGCCCGTTCCATCTGCGCCTTGGTGGCCTGCAGGTCGGGCCGTGCCTCCAGGGCCTGGGCCAACAGCGTCTCGGCGGTGGCCCCCGACAGGCCGGGCGGCTCGACCGGTACCATCAGCTCCGGCGCCTCCACGCGGAAATCCGGGACTGCGGAACGGACCCCGAGCAGGAAGGCCAACCCCAGCTTGGCCGTGCGCAGCTGCAGCTGGGCCGTGGCCACCACCTGCTGCGCCTGCAGGGCATCCGTCTCCACGCGCGCCACGTCCGCTTCGGAGACAGCGCCACTCCGGTAGCGGACGTTCATCAGCTCACGCAGCTTGGCTGAGTCGCCGGCTGTCTCCTGGGCGGTGAGCAGGCTCTGCTGCGCGATGAGCGTCTGGACGAATTGCTGCTTCACCAAGGCGACGCCGGTGCGCTCGGCGTCGGCCCGTCCCAGGTGCGCGGCCTTGAGCGCGGCGCGGGCAACGTCCAGGCGAAGGCCACGCTTGCCCGAGAGCGAGTCCTCGATGGCGTTCTGGTCTCCCAGGCCAACGCTGAAGGCGGCCGGCGGGATGAAGTTGCACCCGTCGGTGCAGACCCACGACTTCCCGAAGGTTCCACTCAGCGACGGGTTGGGGACGGCGCCGGCCACGCCCAAGTCCCCCTCGGCGCTTTGCACGGCGGCCTCAGCGACGAGGACGTCGAGGCCATCCCGCCGGAAGAGCGCGGTGGCCTCGGCCAGCGTCAGCACGCTGGGCAAGGTCGGTGGCTCGGGCACCGGTGGCGCCGGCTCGGCGGCCACCGCGGCGGTGGCGCCGAGGAGCAGCGGGAGGCAGAGGCACAGCGACGTTTGGAGGCGGCCCAACATGGGGAGAGGAGGAAGAAAGCAATGCCAATGCCACGTCGGCGGTGAACTCCAAGCCACTGAAATCTCTCAAATGCCCCTCCCCATGGCCCGGGGCACTGAAAGAAACCGCATTGCAAATGTAATTCTCAGCCGGGCGCCTCCCTGGAGGCGCGGCGAGCGCTTGACCGCGCCGGAGAAGCCGAGCAGCGTCCGCCAAATTTTTCGGGTGGGGGTGCTCGCCATGTCCATCAGCAAGCGTGCTGCGGCGGAGTTCATCGGAACGTTCTGGCTTGTCCTCGGCGGCTGCGGAAGCGCGGTCCTGGCAGCGGCCGTCCCACTTGGAATTGCTTTCGCCGGCATCGCGCTGGCCTTTGGCCTGACGGTCCTGACGGGCGTGTATGCCCTGGGCCACATCAGCGGCGGCCACTTCAACCCGGCCGTCTCGGTGGGCCTCTTGGTGGCGAAGCGCTTTCCTGGCAAGGACCTGGTCCCCTACGTCATCGCCCAGGTGGCGGGAGCGGTGGCGGCCGCTGCCATCCTCTACGTCATCGCCAGCGGCAAGCCCGGCTGGGAACTTGGACGCTTCGCCGCCAATGGCTACGGCGAGCACAGCCCGTTTAGTTACGCCCTCCCCTCCGCATTGGTGTGCGAGGTGGTGATGACGTTCATGTTCCTTGTCGTCATTCTCGGCGCCACCGACGCCCGGGCCCCCAAGGGCTTCGCCGGGCTGGCCATCGGCCTGGCCCTGACGCTCATCCACCTCATCAGCATCCCGGTCACCGGCACGTCGGTGAACCCCGCCCGCAGCACCGGGCCAGCACTGTTCGTGGGCGGCTGGGCCCTGGCGCAACTGTGGCTCTTCTGGGTGGCGCCCCTGGTCGGCGCTGCGCTGGCCGGTGTCGTGTACCCAGCACTTGCCGGCGAAGACCGGAAGAGCTGACGCCCTGGCCGCGCCTCCCCCGGGGCGTCTTCGGCCGCCCCGGGGAAACCGTTCGCTGCCCAAAGCCGTAGTGCTCCGGCGGGGGGCGACTCGGTGCCCCTGTGTTACCGTCCCACCCCGGGGAAAGCCCCGGTGTCCGGAGACACCGGCGCCCTTCTGCCAGAAGCATGCTCGACGTTCGGTTCCTCTGCCTGGCCCTCTCGCTGCTGCCGGCGTGCGCGGCGGCGCCGGCTGCGCCCGACGGGGCCCCCGCCCAGTCGGCCCCGGCGCCCTCGGCCGGGCCCACGCTGTACCAACGGCTCGGCGGACGCGACGTCATCGACGCCTTCGTCGCCACGTTTGTCGCCAACGTCGGACGCGACTCCCGCATCCAGCTTCGCTTCCTCTTCACGGACCTCGACAGTCTGCGCGGCCATCTCTCCGCGCAAATCTGCGAAGCCGCGGGCGGACCGTGCAAGTACACAGGCCGGCCCATGAAGCCAGGACACGCGGGCATGCACGTCCAGAACGCCGAGTTCGACGCCATGGCCGAGGACCTTTTGGCCGCCCTCAAGGCGCACGGCATCGGCGCCGCGGAGCAGCAGGAACTTCTCGCCGCGGTCGGCTCCATGCGCCCGGACATCGTCGAGGGTCCGCCACCGTGAGTGCCACGGTTCCCCCCACCGTGGCGACGCCGGTGAAGCTGACCGAGCCGATGGACCCTGGGCTACCGCCGGGCTCGATGCTCAAGCACTTCCGCGTCGACCGCCCGCTGGCCGCGGGCGGCATGGGCGAGGTCTACGCCGGCTTCGACATGTCGTTGAACCGACCGGTGGCCTTGAAGACCATCCGCCCTTCCCTGGCCCGGGACCGCTCCTTCCTGGTGCGCTTCGTCCGCGAGGCGCAGGCGCAGGCCAACGTCGTCCACCCCAGCGTGGTGCAGATTTACTTCGTCGGCGAGGACCAGGGCGTGTGGTTTATGGCCATGCAGCTGGTGGACGGCGGCTCGCTGCAGGACGAGGTCGAGGGGGGACGACCGCTCAGCTGGCAACGGGTGGCCAACCACTTCGTCGGGCTGGCCGACGGAATGGCCGAGGCGGCGCGACTCAACATCATCCACCGCGACATCAAGCCGGCCAACATCCTCGTCGACCGCTTCGGCCTGGCGCACCTGGCGGACTTCGGGTTGGCCACCGCCCCGGGCGGTACCAAGGAGCCATCGGGCACGCACGTCCGCGGCGCGCTGGAGGGCACCGAGAGCGTCACCCACGTCGGGACGGTGGTGGGCACGCTGCCCTACATGGCCCCGGAGCAACTGCGTGGCGAGGCACTCGACCAGCGAGCGGACGTCTACGGTCTGGGGGCCACCATGTACCACCTGCTGAGCGGGCAGCTCCCGCTGCAGGCGCGCACGCCGGCCGAGGCCCTGCAGCTTCTGGGCTCCGGCCTTCCGCCGGTGCGCACCCGGGCAAAGGCCACCCCACGAGCGCTGGCCCGCGTCGTCGACCGCTGCATCGCCGTAGACGTCGGCGCGCGATTTCAGACGCACAGCGACCTCGCCCGTGCCCTGCGGAGTGTCGCCCCCCAGCCCGAGGTGCGGCCGGTTTTCCTGGTGCGCCTACTGGCGGCACTCCTGGACGTCTTGCCCTTCGCCGTCCTGCTCCGCTTCACTTATGAGTGGGCGCCGTGGGTCGCCCCGTGTGCGCTGCTCCTCTCCCTGTTGCTGGGACACCTGTTGCTCGGCGCATCTCCCGGACAGTGGCTGATGCGGCTCCGGGTGCGCACGGCCGACGACGGCGATGTCTCATCAGCCCGGGCAGTGGCGCGCGTGCTGCTTCAGTATGGCGGCTCCTTTCCCCTCGCTTTCACCCTGTTCGCGCTCTACACGCGCGGCGCCGCGGTGGTGAATGCGCTCGGGCTCATCACCCTGCTGTGGGCGGGGGTCCCGCTTCTGGGGGCGCTGCCCGCGCTGGCGCGCCGCCCAACGCTGGTGGACCGCCTGACCGGAACCCGGGTGCTGGTGGACGTGCGATGAGATTCCGGCTTCTGGCCTTGTCCATCCTCCTCCTGGGCCTGCGCGCCTCAGCCCAGCCTCGCGTCTGGACGCTGGTGAAACCCTCGGCGCACATGCGCTTCACCGTCGAGGCCCCGCTGGACGCCATCCACGGGGCGTCGGCTGGGCTGACCGGCACGCTCACCTTTACCGAGGAGGCGTGGGCCAGCGGGGCCGGACGAATCCGCATCGACCTCACCGGCTTCACCACCGGGCTGTCGCTGCGCGACGAGGACCTGCGGGAACAGTTTTTCCAGACTGACAAGTATCCGGAGGCGACGCTCATCCTCACCGGCCTCGAACGGGTGTCGACGGCGGGACTCGCTGCGGAGGCCGAGGCACAGGCGGACGCGGTGGGAACGCTCTCGCTGCACGGCCAGACCCACCCGGTCAGAATCCCCATCACCGTCCGGCTGAGCGAAGCGGGCGGCCAGCGAAGCCTTCTGGTTCGGGGGGCCTTCGACGTCACCCTGGCCGACTACGGCATCCCTCGGCCCGCCCGACTCTTCCTCAAGCTGGGCGCGGTGGCGCGGGTGGGCTTCGAGGCCACCTTCCAGGCGCAGGCCCCCGCCTCGGTGTCGCAGGCGGTGGCGGCGGCCGCGCCTGCGCCTCCCCAAACCACAGCTCCGGCGCGGGCGATGCTGGGCCCACCCTTGTCGCTGAGCGTGGTGGTGGCGCGGCGGCCCAAGCTGGCGGCGCGCGCTCCGGCTTGGGACTTCGCCCTTACCTCGGCCGAGGGGCGAGGGGAGCGGCTCTTCCATGACCCGAGCGTCGGCAGCGAGCTCAACGCCAACACCTGCTGGTCCTGCCACAACGTGCGGGATGAGCGGACCGGCTTCTTCGACACGGCCGGCCATGTGAAGTCCAACTCCACCCTCTGGGACAGTGGCCGGCGCCCCAGCTACTGGCGGGGCTTCGCTGAGACGCTGGAGAAGGCCATCGACATCTGCGTCCGGAAATTCATGCTGAAGCCGGGCGGAGCCTCGCCGGAACAGGTGGCTGACCTGGCTGTGTACCTGCGGCGCATCTCGCCCGACGTCCAGGCCCCCGAGGACTATGCCCCCATCGTCCTCGGTCGCCACACGGCCATCGACCGACCGACCGGCGGGAATGCCGAGCGCGGCGCCCTCCTCACCGAGCGCTTCTGCGCTTCTTGTCACGCCGATGGCGCGCTGCGGCCGCCGCTGACACCCGGCCTCTATGAGGCGGACTACTTGGTGAAGCGCGTCCGGTGGATTCCCGGGCATGACGCCAAGCAGATGCCGCCCATGGGCATGGACCGCCTGCGGGATGCCGAGTTGCGGGACATTGTCACCTACCTCGTCGGCGACGACGCGACTCGCATCTTCCGCCGGAAGCCCAAGCCCGTCGCCGCACCACGTTCGGAGCTGCTGCCAGCGGCCCCACCCCTCGCCGCCCGCTGAAGGCCCCTGTGTCGGGACGGGGGCTTGGCAACTGTGCCTTGCCGGACAGGGTGCCGCCCGTAGGAAGCTCTCTCACAATCCGTCCGGCCCCGGTGGCCGAACGTGGGCCCAATCAGGTATGCCGGCAGCTACCGGAGACCTGCCGGACGCCCGAGGAGCCGCCGATGTCGCTGGACATCTCCATCACCCGGTCCACGAAGCCGCGTCCCAAGCCGCCGGCGAACGACCTCGGCTTCGGGCGTTTCTTCACCGACCACATGTTCCTCGCCGACTGCGACGCGGGCAGCTGGAGCAATGGCCGCGTCGTCCCCTACGGACCGCTGGCCCTCGACCCGGCTGCGGCCGCCCTCCACTACGGGCAGACGCTCTTCGAGGGGATGAAGGCCTACCGGGCAAAGAATGGCCGGGCCCTGGTGTTTCGGCCCCAGCTGCATGCCGCTCGGCTGAACTCGAGTGCGGAGCGTCTGTGCATGCCCGCCCTGCCAGAGGAGGACTTCCACCGGGCGCTGCGGGCCTTGCTCGAGTTGGACCGCGACTGGATTCCCGGAGCGGCCGGGACCGCGCTCTACCTTCGCCCGGCGATGGTGGCCACCGAGGCCTTCCTGGGCGTTCGGCCTGCCCGCCGCTACACCTTCTTCATCATCGCCTCACCGGTGGGCAACTACTGGGGTCCGAAGCCCTCCGCCCTCCGGCTGTGGGTCGAGACCAAGGCGGTGCGCGCAGCCACAGGCGGCATCGGCGCTGCGAAGGCTGGCGCCAACTACGTCGCCAGCCTCCTCACGGCAGAACAGGCCAAGGCGCAGGGGTACAGCCAGGTGCTGTGGCTGGACTCCACCCACACCCACGTCGAGGAGGTGGGGACGATGAATGTCTTCTTCCGCTTCGGGGAGACCGTCGTCACACCCCCCCTGGACGGCTCCTTCCTTCCCGGCGTCACGCGCGACTCGGTCTTGCACCTTCTGCGACGCTGGAAGGTCCCGGTGGAGGAACGACCGGTCGCCATATCCGAGGTGGCCGAGGCCTATGACCGCGGCGAGCTGAAGGAAGTCTTCGGCACCGGGACGGCCGCCGTCATCTCCCCGGTGAGCGAGCTCACCTGGGGAAGCCGGTCGCTGCGGCTGGAGGACCGGCGGGGCGCGGTGGCCGAGCGGGCCTTCCAGGCGCTGAGCGAGCTCACCCAGCGGGGCGAGCCGGATGCCGAGGGCTGGCTGGTCGCGATGTGACACAGGCACCACCCTTCGACGTCGCCATCGTCGGAGGCGGTGCGAGCGGCGCCCTACTCGCCATTCAGCTGCTGCGCCAAGCGCCGAGTGGCTTTCGCTTGCTGGTTCTCGACCGGTCGGGCGACTTCGCCCGGGGCATCGCCTACCGCACCGAGGAGTCGAGCCACGTGCTGAACGTCCCCGCGGCGAGGATGAGCGCTCTTGCCGACGAGGAGGAGCACTTCCTCGCCTGGCTTCGGCGGCGCGAGCCTGCGGCCGGAAGAGACAGCTACGCCCACCGCCGCCTGTACGGCGACTACCTGAGCGAGCTTCTCAACGAGACGGAGGGCAGCGCGGGCGCGGTGCTGGAGCGCCGCACAGCCGAGGTCTGGGACCTGGAGGAGGTCGCCGCCGGCGTGCGGCTCCAGCTGGACTCGGGTGAGGCCATCCTCGCCCGGCGGGCGGTGCTGGCGTTGGGAAACCTTCCGCCGACGCCCCTCGAGGCCTCAGCCGACGCGCGCGCTCGCGTGTGGCAGTCGCCGTGGTGCACGAACGCCGCCTGGCCAGCGCCCGGGATGAGTGTCCTCTTGGTGGGCGCCGGCCTCACGGCCATCGACGTGGTCCTCTCGCTGGCAGCGCGCGGACACACCGGCCCCTGGCACGTGCTGTCGCGCCACGGGCTGCTGCCGACTGCGCATGGGGCGCGGACACTCCCGCCCCTCGCCCTGGAGCTTCCCCGGGGGAAGCTTCGTCCGCTGGTGCGAGTGCTGCGCGATGCCTCCGCTGCTCCCGGTACGGACTGGCGACCAGTCATCGACGGCGTACGGCAGCAGGCCCACACGCTGTGGCGCTCCCTGGGGGAGACGGAGCAGCGGCGCTTCCTGCGTCACGTCCGGACGCACTGGGAAGTGCACCGGCACCGCGTCGCCCCCGAAGTGGGCAGACAGGTGCAGGGCTTTGTCCAGTCGGGACAGCTTCGAGTCCACGCGGGCCGCCTTCAACGACTCGTCTCTTCTGGGTCCAGGCTGGAGGCATCGTTTCGCCCCCGGGGGACGACGCGGCAGAAGACGCTTCTCGTCGACCTTGCCGTCAACTGCACAGGCCCGGCCGGTCACGCGGCCAGTGCGGACGTGCTGGTGAACGCCCTGCTGCGGCGCGGACTCGCCCAGCCCGGCCCTTTTCAGCTGGGGCTGTCGACGGATGCCCGGGGCGCGCTTCTCGACGCGCACGGCCGCGCCGGCGGCACGCTCTGGACGCTGGGCTCTCTGCGGCGCGGGCAACTCTGGGAGTCGACGGCCATTCCCGACATCCGCCTGCAGGCGGCCGAGCTCGCCGCCCACCTGGTTCCGTCCGCCGCCGGCTGAGCAGTCGCGGCCGGGGAGCGGCCCGCCGCTACTTTACGGGGCCGGGGAGACCTCGGGATGCTTGGCCGGCTCCCGGACGTCTGCCGGGCGGACCGCATGCGGCGGAGCCCGACGCACAGTGCCCTGGAGCGCTCGCACCAAATCCCAGGCCAACGCAGTGCTGAGCGCGTCGAAGGCCAGCGCCAGCACCAACGCCACGAGTGTCAAGCGCACAAGTGACCCCCCGCGGCCATTCGAACCCTGCGTCACTGTCCGTGCGTGTGCCATCACTAGAACCACCTGATTCTAAAGACGCCCGAGCGCTTCCGCTATTTGCCGCTCGAGCGCTTTCCCGCATTCCTCGCAAACCGCGGGCCATTGCCCCGGAAGAACCCCTGGGGGGCCTCTTGGGTTTCGGCGCTTCAGAAGTTCCATTCGGCTTGAAGAAAATCGCTAGCGGCACCGCCCTATTTGCGCGCCACATTCGCTTTTGCAGCGACGGCGAAACAAGGTGCCGACCAGCACACTGGTCACAGGGTCTCAGTCCACCCGGTCCTGCGCAAGATTGTGACAGTTCCGGAGCCCACGCAGTCCTTGACCTAGCCGCACTAACTCGCCCGGCGCTCCACACCGAGACGACGGTGCGAACGCGCGTTTGACCAGTCCGAGGACAACAACGGTTCTGGCCATGCGCGTCATCTTCGAGCGCCCCGTCCGTCGGAACCCTCTGTCAGCGCGCCGGCTGGTGGAGATGCGCTTGGGCAAAGCGCACACACTCCTCGTCGCATTCAGGAAAGGCGAGCAGCAATTCGAGACGACGGCGACACTCGTCCTCCAGAGCGGGCGCCCTCTGGGCGCAGAGGACCTCCGCCTCGGCGCGTGTTCGCCGGAAGAGTTCGGCGCGCTCCGAGCGCGGAAGGCGGAGAATGGCTCGGCGCGGAGCCATCGCTTGGTAGACCCATCCTCCCGCCACAGCGAGCAGACAGACCACCAGTCCTCCCACCAGTAAGAGCTCGCGAGGACGGAGCGCAAAAGGCCGTGCAGTCACTCACCGACTCCCCAGCATGCCGCATGCCACTCAAGGATGGAGCTGCCGGGCAGCACAGCCACAAGAGATGGCATTGCAAACCGCAACGGAGGGCAAAGCAGGACGTGCAAGGAGCAAGGCACAAACGCAGGCCTTTCCCGCCGGCAGCCGTTCTTCGGGCACTCCGCGCTTGGCATGGCCGATGCTTTCCGCGGAGAGCCATGCGGAAACTCCTGGTTGGGACTCTCTTGGGATTCGGACTCCTGGGCGCGATGCCGGTCCTCGCCGACGACGCGGCCCTGCCTGGCGTGGTTCTGCCGGGTGGCATCCTTTTGCATGGAGCAGTGGACGTATACGGCGACGTGAACTTCAACACCCCGGTGGACCACGACAACTGGTTCTACGGCGTGGGCACGAGCGGGAAGAATGGCAACGAGATCTCTGTGAACTTCGCCTCCATCGACATTTCCAAGGCACCCGAGCCGGTGGGTTTTCACCTGTGGATTGGCGCCGGGACGGGGCCCTATGTCGTCCACGAATCCGAACCGGCGGGCTCCGTTGGGGGCGTTGCGGTATGGCAGTACCTGCAGGCCGCTAGCGTTTCGGCACGGATTCCCATTGGGACCGGCCTCATCGTCGAAGGCGGCATCATGCCCAGCTTCATCGGCTTCGAGGGGCTGGCGTCGTGGACGGACTGGACCTACACGCGGAGCTACAGCGCGGAGTTCTCCCCTTACTACGACACCGGCGTGCGGGTTGCGTACGCCTTCGATGACCACTTCTCGGCCCAGCTGCGCTTTCTCAACGGCTGGCAAAGCATCGGGGACGTGAACAACGCCAAGTCCTTCGGCGCTCAGGTCGCTTGGACCTACGACCGCTGGAGTCTGACCTTGAATGGCTACGCCGGCCCTGACCTACCCAATGACGATGTGGATTGGCGCTTCTTTGGGGACGTCGTCCTGACGGTGGCACCGTGGAAATCAATCCAGTTCGCCCTGGAGATGAGTGGCGGCACCCAAAAGCAGCCCAATTTGCCCAACGCTGACTGGGGCGCGGTGGCGCTCTACGCGCGGTGGGATTTTCTTCCCAAGCTGGCCGCGGTGGTGCGAGGAGAAGTCTACCGAGACGCCTATGGGCTCATCAGCGGAACGCAGCAGACGCTGACCGAAGTCACAGGAACCCTGGCCTACACACCCTGGCCGCCGCTGCTGCTCAAGCTCGAAGGCCGCTACGACCACTCCACGGCCAATGTCTTCACCGGCTCGGTTGTGACGCCGGGTGCGACTCCGCAGAAGCTGAATGACCAAGTGCTGCTCCTGCTCGGTGCCGTGGCGCAGTTCTAGGGGAGACAAACATGCTCGATGCGGTCTTCATTTTCTCGACTGTTCTCTTTTTCGGTGTCGCCCTTGCTTACGCGCGGGCGTGCGACCGGGTGTGAGGAGTTTCTCGTGACGCTCGACTACTGGATGGGTGGGGCCATTGCCGTGCTCCTCGCTGGTTACCTCGTGTACGCGCTGCTCCGTCCGGAGCGCTTTTAGGACTGGCCATGACGCTCATCGGATGGATTCAAATTCTTGTCTACGTTGGCGTCATTCTGGCGCTGACTCGGCCTTTCGGCGCGTTCCTCTACCGGGTCTACGAGGGTGAACGGCAGCCGCTGCCACGCCTTCTCGGGCCACTCGAACGAGGTGTCTTTCGGCTGTCCGGCGTCGACGCGCGCCGCGAGCAGACCTGGGTCGAGTACACGTTCGCGCTGCTGGTCTTCAGCGCGTTGGGCGTGCTCGTCACCTACGCCATCCAGCGGCTGCAGCAACTGCTGCCGCTCAACCCGCAGCGATTCTCAGCGGTCGCGCCGGACCTCGCCTTCAACACGGCCGCCAGCTTCACCACCAACACCAACTGGCAGGCCTACAGCGGCGAGTCGACGATGAGCTACCTGACCCAGATGGCGGGTCTGGCCTGGCACAACTTCACCTCGGCCGCCGCCGGCATGGCGGTGGCCGTGGCGCTGGCCCGCGGTCTGACGCGGCGACTGGCACCCGGCGCGCCGAAACACCTCGGCAACTTCTGGGTCGACCTGTGCCGGGGCATCCTCTACGTGCTCCTGCCGGTCAGTGTCGTCGTCGCGCTGGTGCTGGTGACCCAGGGCGTCATCCAGAACCTCTCCGCGTACCGCGAGGTCACCACGCTGGAAGGCGCCAAGCAGATGCTGGCGCTCGGCCCGGTGGCGTCGCAGGAGGCCATCAAGGAGCTGGGCACCAACGGCGGCGGCTTCTTCAACGCCAACAGCGCGCACCCGTTCGAGAACCCGACTCCGTTCACCAACCTGTTCGAGATGGTGCTCATCTTCGCCATCCCCGCGGGGCTGACCTACACCTACGGGCGCATGGCGAAGAACCAGCGCCAGGGCTGGGCCATCCTCGCCGCCATGGGAGTGCTCTTCCTCGCCGGGGTGCGGCACCGCGTACTGGGCCGAGGCGCATCCCAACCCGGCCTTCTCTGGCCTTGCCGTGTCGCAGGCGAGCGGCAACATGGAGGGCAAGGAGGTGCGCTTCGGCGTGGCCGCCTCCGCCCTCTTCGCCACCGTCACCACCGACGCCTCGTGCGGCGCCGTCAACTCGATGCACGACAGCTTCACGCCGCTCGGCGGGCTGGTGCCGCTGGTGAACATCCAGCTCGGCGAGGTGATCTTCGGCGGCGTCGGAGCGGGCCTCTACGGGATGCTGGTCTTCGTCGTTCTCAGCGTCTTCATCGCCGGGCTGATGGTGGGGCGCACGCCCGAGTACCTGGGCAAGAAGATTGAGGCCCGGGAAATGAAGCTGGCCATGTTCTACGTGCTCATTTTCCCGCTGATCATTCTTGGCTTCGCGGCCTGGGCGGCGGTGTCGCCCTTGGGCCTGGCGGGCCTGAACAACGCCGGACCGCACGGGCTGAGCGAGATGCTCTACGCCTTCACCAGCGGCGCCGGCAACAACGGCTCGGCCTTCGCGGGCCTGAACGCCAACACGCCGTTTTGGAACGTCACGCTCGGCCTCACGATGCTCGCCGGCCGGTTCCTCATGATCATTCCCGCGCTCGCCATCGCCGGCTCCATGGTGGGCAAGAAGGTGGTACCGCCAGGCCCCGGCACCTTCCCCACGAACGGCGCACTGTTCACCGGGCTGCTGGTGTCGGTGGTGGTCATCGTCGGCGCGCTCACCTTCTTTCCGGCGGTCAGCCTCGGCCCGATGGTCGAGCACTTCCTCGCCGGTGCAGGAAAGGTGTTCTGATGGCATCCCCCAACGCCAAGTCGCTGTCGCTCTTCGACCCCTCCATCTTGGGCCCGGCCGTCTGGGAGAGCTTTCGCAAGCTGTCGCCCCGGCTGGTGGCCAAGAATCCCGGTCATGTTCGTGGTGGAGGTGGGCTCGGTCCTCACCACCCTGCTGTGGGTGCGGGACTTGTTTTCGGCCCACCGCGTCGCGCCTCTGTGGTTCACCGGGCTGACCACGCTGTGGCTGTGGTTCACCGTGCTGTTCGCCAACTTCGCCGAGGCAGTGGCCGAAGGCCGCGGCAAGGCGCAGGCAGAGTCGCTCCGCAAATGCGGAAGGAGACCATGGCGCGCAAGCTGGTGGGGACACGGGAGGAAGGTGTCCTCGCCTCGATGCTTCGCAAGGGTGACCTGGTGGTGGTCGAGACAGGCCAGTTCATCCCCGGCGACGGCGAGGTCATCGAGGGCATCGCCTCCGTCGACGAATCCGCCATCACCGGCGAGTCGGCACCGGTCATCCGCGAAAGTGGCGGCGACCGCTCGGCGGTGACCGGCGGCACCAAGGTGCTCTCCGACCGGATCGTGGTGCGGATTACTGCCAACCCGGGCGAGTCGTTCCTCGACCGGATGATCGCCCTGGTGGAGGGCGCCGCACGCCAGAAGACGCCGAACGAGATCGCGCTGCACATCCTCCTCGTCGGGCTGACGCTGATTTTTCTCTTCGCCTGCGTGACGCTGGTGCCGCTCGGGCTGTACAGTGGAGTGGCGCTGTCGGCGACGACCATCGTCGCGTTGTTGGTGTGTCTCATCCCCACCACCATCGGCGGCCTGCTCTCGGCCATCGGCATCGCCGGGATGGACCGGCTGCTGCGCAAGAACGTCATCGCCATGAGCGGGCGCGCGGTCGAAGCGGCCGGCGACGTCGACACGCTGCTCCTCGACAAGACCGGGACCATCACCCTCGGCAACCGGATGGCGACTGAATTCCTCCCGCTGGCGGGCGTGCGGGTGGAGGACCTGGCGGACGCCGCTCAGCTGAGCAGCCTGGCCGACGAGACGCCCGAAGGGCGCAGCATCGTGGTGCTGGCCAAGGAACGCTACCGGCTTCGCGGCCGCGAGGTGGCCGAGCCCGGGACGCACTTCATCGCCTTCAGCGCCCAGACCCGCATGAGCGGCTGCGACCTTGGTGGACGCACCATCCGCAAGGGTGCGGTCGACGCCATCGGCGTCTATGTGCGCGGCCTGGGGGGCACGGTCCCGGCCGAACTGGATGCCGTCGCCAGCCGCATCGGCGACTCGGGCGGCACGCCGCTGGCCGTGGCGGATGGCGCCCGGGTGCTGGGTCTCGTGCACCTCAAGGACATCGTCAAGGGCGGCATCAAGGAGCGCTTCGACCGCTTCCGCGCGATGGGCATCCGCACGGTGATGATCACCGGCGACAACCCGCGCACCGCCACCGCCATCGCCCGCGAGGCGGGCGTCGACGACTTCCTGGCCGAGGCCACCCCCGAGGCCAAGATGCAGCTCATCAAGGACGAGCAGGCCAAGGGCAAGCTGGTGGCGATGACCGGCGACGGCACCAACGACGCGCCAGCGCTCGCCCAGGCCGACGTGGGCGTGGCCATGAACACCGGGACCCAGGCCGCGAAGGAGGCCGGCAACATGGTGGACCTCGACTCCAACCCCACCAAGCTGCTCGAGGTGGTCGAGGTCGGCAAGCAGCTGCTCATGACCCGCGGGACCCTCACCACCTTCTCCATTGCCAACGACGTCGCCAAGTACTTCGCCATCCTCCCGGCGATGTTCATCGGGGTCTTTCCGGAGATCGCGCCGCTCAACGTGATGCACCTGGCGTCGCCCCAGTCAGCCATCCTCTCCGCCGTCATCTTCAACGCGCTCATCATCGTGGCCCTCATCCCGCTGGCGCTGCGCGGGCGTGCGCTACCGCGCCATCGGGGCGGCGGCCCTTCTTCGCCGCTCGCTGCTCATCTACGGCGTCGGCGGCATCGTCGTGCCCTTCGTCGGCATCAAGGTCATCGACCTGGGGCTCCAGGCGCTGGGCCTCGTCTAAAGGCAACCCCCATGCGCTCTCTTCTCGCTGTCGCCCTCCGCGTCACGTTGCTCACCCTGGTGGTCACGGGCCTCCTCTACCCGCTTGCCATCACCGGCCTGGCCCTCCTGCTGTTTCCGGGCCGCGCCCAGGGAAGCTGGCTCACCAACGAGCGGGGCCAGGTGGTGGGCTCGGAGCTGCTGGCACAAGGCTTCTCCGCGCCCAGCTACTTTCAGCCACGCCCCTCGGCGGCCGGCTCGGCCGGCTACGACGCCACCGCGTCAGGCGGCAGCAACCTCGGCCCCACCAGCAAAAAGCTGCGCGACGGCGCGGCAGAGGCCCTGAAGAAGCTGGAAGCGGAGAACCCGGCCGCCCCCCGCCCCGTTCCGGCGGAGTTGGTGACCGCCTCGGCCAGCGGGCTCGACCCCCACCTGTCGCCGGAAGCGGCGCTGTGGCAGGTGCGCCGGGTGGCGGCCGCCCGGGGGCTAAGCGAGGAACGGGTCCGGGCGGTCGTCGCTGCCCACACCGAAGAGCGTACCTTTGGCTTTCTCGGTGAGCCCCGGGTCAACGTCCTGTTGCTCAACCTCGCCCTCGACCGGCAGTTTGGCCGGCCGAACCTTCCACCTCCGACGCCCCCTGCGCCTACGGCCCACTAGGGGGTAGCCTTTTCATCTGATGGCTCCCTCCGCCTCCCGCCTCGGACAGCTGCGCCAGAGGCCCGAGGACTTCCTCACCCTGCTGGAGCGGGGGAAGCGGGGACGCCTCAAGCTGTACATCGGCTTCGCCGCGGGCGTCGGCAAGACGTACCGGATGCTGGAGGAGGCCCATGCTGCTCGCCCGCGGCATCGACGTGGTGGTGGGCTACGTCGAGACGCACGGGCGCGAGGAGACGGCTTCCCTGGTGGAGGGGCTTCCCGTCATCCCGCGCAGGTCAGTCACCTACCGCGGCGTCACTGTCGAGGAGATGGACCTCGACGCCATTCTGTTCCGCAAGCCGCCCTGGCGGTGGTGGACGAGCTGGCCCACACCAACCTGCCGGGTGCCGCAACCGCAAGCGCTACCAGGACGTGCTGGAGCTGCTCGACGCCGGCATCAACGTCATCGGCGCTTTCAACGTGCAGCACCTGGAGTCCCTCAACGACCTGGTCGAGCGCGTCACCGGCGTCGAGGTGCGCGAGACCATCCCCGACACCTTCCTGCAGCAGGCCGACCAGGTGGTGAACCTCGACCTGGCGGTCGAGGACCTCCAGGAGCGGCTGCGCGCCGGGAAGATCTACCAGGCGGACAAGGTCCCGTGGGCGCTGGAGCATTTCTTCCAGCACGACAATCTCGTCACCCTGCGCGAGCTGGCGCTGCGCGAAGTGGCCGAGAGCCTGGAGCGCACCGCCGCCGCGGGACATCCGCCACCGACCCGGCCGCCGCACCCCGCGGCCGGACGGGTGATGGTGTGCCTCTCCTCCTTTCCCCCCCATGCCGCAGCCCTGCTCCGGCGCGGGTCCCGCATCGCCGGGCGCCTCAACACCGACTGGTTCGTGGTGTACGTGGAGACGCCGGCGGAGGCGCCCAACCTCATCGACGCCGAGGCGCAGCGGCACCTGTTCGCCAACATCGAGAAGGCGAGCGAGCCGGGGCGGAGGTGGTGCGACTGCGGGCCAAGGACCCGGTGCCGGCATTACTCGACTTTGCCCGCAGTCACGGGGTGGCCCTCATCCTCATCGGCCGCTCGGAGGCCGGGGGCTGGCGCAATGGCTGGGGTTGACCACGGACCTGCGGCTGGTACGCCAGGCCAATGACCTGGACGTGCAGGTCGTGGCCTTCCCGGAGGCGCGCGGATGACGCTGCGCACCAGGCTGCTCATCGCCCAGGGCCCGCTGGCGCTGGCCCTGGCGCTGGTCGGCGCGCTGGCGGTGCTGACCCTGGCGGACCTCGGCAAGAGCGGCGAGCGCATCCTGGACGACAACTACCGCAGCGTGCTGGCCGCGCAGCGGATGAAGGAGGCCATCGAGCGCATCGACAGCGCCGCGCTCTTCTTACTCATCGGCGAGGACAGTCGCGGCGTGAACCAGGCGGCGGAGAACCGGCCTCGCTTCGAGTCGGAGCTCAAGGTGGAGGAGCAGAACATCACCGAGCTGGGCGAGCAGGAGGCGGCCGATGCGCTGCGAAGGAACTGGACCGAGTACCAGCGGGCCTTCGACGCCTTCGTGCAGCTGTCCAGCCGGGAGCAGCGCCGCGACCGCTACGTCCAGGTGCTGTCCCCGGCCTTCGTGCGGGTGAAGGACAGTGCCGACAGCATCCTCGCCATCAACCAGGACGCGATGGTGCAGCGCAGCGAGGAGCTGCGTCGCAAGAGCGAGCTGGCCCGGACACTCACCGTCTTTGCGGTGCTGGGCGCGCTCCTTGCTGGGCTCCTCGCCTCCGGCTCGCTGGTGACGCGGGCCCTGCGACCGGTGGGGGTGCTGGGCCAGGCTGTCCGCCGACTTGGCGAGGGCGACCTGGACACCCGCGTCCGCGTCGACGACAGCGAGGAGATTGGCCAGCTGGCGCGGGACTTCAACGCCATGGCCGACAGCCTGCGCAGCTACCGGCAGAGTAGCCTGGGCGAGCTGCTGCAGGCCCAAGCCAGCGCCCAGGCGGCCATCGACAGCCTGCCGGATGCGGTGTTGGTGTTTGGCGCCGACGGCGCCCTGGTGAATGCCAACCGCATCGCCGAGTCCTTGCTGGGGGTGCGGCTGGACGCCGAAGCACCGCTGGCGCCGATGCCGCCCGAGGTCCGCGCGGTGGTGGACCGCGTCCGCCGCCACGTCCTGGCCGGCGAGGGTCCCTACGTGCCGCGGGGCTTTGACGAGGCGGTGCTGGTGTCCTCGGCCGACGGCGCGCTGGCCCTGCTGCCGCGGGCCTCCCCGGTGCTGGGGGAGGAAGGCGGCCTCATCGGCGCCACGGTGGTGCTGCAGGACGTGACCCGGCTGCGCCGCTTCGATGAGTTGAAGAACGACCTGGTGGCCACCGTCGCCCACGAGTTCCGCACGCCCCTCACCAGCCTGCGGATGGCGATCCACCTGTGCGTGGAGGGTGCCGTGGGCCCGGTGACGGAGCAGCAGCTCGACCTGTTGACTGCCGCCCGGGACGACTGCGAGCGGCTGCAGCGCATTGTCGACGACCTGCTCGACCTGGCTCGCATCCGGGCCGGGCTATTGGAACTCAGCCCGGCTAGGGTGGACGTCGCCGCCCTCGTCGAGCAGGCGCTGGCGGACGTGCGCAGCACCGCCGAGCAGGGCGGGGTGCAGCTGGAGGGGCACGCGGAGACCCTGGCTGAACCGCTGGTGGCGGACCGGGAGCGGCTGGCCCTGGCCCTGCAAAACCTCCTGTCCAACGCCGTCCGGCACACCACGCGGGGAGGCAGCGTCGTGCTGCGGGCCGCTCCGGACGAGGCCGGGGTTCGCTTCAGCGTCCAGGACACCGGCGAGGGCATCGCCCCGGAATACCTGCCGCGTCTCTTCGACCGCTTCTTCCGCATCCCGGGCGGCAAGGGGGGCAGCGCCGGACTCGGGCTGTCCATCGTCAAGGACGTGGCCGAGGCCCACGGTGGCACGGTGGGCGTGGAAAGCGTCCCGGGACAGGGAAGCACCTTCTGGCTCACCGTGCCGACGTCCCCCCGGGTCGCGGGCGCCGGCTAGTTGCCCCTGGCCGCGTCAGCCGCCCTCGTACTTCTTGCGCCGGCGCCACAGCGTGGAGGCGTCGATGCCGAGGATGCGGGCAGCCTCCTCCAGCGTCGGCGAGGTCGACAGCACGCGTAGCGTGTGCTCGCGCTCGATGGACTCCAGCGTGAAGGGCCCCCCGAGTGTGAGGGTGCGGCTGGTGGCGGCGGTGATGCGTTCCGGGAGGGCCTCCGGGTCTAACCTCTGCGCCGGCCAGACGATGAGGGCGCGCTCGACGGCGTTGCGGAGCTCCCGCACGTTGCCCGGCCAGGCGTACCTTTCCAGGACGGCCTCCGTCTCGGCAGCAAAGGCGACGCCCGGGCGCTTGGCGGCCCGCGCCAGCGCCTCCAGCAGCCGCCGGGCGAGCGGGAGGATGTCCTCCGGGCGCTGGCGGAGGGATGGCAGCAGAATCTCCACCACGTTGAGGCGGTAGAGGAGGTCCTCGCGGAAGCGCCCGGAACGCACGTCCTCCTCCAGGTCGCGGTTGGTGGCCGCCACCACCCGCACGTCGGCCACCCGCGTCCTTCCTTCACCAAGTCGCTCGAAGCGCTTCTCCTGCAGAAAGCGCAACAGCTGCACCTGCACCGCGGGGCCCAGCTCCCCCACCTCGTCCAGAAACAGGGTGCCCCCCTCGGCCGCCTCGACGCGGCCGGGCTGGTCGCGCACCGCCCCGGTGAAGGCGCCGCGCGCATGGCCAAACAGCTCGCTCGTCAGAAGCTGCTCGGACAGCGTGGGGCAATTCACCGTGACGAAGGGCCGGGCGGCGCGTGCCGACAGGGCATGCAGCGTGCGGGCGAGGACGCTCTTGCCGGTGCCGCTCTCGCCCCGCAGCAGCACCGCGGCCTCGGAGGAGGCCGCGCGGCGCACCAGGCCCAGCGCCGCCTGCATCGCCGGCGAATTCGTCTCGAGGGAAGCCTCCGGGGCGGTCTCGGCGAGCCGGCCCTCCAACTCGCTCAGCCGCGTCTGCAGGTTGCGTCGCTCGGCCAGCCGCGCCACCACGGCGCGAATCTGCGCCGGGGTGAAGGGTTTCGGCAGGTAGTCCCGGGCCCCGCGCTGGATGGCCTCCACCGCCGTGTCAAAGGTGGCGTAGGCCGTCACCATCACCACGTCCAGCCCGGCGTCTTCGGCCAAAAGCTGCGGCAGCAAGTCGAGTCCGCTGCCCAGCCCCAGGCGGAGGTCGACGAAGGCCATGTCGAAAGGCCGCTGGGCCAGGGCCGCCAGGGCCGCCTCCGGCGTCGCCGCCTCCGCCACCTCGCAGCCGGCCTGTTCCAGGCACACCCGCAGCGCCGAACGGATGTTCCGCTCGTCGTCGACGACAAGAATGCGCAGCCCCTCCAAGCGCTGCGCAACCGTTTCCGTCCCATGCGTTTCCACAGCGGGGCCAGCTTGCCTCAAACCGTTAGGTTTCAGGGGGTTGCGTTTTTCTACAGGTCCGTTTTTCCGTCACCAAGCTGTCACTTGCGACTGCCAGCGACGCGGATACTCCTTCCGCCGGCGCCGGAGTGTTGCCCGGGTGCTGAGGGCCGATGAAGACACGGATAAACCGTCTGGTGGTTCCCGTCAGCTCCGACGACTACGTCCTCGGAAACCCCCACGCCAAGCTCACGCTGGTGGAGTACGGGGACTATGCCTGCCCGTACAGCCGGCATGCCTTCGGCACCGTCACCGCCCTCCGGCGGCGGCTGGGCCACCAGCTACGCTACGTCTTCCGGCACTTCCCGGTGGTGGACCGGGACCCGCTGTCCCAGGAGGCCGCCGAGGCCGCACTGGCTGCCGGCGCCCAGGGGCGCTTCTGGGAAGCGCATGAACAGCTCTTCTCCCGGGACTTGGACACGCTTCTGGCTGACCCGGCGGCGCTGGGCACGGCGCTGAAGCTGGACGTCGAGCGCTTCACCGCCGACCTGCGCGAGGGCGCCTTCCGCACCCGCGTCGCCGACGAGGCCGACGGCGGACTGAAGAGCGGCATCCACGGCACCCCCACCTTCTTCATCAACGGCACGCGCTTCGTCGGCAGCTGGGAACTGCAGAGCCTGGTCCACGCCCTGCGCGCGCGCCTGCGGGCGCTGCCCGCCGAGCGGGCCTCGCAGGGCGCCGCGACGCTGTAATGCACGTCGTCCAGTTCGACCGTTTCGGCGAGCCGGCGGAAGTGCTGCACCTGGTGGACGCGGACCTCCCCGCGCCGGCTGCCGGCGAAGTCCGGGTACGTCTGACGGCCCGGGCCATCCACCCGTCGGACCTCCAGAATGTGCGCGGCCGCTATGGGCGGCCACCGCCGCTGCCAGCCACCCCGGGGAATGACGCCGCCGGGGTGGTGGAGGGGTTGGGCGCGGGGGTGACAGCCCCGGCGCCAGGGACGCGGGTGGCGCTGCTCCTCGGCGCCACCGCCGGCCGGGGCACCTGGCGCGAGCAGGTGTGCGTCCCGGCCCAACTGGTGGTGCCCACGCCGGCCGCGCTGAGTGACGCGCAGGCGGGAGCGCTGTGGGTCAACTACCTCAGCATCCTCGCCATGGTGGATGACGTCCTTCATCTCCAGGCGGGGGACGTCCTCATCCAGACCGCCGCCGGCAGCCAGCTGGGGCGGGCCATGCTGGAGTTCGCCAGGGTGCGGGGCTTGGTCCTGGTCAACGTGGTGCGCCGCGCTGAGCAAGCCGAGGAGCTGCGCCGCAGCGGGGCGACGCACGTGGTGGTGGTACCTGGAGAGGACTTGGCGGCCGCGGTGCGGGCGGTGACGGGGGGCAAGGGGGCCAGTGCCGCCGTCGACTCCGTCGGCGGGGACACCGGTGCGGAGGTGCTGGGTGCGCTGCAGGCCGGCGGGACCTGCCTCCTCTTCGGCGCCCTGGACGGCCGACCGGTGCCCGTCGACCCGGGGCCCTTCCTCTTCCGCGAGCTCATCCTGCAGGGGTTCTGGCTGACGCGCTGGCTGCAGCGGGTGCCTGCCGACAAGGTGCGCGCCGCGGTGGCGGCCATCCTCGCGGGCGCCGAGCGGGGTGACTTCCGCCCGGCCGTCGACTCCACTTACCCGCTGTCCGACGTCCGCGCCGCTGTCCAGAGAGCGGAGACGCCTGGACGCACCGGCTCGGTGGTCCTCGTCTAGCGGGGCCCGGTGCAGGCCCAGCCCCGTTGACGGGCCCGGCCCAGTCCAGGCAGCGTCCACTGTCAGGTGAGCGCCTCTCGCCAGGTGTCCGTGCTCTGCGCCCTCGCCATCGCTTCGGGGTGCGCCCATGCCGGCGCCGGGACGGAGGCCGACGCGCAGGCGGCCGTGGCAGAGGGTGTCCGGGCGGCGCTGAAGCTGTACCTGCCGGCAGACCAGCCGCTCAGCGGCGCGGTGTGCGTCGAGGTGGTGTCGCCGGCCGACTTCGAGCGAGGGGTGGTGGGGGCCCTGCTTGCCGACGGCGTCCTCGCCGTGGCGATGGCCGACTGCACGCGGGCGGGGGCGCCTGTCGTGCTGCTGGTGAAGGTACAGTCCTATGAGTGGACGGACTGGGTGGCGCACGGTCAGCTCGCCCTGCAGGGGACGGTGGAGACACGGCCCGACGAGCGGCGCAACTTTCGGCTCTCCTGGTGGCGGGCGACATTTCGGGTGAACCTCGCCTTCCGCGACGGTCACTGGTTCGCCGTTTCGGCGGACGAGCTCGGCCGCATCTGACCGGGGCCGAAATCAGCTAGGGTGACACGCTCAGACGAAGGGAGTGGTGCTGCGCATGGGTCGCCTCGATGGCAAGGTCGCCCTCATCACCGGTGCCAGCTCCGGCTTGGGACGGGCTGCGGCACTGCGCTTCTTGCACGAGGGCGCGCGCGTCGTGCTGGGGGACATCGACACCCAAGGTGGCGCCGAGACGCTGGCCGCCGTCCCGGCCGAGCTGCGGGACAACGGGCTGTTCCGGCCGCTCGACGTCTCGCGCGAGGAGGACTGCCAGGCCGGGGTGGACGCGGCACTACAGCGCTGGGGCCAGCTGGACATCGCCCTGGCCAATGCAGGCATCGGCGCACCAGGCTTTCTGGCAGCGCTCGCCCGCAGCGACTGGGAACGGGTGCTGGCCGTCAACCTCACCGGCGTCTTCCTCACCACGCGGTGCGCCTTTCGCGCCATGCAGGGGCGCGGGGGAAGCTTGCTGGTGATGTCCAGTGTCGCGGGCCTGGAGGGCACGCCCAGCCTCGGGGCCTACGGCGCGTCCAAGGCCGGGGTGCTGCAGCTGGTGAAGACGCTGGCCCTGGAGGGAGCGCGCTTCGGCATCCGCGCCAACGCCGTGTGCCCGGTGTGGACGGACACGCCCATGGTGGACGCCTTCATCAAGGTGATGGGCCTTGGCCGGGAGGCCGGACGGGCGCGCCTTCTGAAGGACATCCCGCTCGGCCGGCTGGCGAGCCCCGAGGACGTCGCCAACGCCTGTCTGTACCTGGCCTCGGACGAAGCCGCCTTCGTCACCGGCGTGACGCTGCCGGTCGACGGGGGACACACCGCCGGACGGACGTCGGCCGGCTGAATGTCGCCAGGGCCGCCATACTCTTCCCCCGCCTCACCCATGCGCCGGCTCCCCCTCCTCGTCCTCCCCGCGGTGGCACTGTGGGGCTGTGCCACCACCCGGGGCATGAGCCCGGAGGAAGCCCGGACTGCCTACTCCAAGCTGGTGGAGGACTATTTCGCCGGGGAGTTTGCCTTCGACCCGGTGAAGGCCACCAACGCCGGCATTCACCACTACGACGGTGAGCTGGAGGCGTGGACCGAGCCGCGCATTCAGGCCCGGGTGGCCCAGCTGGAGGACCTCCTCAACCGCGACACCGCGCTGTGGACGGAACGCACTGCGCTGGCTGGCGAGGACTTGATTGACCTGGAAGCCCTCGACGGGCGCCTCCGGGCGGAGCTCCTCGACTGGAACCTCCTTCGCTTCACGGCACGAAACCCGATGACGTATGCGCGTCGCCCGGCCGCCGCCATCGACCCGCTCCTCACGCGCAATTTCGCACCAGCCAGGGAGCGACTCAAATCGGTCGTCGCCCGGCTGGAGCACGTGCCGGAGGTGTACGCCGCCGGCCGGGGCAACGTCACCGACCCGCCCCGGGAGTGGACCGAGCTGGCCATCGCCGAGGCGCGCAGGACGGAGAGTTACCTACGCGACATCCTCGCCGCCTGGGCCAAGGACGCGGCCGGAAACGACGCCATCCTCTGGGCGGACTTTCAGCGCGCCAACATCACCGCCATCGCCGCCACCCAGGACCTGGCCTACTGGCTGACCAAGACGGTGCTGCCGAAGAGCACCGGCACCTGGGCGATTGGTCCACGGGCCTACGTCACGCTGCTCAAGCACGCCGAGTTCGTCACCACCCCGCTCGAGGAGCTGCAGGCGCAAGCCGAGGCCCAGCTACAGAAGGACCACCTGCTTTTCGTCGAGACGGCGAAGGAAATCGACTCCAGGCTTACCCCGGAGCAGGTGCTGGCCAGCCTGGGCGACGAGCACCCGACGGCGCGGGCGCTGCTGCCCTATGCGCAGCAGACGCTGGAACAGGTGCGGCAGTTCGTCCTGCGCAAGGACCTGGTCAGCCTCCCCTCGGACGCGCGACCGCGCGTCGAGGAAACGCCCGTCTACCTGCGCGCCGGGGCCGACGCCTTCCTGGACGCGCCCGGGCCGTTCGAGAGCCACGCCCGGGAGGCCTTCTACTTCATCACGCCGCCGGACCCGAGTTGGGACAGCCGGCACACCGAGGAGTACCTGCGGGAGTTCAACACCGCGCGCCTCCTCCTCCTCCACGTCCGGGAGGCGTACCCGGGCCACTTCCTCCAGTTCCTGTGGGGGCCCCGCTTGCCCACCAAGGCTCGCAAGCTCCTCGTCACCAACTCCAACGTGCGCGGCTGGGCGGACTACGTCGACGAGCTGGTCATCGAGGAGGGCTTCGCCGACGACAACCCCAAGTACCGACTGGCCCAGCTGCAGGCGGCGCTGCTGCGGGACTGCCGCTTCGTGGTGGGCATCGGCCTACACACCTCCGGCATGACGGTGCAGCAGGGCGCCGAGCGCTTCACCCGCGAATGCTTCCAGAGCCCGCGGGTGGCCGACGTCGAGGCCCGGCGCGGAACCTATGACCCGACGTACTCCGCCTCCACCGCGGGAAAGCTGATGATTCTGGAGCTCCGCAAGGACTACCTGTCCCAGAAGGGCGGAACCCTGAAGCAGTTTCACGATGCTTTCCTGTCGAAGGGACCGCTGCCGGTGCCACTGGTCCGTAAGCTGCTGTTCCAAGAGCGCTGAAGGGAGTCCTCCATGCCCCTGCCCGACTCGCCCCACTTCGCCCTGTGGCTGATTCAGGCCTTCGTCTCGCTCTTCCTCACCATCCTCTTCCTGCAGTCCGGGATGGACAAGGTGATGGACTGGCGGGGCAACCTCGGCTACCTCGAGCCGCACTTCGCCAAGAGTCCACTGGCCGCGGTGGTGCCGCTGATGCTGCTCGTCCTGACCATCCTCGAGGTCTCCGCGGGCGTCGTCACCGGCGTCGGCTTCCTCGAGCTGCTGGTGCTGGGCAAGGCGCAGATTGCCTTCTGGGGGACGGCAGTGTGTGCGCTGGCCATCACCGCGCTCTTCTTCGGCCAGCGGATGGCCAAGGACTACGCCGGCGCGGCCGTCCTGGTGCCCTACTTCCTGCTCACCGTCGTCGGACTGTGGGTCACCAGTCGGCCCCGGTGAAGGCGTCCAGCGCAGTCGCCCTGAAGCTGCTGGCCGGGCCGCTCGCCGTGTGCCGGCTCGAGACCGACGCGCCGGTGCCCACCTGGGCGGTGGGCGCGCTGACGTCGGTGACGCGCACGCCGGAGGAGCTCTCGGTGGTGTGCGCCGAGCAGGCCGTGCCGGAGGGGGTCCGGGCGGAGCGGGGCTTCCGGTGCCTGGCCGTGGTGGGGCCCCTCAACTTCTCCACCACTGGCCTCATCGCGGCCCTCTCCTCGCTGCTCGCCGACGCCGGTCTCAGCCTCTTCGTCCTCTCCACCTTCGACACGGATTTGCTGCTGCTTCGGCAGGCCGACCTCGCCCAGGCGGTGGCTGTCCTGCGCGGCTTTGGCCACACCGTCACCGGAACGCCCTGACCATGCCCATCTCGCTGCTGCTGCTGCTGCCCCTAGTCGTGTCGTCCGCCGACGCCCCGACCGTCCGGACCCTGCGGGTCGACTTCTTCCACACCGGCGACGCCACCCGCGAGCTCTTCGCTCTCGAGCGGCTGGTGATTGAGCCCACCCCCTGGCCGGGCAACCCCCAGCGGCCACTCGACGACACCGGGCTCGGGAACTACTTCTTCGAGGTGCGTAGCACGGCCACCGGCGCGCTGCTCTACTCCCGCGGCTTCTCCAGCATCTACGGCGAGTGGGAGGACACCGCGGCGGCCAAGGACCACGTGCGCACCTTCGCCGAGTCCCTGCGCTTTCCGCTGCCGGCGGACCCAGTGGGCGTCACCCTGAAGAAGCGCAGCGCCGGCAAGCCCTTCGCTAGCGTCTGGACGTTTGCCGTCGACCCGCATTCGAAGGACATCGACGCCTCGCCGCCTCCCTCCCCTGGTCCACTGCTGCAGCTGATGGTCAACGGGCCACCCGCCAGCAAAGTCGACCTCCTCATGCTGTGCGATGGGTACACCCTCGCCCAGCGCGCGGATTTCGAGCGCGACGCGCGCCGGATGATGGCGGTGCTGTTCGCCACCTCGCCCTTCAAGGAACGGCGCCAGGACTTCAACGTCTGGGGCCTGTGTGCCCCGTCGGCGGTGCCGGGCATCTCACGCCCCTCGACCGGCATCCACCGGCGCTCGCGCGTCGGCACCACCTACGACGCCTTCGGGAGCGAGCGGTACATTCTCACCTTCGACAACCATTCCTTCCGCGACGTGGCCTCGTTTGCGCCCTACGAATTCGTGGAGATTCTCGTCAACGCTGAGACGTACGGCGGGGGCGGCATCTTCGGCCTGTACGCCACCGCCGCCGCCAAAAGTCGCTGGGCGCCCTACCTCTTCGTGCACGAGTTCGGCCACCACTTCGCCGGCCTGGCCGATGAGTACTTCACCAGCGAGAGCACCCTGCTTCCGCAGCAGGGGCGGCCGGAGCCCTGGGAGCCCAATGTCACCGCCGTCAGCGAGCTCGACCAGCTGAAGTGGCGAGGGCTGGTGACCCCCGGCACCCCCGTCCCGACGCCCTGGAAGAAGCAGCAATTCGAGGCACGCGACCGCGAGCTGCAGGCCATCCGCAAGCAGATTCGGGCCGCGCAGCGGCCGGAGAAGGAGATGGACGCGCTCTTCCAGCAGTCCAAGCAGGAATTCAGCGCCCTGTTGCACAACGACGCCTACAGCCACCGCGTCGGCGCCTTCGAGGGCGCCATGTACGAGTCCACCGGCTACTACCGTCCCGAGGAGGACTGCATCATGTTCCTCCGCAACGACGTGCCCTTCTGCCACGTGTGCCAGAACGCCATCAGCCAGGTCATCGACCTCTACGCCGGAACTCCGCCCGCTGGCGGCCACTAGCCCCCTATGCCCACCCGCTATTTGTTGGTCGCACTCGGTGGCGCGCTGGGCTCGGTCGGCCGCTACTGGGTGGGCGGCCTGGCCCCCCGGCTGCTGGGCCCGGCCTTCCCCTATGGGACGCTGGTGGTCAACCTCGTGGGTTCTTTTCTCATCTCACTGGTGATGGGGGTGGCGCTGCACAGCACCAACGTCCCGGTCAACGTTCGTCTGTTTCTCACCACCGGCGTCATCGGCGGCTTCACCACCTATTCGACGTTCAACTACGAGACGCTGGTGCTGCTGCAGCAGAAGCTGTGGCTCACCGCAGGCCTGAATCTCGCCGGAACCCTGTGCGGCTGCCTTGTCGCCGGGGTGCTCGGCCTGTGGGTGGCGCGCCTTTTGGCGGGCAGCTGACCCCGGGGCCGCGTGGGAAAGTCGCGCTAGGCTGGCGTGGCATGGGGTGCATTCACTGAGAGTACGGGCGCCGCCTCCACCCGGGCTGTGCCTTGCCACCGCCGGGGAGTTCGCATGACTGAGGCTGTGTCCCAGCCGATTCGCGGTGTCCTCGCTGCGCTCACCGCCGCCTGGCGGGCCGGACGGACGAAGGACATCTCCGCGCTGCTGCACCCCTCGGTGGTGTTTGTCCGCCCGGGCTTCGCTGGCCGGGCGGAGGGCCCGGCGGCGTGCGTGGCGACGTATGATGAGTTCCTCTCCGCGGCGCTGGTGCTCCGCTACGAGGAGTCGGAGCCCACGGTGGACGTCTTCGGCGACATGGCGGTGGCCTCCTTCCGCTGGGAGATGGCGTGGGAAGTCGGCGGCCAGCGCTCCGAGGAATCGGGGCATGACCTCTACGTGCTGGTCAGGACGGAGGGGCGCTGGCTCATCGCTTGGCGGACGCTGCTGTCCGCACCGGCCAGCTGACGCCCCGCCCCTTTCCCGGCAGCGCGCTTACAGCAAGGCTGCCTCCGCCAGGGCGCGGTAGGCCGCCACCTGGCTCCTCTCCCAGGCCGCGTCGCGCCCGAGCTCCCGGGCCAACAGGCGCGCCACGTGCGGAGCGCACTCCGCCGACGCGCGCGCATCCAGCAGCAGCGCGCGCGTGCGGCGGGCCAGGACGTCCTCCACCGTCCGTGCCATCTCCCGACGGGCTCCCCACACCACCTCCGCCAGCAGGTAGGGCAGCCGCTGATGGAGCAGGCCCGCTAACTGGGGCTCGGCCCCGACCAGCGCCCGGACGGCGGAGGCCTCGGTGCCGTAGCTGGCCAAGGGCCCGGTGGGCACGCCCACCTCGGACGTCGCCACGTCCTTGGGCGTGCCGTGCAGCCGCAGCCCGGCGGTCCGGCAGGGGACCGCCTCCAGCCCTGCCACCTCGGCCGCGTGGGTGATGACGTCCTCGGCCATCTTCCGGTAGGTGGTCCACTTGCCACCGACAATGGTCACCAGCCCGCTGGCCGAAGTGAAGACGTGGTGGTCACGCGAGAGGCTGGCTGTCCGCTCGCCCTCTTCGTCCGGGGGCCGGACGAGTGGGCGCAGCCCGGCGTAGACGGACAGCACGTCCTTGGGGCCTGGGTCCTTCACCAGGTAGCGCGCCGCGTGCTCCAGGAGAAAGGCCACCTCCTCGGCCAGCGGTTTCGGCTCCTCCACCGCTTCCGCCACCGGCGTGTCCGTCGTGCCCACCACCGTCCGGCCGTGCCAGGGGATGAGGAAGAGGACGCGTCCGTCGTCCGTCTTCGGCACCACCAGGGCATGGGTGCCGGGGAGGAAGGCCTCCGGCAACACCAGGTGGATGCCCTGGGAGGGCGAGACGGTGGGGGCCGCGCTGGGGTTGTCCAGGTGGCGCACCCGGTCGGCGAAGACGCCCGTGGCATTGACCACCACCCGGGCCCGGACGGAATGCTCCCGTCCCGACTCGGCGTCCTGCACCCGGAGGCCCTGCAGCTTTCCATCCTGCTTGATGAGGCCCGTCACCTGGGCCTGATTCAGCAGCGTGGCGCCGAGGTCGCTCGCGGTGAGGGCCAGGGTGATGGCGAGGCGCGCGTCGTCGAATTGCCCGTCGACGTAAAGGATGCCGCCCTTGAGTTGCTCCGGCTCGAGGTTGGGCAGCGCGGCCAGCACCGCTTCGCGGTCCAGCGTGCGACTGCTTCCGAGCCGGAAGCGTCCGGCCAGCAAGTCGTACAGCTTCAGCCCCACGCCGTAGTAGGGGCCGGACCACCAGGCGTACGCCGGGACGATGAAGCCCAGGTCCCCCACCAGGTGGGGGGCGTTGCGTCGAAGCCGGCCCCGCTCCCGCAGTGCCTCCCGCACCAGCCCGATGTTGCCTTGCGCCAGGTAGCGGACGCCGCCGTGCACCAGCTTGGTGGAGCGGCTGGAGGTCCCCTTGGCGAAGTCATGCGCCTCGAAGAGAACGGTCCGGTAGCCACGCGCCGCGCTGTCCACAGCGGCGCCGAGGCCAGTCGCGCCCCCGCCGATGATTGCCACGTCGAAGCCTTCGCTCAGCCGGTCGAGGTTCTGGGCACGGTCCATCGGCGCTCGGCCGGGCACTTTAGCCCCTTCCCATCCCCCCTCGAGCTGTCGCAGAGTCTGGCCTCGCCATGGCCATCCCCCCGGCACCCCCATTTCGCTTGCAAGCGGACCGCACCCGCGTCACCCAGGAGCCGGACGCGGAGGGGAAGTGGACTCCCCTCTTCCCGGAAATGCTGGGCCCCCGACAATTCGGCGGCGGTGCGGTCCCGGGCCACTTCGCCTGGCCCAGTAACCCCAAGGAATGGCAGGAGGAGTTGAGCAACGCGGAGCTTCGCCGCGAGGCCGAGGCCAACGGCGCGCTCGGCGCCAAGGGTGAGCTGCCGCCACTGCTGCCAGCTTCCCTGCCCCCGGCGTTGCCGGCTGGAAAGCCCAAGGACTAGCCGGAGACGCAAGAAAGAAAAGGGCACCGGCCCCCCGCGCCGGCCCGCCCCAGGGCGCGCCCCCCCGCCTGCTGGACTGAGGCGCGGTCCACCGGGTCCAGCCCGGGGGCCATACGACTCAAGTCCCGTTTAGAAACCCCTGCGCACCCGCGCGCGTGGAGTGGCCGGGGAGCCCTGGTGTGCCTTGTTGGGCGTGCAAGCCCTCCGCCGCGCCAAGGTGGCCCACCCCTCGCGGGCTTGCGGGGCCACCCCCTGGGTCATTCGCTGGGCAGTAGGGTGGTGCCCACCCTGGGCGCAGGTGGCACCTTTCCTCCAGGGGGCCGGTATGGGGGGCGGGCCTTTTCAGCGCAGCAGCGTCGCCACCCCGGTGCTGAGGCCAATGGCCACCACCACCCAGCGGACGGGGCCCTGGCCGATGCGCTGCGCCAGGCGCGCTCCGGCCCAGCCCCCGAGGATGGCTCCCACCGCCATCAGCGCGGCCAGCCGCCAGAAGACGAGGCCGGCAACGATGAAGGTCAGCGCGGCGGTGAGGTTGATGAAGGCGGCGCCGAAGTTCTTCAGCGCATTCATCTGGTGGATGTTGCTGAGCCCGGCGAAGCCCAGCTCGGCCAGCATGAGGATGCCCATGCCGGCCCCGAAGAAGCCGCCGTAGACGGACACCAGGAAGTGAACGGCCGCCAGCCCCCACATGCTGCCCTCCCCGAGGGGGGACTTGGCCCGGTCGGGCACGGGCCGGCGCTCGCGCCAGTGGCGCAGCGGCTCCTGGAGGATGAAGAGAAGGGTGGAGCCGATGATGAGTCCCGGGACCAACCGGCGAAACAGTGCGTCCCCGGCAACTGCCACCAGCACCGCGCCGACGCAGGCCCCCAGGACACTGGAGACGATGAGGTACACCACCAAGCGTGGGCCGTGCTGGCCCAGGTCCCGCCGGAAGGTAAAGCCCGAGGTGAACGACCCCGGCACCAGCGCCACGGCGTTGGTGGCGTTGGCCACCACCGCGGGGACCCCGGCCGCCAACAGGGAGGGAAACGTCAGCAGCGTGCCACCGCCGGCGATGGCATTCATCACCCCGGCCCCCACCGCCGAGGCAAAGAGGAGGCCCAGGCCGAGGTAGGAGAAGTGGGTCATGGCGAGAGGGCCCCCAGGGGGGCAGTCGGCGGGGGCCTCAGCTCACCGGGTCTCGCTGGGCGAGCGCGTTGTAGGTGGCGTACTTGTACGTCTCGGACAGCGTCGGGTAGTTGTAGCAGCTGTCGATGAAGAGCTGCGCCGTGCCGCCGAGCAGGATGGCGGTCAGCCCGATGTGCACCAGCTCCGAGGCCCCCTCGCCCATGACGTGAACGCCGAGCAGCTTGAGGTCCTCGCGCCGGAAGATGAGCTTCAGGAAGCCACCCCCATCTCCGATGATTTGGCCGCGGGCATTGGTGGCATAGGAGGCGCGACCGACGACGTAGGGCACGCCCGCCTTCTTGAGCGACTCCTCGGTCTCGCCGGCCATCGACAGCTCGGGGATGGTGTACAGCCCGTAAGGCAAGGTGGGGGCGAGCGCGTCCTTCGGGTAGAGCGAGAAGGCATGGGCCATGGCCACCCGGGCCTGCTCCATGGCAGTGGAGGCCAGCGCGGGAAAGCCGATGATGTCGCCGGCGGCGTAGATGTGCGGCACCGACGTCTGGAAGTGGGCGTTGACCTGGATGCGGTCGCGCTCTCCGATGACGACGCCCGCTTCCTCCAGCCCGAGGTTCCGGCTGTTGGAGGACCGCCCCATCGCCACCAGGACCGCGGCGGATTGCAGCGTCGCGCCGCTCTTCAAGCCCAGCGTGATGCGCCCCTCCTCGACGTCCACCGTCTCCACGGCGTCTGGAATCCGGAACTGGACACCCAGGTCGCTCATCCGGTCCTGAAGCCTTTGCGACATCTCGCTGTCGAGGAAGTTGAGCAGCGGCGACCGCGGCTCCACCAGCGTCACTGGGATGCCCAGCGCGGCGAAGGTGCAGGCGTACTCGCAGCCGATGACGCCCCCACCCACCACCACCAGCGAGTGGGGCACCTCCTCCATCTGCAGGATGGTGTCCGAGTCGTAGATGCCGCTCGCCCCGAAGGGAAACAGGGGTGGGTGCAGCGGACGGGAACCGGTCGCCACCAGCACCACGTCGCCGGTCATCTTCTCCTCGTAGCCGGGGCGGCGGACGATGACGGTGTGCGGGTCCAGCAGCCGCCCCTTGCCCTGGAAGACGTCGACGCCGTGCGCATGCATGTTCTGCTGCACCCGGACGCTCTCCTCCTGGGAGACGGCCTTCTCCCGGTACAGCAGGTCCTTGACCCCGGCCCGGTGCGAGAGGTTCATCTCCACCCCGAACAGCCCGCGCTGGCGAAAGCCCGAGAGGTAGAGCGCCGTCTCGCGAAGCGTCTTGCTGGGCAGCGTGCCAGTGTTGGCGCCAGCACCGCCGAGGACGGGGCGCCACTCCACCAGGGCCACCTTCTTCTTGAAGTACCCCGCCTGCGCCGCGCCCTTCTCCCCCGCCGGCCCAGAGCCGATGACCACCAAGTCGTAATGCGCCATTGCGGAGGGGGACGCTAGGCGAGGCGGTGGCGACACTCAACGAAAGTGCGCCGCACCGACGGTGACGCCTCGGCGACATCCGCGGCCCCGGCACACTGGTGGGTCGTCCGCCTCCCAGGGGGGCCCAGGCAGCCCCGAAGGGTGCACCGGCCACGCCAAGGGGAGTATGAGGAGATTCGGAAGCGGTTCTTCGATGGCCTTTCCTCCGCTGGCCGACGCGCTTGCCCCGTCGCTCGAAACCCTCGAGCAGGGACTGCTGCGGCTGAAGCACCTACGGCCGGCCGTCGAGATGGGGCGCCGCCCGGTGCACGTCCTGTACGGCGGAGCGCACCTGTTCCAGCCACGCAGCCTGGGCCGCATCCGCGAAATTGCCCGCGCTGCCCTGGACACCTACGCGCCCGACGGCACCACCTTCGCCTGGGCGCTGGGGCTGTCGCTGGCCCCCGACGCCGCCACCCAGCTGCGCAACCGCGTGGTGGAGAAACTCGAGCGCGAGCCGGTGGAGGACTACCGGGTGGACTTCGAGGACGGCTACGGAGTGCGGCCCGACGCCGAGGAAGACGGGCACGCCGACGCGGTGGGCGCCGCGCTGGCCGAGGCCAACCGCCAGAAAGCGCTCCCGCCCTTCATTGGCATCCGCATCAAGTCCTTCACCTCCGCCAGTACCACCGGCCGCGCCCTCCGCACCCTGGAACGGGTGTTTCAGGCCGCCGCCCCGGGGGGCTGTCCCTCGGGCTTCGCGGTGACGCTGCCCAAGGTGTCGCTGCCGGAGCAGGTGAATCTCTTGGTCCACGCCTTGTCCGCCGTCGAGGCGCGGTCGGGCTGGCCGGACGGCGCGGTGGCCCTGGAGTTGATGGTGGAGAAACCGCAGGCGCTGGTGGCGCAGGACGGGATGTTTGGCGTGCCGCGCCTGCTGGCCGCCGCGGGTCCGCGCTGCCGTTCCCTGCACCTGGGCCCGTATGACTTGAGCGCCTCGCTGGGCATCACCGGAGCGCGCACCACCCTGGCGCACCCGGCCCTGGACCTGGCCCGACGGCTGCTGGTGTTGTCCACGTCCGGGACAGCCGTGTCCGTCTCGGACGGACCCACCACGGTGCTGCCGGTGGCCCCCCACCGGGGGGACAACCTCACCCGGGACCAGCTGGCCGAGAACCGCCGGGCCGTCCACGCCGGGTGGCGACGGACAGCCGAGGACGTGAAGCGCGCGCTCGAGGACGGCGTCTTTCAGGGGTGGGACCTCCACCCGGCCCAGCTGCCGGCGCGCTTCGGCGCCCTCTTCGCCTTTTTCCAGGCCGAGCTCGAGCCGGCCGGGGCGCGCTTGCGGGCCTTCCTGGAACGCGCCGCGCAGGCCAACCGGCTGGGCGTCATGTTTGACGACGCCGCCACCGCGCAGGTGCTTCTCAACACCTTCCGTCGGGCGCTGGCCTGCGCTGCCGTGACGCCGGCGGAGGTGGAGCACGCCACCGCGCTGTCGGTGGAGCAGCTGGCCAAGATGCGCTTCCGCTGACGGCGCAGAGCCAGCCCCCGTCAGGGGCGCGCGCGCGCGTGGGCGACGTCCAGCAGCATCTCCGCCACCAGGGCCGTCCACCCCGTCTGGTGGGCAGCGCCCAGGCCCTGCCCAGTGTCCCCGTGGAAGAATTCGTAAAACGTCACCAGGTTGCGGAAGTGCGGGTCCCGCTGGTACCGCGTCTCATTCCCATTGAGCGGCCGACGTCCATTGGCGTCCGGGAGGAAGAGGGCGCACAGGCGCTGGGCGATGAATTGGGCGACTTCGCGCAGGGTGTGCAGGTGTCCCGAGCCGGACGGGAATTCGATGCGGAACTCGTCACCGTAGAAGTGGTGGTAGCGCTCGAGGACTTCGACCAGCAGGAAGTTGGTGGGGAACCACACCGGCCCGCGCCAGTTGGAGTTGCCGCCGAACATCCCCGTCTCGGAGACCCCCGGTTCATAGCGCACCTCCGCCTCCGCCCCGTGGGAACGCAGCAGGTAGGGCTGCGCCTGGTAGGCCTTGGACAGCGAGCGAATCCCAAAGGGCGAGAGAAACTCCGCCTCGTCCACCAGGTAGCGGAGAATGCGCTCCATCCGCTCGCGCGGCGCCACCGCCAAAAGGTGCCGGCCGCTCGGGTGACCGGGATTGGGGGGCCGGTAAAAAACGTGGCTCGCCAGCTCCGGTTTGTTCTCCAGGAACCAGTGCATCCGCTTGGCGAAGCCGGGCAGCTTCTGCAGGTAGCGGTCCTCGAGAATCTCCGCGGCAAACAGCGGGATGAGGCCGACCATGGACCGCAGCCGGAGGGGAAGCATCTCTCCCTCCGGGGTAATCATCTTGTCGTAGTAGAAGCCGTCCTGCTCGTCCCACAGACCGGTGCCCCCGGAATTCATGGCATCGACGATGGTGACAAAGTGCTCGAAGAACTTGCTGGCGATGTCCTCGTAGGCCGGGTCTTCCACCGCCAGCTCGAGCGAGATGGAGAGCATGGTGGTGCAGTAGAAGGCCATCCACGCCGTGCCGTCGGCCTGCGCCAGCTGCAGGCCGTTCGGTAGGGGCCGGTTCCGGTCGAAGACGCCGACGTTGTCCAGGCCCAGGAAGCCTCCGCCGAACAGGTGCTTGCCGGCCAGGTCCTTGCGGTTGACCCACCAGGTGAAGTTGAGAAGCAGCTTGGGGAAGACGCGCCGCAGGAAGAGGGTGTCGCGCGCTCCCCGGGGCGCCGTCTTCTTGTACACCCGCCAGCAGGCCCAGGCGTGCACGGGGGGGTTCACGTCGCCGAAGGCCCACTCGTAGGCGGGGAGCTGGCCGCTCGGGTGCATGTACCACTCGCGCAGGAAGAGCTGCAGCTGGTCCTTGGCGAAGGTGGGGTCCACCCCCGCAAAGGGCACCATGTGAAAGCTCAAGTCCCAGGCGGCGAACCACGGGTATTCCCACTTGTCCGGCATGGAGATGACGTCGCGGTTGTAGAGGTGCTTCCAGTCGTGGTTCCGGCCCTCCGCGTGCTGGGCGGGGGGCGGCGGGAACACCGGGTCCCCTTCCAGCCACGCCTTCACCGAGTACCCGTAGAATTGCTTGTTCCAGATGAGGCCCGCGTAGGAGAGCCGCGACACCTCGCGCTCCTCGGGAGCGGCCGTGGCCGGCAGGCGGTGGGCGTAGAAGGCGTCCGCCTCGTTGATGCGCTGGGAGAACACCGAGTCGAACGTCTGTCCGAAGTCCGACAGCAGGCCCAGGTCGATGTCGCTGAGTCGAAGGCGTAGCTGCACCGACTCCCCCGACTCCAGCTGCAAGGTGTAGTGGGCACAGGCCTTCGTCCCGACGCGGCTGGGCTTGACGGCCTGGTGACGTCCGTCCACCAGGTAGGCGTGAAAGCTGTCCTTCGGCCAGCGGCTTCGCCCGTGGGTGCGGTAGAGGCGCTCGGTATTGGTCTCGTTGTCACAGAAGAGGAATTCCGGTGGGTGCCTGGAGGCGCTGGGGGCCGCCTCCAGGCGCATCATCCCGAGGGAGGAGTGCTGGGCGAGCAGCGCCCCGTCTCTCTCCTGGATGCGGCCGGGAGCCCAGTACCCCTCGCCGGTCCTGCCCCAGGCCCAGGTGTTGCGAAACCACACCGTCGGCAGCAGGTGCAGCGGTGCGCGCCGTGGCCCCCGGTTGGTGGCGGTGATGCGGATGAAGACGTCGTCGGGAGAGGCCTTGGCATACTCGATGAGGACGTCCGTGTACCGGTCGTGGTCGAAGGCGCCCGTGTCCAGTGGGTCGAATTCCGGGAGCGCCCGTCCGCGGCGGCGGTTCTCCGCGACCAGTTCCGCGTACGGAAAGGCACCCTGGGGGTACTTGTAGAGGGCCTTCAGGTAGCTGGCCGTCGGGGTGGCATCGAGGTACCAGTACAGCTCCTTCACATCCTCGCCGTGGTTGCCCTCGGCGTTGGTCAGCCCGAAGAAGCGCTCCTTGAGGATGGGGTCCTTCTCGTTCCACAGGGTGAGGGCGAAACAGAGCCGGCACTCGCGGTCGGTGATGCCGAGCAGGCCGTCCTCGCCCCAGCGGTAGGCGCGCGAACGCGCGTGGTCGTGGGGAAAGGAGTCCCACGCCGTCCCGTTGGCCGAGTAGTCCTCCCGCACCGTGCCCCACTGGCGCTCGGAGAGGTAAGGCCCCCAACGCTTCCAGTTCTTCGTCCGCTGCGCGTCTTCTTCGAGCCGCTCGGTTTCCGCGTCGCTCGAGGTCGTCTTGGGCATTGGCGCGGGGGCTGAGACAAGCACCGACCATGGGGCGCGGGCAATGCCCGGAAACGCCCGCCGCCATGCCCCACGTTGACTGCCGCCCCCCGCGGCGAGGAGCACACCCGGCCCCCGCGGTGCGCGGAACACCCGCGGCCCAGTGGCAGGCCCAAGGCCAAGCCGCTAAGTGCGTGACCGCGGCCGACGCAAGCCCGGGGGCGGCCGGGCGGGCGAGACGACTTCGGGCGCAAGGAGCGGGAGGCCAGGTGAAGCCAGCGCGGCGCATGGTGGAGGGCAAGTCGGCGCTGCAGGTCGCCGGCGGAGGCCCGTTGCCTATGCACTCCCCCCACCCCCCGGCGCCCCGCTGGGGCGTCGCCCTCGCGCTCTTCCTCCTCTACCTCGTCTGGGGCTCCACCTACCTGGCGATGCGCTTGGCCCTGGAGGGCTTCCCGACGTTCCGGATGGGGGCGCTCCGATTTCTCGTGGCCGGCTCGGTGCTGTTCCTGGTTGCTTGGGTGCGTGGCGCACCGCTTCCCACCGCCGTGCAATGGCGCAACTCCCTGCTGGTTGGCACGCTGCTGCTGGCCGTCGGCAACGGAGGAGTGGCCTACGCCGAGCAAACCGTGGGCTCGGGCCTCGCCGCGCTCGTCGTCTCGGGTATGCCCCTGTGGATGGCTTTCTTCTCCGGACTTTTCGGCAAGTGGCCCTCGACTGGTGACTGGGCGGCCCTGCTGTTGGGGGCGATGGGCATCATCCTGCTCAACCTGGGCAGCGACCTGCACGCAAACCCGGGCGGCATGTTCGCGCTGCTGTTGGCCTCGGCGGCCTGGGCCTTCGGCTCGCTGTGGAGCCGCCGGCTGTCCATGCCCGCCGGGGCGATGGCGGCGGCCGCGCAGATGCTGGGCGGGGGCGCCGTCCTGCTTGGGGTGAGTCTGCTCCGGGCCGAGCACTTCGCCAGTCCGCCCTCGGCCCGGGCGGTGGGGGCGCTGGCCTACCTCGTCCTCTTCGGCTCGCTGGTGGCCTTCAGTGCCTACCTCTACCTGCTCGCCCGGGTACGCCCCGCCGTCGCCAGCAGCTACGCCTATGTCAACCCGGTGGTGGCCATGCTGTTGGGGGCGGGGCTCGGCGGCGAGGGGATACCTCCCGTAGCGCTGCTGGCGACTCCCCTCATTCTGGCCAGCGTGGCGGTGGTGCTGCGTCCGCGGAAGGCCGCCAAGGCGGCCCAGGCACTGGCAGGCACCCCCCCGGCCGCCGTGGCCGTCCGCCGCTAGGCTACAGTCGCTGGCCGTTGCCGGCCCACACCACACCTGCCAGGGAGACGCCCGTCCTGCGTGCGCTGCTGCTCGTCCCGGTGGTGTGGTGGCTGCCCGCGCAGCCGGCCAGCGCTGCGGCCGCAGACGCCGGGGTACAAGTGGTCTGTGTGGCGCAGGACGTCTGCACCCTCGTCCAGCCCCTCTCCTCGTCGGGCGGCGTCCAGACGGTGGCGCTGCTGGAACACACGGTTCCACACGTCGACGCCAAGCAGCCCTTCGCTGGGTGGTTTGGCTGGGGCCACGCCCCCGCCGCCCTGCGCGAGCGCGTCCTTCGCGGGGGGTCCGTGCGTCTCGAGCGGCTCACCGAGGCGGGCAGTTTCCTTCTCCGGACGGTGCCCGGGGTGCGGTTGGCCGAGGAAGCCGACGCGCTCCTCGTCTTCCTCACCGTCGACCCGCTCCGCACCGGGACCCAAGCGGAGCTCCCGGAGCCCATTGCCCTCGCGCAGCAGCGGGGCCTCCTCACCCCGGAACAGGAAGCCCGGGTGGCGCGCGAAAGCCAGGCGCAGCGCGCCCGCACCAAGGCCCTTCTGGACGCCTGGGACGCCTTCACCCGTGGGCCGGGCAACCGCGCGGCCCGGGCCCGGCTGGTGGACACGCTGGGCGGCGACACCACCTCGCTGGACCCGGACACCTTCCTCACCGCAGCTCAGCGGACGGCCCTGCGCCGGGCCGGGCTGGCCCTGGAGGGCCGCATTCTCCTCGAGGACGGCCCAGGGCCGGGCATCGCCTTCCGGCTGCGGGTGGAAGCTGTGCCGCTGGAGCAAGTGGCCCGCGAGTGGAACGCTGGGCTGCGGGCCCTGGTGAACCCCCTGGAGCGCGTCCCCCGCCCTCTGCTGCTGGTGGCCACCGCCCGCCGTCACGAGGAAGTCAGCTTCACCCTGGACGTCATGGACGGCGAGGAGTCCCGCATGTCGCAGGTGGTCCGCCGGCTGCTGGCCGTGCCCGGCCTCTCCACCGACGGAAAGGAGCTGCCACCACCCGGACTGTAGGGGAAAAGCAGCAACCCCCTTTGCGCGGGCCCGCGGAAGCAGGCAATCTCGCGCGCCCGCTCTCTCCATGCCCCTCCTCCCGACTGTGGTTGTGGTTGCCCTGCTGTCTGCCGCCCCTGCCCCCGCCCGCTTCGACGCTGAAGGGAAGGCCATCGGCGAGCCCCTCAGTGACCGCATTGCGTCGTACGTCATCGACGCGCGGCTCGACCACGAGGCGCGCAAGCTGACGGGCCGCGAGACGGTGACGTGGGTGAACCGCAGCGCGGAGCCGCAGTCCACCCTGTGGTTCCACGCGTACTGGAACGCCTTCAAGAACGCCAAATCCACCTTCTACCGCGACGCCGAGGACAAGCAGGGCTTCCGGGACGAAACACCGGAGCGCGGCCGCTACCCAAAGCGCAAGCCGGACGAATGGGGGTGGATGAAGCTGACGCGCGCCGTCCTCCCGGACGGGACGGACCTCCTGCCCTCCTTGCGCTGGCAGCACCCGGACGACGACAACGCAGACGACCAGACCGTCTTCACCTTGAGTTTGCCGCACCCGGTTCCGCCTGGGGGCACCATCACCTTCGAGCTGGCGTGGGAGTCGCGGGTGCCGCGCGCCGTGGCCCGGGCCGGCTACAGCGGCGACTACTACCTGATGGGGCAGTGGTTTCCGAAGCTGGCCGTGCTGGAGGTGCCGCCCACCCGCGGCGTCACCCAGCCTCGGTGGAACGCCCACCAGTACCATTCCAACAGCGAGTTTTACGCCGACTTCGGGACGTACGACGTCTCCCTCACCGTCCCGGCCCGCTTCGTCGTCGGCGCGACGGGCGTCCGGACGGGGCGGACGGAGAATCCCGACGGCACCGTTACCCACCGCTTCCACCAGGACGACGTCCAGGAATTCGCCTGGACGGCCAACCCCAAATTCATCGAAGTGAAGGACGTCTTTCGCGAGGACGGGCTGCCGGAAGTGGCGCTTTCGGCGTTGGTCGAGCCGCAGTACCGCGCCACCGCCGACCAACTCCTTGCCGCCCTCAAGGCGTCGCTGAGCCACTACGGACGCTGGTGGTACCCCTACCCTTACCCGCACGTCACGGTGGTGGGGCCGCCCAATACCGAGCACGCCATTGCGACGGCCGGCATGGAGTACCCGACGTTCTTCACGGCGGTGAGCCGCCGCGACCCCTTCCCTGGCAAGGACCCCATCCTGTGGCAGGTCACGGCCCACGAATTCGGCCACAACTACTGGATGGGGCTGGTCGCCTCGAATGAGTTTGAAGAGGCGTGGATGGACGAGGGCATCAACAGCTACGGTACCGCCAAGCTGATGGATGCCGAGGGGTCGCGGTGGAATTTCGCCAGCGTCTTCGGTCAGCCCTTGCGGTGGCTGTTGGGCCCCCTGGTCCAAAATGACATGAGCGACTGGGAGGTGGCCAGCAGAGCGGCCAGGCGGCGCTACGACTCGCCCATCGTCCGCGACTCCTGGAAGTACCGCACCAGCGACGACTACGGAGAGAACTCCTACGACCGGACAGAACTGGCCCTCCGCCAGCTGGAGTTGATGCTGGGGCCGGACGTCTTTGCCAACGTCATGCGCACCTACGTCCAGCGCTGGGCCTTCAAGCACCCCACCACGTCGGACTTCTTCGCCGTGGCCAAGGAGGTGTCCGGACGCGACCTCTCCGGGTACGAACAGACGTTCTTCCACGGCACGGCCGGCCTGGACCTGGCCGTCTCGGACATCACCTGTGCCACGGTGGCCGAGACGGTGGCCGGAGCCTTCGACGACGACAAGGGGAACCCTGTCACCCACGCCTGGAAGGAGCCCGCGTCCAAGGACACGGCGCCGGTGCGCTGTACGGTGACGGTGGAGCAGCGCTCCCCGGTGGCCATTCCCGCCACCGTCCGGGTGACCTTCGAGGACGGCTCCGTCGTCGACGAGACGTGGGACGGAAAGAACACCTGGGCCAAGTACACTTACCTGCGCACCGGCAAGAACGGGCGCGTCCGGGAAGCGCGCATCGACCCGGGCGGCGTCAACCTGCTCGATGCGGCACGGGTGAACGACGCCCGCTCGAGGCGCATCACCAGCTACCCGCCCACCGCGCTGGCCGGCTTCCTGTTGTACGTCGGGCAGCTCGCCACCACCTTGTTTGCCGCGTTTCTCTAGAGGAAAGGCTCCTTTCCCGTGCGGACACTCCGCGCCATCCCCGCCGCGCTGCACAAGGGCTTCTCCGAGTGGCAGACGCTGCTCGTCCTTCTGTGCATGTCACTGCTGTGCTCCGCCATCGCCGTGTTTCCAGACCTGGGCAGCCTCTTCAAGTACTACGGGCACGCGCCGCTGGCGGAGGGCAGGCCGCTGCTTTCCAGGGAGTTGCTGCTGGGCATGGGGCAAGCCTTCCCACAAGGCAATCCTTACGCGGCGTTTCCCGTCGCCTTCCTCATCGCCTTGCCTCTCACCCTTTTCCTCACCGGGGGCGTGGTGTGGCGGGCATGGACGGTGGACAAGTTCCGTCTCTCGGAATTCATCGCCGAATCCGCGCGCATGTTTGCCCGCGTGGTGCGCACCCTGCTCTGGAGCCTGCTGCTGCTCGCGGTGTGCGGGGGCGTGGTCGCGGGCCTGGCCGCCCTCCTGCACGCCGTGCACCGGGATTCCCTCTTCACTGTCCAGCGCTTTGACTGGGTTACCGAGCGCCCCGTCACCCGCTGGGGGGTGGCGCACCTCATCCTGGTCGTCGTGCTGTGGGCCCTCTGGCGGCTGACGCTGGACACGGCCCGGGTATTCGCCCTGGTGGAGGAAATGCGACAGACGCGCAAGGCCGTGTGGCGCGCCTTCCTTTTGGTGTTGCGCTCGCCCGGCGCTTGGGCGGCGTACGCCGTTCTCGGCGTCGCCGAGGGGTGTGCGGTGCTGCTGATGATGCGGGTGCACGCGGCCCTGCCCGAAGGCAACACGGCATTGGCCTGGCTCGCGCTTCTGATGGCACAGCTGGTGGTGCTGGTGCGCGCGGGGTTCCAGGTGTCCACCACCGCCTTCGCCGCGGAGCTCGTCCGCCACGCCCAGGCCGTCCCGGCGCCGGTGGTGGTGCCGACCGCCACGCCGGCGCCCAGCGCCGCCTCCGCCGTCGGGGCGCTTACCCCGGCCGAGGCCGCGCCGGCGGACGGCGAGCCGTTCGAGCTGCTAACCGCCAAGGAACCACCGCGCACCGGCTCCACCTCCGAGATGCCGCTGGTGGATGCCGACCTCGTCGAGGAGGAGCCTGGCAGCGGGGGCTCGGGCCGAGGCTGACGCCGCCCTGGGCCAGGCAGTGTCACACCAGCAGCGGCAGCTTTCCGGTGAGGTAGTCCCGGGCCACCACGCCCAGGTGCACCTCGTCCGGCCCGTCGGCAATGCGTGCGGCGCGCGCACTGCGGTACCAGAGAGCGAAGGGCATGTCCTCGCTGTAGCCGAGGCCGCCATGCATCTGGATGGCGTCGTCCAGCACCTTGCACAAGGTACGCGCCACGTGGGTCTTGGCAATGGAGGCGTAGGGGCGGGCTTCCTTGGTGCGCCCCTGGGCGAGAAGCCAGGCACAGTGCCACGTCATGAGGTTTCCCGCGTGGACGGCGGTGGCACCCTCGAAGACCATCGCCTGCATCGCCTGGTGCTGGGCCAGCAGCTTGCCGAAGCTGAGGCGGCTGGTGAGGTAGGCCTTGCACAGCTCGAGCGTCCGGTCGGCGAGCCCGAGCCAGCGCATGCAGTGGGTGAGGCGCGCGGGGATGAGGCGGGCCTGGGCCAGAAGAAAGCCTTCCCCCACCCCGCCGAGCATGGCCTCCTCCGGGACGCGCACGCCCTCGAAACGAAACTCGGCCTCCCGGTGGGCCAGCAAGTCGGGGCCCAGCGTCTTGATGTCGCGGACGTGGGTGACGCCGGGCGCGTTGCGCTCGACGATGAAGAGGGACGCCCCGGTCCGGACGTCCTCCGACGTCCGCGCCATGACGATGAGGAAGGAGGCCCGGCCCCCGCCGGTCGAGTACCACTTGTGACCGTCGATGCGCCAAGCGCTGCCTTCCTTCACCGCCCGGGTGCGGAGGTTGGAGGGGTCCGCGCCGGCCCCGGGCGCGGGCTCGGTCATGCAGAAGGCAGACGTCATCTCCCCCTTGGCAAGCGGGCCCAGCCAGCGCTGGCGCAAGGCGGGGCTGGCCTTCTGCAGCAGCAGGTCCATGTTGCCCTGGTCCGGGGCGTCGCAGTTGAAGACGCGCGCCCCGACGGGGGAGCGGCCCATCTCGCGAAATAGCGTGCACATGCCGAGGATGCCCAGGCCTCGGCCTCCGTACTCCGCCGGCAGGTGAGGGACGAAGAGGCCCGCCTTCCTGGCCACCTGTTGCAACTGTTTCAATGTGCCGTCCTGGCCGGCGGTGTCCTCCCGGATGACGTCGTCCTCCTTGGGGAGGACGCGCTCGTCCATGAAGGAACGGATTTCGAGACGGAGCGCGGCGAGGTCAGGAGAAAGGGAGAAGTCCATGGTTAGTCCTCGATGGCCGGGGAGGTGTCGAAGCGCGGGCTGAGTGCGCTCAGGGTGTCGGCAAGTGTGGTGCGGAGATGGGCCCGCAGGGTGGCGTCAGCGGGCAAACCCTCCCCGCGCCGCAGGCGTTCCGTTAGTGCCGCGTTGAGGGTCCGGAGCGCCGCTTCGGTGTCCGCCGGGGACACGGCGACGTCCGGGAGGAGGGCGCGGAGGCGCAGCAGCTCCGCCTCGGCATGCGCCTGGCGCACCTCCAGCTCGGCCGCCAGGGTGGAAGCCAGGTGGGCCGCGATGAGGACGCGAAAGGCGAGGCGCTTGTCAGTCACCGTCGGCTGAAGCTCCTCCAGAAGAAAGCGCGCCAGCGCCTCCAGGACTGCGCGGGGTGCGGGACGCTCCTGCATGGGCGCTAGCCTGCCTGTTCCAGGAGGCGAAGGGCCTCCCATTCCATTTCCGGCGCGCGCCGGGCGATGGCCACGTATTCCAGGTCCGACTCCTCGCCGGACAGGTAGCGTTCGCCCTGGTGCACGCTGCCCGCCGCCCAGCGGACGTTGCCCATCACCTCCCACCAGTGCACCGTCTGTAGCGCGACAGGGTGGCCGCTGGCGCGCGCGTAGGCCTCCAGAAAGGCCTCGCGCGACGTCAAGCCGCCGGCGGGAAGCGCGTTCTGGCCGAAGCGCCAGTCGCGGACACACAGCCACCCAACGTCCTCGGCCGGCGTTCCCCAGCGCGCGAATTCCCAGTCCAGCACCGCGGCCAGCCCGCCCGGGGTGACCAGGAAATTCCCAGTGCGGAAGTCTCCGTGCAAAAGGCAGCTGGGCGCCTCCCGTGGAATGTGAGCGACCAGCCAGCGAAAGGCGTACTCCAGCGCGGGGTGCGGCTCGCGCAGTCCGTCCAGCATTTCCCGGACGAAGGCCAGGCCCCCCTGCACCGGCCCCCCCGGCAGCTGGCGCAGGGGCAGGGTGGGGGCACGCTGCGGCGTCACGGTGTGCACCCGGGCGAGGGCCTGGGCCAGCTGTTCTGGCAGTTGCTGGCGGGCACGGGCTAGCTCAGGCGCCTTCACGACGCGACGGCCGATGGCTTCCCCGTCCACCCAGTCCATGAAGTAGGCCCAAGCGCCCGGACGCACCAGTCCTAGGGTGAGGTGGTGTACCTGCGGCGTTGGAACGCCGGCGGCACGCGCCGCCTGCACCACCGCAAACTCCTCGCGCCGTCCGAGGCTGGCCGGAAGCGGCAGCCGCGCGTCGCTGCGCAGCACCAGGCGCAGCGGCCCGGCGGCGGTGGAGAGCTCCACCCGGTGCATCTCCTGGCAGGCCCCCCCGGCCAGGGGCGCCATGGCCACCACCTGGACGTCCTTGCCCCGGACGCCTTGGAGGAAGGTTTCCACCCGACCGGCAAGCGCTGTGTCGTGCACCGAGGCGGCCACGCTTTCGCTCTCTAGCCTGCCAGCGCCCGGCCTGCACGCCCGGGTCCCGCGTGCCGGCCACCGGGGGCGCCTTGGTTAGAGCGGGATGTGGAAGCCCACGCGCGCCCCGCCGCCCGGCCGGTTCTCGGCAAAGGCCTGGCCCCCGTGCGCCTCGGCGATGCGCCGCACCAGCGCCAGCCCCAGTCCCAGTCCGGCCTGTTCCCCCTGCTTGGAGCTGGTGCCGCGCCGGAAGGGTTGAAACGCTTCGGCGGATTCGCCCGGAGCAAAGCCCGGGCCCGAGTCTTCCACGGAGAAGACGAGCGCGCTGCCCTCCTCGCTGACGTGCAGGGCAGTGACTCCCTCGCCATGGCGCCTCGCATTCTCCAGCAGGTTGGCCAGCGCACGGCCGAGCAGCGTCGGGTCACCCTGGAACGTCCGACGGACGGCGTCCACTTGAAGGAGGGTGGAGGGCAGCCCCGCGCGCTCCACCGCCCGTGCCGCCACGTCCCGGGCGTCCAGGGTGACGCGGCTGAGCGCCGCGAAATCCATCCGCGCGCTGGCCAGCAGCTCGCCCACCAGCCGGTCCATCTCCACCACCTCGCCTTCCACCTCGTCCAGCGTCCGTCCCGTCTCGGCCCCGCTGCGGCCGAGTTCGAGCAGAAGCCGCACCCGCGCCAGGGGCGTCCTTAGCTCGTGAGAAACGCCCGCGAGGAGCTCACGCTGGTCGCGCAGCTGCCGCTCGATGCGGCTGGCCATCTCGTTCATCACATTGGCCAGCTCGCGGACCTCCGCCGTGCCGTGGACCTCGGCACGGGTAGACAGCTTCCCCTCCCCCAGTGCCCGAGCGACACGCGTCAACTCGGCCAGCGGCCAGGCAATCCCCCGCGCCACCCGTCCCGCGGCGGCCCACAGCATTCCGAAGAGGAGGAAAAGGACGAGAAACAGCTTCCACCAGTCCCGGGAGGGCCCAGTCTCCACCCGCACGTAACCCACCAGTGCTCCCTCCGCCTCCACCGGCGCCAGGAGGTCGGTGCGGACGAGCCGCGGTCCGTAGCCGGCCAAGACGTGGTGCGTGGTGTCCTCCAGCTGCACCGCCCAGCCCAGTCCCTCGGCGAGGTGGGCCGCCCAGGCCGCCCGTCCCTGCGGACTGCTCCACACCTGGGCGGCTTGCCACGACAGCAACTCCACGGCGCCCTGCAGGCGGCTCCGTCCCATCCCCTCGACGCGGCCGAGGCCGGACAGGGCGAGCGCCACCACCACGCCGGTGGTGAAGATGGAGGCCCCGAACCACAGAAACAGCCGCCGCTGCAGGTGCATCCGCCCCCGCCGCCGGTACCGGTGGGGGTCGCCTCCCCAGGGGTGGTGGTGGCGCCAGCGCACGGGGGCTTAGGCCTCCCGCGTAAGGACGTAGCCCACGCCGCGCACCGTCTTGATGCGACGGGGAGCCCGCGGGTCATCGCCCAGCTTCGCCCGCAGGTGCGAGATGTGGACGTCCACCGTGCGCTCGCCCACCACCACGTCGGAGCGGCCAGCCTCGGCCAAAAGGGCGTCCCGGGGCACCACCCGCCCCGGTCGCCGCATGAGCGCGATGAGGATGTCGAATTCAATCCCGGTCAGCTCCACCGGCTGGCCAGCCACCTGCACTTCCCGCGTGCCGACGTCCGCGCTGACGTCCCCCACCGCCAGGCGCTCGGCGATGGCTTCGGGCTTGCTGCGCCGGAGCACCGCCCGCAGCCTGGCCAGCAGTTCACGCGGACTGAAGGGCTTGGGGACGTAGTCGTCGGCGCCGATTTCGAGCCCCACCACCCGGTCGGTCTCGTCACCCCGGGCCGTCAGCATCAGCACCGGGACGCCGCTCTTGCTGCGGATGCGGCGGACGACTTCCAGGCCGTCCATGCCGGGCATCATCACGTCCAAAAGGACGGCGTCGAAGGTCCCGGTGCCGAGAAGCTGAAGGCCGGTTGTCCCGTCCGGAGCGCCGACCACCGAGACGCCGTTCTGCTCCAGGAAAGTCTTGAGAAGTTCCTGCAGCCGGCGGTCATCATCGATGAGCAGCACCCGGACGGACATGGCCCTGGCCAGCCTACCAGCCCGGCGCAGCGCCCGGGCCGTGCCAGGCGCCAGGCCCCGGCGCCGGGGGCACCTGGCCGGTGCGTGCCGCGTCGACGCAGATTTCGGCAACGTGCCTCTCGAAGGCGGCGCGTCGGGCCCAGTGGTGCCAGCGTAACTCATGGACGCCGGAGGCGAAGCCAACCAGGGCACCAACACCGAGGAGAAACGCCAGTGGAAGTCGTCGCATGGCATCCCTCCTAGACATTCCACCGGCCGCGGCCGGGAGTGCGCTCGAGGAAGTCGGCGAGGGCCGTACGCTGGCGAGCGTCGAGCACCTCGTGCACCCGGGTGCCCTGCGTCACCAGCACCTGGCGCAGCACCTTGATGCGCTCATCGTGGCGCCCGAAGAGGTCTCGCAGTGCATCGACGTCGAAGACGTCAGCGCGCAGCGCCCGCGCCACATCCCCCCGGGACTGCAGCCATTCCGCCCGCAGACTGGAGAACGAGCCGGCCACGGCCTCCGCCGCGTCGGCGAGCACGGTCTCCTGGGCGGGGGACGTCCCCAACCTTTCGTACACGAAGCGCAGCATCCTTCGCGCCCGGCCCGGCTCGCCGAAGCCCGGTCCGCCACCACGGCCACCCCAGGACTCCTCATCCTGCCAGCCACGCCGTCCCGGCCCGCCCTGCCAGCCGTGCCAGCCCCGGTAATGGGCGAAGGCGTACGGGCGCCGGAGGACAAAGACCATCCCGGCAAGACACATTGCTCCAAACAGGAAACCAAACATCTGTACCGCTCCTTGCGAGGGCGGCTGACCGGTCCATCCGGTCACAGCGCCGTCCTTCGTGAACAGGAGCTAAGCGGGCACTGTGAAGGGCAGGCACCCCAGGGCGTGAAGAAGTGCAAAGCGGGCCAGGGCCTTCAGGGCAGCTCGAGGGCGCGCCACAGGTACCAGCTGGCGACGCTGCGAAAGGGGCGCCAGCGCCATCCCCGCCGCTGCAGCTCTCGCAGCGAGGGTAACCGGCCCCGCCCGACGGCGCGGGCGTACCCTTTCCGGATGCCGAGGTCTCCCAGGGGAAGCACGTCGGGTCTGCCCAGGCGAAACAGCAGCACCATCTCCACCGTCCACCGGCCAATGCCGTGAATCCTCGTCAGGGTGGCGAGGATGCGCTCATCGGGCCAGCGGCGGAGCACGGCCCAGCCGGGCACTTCTCCGGAAAGTGCGTGGGCGGCCAGGTCGCGAAAGGCGCGGGCCTTGCCGGCGGACAGGCCAGCGGCCCGCAAGTTTTGGTCGGAGGCCTGGCGAATGGCGTCGGGCGGCGGCACGCCGGGTGTGCCGAAGACGGACGCCAGTCGCGCCAGGATGGCCTGCGCGGCCCGGCCGGAAATCTGCTGGCCGACGATGGAACGGGCCAGCGCCTCGTAGGGCGAGTGCCCGCGGCGCAGCGTCAGGCGGTAGGGCCCCACCTGCTGCAGGACGTCGCTGAGGGCGGGGTCGCTGCGCCGCAGGTGCTCGAGCGCCTCCTCCACCCGTGGTGCCAAAGGCTGGCCGTCCCGGGCATGAAGTGGCGGGTGCGCCATGGACTCGAGCCCCAGCAGCCGCTCGTGGAGTAGCTCGCCCCCGCCCCACGCCCCCAACCGGCCCTCCGGGCCGAGGACCCGGTGACTGGGGAGCAGCACCGGCAGAGGGTTGCGCGCCAGCAACCGACGCAGCTGGGCCCCGGGCAGCGCGAGGCGAGCCGCGACGGCGCTGGCCTCCGCGGTGGCGCCCGCCGGCGTCCCTTGCAGGACCTCCGCCACGGCGCGCAGGGAGGGCGACAAGTCGAGCGGGACAGCCCCGAAGTCCTGCGGGCGGCCGGACAGGTGCTGACGCAGACGCCCGACGGCCTCCCGGACGAAGCGTGGCAGCCGCTCCGCCTCGACGGCGCCCCGTTCAGCCAGTCGCTTTCGCCGCGCCTCCGCGTCGCGCCCGAAGGCAAGACGCTGCACACCCGCGTCGCTCCACTCCACCGCGCACGGGCCCAGCGGCGTCTCGACGACGGCGAAGGCCATAGCCTACGGCGTGGGCACCACGTGCTCGGCGTCGTGGACGAGACCCTCGGCGCGTCCCACCACCCGCATCCAGCCGACCGAGTGCTCGCTCCGGGCGAACCAGCCATTCTGGGCGCGCGCCAATTCGATGAAGCCGAGGCCCTGGCTGCCCCGAAGGAAGTCCACCCGGAGCTCGAGGTGTGGCTCTCCCTCGGGGGGGACCTCCCCCCGTCCGAGGACGTCCGTCGGGACGACCTTGTTCAGCCGGTCCAGCCAGGCCTGCGCGTATGCGTCTGGCGTGTCAGCCCGGACGTCGTTGAAGACCTTGGCGCTGCCCCCGACCCGCTTCTGGACGAGCGTCCGGGACTGGCTGCCGAGGCGCACCACCACGCGGTCCGCCTCCTCCGGGCGGAAGGCATGTACCCGTCGGTCGACCAGTCGGCTCGCGGCGGCGGCCAGGTCCTGCACCACCGTCCCGCCCAGCACATAGACACGCCCATCCTCGGTGCGGAGGTAGGAAGCGCCCGTCCCCACCGGCGTGGACACCTCGAAGCTTAGGTGGCGGGCTTGCGTCCAGACGTCGAGGCGGCGAAGACCGCTGTCCAGGCCCAGCTCGCGCAGCTTGGCGGGGTCCGGGACGCCGAGGGCCCGCGTGGCGGTAAAGGGCGAGAACTGCTCGAGCAGCTTTTCGGCAGTCTCGTTGCCCCGAAGCTCACGGTCCGGAGCCGGCGGGGCCAGCTCCAGCGCCGAAGGGCCGCCGTCGGCCCGGGGGCCGGCGTCTGGGTGGGCGCCAGCGTCGACCGCCCGCACCGGGGGCGCGCCGGCGTCCGAGGGTGCCGGAACGCCTGCGTCCACCCCGGCGTCGGGGGCCAGGAGCGACGGGCTGCGGGAAATACGTACCCACACCTCGGGCTGCCCCTGGCTCACGCGCTCGACTTCCACGCGGTGGCTTCCGTCGTCCCAGACGACGCTTTGGACAGAACCTGGTGTCAGCTCGGCAATGACGACGCGGCCGGAGGTCGCCGCCTCGGGCGCACGCAACCAGGTGGCGACGGCCAGCGCCAGCGCCCCCGCGGCGATGGCTCCCTGCACGGCTGCGCTCCGGGCCTTCACCGCCGCACCCTGCGCCGCCGCGTCAGCACCAGGCCAGCCGCCAGGGCCAGTGCCGGGGCCAAGAAGAGCGTGGCGTAAAACCAGAGGACGTCCTGCCCCCGGGTGTGCTGCATGGGCACGTCGACTTCGCTGGTGGGCGCACCGATGGCGTCCTCGCCGAGCAGCCAGCGCACCGAGTCCAGCGCGAAGGTGCGGTTGCCGAGGTTGCCCTCCATGGCCACGTCGGTGAGGACGTCCGAGTCGGCCACCACCACCGCTCGGCCATCGGTCGCCCCCTTGCGCTGAAGCGTCACCGCCGCCGCCAGTTCCCAGGCCCGTCGCTTGCCCACCCGTGGCTCGAAGGAGAAGTTGCCCTGCAGGTCCCGGAAGGTGTCCGGCAGCGCCAGCACGGTGAAGTCCACGGCCGTGCCCGCCGGCTTCTGCTTGAGGACCTCCAGGGAGCCGGCGGTGATGAAGAGCAGCGGGGCCGAGGCGCCTAGCCGTGCCAGGGTGGCCACCGAGGGGTGAAAGGAGTAGGTGGCCGTCACCAGCAGCGCTCGGTCGCTGGGCTGGTGCGAGCGCGGGACGTAGACCCGGTCGTTGACCAGCATGGTGGGGACGAAGCGCACCCCGAGCGGCTGCAGCAGCGCATCGAAGGCCTCGCCCACCTCGGGGTCGAGGGCGATGAGCATCCGACCGCCGCCGCGGATGTAGCGGTTGAGGGCCTGGATTTCCTCGGAGAGAAGCGGCGAGGTGGGCCCGAGGATGAGCACCGCGCCGGCATCCTTGGGGACCTCGGTGGCGAGGCCCTCCGCTAGCCCGAGTGGACGCAGCTCGTCGTTCTGGGACCGCAGCAAGTCGCGAAAGATGCGCACCGTACCCCGTGCATCCAGCGCATCCGGATTCTGCTCCATCCGCTCTCCGTGTCCGCTGGTGAAGTAGAGCACCTGACGCGCGCGTGCCACGGCTGCCAGGCGCTTGGACACCTCGGCGTCCAGCGCCCGCAGCTCTCCGCGTGCCTGCTCCATCTCGAGACCCGGGACGTACACCTCCTTGCGCGCTCCCCGGCTCACCACCACCGAGCCGTTGGCGGTAACCCCGAGGTCCCGGGCCCGCCCGAGGTCGATGGCCTGGTCGAGGACGCGGACCTCCAGACGAGGGTTCTCCCGCGCCAGGTCACGCGCGTACTCGACGACCGCCGTGCCCACGTCGTTGCCGGGCGGGAAGAAAAGCGTCAGCGTCACCGGTTCCGTCAGGCCGCGGACGATGGCGCGGGTGGCTTCGCTGGGCCGCGCGGTGCGGAAGTAGGAGAGGTCCACCTTGGCATCGCGCGCGTCCGCCACCCAGCCGAGCGCCAGGGCCGAAACCAGCACCGACGCCAGGCCGAGGCCGGACAGGACGGCGTCCTGCACCCGGTGTTCCTCCACCGTCGGGGCCCGGGACGTGGAGGCAAAGGCGAGCTCGCCGAGGGCCAGCGGCACCAGCGAGAAGAGGACGAGAAGCGCACACACGGCGCGGAAGGCCACCGCCAGCCGGGGCGAGGATTGCGCCAGGTCCGGACCGCCCAGCCTTGGGAGCAGGTCCGACTGGAGGAAGTAGGCGAGGAGGGCCAGCAGGCCAATGGCCTTGAGCGTGGCAAAGGTACGCTCCACCGAGGCGCGCCTGTCGTCCTCCTCGGAGCTGGAGCGGCCCAGCCGCAGGGCGAAGGCGCCGAGGGCGACGAGGACGCCGAGGGTGGTGCAGCCCACCCGCGCCGGACCAGCGCCCAGCAGCCGCTCACCGATGAAGACGGCGAGCAGCCCGGCGGCGAAGGCCGCCGACAGCCAGGCGCTGCGTGGGCTCAGCGCCACCGTCTGGCCTCCACCACCCGGGTGGCTGCGAACAGTAGCACCCAGGTCACAAGCAGGTAGTAGGCGACGTCGCGCAGGTGCACCACCCCCGACTGGAAGGGGAGAAAGTGCAGGTTGTGCAACGCGAGTGCTGCAAAGAAACCAGCGAAGGGCGGCTCGGCGACCCGGGACAGCTGCCAGGCAACCAGCAGCCCCACCAGCATGGCGCCCCCGAGGATGCCGGCGACAATCTGCGTGCGGGCCAGTGCCGAGGCAAACGTCCCCAACGCCACGCAGGCCGAGGCCAGGAGCATCAGTCCGAGGTAGCCCGCGGCCAGATGGCCGAAGGACACCTTGCCGTGGATGAGGATGAGCAGCGGCATGTAGGCGGTGAGCAGCGTCACGCCGCAGAGGAAGGCGAGGCCGGCGAAGAATTTACCGAGGACGATGTCCACGTCCTGGACCGGGGAGGCGTAGAGCAAGGGCAGGGTGCCGGCCTGGCGCTCCTCGGCGAGCAGCCGCATGGAAACGAAGATGGCGGCGACCATCGTCGTCCCGCTCGAAAAGTAGAAAAAGCGAGTCAACACCTCCCCCGAGCGGCGGATGCCCTCCAGCGCGAAGGAATTGAAGAGGAGCCCGTCCACCGCCAACACGGCGGCCAGGATGACCCAGCCGGCCATGGTGCCCGCCATGGCCAGCAGCTCCCGGCGCGCGAGGAGGACCACGTTTCGCACGCTCACGTTTCCGTCCCCCGGGTCAGCCGCAAGAAGAGGGATTCGAGTCGGTCCTGAGCGACGTCCAGCCGCACCAGGTCCAGACCCGCGGCGACCACCGCCCGGGCGATGGCCGGCCGGAGGCTTTCGGGCGCGTCGGCGTGCAGCTCGACCCGGTCCTCCTCGGCGGAGGCCACCGTCACCTGCTTCACCCCGGGCACGCTGCGCAGGGCGGCCTCGGCGGCCGGGACTGGCCCGCGCACCTGCACCACCACCGTCCCGCTCTCACCGAGACGTTGCTCGAGCTCGTGCTCCGTCCCCTGGGCCACCAGCTCGCCATCGCGGATGACGAGGAGGCGGTCACAGGTCTGAGCAATCTCGGGGAGGATGTGGCTGCTCACCAGCACGGTGTGGGTGGTGCGCAGGCTCCGCAAAAGCGAGCGCATCTCGATAATCTGCGCCGGATCCAGCCCCTTGCTCGGCTCGTCCAGCAGCAGCACCGACGGCCGGTGAACGAGCGCCTGCGCCACGCCCACCCGCTGCCGGTACCCGTGGCTGAGCGCCCCCAGGAGCTCGCGGTGCGCATCACGCAGGTCCGTGCGCTCCTCGACCGCCTCCACCGCGGCGAGCGCGCTCGATGATGGGACGCCGTGCAGCTCGGCGACAAACCTCAGGTACTCCCCCACCGTCATCTCGTCGTAGAGCGGCGGCTGTTCGGGCAAGTAGCCAATCCTCTGCTTGAGGCTGAGCGGTGCCCGGGCCACGTCCATGCCGTCGATGCGCACGGTGCCGGCCGAAGGCAGCAGCACCGCGGCGAGAATCTTCAAGGTGGTGGTTTTGCCGGCCCCGTTGAGGCCGAGAAAGCCCACCACCTCTCCGGTGGAAATCCGGAAACTCAAGTCGTGAACGGCGGCGCGCGCCCCGTAGTACTTGGTGAGACCGTCCACCTGAATCATCTGCGTCCTCTTTTCAGAGGGACTCCGCAGCGTCAAGGCTGACGGTGGCCGCCGGTGCCCCCCCCGGGGTGGCTGCACGCCGCCTCAGCTGGCGCTGGGCAGCCGGTTCACCCCGAGGCAGAAGCGGAGGGCCTCGCGGAGCCCGGGCCAGCGGAACTCGAAGCCGGCCGCGAGCAGCCCGCGGGGCAGCACCCGCGCGGAGGCCAGGACGGTAGCGGTCCCCATCTCACCGAAGAGAGCCTGCACCGCCGGCGCCGGCACGGGGAACGGCGTCGGGCGATGCAGTACCTCCCCCAGCGCCTGGGTGACGGCCTGGTTGGTGGCCGGTTCGGGCGCGGTGAGATTCAGCGGGCCGCGGACGGAGGGGCGGCGGAGGGCGAAGTGAATGGCGCCGACAACGTCCTCGAGGGCAATCCAGCTGTAGTACTGCTGGCCGCTTCCCACCCGGCCGCCCAAGCCGGCGCGGAAAATGGGGGCCAGCTTGGCCAGCGCGCCGCCATTCGGGCTCAGCACCAGACCGGTCCGCAGGGTGACAAGGCGCACGCCCAGGGCCCCGGCCGGTCGGGCCGCCGCCTCCCAGGCCTGACAGACGTCCGCCAGGAAGCCACGGCCCGGCGCCGACGACTCGTCCAGGGCTTCGTCTCCGCGGTCGCCGTACACACCGGTGGCCGACGCGGTGACCAGCACCGGCGGCGGGCGCCTGCAGCCACGCATCGCTTCCACCAGGCGTGCTGTACCGTCCACGCGGCTGCGGGAGATTTCTTCCTTTCGTGCCGGGCTCCACCGGCCGTCGGCCAGGGAGGCGCCCGCCAAGTGAACCACCGCATCCAGGCCCTCGAGGAGGGCCGGCGTGAAGTCCAAGCGTGGGAGCGGCTCCACCTGGTGCCCGCCGGTGGTGAGGAAGTGGGTGAGCGCCGTGCCGATGAAGCCATGGGAGCCGCTGATGCCGACGCGGAGCGCCGGCCCAGGCAGGGCGCGGTGCCGCCCCAGGTCCGCGGCGAGGAGCGCATGTCGGTAGGCGAAGAGCGACTCGAGCTTGCCCCGGGCGAGCGCACCCCCTCCCAAGGTGCCAAGCCAGCCCAGCGGCAGCCGGTAGTGGACCTCGTCCTCCAGCAGGGACCGGTCGTGGCCTTCCGGCACCATGCGGTGTGTCTGCTCCCAGAAGGCGAACGGGCCCGACTCCTGCCGGTCGCTGAAAGAAACACCGTCCTCGAACGCGGTGTGCAGGGCAACCCAGGTGCGGGGCAGCGGGCCGAGGTGCATCCGCAACACCGTGCGCGCCCCCACCTCGAGACCGCCGGTGCGCTCCACCACCTGGACGGGGTCAAACGGGGGGTTAAGGCGCTCGAAGGCACCCGGGCGGCCGTGCCAGTCGAAGAGGGCACGGGCGCTGGCCGGCATCGGGCTGCGGGCAAGGTACCGTTCGGTGTGCGCCATGGTGTTCCCCTGCCGCGGCCCGGACGTTGTTCGGCGGGCGCTCGGCATGCTTACTAGCGTTCCCCTGGAGGAATGTCCCTTCTGAAACCACTGCGACCGACGGCCGAAGCGCTGCAGCGTGCGGTGGAAGTCCTTCGCCGCGGCGGCCTGGTGGGACTCCCCACGGAAACCGTCTACGGGCTGGCGGCGGACGCCGAGAACGAGCTCGCGGTGCGACGGATTTTTGCCGTCAAGGGACGGCCGTCCACCCACCCCCTCATCGTCCACCTGGGAAATGCCGACGCGGTGCGCGGGTGGGTGACCCGTCTTCCCCCGGAGGCGGAGGCACTCGCCGCCGCCTTCTGGCCGGGGCCCCTGACGCTGGTGCTCCCACGGTCCACGCGCGCCTCGGACACCGTCACCGGCGGCCAGGGGACGGTGGCGGTGCGGGTTCCGGCCCACCCGGTGGCGCAGTCGGTACTGGCCGCCTTCGGCGGCGGCCTGGCGGCACCCAGCGCCAACCGCTTCGGCCGGGTGTCTCCGACGCGGGCCGAGCACGTGGTGGCGGACCTCGGCAGGGACGTGGACGTGGTTCTCGACGGCGGGCCCTCCCGGGTAGGCGTCGAGTCCACCATTGTGGATTTGAGTGGACCGGCCCCGGCCTTGCTGCGGCCAGGCGGGGTAACGCGCGAGGCTCTGGAAAAAGTGCTGGGGCGGCCGCTGCCCAGCCGCGCCATAGGTGCGGTGCGCGCGCCGGGGATGCTTCCCTCCCACTACGCGCCGCGGGCGGGCCTGGTGCTGGCGAGCCGAGGCGAGGCCGCGGGGCTGGCGTCAGGGCTGCTCTCCGCCGGCAGGCGCGTCGCCGTGTGCGCCCCCGAGGGCGTCAGTACGCCTCCGGGCGCCGTGCACCTCCGGGTGCCGGAGGACGTCCCGGCGCTGGCCCGCTCCCTTTACGAGTTGCTCCGCTCAGTCGACGCGGCAGGCGTGGACGTGGCGGTGGTGGTGGTGCCGGAGGAGGCCGGCCTCGGCCTGGCCGTGCTGGACAGGCTCCGTCGCGCCGCTGCGCCGCGTGGCGCCGGGGGATGAAACGCCCCCCGGGGCCCGCGCGTCCAGGGGGAGTCAGCAGGGCGCTCCGTTCAATTTAGGCTGCGGCCTCGTCCACGCCGGAGAGGCGGCTGCCATCGCGCAAAATCTGAACCAGCGCGCGCACCCAGGCCGGATGGGCGTTGAGGCTGGGAACCAGCGTCAGCGACTCGCCCCCGGCACGGAGGAAGTCCTGCTGGGCACGGATGCCGATTTCCTCCAGCGTCTCGAGACAGTCGGCGACGAAGGCCGGGCACAGCACCGCCAGCCGGCGGACGCCCTTCTGCACGAGCTTCGGGAGCAAGAGGTCCGTGTAGGGCTTCAGCCAGGGCGTGCGGCCAAGCCGGGACTGGAAGCTGACGGTGAAGTCCTCCGCCTTCAGGCCCAGTCGTCCGGCGAGCGAGCGGGCCGTGCTGAAGCACTGGGCCCGGTAGCACCAGCGATTCTCGGCGACCGCCACATCACAGCACCCGGCGGACTGTAGGCAGTGCTTTCCGGACACGTCGCTCTTAAGGACCTGCCGCTCCGGGAGGCCATGAAAGCTGAACAGCACGTGGTCCGGTTGCGCCTGCGCTAGGACGGGACGCGCCACCTCGACCCACGCGTCGAGAAAGCCCGGGTGGTCGAAGAAGGGCTGCACCACGCGAAGGGCGGGAACGTTCCACGCGGCTCCCGTCAGCTGGTGGACACGCTCCAGCGTGGAGCCGGTCGAGCTGGAGGCGTACTGAGGGTAGAGCGGCAACAGGGTGATGGTGCGCGCGCCGGCGGCGGCGAGCTTCTGTAGCGCGGAGGCCAGGGAGGGATGGCCGTAGCGCATCCCCAGCTCCACCACCCACCGCGGCCCGAGCGCACCCGCGAGCTGCGCCGCCAGCGCCCGGCCATGGACGAGCAACGGGGAGCCCTGCTCGGTCCACACCTTGCGGTAGGCCTCGGCGGAGCGCGCCGGGCGGGTGGGGAGGATGAGCAGCTCCAGCAGCGCCCACCGCAGGGGAGCAGCGATGTCCAGCACGCGTGGGTCGAAGAGAAATTCGCGCAGGTACCGGCGTACGTCGCGGGTCTCCGGCGCGTCCGGCGTGCCCAAGTTCACCAGCAGCAGCCCTTGTTGTTCGACCATCAGTGCAGCGCGTGCGGCTGGGTGAGGGGAAACTCGGCGATGATGGCGTCGAAGCGTTTCCCGTTCGGTCGTTCCATCTGGTAGCTGCCGCGCATCGTCCCGAAGGGCGTGCGGAGCATCGCCCAACTTGTGTACTCGAAGCGTTCACCGGGGTTGAGGTGGGGCTGCTTGCCCACCACTCCCTCGCCGCGCACCTCCTGCACGTTACCGTTGGCGTCGGTGATGACCCAGTGACGCGTTCGCAGGTGGGCTGGTTCGTTGCCCAGGTTGACAATCTCCACCCGGTAGTTGAAGGCGAACTGCCCGCTCTCTGGCGAGCTCCGCTCGGGCCAGAAGGAGGGCTTCACCGTCACACGGATGCCGTCGGTGGTGGTGCTGGACATTCGGACGGACGAGAGAATCCCAGGGACATCGCGCGGCTGCAACAGGGCGTTGGACCGTTCACGCCCCGGCCCGGGGCGGGCGGACCACCGAGGCCAGGACGGCCGCCGCCAGCAGGCCGGCGATGACGAGCAGCGAGGCCCACAGCGGAACGTGGAGCCAGGGGTCGAGCACCATCTTCCCCCCGACGAAGGCCAACACGGCCGCCAGTGCCGGCTTGAGGTACGCCATCCGGCCCATCAGCCCTTGCAGGACGAAGAACAACGACCGGAGCCCGAGCACGGCGCAGACGTTGCTAGTGAAGACGATGAAGGTGTCCTGGCTCATGCCCAGCACGGCGGGAATGGAGTCGAAGGCGAAGAGCAGGTCTGTCGTCTCCACCATCACCAGCACCAGGAACAGGGGCGTGAAGCGCAGCCGTCCGTGCTCCCGGACGACGAGGGCGAATTGCTGGCTCGCCGGTCCCTCGGTCATGGGCAGGAAGCGTCGGGCGGCCCGGACGACGGCATTCTCGTGCGGAGCGGCCTCCTCGGTGGGCTGCCACACCAGTTTCACCGCGGTGTAGAGCAGCAAGCCGCCGAAGGGGACGAGCAGCCATTGGAAGCGACGGACCAGCGCCGCGCCGGAGAAGAGGAGGCAGCCCCGCAGTACCACCGCCCCGAGCACGCCCCACAACAGAAGCTGGCGCCGGTGCTCCGGGCGGACTCGGAAGGTCTCGAAGAGCATCAGGAAGACGAAGAGGTTGTCGACGCTGAGGGCGTACTCGACGAGGTAGCTGCCGAAGAACTGAAGCCCGGCGTCCGCGCCTCGCGCCCCCCACACCGCGCCCCCCAGGGCCAGGCTGAGGGTGACCCAGAGCGCCACCCAGCCGCCTGCCTCTCGCTCAGTGGGGGCCCTCGCCTGGCGGCCGGCCAGCGCCAGGTCGAGGGCCAGCACGCCCAGCACCCCCAGGCAAAAGACCGCCCAGGCCATGGTGGCAGTCAATCCGCGCCCTCCAGTTGGCCCAGCACCCCCACCGCGGTCAGGTCCCGTGCGGGACGGCGCGTCGCAGGACCAGCAGGGCCCGCCCCGGGACCGTCACCACGTCGCCGGCAGGGTAGTCCCGGCGGCCGGCGGCGTGCCCGTCGCTGGTGTCGAGCCACCATTCCCAGTCGCGGCCCCACTCCACCGCCGGAAGGACGAAGGGAACGGGGTCCTCGCCGGCGTTGAGGAGGATGAGCAGCGTGTCCCCCAGCCGCTTCTGCCCCTGCTCGTCCAGCTCCCCGATGGCATCTCCGCCGAGCAGGAAGCCCAAGGTGCGCAGCACCGGCTTCTGCCAGTCCGCCTGCTGCATCTCGGTCCCGTCGGGCCGAAACCACGCCACGTCCTTGAGCTGAGAGTCGAAGATGTGGTGGCCCTGAAAGAAGCCCCGTCGCATCAGCACCGGCTGCGACAGCCGTCCATGAATCAAGCTCCGGGTGAAGGCCAGGAGACGCTGGCGACCCTCGTCGAGATTCCAGTCAATCCACGAAATCTCGTTGTCCTGGCAGTAGGCATTGTTGTTCCCGCGCTGGGTGTGCCCGAGCTCGTCGCCGGCGAGCAGCATGGGGACGCCCTGGCTCAGAAAGAGAGTGGCGAGGAAATTGCGGACCATCCTGTCCCGCAGGGCGTTGACCGCCTCGTCGGCCGTCTCTCCCTCGACCCCGCAATTCCAGGAATTGTTGGAGTCGCTTCCGTCGCGGTTGTCCTCGCCGTTGGCCTGGTTGCGCTTCATCTCGTAGGTCACCAGGTCGCGCAGCGTGAAACCATCATGCGCGGTGATGAAGTTGATGGACGCAGTGGGACCGCGGCCCGACAATTCGAAGAGGTCCGAGGAACCGGTCAACCGGTAGCCAATTTCGGCAGCCAGGTTGTCATCGCCCTTCCAGTAGCGCCGAAACGCATCGCGGTACTTGTCGTTCCACTCGCTGAAGTCTTCCGGGAAGTTTCCCGCCTGGTACCCCCCGGGGCCGAGGTCCCACGGCTCGGCAATCAGCTTCACCCGGCTGAGCAGCGGGTCCTGGTGCAGGGCCTGGAAGAAGGCGGCATTTCGGGAGAAGGCCCCGCCCTGCCGTCCGAGGGCCGAGGCGAGGTCGAAGCGGAAGCCGTCGACGTGCATCTCCTGCACCCAGTAGCGCAGCGAGTCCATGACCAGGGTGAGGGTCTGCGGGTGGTCCAGGTTGAGGGTGTTCCCAGTGCCTGCCACGTCGACATAGAAGCGCGGGTCGTCCGGGTTGAGGCGGTAGTACGCCGGATTGTCCAGCCCGCGGAAACTCAGCGTCGGGCCCTCGTGGTTCCCCTCGCCGGTGTGGTTGTAGACGACGTCGAGGATGACCTCGATGCCAGCGCGGTGGAGCGCTTTCACCAGCCCCTTGAATTCGTTGACGACGTTGCGCGGGCCACTGCAGGCATGGGCGACGTCCGGCGCGAAGAAGCCGATGGTGTTGTAGCCCCAGTAATTCACCAGTCCCCGCTCGCTCAGAAACCCCTCGTCCACAGCCTGCTGGACGGGAAGCAACTCCACCGCCGTTACGCCCAGCGACTGCAGGTGGGCGATGGCGACCGGATGGGCGAAGCCCCCGTAGGTCCCCCGGAGCTCGGGCGGGATGCCCGGGTGGCGCTTGGTGAAGCCCCGGACGTGGACTTCGTAGAGGATGGTGCGCGTCCAGGGAGTGCGCGGGGGGCTATCTCCCTCCCAGTCGAAGCGCCCCTCCACCACCATGCAGCGGGGCATCGCCACGGCCGTGTCGCTGGGGTCGGAAACCTCTGTCGCGCCGGCCTCAGCGGCTCCACGAGCAAAGGCCGGATGGGAGAGATTGGGCCGGCCGGTGAGACTGCGGGCGTACGGGTCGAGGAGTAGCTTCTGGGGGTTGAAGCGCAGCCCGCGGTCAGGTGCCCAAGGACCGTGTGCCCGCAGTCCGTACAGCGTGCCGAGGGAAAGGCCGGGGACGAAGCCGTGGTGGACGCCCCGCGTCCTGCCCGGCAGCGCGAAGCGCCGAATCTCCCGCGAGGCGTCCTCCGCGTCGAAGAGGCAGACCTCCAGACGTTCGGCTCCCTCGGAGAAGACGGCGAAGTTGACGCCACGTCCGTCCCAGGTCGCACCAAGCGGACGCGGGCTGCCGAGCCAGACTTCCACCGTCCCGTCCGTCATGCGTCCCCTTGCCCGTCGCCGGTTGTAGCCTGACGCTGCCAGGGGGGCGGGTACAATCGTGAGGGGATGTCCCATGGCACCGTGCGTTGCACGCTGCACTCCGGGCGCCCGGCGGTGGAAGGGGACGGGGCACTGGCGGGCGGCTGCCACCTCGGGCTGTGGCTTTTCGCGAGAATGCTGGGCGGGCTGACCGAGGCGGCACCGATGGAAGCGCCTGGTCTGTGGACGAAGACGCTGGGCGCGCGAGCGGAAGTGCGCGTGCCCTTCCAGCTTCCGGAGCCGCCGCGCCGCGCCTCACCGCCACCGAGACGTCCCCCGGGCACATGGAGCTGGAGGCCCTCGCGCACGGCGAGACTGGCGACCAGCAGCGTGCGCTTAACTCATGCCGGTCCGGCAGCTGCCCGCAGAGGCTGTCCCCTGGCGGCCTTCGGCCAGCGGGAGAAGAGGACCCGGTCCAGCGAGACGGCCCCGGCGCCGGCCACCACCAGCCAGACGAAGCAGGCCAGGTAGGTGAACTCGTTGAAGCCGAAGAGGGTGGCCACGCCGTCGATGTCGCCCCGCTTGGCCGTCAGGATGGCCACCAGCATGCTGAAGGCCAGTGGGAGGGAGGCCAGGCGGGTGAAGAGGCCGACCAGCAGAAGACTACCGCCGACGAACTCGGTGGTGGCGACGACGATGGCGGTGAGGCCCGGCATGGGGAGTCCCAGTTCGGTGAAGTAGCCCGTCACCTTGCCGAGGTCGTGCAGCTTGCCCCAGCCCGTCACCACGAAGACGGACGCGAGTGAAATCCGCACCAGCAGCGGGCCGAGCCACGCCAGCCGGTCCGCCACCGACTTGGCGCGCGAAAGAAGGTCTTCAACGGAAAGGGACATGGGGAGCCTCGGGGTGTTGGGTGCCTCTTTTCTGTCCCCGGAGACGTCCGGGTCGCCGACCCGGTTACAGGCGGCCCTCGGGGCGCGAGGGCGCTGGCCGGCCCCCCCTGTCCCCCGGACACGAGACGTTACCGCTGGCCGTGCGGCATACCTGACAGAGCCCGGGCGGTCCCGTCGTCTTTCGGGGACCGTTCGGGACGGGCCGTCCGTGGTGGACGACTCGACGCCAAGCGCAACGAGGCTCGCCTGGGGTTGGGGCGAGCCTCGTCGGTTCTTGTTGCTGCGCGACCCTGTGGAGGCACTGCGCCCCCCTGGGGACGACGTCAGCTGAGGTGCTTGTTCACCAGCTTGGTCATCTCGAACATCGAGACCTGCTTCTTGCCGCCGAAGACGACTCTCAGCTTGTCGTCGGCGTTAATCATCCGCCTCTCCTTCGCGTCCTGGAGGTTGTTCTTGCGGATGTAGGCCCACAGCTTCTTGACCACCTCGGTGCGCGCAATCGGCTTGTTGCCAACCACCTCAGCCAGGTCCTTGGAAGGAGTCATCTCCTTCATGAAGGCGGCGTTCGGCTTGCGCTTGGTGCCAGAGGCCTTCTTTGCGCTCTTCTTGGCGGGCTTCTTAGCGGCCATTCGTTCGCAGTCTCCTCCCCGCTCGGGGGACGTTAGGGCTTCGTGCCCGAAGCCAGCGGCGTGACTATCAGGTTTCAGAGGGGAAAACACGGGCTACGGAGGTAATTTCCCCTCGGGGAGCCCAGGGCGGCGGGAGATTCTGTGCATGCGCTGGTAACGGGAGCGGCTGGTTTTCTCGGGGGAGCCCTCGTCCGGAGGCTCGTGGCGTCCGGACATCGGGTGCGTGGACTGGCCCGTGGTACCCTGCCGCCCCCGCCCTGGGGGGAGGCCTTGGAATGGGTCAGCGGTGACGTCACCCAGGCCCTCGCCCTGGGCCCGGCCCTATCCGGTGTCGATGTTGTCTTTCACCTCGCCGGAATTAGGCGTGCACCGGTGCGCAGCGCCTTCTTCGCCGTCAACGCCGAAGGCACGCGCAACGTGTGTGACGCATCGTGGCGCTCCGGGGTGCGCCGCCTGGTGCTGGCCAGCTCGCTGGCCGCGGTGGGCCCCTCCCGGCCGGAGCGCCCGCACGTCGAGGGGGATGCCTTGCAGCCCGAGGAGTGGTACGGCGAGAGCAAGGCCGAGGCGGAGCGCATTGCCTTTCAGCCGCGCGGCAACCTGGAGGTGACGGTGGCGCGGCCCCCGCGCATCCTGGGCCCCGCGGACCGGGAAAACCTGGTCTTCTTCAAGCTCATCCGCCGCGGGCTCCGGCTGTCCATTGGCGGCGGGCCCCGGCCGCTTTCGGTGGTGGACGTGGACGACGTGGTCGACTTTCTGCTGTTGCTGGCCGAGCGCCCCGAGGCGGTGGGGGAGGCTTTCTTCTGCCCAGGGCCGGAGACGACGACGCTGGAGGACATCCAGGACCGGGGGGCGGCCGTGCTCGGCCTCCATCCGCGCACGCTGCGCCTCTCTCCCGGCGTGCTGGAGGCGCTGGCCGCCCTGGCCGACGTCGTCTCGCGCACGACGGGGCGGCCCTTGCCGCTCAACCGGAAGCTGGCAAAACAGCTGCTGGCCCCCGCCTGGACGTGCTCCGGGGAGAAGGCCGCCGCAGGCCTGGGCTGGCGGCCCCGGGTGCCCCTGCAAGACTCGATTGCGCGAAGCGCCACGTGGTATCAGGCCGAGGGCTGGCTATGACCGCGAAGGCAGCGTTCTACGACGTCGATGGAACGCTGGTGCGAACCAACATCGTTCACACCTACGCCTACTATGCGATGAACCGGGGCACGCTCTCGGGCATTGCCGGCCGGACGCTGGCCGCGGCGGCCCAGGTGCCGCTGTACGCAGCGCTCGACCTGGTCAACCGCAAATGGTTCAACGAGTACTTCTACCGCGCCTACGCTGGCCTGAGCGAGGACCGGCTGGTGGTCCTCGGCGAGGAGATGCTGGAAGACGTGCTCAAGCCGGCCGTGTTCCCCAAGGCCAAGGACCTCATCGACGAGGCGCGGCGTGCCGGCTGTCGCATCGTCTTCATCACCGGCGCGCTGGACTTCACGGTGGCTCCCCTGGCGCGCCTGCTCGGCGCCGACGACGTCATCGCCAACAAGATGCAATTCGTGGGTGGCATCGCCACCGGGAAAGTGATTCCGCCCATCATCGAAGGGGCCAACAAGGCGCACGCCATCCGGGACTACTGCGTCCGGCATGACCTGGCGCTTGACCAGAGCTTCGCCTATTCCGACAGCTTCTCCGACTACGCCATGCTGGCCATGGTGGGACGGCCCACTGCGGTGAACCCTGACGTCCGGCTGCGGTCCGTCGCGCGGGCCTACCACTGGCCGGTGCTCGACTTGAGGTGACATGCGTCCGCTGAAGACATTGAAGCGGCTCTACGACGAGAGCAACCAGGTGGTGGTGACGGAGAAGGGCAGCCCGCCCCGCGTCATCTTCCATGGCGAGGACTTCCTCTTGGAAGACCTGCCCCTGGGGACGCGGGTGGTGTTCGCCCGCCTGCCGTTGCAGCCGGTGCCCAATCCCAAGGCCGCCATCCGCTGGGCGCTGAATCACCCGGAGGGGATGGACCCGCTGCATGCGCTGCTGCAGCCAGGGATGAAGGTGACCATCGCGCTCGACGACATCTCGCTGCCGCTGCCGCCAATGGTCACGCCAGACGCCCGGCAGACGGTGCTGGAGATTGTCCTCGAGCTGCTGGCCGACTCGGGCGTGGACGACGTGCACCTCGTCATCGCCAACGCGCTGCACCGCCGGATGACGGAAGCGGAGATGAAGCGGATGGTCGGGGAGAAAATCTTCGACGCCTTCTATCCCGACCGCTACTACAACCACGACGCCGAGGACCCGAGCGGGATGGTGGAACTCGAGCGCACCGCCCACGGGGAGGTGGTGGCCATCAACCGCCGCGCGGCGGAGAGCGACCTGCTCATCTACGTGAACATCAACCTGGTCCCGATGGACGGTGGCCACAAGTCGGTCGGGACGGGCCTGGCCAACTACGCGAGCCTGCGGGCGCACCACAACCCGAAGACCATCCGCGAGTCGGAAAGCTACATGGAGCCGAGCAAGAGCGCGCTCCACCGCAGCACCGAGCGCATTGGCCGGGTTATCGACCAGCACCTCAAGGTGTTCCACATCGAGACCGTGCTCAACAACCGGATGTTCGACGGGGCGACCGGCTTTCTGGGGAAACGAGAAGAGGACTACACCGAGGTCGACCGGCTCAAGTTCGAGGCCCTGCGCTACACGCTCTCCAAGCTTCCGCGCGTCGCCAAGCGCAAGCTCATGATGTCCATTCCGGCGCCCTACGACATCATCGCCGTCAATGCCGGCGCCACCGAGCCGTGCCACGAGAAGACGCTCGAGGCCAGCTGGCGGCAGTACAGCGTGCCGGTGCAGGGCCAGAGCGACATCGTCATCTGCGGGCGTGCCCTACATCTCCCCCTACAACGTCAACTCCATTCTCAATCCGCTGCTGGTGCAGGTGATGGGGCTCGGCTACCTCTTCAACCTCAACCGGGGCAATCCCGCTGGTGAAGAAGGGCGGCGTGGTCATCCTCTGCCACCCGGCCTACGACGAGTTCGACCCGGAGCACCACCCGAGCTACATCGAGTTCTTCAACCGGCTGCTCCCCGAGACGCGCGATGCGATGGTGCTGGAGCACAAGTACGAGCAGGAATTCGCCACCAACCCGTCCTACGTCCACCTGTACCGCAAAGGGAACGCCTACCACGGGGCCCACCCCTTCTACATGTGGTACTGGGGCGAGAACGGCCGCCAGCACGTGGGCAAAGTCATCGTCGCCGGCGCGGAGAACAACCACGTCCCGGAGCTCCTGGGGTGGGAACGCACCGACACGCTGGCCGAGGCCATTGACCTGGCGCGGGGCGCCGTCGGGCGCAGCGCCTCCATCACACTGGTCAAGTCCGCCCCCATTCTCCAGACGGACGTCCGCCTTTAGACTGCCTCCTCCCTGCCCAACCCCATGGCCGAAGCTGCCTCGCTCGACGTCACCCAGGTCCTGACCGGCAAGCACCTGCTGTTTGCCGGTAGCACTGGCTTCGTCGGCAAGGTGGCGCTGTCCCTGCTGCTGCACCGCTACGGCCGGGCGCTGGGCCGGGTGTCGGTGGTGGTACGGCGGGGGTCCTCTGCCTCGGCCGAGTCCCGCTTCTTCGACAAGCTGCTGCCCGGGGAGCCGTTCCGCCCGCTGCGCGAGGAACTGGGCGAGCGCGACGCCGAGGCCTTCGTGCGCAGCCGCCTCCAGGTGCTGGATGGGGACGTCACCGAGGCGGGCTTCGGGTTGTCCGAGGAGACACTGGCCGCCCTGCGCGGCTCGGTCTCCGCCATCCTCAACTGCGCTGGTCTGGTCTCCTTCAGCCCGTCGCTGGAAGTTGGCCTCAAGGTCAACACCCACGGCGTGCAGAATGCCGTCGACCTGGCGTTGCGGCTGGACGTCCCGCTGGTTCACGTCTCGACGGCTTTCGTCGCCGGGAACCGCTCCGGCCTCGTCTTCGAGGATGAGGAGATTGTGGGCTACTTCCCCAAGCGCGGGGAGCTGGACGGACGCGACTTCTCGCTGCAGCGGGAGCTGGCGGACTGCCGGGAGGAGGTCGCCCGGCTGCGCAGCAAAGCCGAGGATGCCGCGCTGACGGCCGTCTTCCGCCAGCGGGCCATTGAGCGGCTGGAAAGCGAGGGCCGCGATGCGCGCGACGAGAAGTCGGTCCGGCTGGCGGTGGGGCGCGAGCGCAAGCTCTGGCTGACGCAGAAGCTGGTCGACGCCGGCATGGACCGCGCCCGCCAGTGGGGTTGGCCCAACACCTACACCTACACCAAGTCCCTCGGGGAACAGGTGATGGCCGGCACCCCCGGGCTGCGCTACGCGATTGTCCGGCCAAGCATTGTCGAGAGCGCGCTGCGCTACCCCTTCCCCGGCTGGAACGAGGGTTTCACGACGTCAGCGCCCCTGGCCTACGCCGGGATGAAAGGGCAGCGCAGCCTTCCCACCGGCGAGCGCACCATCCTGGACATGGTGCCGGTGGACCTGGTGGCCTCATCGCTCATCGCCATCACCGCGCACACGCTGACCACCCACACGCGGCGCGTCTACCACCAGGCCTCGGGCGATGTGAACCCGCTGTACGCCGCCCGTTCCTCGGAGCTGGTGGGGCTGTACCGTCGCCGCTTCTTCCGCAACAAGTCCACCGGCAGCAAGGTGTGGAATGAATTGCAGAGCCGGCTGGAACCCACCGCCGTCAGCAAGCGCGCCTTCCAGCTGGGCAGCACGCCCCTGTTCGCCACCGGCGCCAAGCTGCTGCGCGAGGCGCTCGAGCAGGTGCAGCCGGCCTGGGGCGCCCCCCGCGTCTCGGCGCTTCTCGCGCGCGCGCAAGACAGGCTGCAGGACGTGGAGGAGCAGGCCCGCTCCTTCTCCGCCTTGGTCGACCTCTTTCTGCCCTTCATCTGGGACAACCACTACGTCTTTCGCTGCGACAACACGCGCTCCGTCCACCGGGCGCTGTCGGCAGAGGACGCGGCCCGGCTTCCCTGGGACCCGGAAGCCATCGACTGGCGACACTACTTCCTCGACGTTCACCTGCCGGGCTTGGAGAAGTGGGTCTTCCCGACGCTGGACGAGGAGCGCGAGCGCCGCACGGCCATCCATGCCCACCGGGACCTGTTGGAATTGTTCGACGCGGCCGTCCGGGCACACCGCCACCGGGTCGCCTTCCGCATGGTGGAGGGGGAACGGGAGGAGCGCTTTACTTACGGGGAGACGGCCCGCTGGGCAGCGCGGGTCGGCAGTTTCCTCGCCCGGGCCGGCGTGCACCCCGGCTCGCGGGTGCTGCTGGTCAGCGAGAATCGACCAGAGTGGGCCTTCGCCTACTTTGGCATCCTCAGGGCGGGCGCCACGGTGGTGCCCGTCGACGCCGCCTCGACCGAGACCGAGACGGTCAACATCGCGCGGCGGGCTGAGGCGCGCGCGGTGCTGCTGTCCGAGGCGGCGGCCCGAGACCTGCCGGGCCTGTGGAGAGCACTCGGCGGGGCCGGGCTCCAGACGCAGGTCTTCACCCTGGCCCAGGCCATGGAGGGGGACGACACCGCGCCGGACCGGATTGCGCCCCTGGGCAAGTCCACCTCGCCCGACGACGTCGCCTCCCTCATCTTCACCAGCGGCACCACCGGCCAGCCGAAGGGGGTGATGCTCACCCACCGGAACTTCGCCTCCCTGGTTCCGAAGCTGGCCGGCTCCTTCGACTTCGGCGTCGGCGACGGCCTGCTGTCGGTGCTGCCGCTGCACCACACGTTCGAGTTCTCTGCCGGTCTGCTCATGCCGCTCAGTCGCGGGGCGGAGATTACCTACCTCGACGAACTCACCACCGACCGGCTGGGCGACGTCTTCGAGACCGGTCGCATCACGGCGATGATTGGTGTCCCGGCGCTGTGGTCGCTTCTGCACCGAAAAATCACCCAGGAATTCGCCGCCAAGCCGGCCCTGGTGGAGCAAGCCCTGCGGGGGCTGATGAGCGCGCACGGCGAGCTGCGCAACCGGCGCAACGTCAACCTCGGCAAGCTCCTCTTCTGGCCCATCCACCGGCGCTTCGGCGGGCGCATCAAGTTCCTGGTCAGTGGCGGCGCAGCGCTCCCGGACGAGGTGCACCAGGCCTTCCACGCGCTGGGGTTCAACCTGAGCGAGGGCTACGGGCTGACCGAGGCGTCTCCGGTGCTGACCGTGGCGACGGCGGGAAACCGCCGCATCCCGGGAACGGTGGGCAAAGCCCTTCCCGGCATTGAATTGCGCATCCACCAGCCGGACGCCGACGGGGTGGGGGAAGTCTGGGCCCGGGGCCCCAGCGTCATGGCCGGCTACTTCGGCGACCGCCCGGCGACCGAAGCGGCCCTGGTGGACGGCTGGCTGCGCACCGGCGACGTGGGCCAGCTCGACGACGAGGGCCGACTCACCCTCCTCGGGCGGGCCAAGGACGTCATCATCGACGCCAACGGGAAAAACGTTTACCCGGACGAGCTGGAGGCGCTCTACGGTGCCCACAGCCACGTGAAAGAGCTCTCCATCGTCGGGCTCCCGGACGAGGGCGGCGCCGAGCGCGTGGCCTGTCTCTGCGTCCCGGACCACAAAGACCGGCCGCGCGAGGAGGTGCGCTCAGAGCTGGAGGAGCACTTCCGCACCGTGTCCGCCGACCTCCCCTTCTACCGCCGGGTGAAGGTGCTGCGCTTCTGGGAGGGCGAGCTTCCCCGGACCAGCACCCGCAAGGTGCGGCGGCCGGAAGTGCTGGCCGAGCTGCAGCGGCTGGAGAAGCTGGCCTCCACCGGAGAGCGCGTCCGCGCGGCCCCGGGAAGCACCACATGGCTGGAGGCCCTGGTGGCCGAGGTGGTGGGGCGGCCCGCCTCCGAGGTCACCGCCACCTCGCGCCTGGTGGCGGACCTGGGGTTCGACTCGCTGCTGCTCACCGAATTGTCGGTGGCGCTGGAGACGGCCGGCGTCAATGTCCGCGAAGTGAGCGACCTGACCGGGCTGCAGACGGTGGAGGACTTGCGCCGGCTGGTGCAGAGCTCCAGCCGCCGGGGGCGAGCGCCCGAACCGGTCGCGCCGGCCGCCGAGGGAGACCGGGAGATTCCGGTGCCTGCCCCGGTGGCCACCCTCGGCCGCGCGCTGCTGTCCTTTGGACAGAAGCTTCTCTACGGCGGCGTCTTCGACGTGCAAGTCACCGGTGAGGCCTTCATCCCGCAGAACCGCAACGTCCTGGTCATCGCCAACCACACCAGCCACCTGGACATGGGGCTGGTGAAGACGGTGCTCGGCCAGCAGGGCCAGCGTCTGGCGGCCCTGGCGGCGCGGGACTACTTCTTCGACACGCCGCTGAAGCGCGCCTACTTCGAGAACTTCACCAACCTCATCCCGATGGACCGGCACGGCAGCCTGCGGGAGTCGCTGCGCCTGGCGGGTGAGGCGCTGCACCAGGGCTACCACCTGCTCATCTTCCCGGAGGGCACCCGCTCGGTGAATGGCGTCCTTCAGGAATTCAAGCCCACGCTGGGCTACCTGGCGCTCAGCTACAACGTGGACGTCCTTCCCCTGTACATCGAGGGGACCCACGAGGCGATGCCCAAGGGTTCGATGTTCCCCAAGCGCAAGACGCTGGCCGTCCACATTGGGCCGCCCCTTCTGGTGAGCGAGCTCAAGCGCCGGACGGCTGGCCTGGCGCGAAGCGACAGCTACCGGGTGGTGACACGCATCGCCGAGCAGGCGGTGCGGGCGCTTCAGCACCACACCGTCTTCGACCTCGACGCCCACGCGGAGTTGCTGGTGGCCCCGGCCCCCCGCCGCTCGAGCGGCGGGGGCAGCGAGTCGTGAACGTCTTGGTCACCGGTGCCACCGGGTTTCTCGGCACCGCGGTGGTCCTGAGACTGGCGGAGGCCGGCCACCGGGTGCGGATGGTCGGCCGGCAGCCGCCCCGCCCGGAGTTGCTGCAGCTGGGCGAGTACCAGCCCCTGGACCTGGAAGCCCCTTCCGGCCTGCGTCCGGCCCTGGCCGGGATGGATGCGCTGCTGCATCTGGCCGGGCGCGTCTCCTTCGACCCGCGCGACGGCCGGGCCATGTACCGGCTGCACGTGGACGCCACGCGCGCCCTTCTCGAGGAGATTCGCAGCAATGGCGGCATCGGCCGGCTGGTGCTCGCCTCGACGTCTGGCACCACCGCGGTCTCGCGGACGGAGCGCACCGGCACCGAGGAGGACACGGCGCCGCTAGACGTCATTGGGCGCTGGCCCTACTACCTGTCCAAGGTTTACGAGGAGCGCCTCACCGTCGACTTCTGCCGCAAGCACGCCATCCCCTTGGTGGTGTGCAACCCCAGCCTCCTGCTCGGCCCGGGGGACACCCGGCTGTCCTCCACCTGGACGGTGGCGAAATTCCTCCAGCGGGACTTGCCGGCCATGCCCAACGGCGGAATGAGCTTCGTCGATGTGCGGGACGCGGCGAGTGCCTTCGCCGCGGCGCTCACCCGCGGCGAGCTGTACGGCAAGCACCTGATGGGCGTGAATCTCACCATGGCGGAGTTTTTCCAGCGCCTGGAGCGATTGTCCGGTGTCCCGGCGCCCCGGCTGCGCCTTCCCTCCCGGGTGAATGTCCTCGGGGCCCAGCTCCTCGAACGCTGGGCCAGGGCCCGGGGCCAGGAGCCCGCGGTGGACGTGGCCAGCGTGGAGATTGCCGAGCATTGGTTCTGGGTGGACAGCCGCAAGGCGGAACAGCACCTGGGCTTCCGCGCCCGGGACCCGCACCAGACGCTGCTGGACACCGTCACCGACCTCATCGGGCGGATGCCGGAGCAGTCCCGGCCAGGCACCAAGGGGCGCCTCGCCGAGCTGCGGCGGGAGTGAAGGCACTGCTTTTCTCCCAGCCCGGGCGGACCGCCGCCGGGCTCGCCCTACTCCTTGCCGTGGCCGTGCTGGCGGCCCCCTGGACAGGGCACGTGGACGACACCGACGCGCAGCTGTACCAGGTGGTGGCCCGCCACATGGTGGAGGACGGCCGCTGGCTGGACCTGCGCTACCTGGCCGGAGTGCATCCGCAGTTTCGCGAGCACCTTCCCTTCGGCCTGTGGCCGTTCGCTGCCACCATCCGGATTGCTGGCGAATTTGCGTTAGCGCCGCTGGCCGCCCTTTTCAGCCTGGGCACCTTGCTGTTGACGCTGCTTCTGGGCCGACGCCTCGGCGGCTGGGCGATGGCCACCCTGGCCGTCCTGGTGCTGGGCACCACCGAGTCATTCATTGTCTACGCAGGCCGCCCCCGCCTCGACCCACTGCTGCTGCTGTTGGTGACGGCCTCGGTGGCGCCGCTGCTGGCCTGGCCGCCCACGCCCCGGCGGTGGCTTTTGGGGGCCGCCTTCGCCGCCGGGGCGACGCTGGTGAAGGGGCCCTTCGGGTTGTTGCCGTTTTTCGCCGCCGGGCTGGCCGTCGCCTGGGAAGTCCGAAGCCCGCGCCTTCTCCTCCGCGCGGCCCTCCTCACGCTGTTGGCGGCCCTGCCGGTGGCGGCTTTCCTGTGGGCAGACAGACGCTGGGGCACCGGCACCTGGTGGCGGGGCTACCTGGGCGACCAGCTTCTGGCCTCCGCCACCGGCGGCCGCGAAGACGGGCTACAGCCGCCCTGGTTTCCGTTTGCCACCGTGGCTGGCCGCTTCTGGCCGGGCCTCCCGCTTCTGGGGCTGGGCGTGGCGCGGGCCGTCGCCTGGCCAAAGGGACTGGACGTCCAGCGGCCCCCCACGCCGCAGGTGGCCCGGCTGCTGGTGCTGTGTGTGGTGCTGCTGTTGTGCGGCCTGGCGCTGCCGGAACGCAAGGTGTGGCACCACGCCCTGGTGGCGTACCCGCTGCTGGCGCTGCTGGCCGGGGCGGGCGGGGCACCCTGGCTGCAACGCTTTCTCTCCACCTCCGGACGCAAGCGCGCGGCGGTGGCCGGACTGGCCGTGCTGCTGGCGCTAGCGCTGGGCTTCCTTGTCGCCGGGGGCGGCGCCCGGGTGTGGAGGCCCAGCGTCGACGCCGCTGAGTTCCGCGCAGAGTTGGACCGCCTGTCACCGGGGGAGGCCGTCCTGGTGGTTTCGGACCCGCCACACTGGCGCATGGTGGCGTCCCTGGCCGCGGAGCGCCGGTTGGAACCCTTTTTGGAAAAGGCCCTGGGCGAAGGGGCGCCGCACGGGGCGCGGCTGGCGCTGGTGGAAGCGCACCTTCTGCCGGACGGGCCGCTGCCTCCACCCTGGCAGAAGGCGGGCGAGGCCCGGGGCTGGGTGCTGCTGCGCCAGTAGCTACCCCCAAAATGTGCAGCGTCAGTGCGGGCGCGACTCCCCTTCCAACAGGCGCCGCTTGCGCGCCTCGCCCCAGCGGTAGCCGCCGACGGCGCCGTCGGCGCGGACGACGCGGTGGCAAGGCACCAGCACAGCCAGCGGGTTGTTGGCGCAGGCCTGGGCCACCGCCCGCGCCCCGCGGGGGGAGGCGACCGCCTTGGCCACGTCGCGGTAGCTGGCCGTCTTCCCCGGCGGAATGGCCTGAAGCGCCTTCCACACGCGCAGCTGGAAGGCCGTCCCGTGCATGTCCACCGGCACGCTGGGCGGCTTCCACGGCGCGTCCACGTTTTTCACCACCTGCTGTACCCAGGCTTCCTCGGCCTTCCCGGCCGGCACCAGCGTCGCGCGTGGGTACTCGGTTCGTAATTCGGCCAACAGCTGCAAGTCCGACTCGCCGAAGGCCACCCGGCAGACGCCACGGACAGTGGTGGCCACCAGCGTGCGGCCCAGGGCGCTGGTGGCCAGGGCGTAGGCAATGCGTTCCCCCGCCCCGCCCGCGCGGTAGGCCGAGGGCGTCATTCCCAGCTGGCCGCGGGTCCTCGCGTAGGCCCGGCTGGGCGCCTGGTAGCCGGCGGCGTAAATGGCAGTACTGACGTCTGCCTCCTCGCGCAGCGCTGCCTTCAGCTGCCCAAACCGCCGGGCGTCCAGGTAGGCCTTGGGGGACAGCCCGGTGTGCCGCTTGAAGAGGCGCTGCAGGTAGCTGGGGCTTAAGGACACGGCCCGGGCCAGCGCCGCCAGGGTGGGCGCCGGCTGGGCGTCGGAGGACAGAAGCCCCCGGATGCGCTCCACCACCGCCTCCGCCGGCCCGAGGGCCGCCTGCGGGTGGCAGCGCCGGCAGGCCCGGTAGCCGCGGCGTTCCGCCGCCGCGGCCGAGGGGAGGAAGCGGACATTCCTTCGCAGCGGCCGGCGGGAGGGACAGGACGGGCGGCAGTAGATGGTGGTGGTTTCCACGGCGTAGACGAAGCGCCCGTCCCAGCGGCGGTCGCGCTCCACCACCGCGCGCCAGCACCGCTCTGCCTCGAGGTCCACCGGGTTGGCCACGGCGTCGACTCCAGCGCGCGCTAGCATTAGCCCACCTCCCGTTCGCTGGGCAGGTACCCGGAGGCGCTCGGCGGGTAGGGAAAGACTTGGTCGAGGTGGCCGGGCTGCGCGCGCACCCGGACGAGCCACTCCACCACCGCCGGGTAACGTTCCAGCACGAAGCCCCCCTCATGCGCCAGATGGGTGTAGGCGTAGAGGCAGATGTCCGCCACGCTGTAGCGGCTGCCGCAGAAGAAGGGCTGCGCGGCCAGGTGGCGCTGCATGACCGAGAGGACGGTTTCCCCGAGGCGGCGCTTGCCCTCCACCAGGTCCGGGTAGCGGGACAGCTTCCCCGTCAGCGTCCAGTGGCGCAGCGTCGCGATGCTGGGCTGGTGGGACTCCTGTTCGAAGAACATCCACCGCAGCGCCTGCGCCTGAGAGAGGGCGGTGACGGGCCAGTAGGCCGTGCCCTGGGCCAGGTAGAAGAGGATGGCGTTGGACTCGGGAAGGAAGACGCCCGGACTCGGCTCCAGCACCGGGACGGTGCCGCTCGGGTTCTTCCGGAGAAAGGCCTCGCTGCGCGCCTCGCCGGCAAAAATGTCCACCCACTGCGTCTGGTAGGGCGTGCCCAGGTGGGCCAGCAGAAGACGGACTTTGTAGCCATTCTGGGAGGCGGCGTAGTCGTAGAGGCGCATGGGCATTCTCCAGTTTCGGGGCTTGTGGGCAGGGGGAAGACTTGCCCGCCCCGGCGCCGCCCGGCTCCCCGGTTGTTGCCCTCAAAGTCGCGTGAAGGCCCCTGGCCCCTCAGCGGAGGAAGGCCAGCGGGAAGTAATGCTGGAGAATCTCCTGGTACGTCTCCCCCCGCGCCGCGCGCAGGGCGGCGCCCGTCTGGCACAGGCCCAGCCCGTGCCCAAGGCCGGTGCCCTGCACCCGGACGGCCTGCCCTTCCGGAAGGAAGCGGAAGCGGCCGCTGCGCACCGCCCCCCAGCCCAGCGCCCGGTCCAGCCTGCGGGCCACCGCGTCCCCGCTGGCGGCGCCACCCCCCGGCAGCAGCACCCGCACCACGTACCCGCCCTGGCCGGGCTGGGCGTCCAGGGCTTCCACTGGCCGGCCGGCCGGCGCCGCCAGCAGGGGCCCCAGCGCCCTCCGGAAGACGCGCAGCGGCACCACCGCTTGCCAGGGGTGCGGGGGGCAGCCGGTGTCCGGCACGGCGGCGGCCCCGGTGACGCCACTTCCGAAGACTTCCTCCGGCGCCCCGGTGTGCCCACCGCAGGCGGCGTGGAAGGGCGTCTCCGCGACGGCGCCGGAGGCCAGCACCAGCACCTGGCCCGCGGTGGCCGCGGTGGCGGCGCGGGCTGCCGCAGCGTGGGCGGCGCTGACGCCGCTGCCCCGCAGCAGCTGGCAGTGCGCCAAGTCGCAGGCGTCCGCATCGGCATGGCGCGGCCCCTGGGCGAGAAAGAAGCTGCGCGCCACCACCGCTTGTGCCTGCAGGGCGGCCGCCGCCGTCCCGGGCGTCGTCTCGGCCGCCACCACCGCGGCCACGTAGCGCTCCAGCGGAAGCTGGAGCACCAGCGCCAGCTCGCCCCGCACGGCCCGTACCGAGAGGGCGCCGTGGTAGTGGCGCGGCCCCTCCCCGGGCAGTCGCAGCGTCCACTGCGCCTCGGCCAGGACGTACGGCTGGGCCACCTCCACCCCGTCCAGCAGAAGACGGGAGGCGCTGGCCTCGACTGTGTGCTGGCTCGGGCCCTGCAATTCCAACTGCCGCGGGTGCAGGCGCTCCAGCACCCGCACCTGCACCGGGGGCTGCGCGGCGGCCTGCGGCGCCAGCGCCAGCCCTGCCACCAACAGGCCCCGGGCAGCGCGTCTCACCGGGGCCCGCCGCGCACCTGGTACTCGGCGCTGGCCAGGGCCCGTGTCCCGTCGGGCAGCCACAGCTCCACCCGGTGTCGGCCGCCCCGCGCCGGCAGCCGTCCGGTGAAGGGAGGAAGCAGCTGCAAGACGGTTCCCTCCTCGGTGCGCAACTCCAGGCGCCGGGCGCCGGGTGGCGGCCGGACACGGACGGGGATGGACTGCGCGCTGCCGGGAAGGCCCGACTCGAGGAGGTACTCGTCCCCGTCCTCCGGGCTGAGAAGCTGGGCCCGGCCTTCAACCCGGGCGTCCTCCGGCCAGGGCCCGGCCTGCCAGCCTTGCGTCCGCGCCCAGGCGTAGAAGTCCGGGCCGACGTCCAGCACCGGGTGCCGAGCCGGGCCCGTGCCACTCTCGCGGTGCATGGCGCAGTCCTCCCGCGGCGCGGTGCCCGGCAGAAACACTTCCTCCACGGCGGAGGGGCAGTGGCGCGAGGCGCGCTGGCCGGACAGCGCGCACACCCGGACGTGCTGGAAGCGGCCCCGGTCCACCAGGGGGCGCGCCGGCAGGCCGCGCATGGCCAGCGCCAGAATGCGGGCGAAGATGGGGCCGGCCCCGGAGATGCCGGACACCCTGTGCATGGGCACGCCGTCGAAGTTGCCGGCCCACACCGCCACCGTCCGCTCGGCGGTGAAGCCCACCGTCCAGTTGTCCACGTAGGCCCGGGAGGTGCCCGTCTTGGCGGCCACCGGGAAGGAGAGGCGCAGCGCGTTGTCGAGTCCGAAGGCGGGGGCCCGGGCCGCCTCGTCGGACAGCACGTCGGTGAGGAGGGCCACCGCATCGCGCGGGAGAAAACGGCGCGTTTCCAACTCTCTCGGCACACCCAGCGGCTGGCCCTCCGCGTCGCGGGCGGCCAGCACGCTGACCAGCGGGCCCAGCACCCCCCCGCGGGCCAGGCCCCGGTAGGCCCGGGCCAGTTCCCACAAGGAGACGTCCCCGTTGCCCAGCACCAGCCCCACCCCGTAGTGCGCGGCGTCCTGGGACAGCGAGGCGAAGCCCGCCGCGTGTAGAAGCGACAGGACGCGGTCGGCCCCCAGCGCATCCGCCAGGCGCACCGCCGGGACGTTGTAGCTGTTGGCCAGCGCGGCGCGCAGCCGCACCGGCCCATGCACGTGCCTGTCGTAGTTGCGCGGGACGTACTCCCCGCCGGGCGTGGAGAGGTGCCACTCCACGTCGCTGAGGAGGCTGGATGCCGTCCAGCCCTGGGCCAGGGCCAGGCCGTAGACGAAGGGCTTGAGAGCACTGCCCGGCTGGCGCAGTGCGCGGACGCCGTCGTTTTGCCCCTCGTGCTCGACGTCGGCGAAGTCCGCGCTGCCGGCGTACGCCAGCACCTGCCCGGTGGCGTTGTCCACCACCAGCGCCGCCGCCTGGCCGATGCGGCCGTCGGAGGCCAATTCGGCCCGCAGGGCCTCCTCCACCCCGCGCTGCAGGGTGGCGTCGATGGTGGTGACCACCTCGGCTGCCCCGGAGAGGCCGAGGCTGGCCCGCCGCCGCAGCAGGTCCGTCACCAGGTGGGGGGCGGCAAAGGGACGCACGGGCGGCACCAAGTCCCACGGCGCCGCGGCGGCCGCGCGCGCCGTCTCCACATCCAGGAAGCCCGCCCGGCCCATGGCCAGAAGGACAAGCTGCATGCGGCGGCGCGCTGCCTCCGGGTAAAGAGATGGGTCCCCGCTGGCGGGTGCGCGCGCCAGTCCGGCCAGCAGCGCGGCCTGCCCGACGGACAGGGCCCGCGCCGGCCGGCCAAAGTAGGCCTCGGCAGCCGCCTCCACCCCGCGCACGTCCCGGCCCAGTGCCACGCGGTCCAGGTAGGCCCGCAGCAGGGTTTGCTGGGGCAGGTGCAGCGTGAGGCGAAGCGCCCACAGCGCCTCCTGCAGCTTGCCGAGGACGGTGCGCTCGCGCGGGACGAGCTGGCGCGCCAGCTGCTGGGCCAGCGTCGAGGCGCCACTCACCACCCGGGCCGCGCGTAGGTTGTCACGCAGGGCGCGCGCCACCGCCAGCACGTCCACGCCCGGGTGCCGGCCGAAGCGGCGGTCCTCCGCGGCGACGAAGGCCTGCACCAGCTGGGGCGGCAGCGGTTCCTCCCGGGGCAGGGCAATGGCGTGCCCGTCCGCGCTGGCCACCTCGCGCAGCACGCCCCCCGCGCGGTCGAGCACCCGCATGCTGGTGAGCGGCCTCAGGGTCAAAAGCCCGGCCGGCAACGGCAGCAGCACGAAGCCCACCGGCAAGAGTAGCCCGGCCAGGACAAGCACCCGGGCCACCCCGGCGGCCCAGGGCCAGCGCCGTCCGCCGTGTGCCTTCGCCGTCTTCACTTTTCGGCCAGGCTGTTGTCGGCCACCACCCGGAAGGTGCCGCCCTCGGAGCGGCCAAACACCTCCGGTGCGTACATCTCCTCGGCGTGGGCCGGCATGAGGACGAAGTCCCCCGGCGTGGTGGCCCGGGCGACGATGGTGGTGAGCTGGATACCGGGCGGCAAGTGGTCCGCGAAAAGCACCACCCGGTCGTCCCGGCGCTCGGTGTGGTTGAAGGGTGACCAGAAGCCCATGGCCCAGGGGGCCAGGCCTCCCTCGCTGTCGTCGCTGCCGTCTTCCTCCCCCTCGTCGGGCCCGACGGAGCGCGCCGTGGCGGCCCCGGCGGTGGTGGCGAGACTCGTATCCACCGCCTCCAGACCCGCTGGCAGGGGCACCTCGACTGCCACGTTGGTGCGCTCCATGGACGTCGCCAGGCGTACCTGCACGCGCACCAGCTCGCCCGCCGGGACCGCCTTCAGCTGGCCCCCGCCGGCGTACGGTTCCACCCAGCGCTGGACCACAATCCCTCTGTCCAGTGCCGTGGTGGGCATGGTGGCCGGCGCATAGCGCAGCAGCGCGCCGTAGTAGAGGACACCGGCCTTGCCGTCGCGACGGAAGTCGAGGGCCACCGGCCCGGCCGTGCGCGGCAGCTGTGCAAGCGGCACGCTTTGACGCTGCACCTCGAGCGAGCGGCCCCGGAATGCCGTCGCGACCAGGTCCTTGCCGTCCAGCGTTACCCGGCCCACGAAGTCCGGCGTGTCGCGCTCTTTCACCCGCGTCACCTCCGTCAGCGCCATGAGGGCGAAGGCCGCCTCCTGGGTGGTGCGGTAGCGCCCGTCGGCCCCGCGCACGCCGGTCAGGTAGCGAGCCAGCTTTGCGACGTACGGGTGGTCCGGCGTGACGTCGGTCAGGGTGAGCAGCACCAGCGCTGTGGTGCGCACGTCGCTGGTCCAGCGGGAGGCGTAGGTGGCTGGATTCATCTCCTCGAAGTGCAGCCCGGCCGGCGATTCCTTGGCGCGGTCCATCACCTCAGTCAGCACGGTGCGGGCCTGGGTGCGGTCCCCGCCGCCGACAAACATGGCGTCCGCCAGCATGGCCCGGGCGAAGAGGGGCAGCTGCTCCCGCCGCGAGAAGAGTTCGCCATAGTAGGAGGCCTTCGGGGCCCCCGTCCGGGCCAGCGCCCACAGCGCGAAGGTGCGCGTCGTGTCGTCGAGGTGGCTGTACCAGAAGCTGCTGCAGCGCACCCCGGCGCCGGAGGCCACCACCCGGGCGAGAAAGTCCTGCCCGCGCTTCAGCGCGGCCGCGTCCACCGGGTAGCCCACTTCCGCCGAGCGCCCCAGGGCCAGCACCGCGTAGGAGGAGGCCCACTCCGCCGAGCACCCGTCGCTGGACCAGTAGCGGTAGCCGCCATCGAGGTTCTGTAGCCCCTCGATGGCCTTCACTGTCCGGCGAATCAGCGCATCCGGGTCCCGGGCGCCCTGCTCGGCCAAGGCCCCCTCGCCCACCCACGCGGTGGCGGCGTCCGGCTTCCAGGGGATGGCGAAGCGACCGCTGAGCTCGCGGAGCGCGACGAAGGGGACGAGTCGCGAGGACAGCTGCTCGAGACAGCCGTAGGGGTAGTCCACCAGCTGCCGCATGGCCTCGGAGAAGCCGCCCAGCGCTGTTGAGGCCAGCGTCACTTCCAGCCCCCCGACGTCCGGACGCATGCCAGCGGGCGGCAGAAGCCCCTCGCGGCGGACGTCGCTTGTATCTCCGGCCACGGCCACCGCCTCCAGGGCAGTGGGCAGCTGCACCGGGATGCGCTGCTCCAGCCCGTCGCGCTCGCCGCCGCCGCTGACGGCGAAGCGCAGCACTGCCTCCCCGCGGGCCACAGCCCGGTACCGGAAGCGCACCTCCCGTGGCCGGGCGTCCAGAAGGGCCACCTTCTGCACCGCTGGGCCCTCCAGGAGGAGGCCCTGGACGTCGGCCTTCACTTCCACCTCCTTCACCTTTCCGCCGGGCGCGTGCACCACCACCCCGGCCTCCACCACGTCCCCGACGCGCAGCAGCCGGGGCAGGGCCGGCAGGGCCAGCAACGGCTTGGAGACGGTGACGTGGGACTCGCCACTGCCGAGCTGCTCGCCCCGGGTCAGGGCCACCGCCATCAGCCGGTAGGTGGTGAGGTTGTCCGGCAGGGTAAATTCCACCTGCGCGCGCCCCTCGGCGTCGGTGAGGACGGTCGGGGCAAACAGCACCGTCGTCTTGAATTCACTGCGGAAGCCACTGCCCGCACCCTCGCTGCCTCCACCGCCCCCGCTCTCCAGTCCCTTCTCCCCGTACAGCTTGCGCTGGACGAGGTGGACGAGGGGCTCGCCCAGGCGGACGGACAGCCCCCGCAGCGGGTGCACCGCCTCGACCAGGTCGGGCACCTGGTAGCCGGTGAGGCGAAGCACGCCTTCGTCCACCGCCCACACCGTCACCTGGCTGGGCACCCCCTGCCCCTTCCAGTCGGTGACGTGCAGGGCGACCCGCACCTTGTCCCGGGGACGGCGCTCCGAGCCGTCGGGAGTCAGCTGCACGGCCAGGCGTTTGCTCTTCCTCTCCACGCGCAGCTGCGCGTAGCCCACCCGTACCGTCGGCCGGCCCGGGTCGTCGCGGAGGTCCGTCCCGGCCGGCTCCTCCACCCGGCCGCGCACCAACACCACCGAGACGAAGACGTTGGGAATGTCCCCCTCACCGAGCGGTACGTCGAGGGCGGTGGCCGCCCCCTGCAGCCGAACCCGCTTGGCCGCAAGGACGCCCTCGCGCTCCACGGTGAGGAGGGCCTCGGCATCCGGGAAGGGACTCTTCACCAGCACGCGAGCCGTCTCGCCCACGTCGTACAGCGTCTTGTCCGGGACGAGGTCGATGCGGTCGGTGTCGTTGCGCTGCCAGCTCACCCAGCCGCTGCCCAGCACGTACAGGCCGGCGGAGGTGGTTTGCGGGCGGCCACTGGCGTCGTGCACCGTCGCCTTGAGGATGTAGAAGCCGCCCTCCTTCGGGGTGAAGGTGCAGCTGGCCGGGGTGGCCTCCGTCTTCACCTTGCAGCCGCCAGCGGCCTCCTCCACCGGCTCAGTCACCGTCGTCCAGCGCTCGCCGACGCCCTTCTTGCGGATGAATTTCCAGTCCCGCCGGGCGACGGACACATCCACCGCCGTTCCGGCGGTCCGGGTGCCCTGGGGCGTGACGGCCACCACCTCCAGCGTGACGGGCTTCCCTGCCTCCGCGAAGCCGGTGCTGCGCGGACGCAGGCCCGCGTAGAGTGCTGCCGGGTGGACGGTGAGGGCCACCCGGTTGGCCTGCCGCTGGCGGCTGACGTCGGTGACTTCCGCCTCGACGGTGTAGAGGTAGGTGCGGTCTCCCGGCGTCTCGGCCTTGCCGGCCTGCAGGGCAAGCACGCCCATGGCGTCCGTCTTGCCCTCGCCCGCGGCGAAGACGTCGGCGACCGGCTGGGGCACTTCCTCGTCCCAGGCCGCCACCGTCTGGCCGAAGGCGAACCCCTCGTTGCCGGGCGGCTCGAAGGGAAGACTGTTGCGCGTCACCGTCCAGCGCACCTCGGCCCCAGCCATGGCCCCGCCAAACAGGTAGCGGGCCAGCACCTGCGCCGCGACGCCGTCCCCGGCGGCGATGTCCCGAGCGGGGCTGGAGACGTCCACCTTGAACTGCGGCGCGCGGTACTCCTCGACGCGGAAGGAGCCCGAGTAACGAAGGGGCTTCCCATTGACTGTCGCCGACGCGGTGACCTGGAAGGTGCCGAGCGGCAGGTCGCGGTCAAGCGCCACCTCGCTGGAGAAGGTGCCGTAGTCATCCAGGCTGAGGGTCCGGCTGGTGACTTCCTTGCCCCGCGAGGTGACGACCCGCAGCTGCACCGGCGTCCCCTTGGGCGGGCTGAGAATTTTTCCCAGCGCGCGGTAGCGGGCCAGGCCCTTGAGATAGACGGTGTCCCCTGGGCGGTAGATGCCCCGGTCGGCAAACACCGTCCCCAGACTCTTCGGAGTCCGCCCGTCCCAGTCCGTGGGCAAGTCGAAGGCCCAGGGCCCGAAGCCACCCATCCAGCTGGAGAGGGTGACGCCGGTGTCGGCGCCCAGGCGGGCGGCCACCAGCGCGAAGGGCGGCTCCCAGGCGTCCCGTCCGTCGGCGGATGGCAGCACCTCGGCCAGCCCCGGCAGCTGTGCCAGCCCGTCGCTGTCGCTCTTCCCGCGCCAGCGGACGGCGCCCGTGCGGTCGAAGAGTTGAAGCTCCGCCCCCTCCACCGGCTTACCGTCCGACAGCCGCGTCACCCAGACCACGCTGGACGTCGCGCCCAGCTTGGCGTGGACGACGAGGTCCGTCAGCTGGCCGGAGACGCGCCGGGTGCGGCGCCATTCGTCGGAGAGCTCCGGTGCGGAGAGCTCGGCAAAGAAGAGGGTCGTGCCCTTGCCCAGAAGGAAAGAGCGGAGGGGCAGGGGCCGCGTCTGCAGGACGTTGGCCGAGCCGGACGTGTCAATGGTCGTGAGGACGGGGCTTCCGGCCGGCAGCGACTGGCCAGCACGCCGGCTGCCGAGCAAGCGCGCCATCTCCGCCGGCGAGAGCGCCCACAGGCGCGCCTGCAGACTGCTGAGGTTCGTCACCTCCACCGGCAGCGCGCCGTCGCCCTTGGCCTCCAGCAGCGCCACGTCCGGGCCCGGGTCGAAGCCCGGCTCGAGGTCTGTGGTGCGGAACTCTCCCGTCGCCGCCGGCGCAGCTTGGCCGAATTCGTCCCGCAGCCCGGCGGCGATGGTGACGCGGTAGGTGGTGCCCGGACGGAAGCGCCCGGGAATGGCCGCCAGGGGCCCGCGACGCGTTGAGCCGGGGAAGACTTCCGCGTTCTCCCAGTCCAGCGTCACCGCCGGGTGGATGCTCAGCTTGTCCTTCAGGCTGGCCAGGACGACAGGGTTGGTGGTGCTGAGCACGAGTGGCCCGTACGGGCACCGCCTGGCCTCTGGGTCACAGCCCAGCACGGAGCTGACGGCCATGGGCCCATAGGTTTGGAACTCGAAGCGCTGCTCCCGCCCCAGGGTGAGCGGCCCCTCGGCGCCGCGCAGCGTGGCGGCCAGGGACAGGGCCAAGCGCGTGCTGAGAGGAAGCGGCCGGTCGAGCACTACCTCGTAACGCGTCTGCCGGCTCGGGACGAGCGTGCGCTGACGCCCGGGGCTTTCCTTGCCCGTGTCCAGCGTCTCCGTCTTGGCGATGTGAAAGGCCCAGGCCGTCTCCTCGGGGCCTACCAGCACCCGCAGCGCCTTCTCCAGCTCCAGGACGGGCTGATTCAGGACGATGGAGAAGTGCTGGTCCGGTGTGGCCCAGGCCCAGTTCTCTGCCGGGTCGACGGTCTGCACCGCGGGCGCCGGCGTCTGGAACGTCCAGCTGTAGGCTTCGGCGAGTGCCCGGCCGTCGACGGACTTCAGCCCCGCGGGCACGGTGACGGTGAAGCGGGTGGAGAAGGGCAGCGGCGCCTGCGGGACGAATTCCACGCTGGCCGAGCCGAGCCAGCGCCACTCCCCGGGCACGCTGGGTTGCAGCTGCGCCGGCGCCGGGACGCCGGCCTGGGCCTCGACGGTGCTGAGCGGCATGACGGGCCGGGAAAACGTCAGCGTGGGCCGGACGTCACTGCCCGCCTCGCCGCGTGGCCGGGCGGCCACGACGGCCAGTGTCCCGCCGGCGCCGGGCAGGCCCTCGGGCGACAGCTGGAGCGCCGGCGGAGGTGGCACGGGCTGCAGCTCCAGCCCCGCCGTCGCCGGGGCCTTCCCCTTGCCACAGCCCAGAAGCAACGGGCTCGCCGCGGCCAGCAAGCAAATACACCGCCTCAGTGCGAACCCACCCTCGACTCCTCGTCGCAACGGCCCCATGTGGCGCCTCTTCCCCATGCCAGGCTCCCAAGGCGGCGCCTCGACGGTCCCGGACGGGCTGCATCTCCCGACTTCCCGGACCGGCGTGTCAACGGCGCCGCACCTCGGCCTGGTGCCGCTGCCTCGTTGCACTCCTCGCGCCAGAGGCGCCGCCACCGAAGGGGTGAGGCGGCCGCGGCGCGGGCAGCCGGACAACCCCCCCGGACGACGCCTCTTCGTAGAGACAAAAGCGAGGGCGGACTCCCTTGGCTGGCAGCCACCGCCACGCCCCCTCCCCCCCTCCCCCCGTCCCCGGGGGGCGTTGTTGCCGCGGTGCGTGCGGCGCCTTCACCAACGGGGGTAGTGTATGCGCGTTATGCCCAGCGAGGACGTCCGGCAAGAGAAGGAGGGGGCGGACACCGAGTCGCCCATCACCCAAGTCAACCGAACGCCGACGGTGGGCCTGGACCGGCCAGTGCCGGGAGTCGTCTCGAGCGTGCGACGCTTCCGGCTGCGCATCGTGGACGGGGGCGAGCACGTCTTCGAGTCCAACGGAGACCGGGTCCAGCTGGGCAGCCACCCGCTGAATGACTTGCTCCTCGACGAGCGCACCGTCTCGCGGTTCCACTGCGAGGTTTTCGTCGACGACAAGGGCAACCCTTGGGTGAAAGACCTGGGGAGCCGCAACGGCACCGTGGTGGACGGGGTCCCCGTGAAGGAGGCTGCCCTGCGCAGCGGCAGTCTGCTGCAGCTCGGCCGCGTGTCGCTGCGCTTCGAGCTTTCGGGGGAGAAGAACCGGATTCAAGTCTCGGAGCAGAAGAGCTTCGGCTCGCTAGTGGGCACTTCCATCGCCGCCCGTTCCAGCTTCGCCCTGATGGAGCGGGCGGCGGCCTCGGACTCCACCGTCCTTCTGGAGGGGGAGACCGGCACCGGAAAGAGTCAGGCGGCGGAGTCCATCCACAAGCTGAGCGCCCGGCGCAGCCACGCCTTCCTGGTGGTGGACTGCGGCGCCATCCCCGCCAACCTGCTCGAGAGCGAACTCTTCGGTCACGAGAAGGGCGCCTTCACCGGGGCCGACACGCGCCGCATCGGCGTCTTTGAGGAGGCGAAGGGCGGAACCGTCTTTCTGGACGAGGTTGGCGAGCTCCCGACGGAACTGCAGCCGAAGCTGCTGCGCGTGCTGGAGTCGCGCGAAATCCGGCGGTTGGGAACCAACACCTACCTCCCCGTCGACGTGCGTGTCATCGCCGCCACCAACCGCGACCTTCGCGCGGAGGTCAATGCGACACGCTTCCGTTCGGACCTGTACTACCGACTCGCCGTCTTCAAGATTGCGGTCCCGCCCCTCCGCCAGCGCCCGGAGGACATCCCGCCCATCGCGGAGAAGATGCTGGCGTCCCTCGGCGTCGACCCGCGCGTCCGCGAGTCTCTGAAGGACCCTGTCTTCCTGGCCCAGCTGCAGCGCGCGGCCTGGCCGGGAAACATGCGCGAGCTCCGCAACCACCTGGAGCGCTGTGTGGTGATGCAGGAAACTCTGGAGCCTGGCCTGGAGCCGGAGGGTTCTCTCCCCGAGTCCCCGGTGGCGGTGGACCCCCGGGTGCCCTACCCCGAGGCCCGGCGCCGCGCCCTGGACGCCTTTGAAAGGGCCTACGTGCAAGCGCTGCTGGAACTGCACAAGGGCAAGGTGGCCCAGGCGGCCGAGTCGGCGGACATCGACCGGGTGCACCTGTACCGCCTCATCAAGCGCCACCACCTGAAAGACTGACGCCACCCCCCCCAAGGGGGCCCAGGCCTTCGGGCCGTCGACACACCCCCGTTTCCCCAAAGGCCTTTGGGGCTTCCCGCTTGTGACGCCCTGCGTTGCGCCTGAATGGGGGCTGGTTGCACAGCCGGCCACAGCGCCAGGCAGTCTGTTGCGTCCGCCGCTACGCGGCCGGTGTGACAGGCAAGTCAAGTCAGCGTTCCGCCAGGGTTTTTGTCTTGGCACTGCCGCTGCAATGTGTGGCCAGCGTGGCCGGCAACACCGCCGGCTGGATTCCCCCGGAGAACGCCATGAACACCAGCGACTCTAAGAACGCGCCCCTCTTCAACAACGTGCGTCGCACCCGTGGCCACGAAATGCTCATCGCCGGTGCGCTGCTGTTCGCCACGTACCTGGGGGTGGCCACCGTCCTCATCGACAACTACCAGCGGCCGGATGTCGCCGTGGCCATGGAACGCCTCTAGGCGCCCGGCACATGACGGTGGAACTGCACATTCCGGATGCACTCGCCGCCGCGGCCCAGCGGACCGCGGCCTCCGTTGGGATGTCCTTCAGCGAGTTGGTGGCGCGTGCCCTGACAGTCTTCCTCCGCTCGGGTAAGGACGTCGTTCGCACCGAGCGAGACCACCCGACGGGAACCCATCCCGTGTGGGCCGAAGACTGGGCGGCGCGCGGGCTGTAGCAACAAGTTGGACCTCGGGTCGGGTTTGGGGGGAGCCCTTTAAAGCGGGGCGGCACCGAACCCTCCCGCCGGGAAAGCGCAACCCGGCCCGAGGTCCGCTGCCTTTTGGGCAGCGGGCTTCACCAGCAAAAGTCGCTTGGCCCGGACGCCGGGGGACGGGCCAGCTGCGGGGCCCACCGTCGGCTGCCACAGGCGGCGGTGGGCCCGGCAGCCCTGCCAGTCAGACGACGGAGGCGGCCACGTCGGCGCTCCGCAACCGGGCAATGCCGAAGATGGTTTCCTGCGGATTGACGCCGAGGGACGTCGGAAGCACGGACCCATCCACCACGAAGAGGTTGTCGAGGTCGTGGTAGCGCAGCGAGCTGTCCACCACCGAGTGCTCGGCGTCCTTGCCCATGCAGCAGCCGCCCATCTGGTGCGCGGTGGCCACGCGCACCCGGCCCGGCTCCCAGGGCGCGGCCGCGAGCAGCTGGCCAATGTCGTCCCCCGGCCGTAGGCGAACCGGGGAGGCATGCAGCGAGATGACCTCCCGCGCGCCCCCGGCAAATTGCACTCGGGCCATCACCTCGCACGCGTCCCGGAAGGCCTCCCAGTGCCAGGGCCGAAGCGGGTAGTCGATGTGCACCCGGCGTTCCTTTGGGTTGCCGAGCCGGACGGTGCCGCCCACGTCGCCCGGGACGAAGCCGTCGGCGGTGATGGCGATGGTGACCTGCGTCGACGGCAGCCGCTGCATGAGGCTCTGGTGGGCCGCGCCGAAGCCAGGCAGGACGGTGGCGGCAATCATCGGGTACAGCGGAGGGACCTCCAGGAAGTAGCCCATCCGCTCGGGCCCGCGGTCGATGAAATGGTGGGAGTAGGCCGCCTGCGGTGCCCCGTTCCAGGCCTCCACCGGCTGCTCCATTTGCGCCGACATGATGACGACGGGGTGCAGGAAGAGGCGCTTGCCCACGTTGCCCCGTCCGGTGAGGCCCGAGCGCAACAGCAGCGCGGGCGAGTTGATGGCCCCGCCGCACACCGCGACCGTCTTGGCCCGCACCGTCAGCGTGACGCCTGTAGGCGTGTCGGTGGAGCCGTCCAGGATTTGCGCCTCGACACCCCGGACGCGCCGGCCATCGACGAGGAGGCGGCGGGCCGAGGCGTTGGCGTACACGTCCAGGCCGCGTTCCACGGCGTCCGGGATGAGCGTCACCAGCATGGACTGCTTGGCGTCGATGGGGCAGCCCAGCCCGCACTTGCCGAGGTCGGCGCAGTTGTGGACGTTGCGGCGGATGAGACCGCGGCTGAAGCCCAGCTTCCCGCAGCCCTCCCACAGCACCTGGTTGTTACGGTTCATCGCCTCGAGCGGCCACTCGCGGATATGCAGGCGCCGCTCGAGCACCTCCCAGTGCGGGGTTAAGGCGCCGGTGGTGAAGCCCTGCACCCCGAAGTCCGAGGCCCACTTGTCCAGCACCCGCTGCGGGGTGCGGAAGCAGGTGCACCAGTTCACCGTGGTGCCCCCGCCCACGCTGCGCCCTTGGAGGATGAGGACCGCCTGGTCGTCGGTCGCGCGGTTCCCCATCTCCTGGTACAGCGCCGGGTAGGCCCAGGACTCCGCGCATGTCGAACTCGGACCGGGTGTGGTAGCCGCCCTCCTCCAGCATCACCACGCGCAGGCCCTTGGAGGCGAGTTGCTCGCTGAGGACCGCCCCGCCCGCCCCGGACCCCACCACGCAGACGTCGGCCGACACCTCGGTGTCCTTCCCGAGGTCCCGGTGGGTGAAGATGCGTCCGCTCACCGCGTGGCCTCGGGGTGGTAAACGCCGTTGCCCTCGGGACGGGGCGCAGCACCCCCCAACCACACCGGGGCATCCGGCTGGAAGAAGCTGTCGTCCGGACCGGGGTACCCGATGGGCTTCCAGGTGAGGGGCGACTGGAAGTAGCCGGCCAGCACCAGCGTCCGCAGCGCGTTGTACCCGGTGCGCCGCACGGCAATGCGGCTGTCCCGCCACTCCTCCAGCACGCGGTCCTGGGCAACTGGTGGCAGCGCGGTGAAGGGTTCCGAGCGGCCGCCGAAAAGGAAGCCGGCCAGGGCATTGTCGAAGAGGCCGAGCAGCTGCTTCAGCTCGCTGCGCACCGAGGGCTCGGCCCGCTCGGCGATGCGGTCCACCGCCAGCGCGACGCCCACCTCCTCGACGCTCGGCCAGCCGGGCAGGCTGCCGATGAGGCGGTGGGCCAGTGCGTCCAGGACACCGTACTCCGACTCGGAGAAGACGTGCAGCCCGCCTGCCGGGAGCGGCACGCGCTTGCCGGTCCGCAGCGCGAGGAAGCCAGCACCCCCCGCGGCGAGCAGCGCACCCCCCAGCAGCCCACGCTTGAGCAGCGAGCGACGGCGGGGCGAGCGCGGAGCGTCGGGGACCATCGGTCGAAGCAGTCTATGTCTGTCGCCACGCGGACGTCACGGACTGCCAGTGGCGGTGGACCAGGCGTTGCCGTCACCTGTTTGGACGGCTTCCACGACTCGTGTCTAGATGCACAGCCGTCATGGCCAAGACGCTCGCGATGATTCTCGCCGGCGGCGCGGGCACCCGGCTGGAGCCTTTGACCCGCGAGCGCGCCAAGCCGGCGGTGCCCTTCGGCGGGCGCTACCGCATCATCGACTTCGTGCTCTCCAACTTCGCCAACTCGGGCATCTACAAGATCAAGGTGCTCACCCAGTACAAGTCCGACTCGCTCAACAACCACCTGTCGCGCGCCTGGCGGCTGACCGCCTTCCTCGGCCACTACGTGGAGGCCGTCCCGGCCCAGATGCGCACCGGCCTCGACTGGTACAAGGGCAGCGCCGACGCCATCTACCAGAACCTCAACCTGGTCACCGACGAGGAGCCGGACCACGTCTTCGTCTTCGGCGCGGACCACGTCTACCGGATGGACGTGCGCCAGATGCTCGACTTCCACCTCGAGCACAAGGCGGACTGCACGGTGGCGGCCATCCCGGTGCCCATCGAGGAGGGCCCGGAATTCGGCATCATCGACGTCGACCCGGACGGCGAGATGAGCGGCTTCGTGGAGAAGCCGAAGTACCCCCCGCCGATGCCGGGCAACCCGAACATGTGCCTGGCCTCGATGGGCAACTACCTGTTCCGGACCGACACGCTGGTCCAGGAGATAGTGCGCGACGCGGCGAAGGACAACAGCGCCACGACTTCGGCGAAATCCATCATCGGCGAGATGTACCAGCGCTCCCGCGTCTTCGTCTACGACTTCGCCCAGAACGAGGTCCCCGGCCAGGGAGCCCAAGGAGCGCGGGTACTGGCGCGACGTGGGGGACATCGACGCCTACTACCAGGCCAACATGGACCTGGTGGACGTGGACCCGGTCTTCAACCTCTACAACGTCCGCTGGCCCATCTACACCCAGGGGCAGACGTTCCCGCCGGCGAAGTTCGTCTTCGCCGACCGGGCCAGCGGACGCGTCGGCTACGCCACCGACTCGCTCGTCTCCGAGGGCTGCATCGTCTCCGGCGGCCACGTGCACCAGTCCGTGCTCTCGCCGAAGGTGCGCGTCAACTCCTACTCGACCGTCGAGCGACTGCATCCTCTTCGAGAACGTCCAGATCGGCCGCCGCTGCCAAATCAGCGGGCCATCATCGACAAGAACGTCGAGATTCCAGCCGGCACCACCATCGGCTTCGAGCCGGAGGAGGACCGCCGGCGCTTCCACGTCACCGCGCAGGGCGTGGTGGTCATCCCCAAGGGGATGAAGGTCGGTTGAGCAGTCACTTCGGACGCGCCTGGCCGCCGCTGCTGCTGCTGCTGTGCCTCGGCTGTAGCTCTCCCCTCGAGAAGGTCTTCAGCTTCTCGGGGGATGCCCCCAGCCGCTCGGGACTCGTCCCCTTGGGCGATGGCGCGGTCTTCGGCAACGAAGCCGGCCGCGTCCTCCGCCTCGGCCCCAACGGGGCCGCGCTGTGGACGGCGGAGCTGGCCCACGAGGTGCGCCTGCCGCCCGCGGTGGCGGGGGACGCGGTGGTGGTGGCCACCACCGGAAGCGACCTCCTCGGCCTCGACGCGGCCAGCGGAAACAGGCGCTGGCGTACCGGATTGTCCCGGCCAGCGGTCGCGCTCACCGCGCTCGGCACGCGCCTCCACGTCCTTCTGGACGACGGGGACTTGCTGACCGTCGAGTCCAGCAGCGGGGACGTCCTCCAGCAGGCCGCCTTGGGCAATGCCCTGGGCCTGCACCCGGGAAGCGCCGCGCGGCTCGCCCTGGCAGCAGCCGGGGAGGACCACCTGGTGCTGGTCGGCCCGGCCGCGGTGCTGGCGGTGGCCGCCGACGCGACTCGCCGCTGGCGCACACCGGTTCACGAGGCCTTGGGCCTGCTGCTGCTGGAGGGACGGGTGTGGACGGTGGAGCAGAACGGCCGGGTGCTCGCGCTCGACCTGGAAACGGGCGAGGTGCAGTGGCAGCGCGCGCTGGGGGCACCGCCAACCTCGCCTCCCGCCCACGCCCTCGACCGGCTGTGGGTGGGCCTGGCCAACCAGACGTTGGTGGGCTTCCGCCTCAAGGACGAAGGCCCGCTGTGGACGGTGCAGGTACCCGGCCCCGTCGTCGCTCCAGTCGTGGAATTCCAGGGACGCCTGCTGGTGCCCACCGCTGCGCAGGAGGGGCGCCTTTTGGCACTCGACGTGGGCGCGCCGGGCAACCCGCCCTCGGCACGGCTGGACAGCCCGCTCCGCAGTTCTCCCCTCGTCCGCGGCAACACCGCCTGGGTGCTGCCGCAGGACGGCCGGGTGGTGGGCTTGCGACTCAGGTCGGTTGCAGGAAGCGGGCGATGATGCGCTTCAGCCCCACCCGGGGGAAGCTGACGGTGAGCTTGGCGTTGGGGCCGGAGCCATCACAGGCCACCACCTCCCCCTCCCCGAATTGGGCGTGGCGCACGCGCAGCCCCACCACCGACTCGCTGTCGAAGCCGCTGTCCTCCACCTGCCCGTAGCTGCGGTCGATGCGCGGCCCGTCGTCGTCGTAAGGCCGGCGCCGGGGGGGGACGAAGCCCGAGGGGTTGGCAGAGGACGCCGGGAGCTGCCGTTTGATGTCAAAGAGTTCCTGCGGCACGTCGCGGAGGAAGCGCGAGGGGGGGTTGAAGCGCAGCTCGCCGAAGAGGCTGCGGGCCTGGGCCAGCGAGAGGAAGAGACGCTTTCGGGCGCGCGTGAATCCGACGTAGCAGAGGCGCCGCTCCTCGCTCATCTCCTCCCCATCGCCGAATTCCTCCAGCGCGCGGCTGTGCGGAAAGACGCCCTCCTCCATCCCGGAAGAAAGACCGCGTCGAACTCCAGTCCCTTGGCGGCATGCAGCGTCATGAGCGAGACACGCCCCTCCCCGGCCTCGCCATCGGCCTCGCCCACCAGGGAGATTTGTTCCAGGAACGCCTGCAGCGGCGGCACCTCCGCCGCGAGCTGCTCGGGCGACGGCGCCGGACGAGCCGCCCGTTCGAGGTCGAACTCCTGGGCTGCACCCAGGAACTCGCGCAGGTTCTCGGCGCGCGTCTCGGCCTCCACCGACGCCTCGCCGAGGAGGGCCTCCACCAGCTTCGTTTCGGTCAGCATCAGCTCGACGGCGGAAGCGGCGCTGGTGGCCTCGGGGCCGAAGGCAACCAGGATGTCGAGCAGGTCGCGGAAGCCGCGTAGCCGCTTCTGGGCCGTCGCATTCAGCGTGGAAATCTGCTCCACCTCGGCCAGCGCCTCGAAGAGGCTCACCCCCCGGTCTGCCGCCCAGCCGGCCAAGCGCTCCTGGGTGGTGTCGCCAATGGCGCGGGACGGCGTGTTGATGATGCGCAGCAGGTCCGCATCCGACTTGCGGGTTCACCATCAGCCGCAGGTAGGCAGCCGCGTCCTTGACCTCGGCCCTTTCGTAGAAGCTCCGGCCACTCACCAGGGTGTACGGGACGCGCGCCAGCCGCAGCGCCTCCTCCAGCACCCGGCTCTGCGCATTCACCCGGTAGAAGACAGCCACGTCGGCGTAGCTGCAGGCGCCCTCGCGGACCAGGGCGTGGATGCGGCGCGCAACCTCGTGGGACTCCTCGCGCTCGTCGCGGCTAATGAGCAACGCCAGCGGCTCGCCCCGCTGCCGCTCGGTCCAGAGGCGCTTCGGCATGCGGTGCGGATTCTTCGCGATGACCGCGTTGGCGGCATCGAGAATGTATCTGGTCGCTGCGGTAGTTCTGCTCCAGCTTGACGACTGGTCGCGCCGGTGTACTCCTCGGGAAACCGGAGGATGTTGCCCACGTCCGCGCCACGCCAGCGGTAGATGGACTGGTCGTCGTCGCCCACCACCACCAGGTTGGCGGTCGGGGGCGGGGCCAGCTGGTGCAGCAGCTCCACTGCACCGCGTTGGTGTCCTGGAACTCGTCCACCAGCACGTGCCGGAAACGCCGCAGCGTAGTGGGACCGAGTGGCCTCGTTCTCCCGGAACAGCTGCACCAGCAGCAAGAGCAGGTCCCCGAAGTCCACGGCATTGGCCGCCCGGAGCAGCCGCTGGTAGGCGCGGTAGGAACGCTGCACCGCCGCTCCCCGGTAGTCCGAGGGGTCGACGGCTTCCACCGCCGGAAGGCGACCGGCGTTCTTCTCCATGTCGATGCGGTGCAGCACCTCGCGCGGGTTGATGACCGGGTCGATGCGCTCCTCACGCATGGCGCGTTTCACCAGGGAGAGCTGGTCTGCATCGTCGTAAATGACAAAGGAACGGGTGAGCCCCACCTTCTCCGCCTCCCGACGCAGGATGGCCGCCGCCGAGGCATGGAAGGTGGAGACCGTCAGGTCCACCGCCCAGGGGCCGAGGAGCCCGAAGAGGCGCTCTCGCATCTCCCGGGCGGCCTTGTTGGTGAAGGTGACGGCGAGGATTCGCCACGCCTCCACCCGCCGGGCAAGGACGAGATGCGCCACGCGGCGGGTGATGACACGCGTCTTCCCGGAGCCGGCGCCAGCCAGCACGAGCAGGGGCCCCTCCGGGGCCAGCACCGCCTCCCGCTGGGGAGGGTTGAGGTCGGTGAGGAGCTCGTCGGGACTGGAAACCGGAGACGTCACGCTACCGGGACTCATGTGCACATTGGGCACGGCGGTGCAACCCGAGGGTAGAGTCCAACGGGTCATGCCCAGCCCCGCCCCCAGCCTGGATGCGCTCGTCCAGGCCGCCGAGCGTCTCAACCAAAGCGCCCCGCTGGCCCACGCTGGAGTTCGCGTCTTCTTTCCCACCCCGCAGCTGGTGGTGGCGGAGATTGCAGACCTCCGGGCTGAGCACCGGGGCGGCCTCGGGACGTCGGCCGTCAATGGCGGCGTCCTGGCCGGCGTGTTCGACCTGGTGACCGGCTGCACGGCGCTGCTGGTCGACCCGCGGCGGCCGAGCGCGACGGTGCAGCTGTCGATGAGTTTCGAGCGTCCGGTATTGGGTGACACGCTCCGGGCCGAGGCCCGCATCGACAGCCAGGGGCGGCGCACTCTCTTTGCAAGCGCGCGCATTCTCGACGGCCGGGGCCAGGTGTGCGCTCGGTGTCAGGCCGTGGTGGCCCTGACGGGGGCCGTCCGCCCGGGGGCCGCTGGAGAGGAGGCCTGAGGGTGCGGACGGGGCGATGAGTCGTCAGCTCGCGCTGGGAGGCCAGCCGGTGCTGGTCGCGCGCTGGAGCGAGGCAGCCTCGGTGGTACAAGAACATCCCCACCTCAACCGCCTGCTCCTCGTGGAGGCGCGCCTCGACACACCGGGGCTCGTTCCGCTGGTAAGGGCAGCGGCCGCGCGGGGCTGCGCCCTGCTGGTGGTGCTGGGTCCCGAGGCCAAGCACGTCCTACAGGCCGTGGAAGACACCTGCGGCTTGGCCGCCCCGGTTGCCACCTCCTGGCATGACTCCGCCCAGGACTCCGACGCCGCGCTGGACGCCTTCACGCTTTTCAGCACGTGGGTGGGCGGCTCCGGCGGCATTCCTCTCCTCATCACCGAGGATGAGGGGCTGGACGCCATCCTCGAGGCCGCTCGGCTGCTCCACGCCCGGACGCACTGAGGGGCGGTCAGCCCCAAGGGGAGAGTCAGGCCGCGTCCGCCCGCCGTTCTCCGGGGGGCCCGGGGGCCCTGGTCTTCGCAGTCAAATCGGCAATCGACCCGGTGCTCATCGTCGACACCGATGCCAACATCCGCTGGGTCGGTACCGGGATGCCCTCCCTCTCGGTCATCTTCGAGAACAACGGATTCCTGATTGGCAGCTCGTTCAGCAGCGAGGGCAGCGGGTCGAGCTCGATGGGACCGTGAGCTCGTGGTCGGTCGCCGCGGCGGCGGTGGTGGACTTCACCCACAACATCGATCCTGGCAAGGCAGGGTCGCTGGCGGAGTTTGATACCAAGAGCAGCATCGACGCGACGGTGGTGGAAATTGGCCCATCCGGCGCCGCGCTCCACAGCTGGGACATGGGCAGTCTGCTCACTGCGCGTACATGACCAGTCGGGGCGATGACCCTGCCATGTTCGTGCGCCCAGCCGTGGACTGGTTCCACGTGAACGCGAGCACCTACGACCCGCGCGATGACAGCCTCATCGTCTCGAGCCGCGAGAACTTCCTGATGAAGGTCGACTACGCGACGGGGGACCTCATTTGGCTCTTCGGCAATCCGACCAAGTACTGGTACCGCTTCCCTTCTCTGAAGGCCAAGGCGCTGCAGCTGGTGGACGGTGGTCTCTATCCCATCGGGCAGCACGCGACGTCGATTACCTCCGACGGCCTGCTGATGGTCTTCAACGACGGCTACCCGAGCGTGAACCAGCCGGCGGGCGCACCGACCGGGGCATTTCGCCCCTACAGCAGCGTGTCCGCCTATGCCATCGACGAATCGAGCATGACCGCCGAGGAGGTCTGGGACTTCGATGACGGCAAGGCGCTCGATTCCCGCATCTGCTCCAGCGCCTACGAGGCGGCCGAAAAGTCGGTGCTGGTCGACTATGCCGTTGCCGATGGAGGCACCGAAGCTCGGCTGATGGGCCTGGATGCGAACCAGGACGTCGTCTTCGAGTCTTCGTACGTGAACCAGGCGAGCTGCAACACCAGCTGGAACGCCGTGCCGGTACCGCTGGACAACATGCGGTTCCAGTGAGTCGGTCCCCGGCGACCGAATATGGGCGCCGGAGGCGATGGGTCCGCTGGCCGCAGCCTTCCCGCAAGGGGCTGGGCGGCGTCCGCCTTCCATCTCGGCTAAGGTCGGCCGCCGCGCCCGTGAAGGTCGAGCTTCGCCAAGCCACATCTGCCGACGCCGAGGCCCTGTGGAGCCTCTTCTTGCCCATTCTGACCGACGGGACGACGTTCGCGCCTGACGAGCAGACGGGCCAGGCCCGCTTCTTGGCGGACTGGTTCGGACGAGGCGGCGAACAGTGGGTGGCCGAGGCGGACGGACGCGTGGTGGGGGCGTACACCGTTCGCCCCAACCAACCCGGCCGCGGAGCGCACGTCGCCACCGCCTCCTACGGCGTGGACGCGTCGGCGCGTGGCCTGGGCGTGGGCCTGAGGCTCGGGACCCATTCCCTGGAACGGGCCCGCGCGCTGGGTTACGCGGCCATCCAGTTCAACTTCGTGGTGAGCACCAACACGACGGCCCTTCGACTCTGGAAGCGCCTCGGCTTCCGGGTGCTGGCGACGCTTCCCGGCGCCTTCCGCCACCGCGACCTGGGAGCCGTGGACGCCTGCGTGCTGTGGCGCGACCTCCGGTAATTGGCCTCACCGGCGGAGGTCGGCCATCATCGCGCCGTACATCTGGATGCCGTCCCACCGGTTTCTGCAGCCGCAGGTTCTCGTTGGCCGCGCGCTGGCTGTTGTCGTGGTTGACAATGGGCAGCCCGACGACGGGGACGTGGAAGAGGTCGTCCAGAATGTAGAGGGGCACACTGGCGCCCATCATCGACAGGACTGCCACGGGCGGGAGCGCGGGATGGCGCGGGCCCGGGCCAGGGCCAGCCGCACAAAAGCCTTTGCAGCGCGCCGGCTGGTCGTTAATGGGCGCGGACCAGCATGAGACGGCCCCCTGTCCACTACGCCTGGGTTGTTGCCGGCACCACCTTCATCACCCTTCTGTGCGCAGCCGGAGTCCGGGCCACGCCCAGCATCCTGATTGTGCCCTTGGAAGAGGCCTTCGGCTGGTCGCGGGCCACCATCTCGGCGGCAGTGTCCATCAACCTGCTTCTGTACGGGCTGATGGGGCCTTTCGCCGCGGCGCTGATGGAGCGCTTTGGCATCCGCCGGGTCGTCGTCGTCTCCCTCAGCGTCATCTGCCTCGGGGTGGCGCTCACCACGCAGATGACACGCCCCTGGCAGCTTCTGGTGTGCTGGGGCGTGCTGGTGGGACTGGGCACTGGCACCACCGCCACCGTGCTGGGTGCCACCGTCGTCGCCCGCTGGTTTCATGAGCGTCGGGGCCTGGTGATGGGGGTGCTCACCGCTGCCACCGCCACCGGGCAGCTCATCTTCCTGCCCGTCCTGGCGTCCCTGGTGCAGCGGCGGGGCTGGCAGAGTGTCCCCACGCTCGTGGCAAGCGTGCTGGTGTGCGTCATCCCCTTGGTGGCCCTGCTGGTGCGGGACCGTCCGGCGGACCTTGGCCTGCTTCCCTACGGGGCCCCGCCGGGCAGCGTGCCGCTGCCGCGCTCCAGCCGTTCACCGCTGGGCAACGCGCTGGCCGTGCTGCGCAAGGGCGCGCGCAACCGCGACTTCTGGCTGCTCTTCGCCAGCTTCTTCGTCTGCGGGGCGACCACCAACGGACTGGTGGGGACGCACCTGGTGCCAGCCTGCATGGACCATGGCATTCCCGAGGTGCGCGCCGCGGGGCTGCTGGCGATGATGGGCGTCTTCGACTTGGTGGGCACCACCGCCTCGGGCTGGCTGTCCGACCGGCGCGACAGCCGCTGGCTGCTGTTCTGGTACTACGGGCTGCGCGGCCTCTCGCTGCTCTTCTTGCCCTTCGCCTTCGAGATGTCCGAGGGGGCCCTGGCCGTCTTCGCCATCTTCTACGGCCTGGACTGGATTGCCACCGTGCCGCCGACCTTGAAGCTCACCACGGACGTCTTCGGACCGCAGGATGCACCGGTGGCCTTCGGGTGGATTTTTGCCGGCCACCAGATTGGTGCGGGCTTCGGCGCGCTCGGCGCCGGCATCATCCGCACCTCCACCGCCACCTACACCCTGGCCTTCCTCGCCGCTGGCGCCTTTTGCCTGGTGGCGTCGGTGCTGGTGCTGCGCATCGCGCGCTTCAAGACGGACGTCGGGCGGACTGTCGCCTCGGCGCCCTCGCCTGCCTGACACCAGCGGCCGCTAAGGTGCCGGGCGTGGCGCGGCTTGTCCCCCTCGGAGGCCTGGGCGAAATCGGCCTCAACGCCATGGTGTTTGAGTTGGGGGGCGAACGCCTCCTGGTGGACGCCGGCCTCATGTTTCCCGGGCCGGACTTGCCGGGCGTGGACATCCTCGTCCCCGATTTCACCTACGCCCTCTCCTCGGGACCGCCGCTTACCGGCCTGGTCCTCACCCACGCCCACGAGGACCACATCGGCGCCGTCTCGCACCTGCTCCGCCAGCGGGCGGTCCCCGTCTACGGGACCCGCCTCACGCTGGGCATGCTGGCGCAGAGGCTGGACGAGGCCGGGGTGGTGGCCGAGCTGAGGGAATTGTGTCCTGGCGAGCGCGTCCGGGTGGGCAACCACTTCGACGTCGAGCCGTTCCGCGTCGCCCACTCGCTACCGGATGCCGTCGGTCTGGCGCTGCACACCCCCCAGGGAGCGCTGGTGCACACCGGGGACTTCAAGCTCGACGACGTCCCGCTGGATGGGCGTCCAACCGATGTCCAGCGCCTCGGGGAACTGGGAGACGCAGGCGTGCTCTGCCTGCTCAGCGACTCCACCAATGCGGAGGTGCAGGGCGAGACGCCCCCGGAGCGTCTGGTGGCGGAGACGTTTGCGCGGCTGCTGCCGGCCGCGCCGGGGCGGGTGCTGGTGGCCATGTTCGCCTCGCAGTTGCACCGGGTGCAGCACCTGCTCGACCTCTGCGAGCGCACCGGCCGGCGCGTGGTGGTTGCTGGTCGGGCCATGGCGCGCAACGTGGAGCTGGCCCAGCGCCTGGGCTACCTGCGCGTCCCCGACGGGCTCCTCGCCGAGCCGACCCTGGGTGCCTCCCTGCCGCCGGCGCGCGTCTGCATCCTCACCACCGGCGCACAAGGCGAGCCGCTGGCCGCCCTCAGCCAGATGCTGCAGCCCGAGGCCGAGCCCTGCGGGTACGCGCGGGCGACACGGTGCTCGTCTCGGCACGCACCATTCCCGGCAACGAAAGGGCGGTGCATGCCCTGTTGGACGCGCTCATCTCGGCCGGCGCCCACGTGGTGCACGCTGGCGTCGAGCCGGGCATCCACGTGTCCGGACACGCGGCGCGCGCCCAACAGCGCCGCGTGCTGGACTTGGTGCGCCCCCGCGCCTTCGTCCCCATTCACGGGGAGGTTCGCCAGCTGGCGGCGCACCTGGAACTGGCCCGGCAGGCGGGGGTGCCGGCCGACCAGCGCCTACTCTTGCGCGACGGGGATGTGCTGGACTTCTCCTCCGGAGAAGGACGCCTGGTCGGAACCGCCCCGGTGGGGCGGATTGCGCAGAGCCGCGGCGGCGGAGGCGACGTCTCGGCCGAGTCGCTGGCCGACCGCCGCCGGCTGGCCCAGGGCGGGGTGGTGGCGGCGGCGGTGGTGCTGGCCGCCGACCGACGTACCTTCGCCGGGCCGCCCCGACTGTCCGGGCGGGGCCTCACCCGGGAGGAGGAACTGGTGCTGGAAACTGCCGTGGGAGACGTCCAGGCGCTTCTGGAGGAGGTGAGCCCAGCCCTCCGGGCCGACGACGCCTGGCTGCGGGAGGAGCTGGTCCGGGTCGTCCGCCGGGTTTTCCGGGAACGCACAGGGCGGCGGCCCCCGGTGGTGCCCCTCGTCTTCAAGCTCTGATAGAAGCCTCCCGCCCCGGGGCCCTGTGACCCCCTGGAATTCCTAGCCCTTCTCTCTGCGGATGCTTCCTTCAGCCCCCGCCGTCCTCCTCGCGGCCTTCGCGCTCGCCCCCGCCCCTGCCGTGGCGCGGGAGGAGCCGTGCGTCCGCAAGTTGACCGAGCTTCCCCGACGCCCGCGCGTGGACGGAGACTTGCGCGCCTTGGCGGGGACCGCCCCAGTGCTGACCCGAGCGCCCGCCGGCCACGCGGACGGGCTCAGCGTGCGCGCCGCCGTCTTTGCAGACACGGTGTACCTGGGCCTGGAAGTCGCCGGGGACGCCCCGGAAGAGCCGCTGGCGCTTACCGTGGGCCTGCATTCGCCCGAGGCCGGGGTGGCCGCCCCCGGTCACCTCTTCCACCTGGGGCCGGACGGTAAGCGCCCCTCCACGGCGGAGGAGGCCCCGGCCTATGCCCAGGCGGCCCTGGAGGCTGCCGTGGTGCGGACCCCCCGGGGCTGGGCCGTGGAAGTGGCCCTGCCCCCCCTTTCCCTCCCCCGGCTGCCCGCCCACGGGCCCCTCCTCCTCGAACTGTGCGTCACCGAGGGCACCCCAGACGTAGCCGCCCAGCACCCGTCCAGCTGCCAGTCTGGTGGCCCCTCGGCCATCCGTCTGGAGTTGCCGGAGTCACTCCTCTCGGGCCTCCGCGCGCGCGTCCCGCCCGAAGTCGTCGGGCTGGAAGCGCGTCCCGGTGGGTGGGTGGGCTTTGGGGAGCGCATCGAACCGCGATGGATTTTCGCCGACAAGCCGCTGACGCTGCCCAGCCTCCGCGCGCTGGTGAGCGACAGCTCGCTCGACCCGGCCGCCTTGCGCCTCTACATTCCCGACCGCATGACGTTGCCGGACGGCGGGGCGGTCCTGGGCGTCCTCACCGGGCTCGACCCCTTCGACGCCGAGGATGCCTGCTCTCCCGACCGCGAGGTCCGCTTCCTGCTGTACCGGGTCAAGGGGCGGCTGGCCGAGCGGGTGCTGGACTGGCCTGCCCGCAATTGTGCGCTGGGGCGAGCACTCTCGGTGTCCCTCGACCCGAGCGGCGAGTTGACGGTGGGCTATTCGAGCGGAGCCACGGTGCGTTTCATCTGGAGTCACGACCATTTCGAGCGAACGGAGTACGGAAGCCTGTGAAGACAGAAAGTAAGTCCCTCTACATGATGACCCTCGGGTGCCCGAAGAACCGGGTCGACTCGGAGGTCATGCTCGGGACGCTGAGCCAGCGGGGATACCAGCTGGTGGACGACCCGGCCCGGGCCGAGGTCATCGTCGTCAACACCTGCGCCTTCATCGGGCCCGCCAAGCAGGAGTCCATCGACTCCATCCTGGAGCTGGCCGAGTACAAGAAGACAGGGCAGTGCGGCACCCTGGTGGTCACCGGCTGCCTGTCGCAGCGCTATGCGCCGGACCTCGCCCGCGAGATGCCGGAGGTGGACCACTTCTTGGGCACCTCGGCTTACGTGCAGCTGGGCGACATCCTGGCGGCGGACATCGCTCCCCGCCAGCTCATCCCGGACCCGGACTACATCCACGACGCCCGGACGCCCAAGGTCAACTCGAGCCCGAAGTACACGGCCTACCTGAAAATCTCCGAGGGCTGCGACAACGCCTGCGCCTTCTGCATCATTCCCACCCTGCGTGGGGCGCAGCGCTCGCGGCCAGTCGACGACATCCTGGCCGAGGCACAGGGTCTTTCCGCCTCGGGGGTGCGCGAGCTGAACCTGGTGGCGCAGGACCTGACCGCCTACGGACACGACTTGCCGGGCAAGCCCAAGCTGCACGAGCTCTTGCGAGCACTGTGCACGGTGGAGGTGCGGTGGATACGCCTGCATTACGCCTACCCGCGCGTCTTCCCGGACGAGCTGATTGACGTGCTGGCGAGCGAGCCGAAGGTGGCGAAGTACCTGGACATGCCGCTGCAGCACGCCTCGGACCGGCTGCTACGGTCCATGCGCCGCGGGCGGGACCGCGCCTTCCTCGAAGCGCTGGTGGCGAAGCTGCGAGACCGGGTGCCGGGCCTGACCTTCCGCACGTCGCTCATCGCCGGACTGCCCGGCGAGACGGCGGCGGACTTCGAGGAGCTGAAGGCCTTCGTCCGTGCCATGCGCTTCGAGCGCATGGGGTGCTTCCAGTACTCGGACGAGGAGGGAACGGCCGCCTTCCTGCTTCCCGACAAGGTGCCGACGCGCGTCATCGAACGGCGCTGGCGCGAGGTGATGGCGATTCAGAAGCGCATCAACCGCGAGCAGAACCGCACCCTCATCGGCAAGCGCCTGACGGTGCTGGTGGAGGGCCCGAGTCCGGAGACCGAGCACTTGCTGGTCGGCCGGCACGAGGGGCAGGCGCCGGACATCGATGGGCAGGTGTACATCAACGACGGCTTGGCCTACCCGGGAGAATTCGTCACCGTCGAAGTCACCGAGGCACACGACTATGACCTGGTCGGCCACATTGTGGGGCGCCCCGAGCAGCCGCTGCTTCGCCGGCCGGCCCGAGCCGCCTCGGCCTAGGCGCCACCCGGTGCTTCCGCCCGACACCTAACGAGGCGGCGACTTGCCCGGGTCCCTGGGCTCGCCAGCCTCCGGCGCCGTCACGGGCGCCGGGGCGGGCAACAGCTGCCTGGCCACGGAGGCTGCCACCGACGGCCGACCGGAGCAGGCGCACACGGTACGCCCAGCCGGCAGCGACTGCGCGTACAGGCAGGTGCCCGTGCAAGGCCTCGGGGCGCCGGCCACCAGTTCCCCCGTCCAGGCCGGCACGCTGGCCAGCTCCCGGGCACAGTCGGGCAATGCCTGCTCCAGCCCCGCCCAAGGGATGGCCACCTCGAGGCTAGCCCCGGGGTCCTCGGGACCCAGCGTGAGGCCGATGCGGCAGCTGTGTAGCCCGACGTGGGCCGGCTCGAGCGGCACCTGGCCGCCACTGTCGAGCATCTGCCAGGAGATGAGGCGTACCAGGGTGCCGTCGCGCGTCGAGTCCGAGGACAGGTGGGTCCAGGACTGGGGACCGTTGCCGCCCTCCACGGGCGGCGGCCGCCGGTACAGCACCAGCTGGCGGCCACGCAGGTCAATCAGCGTCCGGAAGTGCCCCCAGGCGTCGGCGCCGAGAACCCCGGACGGCCCGGCCACCGGACGGCCCGTGTCCGCCTCGCCTAAAGGGGCCTCCTCCGGCAGGACGCTGACGACGACGTGGTGCAGTTCCCAACCCGGGGCGAAGGCAAGCGACCGCGGCGCCAGCACCGGGGCAGGTGCCTGCGCGCTGGCGGCCTTCCCCGTTAGGGCCCGCCCGGCGGCCACCGACACCTGCACGCGTGCTGCGGCCGTGGCGAGCAGCATGGGCAGCGTGAGGGGGCTGCCGGTGGCGTCGAGCTGCACGGCCAGCGAGGGCCGGTCGGTCCGCGGGTCCAGTGTCAACTCGAGCGTCACCGACTCGTCGGCCTGGTAGCCGGGCGGCGGCGGCATCTCGGCGTGAAACGTCACCGTGCGCGCGCCTGGGTCGACTTCCAGGACGAAGCCGATGAGGACCTCGGAGCCCAGCGTGACCTCGCAACCGCTTCCAGAGTCCCGGAGGGCCCGGACGTCCCCGAGGGTGCGACGGCCCAGCCGGACGTCACTCGCCACCACCTGCTCCTCGACGGCCTCGCCGGGGCCGCCGTCGGGACGGGCGGGCCAGGGGCCTGGCGTGCGCACGCGGGCCACCACCTGCGGGGCCGCGTCGAAGCAGCCGTCCGTCACCCGGGATAGGGGCTCCTCGACGGCGAGGTGGATGACAGCCGGGTGGCCGCCGACGCTGCCGTCCAGGGCCAGGGCCAGCGACCAACCGGGCCGGAGCGGGAAGCGCTGGTCGCTGAGAGCGCGGGGGGTGAAGGGCGTGAGGTGGACGCACGCCGCCGCGGCGAGCAGCAGGCCGGCTCCCGACAGGCCTCTCATGGGTGGGGCGGCGGGCTGGCGTCCAGCACCTGGGTGCCATCCGGGACTTCCAGGATGAAGCGCTCCTTGCCGACCCCGGTGTTGGTACGCAGGTCCGAGAAGACGATGGAGTTTTCGCTGCCGTCCGGGTCCACCACCACCGAGCGGCGCACCTGGGCGGTCTTCGGGTCCAGTTCCAGGCGGAGCTCCCGGAAACGCGTCTCGGTCTTCCGCGGCGTCAAGACGAGCAGCACGCCCTGGCAGTCGGGACAGGCCACCCGGGCGATGGTGAATTCCTCGAGAAGGTGTCCCCGGCCCCAAAGGAAGGTGACGGAGCTCGACAGCTGGCTGGCGGGGAGCGCGCCTTTGGTCAGCGTCTGGGCGGCGGGGTCCCAGGCGTACACCTTCTCGCCGGAGAGCACGAAGGAGCGCTTGGTGGGGGTAAGGTAGTCCCAGCGCATCTGCGCCGGTTTCTTAAAGGCCACCGTGCCGGTGGACGTCACCGTCCGGCCGAACGTCTTGTACAGGTAGTCCTGGCGGAAGGAAGCGGTGAAGTCCTGGGTCTTCTCATAGAAGGCCTGCATCCGCTCCACCAGCGCCCGGACCTCCGGGGTGGGCTCGGCCGCAGGCGAAGCAATCGTGCCCCCCCCGTCCGGCGAGGCGGCAAGCCCGAGAAGCAGCAGCGGAAGAAGGCCCATGGTGGACACCTGACACGAAACTGGGCTTCGACGTCCAGCGCCAAGGTGCCATTCACAGGAGAGTGGCGCCGCCGCTCGGGCCCGGCTAGGGAGGGCGCCATGCTCTACCGCGTCCTGCCCGCCCTGTCGCTGTTGCTGCTGCTCCCTTGCCCCGCAGCCGCCCAGGAGGAGGATTTCTCCAAGGTGACGGTGAAGACGACGCCCGTGGCCGGCTCCGTCTCCATGCTACAGGGAGAAGGGGGCAACATCGGCGTCCTGGTCGGCCCAGAGGGCGTCCTTCTGGTGGATGACGAGTTTGCACCGCTGGTGCCGAAGATTGAGGCCGCGGTGAAGCAGCTCAGCCCCAAGCCCATCCGCTTCGTCGTCAACACCCACTTTCATGGGGACCACACCGGCGGCAACGCCGGCCTGGGGACGGACGGCGCCATCATCGTCGCGCAGGACAACGTGCGGAAGCGGCTGAGCACCGAGCAGTTCTCGCGCATCCGAAAGGTGACCGTCCCCCCAGCTCCAGCGGCGGCCCTGCCCGTCATCACCTTCCTCGACAGCGTCAGCTTCCACCTGGACGGCGAGGACATCGACGTCTTCCATGTCGCGGCGGCGCACACCGACGGCGACTCGGTGGTGTGGTTCAAGAAGTCCAACGTCGTGCACGCCGGGGACCTCCTCTTCAACGGCCTCTACCCGTTCATCGACTTCGGCGCGGGCGGCTCCATCGACGGCATGGTGGCGGGCGCGGACCTGGTGCTGTCCCGCATCAACGATGCAACCAAAATCATCCCCGGCCACGGCCCGGTGGCTTCCAAGGCCGACCTGAAGCGCTACCGGGACATGCTGGCCACCATCCAGGACCGCGTACGCAAGGCCATAAAAGACGGCAAGACGCTCGACCAGACAGTGGCCATGAAACCGACGGCGGAATTCGACGCCGCCTGGGGCAACGGCTTCTTCAAGCCCGACGCCTTCGTCGCCTTCGTCTACGGCGGCCTGAAGCCGTAGCCGGCGCCGCCCTCAGGCGGACAGCGCGCGCAGGGCCAGGCCCTCGTACAACAGGGCCGCGGCCAAATGGCAGGTGATGTCGGCGTGGTCGAGGACCGGGCACACTTCCACCACGTCCATGCCCACCAGGCGCAGGCCCTTCAGCCCGCGGAGAAACTGCAGCGCCTCGCGCGAGGTGAGGCCGCCTGGCACGGGCGTTCCGGTGCCGGGCGCGAAGGCCGGGTCCACCGCGTCGATGTCGAAGGTGAGGTAGAGCGGCCGCTCGCCCACCCCGAGGCGGATGGCCGCCACCAATTCCGCCACGCTGCGTCGTTCCAATGCCTCCATCCCCACCTGACGCGACCCATACCCGGCCGCGAAGGCCCCTTCCTCCGGGTGCCCCCAGGGGGCCCGGAGGCCCACCTGCCACAGCTGTCCCCGTTCGATGAGGTCCTCGCTGAGGGCGTGCCGCAGCGGTGTGCCGTGGTGGTAGGCGTCGCCCCACACCTCCGGCCCGCTGGTGTCGTGGTGGGCATCGACGTGCACGACGGCCAGGGGCCCATGGCGGGCGGCCACTGCCCGCAGGCAAGGCAGGGACACCGTCTGGTCTCCCCCGACGACGAAGGGCGTCGCCCCGGCCTCCAGCACCTGGGCCACTTCGCGCTGGATGACGGCGCGCACCAGCGTCGCGTCAAAGGGAGGGAGGGGGACGTTGCCGCCATCCAGGGTGAGGAGTTTCCGGAAGACGTCCACCTGGTGCACCGGGTGGTAGGAGTGGATGAGGGCACTCACCCGGCGGATGGCGGCCGGCGCGTGGCGCGCTCCGGGCTGGTGGGTGGTGCCCCCGTCATACGGCACGCCGAGAAGAACCGCGCCAGCCGCGGCATAAGGGGCCGGCGAGTGGAAGTCCGCCAGCGGTAGCCGGAAGAAGGGCGTCTGCCCGTGGCGCAGGTACTCACCGGCAGGCAGCTGGCTCACGGCAGCGGTCGCCCCAGAAGCGCTGCCACGCAGGCCCGCGCCTCCGCGGCGCAGGCTTCAGCGCTGGCGAAGTCTGATGGGTGCAGCGGCCGGCCGAAGCGAATGCTGGCGGCCACCTGGCCGCCGCGCCCCCAGTGGCGCCGGTAGTGGGGAAAGAAGGCCTCCCCGCCCGTCCACGCGGCGTCCCGCGGGGAAAGCCTCAGCGCCACCGGCACCACCGGCACGCCGGCCCGGGCGGCGATGCCGAAAATTCCGCGCCGGAAGGGGAGTAGCTGGCTCCCGTCGGTGGTGGTGCCTTCCGGGAAGTTGAGGACGTGGACCCCCGCCAACAGGCGCCGCAGGGCTTGGCGCAGCACCCGGGCACTGTGGTGCGCGTTTCCCCGGTGCACGTAGAGAGTCCCGAGGGCCTGCCCGCACCAGCCGATGATGGGCCAGCTGGCGAGCTCCGCCTTGGCGATGGCGGCCAGCGGAAGCAGCGAGCCGAGCAGCACCGGGTCCCAGTAGCCGAGGTGGTTGGCCACCAGCACACTGGGACGCGTCGGTAGCTCACCGGACAGGCTGACGTGCAGTCCGTTGAGTGCCGCCAGGCGCCCGGCCAACCGGTAGCTGGCAAGCGCCCGGTGGCCGAACCGCTCCTCCTCCGTGAGGCCCCTCGCCGCCGCCGTCCGGGCCGCCTCGGCCAGAATGGCGGTGAAGGTGGCGCCGGTGCGCCCGAGGATTTTCAGAACGGACAGCGAGCGGTCCGAGACGAACGGGTCCGTGGAAGCGGCCAGCGCTCGCCCGGCGGCGCCGCTCATGCAGCTCCCCGCAACTGGCTGCTGTCCGGGCTGAGGAGGCCGAGCCTTTCGTAGCGAGCGCGCAGCGCGGCAAAGCCCTCCCGGTCGATGCGGGAGACAATTCGGTCCACGCCCGGGCCATAGAAGCCGGCGCGCACCTCGGTGTCCGTCGCGCCGAGGGCCTTGTGCAGTGCCCGGGCCGCCACGTTGTTCTCCTCCACCGTGAACCAGCAGCTGTCCACCCGCGGCACCAGGTGCTGCACCAGGGCGCGCAGCAGCTCCACCACCACCCGCGTCCGCTGGTAGGCGGGCAGCACGGCCAGGGTGGTGCAGTAGGCGTCGCGGCCCTTCAAGAAGCACAGCAGGTAGCCGGCGGGGGTGGGGCCGTCGAGGGCCAGGAAGCAGCTGTCGGCGAAGAAGTCGCAGCAGAGCCGGACGTAGTAAGGGCCGAGGAGCGACTCTCCTCGCTGTCCAAAGACGTCTTCTTCCAGACGCTGGAGGGTGTCGAAGTCTGCTGGGCACAGGGGACGAACGGTGTACCGCGCCATGGAACTCCTTCCGGAAGGCCAGGCACAAGCTTCGAGTGCGTTCGTCACAAAGGGATTGCCGCAGCGCGACGCGCAGGCGACGTTGCAGGAACGCTCCCTCGACATGGCGACGCTTCGGTGAAGCCACGGCGGAGAAACCGTGACGCCTGCTACCTGCGTGCAGGCCGCCAGATGCGGCCCCGCTGCTTCACCGAGAGGGCATGGAAGCGTTCCCGGAGGGCGTCGGCCTCCTCCGGAAGCAGACCGCCCTCCTCCGCGCCGCGCCCGGCGCGCCAGGCCATGGCCCGTCCCAGCGTGGCGGCCACCGCCGCGGAGACGTTTAGGCTGCGGGTGAAGCCGCGCATGGGAATCCAGAAGGTGCCGTCCGCAGCGGCCAGCGCCTCCTCAGAGACGCCCGTCCTTTCATTGCCGAAGACGACGGCGCGCTTGCCTTCGAAGCCGAGGTCCCACAGGGAGGTCGCCGTCGGGCGCGCCGCGGACACCCACAGCTGGAAGCCCCGGGTGTGGAGGGCGTCCCGGGCGGCGGCAAAGCCTTCCCACCGGTGCACGTCCAGCCACTTGTCGCAGCCTTGCGTCACTTTCTCATTGGGCGAAAACCGCACCTCCGGGTGCTCCACCACGTGGACTTCCTGTAGCCCGAAGGCCTCACTGGTGCGCAGGACGGCGGCCATGTTGAAGGGGTCTTCAATGCGGTCGAGCACCACCACCAGGCTGCGCGTGCGCTGACGCACCACCTCCTCGATTTTTTCCCGGCGTGGGGCGAGCACCAGCGACTCAGGCACGGGCGCCCCGGTGGGGCGTGGCCCGGCGCGCTTGGGAAGCCGTGCCACGCTTTACCGCTTCCGGCCCCGCGCCCGGGGGCGCGCTGGGCGCTTGCGGGCCGCTGGCGTCGGCCTGGCCCGCGTCCGGGTGCGCGGACGGGGCAAGCGCACGACGGCTGGCGGGGCGCCGCCAAAGACGACGGTGGCCGCCGCGTCCAACAGGGCCGGGACGCCCTCGCCGGTGGCGGCACTGACCGGGAAGACGGGAATGCCCCGCCGCCGCAGGGCGGCGGTGAAGCGGGCCAGCTGTGCGCGGGCCTCGGGGAGGTCCACTTTGTTGCCCGCCACCAGCTGGGGCTTCCGGGCGAGCTGGGGGCTGAAGCGGTGCAGTTCCCGGTTGAGGACGTCCAAGTCGTGCAGCGGCGAGCGCCCGGGGCCCTCGGCCGAGAGGTCCACCAGGTGGATGAGCACGCGGCAGCGCTCCACGTGGCGAAGAAACTGCAGGCCGAGCCCCACGCCATCCGCAGCGCCTTCAATCAGGCCGGGGATGTCCGCCATGACGAAGGAGAGCCCGTCCTTGTAGGCCACCATGCCCAGGTTGGGCACCAGGGTGGTGAAGGGGTAGTCCGCCACCTTGGGACGGGCACGGGAGACGCGGGCGATGAGGCTGCTCTTCCCAGCGTTGGGGAAGCCCACCAGGCCCACGTCGGCCAGAAGCTTCAGCTCCAGCACCAGGTCCCGCTCCTGCCCGAGGGTGCCTTCCTGGGCGAAGCGGGGGGTCTGCCGGGTGGAGGTGGCGAAATTCATGTTCCCCAGCCCCCCGCGCCCGCCCTTGGCCGCCACCAGCTCCGCGCCCGGCGCCGAGAGGTCCGCCAGCAGCTCCCCGGTGGCGCCGTCCTTCACCAGGGTGCCCACCGGGACGCGCAGGACGAGGTCCTCGGCAGACTTCCCGTTGCAGTCGCTGCCCATGCCGTGCTGGCCGGCGGCCGCGTGCTGCAGCGGCTGGTAGCGGTAGTCGAGCAGCGTGGTGAGCTGCGGGTCGGCGACCAGGCGCACCGACCCGCCATTGCCGCCGTCGCCCCCGGAGGGGCCGCCGTGCTCGATGAACTTCTCCCGGCGGAAGGCGACCGCGCCGTTGCCCCCATCGCCGGCTTTGACGTGGATGCTGACTTCGTCGACGAACTTCATCCCGCTCGGGCCTCCTGGGAGGAGCTCCCGGGCACCACCGTTTGCCGCCTAGGCCTTGGCGACGGGGTCGACGGAAACCTTTTTCCGGTCGCGTCCCACCCGCTCGTACTTCACGACGCCGGTGGCGGTGGCGTAGAGGGTGAAGTCTCGGCCGAGCCGGACGTTGCGCCCCGGATGAATGACGGTGCCCAGCTGGCGCACGAGGATGCTTCCGGAGGGAACGGTCTCCCCGCCGTACACCTTCACGCCGCGGTGCTGCCCTGGCGAGTCACGCCCGTTGCGAGAGCTGCCCTGTCCCTTTTTGTGAGCCATGGACCTGTCGTTCCTTCAGCCGGCGACCTGGGTGACTTTCACTTCAGTGAAGGGCTGGCGGTGACCGCGGCGCCGGGTCCAGCCTTCCTTCTCCTTGCGGAAATGCAGCACGCGGCGGTGCTTGTCCTGGGCGGTGATGGTGCCGAGCACCTTGGCGCCCTCGACCAGCGGCTTGCCGATGCGTGGCGCCGCGTCCCCGCCCACCAGGAGCACCTCATCGAAGGTGATGGTGGCGCCCACCTCGCCGGGCACCTTCTCGATGCGCACCACGTCGCCCGCAGCGACGCGGTACTGCTTCCCGCCCGTCCTAATGACCGCATACATCGGTGGTAAACCCCTGTTCTGAAAGGGTCCGGCATGTAGTCGGCCCTCCCTGGGATGTCAAGCCAAGCACCGTTCCCACCCGGGGCCATCCGCCTGGTAAACCGCGGTCTGTCGGGCATCAAGGGGGTCCCCATGCGCTGGACTGCTGCTGCCTTCTTGGCCTTCGGCGTTGCGGGGTGTGCGTCTTCGCCCCCTACCCCTAGCCCTCCTCCGGCCCCGGTTGCCGGCCCAGTGACGCCCGCTCTGGACGCAGGGCCGGCGGCCGCAGTCCGGGCGCCGGTCGCGCCGGTGCCACTCGCGCAGTACCTCGACACCCGGCGCCTCTTCGACACGAGCTTTTCCTTCAACGACGCTCTGGTGGCGTATGCGAGCGACCAGGGGGGGCGGCCGGACGTCTGGGTGCAACCAACAGACGGCGGCACGGCAACGCAGCTCACCCACGTCCGGGGTTTTCTCGGCAGTTTCGCCTTCTCCCCCGGGGCAGACCTGCTGGTCTTCACCGCCGACACAGGGGGGGACGAGTTCCTGCACCTGTACCTCACCGACAGCAAGGGCACCCTGCCGCGTGACCTCACCGCGGACTCCCCCGCCAAGCGCCGTGCCGAATTCGTCGACTGGGCTCCGGATGGAAAGACGTTCCTTTACCTGTCCAGCGTGCGCGACGAGCGCTTCATGGACCTTTACGAGTACGACATCCGCAGCAAGAAGGCGCGCCGTCTCTGGGAGGCATCCGGGCAGATTGCCTTCGCCAGCACCAGCTGGGACCACCGACACTTCGCCATTCTGGAGACACTCTCGGACGTCAATACCAATATCTACGTGCTCGACCGGGGCTCGAAGAAGCCACGACTCGTGACACCCCACTCCGGGGACATTCTCTACGCGCCCGCGGACTTCTCGCGCGACGGACGAACGCTGTACTTCACCTCCGACGAGGGGCGCGAATACACGACGCTGTACGCGATGACCCTCACGACCGGGAAGTCCCGGTCCATCTTCGAGTCGCCCTGGGACGTGGAAGGGGCCGGGCTTTCGAGGACAGGCCGCTACTTCTTCACTCAGGTGAACGAGGACGGTGCACCCCGCCTCACGCTCAGTGTGGCGAAGACGGGAGCTGCGGTCGCGCTCCCGCCGGCTCCGAGCGGGGGAGGCTGGTTCCTGAACAGCTTCTCCCCGGATGACCGCTACCTCGGCGTGGAGCTGCGCAGCGACGTGACGCCAGGCGTCCCTTTCATCATCGACTTGCAACAGGGAACGGCCAGGCCCGTCGCCGAGGCGCTGCCACCCGCCCTCCGCGCACGGAAGATGGCGGTCGCTGAGTCGGTGCGCATCCCCAGTTTCGACGGCCGCAACGTTCCGGCCTTCCTCTACCGGCCTGACGGTGCGGGACCGCATCCGGCCGTCCTCTCCGTCCACGGCGGCCCCACCGACCAGTCGCGCCGGACCTTCAGCCCATTGGTTCAGTACCTGGTCTCGAAAGGCTACGTCGTGCTGGTTCCCAACGTGCGGGGCTCCACCGGGTATGGAAAGAGCTACACCAAGCTCGACAACAAGGACTTCGGCGGTGGTCCGCTCAAGGACGTCATCGCCTGCAAGAACTGGGTGGTAAAGAACGCCAGCGTCGCTGAGGACAAGGTGGCCATCCTCGGCGGCAGCTATGGTGGCTACATGGTGCTCGCCGCAGCCACCTACGCACCGACGGAGTTCGCCGCCCACGTCGATTACTTCGGCGTGTCCGAGCTGAAGTCCCTGGTGGAAGGCTTCCCGGCCTATTGGGCCTCGGGAGCGAGCTTCATCTACGCGAAGTTTGGAAACCCCTCCGACCCCGCTGACCAGAGCTACCTCCACGACCGGTCGCCGCTCTACTACGCCGACCGCATCGAGCGGCCGCTGCTGGTCGTCCAGGGGGACAAGGACGTGCGGGTGAAGAAGGACCAATCCGACCGCATTGTCGAGGCGGTGAAGCGCAAGGGCGTGCCGGTGTACTACCTGGTGCTGGAGAACGAGGGGCACGGCTTCAGCCGCAACCAGAGTCGGCTCGAAGCGTACGGCGCGACGGACCGGTTTCTGGACCGGTACATTTTCGGGGATACCTCCGTCGTGGTGCTTCCCGGAAGTCCCTGACGGGGGGCGGCACGGGCCGACCGCCGTCAGTCGCCCAAGCGGGCCTTGAGCAGGGCGTTGACCTGGGCCGGGTTGCCCTTGCCCTTCATGCCCTTCATCACCTGGCCGACGAGGAAGCCCAGCACCTGTTTCTTTCCGGCCCGGTACTTGGCCACCTCGTCCGGGTTGGCTGCCAGCACCGCGTCGACGGCCGCCTCGACGGCGCCGGTGTCCTTCTCCAGGCCCAACCCGCGGGCCTCGACGATGGCGCCGGGCGCGTGCCCGGTGCGGAACATCTCGGCGAAGACGTCCTTGGCGGCGTTGGCGGACACCTCGGAGCTGTCGACCAGCTTCAGCAGTTCGGCGAACTGCTGGGGCGAGAACTTGAGGGCCGGTAGCCCGCCCCCCTCCTCATGCAGCAGACGCTGCAGCTCGCCGGTGAACCAGTTGGCCAGCTTCTTGGCGCTGCCGCCGTAGTGCTTCCAGACCGACTCGAAGAAGTCCGCCAGGGAGCGGTCGGCCACCAGAATCCTCGCGTCGTAGGCGCTCAGCGCGAAGTCCGCCTGGAAGCGCTGCAGCTTCTCCCGGGGCAGCTCCGGCATTTCGGTGCGCACCCGCTCCACCATGCCCTCCGGCACCAGCAGCGGCGGGAGGTCCGGCTCGGGGAAGTAGCGGTAGTCGTGGGCCTCTTCCTTGCTGCGCATGCTGCGCGTCTCGCCCCGGGCCGGGTCCCACAGGCGGGTCTCCTGGAGGACCTTGCCGCCCGACTCGAGGACCGCCACCTGGCGGGTGATTTCGTAGTCGATGGCCTGGCGCACGAAGCGGAAGGAGTTGATGTTCTTCAGCTCGGTGCGCGTGCCGTATTCGGTGGCGCCCTTGCGCATCACCGAGACGTTGGCGTCGCAGCGGAAGCTCCCCTCTTCCAGGTTGCCGTCGTTCACCCCGAGGTAGACCAGCACGTCGCGCAGCGCCTTGAGGTACTCCCCGGCCTCCTCGGAGCTGCGGAGGTCTGGCTCGCTGACAATCTCGGTGAGGGGGACACCGGCGCGGTTTAAGTCGACCAGGCTCTCGCCACCGCCGGCGTCGTGAATGTTCTTCCCGGCGTCCTCCTCGAGGTGGATGCGGCGAATGCCGATGCGCTTCTCCACGCCGTCCACGTCGATGACGAGCGCTCCGTGCTCGCACAGCGGCTGGTCGTACTGGCTAATTTGGTAGCCCTTGGGGAGGTCCGGGTAGAAGTAATTCTTCCGCGACCAAATGCTCCGCTCGTTGATGCGGCAGCCCAGCGCCACCCCGGCCCGCACTGCGAATTCCACCACCTTGGCGTTGAGGACGGGCAGGGAGCCCGGCATGCCCAGACACACCGGGCAGGTGTTGGCATTGGGGGCGGCGCCGAAGCGGGTGGAGCAGCCGCAGAAAATCTTGCTCTCGGTGAGGAGCTGCCCGTGCACCTCGAGGCCGATGACGGGCTGAAAGTCGGAGGTGCCCATGGCGGTCAGGCCTCCCCCAAAGGCGGCGCGCGCACGAAGTCATGCGCTTTTTCGAAGGCCCGACCAACCCGCAGCACGGTGGCCTCGTCGAAGGGCTTGCCCAAAAGCTGCAGGCCAATGGGCAGGCCCGCGCGGCCGAAGCCGCAGGGCAAGCTCATGCCGGGCAGGCCGGCGAGGCTGCAGGGCAGGGTGAAGATGTCGTTGGCGTACATGGCCAAGGGGTCCCCCACCTTCTCCCCCAGCTTGAAGGCCGTCGTCGGCGCGGTGGGCGCAAGGATGGCGTCCACCTGTTGCCAGGCCTGGGCGAAGTCCTGACGGATGAGGGTCCGCACCTTCTGCGCCTTCAGGTAATAGGCGTCGTAGTACCCGGCCGACAGCGCGTAGGTGCCGAGCATGATGCGGCGCTTTGCCTCCGGGCCGAAGCCCCGGCCGCGCGACTGGGCATACATCTCCCGCAGCCCGGGCGCCGCCACGCGGAGCCCGTAGCGGACGCCGTCGTAGCGGGCCAGGTTGCTGGAGGCCTCCGCCGGGGCCACCAGGTAGTAGGTGGCCAGCGCGTACTTGGTGTGGGGCAGCGAGATGGGAACCAGCGTCGCCCCCAGCTTCTGGTAGGCGGTGGCCGCGGCTTCCACGGCCGCGCCCACCTCCGGGTCCAGCCCTTCCACCTCGAAGTACTCGCGCGGCATTCCCAGCCGCAGGCCGGCCACGCCGGCGTCCAGCTGGCGGAGGTAATCCGGCGCCGCCTCGCGCGAGGAGGTGGAGTCCCGGGCATCGTGGACGGCCAGGACTTGAAGCAGCGCGGCGGCATCCCCCACCGTGCGCGCCAGCGGGCCCACCTGGTCGAGGCTACTGGCAAACGCCACCACCCCGTAGCGGGAGACGCGTCCGTAGGTGGGCTTGAGCCCCACCGTGCCGGTGAGGGCGGCCGGCTGGCGGATGGAGCCACCGGTGTCGGTGCCCAGCGCCCCGAAGGAAAACCGCGCCGACACCGCCGCGGCGGAGCCGCCGGAACTCCCTCCCGGCGAGCGGGTGAGGTCCCAGGGGTTGGCCGAGGGGAAGTAGGCAGAGTTCTCGGTGGAGCTCCCCATGGCGAATTCGTCCATGTTGGTCTTGCCGAGGATGGGCAGCCCGGCCGCCTTGAGAAGTTGGACGACGGTGGCGTCGAACGGGGGGACAAAGCCCTCGAGGATGCGGGAGCCGGCGGTGGTGGCCAGCCCTTCCGTGCAGAAGAGGTCCTTGAGGGCTACCGGGACGCCATCCAGCGGGCCCCTCGGCTTTCCTGAGCGCCGCCGGGCATCCGAGGCCTCGGCCTGGGCGAGTGCCCCCTTCTCATCGACGAGGAGGAAGGCCTTCACCTTGGTGTCCAGGCGGCGAATACGCTCGAGGCAAGCCTGCACCGCCTCGATGGAGGAGGCCTCGCCAGCCGCCAGGCGCCGCCCGAGCTCGAGCAGGGAGAGGTCGGTCAGCTTCACGTCCGCCTTCACTCGAGGATGCGAGGAACCGCGAAGCTCGTCCCCACCCGGGCCGGGGCGTTGGCGAGCGCCTTCTCCGCTGGCAAGGAGGGCTGGACGCTGTCCTCACGCCAGCCGCCGACGGCGCTGGCGGCATGGGAAGTGGGCTCCACCGCGGCGGTGTCCAGCTCCCGCAGCGTCTCCACCGCCTCGAGGATGGCGGACAGCTGCTCCTGCATCCTCGCCTCCTCCTCAGGACTCAGGGCAAGGTGGGCGAGCGTCGCGACGTGGCGAACCTGTTCGCGGGTGAGCTTCATGGGGGGGGCTAGTCGCGCCTGAACAGGTTGATGATGGAGTCGATGAGTGGAGTCTTGCGGTTCTGATGGGCCGCTTCCGACTTCAGCTTTTTCAGCTCGGCGGCGTCCATCCACACCCCGTGGCAGTTGAAGCAGCTGTCCAGGTGCACCTGACCCTCGTCTAGGGCATGGAGGTCCAAACCGCACTTGGGGCACTTCATCCAGTGCTGCTGCTTCAGCGCCTCGCGCTGCTGCGCGGCAAGCCGCTGCCCTTGTTGGAAGGCGAGCTTGCGCTTGGCCTCCACTTCCTCGGCGGCGAAGAATTCATCCTCGGGCTTCGACGGCTTGTCCAGTGACATGCCTTCCTCATTCCTTCAAACTCTCCAGCGCCGCACGCGCGGCGCGGGCCTCGGAGCTGCCGGGCCAGCCTTCGAGATAACGCTGGTAGGCAGCCCGCGCTTCCCCCACCCGGCCCAGCGACCGGTACGTCTCCGCCAGCCCCAGCACTGCTACCCCATCCCGAGGGTCGAGTTCCAGCGCCCGGTTGAAGTCGACGAGGGCCTCGTGCCGCCGGCCCGCATCCAGGAGCGCCAGGCCCCGTCCGGTGTGCGCCTCGGCACTCTGCGGCTGGAGCTCCAGGGCCTTGTCGTAGGCGTCCAGGGCGCTGGAGAGGCGCTCGTGGGTGCGCCGGCGTGTCGCCTCTACCATCCAGTCCTCGTACGTCTTCTCGGCTGGCGGCCTCTGGGCAGCCGTGGCCGGGGAGGGCCCTCGCGGCGCAAGGGCGCTGGCCGGCAGCGCCGGCGTCACTTCCTGCGCCGACGCCGGCTCCGGAGCCTGCAGCGAACCCTGGGGAGCGGACCCGGCGTCCACGGCAGCGGAGGGGCCGGCATCGCGGGCCGCGGAGGCGGCCAGCGACTGCAGCAGCTCCTCCTTCGCGCGCTGCTCGGCGGCTTTCAGCTTGGCCTCGTGCTCGGCCTGTTCGCGCTGCAGTTGGTTGTTGCGCGCCTGCTCCTCGCGCGCCCGCTGTGCTTCCGGCAGCCAGATGTAGAAGTAGGCCAGGGCGCCCGCGCCGGCCATCCCGAGGATGAGGAGCAGCAGCACCAGCCAGGCGCCCAGGCCCCGGCGCAGCCGGGGCGGCTCCCAGTCGTCGGTGGGCACCACCCCCAAGCCAGAAGAGGACCTGGTGAAGGCCGGCTCGTCCGCGCTGGGACTGAGCCGAGGGGGGGCCCGCCGGGGGGGAGGGGCCGTCTCCGCCAGCGTGGGTGGCGGAGGAACAGCAGACGGCGCGGGCGGGGGCGGCTCCGGCGCGCGCGGGGCCTCGGCCGGGGGCGGGAGGCGGGGGGGGTCCGCTGCCGGCGGGGGGGCCGCGGCGCGGGTCCGGGCGAGTTCCGCCTCCAGGGCAGCCACACGCGTGAGGGCATCGGCCGCCGCGAAAAAGGTTCCCAAGTCGGGGATGGAGCCGAGGGGCCGCCAGCTCTGCCCATCCAGACCCACTTCGTCCTCACGCGTCAGCTTTCCTTCGACAATCCACCGCTGCAGCGTGGTGAGTTCCCGCAGGGAGGAGATGGAGCCGTCCCGACGGCGCACCCTCCACTCGCGCCGCAAGCCCTCCGCCCCGGCAGGACGGGCCGGCGGCGTCGCTGGCGCCTCGGTAGCGGGCCGCTGCACGACGAAGACATGGCCACAGCGCGCGCAGCGGACGCGCCCGCCCGCGGCTCCCAGGCGAGCCTCATCGAACGAGTAGCTCGTCCCGCAGCGCTCGCATTGGACTTCCACGACCCATCCAAGTCCCACAAAAGTGCGGACCTGTCGAATTGCCCGCGCCCTCGAGAGAGGCCCTAGCGGACTGGCGAAAAATTGACCGCCCCCTCCCCCCCCCTACACTCGGCCGACGCTCCAGAGTGGTTGCGAGCTGTAACAACGAGGGTCTCACCGGCCATGGCGGCAGCGCGGAAGGCACGAGCGGAGAAGGCAGTCTTGTCACGGCAGGACATCGCCTCGCGCAGGCGCGCGCTGGAAGCCAAGAAGGGCGAGGCCAAGGGCGGAGGCTGGCGGCCCTTCGCGGGCCTGGCGGTGCTGGCAGTCTCGGTGCTGGCCCTGGTGGCCCTCTTCAGCGACAGCGCCGGCCCCCGCCCGGCCAACGCGGCCGGGCCGGTGGGACATGCGCTGGCGGCACTTCTGTCCGGCTGGCTGGGCGTCTGCGCCGCCGCCATCCCCCTGGCCGGGCTGTATGCCGCCGGGGCGCTGGCGGTCGGCTCACGCGGCCGACGCCGGTGGCCACAGCTCGCCTCGGTGGCGGTGCTGCTTGTGTGCGTGGCCGTGCTGGCCGAACTCATCGCCGGCAGCCGCCATGCGGCTCACCCACCCGGGGGAGCGCTCGGCGCGTTGCTGGCCGAGACCCTGACCGATTGGTTCTCCGTGGTGGGCACCCTCATCGTGGTGGCCGCGGTGGGCATCTCCGCGCTGCTCGTCGTGACGCGCTTTGCGCTGGTGCGCTGGCTGGTGGCTGCCGGGCGTGCCGTGAAGGGCCTGGGCCAGCGGGGACGCGACGTGGTGGCCGCGCTGCTGGCGGCCAAGCACCGAGCGCTCGAGGCGCGCGCGCAGGCGCGCGCCCAAGCCAAGCTGGAGGAAGCCGCCTTCCTCGCCCAGCTCGAGGCGGATGACGAGGAGCTCGCCGACGCCGAGCGCGAGGCCGGCGAGGCCGAGGCGGTGGCCGAAGAAGCCATGCGGCTGCACCGGGATGCGGAGGCCGCGCAGCTGCGGGCCCCCCCGCTGGCCACGCCGGCGGCGGACCCGGCCTGGGCCGGCTCACTCGCCGCGGGCGTCAGCGCCGTGCCCGAGGAGACGGCGGCCCGGCGGCGGCGCCGGGTGGACACGGCCGGCCCGGACGAGGCGGCTTCCGCGGGCGAAGTGCCCAGCGCGGACGCCCTGCCGCTGGCGCCCGCCCGCACCCCCCTCATCGTCGAGCCCAAGGCCCCGCCCAAGCCTTCGCCGCGGAAGGACCAGGAGCAATTCGAATTCGTCGGCGGCCGCACCCGCTTCACCCTACCGCCGCTTGACGTGCTGAGCTGCGAACGCAAAGAGCGCAGCGCCCTGGACAAGGAAGTCTTCCTCAGCACCGCGGAGAAGCTACGGGCGAAGCTGGCTGACTTCGGCATCGACGGCGAGGTGGTGGAGATTCGCCCCGGCCCCGTCGTCACCATGTATGAGTTTCTCCCCGGGCCGGGCATCAAGGTGTCCAAAATCGCCTCCCTGGCAGACGACCTGGCCATGGCCATGGAGGCGATGCGGGTGCGGATTGTGGCCCCCATCCCCGGCAAGGGCGTGGTGGGCATCGAGGTCCCCAACCGCGACCGCGAAACCGTCTACCTGCGAGAGATTGTCGAGCAGGACGTCTTCCAGCGCTCGGCCTCCAAGCTGACCATGGCTCTGGGCAAGGACATCGAGGGCATGCCCTACGTCTTCGACCTGGCCAAGGCGCCCCATCTGTTGATTGCCGGCACCACCGGCTCAGGCAAGTCGGTGGCGGTCAACGCGATGATTATGAGCATTCTCCTCAAGGCGACGCCGGAGGAGGTCCGCTTCCTGATGGTGGACCCGAAGATGCTCGAGCTCTCGGTGTACGAGGGCATCCCGCACCTGCTGCTTCCGGTGGTGACCGACCCGAAGAAGGCCGCGCTCGCCTTGCGCTGGGCGGTGGAGGAGATGGAGCGTCGCTATTCCCTCCTCGCCGAGGCCGGCGTGCGCAACATCGCCGGCTACAACAAACTGGTGGAGGGCGCGGGCGGCGACGCGCGGGCGCTCCTGGCGGCGAGGGAGACCGAGTCGAAGAGGTCTGCCCGGCCCGCCTCCACCCTCATCGTCGACGTGGCCGAGGGCGAGTCCGAGGAGGAGGCGCTCTCCCGCGCGCGGGCCGAGTCGGTGGGCGTCCCCATCCCCAGGGAGGGACCGGAGGAGCTACGGGCCAGCCTCAACGCGGATTTACCGGCGCCTCAGACGACCGGCGCCGCACCTCCGGAGGGGACCGGCGAGCTGCGGGAACTCCGCAAGCTGCCCTACCTGGTCGTCATCATCGACGAGCTGGCCGACTTGATGATGGTGGCCAGCCGCGAGGTGGAGACGTCCATCGCCCGGCTGGCGCAGATGGCGCGTGCGGCGGGCATTCACCTCATGGTGGCCACCCAGCGGCCCTCCACCGACGTGGTGACGGGCGTCATCAAGGCGAACTTCCCCACCCGCATCACCTTCATGCTTCGCACCAAGCCGGACTCGATGACGATTCTCGGCACCACCGGCGCAGAGTCGCTGCTGGGCATGGGCGACATGCTGTTGATGCCCCCCACCAGCGCCCACCTCAGCCGGGTGCACGGGGCCTTCGTCTCGGAGCCGGAGATTAAAGCGGCGGTCGACCATCTGAAGGCGCAAGGAAAACCAGTCTACGACGAGTCCATCCTCCGGGCCCGCGAGGAGGACGCCTCCGAGGGCCTGGAGGATGAGCTGTCGGACGAGTTGTACGACCAGGCGCTGGCCACGGTGAGCGACATGCGCCAGGTGAGCATCAGCATGCTGCAGCGGAAGATGCGCATCGGCTACAACCGCGCCGCACGGATGATTGAGCGCATGGAGCGCGATGGCGTGGTGGGGCCGGCCGACGGGGCCAAGCCGCGCGAGGTCTTCCTGCGCCCCCTGGGCGAGATGCCCGGCGCCGGGGCCCCCTAGCACCCCCGGAAGGTCTGGATTTTCCTACCGCTTCCGGTTTTGCGCACCGCGCTGAGGCCAGAAAACCGCAGGCGCCCCCCCAATCGGGCGAGGGTCTCCGGCGTACAGCCCCCAACCAGCCTAGGGTGTTCCCCCGTTGTCCCCCCGCTGCCCCGGGAGGCCGCATGCAGGAGTTCGCCGCCGTCGCCCTCGAGACTGCCCGCAGCAAAGGGGCGTCCTACGCCGACATCCGCATCAACCGCTACCGCCAGCAATCCCTCTTCGCACGCGAGGACCACATCGAGGAGGCCGCCACGGAGGAGCGCTATGGCTTCGGCGTCCGCGTCCTGGTGGACGGGGTGTGGGGATTCGCCGCCTCGGCGCGGGTGAGCAAGGAGGACGTGGCGCGGCTTGCCACCGAGGCGGTGGCCATCGCCCGCGCCAACCGCGCCTCGATGCGCGAGCCGGTGGAGCTGGTACCCATCCCCAAGGCAGTCGACACCTGGAAAACGCCCATCGTGAAGGACCCATTCCAGGTGTCGGTCCAGAGCAAGGCCGACCTGCTTTTGGCCATCAACGCCGCGGCCTTGAAGGCGGGAGCCAGCTTCATCACCTCGGGCATTTTCTGCACCGAGGAGGACAAGGCGTTTGCGTCGACGGACGGCTGCGACATCACCCAGGTGCTCACCCGGGTCTGGCCCCTCTTTCAGATTACCGTGGTGGACAAGGCCACCGGCCGGTTCGCCACGCGAAATTCCCTGAGCACGCCGATAGGTACCGGATGGGAGTACGTGGAAGGGTACCCGCTGGTGGAGGAGGCCGGCCTGGCCGCCCAGCAGTGCCGGCAGAAGCTGGCGGCCAAGAGCGTGACCCCGGGGAAGAAGGACCTGGTCCTGTCCCCGGAGCACCTCTGGCTCACCATCCACGAGTCGATTGGACACCCCACCGAGTTGGACCGCGCCCTCGGCTACGAGGCCAACTTCGCCGGCACTTCGTTCGTCACGCCCGACCAACTGGGGAAGCTCCAGTACGGCTCGACCCAGTGGATGAATGTGGTGGCCGACAAGACGCAGAAGGATGGGCTCGCCACGTGCGGGTATGACGACGACGGCGTGAAGACCACCGAGTTCGACGTGGTGAAGGACGGGCGTTTCGTCGGCTACCAGACCATCCGCGAGCAGGTGGCCCGCTACGGCAAGCTGCTGGGGGACACTCGCCTGAAGGCCTGCTGCTACGCCGACGACTTCGCCTCCGTCCCCTTTCAGCGGATGCCCAACGTCTCGCTCCGGCCCCACGACTGGGGTGGCAAGAAGGTGGGCTGGGAGCAGATGGTGGCCGACGTGAAAGACGGGGTGCTGATTGAGGGCGCCGGCAGCTTCTCCATCGACCAACAGCGCTACAACTTCCAGTTCGGCGGACAGGTCTTCTGGGAGATTAAGAACGGTAAGAAAGGCGCCATGCTGCGCGACGTCGCCTACCAGGCCCGGACGCCCCAGTTCTGGGGCAGCCTGGACATGGTCGGCTCACCACACTTCTACAAGCTCGGCGGCTCGTTCTTCGACGGGAAGGGGCAGCCCGTCCAGACCAATTCCGTGTCCCACGGGGCCAGCTGGTGCCGTTTCCGCAGCGTCAACGTGCTCAACACCGGGAGGAAGATTTGAGCTTCCTGAGCGACGCCGAGGCCAAGCGCATCACGGAGAAGCTTCTCGCGGCCGCCACCGCCCCGGAGACGCGCGTCTACCTCAACCCCTCGCGCAACGGGAACACACGCTTCGCCCTCAACGAGGTGACGACCAGCGGCTTCGCCGAGACGTGCGTCGTCCAGGTGACGTCCTTCTATGGGCTCCGCCGGGGCTCCGCGCAGACCAACCAGACCGACGACCAGTCCCTCACCAACGTGGTCCGCCGCTCGGAGGAGATTGCCCGACTGGCCCCGGAGGACCCGGAGACGATGCCCGTGCTTGGGCCGCAGACATACACCACCAGCCCTGGGCTGTTTTCCGCCGACGCTGACCAATTGACTGCGGACTACCGCGGGAAAGTCGTCGCCGAGGCGCTGGCCTCGGCCCGGGACAAGGGCCTGGAGGCCGCCGGCTTCGTCCAGAATTTCTCCGACGCAGACGCCCTGGCAACGTCCAAGGGCCTCTTCGCCTACCGGCGGACGACGGGGGTCGTGTACAACCTCACCGCACGGTCGAAGGACGGGGGCAGCGGCTGGGCCGGCGGGACGAGCAACAGCGTGGCCGGCTTCGACCCCTCGTCAATGACAGCCCGGGCCATCGACATCGCGCTCCGCAGCGCGAAGGCCGTCGCCCTCGAGCCTGGCAACTACACGGTGGTGCTCCCGCCCGAGTGCGTGGCCGACCTGGCCAGCACGCTTCTTTTCGGGTTCGACCAGCGTCGGGTCGACGAAGGGCGGAGCTTCCTTTCCCAGTTCCAGAAGCAGCTGGCCAGCGGCCAGAAACTCTTCAGCGAGAAGGTGACCATCCTGAGCGACCCGGCTTCGCTGGTCGCGCCCAGTAACAACTTCGACCCCGAGGGCCAGCCGCTGCGCCGAACGGAGTGGATTTCCGAGGGAACGGTGAAGGCCATCGCCTGCTCCCGCTACTGGGCGAAGAAAACGCGGAGAGAGCCCCTGCCCGGAGCGGAAAACCTCGTCATGGCCGGCGGCACCACCAGCATCGACGAGATGGTGGCTTCCACCAAGCGCGGGCTGCTCTTGACGCGCTTCTGGTACGTGCGCCCGGTGGACCCGCAGACGGCGCTCTACACCGGGCTCACCCGCGACGGCTGCTTCCTGATTGAGGGGGGCAAGGTGACCCGGCCAGTAAAGAACTTCCGGTGGAACGAGACGCCGGTGAAGATGTTGCGTAACATCGAATCCATGGGTCCCACCCGCCGCGTCATCACGAGCGAGCAGGACCTCGGCTCGGCGCTCGCCTTCCCGGCGCTCAAGGTGACCGACTTCACCTTCTCCTCGCTGTCGGACGCCATTTAAGGAGAGGCCCATGCCCCGCCCGCTCAGCCGTCGCACCGTCCTCAAAGCCGCCGGCGCCCTCGCCGCGACGCCCCTGCTGACCGCGTCGGCCGGTCCCGGCCGCTTCACCTTTGCGCGTCTTCGCTACCATTCCGGAGACTGGGACGTCGACCCGGCCATGCCAGCCAACCTGCTCAACTCGCTGGTCGAGTACACGCGCGTGCTGGTGGACCCCCGCGAGCAGGTGGTAGGCCTGGACAGCGACGAGGTCTCGGCCTTTCCCTTCGTCTACCTCACCGGGCACGGGCTGGTGCGTTTCACCAAGGCGGAGAAGGAGAACTTCGGCCGCTACGTAGATGCCGGAGGCTTCGTCTTCGTCGACGACTGCAACCACGACGTCTCTGGGCTGTTCGCCAAAAGCTTCGAGCGCGAGATGGCCGACCTCTTCCCCGGCCAGCTCCGGGCGCTTCCCAACGCGCACCCCCTGTACTCGGCGGCGTTCGTCTTCCCCGATGGGCCGCCGGCCACCCACCACGAGCTCAACGGCTGGGGCGACAACCTCGTCCATGACCATCTGCAGGCCGTCCTGGTCCGCGGCAAGGTGGGCGTTCTGTATTCCAACAAGGACTACGGCTGCGAGTGGGACTACGACCTGAGCAGCAAGCAGTACCTGGCCGAGGACAACACCAAGTTCGGCGTCAACATCATCACCCACGCCCTGGTGCGATGACCGCTCAACCGGGCGCGGTGGACGCCCTCCTGGCCCGCGCGCACGCCCTGGAAGGCCAAATCCAGCGGCGGATTGTCGGCCAGCCCACCGTCGTGCGCGAGCTCTTGGTGACGCTGCTCGCCGGAGGCCACGCGCTGGTGCGGGGCGTCCCGGGACTGGCCAAGACTCTGCTCGCTCGCTCTCTGGCTGAGGCCACCCACCTCTCCTTCAAGCGCGTGCAATTTACCCCCGACTTGCTGCCGTCCGACATTACCGGCAGCGAGGTCCTGGACGAGGTGGACGGCCGCCGCCTGCTGCGCTTCCTTCCCGGGCCGGTCTTCGTCCACCTCCTGCTGGCGGATGAAATCAACCGCACCGCGCCCAAAACACAGGCTGCCCTCCTCGAGGCGATGGCCGAGCACCAAGTGACGGTGGGCGGCACCTCCCACCGCCTGCCTGAACCCTTCTGCGTGGTGGCGACGCAAAACCCCATCGAACAGGAAGGCACCTACCCTCTGCCCGAGGCACAGCTCGACCGCTTCCTGCTCTGCATCCGGGTGGACTACCCGGCCGAGCTGGATGAAGTGCGCGTGCTGCAGGCCACCACCGGCGCGCCGGCGGACAAGCTCGAGCCGGTGCTGGAGGCGCAGGAGTTGCTCCAGCTGCAGCGGCTGGTGCGCGAGGTGGCGGTGGCTGAGTCCTTGGTGAAAGGCGTGGCGCGCCTGGTGCGCTCGAGTCGCCCCGGCACCGCCGGCGCGGCGCCGGCCAGCGCTCCGGTGGCTTGGGGGGCCGGTCCGCGGGGCGGGCAGGCGCTTCTTCTGGCAGCGAAGGCCCGAGCGCTGCTGGCGGGGCGCTTCGCCGCCTCCGCGGAGGACGTGCGGGCGCTGGCTCTGCCCGTCCTGCGTCACCGGCTGGTGCTGGAATGGTCGGCGGCCGCAGAAGGAGTGGATGCCGATGGGGTGGTCCAAGCCCTTCTCGACGCCTCCGGCCTCTAGCGACGGACGACTCCTCGACGCGCCGCTGCTGGCGGCGCTGGCGGGCCTGAACCTTCCCGTCCACCGCGTCCGAGGCGCTCTGTCGGGAATGCACCCCGGCTCCTCCCCGGGGCCCGGCGAGGACTTCTTTCAGCACCGCCCCTACGCGGCCGGGGAGGACGTCCGGGCCGTCGACTGGCGCGCCAGTGCCCGGCTCGGCCATCTTTTGGTGAAGGAAAGGCACCGGCCCCTGCGCCAGCCGCTGGTGCTGCTGTTGGACGTCAGCGATTCGATGGGCTTTCCCCACGGACTTCCCACCAAGCGCCACCGCGCCCGACAGCTGGCGGCGGCCCTCGCCCTACTTGCCCTGCGCCGGGGAGACCCGGTGCGCCTGGACGTCCTCGGGCGGCGGGGTTTCGTCCCTGCCGGCAGGGTGTCGCAGGCGGGAAGTATGGCCGCCGCGGCCGAGGCGCTCGCCGCCCAGGGCACCGGGGCGCACCGCGCGGACGTCGTCCGCGCCCTCCTCTCTCTGTCCGCGGATGAACTGGCCGGCAAGCACGCAGTACTCCTCTCGGACCTCTACGGAGATGTCGCCCCGCTGCTCAGCGGACTGGAGCGCCTCGTCCGCTCAAGCGTCGCCGTCACCGTGCTGCACCTCCTCGGCCAGAGCGACCTGGGCCCACCGCCCGAGGCCGGTGCCGTCCGAGACGCGGAAAGTGGCGACACGTTGGCCCTGCAGCCAGCGGAGGCCAGTGCCCTGCACTTCCGAGTGGAGGCGTGGCAGAAGGCGCTGCGCGAAGGGGCCGAGCGGGCCGGAGTCGAGTGGTTGAGCATCGACGCCGACGCCCCGCCCGGCGCCGCCCTGCGCCGCTGGCTGGGGGGACGGCTGTGACGGCGGTGCTACTCTCCACCGCCCTGGCCGCGGCCGCTGTCCTCAGCTGGTTGCACCTGCGACCCACCGGGCAGCGCCGGGCGGTGGCCATGCCGTCCTTGCAACACCTGCGGGGAAGCCGCCCGCGCCGTCGGCGCGTGCTGCACCTGGAGGAGCCTCTCGCCTGGTCCCTGCGCGCGGGCTGTCTCCTCCTGGCGCTGGTCGGCGTGTGGGCCTCCCGCAGCGGCTGGGCGGCAGACTTCCGGCCGGCGCTGCTGGTCGACCCGGCGGCGGCTTCCGAGGCCTGGGACGACGCGGCCGTCCCCACCCAGGCGGCGGCGCGCCTGGCCTTCGACGGCGAGCAGCCCCGGGTGGCGGGAGACGTGCCGGGGCTGGTGCGCGCTGCCCTGCAGGAGTGCAGCGACACGCGCGCGGCGTGTCTGCTTCGCGGGGCCAGTCTTCTCGGCCGGCCCATCGTGCTGGTGGGTCCGCTGGCCAGCGCGGAGTGGCGGCTGGCCCTCGGCCGGTGGAGACAACCGTTTGCCTTCCTCCGCACCGCAGCCAGGCCGGAGGCGGTGGGGACGCCACCGCCGGCGCTGGCCCACGTCCGGCTGGCCGGCACCTCAGCGGCCGCGGAGGGGTGGAGCGCCGCCCTGGCCGTCGCCGCCGGGGAGTCCCTCGGCCCGCGCGCAGCGCCCACCGGGCCGGCGTCCCCGGGCGTGGTGGTGGTGGAGGCGGGCAGCCCGTCCAGCCCGCCGGCGGAGGACGTCCTCACCGTGGTGGCCGTGGACAGGCCCACTCAGCCGCTGCCGGACGCCCCCGCCGTCCAGAAGCAAACAGCTACCGGGCTTGTGTTTCCGGACCCCCTGGACCTTGCCGCCGGGACGCCGGGACTCGGCCTTGTTACTTCGCTGTCCTTTCTTCCCGACGCGCGCTTCAGCGAAGTGCTGCCGGTGGCTGCCCTCGGCGTGGACGCGTCGCGCAGGCAACTCGCCCTGGCCGCCACCCCGGAGGAGTTGGGGATGTGGGCCCACCAGGGAAGCGTCGTCCCCTTGGCCCGCGCACTGCTCGCCGCGGGCCTTCCGGGGCCGGCTGCCGTGGGCGCGCCGCCCGTGGGCGGGCCTCAGGGGTGGCGCGAGGCCACGGGGCGGGCGGCCCCCGTCGGGCTGCTCGACGTCCACCCGGGCAAGTACGCCCGGGACGACGGCCGCGTGACGCTGCAGCTGGAGCGGGCCTCTGTCCCGGGAACAACCGCACTGGACGACGCAGAGCTTCTCCACCTCGGCGGCCACCCATGGCAGGGGCCGGGCCCGCCGCGCCGGGACGTGGTGTCCGCCCTGTTGGGCGCCGCCTTGGCCCTGTGGCTTCTTGGCGTGTGGCGCACCCGGCAAGCGCGCCGGGCGTGGCTGCCCGCCGCCGGCGTGGCGGCGGTGCTGGCCCTCCTCTCGGCCGACGCCCGCTGGCAAGCCGAGGTGGTGGCCCCCTGGGAGGCCGCCGGACGTCTGCCGCCCGGGGCCTCCCGCGCGCAACTGGCGGCCCTGGCCGGCGAGACGGGCGTCGCCCTGCACCAGGGCGCAGACGGCGTCTTGGCATGTGCCTCCGCCCTCGCCCAGACGCCGTGCACTTTCCTCGGCACGGTTGGGCTGGCGGCGGCTCCTGCGGCGGACGCCAACCTTCTCCTCTTCGACGAGATGCGGCCCCGGGTGGATGTCCTCTCGGTGCAGGCCCCGGGGGAGGTGGCCGTCGGCCAAACGGCGGAGCTCTGGGTGACGGTGCGGGTGCGGCGGGCCGACGGACGGCGCCTCACCGTCACCGCACGTTCCACCTCCGCGGCGCCGACGTCACAGCAGCTGGAGGTGCAGGGGACGGACGCGGTGCGCACGCTGCGGCTTCAGGTTTCCCCGCTGACGGAGGGCATTTCCTTTGTCGCGGTGGAGGCCGCGCTGGCCGGGGAGGCGCAGGCCCAGGATGGGTGGCTTCTCGCGCTCGCTGCGCGCACCCGGGCGGCCCGGCGGTTGGTGCTGGCCGCGGCACCCGGGTGGGAAGCACGGGCCGCGGCCGACGCCCTTCAGGCGCCGGGGGTGGAGGTCCAGCTGCTGGCACCGCTGGGGGTGCAGGCGGTGGTGGCGCGCGGGCGCGCGCCACAATTGCCACTCCCGCTCCTCCGGACGCCCGAGGGTCTGTCCGGCGTGGACCTGGTGGCGCTGGTGGGCTTCGGCCCAGCTAGCCTCGACGCCACCGCCGCTTGGGGACTGCGCCACTTCGTCGAATCGGGTGGGGCGGTCCTCCTCCTCGACGCACCGGGGGCGGCGGCGGCCCTCGGCGTGGACCTCGCCCCGGTGGCAACGGCGGCCCCCCTGCAACGACTCAGCGGGCAGCTGGACGAGGAGGTAGTGGCCTTTCGCGGTTACCCCCCGGCTGCCACGCGGCGGACGCCTGCCCTCAGTGCCGTCCTGGGGTGGCTCGGCTCCACCGGCGAGTCGGCCCGTCTTCCGTGGGTGGTGGGCCGCGCGCTCGGCCAGGGCCGGGTGGCGGTGGTGACGGCGCCGGACCTCTGGCGCCTGTCGGCGCCGGCAGCGGCTGGAACGGCGTACGCGGCGCTGCTGGGGCGCCTGCTGGGTTGGCTCGAAGCGCCGCGCGCCTCCCGCACCGGTGTCTTCCTCAGCAATGACTGGAATTCCTTGCGCGTGCAGGACAGCAACGGCACGCACTTCGTCCCGCTTCCCGCTACCGGCCCGGTGAGCGGGCTGGCCGTGGACGCGGTGGACGTCCCGCGCTTCCTCCGCTGGCCGCGGGCGCGTCTCCGCGCGGCGGCGGCGGCAGCCCGCCACCCCTTTTTGGAGGTGGACGGAGCCGCAGCGCTTACCTCAGCCTGGCGCCGACTGCCTCCGCCGCCGCGCTGGCCCAGCACCGTCCACCTGCGCGCCAGCGACGCCGCCTTCGGGCTTTTCGCGGGGCTACTCGCCCTGGAGGCGCTGGCGCGCCGTCTCTACGGGGGAGGGGGCCGCAGCGGCAGCCGGTCCACCACCGCCGCTTCGTCCGGCGAGACGGGCGGCACCACGTCCGGGGACGGCCGCAGCCAGCGCGCCAGCGCCACCGCTGCCGCCCGGGCAGCGGCGTCGCGGGACACGTCATCCCCGGCCGCGTAGAGAGGAGCCGCCAGCGAGGCGGCTGGAATGCCGGTGTTGACGGGGAGCCCCCAGAGCGCGTCTGCCAGGAGCCGGGCTGTCTCGGCCGTCACCCCTTGCTCGGCGGACAGAAGCAGCCGGCGGGCCAGCTGCGCGACGGCGCCTTGGTCGGGGGACGCCAGCGTCGCGCGGCCGTCGGGGCGAGGACGGAGGCCTCCCTGGGCACCGGACAGCCTCCGGCCCTCGTCGACGGGCCTGTCTGGCGGCGCGGAGGGGCGCAGCGCCAGCCGCTCGTTTCCAAAGGCAGCCTCCAGCGCCTTCACCGCGGCCCGTTCCGGAGCGAGCGCCGCGGCAGGGGTGCCGATGGCGAGCTCCGACTCGGCCGCCCACATCTCCGAAACCGCCTGAGCCAGCAGCCGCCGCGCCCGTGCATCTCCACTCTGGGCGACCTCCGCCTCATCCACGTCGAGCTCGAGTCCGCTGTGACTCTCCTGCTGGAGGAAGAAGCCGAAGGCCTCTCGAATGTGCCGCTGGACGTCGGCGAGAACAGCGGACTGCTCCCGCAGGCGAGCACCCCGGGTGCCGGAACGCACCAGGCGCTCTGTCCGGGCCAGCAGCTCGCGCTCGCTGGGCTGGGAGAGCGGCGGCGGAAGGCGCGCGCCGGCGAGGGGGGAGGAGACATCCACCAGGGCCTCTTCCCAGCGCAAAAGGCGGGCCTCGCTCCGGCCCACCCCGGGGCCGTCCAGGGTGTTGCTGTCCGTGGCCTCCGCCCACAGCACCAGGGTGTCTCCCGCCTTCATCCCCAGGGCCAGGGGGTCCAACCGCGCGGCGGCCTGGGCGGTCCGGCCCTGTGAGGTGAGGTGGCCGGGGAGGCGCCCGTTCTCGAATTGCATGCCCTCGGCGTGGCCGCGTGCCAGCGTCCAGCGGAAGCCAAGGTCCGCCACACGCACGTCGTCTTCGGCAGAAGCGCGCAGGGTGAGGGGGCCCGGCGCAGCCGTCAACGTCCTGTCGGACTCCGGCGCCTCCAGCGTCACGCGAGGAGGGCCGTCCGGGAGGGCCTCCAGCTGGAGCAGCACCACTGGGCCGCCCCCCTCCGCCACAAGGCGCAGGCTTCCACTGTGCTCCAGGGAGAAGGACAGGCCCGCACGGCCGTCCACCGCTAGAAGCTGTTGTTCGGGGCCCCCCTCCTCGGCCCAGCGGAGGCCGAGCGCCGACGTCCGCACGTCGAGGAGGAGTCGGGAGTGGCGCAGCCCGCGCACGTGCGGCAGCGGCACTTCCACGGCGGGCCAACCGGTGTAGCCCGGCGGCTCCAGGCGCGCGGTGACGGACAGCCCCGGCGGAGGAGACTCTCTGGCGTGGACCGTTGGCGCCGGCTGCGGGCGGGACAGCAGCGCAGCCATCAGGGCCAGTCCGGCGGCCACTGCCAGCCGGGCCAGGCTGGCCGGGAGCCAGGCTGGCCCCAGCCGCTGCGCCACCCAGGCTTCCAGCTGCGGCCGCAGGGTGCCGCCTCCCCCCTCAACGTAGGCCTGGAGGGCCGAGCCGAGGGGCGGGCGCGCCTTTTCTAGCGCGGCGGCCGCACGCCGCGGCGTCCAGCGTCGCGCCAGGAAGGCCCCGGCCGCGGCGCCGAGGGCGGCGCCCGCGCCCGCCCCGGCCGAAGGCCCGACCGACGGCGAAGCCGCCAAGTGCCGCTGCACAGACGTCGAGGAGTGCGCCGAGGGCGCGCGTTTGGAGAAGGGCGAGGGCGACAGCTCTGGCATCCCGTACAGCCACGCAGCAGGGGACTAGCATGGGCGGCGCACCCCCGCCCATGCCCCCGCGCCTTCCCCTCTTCGCTACCGCCGCCCGAGGCACGGAGGCGCTGCTTGCCGATGAGTTGGAGGAGTTGGGGGCGGTGCGCATCCGCCGCGACCCGGGCGGCGTGCGCTTCTCCGCCAACCTCTCCGAAGCGCTTCGCGTCTGCCTGTGGACGCGCCTGGCCATGCGCGTGCTGTGGCCAGTCGGCCAGGGCGAGGCCCCCGGCGCCGACGGCCTGTACGCCGTCGCGGAGGCCGTCCCGTGGGAGGAGTACCTGACGCCGGACACCACGTTTGCAGTGGAGGCCTCTCTGCAGAAGTCGGAGCACGCGCACTCCGGCTTCGTGGCCTTGAAGCTGAAGGACGCCATTGTCGACCGCATGCGTGCCCGCGTCGGCCGGCGCCCGGACGTCGACAGTCGGACGCCCGACGTCCAGGTGGTGGCCCACCTCTCCGGCACGTGGCTGCAGCTGTCGCTGGACTTGGCCGGCGAACCGCTCAACCGCCGCGGCTACCGCATTCGTCAGACGGTGGCGCCCCTCAAGGAGACGCTGGCGGCGGCCATCCTGCGGGCGGCGCGCTTCACCGCGGAGGAGCCTGTCCTGGACCCCATGTGCGGCTCCGGCACCCTCCTCATCGAGGCGGCGTGGATGGCGGCCCGGCACGCGCCTTCCCTCGGCCGACATTTTGCTGTCGAGCGCTGGCCGGAGCTCGGGCCCCTGGCCCGCCCGCTGCTGGCGGAACTCCGGGCCGAGGCCCAGGCGCGCCTGCGCCCCGTGCCCATGCCGCTGTGGGGCTTCGACCGCGACGCGGAGGCACTGGGGGCCGCGCGCGCCAACCTGCGCGCTGCCGGATTGACGGGCACCATCCAACTGCAGGAGGGGGATGCCACGCAGGCCCTCCCGCTGCCACCCGGGGCGCACGGCCTGCTTGTCACCAACCCCCCCTACGGCGACCGGCTGGGCACGGGTGGGCAGAAGGGGATGAAGTCCTTCTACTTCCAGCTGGGCGAGCAATTCGACGCGCTGTCGGGGTTTCGCGCCGCCATCCTCTCCGGCAACCCCGCCTTTGAAAGTGCCTTCCACCACCGGCCCAGCGCCCGCCTGGCGCTGTGGAATGGGCCCATTGGGTGCACGCTGCTCAGCTACCCGGCGCCCAGTGCGGCGGCGGCCGCCCCGGCGGGGCGCCGGCCGCGCCGGGGACGCTAAGCCCTTACAGCCGCCGCTCCACATGCCGCCACAGCCGCCGGATGTTTCCGCGGTGTGTCCACAGGATGGCCAGCAGGAGGGTGGTGGTGAGGCCTACGGCGAGGCGCGTTCCCGGCCAGCGGGCGGCGGCCGCCACCGCGACGGGGGCCGCGAGGAGAGAACCGAGGCTGCTGATGCGCGTCCAGAGGAAGACGAGGGCGTAAGCCAGCAGGCCGGCCAGCGCGGCGGCCGGGACGAGGACGGCGAGGACGCCGAGGGCGGTGGCGACACCCTTCCCGCCGCGAAAGCCCAGCCAGACAGGGGCGACGTGCCCCAGGAAGGCCCCGAGGCCAGCCAGCGCCTGGACGAGAGGCGCCCCGGGCAACAGGGCACCGGCCAGCACCACCGCGAGGGCGCCCTTGCCTGCGTCCAAGAGGAGGACGAGGACAGCCGGACGCACGCCGGCTGCCCGGGCCACGTTGGTGGCGCCGACGTTGCCACTGCCGACGGCACGGACGTCCACCCCGCGCACGGCACGCGCCACCAGGTAGCCGGTGGGGACGCTGCCGAGCAGGTAGCCCAGGGCGGTGAGGGCTGCCGCGGCCCACCCCGGGCTCACGGCCAGCCCAGAAAGCGCACCCGCACCACCACCACCGCGTAGTTGACGGCCAGGGCGGAGACGACGGCAAGCCGTAACCGGCGCGCCTGCTGCGGCGAGAGATGCACGACGGGAAGGGGCAAGCGGAACAGCAGCTGGAGGACAGCGAGGACGGCACACGCCGCAAAGCCGAGTGCTGCCACCGTCCCCAGCGGGTTGGCGTCGAGGGCCCCGGCAATGTCCCCGTGGGCCACCCGCACCGCTACCCGGGTGAGGCCACAGCCCGGACAGGGCCAGCCAGTGTGCTCGCGCAAGGCGCAGCGCAGAAAGGGCAGCCGCTCCAGCGGCAGGAAGCGCGCTGCCAACAGGCCGAGAAGGCCGGCGAGGCCCAGGGCGTGCAGCAAGTCAAAGCGCCGCGTGCGTGGCAGCCAAGTAAGCGTCACCCTGCCACTCCTCAGCTGCTGCTGCTGCCCATGGCCGCCACCAGGGCGGCACCGAAGAGAGTCACCACCGCCCCCACGCAGCAGCACACCAGCACCAGCGGCAGCAGCACGGCGCCGGTGGCACGCCCCAGGCTGGTCTCCTGCACCGAGGAGAGCCCGAGGATGACCAGGACGAGGCCATACAGGCCCGCCAGGATGCCCAGGCAGGGGATGAGGCCGACAATGTTGGTGGCGCTCGCATAGGCGAGGACGCGCAGCGTGGCAAAGAAGCCATTCTTTCCCGCGCCCAGCAGCATGCAGAACAAGTGCTGGATGGCGGCGTAGATGATGAGGCCCACCGGGTAGAAGAGAAGGCTACTGACGATGTGGACGCCGCCCATCCCACCAACGGCATGGCGGATGGCCGCCCGCGTGCTGGGCGGCAGTTCGCCCATCTGGTCGAGCAGCGACTGCAGGCTGGAGCGACCCAGGCCGAAAGCGCCGAAGGGCGCCGAGAGGAGGGTCCCCACGGCAAAGAGAATCCACGCGTAGATGAGCGCGTCCGTCCAGGAGGCGTTGGGCTTCACCGAGGCCCAGAAGGCCTGGGGGCCAAGGATGGTTTTCTTCCACGTCTCGAAGAGGCCGCTGAACCACCCCAGCGTGGCCCGGCGTTCCCAGGGGGTGTCCTCCCGGATGGCGGGGCCGGGCCCGGTGCTACCCGGGCCTCCGGGGCCGGTGGGCCCACCCCAGCCGGCGCCGGAGCTCTCCGGCGGCGCACCGGGGAAGGCCGGCACGTCGACCTGCTGTCCGCAGTTGGGGCAGAACTGCAGCCCGCTGCGGTCGGTGGTGAAGACGGAAGCGCAGCGCGGACAGCGAGCCTGCATTTGGAAGTCCTCCCCGCTGGAAGGGCTGCAGACTAGGGGCGCGCTTGCAAGGCGGGCAAGGCCCTCGCGTCGGAGGGACGTGGTGTGGTGCCCGGCACCCACCATGGCGCTCAGCTACACCATGCAGTCCGTCCGCGGGGCCGCGGACCGCGCCGTCGCGGTGGCCCGGGCCTTCCTTTTGGCCGAGGACCCAGCCTCGGACCTCCACGACGTCCAGGCAGACCCGCGCTTCCAGGCGCGGGGCGTCGACCTCCTCTGGGCCACCCGGGGCGAGCTGCTCGGCGTGGAGGTGAAGGGGGACCGCCACGGGACGCGGCGGGGCACCTACTTCCTCGAACTCATCTCCAACGTGGAGAAGAATACGCCGGGGTGCTTCCTGTACTCGGCGGCCCACCTACTTGTCTTCGTCTTCCTCCAGCGGCTGGAGGTGCACGCCCTTCCGCTGCCCGCCACGCGGAACTGGTTTCTCGCGAACGCCGGGCGCTACCCGCTTCGCCACACCGGCACCCGGCTGGGCACTGAGGGTTACACCAGCGTCGGCGCCCTGGTGCCCGTGCGGGACGTCCTCCGCGGCGTACCGGGAGCGCGCCGCGTCCCACACGCACAGTGGGCGGACCTGGCCGCGCCGCGGGTGCCTGCCCCGGTGTGACGGGCGGGCCCCGCCACTTTGGGGCGGCAAAGGGCCTCTCAAGCGCCGGTGCGCGCGTCGGGGCCGTGCACCGCGGGCCCGACGACTGGCCAGCGGGTGGGGTGGCGCCGGCCATCCTCTACCCGTGCGGCCAGGAAAGGCGTACAGCCAGCTTCTCCGAAGGCACGGCGGAAGTCGGCGAAGCTGCCGCCGGCACGCCACGCCTGCAGCGCCGCCAGCCCAGCCTCGGGCCCGCACTGGGCCAGCATGTACTCCACCCACGCCCAGCGCGCCGAGGTGGGCCGCACCACCGCCTTGCCCCGCAGCCCCGCCCGCAGCTGCGACAGCCGACTGTCCACCGTCTTGATGCCGGCAAACGGCGAGCCGTCCAGGGGCGTGTGCCGCTTGGCAACGAAGGGGGCCACGCCCAGGGCCACCGGGAGGATGCGGGAGAGCTCGGTGGTGAAGCGCACCAACTCATCCACGTCCGCGTCCTCCTCCAGCGGCAGGCCCACCATGCTGTACACCTTGAGCCGCTCCAGGCCTGCCTCCGCCGCGTAGCGCGCCGCGCGGAGGATTTGTTCCTCCGAGTGCTTGCGGTCGACCAAGTCCCGCATGCGCTGACTGGCGCCGTCAGACGCCACGGTGAGGGTGCGCGCCCCGCCGCGGCGCAGCGTGTCCACCAGCTCCTGCGAGAGCCGGTCGGCCCGCAGCGAGGAGACGCCTACCTGGCGGCCGGCGTCCACCAGCGTGCGCAGCAGCTCCCCAATGCGGGGATGGTCGGTGACGGCCGCTCCCACCAGGCCCACCCGCCGGGCACCGTCGGGCACCAGTTCCAGCACGCGCTCCACCGGGACGGTGCGCATGCCGCCGTTGGTGGTGCGCCGCATGACGCAGTAATGGCACCCGCGGCTGCACCCACGTTCCGGCTCGATGAGGAACATGCTGCGCAATTCCGTGTTGGGCGTCAGGATTTGGGAGCGGGCCGGAAGCCGTGCGTCCGCCGCGCGCGCGACATGCAGTGCGTCACCGCCGCCTCCCGGCACCCGGAAGCCCAAGGTGCGTCCCAGGTGCTGTAGCAGCGCCTCGCGGCGGGGGAAGGACTGCAGCGCGTCCAGCAGCGCATGCACCAGCTCCTCGCCCTCCCCCTGGATGAGGACGTCGACGAAGGGCTCGAGCGGGCCTGGGTTGGAGAAGGTGAGAGGGCCGCCGGCCACCACCAGCGGGTGGGCTGGCGTGCGTTCGGCGGCCAGCAGCGGGAGCCCGGCCAGCGACAGCATGCTGAAAAGCCCGGGGAGCTCCAATTCATAGGCCACGCTGAAGGCCAGCACCGGGAAGGTGGCCACGGGCGTCTGGGATTCCAGGGTGAAAAGCGGCGTGCGGCTGGCCCGGAAGGCACCCACGTCGTCGGGGAGAAAGGCCCGCTCGGCGGTGGCGCCCGGGTGGGCGTGAATCTCCCGGTAGATAGTCTGAAAGCCTAGGGAGCTCATCCCCACGTGGTAGGGGCTGGGGTAGCAGAGGGCCACCGCCAGGGGCGCCACCTTGCGCAGCGTCCCCTCCTCGTCGGCGAGAAGGCGGGTGGCGTGCGCGAGGAAGTGGCGGGAGTCCAGCAAAAGGGGGCCTGGCAGAAAAGACGACGGCTCCGCGCGGACTTTTGCGTCCGGCGGAGCCGAGGCACTTCTACAATATGTAACCGGCTAGTTCGTGTAGGGGAACGTGGTCGGCGATGGATTCGGGAAGAAGCAAACGCCCGTTCCGCCGGTGTTGTTGTTGTCGATGGCCGGCCCGAGGCAACCCGGGCTTAGGTTGGCGAACGGCAGCGACGACGGAGGCGTCGTGTTGCACCCCACCAGCGTGAGGTCGCTGTCCGGGACGAGGACGGGGTCGTTGTTTCCAATGGTGAGGTTGCAGGTGACCGGAATGCCCGGGAGAACACCTGACCCCAGCGGCCGGCCATTCGACGGCTGCGGGTTCGGGTTGCAGTCGTTGTCGACGTTGCAGAGCGCCGTCGGCCAGAGGCCAACGCCAATGTAGTGGCGCACGCAGACGTTGCCGCTGCCGTCGTCACGGATGATGGTGAGGGGGTAGTAGATTTGCGTGCCCTCGCCGGCCGCCGGGTTGGTGTACACGACGGCATCATTGATGCTGTACGTCACCGTCTGCGGGCCCGGCGCGCCGCTGGGCGTGAACAGCTGGACCGCCTGGCCACCGTCCTGCTGCGAGATGATGCACGTGCCGTTGGCGGACTGGGTGTCGGTGGTGAAGTTGCCACGGACGATGGGGTCGTTGGCGATGGGCGGGGAGCTGTTGGGGCTGCCCTGGACGTAGTCGCCGGTGAACGGGTTGGTCCACCCGAACTCCTCCGGCACCATGCCCACCAGCTTGAGGCTGTCGGTGACGGCGCCGTACGACTCGACGAACAACCCACCCACGAAGTCTCCGGTGGGCCAGTAGCTGTACGACGCGTTGGCGCAGGCGGCGCTCGGCACACCGGCGTCGGTGTCCAGGTAGTACTGCACCAGGTAGGACTGGCCCGTGCCGGCCCTGCCGCTGCCTCCGGAGTGGGCGATGACGCAGGGGCTGGCCGGTTGGGACGGGCACCCGCTGAAGAGGAACGCGGCCCCGGCAGAGACAAGCGAAAGGAGAATGACTTTTCGGGTTCTCATGGGTCGGATTTCCATTTTCAGAAGGTGAACTTGGCGAGAAGCCGCGTGCTGAGGGGCGCCTGGTACTGAATGGCGTGGCCATAGTTGGCGTTGTACGGGCCGGGTGGATTCGGCGCCGGGTAGGGGTGCCCCGTCGATGGATTGATGAGCGGTGACGTCTTGAGGCCAGCCGGCGTCTGGTTGGGTTCTGCCGCCACAGCCGTGTTGGTCGGGAAGACCCACGACTGGTCGACCAGGGTGACAGTCTGCCAGTTGAAGACGTTGAACATGTCGACGCCGACGCTCAGGTGCATGTCTCCCCCGAGGCCGATGTCGACGGTGGCGTGGAGGTCGAGCTGGTGCACCCAAGGCAGCCGTCCGTAGCTGCCGCGCGGGATGAGGAACACCACGTTGCCGCCGTAGAGGATGTCGCCGCCGAGGGCCGAGATGGGCGCTCCGGAGTGGCCGTTGTAGGCGGCACCCAGCGTCAGTCCGAGGTTCGGCGTGAAGACGAACTGGTAGGACCCGTAGGCCTTGATGCGGTTCTGGGTGTCTGCAGCCATCGGACCGAAGCCGTTGATGAGGAACTGCGGCAGGTCGTAGGTGGCGTTGATGTTCGGGTCGAGCTGTCCCTGCCCGGGGGTGAAGAGGCCGTCCACGTTGCCATTCAGGGTGATGTACGTGTAGCTGACCTGCGCCTGCCAGTGGTCGGCGAAACTCTTCGTCAAGGCGATGGTGTAGCCGTTGTAGATGCGCGCCGGCTGCACGAAGTTGGAGGCGATGCCGTAGCCTGGGTTACCGAGGACGTAGCTGACCGCGGCGTTGTTGCTGTAGTCCTCAATCAGCCGCGACAGGCCGCGGTGGGTGTAATTCACGCCCAGCCGTGCGTTGGGGAAGATTTCGTACTCCGCACCGATGGACACTTCGTCGGTCGTCTGCGGGACGATGTTCGGGTCGATGAGCTCCTTGTCGGCCCCGATGGCGTACCAGTACTGGTTCGGGCCGGCGCCGCCGCCGATGAGGTTGGCCGGGGCGTTGCTGCACACCTGGTGCGTTATGGACGGGTTGGTGCAGTTGAGGTGGTAGGCCGAGATGAATTCGTTGCCGATGAGCGAGCGGTCAGCCAGGTCGAGGGGAACCGCCTCGTAGTAGATGGAGTAGCTCGCGTAAATCTTCGACTTGCCCTGGTACGTCGGGTCCCAGATGACGCCGATGCGGGGCGACCACTGGTTGTTGAGGGCCAGGGCCATTTGATTGAGATTGTTGTACATGTACTCGCTGTCCCACCGGACACCGACGTTCAAGGTCACCTTGTCCATGATGTTCCAGCTGTCCTGGATGAAGGCACCGGGCAGGAGCGCGGTCGGCGTCTGGTCCTGGTACTGGAGAAAGACCGGCTGGTCTGGGCCCGAGAGGTAACCGACGGCGCGGTAGTCGAGATATGTCAACGTCGTCCCCGGGTTGGGATTTCCAGCCCCGTAGGCGAAGTAGCCAATCTCGCCCGGGTACCCAATCTTGTTCTCGTAGCTAATCCACTCGATGTCCGCGCCGGCCTTCCAGGTCTGGTGACCGAGGGCGTTCCAGAAGTAGGTCAACACGGCCTTGGCCTGGATGCGGTTCTCCGTGACGTCCCGGAGCAGCGTGCCCGTTCCACCCTGGGTGTAGGCGCCATCACGGCAGGCGTTGTAGCCGTAGGTCTGCCCGTTCCCCGCCACCGTCGTGTTGTTGCAGATGGCCTGCAGCGCCGGGTCGTTCGCCGCCGGGTCGGTGGTGAACACGTTGACGTTGTGGGTGGTGCGGTAGTCGACGAAGGGGATGTCGGCCTGACCGCCGGCCGTGCTGGGGGCATCCGCCGGGCCACCGAAGGACGTCCCGTCGAGGGCGGTGACGGAGTTCTTCTGGTAGTGCCAGCCCACCGTGATGTCGAGGAGGAGTTTCTTCTCCATGAAGGACGAATTCAGGCGGAGCACCGCGTCGATGGTGCTGTCGCTGCCGGCGTAGCCGGTCGAGGTGTAGTCCCCATTGGGCGAGAGGGAGTAGGGGCTAGTGAAGGAGTCCGGGGTGCCGGCGATGGATAGGCTGACTCGGTTGTCGGAGTTGATGAGGTACGTCAACTTGCCGATGTAGGCGTAGTTGGTCTGTGTGTCGTAGTACTGCCGGGTCGCGGACGGAATGGGCGTCGTCTGGAACCCGTTGCTAAACGGAATCCGGTTCCCGTTGTTGTCGAGGGTAAACGTCGAAATCGTCCGGGTGACCTGCGCCTTGTACTGCGACGGGTCGAAGCCGACGAAGAACCACAGCTTGTCCTTGATGATGTAGCCGCCCAAGGTGAAACCGATGTCCCAGGCGTTGTAGAGCTTGGTGGCCGAGCCGAAGATGTTGGTGGCGTTGGTGACGGTCGCCGGGTTGCCGGCCAAAAAGCCCGGCGTCCAGGTGGCGAACACCGACCCGTGGAACTCATTTCCACCGCTCTTGGTGGTGACCGAAATGACGCCGCCGGTGGTGCGCCCGTACTCCGGCATGTAGCCGCCGGTCAGGACGTTCAACTGGTCGACGAATTCAACCGAGAAGTCGCTGCCTGCCGTCTGGCCCACGTTTCCGGTGAGGCCGCCGCGGTTGCTGACGCCGAAGCCCGTGTCCGAGAAGCTCAAGCCGTCGACCAGGTAGGAGTTCTCAGGCGAGGTGGTACCGGCAATGGAAATACCAAAGAGGTCCTGCTGCACCTGAGGCGCTGCCAAGGCCAGGCCCTGGAAGCTTCGGGTGCCGCCGTTGGCCGGCGAAGCCGGGGAGAGGGGGATTTGCTGAGAGAAGGCCGAGGTGATGGTGAGGCCGGTCTGCGTCGAACCGACGTCGATGACTGGCGCCTTGCCGACGACCACGACCTCTTCCCCCTTGAGGGATTCGGGCAACAGCTCGACATTCAGTCGGAGTGTCCGGTCGGCGTCGAGTTGGATTTCGCCACGCGAAAAGGGCTTGTACGACTCCTTCTCGAAGCGGAGGGTGTAGACGCCTGGTGGCAACTGCGGGATGCGGTAGGTGCCGGAGCTGTCGGTGACGGCGACCTGCTCGCCCTGCAACTGAGGCGACGTCGCGGTTACCACAACGTCGGCGGTGGGTGCCTTGGTGGAGCTGTCAACCACCGTTCCAGTCAGGGTGCCGTTACCTGCACCCTGCGCTCGGACCTCACCGGCCGCGAGCAACCCGAGGAGCGCAAGCGCGTAGCTTACGCTCCTTCCAACAAACTCCCTTTTTGGACTCACCGAACCCCTCCAAGTGTGGTCGAAAGCGGGAAAGCGAAGGGCGAGGATTGTCGGGGCTCAGGGCGCCTGTCAATAGAAGTTTGCAGATGGCCTGTGATTTCCGTGTCAGAAGCGCCCCACAGATGGAACCATTCTGTCAGCCAGGGCAGCTGGGTCCGCTGGCGGAAGATCTTGTGCGCAGCCGCCCTTCTGAGGTACCCGCTGATGTAGGTAGGCAGTTTCGACATCCGCCGGGGCGGATCAGCCGTGGGGCGGAACAGTGAGGAGCAGGGAGATTCCGAGCGATGTTTGATTCGGTTCTAGGCCACGGCACGGTTCCCAAGTCCCGATTTGGTACGGGTGCGGTTGTTTCCGTGGCGCTGCACGTCGCTCTGCTGGGCATGGCGGTTTACTTGAGCACGCGGCCCGCGCGCAGCCAGGAGAAGGAGATTGCGGTCGTTCTCAAGGTGGCGCCACCACCTCCTCCGCCTCCGCCCCCGCCTGCCTCGCACAAGGAGCAGCACAAGACACCCAAGAAGAACCAGCTGGTGCAGCCCAAGGAGATTCCCACCGAGAAGCCGCCCGAGGCTGAGCCCTCCAAAGAGGATGACAGCGGCGGGGTAGAGGGCGGGGTCGAGGGTGGCGTCAAGGGCGGCGTGGTTGGCGGCGTGCTGGGCGGGACGCTGGGTGGCACCGGGACTGGAACGGTGGCCTTCGGCGAGGGCATGACGCGCCCGGTGCTGCTCTCGGGGCCCGGCGGGACGCAGTACCCTCAGTACACCCGGGAGGCCCGGGAGGCCGGTGTCGAGGGGCTGATGATTGTGAAGTGCACCATCACCACCCAGGGAACCGTCACCAACTGCCAAATCATCAAGCCCATCCCGCATATGGAGCAGGCGGTGCTGGAGTGGCTGGCGGGTGCCAAGTATTCCCCGGTGACCTTCCAAGGGCGTCCTCAACAAGTCAGCTACGTTTTCAACTACCGGTTCAAGCTCGACCAGTAATAACTACCGCGCTCGCGGTCGCTTCAAGACGGCACAACGGCACTCATCCCCGCGCAGACGGAGGCGCGTCCCAAACCCATGCAATTCACAATCACCGACCTCTATGCCCACATGGGCCTGTTCGCCCGGCTCATCGTCTTCGTCCTGGGGATTATGTCCGTGCTCTCGCTGGTGGTCATGGCGGAGCGCTTGGTGGTGTTCAACAAGTCGCGCAGCGAGTCGCGCAACTTCGCCGAGCGGATGGCCGCCGTGCTCTCCAAGGGCGACTTGATGGCCGCGGCCAACGCCAAGATGGGCGACAAGGTCGGCCACCTGGGGCGCGTCATCGGCGCCGGCCTGAATGCCCTGAAGTTCGCCCCGGGCCAGGACAAGGACCTCTTGGTGGAGTCGGTGGCCCGCGCGCTGGAGCGGCAGGCGCAGCGTGAGGTGCAGAGCCTCAAGCGCGGCCTCGGGCTTCTGGCGACGGTTGGCTCGACCGCGCCCTTCGTCGGCCTGCTCGGCACGGTGATGGGAATTGTGTCGGCCTTCCAATCGATGGCCATCACCGGGTCGGGCGGTCTGGGCACGGTGTCCGCCGGCATCGCCGAGGCGCTCATCACCACCGCCTTCGGCCTCCTGGTCGCCATCCCCGCGGTGATGGCGTACAACTACCTGCAGGGCTGGGTGGATGCCCGCGCAGTGGACATCAGCGAGTCCTCCAACGAGTTTCTCGACGTGGTGGCCAAGCAGCTGGGTGGCCATGCCTATATGCCGGGCACTCCCCAGTAGCGGTACCATCCCTGACGTCCAGGGGCCCGGCACGAAAGCCGTCTCGGGGCCCCCGGTAAGAGAGGTGACACGCCATGGCGATGGCAGCCGGCGGTGGAAGAGGCAAGGTTAAGTCGGACATCAACGTCACCCCGCTGGTGGACGTGGTGCTGGTGCTCCTCATCATCTTCATGGTGGTGACCCCGATGCTGCAGCGGGGCAAGGACGTGAAATTGCCCACCGCGCAGAAGCAGAAGGAAGAGGAAGGCAAGAGCGACCCGATGATTGTGTCGGTGACCGCCGACAAGAAGATTTTCCTCGAGAAGGACCCTTTCGACGAGGCGGGCCTGCAGCTGGCCATGACCTCCAAGCTCTCCGCCGAACCGTTCAAGCCCATCCTTCTCAAAGGTGACTCGAGCCTCACCTTCGAGGACGTGCGCAAGGTGCTCGCCGTGATGCAGAAGTCCGGCGCCAAGACGGTCAAGCTGGGCGTCCAGGAGCAACAGTGAGCCTCGGCCTCGGAAAACACCTCGCCAAGAAGCGGAAGTTCTCCATCAGCGAGGGGCGCCCCAACTCCGACATCAACGTCACGCCGCTGGTGGACGTGGTGCTGGTGCTGCTCATCATCTTCATGGTGGTGACGCCGCTCTTGGAGAAGGACATCCAGGTCCGCGTGCCGGACGAGGATACCCAAGAAGTGGTGGAGCCCGATCCCAACCAGATTGTGGTCAGCATCGAGCAGTCGGGCACCATCAAGCTCAACTCGGAAGCCGTCGAAGACGCCTCCTACACAGAGCGCATGAAGCGCGTGCTCGCCGCCAAGGCGCCTGATGAGAGGCTCGTCTTCTTCATCCCCGAGGAGAAGGCCAACTACGCGCGCGTCGTCTTCGCCCTGGACGGTGCCCGCAACGCCGGCGCGAAAATTCTCGGCCTCATCACCGAGCCCGTGGTGGGCGTGGTGACCCCCGGTGCGCCGCCGGCGGGAACGCCCGAGGCGGCGCCTGGCGCCGCCCGGCGGCCCCGCCCGCCGAGCCGCCGAAGTAGACGGGGAAGTTCAGGGCTTGCTGTCCGGCCGTGGGCTTCCGGCTGGGACGGCCGCCGAAGCCCCGCCCCCGCTGCAGCGCTGCTGGAGCGTCGCCAGGCGCTCCACGTACCGGGCCCGCGTGGTAGGGCTCGAGCGCTCGGGGAGGTTGTCCAGGGCCCGGGACTGCATGGTGGCGGCCTCGCTGCAGCGGCCCAGGCTCGCCAGGGCGGCCGCCAGCGTGTCGAGGAAGGCGGATTCCCACGGTGCAATCCTCACTGCGGTGACGGCCAGGGGTAGCGCCTCCTGGGCGTGCCCCTTCTGCAGCTGCATCCAGGCCAGGTTGTTGAACGCCCTCGCATTGTCCGGAAGCAACTCGGTGGCCCTCAGGTAGGCCTGGGCGCGCTCGTTCCAGGACTCCGGCGTGTCCGGAAGCGCCTCGGCCAGCAGCAGCCAGGCCAGTCCGTCCTCCGGGTGGGCGGCGGTCGCCGTCCTGCCCAGGGCCGCGCGGTCCGCCGGCGGCACCGTGCCCACCTTCATGGTCAGGGCCCGCACGTTGGCCGGGTCGTCCGCCAGGGCCGCCGCCACTTCTGCCTTCGCCTCAGCGAGCTGGGTCTCGCCGTGCACGGAGCCGGCGCCGGCGGTGAAGGCCGTCCTGGCCCGGGTGGCGTGCACGTCGGCAGACGTCATGGGCCGCTCGCGGGCCGTGTCCGGCACCGCAGGAACCGGGACCGAGACGTTGCGGAACTCTCCCACCTGCGCGTAGTGGTGGAGCTCGCCGTCCAACGCCGCCGGCGTCAGTTCCGGGAAGACGGCCTTCCAGGCCTTGTCCGGGTCGATGCCCTTCACCAGCAGCGTCTGGTAGCGGTCGAAGTCCGCGGCGTGGGTGTTGTACAGCCAGTGCACGAGGAGCCAGCTGACCCCATAGAGGCCCCAGGTGGTGGCCTGGTCCTTCTCGTCCAGTTTGCCGCTCCAGGCGAGGGCGTCGGCCACGCCAATGCTGCGGACGTGGTCGTAGTTGGACAGTGCCTGGAGGTTGGCGTCGCCCAGCATCGCCGTGTGGCCATCCTCCGACAGGCGCATGGTCTCGAAAAACTGCGCCATGCCCTCGGCAAACCACCTCGGCTGCCGGCGGTAGATGTACGCGGCGAGGTGGTGCGTCAGCTCGTGCTTCATGACGGAGTTGGTTTCGCTGAGCGCCAGGGTCGCCCGCTGCTCCCACTTCTCGGGCGGGCCATACAGAAACGCCACCGGCGGGTAGGCGCCCTGGACGAAGACGCCCAGCAACCGGTCCCCGAAGTAGCGCTGGAAGTCCCGCCGGTCGGCGAACACCACCACCTCGATGTGTTCGGGCTGCAGCAGTTGAGCGCCAGGCCAGGCGGCGGCGAGGAGTGCTGCCCGGGTGCGTTCCACGGTGAGGGCGGCCCTTCGCGCATCCTCCGGGTGCAAGTCCGTCAGCAGCGTGACGTGTGGCGTCTGCACTTCTGTCCAGCCCGTCGCGGCCGGGGCAGCCAACGCGGGCGTGCCTAGCAACAGCAGCCCCAGGCCAAACGCAGCTGCGACGCGCAGAGAGTCGAACACGAAGGGTCCTCGGAAGGGGCGGCGAACCGGCCGGAGGCCCCGACCGAGTCGACGTCCAGCAGCGGACGAGCCTAGCTGGCCCCAGGGCGAAAGCGGATGTCAGAAAAGGCGCACCAGCGCCGCCCCCGCCACAATCAGCAGCACGCCGAGGACGCGCACGCCACTGATGGGATGTTGCACCGTTCCGAGCCACCCAAAGTGCTCGAGGAGAAGCGCCGCGGACATCTGCCCCAGCACCACCGCCGCCAGCAGCGGCCCGGGTCCCACCCGCGGCGCGATGACGACGGCGCCCAGCACGTAGAGGGCGCCCATCAGTCCCCCCACCCAGGCCCACCAAGGCGCCTGGCCGAGGCTACTGCCAGGCCACGGCCCGCGCAGCGCCCACAGGACGGCGGCCAGGGCCAGCGTCCCGACAGCGAAGGACACCAGCGCGGCCCCCACCGGCCCGGCGGAGAAGCCGCGCATGCGGGCATTCATCGCCACCTGCAGGGCGAGTCCAGCCCCGAGTCCGACGGAGGCCAGCAGGAGCGCCACATTCATGCTTGGTGTCCCCCGTCCGGGCATGGTCAGCAGGTGCCCCGGGGCGCCCACCGGGCGCAGCCTGGGCCGCAGACTGGCAGTCTGACACGCGCCGCGCGCACGCCGGAAGGTTGCGTCCTGGGGGGTCTCGGGTCAGCAGCGCCGGGGTACGTTTCCCGTGCACCTTCCGTCGTCGCGCCTGGTGGGTGCCGGTGCCGCGCCCGTCACACCAGCCTTGGGCAGGCGTCCGGCGCAGTGGAACTCTCGGGCGGCGCCACCTTAGGGGGGAATCTCCTTCAGGACAGCGGGTGACAACGGAAGGCGGACGGCACCGGCGGCGAGTCTCAACGCCACCCCCTCGCCCGACTCCTCCAGCAGTGCGCCGAAGGCCACCTGGGCCTGGCGCGAGAAGCGTGCCTTGGCCCGCCCGCCCTTGACGCGGACGGTGAGGACGCCATCTGCCTCGACCGCCAGGGTGGCGGGGTCCAGCGCCTCGCCCGTCCGGTCACTCAGCCTGAGAAACAGCTGACTCTCCGTGACGTCCAGGCCCGTCACCCGGTAGGCCGCGTCCTCCACCGTGACGTAGGCCCAGTCCTTGCCCACGCGAAGCTGGAAGCGGCCGTCGTCGGTGGGCACCAGGCTTTCGTTGAAGAGCTCGATGATTTTCGGGTGGGCGATGGGCTGGCCGTCATGAAACCAGCGCAGCTGCCGGTCGAGGACGAGCCCGCTGTCCTCGCGGGTGTGCCAGCGTGGAAGGGACGGGTCCGCCATGGGCACCTCGCTAGGGCGGGCCCAGGCGCCGGACGAATTCGGTGTAACCGCGAAAGGCCACCGCCCCCCAGAAGTTGACCAGGAAGCCGAGGCCCAGCAGCAGCTGCACGCCGGCGGCGCGGAAGGACCAGCCGCCAATGGCGAGCAGCAGCACCAGGTAGGGCGTCCAGTCCAGGCTGAAGCGGAAGCCGAACTGCATGTAGCCGGTGTTTTGGTAGAGGAAGCCCGGCAGCGCGGTGGCAGCCACCGTCAGCCACAGCGGCCAGTGCAGGCGCGGGCGCATGCGCGGCACCAGCAGCAGCACCAGGAAGGGCATGGTGAGAAGCAGCGACAGCCCGTGCGGGTCGTAGCTCAGCCGAAACGGCTGCAGGTGCACCTCGGGCAGCTTGAGGAAGGCCGCCTCCAGGTTTCTCGGCAGGTAGGCCAGGCTGAAGAGTCCATGCGCGTCGATGTCGGCGTTGACGCGGTTGTTGTAGAGGAAGCGGTGGCCGAAGTCGGCCGGTGAGCCGAAGCGAACGAAGTTGTACCAGCCGGCCAACAGCGCCAGGGGCGCGGCGCCAGCGGCGAACAGGCCCAGCCGGCGCAAGGCCGGCCCCGGCGCCCGCAGCACCTCGCTGAGCTGGCCACGCCGGTCGGGGCCCGGGCAGACGGCCTCCAGGACGAAGAAGATGGCGGTGAAGAGGAGGGGCGTCCGGGTCAGGGTGGCCATCGAATACAGGACGCCGGCACGGGCCGGGTGCCGGGCGTGCAGGGCCGCCTGCAGGTACAGCACCGTCAGCAGCACCCCCAGCACCTCGGCCAGGAACCACACCTCCCCGCGAATGGCGCAGGAGAAGAAGAGGGTGCCAAAGCCGAGCGTCAGGGCCAGCACCACGTCCTCCCTCGGGCTGCGGGGCGACTCGCCGAGGTCCGTCAGCTTGCGGCACAGCGCATAGAAGAGCGCGATGGCGGCGGCCCCCAGAAGCACACCGAAGCTGGTGTCGTTGAATTGCCAGCCGTGCAGCGCGACAAACGGCAGCATGAGCAACGCCGGGAAGGACGGGAAGGAGACGTACCAGCGGTCGGTGGGCCGCGGCGCTCCCTCGCAGCGCAGCTTCTGCCCGGCGCTCTCGCGCACGCAGGCCCAGTCCTCGAGGTTGGGCAAGTCCTGGGGGTCGACGTCGAGTCGACCGTCGAGCCAGGCCTTGCTGGCATAGACGAAGTGGGGCGCCGCGCTTTGGCGGAGAAAGCGCGGGCCGCTGAAGCAGGCCAGCACGACGAAGCAGACGAGAAAGAGGGTGAGCTCGGTGCTGTAGGCGCCCAGCATGAGCCGCAGCCCGCCCAGGGCGCCCAGGGCCGGGCGCGCTGGCTCCGCCGCCTTCTGCGTCACGGGGGCGTCTCCAGAAGCGCCTGGCGCAGGCTTTCCAGCGCGGCGGCGGCCGAGAAGGTGCGCACCTGCTCACGGTCCCCAACGAAGCGGTGCTTCTGCGCACGGGTCCCGCCCGGCCCGGCCAGGGCCGTGTACACCGTCCCCACTGGCTTCTCCTCGCTGCCACCGGTGGGCCCGGCGATGCCCGTCACACTGAGGCCCCAGGTGGCGCCGGCGGCCTGGCGGACGCCTTCGGCCATCTCCCTGGCCACCGGCTCCGAGACAGCGCCATGGGCCTTCAGCGTCTCGGCACGCACCCCCACCCAGGCCTCCTTCATGGCGTTGGCGTACACCACCGCGCCCCCGGAAACAGGCGCTCGCCCCGGGAATGGAGGTCAGCAAGTCGGCGATCCGTCCACCGGTGCAGCTCTCCGCCAGGGCCACCGTCTGCTGGTCGCTGAGCAGCAGCGCGCCCACCCCGCCCATGCGCTCGTCGTCCTGGCCCCGAAGAGGTGGCTCCCCCAGCACCGCGCGGCTGGCCGCCTCCGCCGCAGCGAGGGCCGCATCCGCCTCGACCTCGGTGCGCCCGCGCGCCATCAGCTTGAGGTGGTTCTCCGGCGCGTGCGTGCGGAAGCCGAAGGTGACCGCGGGTGGTCGGCGGCACCGGCGCCACCTTGGCGTCGAGGTGGGACTCCGGCAGGCCCACCGTACGTAGCAAACGAAAGGCGAGGAAGCCTGCGTCCGCGCGCTCCGTGCGGAGCCGTCGATGCCGGGGCAGCACCTCCGCGTCCACCAGGTGCGCGGTACTCCCGCGGGACGCCGGGGACGAAGAAGACCGTCGCCCGGCCCAGCTGCAGGCAAAACATGGGCGCGCTTCCATTCGGGTTGAGGACGACGCTGCGCCCTTGGGGGACCATACCTGGCGGCGGTTGTTGGGGGTCAGGACAATGCCCCGGCGGGCAAAGCGAGTCTCCAGTGCTCCAGCGCCCCGGCACTTTCCACCAGCGGGACTCCGGCGGCCTCCGCGGCGCACGCTCGGCGGTGAGGTCATCGGCGGTGGGCCCGAGGCCCCCGGACACCAGCACCACGTCCGCCCGGGCACCCAGAGCCCTCAGCGCGTCGAGGATTTCCTCCCGGACGTCGCCGACGATGGTGGTCCGGGACACCTGCTCGCCCAAGGCCACCAGCCGCTCCATGAAGTAGGGACTGTTGGTGTCGATGGTCAGCCCGGTGAGGAGCTCGTCTCCGGTGCAGAGAACTTCGACGCGCATGCGCTTGGCGCACTGAGGCGCTAGAGGAAGTCCTGCTCGTCGTCGGTTCGGCCTCGTCCTCGTCGGGAGAACGCCGTCACCGCCCGGTTCGCTCGTTGCGCGCCGGACAGCCGCCGGCCGAGCAGCAGCCCGACTCGACGAAGCCGAGCACCAGGTAGGCGCAGAAGTACACCACCAGCACGTAGGCCGGGTGCAGCCGCGTGGCGACGACCACGCCGGCGACGCAGACGGCGCCAAAAATACTCAGGAGGTGGCGGTGAGACGCACGTCCTTGAAGGTGCGGTAGCGCAGCGTGGACACCATCAGCAGTGACAGGACGGTCACCACCACCAGGTAGGGCACCTGCGCCCCGGTGCCGAGCGTCCCGTCCCCGGCGTGCCGTGGTGGGCGATGACCACGCTGACGATGATCCCGGCCGCGAGGGGAATGGGCAGGCCGATGAAGAAGCGGGAGCCGCTCTGCCCGGGCGTGGGCGATGACGTTGAACCGCGCCAGCCGCAGCGCGCCACAGGCGGCGAGACCGAAGGAGACGAAGAGCCCGACGAAGCCGAGCGGCGCCAGCGCCCACTTGTAGACCAGCATCGCCGGCGCCACGCCGAAGGAAATGACGTCTGCCAGGCTGTCCAGCTCGACCCCGAACTGGCTCTGCGTCCGGGTAAGCCGTGCCACGCGCCCGTCGAAGCCGTCGAAGAACATGGCGAAGAAGATGGCCAGCGCCGCCTGGTAAAGCTGGGCCGGGTAGGGTTCGCCCGAACAGAGGGTGAGCGCGTAGAACCCGCAGAAGATGGAGGTGACGGTGAAGAGGTTGGGCAGGACGAACTTGAGCTTGTGCAGCTTCATCGAGCTTCCAGCCGCGGCGCCGCGGGAAGACGGAAAATGGCTTCTGCCGGCGGGAGACGGTCAGGCACTATAGCGGATGAGCCTAGGCATCGCTGGTGGGATTGTCGTCGTTCTGCTGCTGGCCGCGGCAGGCTACCTCCGTCTCGTCCGGCACGCCTACCGGCTCCGGGGCGACCGGCCGGAGCGGCTCTGGGCCCGCACGGCCGATGGCTGGGACATTGCCGTCCACCAGCGGAAGCCCTCGGTGCGGCGCTTCCGAGAGCCTGTCCTTCTCTGCCATGGGCTGGCCACCAACCACCTCAACCTGGACTTCGACCCGCCCTACTCGCTGGCACGCGCCTTCGCCGAGGCAGGCTTCCAGGTGGTCAGTCTGGACTGGCGGGGCGCCGGGGCCTCCCGACCGCCGCGGGGGCGCGGCCGCTTCGACTACGACGCCGATGACCTCATTGCCCAGGACGCCCCGGCGGTGATGGACCTGCTCTTGCGGGAAAGCGGCGCCGAGGAGCTCTTCTGGGTGGGGCACTCGCTGGGGGGCCTGGTGGGCTACGCCGTGCTGGGAAGCCCCGCTGGCCGGCGCGTGCGTGGACTGTGCGCGCTCGGAGCGCCGGTGTACTTCCACTATCCGCGCTGGCTGGTCCGGGTGATGCGCACCTGCACCTTTCTCGCCTGGCCGGTGGCCTTCCGCCAGCGGCTGCTCAGCCTCGCCTGCGCGCCGTGGGCGGGCCGGCTGACGTTGCCGCTCTCCGACGTCCTCATCAACCCCAAGGCCATCGCCCCAAAGGTGTTGCGAAGCCTGTACGCCAACCTCATCGACTCCATGGGGTACCGGCTGCTTCGGCAGCTGGACGACTGGACGGCGCACGACCGCTTCTGCAGCCGGGACGGGACGACCGACTACCGCGCCCGGCTGGGCGCTGCCACCCAGCCGGTGCTGGTGCTGGGGGGTACGCGGGATGGCCTCGCGCCCCCAACGGCCATCGCGCGCCAGGCGGCCCTTCTGGCCTCGAAGGACAAGACGGTGATGCTGTTCGGCCGGGAGAATGGCGAGCAGCTGGACTACGGGCACGGGGACCTGCTCTTCGGCGTCCGCGCGCCAACCGAAGTGTACCCGCGCATCGTCGCCTGGGTGGCCGAGCGCGCGACGCCGCTGTAGCCCGCACCCCCCGGGCGCACCCCCCGGACAGGGCTGGGCTACGGGTTGGCCGGGGCGGGCGCCGGTGCAGGGACGAAGGAGATGCCGGCCAGTGCCTGCGTCCCCGGGGTGATGGACAGAATCATCCGCAACTGACCGTGGTCGAACTTCAGCGCCATCAGCCGCACGTCCTTTCCGTCCGCGGTGGCCTGCTGGACCAGGGCCCAGGCCTGCAGCGCCCCGAACTTCTCCGTCTCCGACTTCCAGACGGAGGCCAGCTTGGTGGGCGGAAGCGCCGTCTTGAGATTGGCGTCGAAGTGGGACGCCGCGGCTGAGAAGTCGCCCCGCTTCAGCGCGGCGAGGAAGCCGTCAACCGTCGCATCCCCATCCTTGGGCGCCTGCTCGGCGCGCACCGGCATCCCGCCCAGCACCCCCAACGCGAGCACAACAACCGCAAGTCTGGCCATCCCCGTATTTTACCTTAGGCCGCTCCCGCCCGTCCGCCTGCTGGGCGGGGCGGGCCGCCGGCCGGTCGGCTGCGCTGGCCGGGGAGGCCCGCGGTGGGCTAGGCACAGGGGCCTGCTTGCATGACGCTGACAGTCCGCCAGGCCACCGAGGCAGACCTCCCGCGGCTTCTGCCGATGATGGTGGACTTCAACCGCTTGGAGGGCATCGCCTGGACGTTCGAGCGCGGGGAGAGCGCCCTGCGCAACCTCCTCGGCAGCGCCGAGCTCGGCCTGGTCGGGCTGGCCGAGCTGGACGACGTGACGTGCGGCTACTTTGTCCTCACTTTCGGCTACGACCTCGAGTGGAACGGGCGGGATGGTTTCCTCACCGAATTCTACCTGGTGCCCGAAGCGCGCGGGCGCGGCCTCGGCCGGGCACTGCTGGCCGCCGCCGAAGCCACCGCCGAGTCGCGCGGCACGCGGGCGCTGCACTTGATGGTGCGTCCGGAGAACGTCACTGCCCTCGCCCTCTACTTGAAACGGGGCTTCCGGGAGCCGGACCGGCGTCTCCTCACCAAGCCCCTGGGCGGGGGCCAGGGCTGAGGGGACGGTCCTCCGGGGGAGGCCCTGCCGCCCCCAGGGAATCCTCACCGCGGCGGGGCCGCGAGCCCTTCCACGCAGGGAAGCGCCGGCAGGCCGCCGGCCACCGCCCACGCCTGCACCTGGGTGCCGCCCGCGCACTCCGCCCACACGGCGCCCTCCGTCGACAGCGCCTGGAAGGTGCTCAGCACCAGCCGCCCGGCCCCGGTGGCCACCGCCCCTGGCCCCTCGGAGGACTGCACCGTCACGCCGCTGGCCGTCAGGTGGGCGCCGGAGTCGACCACCAGCCCGGCGGTGCGACAGCGCTCGAGGGTGGCGTGGGAGAGGCGGACGTCGGCCCCCTCGGCCGTCAGCAGGCACGCCCCGGCCGTTTGCCGGATGGTGACATTGGTGAGGCTGGCCTGGCCGCCGCGCAGCTGCATCCCTTCCCCTCCAGAGCCGTCCGGGTCCCGGGTGCGCGTCACCACCGCGTCGTCGAGGGCGAGGGTGCCGTCACGCTGGGAGACGCCGAGACCCGCCACCGCGTCCACCCGCAGTCCCTCCACCCGGACGTCGGAGGCGACGCACTGCAGGCCACCGAAGGTGCCGGCCGCGGTGATGGTGAGGCGCCGGAAGTGCGCCTTGGCATGCACCAGCCCCACGCCGGCCCGGTCGGCGCGGGTGGAGGTCACGTCCTCGGCCTCCACCACCGCATCCGTCCCGGTCAGCAACGCGTACTCGTGGCCGTCCACCTGGACGCGGTGCAGTGCCAGCGTGCCGGAGGCCACATACAGCCCGGGTCCGCGCCCTTCGGCCACGGTGACGTCCGACAGCTCGGCGCTGCCGCCGCGCAGGTGGAGGGCTGTCACCGGTCCGCGAAAGCCTGTCCCGGCAATGGAGAGGACGGCCGGCGCTCGCGCTTCCACGCCGCGGCGCCAGGGCCCCTCGAAGGTGCAGCCGGATAGGTGCACGCCGACGCCGGGCTCGAGGGATAGCCCCACCCCCTCGCTGACGCTGGCTTGGAAAAGGCACGCCGTGGCCTGCAGCGTGCCACCCTCGGTCAACACCAAGGCCCCGAGGCGCTGGCCGCTGAAGTGCACCTGCGTCAGCCGCAGCGCTCCGGTGCCTCGGACTCCCAACGTCCCGCCCTGAACCAGCAGACGTTCCAGACTCACCGTGCCTCGGGTTTCCAGCACGGTGACGCCGGCTGCTGCGGTGAGGACGGCCGCGCTACCACCCAAAAGTTCGGTGCCGTCCGTCGCGATGAAGGGGCCCGGGTACAGGCCGGGCGCCAGGTGCACGCGTCGGCTGGGCGCGGGCACCACCAGCGCGTCCTGCAGGCGCCGCAGCGGCTGGGAGCGGCTCCCGTCGCCCCCGGGCGCGACCGCGGCGTCCACCCAGAGTTCGAGCGCCGGGGCGGCTGCGGCAGGCGCGGGTACCCGGGCCTCACCGTGCGTCCGCGCGCTGCTGCAGGACTGGGCAAGCAAGAGGAGACTCGCCCCAAGCAGCGCCTGCCACCACCACCACGCGACGCGACGGGCGCTCACTCTCCTAAAAGGAGTGTAGCCCGTCCAGGCTCAGGCGCCCGGCTCCTCGGCGTGTACGTCTTTCGCCTTCTTCCCCCGCTGCCGTGGCGGCGGGGTGAGGATGACGACCTTGGGCGTCGGCGCCGCCACCAGCTTACGGAACTCCTTGAGCGGGTCCCGCGGCACCCCGGCGCGGACAAACTCGAAGTGCAGGTGCACGCCGGTGGCCGACCCCGTCCTGCCGGCGAGGCCGAGCGCATCCCCGGACTGCACCGACGTCCCCTCCAGAACCATCGGCGAGGCGAGGTGGCTGTAGCGCGTCAGCAATCCGGCCGCGTGCTGAATCTCCACTTCATAGCCGTAGCCAGCCGTCCACCCCGCCCGCACCACCATGCCCGCCGCCGCGGCCAGCACCGGCTCATTGGGGTCCGCGGCCAAGTCCACGCCGGCGTGCAGCTTCCAGCGCCGCTGGATGGGGTGGAAGCGTTTGCCGAAGCGGCTGGTCACCCGGACGCTGGACAGTGGCCAGCGGTAGCCGCCCCGCCCCACCGCAGCGGGGCTGACCAGCGCGAAGCGCGACTCCAGCGCTGCAAGCTGTGCCTGGAGGCTGTCCCGCAAGGGCTCCGGCACCTCGCGGTAGGCCCACCCGTCCAGTTCCAGCACGGCTTGCACCAGCGCCCGGACCGCCGACACGTCATCCGCCGACGTCTCCGTCGACAGAAACCGTTGCATGTCCGTCACGACGGATTCCCAACGGGCCAGCTGCGCGCTGGGCATGGCGTCGCCCGGCAAAGCGGCAGCGCGCGCCGCCTGCGCGTCCGAGACGAAGCGCACCAGGCGCTCGCGGAGAATGCCTCCCGGCACGGCCTCCACTGGAACGGGCGGCACCTCCGGCGGGGGCGGGGGCGCCACGCTGAGGGACGGCACCTCCTCACCCAGCCGGGCGGCTGGCGTCAGTGTGAGGGGCGGCGCCGCCAGCTGAGTGGTGGCACACCCGGTGAGGCCGACGGCCAGCAGCGCGGCGTGGGGGGAAAGGTGCAAGAGGGGGCGACTTCTACCCACCTCGGCCCCCCCTGCAAAGTCATTAATCTACGGTTCGCCGCGGGCCGGCCGGGCGACGTCCGCCAAGAGACGTCCGGCGGCCTCGACGGCCCGGCGGACGTCGGCTTCTCCCACGTCCAGGTGGCAGACGAAGCGCAGGGTGCGCGGGCCGACGGCGTGGCCCAGCACGGACGCCTCTCGCAGCCAGGCCACCGCCTGCTCGGCCGGACAGGGAAAGTCGGCGTACACCATGTTGGTTTCCACCCGCGCCAGGTCCACCCCCACGCCGGGGAGGGCGGACAGCCCCTCGGCGAGGAGGCGGGCGTGGTGATGGTCCTCGGGGAGGCGCGCCACGTGGTGCTGCAGGGCATAGAGCGCGCCCGCGGCGAGGATGCCCGCCTGGCGCATGCCACCGCCCAGGCGCTTCCGTAGCCGGCGAGCCTTCTGGATGAAGGCGCGGCTGCCGGCCAGCACGGAACCGACCGGTGCGCCGAGGCCCTTGCTGAAGGCCACCGTGGCGGAGTCGGCCAGCTCGGCCCAGCTGCGCACGCGGAGGCCGGTGGCGGCCTCGGCATTCCACAGCCGGGCCCCGTCCAGGTGGACGGAGAGTCCGTGCGCGCGGGCAGCAGCGACTGCGCGGCGGAACGCCTCCAGCGGCCACACCGTGCCGCCGCCACGGTTGTGGGTGTTTTCGAGGATTAAGAGGCGGCTGCGCGGCGCATGGTCATCCTCCCTTCGCACCGCCGCCTCCACCTGCGCCTCGGTGAAGATGCCGCGCGCCGTCGAAAGGGGGTGGATTTGGGCGCCCCACAGCGCGGCCACGGCGCCTCCCTCGTAGTGCACCGGATGGCTGTTGGCGTCGAGCACCACCTCGTCGCCGGGGCGACAGAAGACGCCCACCGCAATCTGGTTCCCTTGGGTGCCGGAGGGGACGAAGAGGCCGGCCTCGTGCCCCAGCCGCTCGGCGGTCGCCTCCTCCAGCCGACGCACGGTGGGGTCTTCCCCGTAGACGTCATCACCCACCTCGGCCGCCGCCATGGCGGCACGCATGGCCGGGGTGGGACGGGTGACGGTGTCGGAACGAAAGTCAGACAGGTGCGGGGGCATGGGCGTGGCCGGTGGTTATAAGGCGGCAGCACCATGGCCCGCGAGACCCATGCCGCCCGTGCCGAGCGCGCCCGCCAAGTCCTGGCCGCCCTGGACGCGGCCATGCCCGGGGCCCACATTGAACTCGACTACCGGACGCCCTTCGAGTTGCTGGTGGCCGTCATCCTGGCTGCCCAGTGCACCGACAAGCGCGTCAACCTGGTGACGCCTGCCCTCTTCGCCCGCTTTCCCGACGCCCGGGCGATGGCGCCCGCCCCCACCCCGGTGGTGGAGAAGCTCATCCGCAGCTGCGGCTTCTTCCGGGCCAAGACACGTTCGCTGAAGGCCATGTCCGCGGCGCTTCTGGCCAGCCATGGTGGCGAGGTGCCGCGCAGCCGCGCCGCCCTGGCGGCGCTGCCGGGCGTCGGCAACAAGACGGCCGGCGTGGTGACGGTGCACATTGGCGGGGAGCCGGCCTTCCCGGTGGACACCCACGTCCGGCGGCTCTCTCGCCGACTCGGCTTCAGCCGCAGCCTCATCCCGGACCGCATCGAGGCGGACCTCCAGGCCCTCTTCCCCAAGGAGGACTGGGCCAAGGGGCACCAGCTGCTGGTGTGGCACGGCCGGCGCACCTGCTTTGCCCGAAAACCCGCCTGCGACCGCTGCGTGGTGGCGGCCCTTTGCCCCAAGGTGGGCGTCCCCAAGGCCAAGCCGCTGGCCGCCCGCGGAAGCCGCAGACGACGGGCCTAGAGCGCCTCGCCGATGGGCGCCGCGCCGGCCTGCGCCCGCTCCCGCTTGCGACGGCGCATGCGCTGGCGGATGAGGACGCGCGTCAAGGGGGACAGGTGGTCCAGGTACACCCGGCCCACCAGGTGGTCCGTCTCGTGCTGCACGGCAATGGCCAGTAGCCCCTCGCAGTCCAGGTGCTGCGGCCGGCCCTCCTCATCCAGGTACTCGACGCTGACGCGCTCGGCCCGTTCCACTTCCTCGGCTTCCCCGGGGATGGACAGACAGCCCTCGCGGTAGGTGGTGGTGCCAGCCATCGCCACCAGCCGGGGGTTCACCATGGCGATGGGGCGGGAGTCCGGCTGCCGTGCCCGTGTATCCAAGACGATGACCTGGCGCATGACGCCCAGCTGCGGCGCGGCCAGCCCGACGCCTGGCGCGGCGTACATGGTGTCGAAGAGGTCGCCGATGAGGGCCTGCACGGAAAGGTCCACCGCGTCCACAGGAGCCGCCCGCTGGGACAGCAGGGGGTGGGGCCAGAGGAGAATGTCGCGCACCATGCCACTCAGAAGTTAACCACGGGTGGTGCCCTCGGAGTCCACGAGGGAGCGGGCGTAGGCCTGGCGGAGCCGCTCATCGCCGAGGGCGGAGGCCGCTTCGTCCAGAAGCGTCTGCAGGCGGGCAGCCCGGGCCGGTACCTCCGGGTCCGGGTGCCCCGCGTACCGCAGGGGGTGAAACTCCGCGGCCAGCCGCGCGTGAGCCCTTTGCACTTCCTCCGTCCCGGCGCTGCGGGGAAGGCCGAGGACGCTGAAGTAGTCCGCCTCCTCGGCGGCCAACCACTTCTGCTGCAGCCGCTCCAATTCGAGGCCCGGGTCCACCGCCGGGGCGGCCGCCGTCTCCGGGGCCGACACCGCCAGCAGGCCCAGCACCTCCGCCACCGCCAGAGCGCGCAGCCCCAGTTCCTGGCGGATGCCGCTGCGGGCCAACAACTCCAGGACGGTGCGTTCGCCGTCCACCGCCTCCAGAAGGCGCCGCTCGCGCTCCTTGAATTCGAAGGGCAACAGGTCCTCCCACCGCAGCCGCCGGGGGATGGCGTGGGGGCCGTGGCTGCGCGCTGCCACCTCCTCCGGCGTCAGCGCGCGGCGCAGCGCCTCAGCCAGCACCGCCTGCAGGGGCCGGGCGGGGGCACAGCCGCCGGTAGGGGAGGCGGCGTCCGCGGCCAAGCGGTAGGCGCTGTCCCTCTCCGAGAGGGCCTCCAGGGCGCGGGCCTCGGTGCAGCGCTGCAGCAGCGGCACCACCTCGGCCTCCCGGAGGGCGCCGCGCTCCACCAGCTCCGCCGCCAGGGCCTCGTCTGGAAGGCGCCAGGCCCGGGCCTCTGCCGCGGTGGCGCCGTCCACAAGGCCATCGCCCAGCGCCACCTGGACCAGGGACTCGGCGGGGTGCGTGGAGGCGGCCCCGACCAGCGTGCCGTCCTGAAGCCAGAGGATGCGCAGCATCTCCCCGGCGCGGAGTTCCAGCCGGGCCGTGGCGTGCACCTCGGCCAGCCTCAGCACCAGGGCGGCCAGCTGCTCGAGGCTGACGCGCCCCCCATCCGCCGCACCCCACTCCAGCCGCGCGGCGGCTCCGCCGGCCGGCGGGCCGGGGGCAACCTCGCGCTGGGGAGGCGGCGGCGGCCCGGCGCGCCGCACCGGTGCCGGCGGGGGCGCCGGAAGCGCCGGCGGGGCGTCCGGGACAGGCGCCGGCACGACAGCGGCAGCGGGCATGGCGCGGGCCGCGGCCAGCTCGCCGCGCAGCGCCTCGCCGGTGGCGCGCTCGCGCCGTAAGGCCTCTTCGGCGCGGGCCAGCGCCTCCAGCGCGGCGCGCTCACCCTGGGCCAGCCGCTCGGCCAGCTGGGCTGCCTCAACTTCCAGCGCCTGGGCCTGGGCCTGGGCCCGCTCGGCCTGCGAGACGGCGTGGCGCTCGCGCGCTGCCCAGCCCTCCACCTCAGAGCGCGCCCGCTCGGCCGCGGCGTCACGCTCCTGCACCTGCTCGGCGAGTCGACTTAACTGCTCGGCGGCGCGCGCCTCGGCCTCCGCCTGGGCCCGGGCGGCAGCCTCCTCGCGCTCGCGCAACTCGGCGGACAGCCGGGCCACCTCTTCCGCGGCGCGGGCTTCGCCCTGGGCCCGGGCCTGCGCCTCCGCCTCGGCGCGGGCCTCGGCGTCTGCGCGCAGTCGCTGCTGGACGGCCAGCTCGCGGGTGCGCCGGCCGGCTTCTTCCCGCAGCGCCCTGGCCAGCAGCTCCGCCTCGGCGGTGCCCTGCGCCTGTGCCGCGCGGACGGCCCCCTCGGCCTCCTCGGCACGGGCGCGGGCCTCCTCCACCTGCGCCTGCGCAGCGCGCGCCTCCCCTTCCAGGCGCCGGGCCTCCTCCGCCTCGGCCTGCGCCCGCGCCTCCGCCTCGGTGCGACGGGCGCGCTCGGCCGCTTCAGCCTGCTGGTAGGCCCGCAGCGCCTCCTCCGCCTTGGCCCGCGCTGCCTCCGCTTGTGCCCGCGCCTGCTCGGCGGCCTCGGCGCGGGCGCGCGCCTGGTCCGCCTCCTCCCAGGCGGCGTGCGTCAAGGCCTCGGCCGCCGCCACGTCCTCGGTGTTGCGGGGGGCGGGCGGAGCACGCAGGCTGGCGAAGGCCTCCGCTTCCAGGTCCGCTTCGGCCTCGGCCAGCGCGGCGTCTACCAGCGGGGGCAACTCTTCCATGTGGCCCGCGTCGAGGAGGGGCACGTCGTCCGTTTCGGCCTCCGGTGATGCCAGGGCGGCCTCCACCGCCTGCAGCAGCGCCCCGGCGTCCACCGGCAGGCGCACCACCGGCAGGGAATGGCCCGGCACCGCCTGGCCGACAAGTACCACCGGCGTCGTCCCCCCGGCCGGCCGGGCCTGAAGCTCGGCGAGGAAGGTAGCGCCGCGTCCGCCTTCCACCGCCGGCGCCAGCAGAATGGCGGACGGGGCGAGCTGCTCCACCGCGCTGAGGGCGTCGGCGGTGGAGGTGGCCAGGTGCAGCGGGTAGCCGGCGCGCGTCAGGGCCCTCCGCACGGCGGCGATGGTGGCGAGGTCATCGTGCACCAACAGCAGGGGCGGAGGCATGGAGGCGACTGGCAAGCCTACAGCATGGCCCCCGGGTCGACGTCGAGGATGCCGCGGACACCGGGGGGCAGTGACGGCAGGGCCCGCTCGGCGGCGTCCAGGACCGGCCGAAGCACCCGGTGCTGCGGGGCCTTGAGGAGAAGCTGCCAGCGGGACAGCCCTTTGAGACGAGACAGCGGCGCGGGGGCGGGACCGAGCAGCCGCACCCCGGAGGCTGCCGGCGGCAGGCTCCTCTCGAGGAGGTGGGCCAGCGCCCGGGCGCCGGAGGCGGTGCGGCCGGCGTCTGCGCCCTCCAGCCGAATGGCCGCCAGCCGGGAGAAGGGCGGGTAGGCCAGCGCCCGCCGCCATTCGAGTTCCCGCGCGGCGAAGCCGACGAAGTCATGGGCGGCGGCGCGCGCCACCGGTTCAGCCTCCGGGTTGTAGGTTTGCACCAGCACCCGGCCGATGTCCTGCCCGCGTCCCGCCCGGCCCGCCACCTGGGTGAGAAGCTGGAAGGTGCGCTCGGCGGCGCGGAAGTCCGGCAGCAGCAGCCCGGTGTCCGCGGACACCACGCACACCAGCGTCACCCCGGGGAAGTCATGCCCCTTGGCCACCATCTGCGTGCCCACCAGCACGTCCAGCTCTCCGCGGGCGAAGGCAGCCAGCCGCTCGGTGAGGCGCTCGCCGGTGCCCACGCTGTCCCGGTCCAGCCGCGCCACCCGGGCGGTGGGGCAGCGCGCTTGGACCTCCGCCTCCACCCGCTCGGTGCCACTGCCGAGGCGCAGCAGTGGTCCGCCGCAGGCCCGGCACACCTCGGGCACGGCATGCGCGGCGCCGCAGTAGTGGCACTGCACGGCGGGCGGGTACAGGTGCAGGGTGAGAGCCACGTCGCACTGCGCGCAGGAGAGGGACTGTCCGCAGGCCTGGCACACCAGGGTGGTGCTGTGGCCGCGGCGGTTGAGGAAGAGAATGGCCTGCTGCCCGCGCTCCAGCGTCTCGGACAGTGCTTGGGCACTCTCCTCGGCCAGCACCGGGGGAGTCTCCGCTTGTGCGCGTGGGCGCCGGCGCAAGTCCACCAGCTGCACCGTGGGCAGGGGACGGTCGTCCACCCGGACGGGCAACTCCAGAAGCTGGTAGCGGCCGCGCCGGGCATTCTCGTAGCTTTCCAGCGAGGGCGTGGCCGAACCCAGCACCACCACCGCGCCGGCGTCACGTGCCCGCACCACAGCCAAGTCCCGCGCCTGGTAGCGCAGCATCTCCTCCTGCTTGAAGGACGGGTCGTGTTCCTCGTCCACCACCAGCAGGCCCAAGCGCGCCACCGGGGCGAACACCGCAGAGCGCACCCCCACCGCCAGGCGCACCCGCCCGGCGCGCAGGGCCTGCCAGTGCCGGCGGCGCTCGCTGGGGGTGAGCCCGCTGTGCAGGACGGCCACCTGCGCGCCGAAGCGGCTGCGAAAGCGGCCCACCAGCTGCGGGGTGAGGGCGATTTCCGGCACCAGCACCAGGGCGCCCTTGCCGCTGGCCAGGGTGTGCTCGGCCGCCCGGAGGTACACCTCCGTCTTGCCGCTCCCCGTCACGCCCTGCAGCAGAAAGGGGCGGAAGCCGGGCCCGTCCAGGGCCGCGGTCAGGGCATGGACGGCGCGCTGCTGCCCCTCGGTGAGAAGGGCCGGACGTCCCTGGGCGAAGCCGGCACGGACGGGGGGAGCGACCTCGAGTGTCTCCACCCGGACCAGTCCCCGCCTCAGCAGCGCCTTGACGGCTGGCCGGGCTCCCGGCACGGCGCGCACCAACTCGTCAAGCTCCGCCCGCCCGCCCACGGCGAGGAGGTAGGCCAGCGTGGCAGCCTGGCTGGGGGCACGCGACAGCGCCGCCTGGGCGGCAGCCTCCGTGGCCACCACGCTTTTCACCCCGGCGGCCACAACTGGCCGGTCCTCCACCGCCTTGGCGAGGCCGGGCGGCAGCGCGGCGCGGAGGGCCTCGCCCAGCGGGTAGCGGTAGTGGGAGGCTGCAAACAGCACCAGGTGGAAGACGTCTGCAGGCAGCGCCGGCTCCGTCTCCAGCACCTGGGCAATGGGTTTCAGCACCGCGCCCTCCGGTGGCTTGGGCCGGCCCGAGGTAGAAGCCGAGGGCGCGGCCGCGGCCGAAGGGCACCAGCAGCCGTTGCCCCGGCAGCAGGGGCCCCGGGTGCCCCTCCGGAAGCAGGTAGGTGAAGGGCCCGGCGACGGGCCGTCCGACGGCGACCGAAACGCAGGAGGGGAATTCCACCACAGTCCAGCGGGGACTACCCCCGCCCCCCGACAGTCGGCCCGGGGGCGCGGCCAGCGCGCGGCCGTGTCCGCACGCCTAAAACAGACGCTCGGGCACGCTGGCGTGGCTGTCGCCGCGGACGGTGGTGAAGCGGGCCTGCAACTCCGTGCCGCGCGAGACTTCCAGAAGCCGGGGGAACCAGCCACCCGTGGCCGGAGAGGCATAGTCCGAAAAGCGGACGTCCCAGGCGACCCCCTGGTCGTCGCTGAAGCGCACCCGCGCCGGCAGGAAGCTTTCCTTGAAAACCCACAGCTGGCTGTCCGTCGGCCTGTCCCCCCCGAGGACGTACACCACCTTGTCGCCCAGCCGCCCGAGCGCCGTCTTCTGCGTGTCCACCTTGAGGGTGCGCAGGTGCTGTTCGAGGCCACTGCGTGCATCGCCCTCGGAGGCCGAGCGCAGGGCCAGCAGGGCGCACACCTCCTGGACGGCGACTCCCAGCGCTGCCACCGTCGGGCCTTCCACGCGCCGCCGTCCGCCCGCCTCCACCACGGCCAGGGGCTTGCCCTGCGGCGTGGTGGCGTCCAGCCGGCAGCGGCCCGGGACGCGCAACAGGAAGGCCGCGTCGGTGCGGTACTCCGGCAGCTCGGTCGACAGCTCGCCCATGGCGCCGCCGGACAGGGCGAGCGTGCCCTCCACCTTGGCGCCGACGAGGTGCAATTCTTCCCGCGCTTCCACCAGGCGACGCAGGATGGCTCCGCCGGGAAGGACGTAGGCGGCGGCCGTGCCGGCCAGCCCGAGCAGGCAGACCAAGAGGAGCCGTTTCATCCGGGAAGGGGCGGCACCATAGCAGGCACACCCCTGTCCCTGTTACATCCGGCCCCCACATGCCAGCAATTACCTTCTTCGTCGCGGTGCTGCTGTTGGCGGTGGGGCTGGGGGGCTTCGTCGCCTCGGAAACCCACGCCCCCACGGCGCTCATCCCGGCCATCCTAGGAGTGCTTCTTGGCGTGTGCGCCGCGGTGGCGCGCAACGCCAAGGCGCGCATGCATGCCATGCACGCCGCCGTGCTGCTGGCGCTGCTCGGACTGCTCGGCTCGCTGCGCGGCGTCCTGCAGCTGCCGGCCCTTCTGTCCGGCCAGACGGTGGCTCGCCCGCTGGCGGTGGTGGCCCAAAGCGCCACCGTGGTGCTGTGCCTCGGCTACCTGGTGGTGGCCATTCGGTCGTTCATTCAAGCCCGTCGGCAACGCCTGGCCAGCCCGGGCTGAGGCCGCGCCGGCCGGAGTCTCCCGCAGGGAGGAAACGCCCCATGAGTCTCGTCATCCGCATTCACCGGACCGGCGGCCCCGAGGTGTTGCAACTCGAAGACACCGTGGTGGGAGACCCGGGTCCGGGGCAGGTGAAGCTGCGGCAGAGCGCGGTGGGGTTGAATTTCATCGACGTCTACTACCGGACGGCCCACTACCCGGTGCAGCTGCCGTCCGGGCTGGGCATGGAGGCGGCCGGCGTGGTGAGCGCCATCGGCCCGGGCGTGGAGGGCCTGCACGTCGGACAGCGGGTGGCCTACGCCTCGGGTCCCTTGGGCGCGTACGCCGAGGAGCGCCTCTTCCCGGCCGAGCGGCTGGTGCCCATCCCGGACGGCGTCACCGACCGGCAGGCCGCCGCGGTGCTCCTCAAGGGCCTCACCGCGCAGTACCTCGTCCGGCGCACCCACGTGGTGAAGGCCGGGGAGACGGTGGTGGTGCATGCCGCGGCGGGCGGCGTGGGGCTTTTGCTGTGCCAGTGGCTGCGCCACCTGGGGGCCACCATCATCGGCAGCGTCGGGACGGCGGAGAAGGCGGAGCTGGCCCGGGCCAATGGCTGTCACCACCCGCTGGTGCTGGACACCGCCAACCCCGGCCGCTTCGTCCAGCAGGTGGTGGAACTCACCCAGGGCGCTAAGGCGTCGGTGGTGTACGACTCCGTCGGCAAGGACACGATGCTCCTGTCGCTGGACTGCCTGGCGCCCTTTGGCCTTCTGGCCATGTTCGGCTCCTCCTCCGGCGCCCCGCCCCCGCTGGACCTCGGGCTTCTTGGACCGAAGGGTTCTCTCTTCGTCACCCGCCCTACCCTCGCTACCTACGCCGCCAAGCGCTCGGACCTGCTGCAGGGCACGGCGGAGGTATTCGACCTCGTCCAGCGCGGCGTGTTGAAGGTTCACATCAACCAGGAGTACCCGCTCCGGGCGGCCGCTCAAGCGCACCGCGACCTGGAAGGTCGACGGACCACCGGTTCCACCGTTCTTCTGGTGGGTTGACCGCAACGTCGTACACTCTGGGCAGGATGCGGCTTCGCCTCATGCTCCGGCCCGCGTTCCTCCTCGCGCCGCTCCTGGCGGCCTCCGTCGCCACGGCGCAGCCCATCGGCTTCGACCAGGCCCTGGAGGCGCGTGAGGTGTCGATGGGCGGCGCCTACCGGGCGCTCGGCACCACCGCCGTCGGCGTCGACGGAAACCCGGCGGCGCTGGCCCTCTTCAAATTCTTCCAGCTGGACGCCGGCGGCGCGTGGGACCCCGGCAACCAGGAATGGTACGTCGCCGGTTACGTCCGCGACAGCCAGTCCTCGCCGCTGGCCGCCGGGTACAGCTTCCACTACCTCTCCCAGCCGCTGACCACCGTCACCCCGACAGGCACCACCACCCGCTACATCAGCGGGTACCAGCAGGTGTTCGCCTTTGGCATCCCAGTGGCCGACTACATGAGCATCGGCGTCTCCTCGCACTGGATTACCGAGAGCGACCTGCACATCAACGCGGCGAGCCTGGACGTCGGGGTGGCCTTCAAGATTGGCACCGTCGCCACCCTGGGCTTCGCCGGCCACAACCTCATCAACACCAACCACCCGGTGCAACTGGGCCGCTATTTCGATTTGAGTACCGGCTTGAAGTTCGGCCCGGTGCGGCTCGCCATCGACACCCTCGCCGACTTCGGCCCGCATGCGTTTCATCCGAAGCTCCTCTTCGGCACCGAGGTGGCCATCGGCAGCAGCTTCCTCATCCGCGCCGGCGCCGACTGGTACACCCGTACCCAGTACGTGCGCTCCACCGTCTACCTCACCGTCGGCGTCGGCTTCGTCGTGGACAAGGGCGGCTTCGACCTCGGCTACCAGCAGTCGTGCACCGGGGTGGGCAACCTGATGGTGGCCTCCTTCCGGGTCGTCCTCTAAACCTCCCGGGCGCGCCAGCGGGCAGCCGAGGTCTGCGCCGACTTCAGTTGCCCGGGCGGACCTGGTGGGCCCGAGTTGAACCCATCGTTTTCTCTCGCCTCTCCCTCTGGCGCGCCCCGTGCTTCGTCAGGCACCGCTTGGTCGCACGCCCACAGTGCGGCCCACAGGGTTCGCCCCGGGGAGAAACGCCATGAGGAAAGCCTTACTCGCCGCCGCCATCGCCCTCGCTGCCTGCAGCGACCCCGTGGGGGCCGACGGCAACAGCTGCCCGGCGGCAACCCCTCTCGCCTGCGCCGGCACCACCCTGTGCTGCGGGGATGGCTTCCCCTACCTCTGCGGTGGCAAGTGTTGGAGTGCGCAGCCGACCGCCGCCGAGTGCAACGCGGCCAGCTACCTCTGCAGCAACCCCGGGGGCGGCGGGACGGGAGGCGGGGGCACGGCCTGCGTGGCCGGCTCCTGGTGCTACCACTGGAATTGCAACGGGGACTCGCAGTGCCTCGCCACCAACCCGAATGGCACCGCCAGCGGAGCCAACGACGAGGGCAACCAAGTCTCCTGCAATCAGCTGATGACGTTCGGCCAGCAGTTCTGGAACATCCCACCGGCAACGCAGTCCTGCACGCTGGGCCCGTGAGACTGCCGCCGGTGCCGTCACCGACGGTTCGGTCCTCCACGAAACGGTCCACGGCCGCTCTGGCAGGCGGGCGCAGTTGCGCGCCCTCGTCGTCGCACGCACCGGTCACGCGGCCATCTACGGGATTTACTTCGACTCCGGAAAGGCGGACATCAAACCCGAGTCGGACGCGACACTGAAGGAAATCGCCAAGCTTCTCCAAGCGGACCCCGCCCTCAAGCTGTACGTGGTGGGCCATACGGACAACCAGGGGTCGCTGCAGTCCAACATGGACCGGTCCCGTCGCCGTGCTGATGCGGTGACCAAACAGCTCACCACGAAATACGCCGTGAGCGCGGCGCGCCTCAGCCCACAGGGCGATGGGCCGACCGCACCGGTCGCCTCCAACGACACCGAGGAGGGTCGCGCCAAGAATCGGCGCGTGGAGTTGGTCAAGCAGTAGGCCCTCGCCTTCGGGGCGTTGCGGGCGCGTCTCTCGGAAGGCCATTCCTTGCCGGCGCGTTGTTGCGACATTCCGGAGCGCGTGCCATCAAAGCCCGGGAGAGGAAGTACGTTATGGACGACTCCAGGCGGCGCCTGCTTTGGCATGGGATGTTGTTGTTCTTGCTCGGCCTGCTCGCCGGGCTGGCTGAAACGCGCTTCACCAACCCACGGATGGGGCTGGCGGCACACCTGCAAGGTGTATTGAACGGCACCTTCCTCCTCGCGCTGGGCGCGGCGTGGGAGGACGTGCGGCTCTCCCCGCGCTGGAAGGCGGCTGCCTACTGGGGCGTCCTTTACGGCGCCTACGCGAATTGGGCAGTGACCATCCTGGCAGCAATCCTCGGCACCGCGGCGTTGAACCCCATTACCGCAGCCGGCCACCAGGCGCTGCCTTGGCAGGAGACCCTGGTGGCCGCCGGCTTCGTCAGTGTCGGCCTCGCCATGTTGGCCTCAGCCGTGGTGCTGCTGTTGGGCCTGCGGCGCACCCGACTGGCGTGAAGGCCTTTGCCGGCGCCCGCTGGGGGCGACTGCACCGGCCACAGCAGTCCTTCACTCGCCCCACTCCGGGCCGTCCGGGACGGCCACTCTGGCCTCCACAAATAGCCGCGCCAGGTCCGCCGCCAGCGGCGCCACCAGAGTGAGGCTGGCACCCGTCACGGGGTGGGGGAAGACAAGGGCGTGGGCGTGCAACAGCGGGCGTCCGGCCGGACTGGCCATCCCGCCGTACAGCACGTCTCCGAGGAGTGGCGCTCCCAGCGACGCCAGGTGCGCCCGCAGCTGGTGCTGTCGTCCCGTCCGCGGCCAGAGCGCCGCCAGGGCGTAGCCCGCGGCCTGACCCAGGCGGCGGAAGTCACTCACCGCTGGCACGCCGTGGGCCCGCGCGGACGCACGCCAGCGCCCGGGGCGGCTTGGGTCCCGCGACAGCGGCAGGGAGACAGTGCCTTGGGCCGGAAGGCTAGGCCCCGTCGCGGCGAGGTACTGCTTTTGGACGCGGCCGCTTCGGAAGGCCAGGCTGAGGGCGCGGGTGGCTTCGACCGTCACGCCGAAGAGAGTCAGGCCCGTCGTCCCCTTGTCCAGACGGTGCACCAAACCGGCGGGCATCCCGAGGTGGGCCGAGGCCAGCGCGGCGAGGCTTCTGGCCCCGCCGGGCGTCGGCTGGGCCGGCAGCCCGGCCGGCTTGTCGACCGCCAGGACGGACTCGTCCTGGTACACCACCCGCAGCGGCGCGGGCGGCAACTCCTCGGCCAGCACCGAGCGCCCGGATTCCTCGAGAACCACCAGCACGCGGTCTCCCGCTTTGGCCACGGGGGCGGTCCCCCCCAGACGGCGGCCGCCCAGGTACACGGCGCCGCGGGCCAGCAACGCCTGGACGTCGGCGAGGGCGAGGCCCAGCCGCGTGGACAGCACGGGCAGGAGCGGGCCGGCCTCGGCCGGGGCCACCTCGAAGAGGCGGCGCTTCACCGCCCCTCCCTACGCGTGCTGGGGGGCGCGGCGATGCACCAAGGACGTCCGCTTGACCGGCGGGTCAACACTCCGGCAGCGTGCCGACCATGGCCAGCTTCGGCAGAGCGGTGCAGAACCTTGTCCAGTCCGGCCCGCTCTGGAAGGAGGCCTCGGCCAGCGGGAACCTCAAAGTGCTGTCCTCGCTGCTCGGACCGGCCTACCGGGGCCTGGTGCTGGAGGGCGGCCGGGGCCACGGCTTCACCCACATGCCCGCCGCGCACCAGGCGCACTTCGACTGGGGCTACCTGCGCGACCACCCGGCCCTGGCTCGTCTCTACGAGGCGGCGAAGACATCCCAGTGGAACGCCACCACCGAGCTGGACTGGAAGACGGACGTCGACCCGGGCCACCCGACGCGACGCCTCGTCCCGGACGAATTCCACCCCGTCTTCGGCACCCCGCACTGGGACGCCCTGTCCGGGCCCGAGCGCACACAGCAGCTGCACGCCGTGCTGGCCTGGGTGCTGAGCCAGTTCCTGCACGGCGAGCAAGGCGCGCTGTTTGCCGCCTGCCAGGTGACGGAGGCCGTCCCTTGGCTCGACGCGAAGCTGTACGGCTCCTCGCAGGTGGTGGACGAGGGACGGCACGTGGAGGTCTTCCACGCCTACCTCACCGAGAAGCTGCAGAAGCTGTACCAGGTCAACGACAACCTCTTCACCATCATCGACGCGCTGATGACGGACGGCCGCTGGGACGTCAAGTTCCTCGGGATGCAGGTCCTCGTCGAGGGCCTGGCCCTCGGCGCCTTCGGCGCGCTGCGGGAGATGACGGCGGAGCCGCTGCTCCGCCAGTTGCTCACCTACGTCATCACCGACGAGGCCCGCCACGTCCACTTTGGCGTGCTGGCCCTGCAGGAGGCGGCCACCCGGCTGTCCGAGGCCGAGCACCGGGAGCGCGAGGACTGGGCCTTCCAGATGTCGCTCCTCATGCGCAACCGCTTCCTGGCGTTTGAGTTTTACGAGGAGTACTGGGCCCACGCCATGACGCGCAAGGCCTGGGAGGCACTCGTGCTGCGCTCGCCCTTCATGAACCTCTTCCGTCAGACCATGTTCAAGCGCGTCGTCCCCAACCTGAAGCGCATCGGGCTTTTGTCCCCCCGCATCCGCCCGCGCTACGAGGCGCTCGGGCTGCTGGCCTTCGAACACCTGCCCTCCGCGCCCGAGCTCACCGCGGCGGACCTGCTGCGGGAGTAGCCCACTTCCCTTCTTCCCCTGCCCGCCCTGGATGGCCCGCCGGGGCCGCGGCCCCCCTGTACCGTTCTGAGCGCTTGTTCTAGCCGAAGCAGGCTGGGGCAGGCGGCGGTAGGCTTACAAGCCTGTCGCTCGCGGTCGGCCCGGTCCGGAGCACCTTTTTGCCCCCTGTGCCACGAGCACCTGGGGGGGACATGTGCCCGGACCTGGGTGCACCGTGGTGGACGTCCAGTGGGGAGTTCGCGCCCGAGAGGTTTTCGGAGCGCCCGTACAGGGGAGACGGGACACCACGGTTCGACCGGGAGGAGCCAAATAGCGGAGAGGAGGCAGGAAAATGAAAGAGTTCCGGCTTTACGCCGGTGTGGACTGGGCCACCGAAGCCCACCAGGTATGCGTCGTAGATGACACCGGGCAAAGGCAGCTCGAGCGCAGTTTCGAGCACAGCGCACAAGGGCTCGCGTCGCTAGCCGATACGCTGGCGAAGCTGGGGGGCGGAGACCCAGCTACTGTCGCCGTGTCCATTGAGACGCCTCGCGGCGCGGTCGTTGAGATGCTCCTCGAGCGCGGCTTTGCGGTCCATGCGATTAATCCCAAGCAGCTTGACCGGCTGCGAGACAGACACACGGTCGCGGGCGCCAAAGACGACAGACGCGACGCCTACGTGCTGGCGGACTCACTTCGGCACGACGGCCACCTCTTCAGGCGTCTCGCCGTGGACGACCCGCTCGTCATCCAGATTCGCGAAGCGACTCGCGAGGACGAGGACCTACGCCAGGAGTCCAATCGACTCGCCAACCGCCTTCGGGAGCAGCTGCACCGTTACTTCCCCTCGCTACTCAAGTTATCCCCGTCAGCGGACGAGGCATGGCTGTGGGCTCTACTCGAAAGCGCACCCACCCCAGAGAGCGCCCGCAAGCTTAAACGTCCGAAACTGGATGAGCTCTTGCGGCGCCATCGCATTCGCCGCCTGACTGGGGCCGAGCTGCACCAGCTGCTTCAAGGGCCCGGCCTCGAAGTGGCACCTGGTACCACGCAAGCTGCTGCAGGGCACGTGCAGCTGCTCCTGCCCCGGCTCAAGCTTGTCTCAGCCCAGCGGGCTCAAGTGGCGTCGACGCTCGATAGCCTGCTTGAGCAATTGTCCACCGCGGAGGCAGCACCGGGGCAGAGTGGCGAGCATCGTGACGTCCAGATTCTCCAGTCCCTGCCAGGAGTGGGAAGAGTCGTGTGCGCCACGATGCTCGCAGAGGCCAGCCATGCCCTCCAGGACCGAGATTACGCCGCCTTGAGGGCCCACGGGGGCACGGCGCCGGTCACACGCCAGAGTGGGAAACGTGCCCACGTCGTCATGCGCCAGGCATGCTCAGGCCGCTTGAGAAATGCCCTCTACCACTGGGCTCGCGTCGCCTCCCAGGTCGACGCGCACGCCAAGCGCCGCTACGCCCACGCTCGCGCTCGGGGCCAGACGCACGGCAGGGCCCTTCGCGGCCTGGCCGATTGGCTGCTCAGGATTGCGGTCGCCATGCTCCGGACCCGCACCCTCTACGAACCCAGCCGCCTTACTCTTTCCCCGCCCCTTGCTAATTGGTGGGAGTCCCCCCCCGGGAAAACCCCACCCCAATGGCCTCGCTTCAGGCGCTCGAGGACGACGTGGAGGCCTTCTGCCGCGGGCGGGCGCAGGCCCTCGGCGAGGAGGCCACTGGCCAGACGGAGTGGGCCAACCTGGGGACGCTCGAGCGCGCTCACCCGCTGGCCAGCTCGCCGGACACGCTGGCCGCTGTCCGGGCGGCCACCACGTCCGCCGGGACGCCGGAGGCCCAGCTGCCCCGGCTGCTCGGCCTGCTTCCCTTCCTGGCCCAGGCCGCCGTGGACGCAGCGACGCGCAAGGTGCAGGACGGCTTCGAGATGGCAGCCCGGGCCACCACCGTCTCGGCCGGGGGCACGCTCTGGCCACTCGCCGCGGTGTGGGAGGCCGTCGGGCAGGAAGCCGACAGGACGCGGCGGGCGGCACTGGCCCGGGCGGCAGCAACCACCGAGGAGGCGCGCCTGGGCGACGTCCAACGGCGGTGGGAAGCACGGCACGCCGCCGCGCTGGCCCTGGGCGTCGCGCCGGCGCCGGCCAACACGGGCCTTCAGGCCGAGGCGGTGGACTTCCTGCACCGCACCGAGGACGGCTTCCGGGACGTCCTAGCGTATGCCCTGCGGCGTCTGGAGAGCACGCTGCGCCCTCTGCCCCTGGGGGAGGCGGCGCTGCATGACGGGTTGCGGCTTTCCCACCAGCCGTTCCCGGGCGCGTTCCCATCCACGGACGGCCTGGGCCCCGTTCGCCGCTGGCTGGACGCCTCCGGCCTCACGCTTTCCGCCGGCGGGTGGCTGCGGGTGGCCGAGGCGGCTGCGGGGAGACTTCCGGAGGCGGCCTGGTTTGGGCTGCAGGTGCCCCAGCACATCCTCCTCGTCCACCCAGGGCAGGGCAGCTTTTCCCAGCTGGTGGCGGCCGCCGGCCGGGCCCGCGCGCTGGCCGCGGTGGCACCGGACGCCCCGCTGCGGGTCCGCCGGCTGGGAGACGAGGCGGTGCGGGCGTCGGCCGGCTGGCTGTTGCGCGGGGCCCTCCTCAGCGAGGGCTGGCTGCGCCGCTTTCTCGGTCATGGCAGGACGGCGGCTCGCGAGGTGGCACGCCTGGCGGCCCTGGGGCAACTCTTCGAGTTGCGCCTGGCAGCCGTGCGGCTTCCGTACGACGCGGGCCTGCAGGCCGCCGGGCCATCCAGCGCCGCACTGCGGACCCTGGCGGCCGCCGCCACCGAGGCCCTCTTCCTGCGTGTGCCCGAGGGGGCGCTGGTGCCGGGACTTTGGGCTGGGCCCTCCCCGGCCGAAGGGCTGCGCGCCGGTGCCCTGGCCGAGTGCCTGCGGCAGGCAGCCGACGCGCGCTTCGACGCCGAGGACTTCCGCAACCCAGCGGCTGCGCGCTGGCTGGCCACGGTGTGGGGACGTGGGACGGAACTGGACGCCGACGCGCTGGCGAAAGACGTCTCGGGCACGCCCCTCTCGCTCGCAGCAGTGGGCCAGCGGCTTTTGACGGTACTGGCCGCTTAGGCCGACGGCGCTGCGGTTAGCGCTTCTTGCGCAGGGCGCGGACGATTTTGCTCTTGGTTGCCGGGTCGGCCGTCCCGCGGGCGGCGGCGGCCTGCACGGCGCGCGAGCGCAGCACGCGCAGCAGTTGGAGCTCCAGCACCAGCAGCTCGTCGCCGAGTTCCGAGTCGAGCGGCGCGACGCGGGCCAGGGGCGCCTGGGCGTCCGGGGAGATGCCGTGGCGAAGCCGAAGCACGCGCTCCTCGAGAGAGGTGAGGGCCGGCGCACGCGCCAGCGCCGCCCGGACTTCCTCCGTCACCACCGTGCTCGACCCGGCTTTCTGCTCCGTCATGGCCACTCCACCTCGCACCTGAACATCCGCTCAGAGTCACCGCAGACAACCCGCGGTGTTCCAGCAACTTACGGGCGTGGGGAAGGTGGTCAACTTTTTGGAGGACAGCCCGGTAGAAGCCTGTCGCAGCGGGCGGTTACCCCTCGTCGTCGTCGGCCTCGGTCCCCGCATCCGCCTTGCCGCCCCGTGGAATGCCGAACCGGTCCAGGGCGTCGGCAATGCCGAGCGGCTTGTCCACGTCCGGTAGCGCGCCGGGCGGCGGCTTGAGGGGGGGCACCTGGCCGATGCGTGAGATGCGCTGCTCCAGCGTCACCCGCAGGGCGGCCGGGCGCGCCGCGCCCTGGCCGGGCACCTCCAGCCGTCCGTCCAGCGAGGCGCGCAGAACCACCCCGGTGGCCTGGTCGACCAGCACCTCCCCCTTGAGGGAGCGCGGGTGCTTGTCGGCGAGGAAGGCGAGTCGCCGCCGCGTTGTCTCATCCACCCCGCCGCGCGGGCTTGCCAGGGGCGGCAGTGGGGCCGGTGATGCCTTGGGGGCCGCTGCAGCCAGGGCCACCTCATAGCGCAGGGTGGGTCGGCCCTCGTAGCTCACCGTCCCCTGGGGCAGCAGCTTGAAGCGCCCGTCGAAGAGGGCGTCCAGCTCGCGCAGGGGCGCCACCACGTCCTCGCGCGTGCGCTCCGCCATCCCGCGGTCGCGGCGGCGGAGGCGAAACTTGCCGAAGCGGTTGCGGGCGTACACCTCGCCGTTGACACGGATGACTTCCAGCCCGAGGTCCCCGCTGTTGTCCACCCGGGCGTGGAAGTCCCCGTTGACGCCCCGCGCCCCCGCCTCGAGGAGGCGCGTCTCGCTCAGCTTCACGGGCGCCTGCGAGGCGGTGCTCCAGTCGAAGGACACGCTGGCGTCGAAGCGGTGGGCGCCGAGACGCTCGGCCATCTCCGCCGCGCCCATGGTAGCG
>CAVXCY010000014.1:0-71018 GCA_963760425.1 uncultured delta proteobacterium | reverse complement strand
GGTTCCCCTGCAGCTGCTCACGCCGCCCCCTGGCAGAAGCAGAGCGCGGAGGGGCTCGCCGCGCGCGGGGGGACGCCCTCGCTCGGGACTCGGCGCCGGTGGGCATGGACACCGCCGCCTACGCCTTCACCGCCCGGCAGAGCGGGAAGCAGGCTCCGGCCGGCACGCCCACCGGCGGGCGCGTCCCCTCGGTGGTGACGCAGCGCTCCCCGGCCGGAACCAGCGGTGTCGCGGCGGCGGCAGGCCTGGGCGGGGCCCGCCGCTTCCTGGCCCCCAGCCTGGTCGCCCTGCGGCCTCTTCGCCGCCCTCTGCGCGGTCTTCCTGTTGGGCCGCGGCACGTCCGTCGGTGGCGCCGGCCGCCGTTCCGGCTCCCGTGCAGGCCCGCGCGCCCGAGGCGCCCCCGGCGCCGGTGCCGGCAGCGTCGTTGCCGCCCGCCACCCAGCCGCCCCTCGCCGTCCCCACTGCGCCGCTCGCCGCCCGCCCCGGTGGGGCCCCCCGGCTTCCTGACGGTGGAAGCGACGCCCTGGGGGAAGCTCATCATCGACGGCAAGTCGTACGGAGACATCGAGGGTGTCAGCAAGCGCATCTCGCTGTCTCCCGGGTCGCACGAGGTTCGACTGGTCAACCGAAGACGAAGAGCTGGCCGGTGACCATCGAATCCGGGAAGACGCGGCAGCTGAAGTACAACTTCATCACCGACTAAAGCGCTCGCCACCGGTGGGGGAAGGTGGAGGGGGCGACGGCAGGGAGGGTGGGCGATGCGAGGACGCTGGACCTGGAGTTGGGCGGCGCTAGCGCTGGGGCTGGCGGCACGACCTGTCGTCGCGCAAAACGCGCCGCAGAGCGCGGTCGTCGCGGTGGGGCAGTGCAGCGTCGCGGGGAGCGCCATCGCCGCACGCAGCTTCCGGACCGCGCTCACGCAGAAGCCGGGGCCTCGGTGCAGCCGGAAGTGCAGACGGCCGCGCCGCTGGGCGGCCTGGCGGAGCGGACGCTGCCCGAGCTGCAAGCCGCCCTCACCGCGGCCCGCAATGACTTCTACTCGGAGAAGACGGACGTCGCCGTGTCCGCGGCAGGCGGCGCCCTGGACGACGTCGTCCGGCTCATCCCCTCGGATGCGCGCTGGGCCGTCGAGAGCGACATGCTCACCTTTCAGGCGCAGGTGGAGCTCAAGGCGGACCGAGCCGCCGCCGAGGCCACGCTGAGCCGGGTCTTCCGGGTCGAGCCGGACTACAAGCCGGATACGTCGGTGCACCCTCCCTCCTTCCAGCGCTTCGCCGATGACGTGCGCAAGGCAGCGAAGAAGCTGCCCACCAACCGGCTGGACATTGCCGTCTCGCCTCCCGGGAAAACCCGTCTTCGTCGGGGGCAAGCGTGGCGGCGACGCCCCCATCTCGCTCCGGGTCCCGCCCGGCGAGTACCGGGTGGAGGTGGACTGGGGGTACCGCGGGGTGGCGCGCAACGTCACCATCCTAGCGCCGCCGGCGCCGCCCAATCGGTCGAGTTTGCGGCGGCGGTGGAAGGCGCCTTCGCGCCGGACGTCGGGCCCTGCGTCGAGCCGCTGCCGAACATGAGCACGGCACTTGGCCACCTGCTCCCGCTGTTGAACGTGAGCAAGGTGTACGCCGTCCGCACCCTGACGTGGGGGGGAGACCGCTACGCCAGCGTCACGGAGGTGAGCAACGCTGGCAAGCAGCTACGCACCGTCCGGGTGAAGCTCCCAGCCCGGCGCACCGCAGAGCGAGTCTCTGGCCTTGATGGCCAGCTATTTCCACACCGGGCGGGCCAAGTCCACAGCTGGAGGTCCTCCCCGAAGGGACGACCCACCTGCCACCACCGGTGGTCGTCGCGCCCGGTGCGCCCACCAAGCCTCCTCCCCCCACCGGCACCAAGGCCAACCCCGGCTTGCAGATTGGGGGCTGGGTCAGCGTCGGCGTCGGCGTTCTCGGCCTTGGCGTCGGGGTGGCCGCCTTCATCTCGGCCAACAACGCGAAGAATTCCCTCAGCGCGAAGCAGGTGAACGGGGCGTTTCCGCCCAACTACCAGAGCGAGTTTCAGTCCGCCAACAGCACCATCCAGTCCAGACAGACGCTGGCCGTCGTCGCTGGCAGCATCGGCGTCGCCGCGCTGGTCACCGGGGTGGTGTTGATTGTCGTCGGCGGCCCTCACGGTGCGCCGGGCGTCTCTGTCGCGCCCAGCCTGATTCCAGGCGGCGGCGGGGCCCTTGTCGCGGGGAGCTTCTCGACCATGAACTCGACCAGGGAGCTTCGAAGCCTGTTCATCGTCTGCGCTGTTGCCGTGGCTGCCGTGGCTGCCCTCGCTGCCCAAGGCTGCAACGGTTTCGGGACGACGTGCTCCACCACGGCGGACTGCCAGGCCAAAAACCCGGGGGCCACCTGCGACCCGACCCTCAAGGTGTGCTTCCTCTACCCGGGGCCGTACGTGCAGAGCATCGACCCGGCCAACCAGCAGGTGAACGTCGCCGCGGCGAACGGCCGGGTGGTCGTCACCTTCTCCGAGCTGGTCGCGGACGCGTCGGTGAAGGACCCGGCGTTCACCGTCTACGGACAGGGCTTCAAGACGCCGGGGAACTACCTGCTGACCGTGGACGCCGCCGACGCGTCCGTTGCGACGTTCAAGCCCTACGCAGATGGGCTCGCGCTGGGAACGGACTACACGGTCACCTTGACGTCAGCCATCAAGGACTTGTCGGGCAACACGCTGCTGCCATTCACCAGCGGCTTTACGACCAAGGATGGCGCCTTCATCGCGGGCAACAGCATTCGTTACGCCACCCAGACCGGACAGTTCGCCGCCGCCTCGAACTACTACGGGCAAGTCGTGACGGCCATCAGCTACCTGCTTTCCTATAATTCGGTGGACCCGTCGCGCAGCGACTTTGGCATGAATGCCGGCGTCTCGGCCCCGGGGGGCAGTCCCACGACGGCGACCAACCCCCTCCAGAATACGACTGGTATCCAGGTCAACTACCCCACTGCCGGCATCGCCGCCGACGGGACCGCGTTCGCCGCCTGGACCAACTCGCCGACCTCGGGGGCCATTACCTACGACGCCGAGGTCGCCCTCTGGGACCCGAGCGTCCAGGCCTGGCGGTACATCCAGCAGCTCGCCGGGCCAGACACCAAGGCGCAATTCCCCCAGGTCGTCGGATTCAACAACGGCAATGGACTCGCCGTGTGGCTTCAGACGCTGGCGGGGAAACAGGTCGTCTTTGGAAGCTTCTTCTTGCCGGACGCGGGCTGGCTCGGCGCGGGCACCATCCAGACCGACCAGACCCTGGGGGCCAACCCTTCGGGGCAGCCGCGTCAACTGACGTTGGCAGGCGACATTCCCGGGGACTCGCTGGTGGCATGGCAGTCTGAGCAGGCCACCTCGGACGCTGGCCCTCCACGAATCCTCGCGGCGTACTTGCCGGCCGGCGGGCTCGGCCCGCCGGTGTTTCTCTCGGCGCAGGCCGAGGCGTCACAACAGCCACAGGCCGCGCTCGGCATCTACGGGTTCGGAGCGGTCGTCTGGGAAACGCAGACCGGGTCCACGGGCCATGTGTTTGGCTCGACGTTGGACGCCGCCCGCCCCACCCCCTTTAGCGCGGCGGTGCAACTGGACACCGCGATCTCGGCCTTCAATCCACAGGTGGGCGTCGCGGCGAACGGCAATGCCGTCGCGGTGTGGCAGGAGGACAGCCAAGCCGGAACCAATGCCGTCGTGTCGAGCATCTTCACCCGGGGGGCCGACGGCGGCTGGTCTGCGCCGGTCACCCTGGATTCGGACGCGACCGCCTTTGTGTTTGCACCAGTCATCGCCGTCGACCCTGGCGGGAACGCCATCGCCGCGTGGCTGAAGGGGACGGACGCCGGCTATGTCGTGAGAGCGGGCCGCTACACCGTCGATGCGGGGTGGCACGACGTCTCGCAGGTGGGGGCGAGTGCGGACCCGGTGTTCCGGTACCCCGTGGAAATCGTGGTGGACGGACTGGGTCGCGGCTTCGTGCTGGACACCCGCAACCCAGGCAACTCGCTGTACGTGGAATACATCCCCTTTCAGTAGGCGGTCCGCGCCGGCTGCAGGCACCTGTGTCGCCGTGCGCTTAGACGGGCCACGGCCTGCGACGCGCCCCGTGGGCGCGTCGCGTTCCCACCGTCGCTGCCGCACCGGGACCCCTTCTCCAACCGCCAGGCCCGGCATGAACATTCAGGCGCTGCCGCACGTCGGATGTGCTGTAAACGTGCGGGCCGGCAGCTTACCGCCACCGGCAGTGCCAGGAAGGTGGCAGGGAAACGATGGGCATCAAGAGACAACTCGCTGGATTTATTGGCGTTTTTGCCATGAGCGGGAGTCTCTTCTCAGCCCCGGCGTCAGCCCAGGACTGGACTGCGCCTCCGCCCCCGGACGGCGAGGTGCAGGCCAGTTTCGACGACACCCTCTCGCCCTATGGGGAGTGGGTGGACGTGGACGGCACACGCGTCTGGCGGCCTTCTGCCACCGTCGTCGGCGAGGACTTTCAGCCCTACGCGACCAACGGTCAGTGGGTGTCGTCGGACTACGGCTGGTACTTCCAGAGTGACTACAGCTGGGGCTGGGCCCCCTTTCACTACGGCCGTTGGGCGATGGACCCGAATTACGGCTGGATTTGGGTTCCCGGGACGGTGTGGGCGCCGGCCTGGGTCGACTGGCGCAGTGGCGGTGGCTACATCGGCTGGGCGCCGCTGCCGCCCATCGGCTGGTCGGTGGTGGTGCAACCATGGCGGCCCTACTGGTGCTTCGTCCCGACTGCGCACTTTTCGGGAAATTTCTGGGCCCACCGGCTTCCGGTGGAACACATCCACTACGCCTACGCCGCCACTGCCCCGGTCCACCAAGCCGTCGCCTACGGTGGGGCTCGCTGGTACGCCGGTCCGGCGGTGTCCCAGGTGGAGCGCGCGAGTGCCCAGCCCATCCAGCGGGTGGCCGGCACCTTTACCCCACCAGCGCCCGGGCGCATTCAGCCCCTACAGCTTCAACCGCCGCGGGGGTACATGGGCAACCCCGGGGCGGTGCGCCCGGCTGCCGTTCGGCAAAGTGTTCCACCGCCCAGCCGTCCACCACCGGGGCCTCCCAGCCGCCCCGCACCGGCGCCGCCCTCCACCGGGCATTCCGCGCCGCACGGCGAGTACAGCCCGCAGTCCCCGGCGTCCCCAGCCTCGGAAGGGACACGCGTCGCGGCCCAGGGCGGCTGGAGTGGCACGGCCAGCGGCGGTTGGAGCGGAACCGTCTCCCACGGCGCCATGGCGCCTGAGCGGCCCCCGGCGTCCATGCCGCATTCGCCAGGGGCTGCGCCCAGTCACAGCCACGCAGCGCCCGCCGGCCACAGCCTGGGCGGGCGCCACTGACTCGCGCGGCCCCGGCACACTTCCGTTCCACGCCGACGCGCCCGTTGCTTCGCCGACTGCCGCGGAGCCTCCGCCATCATCATCCCGGGTGGCGCTCGGTCTTACTGACTGGGGGTCTGTGCGGCGATGCGCTTGGCGGCGTCGGCGGCGTAGGGGTGGTCCCTCTGTAGGCTGGCGGCGCGCTGGTACTCGGCGAGGGCTTCCTTCTTCTTGCCCTGCGCCTCGTAGAGTTGGCCCAGGGCGTAGTGGGGCTCCGCCGCGCCCGGGTCCGCCTGGGCAGCGGCCTTGAAGGACTCCTCGGCCTTGCCGGGCTGGCGCTGCTCGTACAGGACATGGCCGAGGTAGAGCAGCCCGTACGGCTGTCGCGGGTCCGCGGCGAGCACCGCGCGCAGGACCTTAGCCGCCGCCTCCGGGTCTCCGCCTCGGAAGTACAGGAAGCCCAGCTCGGCCTTGGCCTCCAGTTGCGTCGGGTCGCGGCGCACCAGGGCCTCGAGTTCCGGAAGCGCCAGGTCCGGGCGCCCTTTCCGGGCGTGAAGGATTCCCAGGCGGGAGAGGATGGAGGTGTCGTCGGGGCGCTTGTCTTTGGCTGCCGAGAGGAGCGACTCGGCGGCCTGCCAGTTGCCCATGGCTAGGTAGAGGTCGGCCAGCCCGACGGTGGCGGCCAGGTTGTCCGGTGCCTCCGCCAGTACGCCCTTGTAGAGGGGCTCGGCCTTGGCCGCGACGCGCTTCTTGGCGTAGAGGGCGGCCAGGTCGAGCCGCGCGTCGACGGTGGGAGAGAGCGCGACGCGCTTCTCGGCTTCGACGATGGCACGGTCGAGGTCCCCCAGCGCTAGGTAGGCGTCGGCCAGCGCTGCCCGGGCACTCGCGTCATCCGGGAATTCGTGCACCGCCCGCTGCAGGGTCTCGATGGCGTCGACGAACTTGCCCTGGCCCACGTAGGCCATGGCCAGCCCCTTGTACGCCTCGGCGCTGTGCGAGGCCTTTGGGTCGTCGGCGCGCAGCGCGATGGCCTTCTGGAAGGCCTCCACCGCCTCCTTGCGCTTTCCCATCTTGAGGTACAGCTGGCCGAGCTGGGTGTACGGTCCGCTGGCCTTGGGCTGAAGCGACAGCGCGCGCTCGAAGGACTTGGTCGCCCGGGCCGTGTCGCCGGCCCGGAACTGAGCGAGGCCGAGGTTGAACCAGGCATCGGCGTAGCCTGGGTCCCCTTGCGTCGCCGCCTGGAAGTGCCGGGTCGCCCGGGCCACGTCGTCCTTGCCGTCCATCAGGGCGACGCCCAGGTTGTTGTGGGCCTGGACATAGCTGGGGTTAAGGGTCAGCGCGCGCTCGAAGGAGGCAATGGCCCCGTCGACGTTGCCCTCCTTCATGAGGAGCACACCGAGGTTGTAGTGAATGGCCGGGTCGGCGACGCCGGTGCGCGCCGCCGCCATGAGCGTGTCCTTTGCTTCCGCGGTGAGTCCCTTCTCCGCCAGCGCTTTGCCCAGGTTCACCTGCGCGGCGCCCAGCGTGGGGTCCATGGCCAGCGCTCGGCGGTAACCCTCGATGGCGTCGTCGAGCCGTCCGGCGTGGTGCTGGGCCTCGGCCAGGTTGAAGCGCAGCGCGGCGTCCTGCGGCTGGAGCTCAACGGCCCGCGCGTACTCCGCGATGGCCACGTCGGTCTCCTCGAATCGCCGGGCCATCAATCCCCGCTCGGCATGCAGCGACGCGTCCCCGGGGTAGGCGGCGATGGCCGCTACCAGGACGGCGCGCGCCTCCGTGCCCTCGCCGGAAAGCCGCAGCGCCCTGGAGAGGAGGAGCCGGGCGGTGGGCCCGTCGTGCCGGCGCACCAGCTCTCGCAGCGTGGCGACGGCCTTTTCCGGCTCACCGAGGGAGAGGAAGGCAAGCCCGAGGCGTTGCAGCGCTTCGGCATCGTCCGGCGCCGCCACCACCCGGGCGCTCTCCTCCTGGACGGCCTTGCGCAGCTGGGCCTCCTCCGGGTCGGGGTCGGCCGCGAGGAGAGACAGCGCCAGCAGCCAAGGGGCCATCAGAGGCGCTCCACGAAGGGACTGGCCCGAGCGTCGAAGGTGCGCTTGGCCAGCACCTCCTTGCGCTTCTCCCAGTCGGTCCGGGTCCTGGTCAGCGTCTCCTCGTCCGGCTTGAGGCCCTTCTTGCGGTCGGCGACCTCGGCCTCGCAGCTCTTCGCCTGGCGCTCGAAGTCCTCGGGCTTGTAGCTCTCGCTTCCCTTGACTTTCGCCTTGCGCACCGCAAGCAGCCGCGCCAGCTGGTAGCGCGCTACCGCGCACTGGCGGGCGAGCTCCTCGACCTCGCGGGCTTGCACGTTGAGCGCCTGCCGGGCGCGGAGGTACTCGATGCGGGCCCGCACTTCGTCCACCGTGAGCTGGGCGATTTCCCGCGTGGCCGGGTCCTTGGCCTGGCCCACCTCGTCGCTGGCGATGCCTTCTGCGCGCTTGGCCCGGCGAATCTGGTCGCGCGTCCGGGCCACCTCGTTCTCCGTCTCGTCGACCTTGTCGTAGGCGATGAAGAGGTCGTTCTCCGCCTCCAGCAGGTCAATCTTGTTCTCGTAGGGGAGCTGCCGCACCAGGTCGTCGGGAACCTTGGCGCTGTAGCGTCCACCGCATCCGGCGGCGACGGCCAGCAGCCCGGCCAGGGGCAGCAGCCTTGGAGGACGTCTCATCATTGCACCTGAGCCGTGAAGGAGGCGAAGGCCGTGTAACCACAGGCGAAGTCACCGCACAGGGCGAAGGTGACGTTGAAGGCTCCGCCCACGGACTGCCCGGAACCGGGAATGGGAGTGGCGTTGAGCTTCATGGAACCGCGCTGCAGGGGCGGGAACGTCTTGCGCGGGTCATTGGCCACGTCGCGTGTCACCACGCCCCGCTGACCAACGCCCGTGGGTGGCACCAAGGTGAGGTCGACCGCCCCGCCCGGCTTCACCAACAGGCCATCCAGGTCCTCGGTGACGACGAGCACGGCGTTCTCCGTCTTCCCGGACGTCTGGAGGAAACGCACCGCCACCTGCCCGTTGGTCATCGCCCCACCGTCGACCGAGCCGCCGGTGTAGGCGAGGTGCACGGTGTTGTACTGGAGGTCGAGCAGCGCGCTCAGGCTGCCCTGAATCTCCTGGGGTCCACAGCAGACGAGGACGACGGCGCACGTCACCAGGGCAAGCCATCTCACTTGCATGCCCTCCAGTCGGGGTCGACGTCGGGCCCCCGAACGGAGGTCGGGTCCTTAATCTGGGCCAGCTCCTTCCGGGCGCCTTCCACGTCGCCATAGCGGCAGCGCAGCGCGGCGAGATTGGCGTGGGCCTTGTCGAAGCCAGGGTCGGCCTCGAGCGCCTTGGCGTAGGCGGCGCGCGCCGCCATCGGTTCCCCCTGGTACAAGAGCGCCAGGCCCAGCGCGTTCTGGGCGGAGGCACGGGTCTCCTGCAATTCGGTGGCACGTGAGAGGATGAGCTGCGCCTGTCCCACCTGGCGGGCCTCCAGGTAGGCCAGACCGAGCGCCTCCATCGACGGCGCGTCCTGCTTGGCTTCCGCTTGCTTCTGCAGTTCGGCGATGTTGCCAGCCAGCGCCCCGGGCGTCCCGGGCGAGGGCAGCGGCGAGCGAACCGACTCGCTCTTGCTCCGGCAGCCCAAGACGGCCTCGCTGAACACCTCGAGCTGGCTGGCCCGGGCAAGGCACGTCTTGAAGGCCTCCTCGGCCTGGTCCTTGATGGGCTGCACCTGCTGCTGGACGGCGCTGCGGAATTGCTGGGCCTGCGCTGCCGTGGCGCCAGCCGGCACCGGCGTCGCCTCGACCGTCTCGGCCAGGGACTTGAGGGACAAGCCCAGCTTCCACAAGGACGCCACCGCCCACTCTGCCGAGCCCATCGAAGCGGCCTGGTTGTAGACGCCCTGCAGCTGCTGCAGCGCCGCCACCTTCTGGTCGATTTGGTCGGGCGGGATGGCTTTGAAGTTCCGGTACAGCATGTCGCCCAGGTACCAGAGGCCGCGGGCCGTATCCTCCCCTTGCCCGTTGGGAGAATTGACCACCGTCGCCAGCACGCGGGCCACGACATCCGGCCGCTCCCCGCCCAGCTTGGAAGAAGCCTCGGCAAACACGGAGGCGGCCAGCGGTTGGCTCTTGTCCAGCTTCAGCGCGGCTTCGGCGCTGGACTTCGCCCCCGCTAGGTCACCCGAGCGGAGCTTGACCTGCGCGAGTGCCCCGTAGGCGTCGGCGCGGCGGTTGCTCGGCAAATTGGCAGCGGCAGTGAAGTCCTTGATGGCGGCCGGGTACTCGTGCATGGCTTCGCGCAGCCGGCCGGCCGACATCCACCCTTCGAAGGCGGCCGGGTCATTGCCCATGCGAGCGCCCACCTGCTCGTACCACTGGGCCGCCTCGCCGAAGCGCCCGGCCTCGGCAGCGGCGCGTCCCAGCGTCGAGGCGATGTCCGGGACGAAGCTGCTCTTGGGGTAGTCGGTCATGAACTTCGCGCCGATTTCCCGTTCCTTGACGAAGTCGTGCTTCTCCCGCGCCGCGCTGAACGCGCCGTACAGCGCCTTTTCGCCGATGTCGTTGGACTTGTTCTCCGAGGCGACCTTGAGCAGGCCCTCCACCACGTCGCCGGTCTCGGCCGAGCTCTGCAGCGCCAGCTCGCCCAGCGCCTCGCCCTTGCTTTCGCTCAGCGTGCGGCGGACGTCGGCCAGGAAAGTGGCCGGCAGGCGCGAATTGGCGAGGAACTTGCGTGCCGTATCCTCGATGCCCTTGAAGTCGTTGATTTGACGGAGCCCGTCGAGCGCCAGCTTCCCCGCTGCCGGCGCGTCCTTGTTGTCCGGGTACTCGAGCGTGAAGGCGGTGAAGAGCTGGCTCGACTTCTCGAACTCTCCGTCGTCGTAGTAGGCGCGCGCGATGTTGAATTTCAGCGTGGTGACGTTGGGATTGCGCGGGTACTTGGAGATGAAGGCCGCGCCGTCGATTTTGAGGGCCTGGCGTGCGTCGGCCACCTCGAAGGCGGTGATTTGCTCCACCTCGCCTGGCTTGAGCGCCGAGAAGGAGCTGAGCAGGGCGCCGTAGGCGGCGGCCTCGGTGCCCTTGGCGTCCTTGGCCCGCTCCTCGTAACGGTCCAACTCCTCGAACTGACGCGCCGCCTCCGGGAAGGCACGGGCGGCGAAGAGGGAATCCGCCCGGTTGTGCATCATGTCCCGGACGTACTTCTCCGGACGGAACAGCGAGAGGTACTCCTTGTACGCCGCCGCGGCGTCCAGGTAGCTCTCGCGCGTGTTCGTCTTCTGCGCCAGGGTCTGCAGCTGGGTGGCCAGGTCGCGGGTGATTTCCTCGAGCTCGACCAGTTGCTTCCGTCGGGTGGTCTCGTCCTTGAAGGAGTCCACCTTGACGTCGACCGCGGCGCGGACCAGGAACTTGATGTCGGCCTGGGTGGTGGGGACCTTCCCCTTGGCCGCCCGTAGCGAGTCGTAGATTTTCTCGGCCCGTTCCATGTCCAGCTCCGGGTCGGGCTGGATTTCCATCAGCTTTCGCAACGTCGGAATCGCCCACTCGTACTGCTGCTTGATGAAGTAGCGATTCCCGAGCTTGTCCAGAGCGAGCGCGTAGGTGGAGCGGCTGTCGGACAGCTTCTCGAAGTAGGGCAGCGCGCCCTTGGCCGGTCGAGCCTCGGTGTAGCTGTAGACCAAGTCGAGCAGTGCCTCGCGCTTCACGTTGAGGGACTTGGCCGAGTCGACGCCCGGGAAGCGGCGGGCTGCCAGCGGCCGCCTCGAAGAAGCCGACCGCATCGTTGAAGCGCTGCTGGTTGACGCGAATCCACCCCATCTTGTACCGGGCCAGGTCGTGCACCGGCGAGGGCGGGAACTGCAGGATGGCCTGGTAGTGGCGCTCCGCCTCGTCGAGGTTGGCCTTGTCGAACCAGTAGTCGCCGAGAATCTGCTCGGACTCCAGCCGCAGCTCGCTCTTCGGGTACTTGTCGATGAGCGAACGGAGGGTGGCGAGCATGTCGTCGAATTGGCCGAGCTCGCGCTGCTCGTGGGCCAGGTAGAAGGTGACCTTGTCCCCGTCGTGGAAGTCCGGGTACTCGCGCTGCAGCCGGTAGTAGAGCTGCACCGCCTTCTGCTTGAGCAGACGCGTCTCGGGACTGACCATCGCGCCGCTCGTGCCCTGCGCCCGTTGCTCGGCCTGGAGGTAGTACACGTACCGGCTCTTCTCGACGTAGAGCTCGGCCAGTCGAAACTGGAGGTCGGGCAGGTAGCTCGCCGTCCGGCTGCGGGCGATGAGGCGCTCGGTCTCGATGATGGAGCGGTCGACCTTGAAGATGTCCCGCTTCAGCTTGTCGATGTACTCCTGCTTTTCGCGGACCTTGGTGACGACCGGATTGACGCTCTTGTCGAGCGGCGTCAGGAGCACTGGCCCCGCTCGGCCCGGAGGCCGCCAGGGCGAGGGTCAAAAGAGAGCCAATCACAGCGCCCCCTCCTCGACACACCGGCTGGGGATGCTCACCCGGTAGCTGCGCAGCTCGTCGTTCCAGTACTCCCCATCGAAGCGGAACGCCTCCTGGCCCGGCCCGATGGGGGTCTGCTTCTCCGGCTGGACCACCTTGGCCCCGCGCTTGATGCGCTCGTACAGCTTCAGGCCGACCTCGTACTCCATCAGCCGCACCTGCTCCGCCGCCAACAGCAGCTTGTCGGCTTCCTCGCGGACCGCCTCCTGCAACCGCTGCCGGTAGATGCGCTCAGCCTCGGCGTAGGCCAGGTCATACAGCTTGGTGACCTGGGTGAAGAGCCGGTCACCGAATCCACCCGCGTAGCGGGTCTTGAGTTCAATCTCGAGGTTCAGCGAGTCGCGGAACTTGGCCGCCCGCTTGGTACTGCCGTGGCTGGAGGCGGCGGCGCGCAAGCGGGCGTCGAGGGTGAGGTCTTCTCGCTCGCGAATCGAATCGAGCGACTCAGCGTAGCGGCGCGTCAGCTCCTTGGCAGCGCGCTTGGCCGGTAGGTAGTGGCAGAGGTCCCGGTACACCAGGGCGCGCAGGATGTACTTGTCCGGAAGAAACTCCTCCCGGAAGCTGGGCGCATCCAGGGTGGTGAGGAGCCCCATGGCGGCCCGCAGCTGACCGAGGTTGTACCGAGTCCACGCCTCCTCGAGGTACAGGGTGGCCCGGCCCGGGTCGAGCGCGGGCAGCTGCACCATGTCGTAAGCCTTGAGCGCGCCTTCGAAGTCCTTGCGCTCGTACCGGAGACGGGCGACGGCCAGGCGGGCCTCGTTCCGCGCCTCCAGGGTGAGCTTCTCGTCGTTGGACAGCGCGAGGAAGTCCTCAATCATCTCGTCGGGAACGGCCTTGCCCGAGAGTTTCTTGAGACGGGTGACGAGGAGCGCGAACTTGGCGCGGCTGGCCTCGACGCTGCCCTCCTCCAGCTTCAGGAAGTGGGTGTTCGCCCAGCGCTCGTTCCCCACCCGCAGGTCGACCAGGCCCTGCTCGTAATTGGCGTAATCGCTGACCGAGTCCGGAAGAAACCCGAGGTCCAAGCGAGCCGAAGACCTGCTCGTCGATGAGCACCTCGTCGTGGGGAACCAGGATGAGTGTGCGCAGGGCCTCCAGCGTGCGCGGCAGCACCTGGGGGTTGCTGCGCTCGCGCGCCACCTTGGCCAGGTAAACGGCGCCGGCATGGCGCAGGCCGAGATCGATGAAGCACCGGGCCAGGAAGTACTGCGCCCAGGGGTGGTTCTCGTCGGTGGGTGGCGACCCTTCGATGTAGGCGTACAGCTTCCGCGCAGCCGACTCCTTGTGGTCGGCGAAGTAGTCCTGGAGCGCCTCGTCGAAAAGGGCTGCGTCCACCTTTTCCGCCGGGGCCTTGGCGGCTTCGGGCGCGGCCGGCGGAGTCGGCAGCGGCGGGCGTCCCGGCTGACGCCTTGGTGGCTGCGGCAGGCGCTGGCTTGGCCGCTGGCGGCGTCCCCTGGGCCGGGGCGGCTGTCGGCGGCGTGGGCTGCGCCTGGCCCAGCGCAAGGCCGGGCACCAGCCCCAGAAACACCACCAGCCTGGTCTTCACGGCGCCTCGCATCTATTCCGTCGAGCCGAAGTTGAAGGCCACGCCGAGCTGCACGACCATGATGTTCTGGACGCCGGTGGTCGAAAAGCAGACGTTGTCGCTCCATTCGAAGCGCAGCGACACGGTCTTGCTGATGTAGAAGCGCCAGCCGACGCCGAAGTTGATGCCCGGCACGAACGTCGTGCTGGTGGTGCCGGCCGCGATGTCGCTGCTGACACGCTGGTTGACGACGGACAATCCCGAGCAGCGTGTAAATCTCGAAGTGCGCCACGCTGCTGTTCAGCCAGGCGAACTTTCCGTAGATGGGCGTCCACATGAAGTCGCTGCCGGCAATCCAGTTGGTCTGGGTGAAGGCAGTCGGATTGACGCCGAAGTCGCGGACCAACTGGTTCTGAAGGCCGGTGGAGATGTTGTACGAGTAGAGAAAGCGCCCAATCTGCCAGGCGATGCTGTCGGAGAAGTGGTACGTGTACGAGACCTCGCCACTCAGCCCCTTGTAGAAGGCGTCGAGCGGTACCACGCCAATCGCCAGCATCAGCTCGCTGTTCATCCGGAACGCGCGGTCCTGGACAGCGAGGACCACCCCGGGGTTTTCCAGCTCCTCCTGCGCCCGCGCCGCCAAAGGCAAGAGGAGGACCAGAAGCACAAGAATTCGTCTCACGAAAAGTTCCCTTCGGTAAGGCCGCCGCCTCTGGCGCACATCAAAAGCCGACCGCGTTGAAGATGAACGGGTAGGTGATGATGACGGAGTTTCCCTTAGCGGGCGGGAACTGCCAGTTGTTGAGCGCTCGCAGGATGCACGACTCCACCGAGACGTCCTTCAAGGTCGAACTCTTGGACTTGGAGCTGACGACTTTGCCCGAGGTGGAGATGCTCCACTCCAGCACCACCTTGCCGGCCAGGCCGGGCGTCTTCAGCAGGGCTGCCTCGTAGCACCGCTGGACTTCCGCGAGGTGGGAGTTGATGACCTTGGCCACCGCCTCTTTGTCGATTTGCCCCTGCGACGCGATGCTGGTCGAGACCGCTTTGGTCACGCCGGAGCGCACCGGCCCCTTGCCCACACTGCCCACACCGAGCGCTCCAATCCCACCTCCGCCGGCGCCGAGTAGAATCTCGCGACCACCGCCGCCCTTGCCGAGGCCGATGCCCGGAATCCCGTTGGTGCTGGCCACTGGACCCTTGCCGACGAGGCCGCTGAGCTTGAAGGCGGTGTTGTTGCCGCCTGGCCCAATCTTGTTGATGGCGGCCAGCATCGACTTCATCGCCGGTCCAGCGGCCGTCACCTTGGCCAGCGCCTTGGTCATGTCCTTTGGTGGCTCCACCTTGGGCTGAACTTGGGGAACCGGCTTCGGCGTGGGCTTGGTGACCTTCTTCTCGGGCTCCTTCTTCGGCTCCTTCTTGGCCTCTTCCTTCTTCGGTTCTTCCTTCTTCTTCTCGGGTTCCTTCTTCTTCTCTTCCTTCTTGGGAGGGGCCAGCAGGCGAACCGCCACCGGGTTGAGGTTCTTCGCCGAGAAGTCGGCGAGGTCATCCAGCTTGGGCCCGAAGATGACCCAGTAGACGGACGGGCCGAGGAACATCAGAAGCAAGGCGATGAAGAACCAGGGCCGGTTCCGAAGCGGATTGACGAAAGCCCGTTCCGGCGGAGGCGCGACGAAGGCGACGCAGGCCATCTCGCCCTCGCGCAGACAGACGGCCGAGCCGAGCTGGAGCGAGACGCTTCGCCGGCCGCCGGACTTCTCCACCTCGGTGGGTGGAACCGCCGCGAAGGTGCCATCAGCGCGCCGCCGCTCGACCTCAGCGCGAGGAGGAATGAAGAGGCGGTAGCCCCCACCCGAGGACTCGGCGATGGGGAAACCCTCGGGAAGCGTGAAGCCATAGAGCGGCAGCATCGCGCTGTCCAAAAGACCCGCGGTGACGGGCTTGTCCTTCTTGGTCGGCCCGAAGCTGTTGGCGCCCTGGCGTGCCTCACCCCAGAAGAGCTCGAAGTAGATGCGGGCCGGCCCGCGTCCGCCCTTGCTCGGGACGCTGAAGTAGGCAGGTGGCCCAGCCTTGCCGGCGCCCGTCGACGCCCGGCGTGGCGCAGCGGGAGCCGGCTCCATCCCAAGCTCGCGAGAAGGTGGGCGGCTGGCGGCGGGCGCGCCGCGGGAGCCCGCGCTGCCGCGGGAGGAGGTGGCGGGCCTGGAAGGCGACGACGTCGGTGGCGGCCAGGCGGCCTTGGCCCGCTGCAGCGGCTCGTCGAAGGGGTCGAGCTCCGTGGCCCCCGACTCCAAGGCCTGCACCGCCTGCGAGGGGTACGGCATGGTCGTCGCGAGCTCGGCGTCGGAGACCGGCTTCAGGCGACTCTTGGTATTCGTCTTTCGCCGACGCGCGGAGGGCACCGTGCCGGGCGCGGGGACGCCGTTCGAGGCGTCCGGGCCTGGCTTCGTCGCGTAGGCCTCGGCCGGCGGGGGCGGGGGCGTCGAGACACTGCGGCGCGGCGCAGACGGCTGCAGCGGGGCCACCTTCGGCATCTGGGCCGCCGGCGGCGGCCCGCCGAGGAGGGCCGACACCTCGGGCGGCGGCATCGCCCTCGCGGCGGGCTTCTGGCCGAGCACGCGCGCCTTCAGGACGAAGGGGCCGACGACCACCTCGTCCACTGCGCGAATCTCACAGGCGGTGACTTGGTGCCCGTTGACGTACAGCCCGCCCGCCGAGCCCGAGTCCTGGACGGCCGCCTTGCCGTTCTGGAAATACAGAATGGCATGCGCCGGGTCGACGGTGGCGTCGTCCAGCCGCAGGTCCGCGTCCGCCGCGCTCCCCAGGGTGTAGGAACCCGGAACGAAGACCTCGGTGCCCACCAGGAGCCCGTCGCGCAGGATGACCACCTGGAGCACTGCCGGCTGACCGCTCAACGTTCGATTCCCTCGTGGGTGGTGCAGGGGAGGCAGGAGGACTACAGCTCGGTGTCGTACACAACGCCGACGATTTCCTCGCGGAAGCTGTCGCGCTTCTTAATCATCGAGCGCTGCTTCAGTTCCTTCCGGTCGTACAGGTACACCGCGCCGGCGGTGTTGCGCTGGCCCTGAATCAGCCGGTCGTCGAAGTCGATGCGCGTCGGACCCCGCTGTCCTGGAGTGGCGGCGGCGTTCGCGGACGGGGCGCCCGGGATGCCGGTGGCCGTGGGCGAGGCCGGGTCAAACGCCGCGCGGACGGCCTCCGAGGCGGGCGGCTTCGTGGTGGGGGCGGCGCTGGGCTTCTTGGTCGACGTCGTCCGCCTTCGAAGACTTGGCCGAGCTGTGGCTCGTCGAAGATTTCGAGCTCGAAGCCTTGGACGACTTGGCCGACGACTTACTGGCGTCTTGGAGGAGGACTTGCTCTTGCTCGCCGTTGAAGTCTTGGCCGTGCTCTTCTTACTTGGCCTTCGGTGCCGCCTGGGTGTCGTCCGTCGCCCCTTCCACGGACGCGGGCAGCGCGATGCAGCAGGCGACCGTGGACAGCAGTGCCACGACGCGTCGAACGGTTCGGCGTTGCATGGGGACACCTGCTAGCAAATCGCACGGCCAGCTCCTGTGTCAACGCGTCGGACACCCGGATTCCCCTGACAAATCCATGTGTTGCAGGGTGTTCCATGTGTGGCGGCGTGGTCGCCGGGACGCGCTCCCGGACTGCTACGGCCAGGTGCCGTCTCCGTAGCCCGCGTCGTGTGCCTGACCGGAAAAGTTTCCGTACAGCGTCCGACCTCCCCCGAAGCCTCCGTCGGCGACAAACGACATGGAGAAGTCGCCTTGCGTGTACTCCCGACGTTGCCACCCGTCCGCAGGTAGAGGTCACCGAGGTGCACGTCGGGCAGTGGCTGCGGAGGCGAGCCAGCCGCCAGGTGCAACACCGAGCAGCGCTGACCGGCGTCGGCCTCGCCCTTGCAGGGGGAAGTCGCCTGGCTTGAAGTTCAACCCGTCGAGAGCCAGGGTGACGCGAGCGACCAAGTCGAGGCTATTCCCATTGTTGTTGTAGTAGCTGACCTGGAAGGCAACGTCGTTGCGGACAATCTCGACCCGCGACACGGCGAGCGGGAACACCTCGCTCATGCTTCCGCCGAGCGAGTTGTCCCCGTTGCACCCGATGGCAGCCCCCACCACTGCGCCGGTGAGGACTGCAACCACCACTGCCTTCAAGGCACGTTCTCCACTGCCAGCTTGAGCGCTCCCGTGGTGGGGTCTCGGTAACCGATGACGAGTCGCGTTGGGTTCGTCAGGTAGAGCATCTGCGTCTGCCAGGCACCGGCCGGGTCGACGGTCTCGGGCGCCCACTGCCCGATTCCCCTGACGCTGGTCGCGACCTGCAGCGAACGCTGGGAGGCCGTGCAGCTGTTGACGTTCTGCGCCGAGTTGCTGCTGCAGTAGTAGTAGGCCACCCAGGGGTCGTGGGTGTCCGGGTTGAGAGCCACCGAGGCGAAGAAGCCGCCGCTGCCCGGCCCCTGGTAGACGGCCGTGAAGACGCTCCAATTGGCGACGCTGGTGCAGTCCTTGCCCGGCAGACAGTTCTTGTACAGCGCGGCACCACTGCCGCTGATGTCCGAGATAGCCACAGCGTAGCCTTGGCCGGTCGGGCTGCCGTCGTAGGCCATGTACGGGTCCGTCTCAGTCACCATGTTGGGCGGGTCGACGCCAGCCTTTAGCAAGGACAAGGGGCAATTCCAGGCTCCGCTCTTGCGCTCGAAGAAGACGACGTCGGTCCCGTTGGAGTTGTACTCGTTGCCGCCGATGTCGCCGATGAGGGCTGGGTCGTTGGTGCGCCGTGGAGGAACTTGCTGTGATTGCCGCATGGCATGCGCGCCGTCTGTAGTCGGCCGCAGCTCCGACCCGGCAAGACGATGCCCGGGCTTCGCCCAAGCGAGCCCGAGGTGGCTCCAACTGGTCGGACCCCCGTAGGCGATTTCCAAGTCGGAGTTGAGGAAGTCGCCGAGTCCGCTCGAACTCCCGAAGTGCACGTCCCGGTAAGCGATGATGCTTTCCGCCCCGTCGATGTAAAGCGCCGGGAAGAGGCCGACGATGGTGCCGTTGTCGCAACTCGGGTCGCCACACACCGCCTGGCCCGAGTTGCTGGCCGCCGTCTGCTGCGTCCACGTCCCCGGCGTGCCAGCGGTCCGGTAGGAGACGACGGCCGTGTGCTGGAACCAGTAGGCCTGATTGCCATTGCCGGCGTCGAGTCCGCCGGTTCCGTCGTAGCCAGGAGGCTGCACCGCCCAGCCGAGCAGGCCGACCGCAGGCTGACCGTTCGTCTGGTAGTCGAGGCTCGCGCCGACGAAGTTCTGCACCGGGTAGTCGCCCGTCACCCGCTCTGGGGCAACCACCAGCGCGCCATTGTTCCACTCCGTGTAGAGCACGTCGTAGTTGAAGATGTTGGGGTCCGGTCGCGGCTTCCAGCTCGTCTGGTCGGCACTCAGCTCGACGTAGACGATGCCGATGTTCCCGTTCGGCGCCAGTTGCATCTGGAAGAGCGGAACCGTTTCGAAGCCGGCCACCGGGAACTGGCGCGCGTCGACCGCGTAGACGTTGAAGGGTCCGCCGTCGCACGCGATGCAGCCGGCGTCCGGGCCACCGTCCAGGTTGCAAACGGTGCAGCCGGTGTCTCCGGTACATCCCGAAGCTCCGGCGAGACAGACCAGCACTAGGAACCATCCAACAAGACGCATGAAGCCTCCAGCAGGCGAGCGTTGTATTCTACCCCTGGACTGCTCGATTCCCTGCGTGAATCCCTCACGTCAGACACGAGGAACACCTCCACCCATGTCGGACGACACGCTTCCGGACGAGTTTTCGCGCCGCTCTTTCATTCAGCGTGTGAGTTTCTTCGGTGGCAGTATGGTGATGCTCGGTTCCTGCTCCCGGGAGCCCAGCCCGGCGAAGACGACCGAGCGGCCAAACACGCCGCTGACCAGCTCCCACGCCACGCTCACCGACGACGAGTACGACACCATGGCCGCGGCGTGCGAGCGCATGCTGCCGCGCGACGAGGACCCGGGCGCCGCGGACCTCGGCATTCCGGGCTACCTGGACCGCGCGCTTTCAGACCCGCGGATGAGCCACGTCAAGGACGACTTCGTGCGGGGCCTGAATGCGTTGATGCGCCGGGCGCAGGGACAGCACAAGAAGCCCCTCCCGCAGCTGCCGCCCGAAGCCCAGGACGCGCTCCTTGCCGCGTTCAAGAACAGTCCCAAGGGTTCCGGCGAAGCGCATTGGTACGAGTTGCTGGTCGTCCTGACGATGGAGGGTGCGTTCTCGGACCCTTCCTATGGAGGAAACAAGAACCGGAAGGGTTGGGCCCTCATCGGCTTTGAGACCAGCGAGCCGCCAGACGGGTACGACGGGCTGCACACCAACCACAAGTGCGGGGGTTGACCCGAGCGATGGCGCTTCCCGAGGTGGACGTGGTGGTGGTGGGCAGCGGCGCAGGCGGCGCTCCCATGGCGCAGCAACTGGCGCGTGCCGGGCTGCAGGTCGTCCTGCTGGAGAAGGGGCCAAACTACAAAGTCGACGACTACGTCCACGACGAGGTGGGCATGACGAGGCGGAGCTTCTTCATGCCCGTGCCGTGGGAAGAGCCGCACCTGTACCGCACCGGCCTCACGGAGAAGTTCTCGCGCAGCAACGCCGCGTGGACGGCCAACTGCGTGGGCGGCGGGACGGTGCACATGAGCGGTTTCTTCTACCGCTTCAAACCGATGGACTTCCGGGTGCGCTCGCTCTTCGGCCCCATTCCCGGGAGCACGGTGGCGGACTGGCCCATCTCCTACGCCGACCTCGAGCCCTATTACACGCTGGCCGAGGCGGAGCTGGGTGTCAGTGGCGTTTCCATTCCCCACCCATTCGCCGAACCCCGCAGCAAGCCGTACCCACTTCCGCCCGTGCGCGAGCACCCCATCTCTCAGGAGATTGACCGCGCCTGCCGCAGCCTTGGACTTCACCCCACGCCGACCGCGCGCGGCATCATCAGCCGGTCGTACCGGGGGCGTCCCCCATGCACCTACTGCGCGCTGTGCGGCTCCTATGGGTGCGAGGTCAATGCCAAGTCGAGCACTCAGGCAGCGCTGGTGCCGGCGATGCTGGCCACCGGGAAGGTGGAACTGCGCAGCTGCTGCATGGCGAGGGAGGTCACCGTCGCTCCGGACGGTCGGGCCCGCGGCGTCGTGTACCAGGATGAGCACGGCGTCAACCAGGAGCAGCCGGCGAGACTGGTCGTGCTCTCTTGCACGGCGGTGGAGAGCGCGCGGCTGCTGCTCAACTCGCGCTCAGCCCGCTTCCCGAAGGGACTGGCCAACGGCTCCGGGCTGGTGGGCAAGAACCTCATGTTCAGCGGCTTCGGGCGCTCGCGCGCCACCTTCCGCATCGCCAAGCGCAAGGCCAGCTGGCCGTGGCTGGACGACCCGGCGCCCTTCGTGCAGCGCAGCGTGCAGGACTTCTACGCGATGAGCGATGACAAGCAAGGCTTCCGCAAGGGCGGGACCCTGGGCTTTCTCTGGGAGCACCCCAACCCCATCGCCGCGGCCAGTGACCTCGCGGGCACCGGGGACAAGGGCGTCTTCGGCAAGGCGTTGAAGGACAAAATCCGCGCCTACCGGGACAGCAAGATGTTGCAATTCGAGACCTACGCCGAGTACCTGCCGACGCCGACGACCGAGGTGACGGTCGACCCGAATGTCACCGACAAGTACGGCATCCCAGTGGCGGCCATCACCACCGACCGCCATCCGGTGGACTACAAGGTCGTGCGCTTCCTGGTGGAGCGCGGCGAGGAGATTCTCCGCGCCATGGACCCGGACGATGTGACGCGCCTCAACCAGTACGGGGAGACCACCATCCTTCAGGCCGGGACGTGCCGCTTTGGACGGGACCCGGCCTCGAGCGTTCTCGACCCCGACTGTCGCGCCCACGAAGTTCCCAACCTCTACGTGGTGGACGGGAGCTTCATGCCCAGCAGCGGCGGTGTTCCGCTCACCCTCACCATCAGCGCCAACGCCTACCGGGTGGCAGACCGCCTGGTGCGGCGGCTGAAGCGTGAAGGCAGCAGCGCGGTGAAGGGCTAAGCCGCCTGCCAGGACCGCCAATTCCCCGGACGGTGGAGGGTTCCGTGGCGGCGCGACGGGACGGCTGGTACCGTCGTCGGCCGTGCCCTTCCGCGGACGCCACCTCGCGCTGTGCCTCCTCTTCGGCCTGTGGGGATGTGGCGCGGACTCTCCGCCAAACGCGCCGACGCTGCAGCTTCCCTTCACCAGTTCGGCTGCTTCGCCCGTCCTCTTCAACGACGTACAGGGTGTGCCGGTCGGGACGCCGGGCTACTACGCGTTCGGGGTGTTGAATGCCGGCACGCAGAATCTGACCGTGCAAAGCGTGACCTACGCCGGCGACCCCGCCATGGCGCTCCAGCCCTTCCCGCAGCCGCTCCCAGCGACGCTCGCCTTCAACGGGGAGTTTGTCATTCCGCTTATCTGCACCCCGCCTGCGGCGCAGAGCTACGCCGGCACGGTGTCCATCGTCAGCAACGCGGTCAACACTCCCTTGGCCCAGGTGTACCTGAGCTGTGTCGGGGTGCCGTGACGCTCAGTTGTTGAGTGGAGTGACGTCAACCTTCAGCAAGTAAGAGGCCTGGGTGGTCCCCTGGTACGTCACCAGGTGGTCCCCCGCCACGTTCAGCTGGGCGCTGCGTTGAAAGACGCCGAGGGCCTGAGATTCGGTGGCCACCACCTGCCCGTCCACGTCCACCCGGGTACTCGCCGCACACCCCGGCTCAAACCAGACGATGGAGAACGTCCCCCCAGCGGCGGTGAGGTTCGAGAAGAGGAAGCTCAACTGGATTCTGCTGGCGGTCAGGGTCTGGACAATGATGCGCCCCGAGCCGGGAAGGTTCCCCTGGGTGTAGAACTCGGGCCCCAGCAGACAGCTCGCGTAGCTGTCACACACCGGATAGGGGGAGTTGCACAGGTCGAGCACCCGCGCTCCGATGAAATCATCCGTCGGACTGCTGCAGCCAGGCAGCACCCACACCAGCGACAGCAAAACCACCCATGCCAGTGTCTGGCGAGGGCCCGGATGGGCTGGTAGCGTTTCATCCATGAACATGCGTGCTTTCGCCTTTTTCTTGCTGTCCGCGCTCGCCGTCGGCTGTGACAATGGCAGCCAACGTTCCTACTGAGCCGACTGCCAAGCCGTCCGTCGGTGGCACGACGGCAACCCCGTTCCCGTTCAACGGCGGGGCTGGTGTTACCCTGGGGACCTCGGGCTTCGCGAGCATCACGGTCGAGAACATAGGCTCGCAGGACATGATGGTCAGCAGCGTCACCTACACCGGGGACCCGATCATCAGCCTTCATCCCGGTGTCAGCCCCGCGACGCCGGCCACCATCCCGCTTCGACAAGTTCCTGACCGTCGGGTTGACCTGCACGCCCGTCGCAGCGGGGACCGTGACCGGCACCCTGGACATCAAGAACAACTCGACGAACCTGCCTGACATCTCCATTGTCATAAGTTGTCTCGGGGTGTAGCCCGACGCTGGTCCGTGACTTCCGTCAGTTTAGCGTGAAGCCACAGGTGGCAGGACAGGTGGTGCTGCCCCCCGCGGCGTTGGTGAAAGCATACGGGTAGGCCGAGTACGACGTGGTCACCGTGTACGGCACCAGGTCCCACGACATGCGGTTGAGCGGGAAGATGTTCATCAGGAAGTAGCTGGTGCCCGAGGCGACGAAGCGGGGCTCGAAGCAGGAACAGTTGTACGGAGTGACCGTGGTGGTCACGACTCCCCCGGAGACGGTCTGCGTAAAGACCACCTGGTCCGGGATGACGCTTGCCCTGGAGTTCCACCAAGAGTCGTAGGACGCGTAGGAGTAGGCGAGGCCGAGCTGTGAACCGTCGGACTGGCTGCGTGCTCACCATCGCGTAGCACGGCGGCGTCCCCGTCCCGGCATCCGGGGTCGTTGTCGCAGAAGGAAAGCGTAATGCCCAAGTCGTAGTCCGGGTCCATGCCATTGGCCGACACCGGAACGCTCCAGGAGATTTGCCAGGCCTGCTCCGTCGCTGAAGGGCAGAGCCACCTGGTACGTGTCGATGTCGTCTCCTCGGCCGTCGTAGTCCTCCGGCCGTAGATGACTTTCGTGCTCGCGTTCCGGTCGTTGGGGTTGAACTTGCCGAGTCCGTAACTCAGGTAGACGGGTCCGCCGACGAGAAGGCTAGGCGCTGCCGCCAGCGTGGTCGGCCGCGGTAGGTCCGGGATGGCCTCCAGCGCGTCGGGTTCGGCTACGTGCTCGAACAGGATAGTGTAGTCCTTGTCGTCCGCCCAGTAGCCATTGTTGGTGTAGGGGTCGCCCGAAGCCTGCAGGTAGAAGTAATAGGTGACGGCGGCAACATGCGGCGGAATCTGCAAGTTGGACTCGAAATTCTTCAGGTTGGCGAGGAGGATGCCCCCGTCCGGCTCAGGCAGTGCTTCCACCCGGTAGGACTGCAGGCACTTGGGCGGCGTCTCCTGGCAGGAGCCCTGCGCGATGGCTGCTGCCGTGGAGCCACCGGGCGCCGAGATGAGGCACAGACCAGCGTCCGGATATAGGCAGCTCGGCTGGTCGGGCGTCTGCGTGTAGACGAAGAGCTGTCGGCTCGGGTTGGTGGGGAGTGCCGGAAAGCGGCCGCCAGTGGCCGTCGGTGTCAGCTTGTAGTGAAGAAGCGCCAGGCTGGCGCTGGGGGCCAGCGTCACCGAGTACCAGTCCGCGTCTCCGACGTAGCTGGTTCTGCCAGTCACGGTCGTGCTGCCCCCGACCGCGATGGGGGCCCCGCCATTCACCGGGTAGGCGCTGGCGAAGCTGTTGTTGTAGGACGGCGTCGTCCCCTCCGGCACGTCCTGCAGGGGCACGAGGATGGTCTTCAACAGGTACTTGAACGTCAGGTCGCCCGGGTCCGGCGCGGTCGGGGAGTTCGAGTCGCGGTACCCCATCACTTTGATGTAGTAGGGCCCGGCCTGGTTCAAAAGAATGGCCGTGCCGATGGTCACCAGCTTAGCGGAGTACTGCGAGCCAGCCGGGGCGTCCCCTTCGGTGACCTGGGTCGTCCCGTCCGGCGCGTACACGTAATACTGCAGCCGGTACTTGTGGGGCGGCGGCGACGGGACGCTCGGGTCCTGCGACACCTCGAACCAGAGAACGGTATTCGGCCCGGGCGACTGGACGCTGAAGTAGTCGACGTCGCCCGGCGTCGCCAGGTACCCGCCATTTTGCCCGGTGAGGGTGCCTCCAGAACCGCTGGTCAGTTGGATGGGCGTCGCCGTCGCCGGCGTGTCGTTGGGCTCGTTGGTGTCGGGGTTCTGCAGCACGTCGACCATGACGCTGTACTGATTCTTCGTGTCGAACTTCTTCTGAGTGTCGTCCTCCAGCACGAGGAGCAGGCTGGTGCTCGACTGGGTGTAGCTGAAGGTGATGTCCATCGGCGTCGGGCAGGCCGTCCCGTGGACATCCGAGGCCGTGGTCACGCTGGTGAGGGCGTCCTGGTCGAGGACGTTGAGCGTGAGGTTGACCGCCGTGTTGTTGGCGGACGTGCATCCGCCGTAGCCGCCATCGGGGATGCCGCCGTCCGGCAACGTGCCACCGTCCAGGTAGTACCCGGCCTGGACATGCACGACGCTGAGCTGGTCCAGCGTTCCAAGCGCAACGCTGTACCAGGTCTGTTCCTGAGGCTGAGAGATGTAGCCCTGCTTCCACTGCCCCAGCGTCAGCATGCAGTCCGCCAGCGTGAGGGCCGCGTCCGCGGAGGTGCAGAGGTTGGGGGGAATGGTGGGCCCGCTGTACGGGTCGCTCACGTCGCCCGTGAAGCAGGCACTACTGGTGACGAATCCTGCCAGCAGAACCCCTAATGCCAACGAATCTGCTCACACTGCGAAGCCAGCCTGACGTCATCGTTGTCTCAAGAGTTCTTACGCTGTCCGGTCACGGGCCAGCGTCTGGAAAGGCCGCGACGCACCCGCGGACGAAGTCCGTCGGCTGGACGGTGACGACACCATCCACCGGCAGCTTCACGCCACCCACCGGGTACCGCGGCGTGCGCGTCCGGTACGACGTCACGAGGGTGCGGGCGTTGGGGTTGTTGGCGGGAACCTGGGTGACGACGACCAGAAGTTCATTCCAACCCGGGCCACGCCCGGTGCCACCGTCCTCAAACAGGAAGCCGCCATCCGGCTGAAACACGACGGTGCCATCGGGCAGATTCATCCCGCCGTCTGGGCGAAATTCGATGGTCGGCGCGAGCGAGACGTTGTCGACCCGGAAATGGTAGCACTGGCGCCCCTGCGCATCGACCGGCCCATCGGTCTCGATGGAATAGCGGTACCCGCTGGTCGTGACGAACTGCGAATCCGCGAGCGAGCGGATTCGTGTGCAGGTGGACCTCCTGACGGTTGATGAGCAAATCGCTGTCCGGGTCCTGTTCCATGTCGGGCGAGGAGGGCTGGGTGTGGAACTGCCACTCCACGCCATCCGGGACGCCGTCGCCGTCCGAATCCGCCAGCTGGGCGTTGGTGCCGATGATTTGCTCGTCGCAGTCGGTCAGCCCATCACAGTCCGAGTCCACGCCGCGCAAAGCCGGCGGGCACCCCGGGTCCTGTCCTCCGCCATCGGGCAGGGCGAAGCCCAAGGGATTGAAACTCGCACCACGCGCCGCGAAGTACACCTCGACGCCGTCGCTGTACCCATCGCCATCCGTGTCCGGGTTGTTCGGGTCTGTGCCGAGCGCAATCTCCTGAGCGTCGGTCAGCCCATCTCCGTCCGAGTCGGCCGCGTCGGTCGGTCCGCCATCCCAGTTGGCCGGCGCCGGGGGACTGTCCACCGGGGCGTTCACGTTGGTGACGAGAATGTCCTTCACCACGTAACCCTGGCGGACTGCGCCGAGGTCGAAGCCGAGGAAGTTGACCGGCTCGTGGTTCTCGAAATCGCGGAAGTTGCCGCCTCCGACAGCCGCCATCTCCTTCAGCAGCTGGGCGTCCTGGTTGATGATGAGCAGCGGACAACCGCCGTCACCGGTCAAGTCGCAGAGGCTACTCGGTGGCTGCAGCGGGTCGAAGACGTGGACCGTGTTGAGCTGCACGTCCTGAACCAGGATGGACAGCTGGCGAATGCTGAGCACCGACGTGCCAGGGGGAAGCAGCTGGGCCGTCTCGTCGAAGGTCGGGTGGCCGTCGGACAAAAAGATGACGGAGTACCGGCCAGGTGCCGTCCCGCTCGCGCCGCCGTCGGCCGCGGACAAGCGCTGCCGCCGAGATGTCCGTGCTGAGCAACGCGTAGACCTCCGCCAGCGCCTTGACGAAGTCTGTCGCGTCGCGGTTGGGGTCCGGGCTCGTGTAGTTGAGAATCTTGTCGAGCAGCAGCGTGTAGTCCGCTGGAGTGTAGGAAATCAGCTGTTCGAACTCGGCCAGCCCGCTCTTGGTCAGAAGCGCCGTGGTGCTGCCGGCGAACAGCATGACGGCGAAGTAAATCTCTGGGTCCTGGGGAAGAGAATTGAGCAGCTGCACCGTGGCGAGCGCCCGTGTTCCATCCGGGTCGGTGACGCGCATCGACTGCGACGCGTCGAGGACGAAGAGAATCTTGATGGGGGTGACGATGTCGTTGGCGCCGTAGGTGCAGAACCGGCCGTCGACGACGACCGACCGGTCCACGGGAAGCTCGTGCCTGGACGCGCTCGTCGTACAGGTAGCTGCCGGTGCAGGCTCCGGCCAGCGCGACGGACGTCGCGACCAGCGCGGCCAGGAAGCGATGGCTTCGTCGCGTCACGGCGGAGCAATTCCCACGCAATTGGTGCCGAGGTAATCGCTCGGAAGCTGGAACAACGAAGGCGAGTGGAAATCCGCGTCGTTGACTTGCAGGTCCGGGCCTGCGGGCACACGGACGCCGGTCGCATTCCCGAGCGCCGGCGCGTACTGCGCCCAGGCACAGGCGACCTTCCAGACGCCGTAGTCGCTGGCCACGGCACTCTCCGGCGCTTCGGCAAACCACACCTTGAACAGGTTGAATCCCTCCGTCGTTCCGACGTTGTTCGGCGGCGTGACCAGTTCGAGCCCGCTGACGGAGTAATCGTAGCAGACGCTGTTGTCTCGGCTGCGGCGTTGGCGACGAAGGTGTATTGAACGGCGCTCGAGTCGTACAGAGAGCGGTCAGGTGTGGAAGGGTCGGTCCCGGCCCGGATTTCCTCGAGGTCGCTGATGCCGTCGGAGTCCGTGTCCTTCCCGTTGTTGCTGGTGAGTGGGTCGAGCCCGTAGCGCACCTCGATGCCATCGGGGATGCCGTCCCCGTCGGAGTCGACCAGGTTGGGGTGCGTGCCGAGATAGGCCTCCTCCCACTGGGTCAGCCCATCGCCGTCCGTATCGGTGAAGTAACGGCAACCAAGCGTCGCCGTTCGGGTCGGGTCGCAGCCGCGCAGGTCCTTGTTGGGGCTGCCAGGATGGAAGCCCTCGGCCTGGTGCAGCACCTCGAAGCGGTCGCTGAAGCCGTCCTGGTTGCTGTCCGGCTGGAACGGGCTGAACTGCGAGCCGGCGTAGAGGTAAGCCTGGTCCGCGTCGTCGGGGAGGCCGTCGCCGTCGCTGTCCACCTTGCGCAGCGTGACCGCGGGCTCACTGCGCAGCGACTGAACAATCAGGCTCTTGAGCACGTTGCGTGAGGCCAGTGAGCTGTAGTCGAGCGCGCCGAGTCCGAGGCTCTGGATGTTGCCGTCGAGAAACTCCTGGTAGACGCCGTTGCCGCGAAGGGCCACCTGGGTCAGGAGCCACTCGGCCACTTTGTGGGCGGCGGCCGGGTACTGCGACTGCGGAGTGTTCGGGTAGACGCCGTAGATGTCCTGGCAAATGGGACCGCAGGCCTGGACCGCGGCCTGGTTGAAGAGCAGCACCGTGTGCAGCCGGATGTCGCCGATGTTGTACGTCGGACTTCAGGCTCATCAACTGGTCGACGTAGCTGAAGATTTGGTAGTTCTGATTCCGGTCCGTCCCGACGACGAAGCCGTTGATTTTGTCATTGCCCGCCGCGCCCGCGACATTGCAGTAGTCAGGGACCGAATCCGCCCAGATGAGGTACGGGTGGTCCGGGTCGGCGTACTGCGGCAGGTCGTCGATGGCTGAGCAACGCGGGTACGGCGTTCCGTCGGTGAGCCACACCACCACGTAGCGCGTTCGCGGCAGCAGCTCCGGGTTGCTTCTGTGCAGTGACGGCGATGTCGCCGGCGATGGTCTGGTAGGCGTAGGCCAGCGCCCCCTGGTAGTCCGTGCCCTTGCCGAGCTGGCCCTGCAGGCCACCGAGGTAACCCTGCAGCCCGAAGGGCGAAGCGAAGCCCTGGTTGGAGCCGTTCGCGGGATAGGGGTTCTGCACGTTGGTCGCGAACGGGACGATGGCGACCTGGATGTTGGCGCCCTGGTTTGTAATTTCGTCTTGAAATTGAGCGAGCAGGGCCTCCAGCGCCCGGACGCGAGCGGGCGTGGTCAGGTTGGGGGGGACAATGCCCATCGCCACCAGCTGTTCGCACAACCCCGGCGCGCCCTGGCTGCCGGGCGGGTCCGAGATGCACATCGACCCGGACTGGTCCACCACGAAGAGGACCTTGACCGGGAACCCGCTGGGGTCCGGCGGCTGGGTACAAATCCGGCCGGTCAGCGTCAGGTGGTTGTCCAGCGTTGGTGCTGGCTGCGGCCGGCTTCTCGAGCGCTGCATTCGTACAAGACGACAACACCACGGCGACCGCGAGGGTCGCCGTGGCGCGCACGGCAGAGGATTTCAATTTCACGGCTTCATCACGTCCTTCTGGTGTGAAAAGGAAACCCCCCGTTGTTGACCGTCGTCACTACTTCCGACGCCGGCGAGCCAGCAGGCCGAGCGCGACCAGCGCCATGCCCGCAACCGGAGCTCCGAAGGGGAGCGCCGTGCAGCCGGTGGCTGCGCTCGTCCCCTGACCCACGTTTAGCGTCAGGGTAGAGCTGGCCTTGTTGGAGTTGGGGTACAGGCGGTCCGGGAAGACGAGCGTGGCGTCGACCTGGACGGTGTAGGTGCCTTCCTTGTCCGGCACGAAGGTCGGGATGGAGCCGTTCTGGTAGGCGTACTGCCAGTGACGGCTGACGCTCGCAACCCCCGTCGGCTCATTGATGCCGGCGGAGCTGCCACCCGGCCGCGTGGTGATGGTCCAGCTGTAGTTCATCGCCGCGTTGTTGCGGTTGGCAAACAGCGGGAAGCGGATTTTCTCGCCACTGTTGAGGGCGATGTGGCCGCCGGCGCTGACGCTGAAGGCGCTCTGCGGGTCGAGACACGCGGCCTTGTTCGTCGGGTCGGTCACCACGCAGTAGAAGCTGTCGCAGGCGTCGCCGATGCCGTCGCCGTCACTGTCCGCCTGGTCGGGGTTGTAGACGTTGGGGCAGTTGTCCTTGGCATTCAGCACGCCGTCACCGTCGATGTCCGGGTCGCAGGCATCACCGATGCCGTTCTTGTTGATGTCCGACTGGTCCGGGTTGGGGACGGTCGGGCAGTTGTCGACGCTGTCGTCGATGCCGTCACCATCGGTGTCCACCTTGCAGCTGCTGGCGGGAATGTCGGTCGGGGGGGTGGCGCTGCTGCAGCTGGCTGGGTTCGCGACCAGGGGGCAGTTGTCCTTTGCGTTCGGGCAGCCGTCACCGTCGATGTCGTCGTTGCACGCATCCCCGAGGCCGGTGGCGCCGCCCTTGGTGGTGCCGGGGCCGAAGTCGGCCAGTGTCCGTAATCTTCTGGTTCGGGTTGAAGCGACGCGGGCAGTTGTCCTGCGCGTTCGGGATGCCGTCGCCGTCGATGTCCGGGTCACAGGCGTCGCCGACGCCGTTGCCGTTCTGGTCGAGCTGGTCCTTGTTGGGGACCGTCGGGCAGTTGTCGCAAGCGTCACCCACGCCGTCGCCGTCGGTGTCCTTCTGGTCCGGGTTGGCGACGAAGGGGCAGTTGTCGTACCCGTCCGCGATGCCGTCGCCGTCGGCGTCATCGGTGTAGGAGAGCGTCTTGCCGTCGTCGGTGTAGCTCACCCACACCGAGCAGCCGCAGCTGCAACCGCAGCCGCCGCCGCCCTGCTCTGCTGGGGCACCACATTGCGTCCCAAGACACTCCGGATTGTTCGCGCTCTGGGCGAGCGCAGGTACCGCCCAGAACAGCGACGCGCCAAGAACCATCCAAGCGATACGTGCGTTCGTCATTGATGCTCCCTTCGCCAAGGAGCCAGCAAGGTCCGTTCCGTCGTCTGCGGCGTGTCTACCTTCAATGAATTCAGTGGGTTTGCTTCCATGGTTGGAGGTTCAGCAATGCCCCGGCATGTGGGGTCCAGACCCATCGCCCTGTGGGGGCGAGTCCTCCAGACTTCCGGTCCCACCTTGGCATTCATCCACAGACGACAACACCACGGCGACCGCGAGGGTCGCCGTGGCGCGCACAGCAGAGGATTTCAATTTCACGGCTGCATCACGTCCTTCTGGAGTGAAAAGGAAACCCTCCCGTTGTTGGCCGTCGTCGCTACTTCCGACGCCGGCGAGCCAGCAGGCCGAGCGCGACCAGCGCCATGCCCGCGACCGGAGCTCCGAAGGGGAGCGCCGTGCAGCCGGTGGCTGCGCTCGTCCCCTGACCCACGTTCAGCGTCAGGGTGGAGCTGGCTTTGTTGGAGTTGGGGTACAGACGGTCCGGGAAGACGAGCGTGGCGTCGACCTGGACGGTGTAGGTGCCTTCCTTGTCCGGCACGAAGGTCGGGATGGAGCCGTTCTGGTAGGCGTACTGCCAGTGACGGCTGACGCTCGCGACGCCCGTCGGCTCGTTGACGCCGGCGGAGCTGCCACCCGGCCGGGACGTGATGGTCCACACGTAGTTCATCGCCGCGTTGTTGCGGTTGGCAAACAGCGGGAAGCGGACTTTCTCGCCACTGTTGAGCGCGATGTGGCCGCCAGCGCTGACGCTGAAGGCGCTGTTCGGGTCGAGGCACGCGGCCTTGTTGGTCGGGTCGGTCACCACGCAGTAGTAGCTGTCGCAGGCGTCGCCGATGCCGTCGCCGTCACTGTCCGCCTGGTCGGGGTTGTACACCTTCGGGCAGTTGTCCTTGGCATTCAGCACGCCGTCGCCGTCGATGTCCGGGTCGCAGGCGTCACCGATGCCGTTCTTGTTGATGTCCGACTGGTCTGGGTTCGGAACCTGGCGGGCAGTTGTCGACGCTGTCGTCGATGCCGTCCCCGTCGCTGTCGACTTTGCAGACGGTGCCTGCCGGAACGTCGCTCCCGGCAGTGGCACTGGCGCAGCTCGCCGGGTTCGGGAAGAGCGGGCAGTTGTCCACGGCGTTCGTGCAGCCGTCGCCGTCGATGTCGTCATTGCACGCATCGCCGAGGCCCGTGGCGCCGCCCTTTGCGGTGCCCGGCCCGTAGATCGGCAGGGAAAGAAACCTTCTGGTCGGGGTTGAAGCGACGCGGGCAGTTGTCCTGTGCATTCAGGATGCCGTCACCGTCGATGTCCGGGTCACAGGCATCGCCGACGCCGTTGCCGTTCTGGTCGAGCTGGTCCTTGTTGGGGACCGTCGGGCAGTTGTCGCAAGCGTCACCCACGCCGTCGCCGTCCGTGTCCTTCTGGTCCGGGTTGGCGACGAAGGGGCAGTTGTCGTACCCGTCCGCGATGCCGTCCCCGTCGGCGTCATCGGTGTAGGAGAGGGTCTTGCCGTCGTCGGTGTAGCTCACCCACACCGAGCAGCCGCAGCTACAGCCGCAGCCGCCGCCCTGCTCTGCTGGGGCGCCACACTGCGTTCCAAGACACTCCGGGTTGCTCGAGTTCTGGGCCAGCGCAGGTACCGCCCAGAACAGCGACGCGCCAAGAACCATCCAAGCGATACGTGCGTTCGTCATTGCTGCTCCTTTCGGCAAGCAGCAAAGCAAGGTCCGTTCCGTCGTCTGCGGCCTGTCTATTTTCAATGAATTCAGAGGGTTTGTTTCCATGGTTGGAGGTTCAGCAGCCAGGTGTGGGGTCCACACCCAAAGTCTTGTGGGGGGCGCGCACCCCAGGCTTATCGTCGTTCATTGCCCCACCACATAGTCGGTGGGACCGAAGGAAATGACGCCGCTCGGATTCTTCGTGGCCGGCGGGTCGAAGTTCACTTCCTTGGTGAAGATGGAAGCGATGCCGACGCCGTGCTCGTCGTCCGGTCGACCGGACTGCAGGTACAGGTAGATCTCGTTGTTGCCGGCGGGAATGGGCGTCAGCGGCTTGTTGGGCAACGACTGCGTGCGCACCAGCGAGACGTTGTCGACGCGAATGGTGTAGCAGGGCCGTCCATCCGCCGTCGGCGGTGCACTGACAATCTGGTACTGGTAGCCGCGGTCGGCCTGGTAGGCCTGGTCCGCGCTCAGCGCATCCGAGTGCTTGGTGACCTCGTCCGCGTTGGTGGTGCCGTCCCGGTCGTCGTCCTGCAGGTCCTCGGCCACCAGCGCGTTGGTCTGCGACATGAACTCGACGAAGTCACTCAGCCCATCTCCGTCCGTATCGGCGACGCAGGCGTCGGTCCCGAGAACGCGTTCCTCGCAGTCGTTCAACTTGTCCTGGTCCGTGTCCAGGTTGGGGTTGCACGAGGTGATGATGTTGGCGGTGAGTGGGTCGAGCCCCATCTTCACCTCGATGCCGTCGCCGAGCCCGTCGCCGTCGGTGTCCGGATTGAGCGGGTCCGTCCCGATGATTCGCTCCTCGTCGTCCGAGAGGCCGTCCCCGTCCGAGTCGACGAGTTGCGAACCCGCGCGTGCCATCGCGTTCCGGTTGAAGGCATAGAAGCGCTTGAGCGCGAGGTCTCGCTGGAGTGAGGAGAGGTTGACCTGCGACAGCACGGTGCCGATGGTGGCGCTGGTCGCCACCAGCGGCTGGGTGCCGCCGGTCGCAGAAATGGCCGGGTTGATGATGTTGGCCAGGTCCGCGTTCGGGTCTCCGGGACCCGCCGGCGTGTCGCTGATGTAGATGGGCTGAACCACCACCCCGCCGGCCGAGTACTGTTGCTGCAAGGCCGCGAGCTGCCCGGCCTGCTTCTGCAGCTGGCAGGCCGCGCACTGTGACGCATTGGGCAGAGCCAGGCAGACAGAGTCGATGCCGGCGTAGATGGACGGGTACTGGCAACTCGTGTCCACCGTGGCCTCGAGCAGGATGACGATGTACCGCGTCCGGTTCACGGTCCCGCGACACCCGGTCTGCATGTCCCCGGAGATGTAGCTGTCGGCCAGGTCGAGCGCGGAGCCGATGCTCACCGGTCCGGTCTCTTGAAAGGTGGGGTACTGAGCCAGTGCGGCCTGCAGGGTGAGGGCGTCCGAGAAGCCGCCGACGAAGCCCTGGGCGGTCACGTGGTACGTGAGGAAGGTATACGTGGTGGTGTTGGGCTGCAGCTGCACCACCTGTTGGATGGCGGCGAGGGTGGAGGAGCTGATGGCCTGAGTGACGGTGGTGGTACCGCCTTCCATCGCGAACACCACTTTCACCGGGAAGGCGCTGCCCGATGCCAGCGGGACGCACACCGTTCCCTCGAAGGCCGTCCGGTCTGGTCCGGGCACGCCGCCGCCCTGCAGCGTGTAGACGCCGGCGTCGGTGCAGCCAACCGCGGAAGCGACCAGGGCGATGAGCAGCGGGGAAGGGAATCGCATCGTCGTCAGGGGAGGTCCGCTCTTCGTCGCCACCCCACAAACGCGCGGAGTCTGCAGCGGCACAAACGCCGCGGCGACATCGCACGAGTCTACAACGTCATCAAGTAGGCAAGCAGGTCGTCGCGCTCGCTCGCTGTCAGCTCCACCCTGGGCGCGGGTGAGTGTCTGTAGTTTTCCAAGACCTCGCGCAGCACGAAGCGATTGCTCACGTGCAATTTTCCATCGGCGCTTGCCCGCAGTCCCGCCGCTCCCGTGCTCAGCATGGGGAAGACGTCCCACGCCCCCACCAGCGCCGGTGCTGGCATTCCCACGTACGTGCTGTCCTGCATCTCCGGACGCAGGGGGAACACGTGGGGCGTGGTGACGTCCAGGTACTGGCCGCGCGTGTGGATGTCCTGGTCGAGGCTGAAGTAGGGCGCCGGGTGGCAGCCAGCACACGAGGCACGGCCTTCAAACAGCAACATGCCCGCGCGCGGGTTGCCCTTTCGCCCATCGGGAAGTGCGAGCTCCACGGGTGGGGCCCCATCGACCCCGACGAAAGGGTTGGGCAGCAGGGTGAGGGTGCTGCTGAACAGCGTCAGCTGTCGTACTTCATCCGCGTCGAGTCGTGGGTTGAAGTAACGGTTGCGGTTTCCGACGGTGGTCACCGTCTGCTCGAGCGTGAAGGTGCTCGCCGGCGTGAAATAGGGTGGCGTGTCGCGCGTCCCTCGCACCGTCGGGCTGCGGTAGATGCGCAGCGGTCGCGTCTTCTCGAAGAGGACGCCCTCGCCATGTCCCTCCAGATGACAGGCGTCGCAGGACATGGAGGAGCGCCCCAGGTCCGTGAAATAGAGAAGCTGCCCGAGACGCCGCTCGGTCTGGGCCCGAACGTCCAGCAGAGGGACCTGCCGGCGCACGCTGGCCCTCCCCTGGCGAGCATCCCGGACGTCCAACTCGGCCAGTGTCCCGGTGAAGCGGTTGAGCACCCACAGCGCCGTGCCATCGGGCGACAGGGCGAGCGCCTGCGGGCCGGAGTGCATCTCCAGCCCAGCCCGGCCCTGGACGCCAAAGTCCTGCGCCGGCCGGACGGTGGGGAACCCGTCTGGCGGGAGCAACGGGACCGCGAAGAGTTCTGCCGTTCGCGCCGAGGCATCATTCCGACTCAGCGCCCGTGCATCGAGACCGCGCACCAGCCCGGTGCCGATGTCGGCCACGTAGAGAATGCCCCTGGCATCATCGAGGGCCAGGCCCTGGGGCACCCCCCAACCGAAGCCGAGGTGCCTCTCGAAGATGCCCCCCACGACATCCACTACCCCCACGCCTCCATTCATGGAGACTTCCATGCGTTCGGGGTTGGGGCCGATGTTGGGCCCGATGGACGTGACGAAAAGGCGCTGCAGGGTGGGCGACCAGGCCAGTCCACGCGGGGCCTTGCCTCCCATGGTGTACTTGGCGAAGGCCTCGGTGTGGCCGCCCAGGATGGGCGTCCCCGGGCCGGGCGCGATGGCGGGGCCCACCGTGCCGGTGGCCAGCGACACTGCCTCGAGGTCGCCGGACTGCTGGCTGCCCACCACCAGCACGTCGCCCGCGAGTGCGAGCGCCTTGGGGTTGGGGGCGACGGGCGCGCGCCAGCGGAGTGTCCCGTCGGCCAGTGACAGGGCGACGACGCTGTCGCCCGCGTGCTCACTCACCAGCACGAGCCCGCGCGCTGCGTCCACCACGACGCCGGTGGCGTTGGCCGGTGCGGGCAGCGTCCGGACCCGCGCGCCGGTCCGCCCGTCGCACACCCAGAGTTCCGCAGCGTAGGCGTGCGCCACCAGCAGCCACTGCTGGCCGGAGGCGGCCCAACTCGCTAGTGCCGAGGGGCCGTCTCCTGCCGGGACGATGCTGACGGCGCCGGTGGCTGGGTCCACGCCCACCAACTCGTCGGTGGTGACAGAGGCGGCCCAGAGGCGCGTTCCATCCGGCGTCGCCACGAGCGACGTGAGGTCTGGAAAGGCCTTGTCATTGACCAGATGAAGGGTGACTGCCGGGGCATCGAGGGCGCGCGACAGGTGCAGGGGCACGGCCGCCTCCACCGTCGCGGCGGGAAGCAGCAGGTCCGCCGGGAGGCGGGTGTAGGCGTGGTGCTCGTCCACCACCGTCACCGGGAATGTCCTGCTGAAGGGAGGCCCGAGGGACAGCGTCATGCCCTGGTAGAAGTGCTCGCCCACCAGCGCCAGCGGCTGGGACGTCTGGTTGCTGACTTGTCGCGGGCCAATGTCCCGCAGCACGGGACGCGGGCCCCGGCGGTGGACGAAGTATTCGCCTGCCCCCAGCGCCGCGACCGCGACGATGGCGGCGAGTAGCAATGCCGAGTGCCGCGACCTCATTCCGAATCAGACTGAACCAGGCCGTACTTGTGCAGCAGCGAGTAGAGGTGCTTGCGGTCCAGCTCCGCTTCCCGTGCCGCCTTGGCCACGTTGCCCTTGGCGCGAGCGAGGAGACGCGTGAGGTACTCCCGCTCAAAGGCTCGCACCAGCTCGTCCTTGGACTCCTTGAAGGGGCCGGTGTAGCCGGCGGGGAGCAAGTCGCCGCCTGCCGGTGCGGGCTGCGCGAATTCGCGCAGCAGGGAGTTGGAGGTGAGCTCCGGCATCTCCACCATGTGCCGGGCGCGCTCCAGGGCGTTGCGCAGCTCGCGCACGTTGCCGGGCCAGGTGTGGGCGGTGAACTGCTCGCGCACGCCCTGCGGGAGCCGCTCCCACAGCGACTCCCCGGCGAAGGAATCCACCAGCAGGGGGATGTCCTCCTTGCGGTCGCGCAGCGGCGGAAGTGTCACCGTGAAGACCGACAACCGGAAGTAGAGGTCCTCCCGGAAGCGGCCGGCCTGGGTTTCCGCCCAGAGGTCCTTCTTGCTCGCCGCGATGATGCGGGCGTCGAAGGCCACCGGGGTCCCCGAGGCACCGAGCCGGCGGAATTCCCGGTCCTCGATGGCCCGCAGCAGCTTTGGCTGGAGGTCCATTCCCAGGTCGTCGATTTCGTCCAGGAAGAGCGTGCCGTTGTTGGCCCGCTCGAGGCAGCCCACCCGCTGGGCCACCGCGCCGGTGAAGGCACCCTTCTCGTGCCCGAACAGCTCGCTCTCGATGAGGCTGTCGCTCACCGCGGCACAGTCGAAGACGACCAGTGGCCCGGCCTTGCGCGGGCTCAGCTGGTGCACGCCCTTGGCCACCAGGCCCTTGCCACTGCCGGTTTCCCCCACCAGCAGCAGCGTCGAGTCGGTGGGGGCAATCCGCTTGAGCAGCGCGAAAATCTGCCGCATCGGCAGGCTCTTGCCGACGAGCTCGCCCAGGCGCTCCTCGCTGATGGGGGCGATGCGGACCGGCTGCAGCGTGGACTGGAAGCGAAGCTGGACGTCACCGAGTTCCAGAAGCTGTCCCGGCTTGAGGTAAGCCTCCCGCACCTGGGCGCCGTCGATGAAAGTTCCGTTGGTGGAGGCGAGGTCCTGGACCAGGAAGCGGTCCCCTTGGCGGCGGATGATGAGGTGGTTTCGGCTCACCGTGGGCAAGTCGATGACGACGTCGCTGTCGGGTGCCTTTCCGATTTTCAGCGTCTCGTTCCGCAGCGGAAAGGACTGCCCGGCCTGCTCGGTGTTCACCAGCACCAGATGAAAATCCTGAAAGCCAAGACGCTCCCCCACCGCGGAACGCGTCCCCAGCACGGTGTGGGCGGGGATGGTGGGGTTGGGGGCGGTGGTACTCATTGGGGGGTCGACTCCACATTGTACGGGCTCCCGCGCCGGCCGCCATGCCTTGAACGGGTGCGAGCCGCTCCCACGTCGACTCCACGACGCGGGCGAGAGCGTGCTAGGGAGCCGGGCGCGAGACGACTGAATGAAACGCGGAGAAGGCCGAAGGCGAGTGCTGTCGCTGGTGAGCGACGTGGACGCGGATGTGGAGCGCTACGCCGAGCACCTGCCGCCCCCCCCGGGCGAAGTCCTTGTCCTGGGCAGTGCCGATGGCCGGGTGGTGCGGGCGCTCGTCAAGCAAGGGGCCCAGGTGAAGGCCGTCGACCCTAGCCTGAGGATGGTGGCCCGCGCGGAGGAGGCCCGGAGCGAGCTGCCGCCGGACGCTCAGGGGCGGTGGCAACTCATGCGCGCCGACCTGCGCGCGTTGCGGTTGCCGCAGCGCTTCGGGGCTGTCTTCGCTCCCCAGAATGCCGTGGCGCTGATGGCCAGCCGGATGGACCTCGAAGCTCTGTTTGCCACGGCGGCCGCACACCTCGACGCCGAGGCCCCCTTCGTCTTTGACGTCGCGCTGCCCCCTCGGCGGTACCTGGCCCAGGAGGAGGAGGAGGGGCCCCATGACGCGGTGGCGTCGGAGCGCACCGTCTTTACCCCCCACCTTCGGGAGACGCGTCGCGGGGCCAATGCCTCCAGCTGGCATCCGCCGCCTCCTGCTTCGGCCCTTCACGGCCTGGGAAGTCGACGCCGCCCTGGCAGCGGCCGGGCTTCAGGCCCATCGCCGGGACGGTGCCTTCAGCGGGCGGGCCTGGAAGCCCGGCGACGCGGTGATGTTGGTGGTCGCGCACCTGCGCGGCTAGCGCTGCTGGGCACTGCCCGAGCCACCGGCTGCGGGGCGACGACGGAGACGTCACCCCCCGTTAAGGCTGGAGGGGCCCGCTGACGGCTGCGCGGCGACGTCGCAACAAATGTGCCTCACCGCGGCTTTTCGTCGGGGCTCGACTCCATCTCGAAGGCGAGCTCGAGCAAGTCCAGCAGCTGCGCTTTGGCGTCGAGCGTGTCGGCGGCGAGGACGGTGACCTCGACCGGCAGCCGCTCCTCGGCCGGGACAGGCTCGGCATCCAGGGGCTTGCCGGCAGGGTCCAGTTCCTCCACCAACAAGTCGCCGTCCCGGTGGATGGTGTAGCGGCGGTACATACAAGGTGGTTCTACGTCGGCGGCGCGGGAACTTGAAGCGCCTCGAGCCCTGGCCGATGCTTCCTCTCCACCGTGGAGCTCCCCAGCGTGGCCCTTCTCACCGACTACGTCCGCCGCTTCATCGACGGCGAGGAAGCGCTCGCCCAGGCCGTCACCACGCCCGTCCTCGTCTGGGAAGCGGGCCTTTTCGCCGACGACTGGAGCCACCCCCCCTCCCAGCTCCCCACCGCAGACAACCCAGTGGTGTTTCTTTTGCGAAAGACGGAGGCGCGCCCCAACCCCTTCGAGGCCGGCATCTCCCTCGGCCGGGCCTCGGTGAATGACGTGGTGCTGCCGCACAAGAGCATCAGCCGCTTCCACGCCTACTTTCAGCAGGAGTCGACGTCCGCCCGGTGGGCGGTCGCCGATGCGGCCAGTCGGAACGGGACGCTGGCGGACGGAGTGCCGCTCAAGCCGAATGTCCCGGCCCTCCTCGGCAGTGCCCACCGCTTGCGCGTCGGCGACCTCGACCTCACCTTTCTTTCGCCCGACGCCTTCGTCCGCTGGCTCAAGAAGCTGGTCGAGACCGTCTGAAGCTCGCCTCAGGCCTTCGTGGTGTCGGCTTCGAAGCGGTAGCCGAGTCCGCGCGCCGTGACGAAGTAGCGGGGTTGCTCGGGGTCCGGTTCCAACTTCGCGCGCAGCTGACGGATGAAGGTATCCACCGTGCGCGGCGTCCCTTCGTACTCGAGTCCCCAGGCGCCGGAGAGCAGCTCTTCGCGGGTGAAGATGCGGCCAGGCTGCGAGAGCAGGTGCACCAGCAAACGGAACTCCTGCGCCGTGACCTCCAGCGGCTTGCCCGCCGCGCAGCACCCGCTTCTCGTCGAGTTCCACCGTCACGTCCCCGAAGCGGATGACGGTGCCCTCCTCGCCGTAGCGCCGGCGGAGCAGCGCCTTGACGCGCGCCAGCAGCTCGGCCACGCCGAACGGCTTGGCCACGTAGTCATCGGCCCCGAGGTCGAGCCCCCGCACCTTGTCGCGCTCCATGCCCCTGGCCGACAGCATCAGAACCGGCACGCGCTGGCCGCGCCGGCGGAGCTCGGTCAGCACCTCGTACCCATTCATCCGCGGCAGCATGATGTCCAGGATGACCAGGTCCGGCGACTCCTGTACGGCGAGCTCGAGTCCCTGCGCGCCATCTTGCGCCTGCAGCACCTCGTAGCCCTCGTAGCGCAGGTTCATCGAGACGCCGGTCAGGATGGAGAGGTCGTCTTCGACGACCAGGATGCGGCCGGCTTCGGAGGTCATGCGCGCGCCGTGGGGAGGTGCAGGGTGAAGGTGCTACCGCGGCCCAGCTCGCTCACCAGTGTCAGCGAACCGCCATGTGCTTCGGCGATGCGGCGCGAGATGGACAGACCGAGACCCGAGCCCTCGGTGTCCCGCGTGAGGAGGTTGTCCACCCGGTAGAAGCGGTCGAAGACGCGCTTGCGGTCCCGCTTGGGGATGCCCACCCCGTGGTCCTCCACCTCGATGGCCACGCCGTTCTTCTCGCCGTGCGCTCGCAGCGCGATGCGCTTGTCCGCCCCGCTGTACTTGTAGGCGTTGTGCAGAAGATTCAAGAGCGCCCCGGCCAGCGCCTCGCGGTCGCCCTCGATGGCAGGCAGACCCTCGGGCACCTCGGCCGACAGCGCCACCGTCGCCTCCAACCTCTGTGCGCGGAAAGCCTCCAGGGAAGCATCCACCACCTGCCGGACGTCCAGCCGCTCCTTCCTGAAGCCCTTCCGGCCGCTCTCCAGCCGGGACCAGTCGAGGACCGCCTCAATCATCCCCGACAGCCGCTCCGTCTCGCGCTTGAGGACGCCCAGCACCTCCTGAATCTGTCGTTCATCCTTCACCCGGCCCAGCGCCAGCGTGTCGATGAACATGCGGATGGACGTCAGCGGGGTCCTCAGCTCGTGACTCACCAGGCTCACGAAGTCCGTCTTGAGCCGCGACAGCTGGGCGTGCAGGTAGAGCGCGCGCGCCGTGTAGACCACCCCCACCACGAAGGTGACGTAGAAGATGGCGAGCAGCAGCCCGTAGACGAGGCGGTTTCGCGTCGATGCCGCCGCCACCGGGTCGCCGGACTCAGGCACCACCTGAATCTGGAATTCCTGGAACGGAGCTGACAGCGGCCGGCTGGCCACCGGGGTGGGGGCGAGCGCCGTGCGGGCCGTGGCGACGCCGGAGATGAGGCGGCCGACCAAGCCTGGCGATGGCCCCTCCCGCTTCAGCGGGACCAGCTCGAAGTGCACCGCCTCGTCCTTGCTGAGCAGCTCGCGTCCGGCATCGTCCAGCAGAGCATCGAGCGCTCCCTCGTCGAGGCGGGCGCCCACCACGCCGGACGCGGTCCGCTCGGCGACGATGAGGAAGGGGCGCTCCGGCCCGGTGACGGAGAGGAAGGACGGCCGGCTCGGAAGGAATGCGAGCTGGCTGCGCAGGGGGGTCAGTGCCGCAGCCAACTCGCCACTGGCGGCGTGCACGGTATCCCCCTGCAGCTGGAACCCGTCGCCGGCCAGGTCTTGCCCGGAGGGCGCATGCACCTGGAGGGTGCCATCCGGGCCGGCGGTCACGGAAGAGGCTTCCAGCGCCTGCCGGAGCCGGACGGCGAGCAACTCCAGGCGGCTGCGCCACACCGCGCCGAGGCGCTGCTCGACCGCCGCCCGCTCGTTCAGGATGGCCACCACCCCCAGACCGGTCAGGCCGGCGGAGGGCAGGGCCACCAGGACCATCAGCAAGGCGAAGGTCCGGCGGAAACTCAGCAAGTCATAGGTTGGCGACGGCACGGGCTTACCAGTGTTTTCACCGGCCCGTCCCTCCAGTGCAAGGCCCAGCCCCGGGGGGGGGGACCGCCCTCTGTCCGGCTGCGCTGCGTCCGGGATACGCTGACCCTGGCGGGTCCCCCTGCAGGCCCCCCGGGGGGACTTCAAGGAGGGCCACGGATGCGTGCGGCGGTGCTCGGGTCGGGCTCCTTCGGAACGGCGCTGGCCAACACCCTGGCCATCAACTGCGCCCAAGTCCGGGTGTGGGGCCGGGATGCGGACGCCGTCGCCGCCATCAACACGCGGCACGAAAACCCGGGCTACCTCCCCGGCATCCCGCTGAGCGAGCGCGTCCGGGCGACGGGCGAGCTCTCCGAGGCGCTGGACGGTGCCGAGCTGGTGGTGCTCGCCATTCCCAGCCAGGCCACCCGCGAGGTGATGAACCGGACGCTGCCGTGGATTCCACAGCACGTGCCCATCGTCTGCGTGAGCAAGGGCATCGAGAACGGTTCGCTGATGACGATGACCCAGCTGCTCGAGGACTGCCTGCCCGAGGACGTCCACCCCTACCTGGCCATCCTCTCCGGGCCGTCCTTTGCCAAGGAGCTCGCGCAGCGCATGCCGACGGTGGTGACCATCGCCAGCCGCTGGGACAAGGTTGCCTTGCGCGTGCAGAAGACGCTTCAGACGGAGAGCTTCCGGGCCTACACGTCGACCGACGTGGTGGGAGTGGAGATGGGCGGGGCGCTCAAGAACTGCATCGCCATCGCGGCCGGCATCTCGGATGGCCTGGGCTTCGGGCACAACGCCCGGGCCGCGCTCATCACCCGCGGGCTGGCGGAGATTACGCGCATCGCCGTCCGGCAGGGCGCGAACCCCATCACCCTGGCCGGGCTGTCCGGGATGGGGGACCTGGTGCTCACCTGCACTGGAGACCTCTCCAGAAACCGCCGGGTCGGTGTCGAGCTGGGACGCGGCCGACCGCTGAAGGACATCCTCGGCGAGATGAACCAGGTGGCGGAGGGGGTCAAGACCGCGAAGAGCGCACGGGACCTCTCCGAGAAGACCGGGGTCGAGCTCCCCATCTGCGCGCAGGTGTACGCCATCATGTACGAGGGCAAGGACCCGAAGCGCGCCGTGGTGGAGTTGATGACGCGGGCCCCCAAAGCGGAGAGCTGACGAGCAAGCAGCCGTACCAGGCCGGGGCCCCCCGGGAGGGCCCTCCACCGGGGCCGCGAATTCCTTGCGGGCCTCTAGTTGCCTGAAGTCCCTGGCCTTTCTGCTGCCATGCCGCACCCTTCCGCCGGCACGGCCCGGGACCTGTTTTTTGATGACTTTTCGCGTATAGGCACCCCTCGATGATGGCCCATTCCCCCCTTTCCTTCGACCGAGTCAGCTACCCGGAGCCGCACCTGGAGCGCACCCGGACGCTTCTGCGGAACCACCCGGAAGTGCGCACCCTGTTTGGGCGCGAGCCGTCGACTGCCTTCTGGGTGTTGGTGCTGGTGGCAACCCAGGTGGCGGCCGCCTGGGCGCTGCGGGCCCAGCCGGTGTGGCTGCTCGTCGCCGCCGCCTGGCTCGGCGGGGCCTTCGTGGTCCATGGCCTGTGGGTACTGATTCATGACAGCACCCACAACCTCGTCTTCGTACGGGCGCGTGACAACGCCATCCTGCAGATTTTTGCCGGCCTCCCGCTCATCTTCCCGGCCGCCATTCCCTTCCGGAAATACCACCTGCTGCATCACCGCTTTCAGGGCGACCCGGACCTGGACGCCGACCTTTCCACGCCCTTCGAGGCCCGGGTCATCGGCAACGGCACCGTGCGCAAGGCCCTCTGGCTGCTCACCTTCTTCGCGTGGCAGGCGGCGCGCGTCCCGCGGCTGAAGCGCATCAAAATCTGGGACGGCTGGTACGTGGCCAACCTGGTTTCCAACCTCGCGTTCAGCGCCGCCATCTACGCGGCGTTCGGCTGGCGTGCCCTCCTCTTCCTTTTCCTTTCGAGCGTCTTCGCCATCGGGCTTCACCCCTTGGGCGCACGGTGGATTCAGGAGCACTACCTCACCGCGCCTGGCGACCAGGAGACGTTTTCGTACTACGGGCCGCTCAACCACATCGCCTTCAACGTCGGCTACCACAACGAGCACCACGACCTGATGATGGTGCCCTGGTCGCGGCTCCCGAAGCTCAAGGCGATGGCCCCCGAGTTGTACGAGCCGCTGTATTCCCACCGGAGCTGGACCCGGCTGTGGCTGCGCTTCATCTTCGATCCCAGCCTCAGTCTTTTCAGCCGGAGAATCCGGGGTTCGGCGGCTCCGGTGACGGTGGAGCGTCCGGCAGACCGGGCCTTCACCGAGGCCATCACCGTGGACGCGCGCGAACACGCGCAAAGCGTCTGAATTCCAATTCACTGCGCAACCGAGGTGCAACGAATGCGACGGACTTTGTGGACGGTGGGAGCGCTCGCGCTTTTCGCGGTGGCGGTCGCCGCTTGCAGCAGTCCAACAGTCTCTGATTCCCAGCTGGGCTTCAACATCGTGGAGAGCCTGCTGCTGGTGAGCGCGTCGGACAACACCCTCGGCACGGTCGTCTTGGGCAGCACCGCTGGGAACTGCCCGCTGTTTCAAGAGGGAGCGGACTTCCTCCAAATCGGGAGCACCGACTTCCTGACGTTTTTCTTGGAGGCGCTGCAGCCCCCCGACACGGCCCTCCCACTGACGGCTGGCACCTACACCATCATCATGCCTGGGGCCACCAACCCAGCCGACGCCGGCCTTTACGCGGCGGTGGTCGAGTACGAGACCAACGACACTTGTGCCAACAGCTCGACCGGTGGCAACAGCGGTACGCTGACGATTCAGCCCTTCGCCCCGGATTCCGGACCCTCCCTCGCCAGCTACACCGTGGTGTTCGGCCTGCAGCGATTCAACGGGAGCTACCCCCTCACCACCTGCGTCATTCCGGCCAACGCGCCCTCGGCGCTCGACGCCGGGACGTGTCTCTTTCCGGGACAGCCTTGACCGCTTTGCCTGCCAACCGGAAGGGCCCAGGCATGCGGATGGGCAAAGTCGCCATGTTGGCCATCACCAGCGGGGCCCTGTTCGCCTGCTCGAGCGGCACCAGCCAAGGCGCACTGAGCTTCACCATCGCCGAGAGCCTCCTGGTGCTCGAGCCGGACGACGCAACCGTGGGCTACGTCCTGCTCTCGAGCGCCGTTGGCAATTGCCCCGCGCTTCAGAGTGGGCTGCAGCCGGTGGAGATTGGTAACACCAGCTACTTGCTCATCATCTTCGAGCAGCTCGACTCGAAGGGGCACTTCGCGCCGTTGACGGCCGGCACGTACAACATCCTGGACCTCTCGTCGTCGACGAGCCCGACCCCCCCGGCGCTCATCGCCTTCTCCTCAGTCGTCCAGACGGACAGCGCGTGCAGTTTTGGTGGCTCCGACGCGACCGGCGGCACGGCCACCCTGTCGCCGTTCAACACCGCCGACGGCGGGACCTCGACGCTGACGTACTCGGCCGACTACAACGGAACGCAACTCACGGGACCAACCAGCTCACCACCTGCCTGGTTAACGTGCTTGCCCCGGCGCTGGACGGGGGATGCGCGACGTGCGTTGGGCCCGGAGACGGCGGGCCCTGCACCGTCCAGTGAGGGCCGGCGCCGTGGGGCCGCCTCATCCCACGTCGAGTTCGGCACCGCGCAGCGAGACGTCGAGGATTTCGATGGGGTGCGCCGCGCGCAGCCGCATCCCCTGGTCCCGCAGCAACTTCTGGATTTGCAAGCGTGCAGCCCGGGTTGGCGCTCGCCAACAGGTCGCACCGGGTGCTGAGGACGGCTGCCACCTTGCGCTGGCCGACTTCGGCCGCACTCTCCGGCTCCATCAGGTTGTACGTCCCGGCGCTGCCGCAGCAGGTGTCGCCGTCGGGGACCTCCACCAGCTGCACGCCGGGGATGGCACGAAGCAACTCGCGCGGCGGCCGCGAATGCCCTGGGCGTGCGCCAGGTGGCACGCGTCATGGTAGGCCACCCGGGCGTGGACCGGGTGGCGAACGGCGCGCGGCGCGAGGCCCGCCAGAAACTCGTTCACATCGCGTACCTTGGCGCTGAAGGCACGCGCTCGGTCCGCCCAGGCCGGGTCTCCGGCGAGAAGATGGCCGTATTCCTTCAGCGTGCTTCCACAACCCGCGGAGTTGATGATGATGGTGTCGACGCCGGAACCCTCGAATCGCTCGATGAGGGCGCGGGCGAAGGCCAGGCCCTCCACGGCGCGTCCGGTGTGTAACGACAAGTGCCCCGCAGCACCCCTGGCCGGCAGGCACGCGGACCTCGCAGCCCTCGGCGCTCAGGACGCGGAGAGTGGCGTCGTTCACAGACGGGAAGAAGACGCGCTGCACGCAGCCGGCCACCAAGCCCACCGTCGCACGCTTCGGGTCCTGGGCCGGGACCACGCGTCGGAAGCCTCGCCTGCAGGTGCGCCCAGCGCACCGCAGGAAGCATCGCCTCCAGCTGCTGCAGGCGTGCCGGGAGCAGCCGCAGCAGGCCACTCGCCCGGATGAGGCTCTGCAGCCCGCTGGCGACGTAGAGCCCAGACGGGCAGCAGCATCGCCCGGAGACGCACCGGGTGCGGGAACAGGGAGAAGACCAACTCCCGGAAAGCCCGGTCGGCCACGCCCCGGACGTGGGAGGCCTCGACGCGCGCTCGCGTCTGCTCGATGAGCGTTCCGTACTTGACGCCCGAGGGGCAGGCAGTCACGCACGCCAAGCAGCCGAGACAGCGGTCGAAGTAGCCCACCACCTCCTCGGTGAGGGCCACCTTCCCGTCGCGGAGCCCCTTCATGAGGTCAATCCGGCCACGGGGGCTGTCCATCTCCTCGGCCCACGACTGGTAGGTGGGGCAATGCGGGAGGCAGAAGCCGCAGTGAACGCAATCATCCAGCAACTCGCGTCGCGCCATGGCCTTTAGAGCCCTCCCACCAGCCGCCCGACCGCCAGGCGGTGCTCCGGGTCGAGGGCATCCTTCACCCGTCGGAAGAGGACGGTCGCCTGCGGGAGCGGGTCCCCACACATCGGTGTGTGCTCGCACCTGGGCGGGAGCGGCGTGCAGGACGAGGTGCCCTCCGTGCAGCGCGAGCGCCGCGCGTGCCCGGGCAACGGCCAGGGTCAGCGCGCCCGCGTCCGGCACGTCACCGGCGACGAAACCCAGGCCGAGCGTCGGGTAGAGGACGGCCCGCGGCGCCTGCAGCGCTTCGCGCAAGATGGCCCACGCCTCTGCACTTCCTGGGGCGATTCGGCCGGCTGGCTGGCAATCTTCGCACGCAGGCTGGCCGGCGCCTCGCGCGCCGCGGTGTGCCTTCTCCAGAAGTCGTCCGCCGAGGACCCGTCGAGCACCTCCGCCGGCATCTGCAGCGTCTGGGCGATGGACGACAGCCGATGGCGCTGCTGTCGCACCCCGGCCTCGAATCCTTCGAAGCGGCAGCCCACCTCCACGCCCCGGTCGGTCCACAGCGCCGCCACCGCACCCGCTTCCAGTTGCGCCCGCGTACATCTCCTGGACGAGGCGGCCGGCGGCCACCGGCGTCACTTGCGGAAACAGGACGGTGCTGGAGGTTTCGGCGAGCGGGTGAAGACGAAACGTCACCGTCCCGATGAGACCCAGGCTGCCAAGCGAGCCGACCATCAGCTTGGGGAGGTCGAAGCCGGCGACGTTCTTGACGACTTTTCCGCCGCCCTTGGCGCGTGTCCCGTCGGCGCGCACCACGGTGACCCCGATGATGAGGTCGCGCACGGCTCCGTAGCGGGTCCGGCGCGGGCCGAAGGCATTGGTGGCCACCACGCCGCCCACGCTGGCGCGCTCGGCCCAGGGCGGGTCGAGCGCCAGCAACTGCTGCTCGGCCTCGCAGCCGTGCCTGCAGCGCCGCCAGGGGCACGCCCGCTTCCACGGTGACAATCTGGTCGAGCGGCGCGTACTCCAGCACCCGTGCCCAGACCCGTCGTGTACAGCACCGCGTCCAGCGCCGACGGGGGTGCGCCGAGGTCCAGCTCGGTGCCTCCCCCGACGAAGGCCAGGCGGAACCCGTCGCGCGCGCTCTCGCGGACCGCCTCCTCGGCCTCGTCCAGGGACGCCGGGCGGAAGACGCGCGTTGGCAGGACGCCCAGAATGGCGTCGGCCGGAGTCCCGGGAAACGCCAGCACCGCCATCAGACGCGCTCCGCCAGACCGGACAGTTCCGCCGGGTGCGGGGAGTAGATGCCGGGCCGGTCCCCACAGAGCCTCGGCGTCGGGAAGACTTTCCCCGGATTGAAGCGTTGCTCGGGGTCGAACGCGCACCGGACCCGGGCCATGGTGTCCAGGTCGGCCTCGCTGAACATCTCCGCCAGGTAGGGCGCCTTGTCCGCGCCCACCCCGTGCTCGCCGGTGATGGAGCCGCCGTGGCGCAGGCAGATGCGCAGAATCTCTCCCGGCCAGCGCCTCGGCGCGCTGCTCCTCGCCCGGCCGCTTGGCGTCGAAGAGGACCAGCGGGTGAAGATTGCCATCCCCGGCGTGGAAGACGTTGGCCACGCGAAGCCCGTCCTTCTGCGACAGGCGGCTGATTTCGGCGAGCACCTCCGCGATGGCGGTGCGGGGAATGACGCCGTCCTGGACGAGTAGTTCGGGCTGATACGTCCGACGGCTGCAAAGGCGCTCTTGCGCCCCTTCCACATGAGGAGCCGTTCGTTTTCGTCCTTCGGGAACACGGACCTCGAGCGCGCCGGTTCGGCGCGCCAGCTCGACCGCCTTCTGGGAGGTGTGCTCGGCCTCGGCCAGTGGACCGTCCACGTCCATGAGCAGCGCCGCGCCGACGTCGGGCCAGTCCAGGCCGGTGGCCGCCTTGGCCGCCTCGATGGCCAGCCGGTCCATCATCTCGATGGCTGCCGGAAGGATGCCCGAGCCGATGATTTCCGACACACAATGCCCGGCTTCGGTGGTGGAGGGGAAGGTGGCGAAGAAGGTGCGGGTGGCCTCGGGCTTCCGCAGGATGCGCAACGTCACCTCGGTGACGATGCCGACGAGACCCTCGCTGCCCACCAGGACGCCCAGGACGTCGAAACCGGGCGTGTCTGGCACGGCCGAGCCGAGGTCCACCACCGTCCCGTCGAACGTCACCAGCCGTGCCGCCAGCACGTGGTTGACGGTGAAGCCGTACTTCAAGCAATGCGCGCCGCCCGAATTCTCGGCCAGGTTGCCGCCGATGCTGCAGACGCTCTGGGACGAGGGGTCGGGCGCGTAGTAGTAGCCGTCCGGCGCAATCCGCTTGCTCACGTCGAGGTTGATGACGCCCGGCTCGACCCGCATCCAGCGATTGGCCAGGTCCACTTCGAGAATCCGCTTCATCCGTGACAGACCGACCAGGACGCAGCCCGGGACGGGAAGCGCACCGCCGGACAGCCCAGTTCCCGAGCCCCGGGGAACGACGGGAAGGCCGGCCGACCGGGCCACCTTCACCACCTCGGCCACCTCCGCAGTCGAGTCCGGCAGCACCACCACCCCCGGCTCGACGGCGAAAGTGGCCAGCGCATCGCTCGCGTAGGTGCGCAGCGCGCCGCGGTCAGACAGCACGTGTTGGGGGCCGACGATGGACCCGAGCTGGGCCAGCACCCAGGCGCTCACCGGACGGGCGGGCGTCGGGACGGCGGGCGAGACAGCGGAGGGGGCCGACACGGAAGGAGCTCCGCGCCTAGTCGAGCAGCGCGTAGGCCGGCAGGGTGAGGAAGTCGGGAAACTGCTCGGACAGCACCATCGCGTCCAGCAGCGCTGCCGCATCGCCGTAACGCGCCGTTCCCGGCCCACCCAGCTTCTCCAGCTCCTCGCTGCGAACGGTTTGGTACAGGGCCCGCGTCGCTGGCCGGCCATCGGCCAGCGAGGCGCCGTGACGAATCCACTGCCAGAGTTGGGCACGGGAGATTTCCGCGGTCGCCGCGTCCTCCATGAGGTTGTGGATGGCCGCCGCGCCATTCTCCAGGAGCCACTGGTTGAGGTACTGCAGCGCCACCTCCACGTTGAGGCGGAAGCCGGCCTCCGTGATTTTCCCGCCGGGGACGGCCGGGTCGACGAGCTGGGCTGCCGTCACCCGAACCTCGGCGCGGCTCTTCTCCTTCTGGTGGGGCCGGTCGCCCAGCACCTGGTCAAAGACTTCCATTGCCACCGGCACGAGATCCGGGTGCGCCACCCAGGTCCCGTCGAAGCCGTCATTGACTTCCCGCAGCTTGTCCTCTCGGACCTTGGCCAGCGCCTTGTCGTTGACCTCGGGATTCTTCCGGTTGGGGATGAAGGGGGACATTCCGCCCATCGCATGCGCGCCGTGAGTGTGGCAGCTCTTCACCAGCAGCTCCGTATAGGCACGCAGGAACGGGACTGTCATCGCCACCTGGACGCGGTCGGGGAGCAGCTTGTCCTTGCGGTTCCGGAACTTCTTGATGAAGGAGAACATGTAGTCCCAGCGTCCAGCGTTCAGGCCACTGGCGTGCTCTCGCAACTCATAGAGGATTTCCTCCATCTCGAAGGCCGCCGGTAGAGTCTCGATGAGCACCGTCGCGCGAATCGTTCCCTGAGGAATCTTCAACGCGTCCTGGGCAGCGCGGAAGACGTCGTTCCACAGGCGCGCCTCGAGATGGCTCTCCATCTTCGGCAAGTAGAAGTACGGGCCGCTGTGACGGTCGAGCAGGGCACGGGCGTTGTGGAAGAAGTACAGCCCGAAGTCGAACAGGCTTGCGCTGATGGGCTTGCCGTCGACGGTGACGTGCTTCTCCGGGAAGGTGCCAGCCGCGGGGCCGGACGAGGAGCGTCGCCGTCTTGTCCGCGAGTGCGTAGGACTTGCCCTCTGGGCTGGTGAAGGTGAGCGTGCGCCGGATGGCGTCGCTGCAGGCCTGCTGACCCTGAACGATGTTGCGCCAGGAGGGGGACAGCGAATCCTCGAAGTCGGCCATGAAGACCGACGCACCGGAGTTGAGTGCGTTGATCATCATCTTGCGTTCAGCCGGGCCGGTGATTTCGACGCGGCGCTTCTGCAGGTCGGCCGGGGCATGCGCCACCTTCCAGTCCCCGCCGCGAATGGCCTTCGTCTCGGGGAGGAAGTCCGGGGTTGTCCCGGCGTCGAACAGCTTCTGACGCTCCGTGCGTCGGGCGAGGAGCTGCTCGCGCGTGGGGTTGAACTGCCGGTGCAGCGACTCGACGAAGGCGAGCGCTTCGCGGCTGAGCACCTTCTCGGTGCCCTCGGGAGCGGCGGTCAAAACCTGCAGCGACATGGCGAAACCTAGGGGTTGTACGGCGGAATCATGCCCGGGAAAGTGTAGGCCTGGAGGTACACCAGGATGCCCACCAACACCGCCAACGCCAGCGAGTGGAAGAAGACATAGCGGAGGATGGTGCCTTCCTCACCTTGTTGCCCGGTCGCCACACCGGCGACGACGATGCTCTGCGCATCAATCATCTTGCCCATCACGCCGCCGGAGCTGTTGGACGCTGCGGTCAGGATGGGGTTGAGGCCGAGCTGCTGGGCAGTCACCTTCTGCAGGTTGCCGAAGAGGACGTTGGAGGAAGTATCACTTCCGGTCAGCGCGACGCCCAGCCAGCCGAGCATCGCGGCGAAGAAGGGGAACAGGTGGCCCGTGCTGGCGAAGGCGAGGCCCATGGTGGAGTCCGAACCTGAGTAACGGGTGACGAAGCCCAGTGCCAGCATTGCCACGATGGTCAAGAGCGACAACTTCACCCGGTCGAGCGTCTTGAAATAGACGGCGAACAGTTTCCAAGGCTGAGGCCGAGGAGCAGCCCGGAGATGATGCCCGTCAAAAGGAGTGCCGTTCCCGGTCGCCGACAGGTAGTTGAAGACGTAGACCGCCGCCTCGGGCGTCGGCTTGGGGGCCAAGCGGAGGCGCTTTCAGGACCAGGTTGTGCAGACCAGGCGTTCTGGAACACACGGCGAAGATTCCACCGAAGCTTGTTCAGCAGGGTCTTCATCATCGTCGTTCCCCAGACGACGACGAGCGCGACAGAATCAATCCACGGCATCCATGCCTTCCAGGCCTCGACCGCGAGTGTGTCTTGAGACCCACCGAGGCCGTCGTGCTCACCCTCGAAGCGCCACACCTTCTTCGGCTGCCAGAACTTCAACAGGACGTAGACCGCGAAGATGCTGACGGCTGAGGCGATGATGTCGACCAGCGCCGGCCCGTGGAAGTTGCTCACGATGAACTGCGGAACTGCGAAGAAGAGCTCCGGCCACCAGGCAAGCCGGCCACACCTCGACCATTCCCGCGGCCCGGCCATCGCCCACACCAGCCAGAACGGGCACAATCAGCGAGAAGAACGGTAGTTGTCGATCCAACCATCGCGCTCAGAAGCCCACCGGGAGCGCCGTCACCGTGGCCAGCGTCGTGACCGGCGTGCCGAGAGCGCCGAACGCGACCGGCGCCGTGTTCCCGATGAATGCCAACCCGGCTGCCGCCAGCGGCCGGAAGCCGAGGCCGATGAGCATCGCGGCGCAGATGGCAACTGGGGTGCCAAATCCGGCGGCTCCTTCGATGAAAGCGCCAAAGGAAAATCCGATCAGCAGAATCTGAATGCGTCGGTCACTGGCCAGCCCGCGATGGTCTCCTTGACGTCTCGAATTTCCCCGGCTTGACGCGATGTCGTAGACGAAAATGGCGTTGAGGACGATCCACCCGATGGGCAGCAGGCCGAAGAGTGCTCCATTGAAGGCTGCGGCGAACCCCATCGACGCCGGCATCTTGTAGACGAAGAGCGCCACGAAGAGTGCTGCCGCCAGGCCCGAGCAGGGCCGCCACATGTGCCTTCACGTGAAAGAAGGCGAGGGCGCCCAGCAGAACGACGACGGGAATGGCCGCCACCAGCGCCGAGACATACAAGTTGCCGAGGGGGTTATAGACCTGCGTCCAAGTCACGTTCGCTCTCCTTGGGGAGGCCGCCTGGCGCATCGCGCAAAAGGCAGGACCCCGCAAGACCGCAGACGACAACGGGACGACCAGACAAACCCGCGCGAGGAACCGATGTCCGGTGAGCGGGAACTTCGACCGAGGCGGACTTGTAGCCCCCCGCTGGAAGGGCTCGCAAGCATGGCGAGTGGTTAGCGCAGCGCGTCGTAGCGGCGAAACCAGACTGCCCGGTGTCTGACGTCACCCGCACCGGGGGGGACGTCTCGCCGGCTGCGGGTTCTTCCCCCGAAGGGCTGCCGTTGCCAGGGACTTCAGCGAGACGGGATGCCTGCCAGCACGGGAAGCGCATGGGGCGGGCAAGCCAGAAAGCCGTCGCTGACCAGCGCCTGCAGGCGAGCCGTCGGGTGCGGCAGGGCTTGCGCCTGCTGCGCGAGCTGACAGCGCAGCGGGGCGTTGGCGGCTGCCCGGGCCGCCGAAAGCGCCAAGTCGTAGGCCGCTGGCGTCGCCCGCACCGCCAGGTTGCGGCGGGCCAGCGCAAGCGCCTGCGGCACATCTCGCGTCAACAGGAAGCGCGCCGCGTGGTCGGCAAAGGCCTCCGGGTGGTGCGCGACGAGCGACCGGTACCGCGCGTCGACGCGCCCGCGCAGCACTTCCGCCTCTTCTGGATGGGCCTGTCGCTCCAGGACGTCGGCCCGAAGCGCCATCACCTCCGGCTCGTCCGACGATTCCAATGGGGAAAGCACCCGGGCGGCGCCGTCGGCGCGGCCACGCGCGAGTTCCAGGGCGGCGAGGTGGGCGGCCGCTTGGACGTGACCCGGCAGACGGCGCAGCACCGCCTGGTACCGGGCGCTCGCCCGTTCGAGAGCCCCCGCCTCCTCGGCAATCAGCCCGCGCTGGAAGTCGATGAAGGCCAGAGGAAAGGGTGCCACGTCATGGTAGGCGCGCACCGCTGCGTCCAGGTGCGCATTGGCCTGGGGGAGGTCCCCGGCCGCCACCTCAGCCACGGCGAGGGCACTCAGGTTGGAGGTGCTTGCCCAGCGCTGGACGACGTGCCGCCGCAGGGCAAGCGCCTCGTCCGTCCTCCCTTGGGCGAGAAGCGCGGACGCCGCCAGGGCCTCGAGCGCGTCCGGCTCGGCGCCCCGGCGTCTGGCCTCCTCGACGTCCTGCAAGGCGTCGGCGAAGCGGTGGAGCGCCAGGCGGTTGCTCGCCCGGGCCAGCCAGGACTCGGGCAGCTGTGGGGCGAAGGCCACGGCGGCCTCGGCCACTTCCTCGGCGCGGTCATAGTCCCGCAGTCGCCCCAACAGCTGTCCGCGCGTCTGGAGCAAGTCGACCAGCACCAGCCGCTCCGAGGCAAAGCGGGAGTCCCGGCCGACGAGTGCCTCGCGTCCGGCGATGAGCGCGTCGAGGTTGGATGTGGCAAGGACGCCTTCCGTCGTCCTTAGGGCGTCCCCCAGTTCACCCGGCGCCGGAGCGGAACTCCGGCATCCGGCCAGGGCCAGCAGGCACACCAGCAGCGTCCTGGCCCCGGCCGTCTCCACGCTTTTCAGTTGGGCGACTGCAGGAAGGGAAAGACGGACAGAGTGGCTGTGTGGTCGGAGTCGGAGGTGATGCCGTTGGTGACGCCGCTCGGCTTGCCAATCGCCAGCAGCGAGTAGGTCTCGTCGATGGTGTTTTCCAAGGGCGTCCGGCCACCACAGTCGGAGTTGGGGATGGCGTTGACGGCGTTGGCCTCGACGCCGAGGTACACCTGGCAGGTCCCGCTGGCGGTGTTGAGGTACAGCTGGTCGTCGACCAGGACACCGGCCAGCGTGTCGTAGCGGGGCGTTGTCGCGTCGGCGATGAACTGATTGCCGCAGTTGGCGTCCAGGCCGTCCAGGATGGCCAGGTTCGACTTGATATTCCCCTTGAACATCGAGCTCCACATGGTCGGGTCGGCGACGGAGTTGTAGGCGTCCTTCACGGCATTGGGGGAGCTGCCAGCGACGGTGTCGAACGGGTTGGTGAGGGCGGTGTTCACCGCCGCCCGTCCCATCCGGTCGGCGATGCGCGTGCCGAGGGTCGGGGCGGGTGGGTTGCTGGGCGTGGTGGAGCTGCTGCAGGCGGCGAGCATGAGGATGCCGAGGAGGGTGGTCCGAGTGTGGTTCATGGTGCGGTTCCTCACGGTGAGACGTGGGTGGCTGCCCACACGCTCACCAGCGGCCCGCCCGCGGTGAGGATGGACTTGTCGAGTTGAACGACGAGGGAGAGAACGTTCAGGCCCAGGAAGTGGTCCTGGGCCACGCCGCCGTCGGGGGCGGTCTGCAGCTGGTTCACCAGCAGGGCCGAGGTCGGCCCGTCCAGCAGTGGACAGCCGTTGGTGTCGAAGCTCAAGGCGCCTTTGGCAGAGGTCACCGTGGCTGCGGTGTTCTTGAAGCCGGCCAGGTTGAAATAGAAGGGGTCGTCGCGCAGCCCGGCGAACACCTTGAGCTTGCCGCTGGTGCTGGCGATTCCGCCGGTGGAGCTCGCGTCGCCCGTCACGTACTCGCTGCCTGCCCAGCAGCTGATTTTCTGGGAGGTGTCAAAGGTGCAGATGACGTTGACCGAGGCGGCCACCGTCGCGCCGAAGCTCGCTCGGCTGGAGGTGTGGAACACGTACTGCACCGAGTTGGAAAACTGCGAGGTGGTGGTGGCGGCGGGGTAGACGTCCATCACCAGATTCACCTTCGACGCGTCCGAGCTCATCCAGGCAAAGACGTCGGTGATGTCTGCCGACGGGTCGGCCGTCGCGGCAGGCCCGTCCTGGTGGTCGGCGGCCAGCGCCCGCGGCGCTGCGAACAGGGCGACGGCAAGCACCGCCCGCCCGAGTGTCTTCAGAGTCATGGACTTCCTCCCGAGTGTCTGCCTGCGTGGAAATCGACCGCGCTCGACTCGTACGGTCGCCACGCGCCGCTGGATGCATTCACCGAAGGTGAACGGCCCGGGTCTGACGGTGAGGGCCCGCCGCCTGCCGGCAGGGAGGCCGCGGGCTGAAGGTTGGGCTGGGGCCGTCTGGGCCCGAGGGGACCCGGGGAGACGGGTGGTGCATCCCCCGGCGCCCGGGTGCTTCAGGCCAGGCGCAAGACCAGAAGCACCAGGCCGAAGGCGGCGATGGCCGCGGAGAGGAGGCGCGGGCCCCGGGGCACGAAGTGATGCAAGCTCCGCAGCCAGGAGAGGACCGGGAAGGCCAGCGCGACCACGGTGACCTGGCCTACCTCGACGCCCAGGTTGAAGGACAAAAGGCCCGCCACCAGGGCGGACCGCGGCAGCCCCAGCGCCTGCAACGCGCTGGCAAAACCAAACCCGTGCACCAGCCCGAAGACGAAGGTGACGCGCCAGCGGTGCCGAAGGGCGCTGGCGACCCGCGCCCCACTCCCCGGTCCGCCGCGCAGGGCCCAGAGGTTTTCCGCCGCGACCGCGACGATGCTCGTCGCGATGAGCGCCTCCACCCACCGAACGGGCGGATGGACAATTCCCAGGGCAGCGAGCGCCAGCGTCAGCGAGTGAGCGATGGTGAAGCTGGTGACGATTTTCACCAGGTCCAGGAATTTCCCGCCGAGCAGCAAGAGGGCGAGCAGGAAGGCGAGGTGGTCATACCCGGTGAAGATGTGCTCGACGCCCAGGCGCAGGAAGCGCCAGGAGGCCGCCCAGACGGACGGGTTGACGTCGACCTCGAAGGTGGGACTTGAGTTCCGGGCAATGCGCTCGACCACCTCGCCGTCCGCCGTCGTCACCCGGGCCAGGTGCGTGTGCCCCGCCGGCAACAGTTCCAGCACACCCAGCTTCACCCACCAGTGCTCCGAGCCTCCGGGGCAACGCCAGCGCGCGCGGATGGTCCAGCCGTCCCCGCTCGGGGCCACGGTGTGGGACAGAAGCGAACATGGGCCGCGGCGTGTCTGGACGGACGCCGTGTCTGACACCAGCGAGAGCACCCGGGCGGCGATGTCGGCCTCGGCGAGTCCCGGGGGAACCAGGCCGACGAAGTCACCTTGGAAGAACTGCAGCTCGGCGGTGGCGGCGCCCTCCTCCAGCGTCCATTCGCTTGTCGAGACGCGCGTCAGGTGGCCGTCGGCCTCGGGCCCGCGCAGTAGCACCGCCAGGGCGAACAAGGCCGTTCCGGTACGACGGGCGGCGCGTCGAGCGCGGACGGTGGGCAGCATGGCCAGCCACTGTACGCAAGGTGACGCGCTCCTGGACGCAACCGTGCGGCACCCGGGGCGCCTTTTTTTGTTTGCATCCAGCGGGAGGGGGTCTGCGTAATGCGGCCTCAAGGGCCATGGGTTACGCCGGGGTCACGTCCATGCTGGCTTCGTCTGAGCGAGAGCGTCGCCAGCGGGCAGCGCCCATGGCACTTCTGCTGTTGTGCTGGGGCCTGGGGCTCGGGCCGCTGGCCCATGCGGTGCTGGCCCACGGGGAACCCGTGGTACGCGACAGCGCCGAACGGGGCTGGCTGCAGCACACCGGGAGCGGGCACCCCGCGCCGCCCAGCCGGGGCGATGCGGCGCCCGCCCACCGTCACGCGCCCGGTGCACCCGAGCACCTGCAGCTGGCCGTCTCGGCGGCGGTGGTGTGCCTGGCGGTGGCGGTCCTCCTGCACCGCGTGTGGATGCCGGCCGCGCCGGGCTGGCATGCGCCCGTGCTGGCGCGGTGGTGGCGGCCGGCCGTGCCGGGCGCTCCCTAAGGGTTGACGGTCGCCTCGAGCGTCGTCCGCCACTCCCCTCGCCATCCCCCTTTTGGGACTTCCATGCCTTCGTCTGTCCGGACGGGCCTTGCGCTCGCCCTTCTGCTCGCGGGCGTCCACGCGCGCGCGCAGGCGCTGCCGCCGCAAGAGCCCTCCTCCGTCTCCTCCGGAGTGCCGGCCGCGGGCCCGTCTGCGCTGCCGGCCGAGATGCCCCAGCCGCCCGGTGAAGCCCTCCCCCAGGCTCCCGCCGTGCCTCGCCCAGAGTCCGAGAAGTCCGTCTTCGAGACGCGGGTGGAGGCACCCGCTCCGACCACGGCCGCCTCCGCGGACACCATCCGGGAACGGGACCTCGAGCTGCGCTTCTACCCCACGCCCGAGGACATCCTGCGGGTGGTCCCCGGCCTGGTCATCGCCCAGCACCAGGGGGGCGGGAAGGCCGACCAGCTGTTTCTGCGCGGCTTCGACGCGGACCACGGGACCGACGTGGCGCTGTACATCGACGGCGTCCCCATCAACCTTCCCAGCAACGGGCACGGGCAGGGCTTCGCGGACCTGCACTTCCTCATCCCGGAGACGGTCGACCGGGTGCAGGTGACGAAGGGCCCTTACTTCGTCGAGACGGGTGACTTCGACACGGCCGGCGCGGTGAATCTCCTCACCAGACGCAGCTTCGGCGAGAGCTCGGTGACGGGCGAGTACGGCTCCTTCGACACCTGGCGGGTCCTCGGCGTGGCGAGTCCGTTCGGAAAGGACTCAGCGACGTGGTTCGCCGCGGAGATGGACGGGACCAACGGGCCGTTCCTCTCGCCGGAGGGGTTGCTCCGCTACAACCTCTTCTTCAAGTCGACCTTCAACGTGTCGCCGACGACACGCATCAGCATTCTGGCCACGGCCTACGGTTCGCAGTGGAGTGCGAGCGGACAAATCCCGGCCCTCTTCGTCGACTCCGGGCAGCTCAACCGCTTCGGCTCCATCGACCCCACCGAGGGCGGCCAGACCCAGCGGCAGATGCTGGTGCTCTCGCTCGAGAGCCGTCCCAGCCCGGCGGACCAAATTCTGCTGACGGCCTACGTCGTGCGCTACGTGCTGCGCCTCTTCAATGACTTCACCTTCCAGTTGGTCGACCCGGCGCAGTTCGACGAGATTGAGCAGGACGACAGCCGCGTCTACACCGGCTTCAACGCCCTGTACCGGAAGCGCATCGACGCCGGCGAGGTACGCACCGTGACGACGCTGGGCGCCCAGGCCCGGCTGGACTCGATGAACGTCGGCCTGTGGCACGTCCAGAAGCGTGTGCGGCTGGCCGACTGCACTCCCGCCAGCACCGTCGACGGTGTGGACATTCCAGCCGTGGCCAACCCTTGTGACAACTCGGACATTTTCCAGTCGGACTTGGCTGCCTTCGCCCAGGAGGACGTCCGCTTCACCCGCTGGGCCCGGGTGCTGCTCGGCGTGCGCGCGGACCTCTTCGAGTGGAACGTCACCAACCTGCTTCCCTACAACCCCAACCCGCCGCCGGGCAGTAACCCCAACCAAGGCACCGGCGTCGTCCAGAAGGCCATCGTCAACCCCAAGCTGCAGGCCGTCTTCACGCCCCTGCCGGTGTGGGACCTCTACCTGGACGCCGGGGGCGGCTTTCACAGCAACGACGCGCGGGCGATTGTGTACAGCAACGGCGTCGGGGCGCTGCCGCGGGCCTGGGGAGCGGAGCTCGGGACACGCCTGTCGCTGCTGGATGGGCGACTCGACCTGGCCGGCGCCCTGTGGTTCCTCTACCTGCAGTCCGAATTCGTCTTCAACGCCGATTCCGGAAGCACGCAGGAGGCCGGCTCGACCCGGCGTTACGGGTTGGACTTCGAGGCGCGCTACCAGATTCTCAGCTGGCTGTGGGCGGACCTCGACATCTCCTGGGCCCACGCCGTCTACACGACGGACGTCGGCAATGGGAATGCCGTGGCCCTGGCGCCGACGTTCGTCGGGCAAGCGGGCCTCAGCGTCTTCCATCCGGCTGGCTTCGATGGCTTTCGAGCGCGCCTCGGCGCCCGCTGGCTGGGCGCGCGGCCAGCGACGCCGGACCGCACCCTGTACGCGCAAGGGTACTTCGTCATGGACGTCTACGGCGCCTACCGCTGGCGCTTCGTCGAGGTGGGGCTCTCCATCCAAAACCTTCTCGACAGCGCCTACCGCGAGGCGCAGTTCGCCACCACCTACCAGGTGAGCGAGGCCCCCTATAACCAGAAGACGCCCGTGACGGGCATCACCTTCACACCCGGAAACCCCATCGCCGTCTACGCTTCGGCGTCCCTCTACTTCTAAGGCGTGTCACGCCACGGGTGGCAGCCGCGCCAGCCCGGGCCGCGGCGCAAGCTCGCCATGGACGGTCCCCAGCGGGTGGACGGAGCCCTCGGCAAACAGCGTGCGGTCTGCCTTCAGCAGCAGGGCGTCCAGCCCCTGGCGCTGCAGGGCGCTCACCGCCACGCCGCCCCGGCTGCGCAGCAGCAGGGCGAGGTCCTCGGCGGGGAGACGGTCCGCCTTGTTCCACACCAACAGGCGCGGAGTGTCCTGCAGCTGCAGCGACTCGAGAATGCGTTCCACGGCCGCCACCTGGGCGTCGCGCGCTGGGTCGGCGGCGTCCACCACGTGCAGCAGCAGGTCGGCGTCGTCCAGCTCCTCCAGCGTGGCGCGAAAGGCGCGCCAGCAAGTCCTTCGGCAGGTCGCGGATGAAGCCCACCGTGTCGGTGATGATGACCTCGCGCTCCTCGCGGGAAGCGCAGGCGGCGGCTGGTGGGGTCGAGCGTGGCGAACAGCTTGTCCTCCACCAGCACCGCGCTGTCGGTGAGGGCGTTGAGCAGGGTGGACTTGCCGGCGTTGGTGTAGCCGACGATGGAGATGACGGGCAGCTCGCGCGCCGCTGCGGCGGCCACGCCGGACCTGGCGCTCGCTGGAGAGCTGGCTCGATGCGCCGGCTCCAGGTGTGCGATGCGGTCGCGCACCCGGCGCCGGTCGATCTCCAGCTTGGTCTCGCCCGGTCCGCGGCCGCCGATGCCGCCGGCCAGTCGCGACAGCGAGTCGTCCCGCTGGCTGAGGCGGGGCAGCAGGTACTTGAGCTGGGCCAGCTCCACCTGCAGCTTGCCGTCGGCGCTCTGCGCGCGCTGGGCGAAGATGTCCAGGATCAGCTGGGTGCGGTCGAGCACCTTCAGGCTGGTCTCCTCGGCGATGTGCCGGCTCTGCGACGGGCTGAGGTCTCGGTCGAAGACGATGACATCCGCCACCAGCTGCATCGAGCGCAGCACCAGTTCCTGGAGCTTTCCCTTGCCCACCAGGTACCGCGGGTCCGGCTGCCGGCGGACCTGGAGGATGGAGTCGAGCACCTCCACCCCGGCGGTGCGGGCCAGCTCTCCGCAGCTCGCGCAGAGAGGCCTCCGCGGCGGCGCGGTCGCCGTCGATGCAGACGGCAACGAGGATGGCCCGTTCCCGGCCGCCCACCGCCCGGACCGGGGCGCCGCGGGCCAGCTCGTCCTCCAGCGCCGTCAGAGTGGAGGCCAGGTCCGGTTGTTCTCCGTGGACGTCCGGCAGGGTGTCCGTCTGCCAGTAGGTGCCGTCGCCGTTGGCGGGAACCAGATGCGCCCAGTGCAGGACGCCCGGCAGGCCGTCCTCCAGCACGCCCACCGCGGCCACCAGGTCCAGGCGCAACAGCGCCAAGTCGGTGAGGTCGTCGCGGGTGAGCGGCTCGGACTTGAGGTGGGTGTGGACCAGGCGCAGGCCGCGCAGACGGACCTGCCCGGCACGGGCCCGGCCGATGTCCGGAAGTTCCAGCTTCTGCGCGTCCCCCACCACTACCTGCTCCACCTCGCCCTTGCGGTTCAACAGGACACCGACCTGGCGGTGGGTCTCGCGCGAGATTTCCGTGAGGTGGCGGGCCAGCTCGGCGCTGACAATCTCGTGGGCGGAGACGCGGCGACGGTAGGTGTTACGCAGGCGCTGCAGCTCGCTGGGCTTGAGCCCGAGGGTATTGCCGGCGATGTCGTTCAGGCGGGTCTGTCTCCCTTAGGCTCCCCGCAGCGGGCGCGGGCCTTGCCAGGGCAATGTAGCGCCTCGGCGCACCCGGCGCTCGTCCGTCCCCACGACGCCGGCCGCCCTTAGGGCGCAGCCGGCGGGCCGAGGCGTCCCAGCCGCCGTGCCGCCTCGTCGAGGACGGGGTCCGTCTTGCAGAAGGCGAAGCGGGCCACCTGGGGCGCGAGGTCCGGCCGCGCGTAGAAGGCAGACAGGGGAATGGCGGCCACTCCCACCTCGGCCGTCAGCCACCGGCAAAAGGCGTCGTCGCTGGAGTGGCCGAAGCGACTCACCTCCGCGCACAGGAAATAGGCCCCTTGGGCGGCCCAGGGCAGAAGGCCGGCCTCGCGCAGACTCTCGTCCAGTCGGTCACGCCGGGCGGCATAGGCCTGCACCAGCGTCTGGAAGTAGGTGTCCGGTAGCCGCAGCGCGACGGCGATGGCCTCCTGCAACGGGGCAGCGACGGCGAAGGTGACGTACTGGTGCGCCTGGGCCACCGCCGCGCGCAGCGGCGGCGGGCCGATGGCCCAGCCCACCTTCCAGCCGGTGTAGCTGAAGCTTTTCCCGCCGCTGCTGACGGTGAGTGTTCGCTCGGCCATGCCAGGCAGGGTGGCGAGCCGGAGATGGGCCGCCGGCGGGTACACCAAATGTTCATACACCTCGTCGGTGAGGGCCACGGCGTCGTGGCGGAGGCAGAGGGCGGCGATGGCCTCCAACTCGGCGCGCGAAAAGACTTTCCCGGTCGGGTTGTGCGGGGAATTCACCACCACCACCCGCGTCCTTGGGCCGAAGGCACCTTCCAGTTCCGCTGCGTCGTACCACCACGTGGCGTGCGCGGCGTCGGGAGGACGCAGTCGTACCGGCCGCACCGTGGCGCCGGCCATCCCCACCGCCGCGGCGTAGGAGTCGTAAAATGGCTCAAATAGGATGGCCTCATCCCCGGGGTCGAGTAACCCGAGCAGTGCGTCGAAGAGGGCCTCGGTGGCCCCGGCGGTGACGGTGACGTCGTTGTCCGGGTCGACGCGCTGGTGGTGGAAGCGCTCGGCGTGCTCGGCAATGGCCCGCCGCAGGTTGGGGCTTCCTGCGCCTTGGGCGTACTGGTTAATGCCATCGCGCAATGCACGCACCGCCGCCTCGCGCACCTCCTCCGGGCCGTCGAAGTCGGGAAAGCCCTGTCCCAGGTTGACGGCGCCGGTGCGGACCGCCAGCGCGCTGAACTCGGAAAAGATGGTGGGGGGCAGCGCGCGCACGCGCGCGGCCAAGGGCCTCATGGTGCCGGCCGCGGACGGGCGGCCGCGTCCCCCACCGTCACCTGGACGTCCCACAGGCAATCCCCGGTGCCGGCCGTGGGCTGCAGCGGGCCCAGCCAGTCCAGCCCGGCGAGGTCCGTCACCGTCGTCAGCGCGCCCTGCTGGGCCATCTCCCCGCCGCTCGGACAGTACTGCACCGAGGAGGTCTCGACTGCCGCGCCCACCCCCGGGGTCGACCAGACGACGGTGGTGTTACGTCCGACGTTGCGTTCAATCAGACGCTCGGTCACCGCCTGGACGGCCGCGGCGGGCGCCGTGTGCGCCACCACCCGCACGCCGACGCGCCGTTCGCAGCCCTGGTGGTGGCAGTAGTAGCTGCCGCGCGCGAAGGGCACGTCGGCCGGCGTCGGGTCCACGGTGAGCGCACGCTCTCCCACCACCGCCACCTCGGCGCGGAAGCTTTTGCCGAAGGTTTTGCAGTGCGGCCCCTTGCAGCTGCTCACCGTCACGCTGAGGGTGCTGCCGGCCAGCTTCCAGCTACCGCGGGCCAGTGTCTGCCCGGCCGCGTCGCGGCGCTCGGCCCGGTAGTGCCCGGTGGAGCTGAAGGTCATCGCCTGCTCGCGGTCACCGATTTCGGCACCCTCCAACCAGTCGTGGATGTTCTGGTTGCCTTGGGCGAGCAGCAGCAGCACCAGGGTGAAGGTCATGGAGGGACTCACAGCAGAAGCTTGGGGTGGGCCTGGAAGAAGCTAGCACTGAAGGCACGCCTTGACGGCCCGGCGCGCGGGTCTCCATTCTCCCGGGCCGCTCCCCGATGGACCGCACCGAACGACTCCTCGACTTGGTGGCCCTGCTGCTCGACGCGCAGGAGCCGGTCTCCTGGGCGGAGCTGAAGGAGGCCTTCCCGGAGGACTACGGCGCCGGCACGGACGAGGCCACCGAGCGCAAATTCGAGCGCGACAAGGCGGAGCTCCTGGAACTCGGCATTCCCCTCACCTACGTCCAAGGGGACGAGGACCGCAAGGACGGCTACCTGTTGGACCGGGACGCCTACTACTTGCCGGACGTGGGCTTCACCCCCGAGGAGATGGCCGTGCTGTACGCGGCCGGCTCGGCCGCGCTCGCCTCCGGAGCGTTTCCTGGGCGACAGGACTTGCAACACGCCCTTCGCAAAATCGCCTTCTTCGCCGACCCGGACCTCCCGGCACCGCGGGTCCGGATGGAGCTGGGGGCAGTGCGTGAGGCCCGGCACGTGCCGCAGCACCTCGAGGCCCTGTGGACAGCCGCCAGCACGCGCAAGTCGGTGACGCTGGTGTATGCCTCGCCGCGCTCTCCACGGCCGACGCAGCGGACGGTGGACCCCTACGGCTTGGCGCTCCGGCGCGGCATCTGGTCGCTGGTCGGCTTCTGCCACGAGCGCCAGGCGCTGCGGACATTTCACGTGCACCGCATCCGGGACCTGAAGATGAACACGAGCAAGCCCCGAACGGCCGACTTCCAGGTGCCTGCCGACTTCCGTCTCGACGACCACGTCCCGCACGCGCCATGGCAGTTTCGCATCGAGCGGCCCACCGAGGTGACGCTGCGGTTGACCGGGGGGCTAGCCGACCGGGCCGAGGCGCACTTTCCCGAGGCGCGGGTCACCCGCGAGGGGGGCCGCACCACCGCGACCCTCACCGTCACCAACCTCGACCCGCTGCTGCGCCACCTGTTGGCGCTGTCGCCCGACATCCAGGTGCTCGGCCCCGAGGCAGCGGTGGCCCGGATTCGTGAAATGGCCCAAGCGGTGCGTGCCCGGCACAGGGGAGCAGCGTGAGCGACGTCCACGAGCGGCTCCGCCGCCTCCTCCTGGTAGTGCCCTACGTGTCCCGCAACCCGGGCATTGGGGTGGATGCGCTCGCCCGGGCGCTCGGGCTCTCGCGCGAGGAGCTCCTGCGGGACCTCGACTTGCTCACCCTGGTGGGCCGACCGCCCTTCCAACCGGACGACTTCATCGACCTGCACGTCGAGAACGACAAGGTGACGGTGGAGCTCGACCAGCGCTTCACCAAGCCCCCGCGCCTTACCCCGGCGGAGGCGGCCGCGCTCGCCGCGGCCGGTGAGCTGCTCCGTCCGGCCGCCGGTGGGGCCCTGGCCACGGCGCTGGCCAAGCTGGAGAAGGTGCTGCCGGCGACGGCCCGGCTGCGCTACCACGCCCTGGAGCGCACGGTGGACATGCGCACCACTGGCTCGGCGGACCTCGGAGAGATTGCGCGCGCCATCGCCGAGCGCTCCGAGCTCACCTTCGACTATGCCGGCAAGGTGCGGGACGCGGTGGAAGCGCGCCGGGTGGAGCCCCTCGAGCTCTTCAGCCACCGGGGCCAGTGGTACCTCAGCGCGTGGGACGCGGGCCGCACCGACCAGCGACTGTTCCGGGTCGACCGGATGGCCCACCTGGTGGTGAGCGGCCGCAAGTTTCCGCCTCGCGTGGCCGCGCCGTCGCACGTCCCGGACCCGGCCGAACGGGGCGAGGTGCGGGTGCGCTTCTCCGCGGTGGCCGCTCCCTACCTGCGCGAGCGCTTCGGCTCGGAAGTGCGGGAGCTGGCTGACGGGGGCGTGGAGGTTCGCGTGGCCGGGGATGCCGAGCGTTGGCTGACGCAGTGGGTGCTGTCCTTTGGCGGGGAGGCCGAGGTGGTCGAGCCGGCCTGGGCGCGGGCCGCGGTGGCGCGCGCCGCCGAGCAGGCCCTCGCCGGGTGAGGCCCGGGGCGCCGGGGCCCCCCGGGGCGGACGGGGCGTGTTAGATTCGCCGTCGAGGGAGCAGGTTCATGGGCGCGAGCCGGGGTTGGCTACTGTGCAGCGTGCTCGTGGGTGCGTGCGTGGCCAATGACCGCAGCACCCGGCCTCCGCCATCCCGCCCGCGCCGCCCCAGGACGTCATCACCGTGGCGGGCTTCGACGACGCCATGCATCTCGGCTCGGACTACATCTACAGCAGCGAGCTACCGGACCGCGTCTTCCTCGGGGCGCAGGAAATGCCGGGCAACCTGTGGCTGCTGCGTTTCGGGCCCGGCCCCACGGGCGGGCCACCGGTGGACTTGGTGGTCGACCTCGGCACCGGCAGCGTGAAGGAGGTCCAGGGCGCCTATGGGACGGTGAAGCCCCTGCCCGCCTCGCGGCCGCCCTCCGACAGCCCCTCGGTCCCCTCCAAGTAGGCGCGACCCCCCGCCGGACGCATTCGGGTGATGCGGAAGGCGCGTGTCGCGCCGGGCGCGGGCGCCGGGCATACCGCTACGGACGCGCACGAGGGAACAGCCCATGTCCACCGACTCCTTCCACACAAAAGGCACCCTGGAAGTCCAAGGGACGCCCCACCAGTGTTCCGGCTGTCCGAGCTGGCGAAGAGCCACCCGGCGGTGGCGCGGCTGCCCTTCTCCCTGAAGGTGCTCCTGGAAAACCTGCTTCGCCACGAGGACGGCCGCGTGGTGCGCCGCGAGCACGTGGAGAAAATGGCGGCCTGGGACGCCAAGGCGCTCCGGAGACCGAAATCTCCTTCCACGTGGCGCGTGTGCTGCTGCAGGACTTCACCGGCGTCCCCGCGGTGGTCGACCTGGCGGCGATGCGCGAGGCGCTGGCGGCGCTCGGCGGCGACGCGAAGAAGATCAACCCGCGCAACCCGGCGGACCTGGTCATCGACCACTCGGTGGTGGTCGACCAATTCGGGCGCAGTACCGCCTTCGCAGCCAACGCCGAGCTCGAGTTCGACCGCAACCGCGAGCGGTACGCCTTCCTCCGCTGGGGCCAGGAGGCCTTCCACAACTTCCGCGTCGTGCCGCCGGACACCGGCATCTGCCACCAGGTGAACCTGCGAATACCTGGCCCAGGTGGTATTCCCGCGGATGGCCAGGCCCTCTACCCGGACACGCTGGTGGGCACCGACTCGCACACCACCATGGTGAACGCGCTCGGCGTGGTGGGCTGGGGCGTGGGTGGCATCGAAGCGGAGGCCGCGCTCCTCGGACAGCCGCATCACCATGCTCATCCCCCAGGTGGTCGGGTTCCGGCTGACCGGGCGCTTGCCCGCCGGCGCGACCGCCACCGACCTGGTGCTCACCGTCACGCAGATGCTGCGCAAGAAGGGCGTGGTCGGGAAGTTCGTCGAGTTCTTCGGCCCGGGCATGGCCGCGCTGTCCCTACCCGACCGCGCCACCATCGCCAACATGGCGCCCGAGTACGGGGCCACCATCGGCTTCTTCCCGGTGGACGCCCAGACGCTGCGCCTACCTGCGCTTCACCGGACGCTCGCCGGCGCACCTGGCGCAGGTCGAGGCGTACTGCCGGGCGCAGGGCCTCTTCCACACCGCGGAGACGCCGGAACCGCTGTTCTCCGACACCCTCGCCCTGGACCTGGCGACGGTGGAGCCGTCCCTGGCCGGTCCGAAGCGGCCCCAGGACCGCGTGCCTTTGCGGTCGATGAAGGGCACCTACCAGACCTCGCTCGGCGAGATGCTGGCCGCTGCCCCGGCCCAGGACGACGACGGGCCTGCCACCGGTGAGAAGAAGGCGCCGGCCCGCTCGCCCGCCGAGCGCGCGGCGGCCAGCGCGCCGGTGGCTGACCGCGGCGTCCGCTATGACCTGGGCCACGGCGCGGTGGTCATCGCCGCCATCACCAGCTGCACCAACACCAGCAACCCGGCTGTGCTGCTCGGCGCCGGACTGCTGGCCAAGCGCGCCGTGGAGCGCGGCCTTACCAGCAAGCCCTGGGTGAAGACGTCCCTCGCTCCGGGAAGCAAGGTGGTGATGGACTACCTGCAGGCGGCCGGGGTGCTTCCCTACCTGGAGGCACTGGGCTTCCACCTGGTGGGCTACGGGTGCACCACCTGCATCGGGAACTCCGGTCCGCTGCCCGAGCACATCGCCGAGGCGGTGACGTCGGCGGACCTGGTGGTGGCCTCGGTGCTGTCGGGCAACCGCAACTTCGAAGGCCGCATCAACCCGCACGTGCGGATGAATTTCCTGGCCAGTCCGCCGCTGGTGGTGGCCTACGCCCTGGCCGGCACCGTCGCCGTGGACCTCACCAAGGAGCCGCTGGCCGTCGACCGCAACGGCCACCCGGTGTACCTGCGCGAGGTGTGGCCCACCGACGAGGAGATCCGCGACGCCGTGTCCCGCTTCGTCAAGCCGGAGCAGTTCCGCGAGCAGTACGCGCGGCGCTGGAGGGGGACGCCCACTGGCGCTCGCTCGAGGTCAAGCGTGCCGAGACCTTCCACTGGGACCCGAAGAGCACCTACGTCCGCAAGCCGCCCTTCTTCGAGAAGCTGGCGGAGCGAGCCCGCTCCGCTGACCGACATCCAGGGCGCCCGCGTGCTGGCGGTCCTGGGGGATTCCGTCACCACCGACCACATCAGTCCGGCCGGCAACATCGCCAAGAAGGCCCGGCGGCGCGCTACCTGATGGAGCAGGGCGTCGAGGCGAAGGACTTCAACAGCTACGGGGCCCGTCGCGGCAACCACGAGGTGATGGTGCGCGGCACCTTCGCGAACATCCGCCTGCGCAACCTACTGGCCCCGGGAACCGAGGGCGGAGTGACGGTGCACCTGCCCAGCCGCGAGAAGATGAGCATCTACGACGCGGCGATGCTGTACGCCAAGGAGAAGACGCCGCTGCTGGTTCTGGCCGGCGCTGGAGTACGGCACCGGCAGCTCGCGCGACTGGGCGGCCAAGGGCACGCCAGCTGCTCGGCGTGCGGGCCGTCATCGCCAAGAGTTTCGAGCGCATCCACCGCAGCAACCTGGTGGGGATGGGCGGTGCTACCACTCCAGTGTCGAGGCGGAGGAGGACGCCGGGACGCTCGGCCTCACCGGCCAGGAGACGTCAGCGTCGCCGGCGTCGCCGAGGGCCTGAGTCCCGGAAAAAGAGCTGACGGTGGAAGTCAAGGCGGACCGCGCTGTCCGCCGCTTCACCGTCACCGCCCGGCATCGACACGCCCAACGAGCTCGACTACTTCAAAAACGAGGCATCCTGCCCTTCGTGCTGCGGCGGCTGGCGCGGCGGCTGAAGCCCTGGGGCGGGGGGAGGGCGCTAGAGGGCCCGGGCCTCGTCCTTCCGGCGACGCTTCTCGGCGTACATGCGCGCGTCGGCCTGGCTGAGGAGCTTCCAGCGGCTCGGGCTGGGCCGGGTCGAAGGTGGAGACGCCGGTCGAGAAGGCGATGGTGAAGTCTCGCCGCCCCCGGCCGTTGTGCTGCGCGACGCGGCTCTCGAGGCGGGCCACGCAGCTCTGCGCGCCCCCGCCGGCGGCGTCGGTGACGAGGACGACGAATTCATCCCCGCCCAGCCCGCCACCAGGTCCCGCTCCCGGAAGGTGGCGCGCAACAGGGTGGCGAACTCGAAAAGGGCCCGGTCGCCGGCTTGGTGGCCGAGGCGGTCGTTAATCTGCTTCAGCCCGTCGAGGTCGGCGAAGATGACGAGCATCGCGCGCTGGGCCCCACGCGCGCGTCCAGCTGTGCCCGGGCCAGGTGGACGAAGCCGCGACGGTTGTGCAGGCCGGTGAGCTCATCGACGTGGCTGAGCGAACCGCTGTTGCGCTGCTGGCCGAGCGAGCTGCGCGCCGGTTTGCCCGCTCGGTGACGTCGCGGTAAATCCACAGTTGCCCGAGCGGCCGGCCGAGGCCGGCGCCGGGGCGTAGTCCCGCTCCAGAGCGCGCCCGTCGGCGAGTGGCAGCATCTCTCGGAAGGTGGCGGTCCGGGCCTCCTCGAGTTCCTGGGCGCGTCCTTCGAAGCGGTCTGGTTCGAGAAACTGTTCCCGGAAGATGGCGGAGGCGGCGCGGCTCGGTAGCCCCAACAGCGAGTGCGACGTGAGCAGTCCGAAGAGGCCGAGGAACGCCTTGTTGCAATCCGAGACGTTGCCCTCCTCGCTGACGAGGAGCACCCCGTCGGCCAAGGCGTCCAGCAGCGTGGTGAGATGGGAGCGCTCGGTGCGCACGGCGTGGGCCAGCGCCTCGGGGATGCCCGCCGGGTGTAGGCCCGGACGGGGCCCGGCGGCGTCCAGCGCGAGGACGGCTGCGGCAGCGCGTGCGTCGAAGTCCAACAGCAAGGTGTGCGCGGCGTCCTGCAGTGCTTGCACGTCCTCCGCCGTCCAGGCGCGCGGTGCCCGGTCGACGGCCAAAAGCGCGCCCAGCACCCGGCCGCTCCGGTCGCGCACCGGCACACCCGCCCAGGCGGGCGACAGTGTCGCGTCCGCGGCCGCCAGCGGTGGCACCAGGGGCGCCATGGCGACCTCCTGCGCGCGCACCACGGCGTCGACGGCGCCCGGGGGGACGGACCACCCGGCGGCGAGTGGCTGCGCCGACCCGCGGATGGTGGCGCCGTCGTCGTCCAGCAGGACGAGGAAGGCCACCGGCGTCCGGACGGCCCGGGCGGCCAGGCGGGCGACGCGGTCGAAGGCCGGTTCCCGGCCGGGCTGCGTCAGGGTTGGGGCGCGCTCCGCGTCCGTGCCGGAGGGAACCGGCGGCGAAGCTTTCGCACGCAAGGCGGGAATGGAACCGGGCACAAACGCGTGTCGAGGAGAAGTCCTCGCGTCACCCACAGGAACAAGCGTACGCAGGTGGCCTGACGCCTGGGGACAGCCGCGAGGCGCCGCAAAGGGCGCCGACGCACGGGGGCCCGGGCGACTCACGCCAGGCCGGGGGCGGTGCCTACCCCCACCCGCGCCTTCCAGGTGGTGGCGGAGGCGACCAGCTCGGCCAGCACACTAACCAACTCGGCCGTCTCCACCGGCTTGCAGACGTACACCTGGAAGCCCGCGCGTAGCGCCCGCTGCCGGTCGCCGGGGCCGGACTGCGCGCTCAGCGCCACCGCCGGCGTCCGCCCCCCTCGTCCGGGGGCAGGCTGCGGACGCGCGCCAGCAGCTGGTAGCCGCTCTCCCCCGGCATGGCCACGTCGGCCACCAGCACGTGCGGCTGCTCGCGGACGAGGACGTCCAGCGCCTCGGCAGCGCTGGCAGCACAGCTGACCAGGGCGTGCTGCTGGCCCAGCGCGGTGGACAACAGCTCCCGCAAGCTCTGCCTCGTCGTCCACCACCAGCACCCGCCACCCCGGCCAGCGAGGGGGCTGGGGGCCGCGCGGCCTCGGCCTGGAGGGCCAGCCGAACCGTGAACGTGGCGCCCTGGCCAGGCCCGCCGCTGGACGCAGCGACGGTGCCGCCATGCAACTCCACCAGGTGCCGGACGATGGACAGCCCGAGGCCGAGCCCCCGGTGGAGCGCGTGGCGGTGGAGTCCGCTTGGCGAAACCGCTCGAAGACGTGGGGAAGAAACTCCGCGGTAATGCCTTGCCCATCATCCGTCACGGACAGGGCGGCGTGCCCGGCGGACTGCTCTAAGCGCACCGC
>CAVXCY010000013.1:0-546061 GCA_963760425.1 uncultured delta proteobacterium | reverse complement strand
CGCCTGCCAGAGGGGGGCGGGGGCCGAGCAGAGATGCGAGGAGGGTTCATGCGGGTGGTCCAGACGCGTCGTCGTGTGGTGGGGGCGGTGGTGGGCGTTCTTTTCTGCGGAGCCGCCTGGGCCCAGGAGCCGCCGGCGAAGAAGGCCCCGGCCAAGCCCCCAAGCATTACATCCTCAAGGCCACGCCGGAGTCGGTGCAGTGGGGCTGGCTCGACCCGAAGGAGCCGCCCAAGCTCACCATCGCCTCGGGCGACATCGTCTCCATCGAGACGCTGATGCACGCCAAGGACCAGATTCAAAAAGGGACGTCGATGGAGCAACTCGTGGCTCTGCGCAAGGCGAACCCTGGTGGCGGCCCGCACTCCCTCACCGGTCCCATCTACGTAGAGGGTGCCGAGCCCGGCGACGTCCTGGAAATCCGCATCCTGAAGATTGTCCCGAAGAAGTTGGGCACCAACTTCAACCTCCCTGGCAAGGACTTCCCCACCATCGGCGCCCTGGCACCGGAATTCCCCGAGGGACACGTGCAGTACTTCGACCTCGACTTGAAGAAGAACCAATTCGTCTTCAAGCCCGGGATTGTCATTCCGCTGCGGCCCTTCCCCGGCACGCTGGCGGTGGGCATCGACCCGGACGACCCCTCGCCGCGCAAGGGCGGGGCCAAGGACCCACTCGCTCCGGTGAGCTCGCTGCGGCCCTGGAAGAATGGCTCGAACATGGACATCAATGAATTGACGGCCGGGAGCACCATCTTCCTCCCCGTCTTCCTCAAGGGAGGGCTCATCTGGACCGGGGACTCGCATTGCGCGCAGGGCAACGGCGAGGTGAACCTCACCGCGCTCGAGTGCTCCTTCGAAAACATCGAGATTCAGCCGATTGTCCGCAAGGACCTGAAGCTGACCTGGCCGCGCATCGAAACGCCCACCCACTACATCCAGGTGGGCTTCGACGAGAGCCTGGACAAGGCAATGGTGATTGCCGTGGCCGAGACGGTGGACTTCCTCGTCCAGGCCAAGGGGCTCGACCGCTACGAGGCCTACGCCCTGACGGCTCTGGCCGCCGACTGCCGGGTCAGCCAGGTGGTGGACATCCGAAAGGGTGTCCACTGCATGGTGCCGAAGAGCATCTTCGTCCACTGACGCACAGCTGGCCCCGGCGCCGCCGCCGCCGCCCCAAGCGCACTTTGCCCGCAAGCCTTCCTTGACCTTGCCCAAGGGCCAGGGTGACGCTCTCCGCCCCCCCATGCGCCTGCGCCGGGCCATCGGCCCCCTCCGCCTGCTGGCCGTCACCAGCGGCCTGTTGCTTCTCCCCTCCGGTGCCGGCTGGGCGGCCGAGCCTCCGGTGGCCGGTTCCCCGGCCGACGAGGCCTACGTCCGGCTGCGGGACAGCCGCCTACTCGTCCTCCGCGTCGGCGTGGGTGGGCAGTCGGCCGAGGCGCGCGCGCGAGCAGCCACGCAGGCCCTGGCCTCGGCGCTGGAGGCGCCGGGGCCGAAGCTGGTGCACGTCGAGGAAGCTGCCGACCGGGCCACCCTCTTCGTCGGGGCGGTCCCCATCCTGCAGCTGGCTCCCGAGGACGCCGCCGCCGCGGGTGACGCCAACCTGCACGTGTACGCTGCGGCGGCGAAGGCCACCCTCGAGCACGCCCTGGGCCTCGAGGCGCGTCGGCAGGGCCTGCAAAACCTGGTGCTGCGCATCTCCTTGGCCGTCTTCTTTGGGCTCATTGCCTTTCTCCTCATCCGCCAGCTGGCGGACCTGGAAGGGGCGGTCGAGCGCTGGCTCGACGCGCGGCCGCGCGGGGCGTCCGCGGTGCGGCTCGGCAACGTGGAACTGGCCAGCGAGAGCGCGGTGCGCGGCGGCCTGCGTGTCGTCTTGCGCTTCAGCAAGCGAGCACTGCAGGTGGTGCTGGCCTACGTGTGGCTTTACACCGTCCTGCATCTTTTCGAAGCGACGCGCCCCACCGGCGACCGCATCACCGGGATGCTGCTCGAGCCGCTCGGGCGGGTGCTGGCCCGGGTGGTGGGGGCGGTGCCGCAGCTGCTCGCGCTGGCCGTCCTCGGCGTCCTGCTCTTCCTCATCCTGCGCGGCGTGCAGCTTTTCTTCGGCAGCGTCTCCCGCGGGGAGACGCACCTGGCCTGGGTGCCCGCGGACTTGGCGCGACCGACCAGCATGCTGCTGCAGGGGGCGTTGCTCATCCTGGCGGTGGTGTTTGCCGGGCCCGTCATCAGCGACGGCGCGGGTCCCTTCCAGGGGCTGGCGCAGGCCCTCCTCATCGGCCTGGCCTTCGCCTGTGCGCCCCTCTTCGCGGCGGTGGTGGCAGGGCTGCCCATCGTCTACGGCCGGGGTCTGCGGGTGGGTGAGGTGGCTGAGGTGGGGGGCAAGGTAGGGACGGTGAAGGAGGTCGACCTCCTCTCCGTGGTGCTGGAGGACGCCGAGGGACGGCCGGTGCGGGTGCCGCACCTTCTGTCGCTGTTTCAACCGACGCGCGTCCTCGGTCCGGCGGCGCTCAACACCCTGGACGTCACCGTGGGCAGCGATGAGGACCAGGCGCGTGTCCAGTCCCTGCTGGTGGAGGCTGCCGGCTCGCACGCCTCGGGCGGGAGGGTGGAGTTGCGTGCGCTTGACGCCCATGGCGCGTGCTACCGCGTCACCTCCGGCTACGGGGACGTTGGCCAGCGGGTGGCAAAGTCACTTCAGGACGCCGGTGTCCGCCTGGCGGCGCTGGGCGAGGCAGGTGCGGCCCGGTGACGGCGCTCGCCTTCCTCGGACTGCTGCTGGTCGCTTCCTACCTGGGCGGTTTCGTGGTGGGTGGCCCGAAGGCGCCGGCACGGGGATTGGCCTCCGGCGCCGGTGTGGTGCTGCTCGGCTTCGTGGCAGGTCCGGCAGTGCTGGACCTTGTCTCCGCGGACAGCCTGGAACTCTTCACGCCCCTGGCCCAGGTGGGGGTGGGGTGGCTCGCCATGGATGCGGGAGCCGTCTTCGGCCGGGTGCTGGGCCGGCGGGTGCGTCTGCCCAGCGCCCTGTGGGGCGTCGGCGTGGCCCTGTTCTGCGCCACCGGCGTGGGGGGCGCCCTCTGGCTCGGGCTGGCCTGGTTGCCGCAGCTGGCCCCGATGTCCCTCTCCAGCGGCGAGCGCTGGGCGCTGGTGCTGGGCACCGCGGCCGCGCTCTCCGAGACGACGCGCTCCGTCTTCCGCTGGGCCTCACAGCGCTACGGTGCCCGGGGCCCCCTCTTCGACCGGCTGACAGACGTCGCCGCCGGAGATGACCTCGTCCCGGTGGCACTTGGCGCGGTGGCCGTCGCGCTGCAGCCGTTGCGCACTGCGTTTGGCACGCTGCCAGTGGCCGCCGGCGCCGTGGCGCAGCCGGTCCTGGGGTGGCTGCTCGGCCTGGCTGCCGCAATGATGCTCGGCCGCACCTTCCGCCTCAACGTCTTCCGTGGGGTGCTGCTGGGCGTCGCCTTCATCGCCATCGGCCTGTCGGTGCGGCTCGGGCTGTCGCTGCTGGCCGTGCCTTTTGGCCTCGGGCTCGGGCTGGCCACCCCGAGGCGGCATCGGGGGCGCGTCCGACGCCGTGCCATCTCGGAGCGCTTCCTCCTGTTGCCGGTGCTGTTTCTGGCCGGGGCCATGACGTCCATCGACGGGCTCATCCCTTGGTTGGCGGCAGCAGCCGTGGCGATGCGCCTGCTGCTGAAGCTGCTCGCCGGGGTGGGCCTGTGGGCTGCCTGGCGCGAGGCCCGCCCGGCCGGGCCGGGCCTTGGCGCGGGCCTGGTGTCGTCCGGTGCGCTCAGCGTCGCGGTCGGCCTGTCCTTCGCCCTCGCCTTCCCGGGGGTGGTGGGCGCGGTCGTCCTCGCTGCGTCGACGCTGAGCATTGTGGTGGGGGAACTCGTCGGCCCGGCCAGCCTTCGCTACGCGCTTGGACGGGCGGGCGAGCTGCACGAGGCGCCGGCCGAGTCGGCGAGCGAAGCGGCCCTCGGGGCCACGTCATGAGTGGGGCCGGGCACGCGCCGCGGCCGCTCGGCGAGCGCCTGCTCGAGGCGGTCGTGGTCCTCGTGCTGCTCGGGCTTCTGGTGGCGGGGCGCCGGCTGTTTCCCGCCTTCGGCGCCGGCGCCGGCACCATCGCCTCGGTGGGCATCCTGCTGATGGGCGGTACGGTGCTGGCCAACCTGCTGGAGCTGGTGGGGCTGCCGCACCTCACTGGCTATTTGCTCGCCGGCATCGCCACCGGCCCGTACGTCCTGGGAATGGTCGACCATGATGCGGTGGAGGACCTCGCGCCGGTCAACCAGCTCGCGCTGTCCCTCATCGCCCTGGCCGGCGGCGCGGAGCTGAGGCTGGCTTCGCTGAGGAGCGGGCTGCGCAGCCTGGGCTGGGCGACGCTGTGGCAGAACCTCCTCGTCTTGGTGTTGCTGGCGCTTGTCTTCGTCGCGGCCCGCCCGCTGCTGCCCTTCCTGGCGGGCGTCCCGACCGCTGGCGTGGTGGGGGTGGGGCTTCTGTGGGGCGTCATCGCCGTCACCCGCAGTCCCTCGGCGACGATGGGCATCCTCTCCCAGACGCGGGCCAAGGGGCCGCTGGCCACCTTCACCCTCAACTTCGTCATGGCCTCGGACGTGGTGGTGGTGGTGCTGCTGGCCCTGGTGATGACCATCGCTCGCCCCCTCATCTCCCCCGGCTCCCATCTGTCGCTGGCCGCCTTCCGCGAGCTGGGCGTGGAGGTGCTGGGCAGCATCTCGGTGGGGACGACGCTCGGGCTGCTGCTGGCAGCGTACATGCGGTTGCTCGGCGGCAGGGGCCTCGCTCTCCTGCTCATCGCCCTGGGCCTCGTCTTTACCCAACTGTTTGACTACCTCCACTTCGACTGGCTGCTCATCTTCATGACCGCCGGCTTCGTGGTGCAGAACCTCTCCCAGCAGGGGGAGCCCTTCGTGGCCTCCATCGAGTCGATGGGCGAGGTGGTGTACGTCGTCTTCTTCGGCGTGGCCGGGGCCCACCTCGACTTGCCGGCGCTGCGCGTCCTGTGGCCGGTGGCGCTGCTGTTCGCCGTCGCCCGCGCGGCGACGTCCTTCGTGTCGAGCCGGGTGGCGAGCCACTTTGCCCAAGACGTCCCGGCCCTGCGCAACTGGGGGTGGGCGGGCCTCATCTCCCAGGCGGGGCTGGCCCTCGGCATCTCGGCCAACGTCCAGAACGAGTTTCCCGCCTTTGGCGCCGGCCTCGGCGCGCTGGCGGTGGCCACCGTTGCCATGAACGAGATGGTGGGCCCAGTCCTCTTCAAGGTGGCGCTCGACCGCTGGCGGGGAGACGAAAGGCGAGCAGGAGGACGTCGAGCCGGCGGGCGTCGCCGAGGCCTTCGAGCCGTGAAGCCGAGGCGGAGGCAGGGCGGCTTTCAGCCCACCGGGCGGGTGTCCTCCACCACCTTGCCGTCGTTGGGCAACGTCCCCGGGGGCACCAGCTCCACCTCCCCCTTCAGCTGCGTCACCTCGCGCAGCGTCTGGCCGAGGGCCTCGGCCAGGCCGGGGGCAGCCCCGCCCGGCGCCTCGCAGCGCAGCGTCATGTGGTCCAACTCCTCCGCCCGCGTCACCAGCAGCCGCGCCCGCTTTACAGCCGGGTGACGCCGCAGCACCTCGGCCACCTGGCTCGGGTCCACGAAGAGGCCCTTCACCTTGGTGCGCTGGTCGGCCCGGCCGAGCCAGCCGCGCAGCCGAACGTTGGTCCGGCCGCAGGGGCTGGCCCCGGGGAGGATGGCCGAGAGGTCCCCCGTCCCGAAGCGGATGAGCGGGTAGTCGGCGTTGAGGACCGTCACCACCACCTCGCCGACCTCGCCCTCGGGCACGGGTGCACCGGTGCCGGGGCGCACAATCTCGAGGATGACGGACTCGTCGACAATCAGCCCCTCGCCGCCCTCCGACTCATAAGCGATGAGGCCCGCGTCGGCCGTCGCGTACCACTGCAGTCCGAGGATGCCGCGGGTGGCGAACAGCGTCCGGAGGGACACCGGGAACGGTTCGGCCGACACCGAGGCCCGCTTGAGGCTGGCGAGGCTGACGCCCAGCGAATCCGCCTTCTCCAGAAGCACCTTGAGGAAGGACGGGGTGCCAGCGTAGGTGGTGGCGCCGAAGTGGGCCAGGGCTGCCAGCTGGTGCTCGGCCGGTGCCGTGCCGCCGGGAATGACGGCACAGCCCAGGGCGTGGGCGGCCGTCTCCGCCATCGAGCCGGCCGGGGTGAGGTGGTAGCTGAAGCTGACGTGGACCACGTCTCCGCGGCCGACACCGGCGGCACACAGGGCGCGGCCGATGCGCCAGTAGTCCGGCGGCCGGCCCTCCGGCTCAAACACGCCGCCGGGGGAGGCGAAGAGTCGGGCCGCCTCCGTGGCCCGGATGGCGGCGAGGCCGCCGAAAGGAGGCGCCGCCTTCTGTAACGCGGCGAGCTCGCTCTTTCTAAAGACAGGCAGGGCCGCCAGGGCCGCGCGTGTGGTGACGGCTAAGGGTTCTATGTCGCCGTACAGGGCCCGGAAGGCAGGTGCCGCCTTCTGGGCATGGGCCAGGTGCCCCGGGAGCGCTTGGAAGAGCGCCTCCTCGCGGGCCTGGGGCGACCTCCTCTCCAGCGGGTCGTGAAAGGGCATGAATGGTTTCCCTCAGGCGAGCCAGCGCTTGCGTCGCCGGTAGTGCTTGGCGTCCCGGAAGCTCCTCCGGCCACTCTTGCCCAGGCCGAGGTAGAACTCCTTGACGTCCTCGTTGTTGGCCAGCTGCGCGGCTTGGCCCTCCATCACCACCCGGCCATTTTCGAGGATGTAGCCGTGGTGGGCGAAGCGCAGCGCGGCGGCGACGTTCTGCTCGGCGAGCAGGAAACTGACGCCCTGCTGCACATTCAGCCGGCGCATGATTTCCAGAATCTCCTCGGCCAGCTGGGGGGCCAGCCCCATGGACGGCTCATCCAGAAGAATCAGCCGGGGGCGCGTCATCAGCGCCCGGCCCACTGCCGTCATCTGCTGTTCACCGCCCGAAGTGTAGCCGGCCAGCGTCCGGCGCTTCTCCTTGAGACGGGGAAAGTAGCCGTAGACGGTTTCCAGGTCGCCCCGGAGCTCGGCCCGGCTCCGCCGCTGGGTGTAGGCCCCGGTGAGGAGGTTCTCCTCCACGCTGAGGTGGGCGAAGCAGTGGCGCCCCTCCATCACCTGGATGACGCCGCGCCGCACCACCTCGGTGGGGTTGAGCGCATCCACCCGCTGCCCGTCCAGATGGATGGTTCCCTTCGTCACCGCCCCGCGCTCGCTGCGCAGCAGGTTGGAGACCGCCTTGAGGGTGGTCGTCTTCCCGGCCCCGTTGGCGCCCAGGAGCGCCACGATGCCGCCCCTGGGCACCTCCAGCGACACGCCCCGCAGCACGAGGATGACGTGGTCATAGACCACCTCGATGCTGTTCAAGCTCAGCAGCGGGCCCTGGGCCTGCTGGGGGGTTGCGCTGGCGCCCATCCGCCCAGGCCCTCAGCCGCCCTTGGAGCAGTCGCGCAGAGGAATGTTTTTCTCCTGGGCGTACTTGGCGGAGGAGGCCTCCACCATGTCCCGCACCAGTTTCTTGTCGGGTTGAATCCACCCAGTGATGACTTTCCACTGCTTGCCATCCCACTGCTGGAACTTCACGGCGCCTCCCCCTTCGTGGTCGGCGCAGCTGACTTTCAGTGGCTGGATGAGGCCGGTCGCCCCCAGCTCCGCGATGCGCTTGTCGTCGAGGTTGAGGTTCTCGAGCCCCCAGCGAATTTGCTCGCCGGTGAGAGGTTTCTTCCCGTACTTCCCCTGCGCGGTGCGGATGGCCTCCACGGTGATGATGCCGGTCATCACCCCCCGGTTGTAGAGCACGGTGCCAATTCGGCTCTGGTCCGTCATGTTGCCCAGGCCCTTGGCATACAGGAACTTCTCGATGTCCTGGATGACCGGAAACTCCTTCCCGGCGGGGTTGATGAGGGCGCTGATGTAGCCGATGGCCGCCTCGCCGGCGGGGATGGTGTCCTCCTCGGACCCGGTCCAGAAATTCCCCACAATATGGTCCCGCGGGTAGTTGGCACGGGCGGCGGCCTTGAGCATGGCTGGATTCATCACCCCGTAGCCGGTGACGATGACCCAGTCCGGCTGGTACTGGCGAATCTCGAGCCACTGCGACTGCTGGTCGGTTCCGGGCGGCGGGACCGGGACCAGCTTCGCTTCGAAGCCGTACATGGCGGCTTGCTTCTGGAGAATCTCGTTCGGTTCCTTGCCGTAGGCGACGTCCAGGTAGAGGTGGACAATCTTCTTCCCCTTCAGCTTCTCCATCCCCCCGGAGCGCGTGCCGATGAAGCGCACGATGTCGGTGTTCAAGCTCCAGTAGTTGGTCACCAGCGGGAAGACGTATGGAAAGACGCGGCCGTCGGACGAGTCGGTCCGGCCATGGGCGATGGTGACCAGCGGTACCTTGTCCGCCCCAGCCCGGTCGAGCACCGCGTAGGCGATGGCGGTGCTGTAGAAGTTGAACATCGAGGCGCCGGTGGGCCCCTTGTTCTTCAGCTTCTCGTAGCAGGGGACCCCCTTGTCCACGCTGTAGCTGGTCTCGCACTCCTCCCAGGTCAGCTTGACGCCGTTGATGCCGCCGTCGCGGACGTTCACCAGGTTGAGGTAGTCGATGAAGCCGCCGTACAGGCTGGTGCCCGGTGCGGCGTAGGGGCCGACGCGGTAGCTGGGGACGGGCATGAACTGCTCGTTGGGGACGGCTGCGCCCTGGCCCAGCGCCGGAACGGCGAAGAGGAGGGCGAGCAGAAAAGCTGCGCAGTGCGGGATGAGACGGTGCATGTGGGTGTCCTTTCCGGGAGTGTCTTTCAGTGGGGAAACGGCCACAGCCGCAACTTCTCTTTGGCGATTTGCCACAGGCGGGCCAGGCCCTGCGGTTCGACGATGAGAAAAAAGATGATGAGCGCGCCGAAGATGAACAGCTCGATGTCGGGCTGAAGGCCGGGGCGCAGCGCGGTCCCGAAGATGGCACGCAGGACACCCGGCAAAAACAGCGGCAACAGCACGATGAAGCCCGCGCCGAGAAAGCTGCCCAGCACGCTCCCCAGCCCGCCGATGATGACCATGGTGAGGACCTGCAGCGAGCGGGTGAGGTCGAAGGCCTGCGGGTCCACCGAGCCGACGTGGGCGAACACCCACAGCGCTCCGGCAACACCGCAGTAGAAAGAACTGACGGCGAACGCGGACAGCTTGGTGCGAAGCATGGGGATGCCAATCACCTCCGCCGCCACGTCCATGTCACGCACCGCCATCCAGGCCCGGCCGGCCCGGCTCCGCACCAGGTTCTTTGCAGCCAGCGCCAGCGTCGCCACGATGGAAACCACCAATAGGTAGCGCCGCGGCGGCGTGTTGATGGCGAGGCCGGCGATGACCATCGGCTGCGCGTTGATGACCCCGCTGGAGCTGTAGTTGGTGAACCACCCGACGCGGGTCAGCAGCCACTCGATGAAGAACTGGGAGGCGAGCGTGGCCACCGCCAGGTACATGCCCTTGATGCGCAAGGACGGCAGGCCGAAGACGGCCCCGACTCCCGCGGCACACACCCCGGACGCCACGAAGGCCAACAGGAGAGGAAGGGCCGGGGCGCGGAGCTGGAAGCCATAGGCGGCGAAGGCGCCGACCGCCATGAAGCCGGCGGTACCGAGGCTGAATTGACCGGCGTACCCGGTAAGGAGGTTGAGGCCGAGCGTGGCCAGGGACAGGATGAGCCAAGGGATGAGGAGTGCGCTGAGCAGGTACTCGCTGCCCCACAGCGGCACCGCCACGAAGGCCACCAGCAGCAGCGCCCCCACCACCACCCGGTCCTGGGAGATGGGGAAGATGCGCTGGTCGGCGCGGTAGCTGGTTTTGAACTGGCCGGCTTCGCGGTAGAGCATTTCCTCACACCCGGTCGATGTGCTTCTCGCCGAAGAGGCCCTCGGGCCGGACCAGAAGGAAGAGCAACGCCAGGACGTAGGGAAACCAGTTCTCGATGCCGCCGCCCAGCACCGGCCCGAGGTACACCTCCGCCAGCTTTTCCGAGGCGCCCACCAAAAGGCCGCCGACGATGGCCCCGGCGATGGAGGTGAAGCCGCCAAGGATGAGGACCGGCAGCGCCTTCAGCGTGATGAGGCTGAGCGCGAACTGCACGCCCAAGCGGGACCCCCACAGTAGCCCAGCCACCAGCGCCACCGCCCCGGCGGCCGCCCACACCACCGCCCAGATGGTCTGCAGCGGAATGCCCAGGCTGAGCGCGGCCTGGTGGTCGTCGGCCACCGCTCGCAGCGCCCGGCCCACGCGCGTGTACTGGAAGAAGAGCGCCAGCACGGCCACCAGGAGGCCGGCGATGGCGGCCGCGAAAAGGTCGAACTGGCTGATGAGGACGCCCTTCACGTCGAAGGGCACGTCCGGGATGCCGAGGTCGAGCCCCTTCACCACGCTGCCCCACGCGCCCTGGGCCAGGCCCTCGAGACAGAAGGTCAGCCCGATGGTGGCCATCAGCAGACTGATGGCGGGCTGGTTGACGAGCGGCCGCAGCACCACCCGCTCGATGACCAGCGCCAGGCAGAGCATGATGGCCAGGGTGGCCACCAGGGCCCCCCAGCGCGGGAGCCCGCGCTCCTCGAGCGACACGAAGGTCAGCGCCGCGAAGAGGACCATCGCCCCTTGCGCGAAGTTGAAGACGCCGGAGGCTTTGAAGATGAGGACGAAGCCGAGCGCGACCAGCGAGTACATGACGCCGGCTAAAAGGCCTCCGATGAGAACCTCGAGAAAGAATTGCACGGTCTAGCCGGCCCCTTCTGCAACCGCCTCGCGGTCGGCCTCGGTGGGCACCCCCAGGTAGGCCGCAATCACCTCGGGATTCCGGCGGACCTCCTCCGGCGTGCCATCGGCAATTTTCCGCCCGTAGTCGAGGACCACCACCCGGTCGGCGAGGTCCATCACCACCGCCATGTCGTGTTCGATGAGGAGGATGGTGGTGCCGAACTCGTCGTTCACATCCAGGATGAAGCGGCACATGTCCTGCTTCTCCTCGACGTTCATCCCCGCCATCGGCTCATCGAGCAGCAAGAGGCGGGGTTCGGCCGCCAGCGCCCGGGCCGAGTTCGACCCGCTTCTGCAGCCCATAGGGGAGCCGCCCCACCGGCGTCTTTCGGACGTGCTCGATTTGAAGGAAGTCAATCAGCTTCTCAACATGACGGCGGTGCTCCGTCTCCTCGCGCTGCGCCGGGCCCCAATACAGCGCCTGGGCCAGCAGCGAGGAGTGCATCTTCGCGTCACGCCCGGTCATGATGTTGTCCAGGACGCTCATCCCCTTGAAGAGGGCGATGTTCTGGAAGGTGCGCGCGATGCCGCCCAGAGCAGCGTCGCGCGGCGACATGCTCCGGCGTTGCACGCCCCCGAAGGAGATGGTCCCGGCGCTCGGCTGGTAGACCCCGTTGACGATGTTGAGCAGGCTGCTCTTGCCCGCGCCGTTGGGTCCGATGATGGCGCAGAGCTCTCGTTCCCGGGCCTGGAAGCTGACCTGGTGCAGTGCCTTGACGCCGCCGAAGGAGAGGCTGACGGCGGAGACGTCGAGCAGCACCTCGCCCATCCTCTGTCGCGGGTGTCCCATGCGTGACGCCCTCAGGCCGCCTTCAGCGCGGGCGCGGGGTTCCACACCCGGGCCTGGCGAATCTGCACCTCGGCCCGGAAGGTGCCCAGTCGTCCGTCCTCGAACTTCACCTGTGCTTCCACCGGAACCCGGTCGACGCCGGAATACAGGGCGTCAATCAGCGCGGCGTAGCGCTCGGCGATGAAGCGGCGCCGTACCTTGCGAGTGCGGGTGAGCTCCCCGTCGTCGGCGTCTAGCTCTTTGTGCAGGATGAGAAAGCGGTGGAGTTGCGAGCCGCGCAACTTCGGGTCCTGGGATAGGTCGCGGTTCACCGCCTCCACGCACCCCGACAGCATCGCGTAGACCTCGTCGCGGCCGGCCAGGTCGGTGTAGCCGGCATAGGCCAACCCCCGCCGCTCGGCCCAGTTCCCCACCGCCTGCAGGTCAATGTTCAAACAGGCGGTGGCGTACGGCCGACCATCGCCGAAGGCCACGGCCTCCTTAATCCACGGGAAGAACTTGAGCTTGTTCTCCAGGTACTTCGGCGCGAACAGCGTTCCGTCCTGCAGCCGTCCCACATCCCGGGCACGGTCGATGATTTTGAGGTGCCCGTCGGCGTCGAAGTAGCCCGCGTCCCCGGTGTGGAACCAGCCCTCCGCCGTCTTCGCCTCCCGCGTCGCCTCGGGATTCTTGTAGTAGCTGTGGAACACACCGGGGCTTCGGACCAGGACCTCGCCCTGCTCGGAGATGCGAATCTCGACGTCCTTGGCCGGCGTCCCCACCGTGTCCGGCTTCACTTCGCCATCCGGCTGGATGCAGACGAAGACCGACGTCTCGGTGCTGCCGTACAGCTGCTTCAGGTTGACGCCGAGCGACCGGTAGAAGCGAAACAGGTCGGGCCCGATGGCCTCGCCGGCCGTGTACGCCACTCGGATGCGGCTCAGCCCCAGCACGTTGCGCAACGGCGCGTACATGACGACGTCCCCCAGCGCGTACAGAACGCGGTCCAACAGCCCCACCGGCTGCTTGTCCAACAGCTGGGTCCCCACGCGACGGGCGACCTCCATGAAACGGGCATACAGCCAGCGTTTCACGCGGCCGGCGTCCTCCATGCGGATGGAGACCTGGGTGAGGAGATTTTCATACACCCGCGGCGGGGCGAAGAAGTAGGTGGGGCCGATTTCCCGCATGTCGGTCAGCACGGTGTCCGAGCTCTCCGGGCAACTCATGCAGAAGCCGGCAATCTGCCCTTGCGTGTAGCTGAAGAGGTTGTCCCCCACCCAGGCCATCGGCAGGTAGGCCAGTACCTCCTCGTCGGCCGTCAGGTTCTCCCGCTCGTTGCCGCCGCGGCCGGTGCGGATGAGGTTGTCATGCGTCAGCATGACGCCCTTCGGGTGCCCGGTGGTCCCGGAGGTGTAGAGCATGATGGCCACGTCGGTCGAGCTTCCCGCCGCCACCTGCTCGGCGAAGTAGCCCGGGTGCTTTTGCTCGAAGGCCCGGCCCAGCGTCTGGACGTCCTCGTACGGACGCAGCAGTTCCCGCGGGTAATTCCGCAGGCCCCGCGGGTCGTCGTAGATGATGACCTCCAGGGCGGCGAGGCGCGCGCGCAATTCCAGGAGCTTGTCCACCTGCTCCTGGTCCTCCGCCACCGCGAAGCGCACGTCGGCGTCAGCGAGGACGAAGACCATCTCCTCGGCGACGGCGTCCTGGTACAGCGGAACAGGGATGCCGCCCAAACTCTGCGCGGCGGCCATGGCCCAGTACAGGCGCGGGCGGTTGTCGCCGATGATGGCCAGGTGCTCGCCCCGTCGAAAGCCAAGGGCCGCCAGGCCCAGGGCGAGCGCCCGCACCTCCTCTGCGATGGCCGCCCAGCTGTAGGTCTGCCAGATGCCGAGGTCCTTCTCCCGCATCGCCGGCTGGGTGCCGCGGTGCGCGGCGTGGTCCAGCAGCAGGCGCGGGAAGGTGTCGAGTGGACCGCTCATCCGCCGGTGTCCCTGCGGCAGCTCGAACGCATGTCGCCAACCGCGTGGGGCGAGACCGCGCCGCCATCCTAGGGAGGTGCCGCCGGAAGAGTCCACGGACAGCTACGAGCGGCGTGACCGCTGCAGCGCCCTCGACGCTCGGCGTCATGCCTCGGCGGACGGCGACGGCTGGGCCCCCGACGGAAACGGCGAGCTGCGTTACTGCAGCAGCCGCTGGAGAAAGACCAGGTCCAGCCACCGGTCAAACTTGTGGCCGACCTCGCGGAATCGGCCCACCTCCTCGAAGCCCAGGCGCTGGTGCAGCCGCAGGGAGACAGCGTTGTCGGCGTCGATGCCAGCGACTAGGACGTGCTTGCCCAGGGCGGAGGCCCGGGCCACCAGCGCCTCGAGGAGGGTGCGGCCGATGCCCTGCCCGCGCACGTCCGAGCGCACGTGCACCGTGTGCTCCACGGTGTGGCGGTAGCACGGCCAGGCGCGGAATTCCCCAAACGAGGCGAAGCCCGCCACCCCCTGCGCGTCCTTGGCGACGAGGACGGGGTAGCCCGCCGCCAACCGGGACCGCATCCACGTGCGTCTCTCGTCCAGCGACACCGGCTCCTCGCGGTACACCGCCGTGGTGGTGGCGATGACGTCGTTGAAGATGGCGAGGATGCCGGGCAAGTCACCCTCGGTCGCGTCGGTGAGAAGGCCCATGCGAGCGGCTTTCACCCTCGCTCGCCGCCCTGACACGGGCCTGGCTCTCCCGGACGCTGAAACCGCCCGGCGCAGTTCCGGGTCCGGCGGGGAGGCGGCCAGCGTGCTCCCCAGGCCCCAACCCGCGCAGGGCGTGAAAGGCGCACCCAGCGCAGCCGCTCCGCCGCCACGAAGGCGACGGGCGCCCCGAACAGGGTGAGGAAGGTGGAGGTGATGGCTCCGCGGATGAGGGCGATGGCCATCAGCGCCTCCACCACCTGGTTGAAGAGAGCTTCCTTCGAGGCGAAGGGCAGGTAGAAAGTACCCTTGGAGAGGCCACAGGCGGCGGTGATGTCCTCGATGGTCAACAACCCGCGGAGCGCCGAGTGGTGGCGCCTTCCCGATTGGGGCTGGGTGCTGGTGGCCATCGCGCTGGCGCGGGCGTGCGTCCTGCCGGCCTTCGAATTGGTGCCGCAGGAGGCCTACTACGCCTACTACGCCGGCCACCCGGCACTCTCCTACTTCGACCATCCACCGCTGCTGGCCTGGTCGCTGGCGGCGGCCTTCGGCCTCTTCGGCCGCCATCCCCTCGTCCTGCGTGCGGTGCCCTTCCTCTTCACCCTCATCAGCCAGGCCGGCTTCCTGGTGCTGGCCCGGCGCCTGGTGCCGGGCGGGGCGGGCCGGGCGGCCTTGCTGTTCTGCACCACCGGCGTCGTGACACTGCTGTCCTTGGTGGCGCTCCCCGACGCGCCACTGTTGTGCGCCTGGACGCTGGCGCTGCTGGCCCTGGCGGCGGCCCTCCTCGACGGGGCGCGATGGGCCTGGCCGCTGTCCGGCGTCTTCATGGGGCTCGCTTTCGACGCCAAATACACCGGGGCGGCGCTGTGGCTCGGCCTGTTGCTGTTCCTTCTGGCCTCGCCTTCCCACCGGCGTCTGTGGCGCACGCCGTGGCCCTACGTGGCCCTGGGGGTGGCGCAGCTGGTGGCTTTGCCCGTCTACGTCTGGAACGCGCAGCACGGCTGGGCCTCCTTCCTCTTCCAGACGGCGGGCCGGGCCCAGTCGGCGGCGGGCTTCGGCTTCCGCCACCTGCTCGGCCTGACCGGCACGCAGGCCGTGCTTCTGCTTCCGCCCCTCTTCCTCGCCCTTCTGGCCACGCTGGTCCGGGGCCTGAAGCTGCTGCGACGCCGGGCGCTGCCTGCGGAGGAAGTCTTCCTGGCTGCCTTCTGCCTACCGGTGGTTCTGGCCGGGGCGCTGCTCAGCACCGTCATCCTGGTGAAGGCCAACTGGCTGTTGCCGGCATACGTCGCGGGGGTGCTGTGGGTGGCCCGGCACAGCGGGGTGCGGCTGTTGCGCTGGAACGTCCTTTTCAGCGCCGGCTTCCACGTCCTCTTCCTGGTGGAGCTGCTGTTCTACCCGGTGGTGCTGCGCACCGATGACACCTGGGTGGGCTGGACGTCGCTCGCCCAGCAGCTGCAGGCGCGCGTCCGCCCGGGCGAATTCGTCTTCTCGGCGGATGACTACAAGACGACGGCGGAGCTTCTCTTCTACTCGGACCTGGAGGTGTACGGACGCAACGTCCTTGGCGAGCGAGCATTGCAGTACGACTACGGCGGGCCGGAGCTAGGGCAACTTCTGGGTCGGGATGCGCTCTTCGTCGACTCGGCGCCCGCCGACCCTGAGGGGCGGGAGGCCCCCGGGGCGCCGCCTCCGCGGCTGGGCCAGGCTTTCCAAGCAGTGCAGGCCGAGCCGTGGTTGCGCATCAGTCTGCACGGCCGGCCGGTGCGCGCCTTCCGGGTGTGGCGTTGCCACGGCTACCTGGGCCCCCCGGGGCGGTGAGGCGGCGGCTGGCCGGGGGACGCCTGCGGCCAGGGCGCGGGCTCGGCGTCCTCTGGGTTACTTTCATCGACGCCATGGGCGAATTCCGTGTGCCCGCTCGTCTCCAGGAAGGGGCCGCCCTCCTCCTCCGGGCGCTCGCTCTGGTAGTGCTCCTCCGGGTCCTCCCCGCTGGTGGCGCTGAGGACGAAGCTTTCGCCCAGTTCCTCGGCCAACTCATCGGTGGCGTGGCGCGCGTCGAGGAAGAAGGCTCGCATCTGTTCCGGTCGGCCGGGAGGCTTCTGGCGGAGACCGACCTCGGCCTCGGGCGCGCGCGCCGTCCTCGGCTTCTTCGTCTTCGTCCGCGTCTTCTTCGCATCCGCTGCGGCCGCCGGCCTTGGGGCGGCGCGCTTCTTCGGAGCGACAGACTTGCTCCCCTTGCGTGCTGGGACGCTCTTGCGCCGCTGCGCCCTTCGTCTGGTGGCCATGGCACTGTCTCCTTCACCCCGGGCCGGGGGAGGGGAGTCTAGGCGACAACCGGGGTGAGGTGCCCACAGCACCATTCTTGTGGGTACATGCGGCGGTTGGCGCTCCCTCGCCTTCGGCCGACGTCTTCGTGTCTGATGACGGGCCTGACGTGATGGGCGAACGCGAGCTGCTACGGACGGGGACACGGGACGTCTTGCGTGTGCTTCTCGTCGAGGATTCTGAGGCGGATGCCGCCCTCATCGTCCACGCACTCTCCTCAGAAGGGCGCCTCATCCGCCCGGAGCGCGTGGACACGCCGGAGGGCTTCTCCGCGGCGCTGCGCGGCAATACGCCCTGGGACGTCATCGTGTCCGACCACCGGATGCCCCGGTTTTCGGCGGTGGAGGCGCTGCGGATTCTGCAGAGCACCGGACGCGACATCCCGTTTCTGATTGTGAGTGGTGCCATCGCCGAGCACGACGCCGTCGCGGCGATGAAGGCCGGAGCCAACGACTACTTGATGAAGGACAGCTTGGCGCGGCTGGGCCCGGCCGTGGAGCGCGAGTGCGGGGAGGCCGCGCACCGTGCGGGGCGCCGCCGCGCCGACGCAGCGCTGCGGCGCAGTGAGGCCGAGCTCCGGGCGGTGATGGCGCACGTGCCGGACGGGCTGCTCACCGTCTCGCCGGCCGGCGCGCTGGTCTCGATGAACGCGGCGGCGGAGAGGATTTTTGGCGTTCGTGCCGAGGAAGTGCTGGGGCGACCGGCCGAGGACTTCCTGCCGCCGGGCTTTGCCTCCTCGGTCGGGCAGGGTTCCCTCGAGTGCGAGGCACGCCGGGCAGACGGCTCGCTGTTGCAGCTGGAGGTGTCGGTGGCCGAGGTCCCCGACAATGACCCGAGCCTGGTGGTGACGGTCCGGGACGTCACCGACCGCCGACGCCTCGAAGCCGAGGTGCAACGGACACAGAAAATGGACACCGTGGGGATGCTGGCCGGCGGTGTGGCGCACGACTTCAACAACGTCCTCACCGGCATCCAGAGTGCCGCCGCGATGGCGCGCCTGGAGCTCCCGCGAGACCACGCCGCCGAGGGTGACCTGGCCGAAATTGAGCGACAGTGCCAGCGTGCCGCCGCCCTGGTGCGCCAGCTGCTCGCCTTCGCCCGCAAGCAGCCGCTCGCCCGGCGCACCCTCAGCGTCAACGAGGTGGTGCTCGACGTGGAAAGCCTGCTCCGGCGGGTGATTGGGGAGCACGTCCGCTTCGCGGTGGAGCTGCAGCCGGACGTGTGGAACATCAGCGGCGACAGCGCGCAGCTGGAGCAAGTGCTGATGAACCTGTGCATCAACGCCCGAGACGCCATGCCCGAGGGTGGCCGCCTCACCGTACGCACCGGAAACCTCAACGCTGGCGCAGAGCTGGCTGCCCGAGCCCGCAGCGTCCCCGGCAAGCGCTACGTGATGCTCTCCGTGCAGGACAGCGGCACGGGCATCCACCCCCGGACACTGGAGCGCATCTTCGAACCCTTCTTCACCACCAAGGCCCCCGGGCGCGGGACCGGCCTCGGCCTGGCCGTGGTGCATGGCATCGTCCGCCAGCACGACGGGATTATCGACGTGGACAGCGCCCCCGGCTCGGGCAGCACCTTTTCCATCCTGCTGCCGGCGGTGGAGGCCGACGCCGTCGCCGTGCCGGCGCTCAGCGGCCTCCCCACCCAGCCCGGCTCCGGGACCCTCCTCGTGGTGGAGGACGACGCCAGTGTCCGGCTGGGCATGGTGCGGATGCTGGAGCACGCCGGCTACCGCGTCCTCGCCGCGGCAGACGGCGAGGCGGCGCTGGGAATCCTCGAGCAGGGACAGGTGGATTTGGTGCTGCTGGACGCCGTGCTGCCGGGCCTGTCGGCCCTCGACACCTACCGCGGCGTGCTGAGCCGGCGGCCAGGCACCCCGGTACTGCTGGTGAGTGGCTACAGCGAGGCGATGCTCGACGCCACGTTGCGCCGCGAGCTCGCCGGGCACTTCCTGCAGAAGCCTTTCAGCCTGGAGGGGCTGGCCGGACAGGTGCGCATCATGCTGGCCCCGGTAGGGGCGCGGGCGGGTTCGGGCTAGCCTTCACGGCGTTGGGCACGTCGGGCAACCGGATGCCGGCGGCCGGGAACTCGCGCTTCAGGGCGTTGAGCAGGGTGCGCTGCGCCTCAGTCGGCGTCTGCTGCTGGATGCGCGCCACCTCGCGTCGACCGTGGTCGAGGTCGCCGGCGGAGAGGTGCGCCCTCGCCGCCCAGGCCAGCAGCGTGAGGTCGTCCGGTTGAATCTCCAGCGCCTGGGCGAAGTGCGTCGCGGCCGCGGAGAAATCCCGCTCGCGGAAGGCAAGCATGCCCTGAGCAAAGCTAAAGGCCGGGTCGCGTTTGGCCACCTGCTGGCCCGCGGCCCGCCAGATTTTCACCAGGTCAGGAAGGCCACTGGCGGAGGCGGCGGACACGGCGTTGCTGTACAGGGGGACGAAGCCCGGGAATCGCTCGATGGCTTGCCCATACAGCTCGGTTGCCTCCTGCATCCGGTGCTCGCGCATCAGGATGATGCCCAGGTTGTTGTAGACCTCCGGGACCTCCGGTGCATGCTCCAGCAGGTACGTCAGCAAGCGCTCGGCCGCCGCCACGCGGTCCTGCAGCAGGAGCTCGACGGCGCGGTTGCTGTGAAAGAGGACGAAGGCCGTCTCGTCGTCGATGGGCGTGTACAGCGAGAAGCGCCACTCCGAGGTGTGGGTGGCGGTGAAGTCCACCACCATGGCGTCCGCCCCCCAGGTGTCCTCGCCGTGCGCGACCGCGATGTGCGAGGAGGTGAAGAAGCGACCGTGGTCCTCCCAGTAGACGGGCAGCTGGGTGATGCGCACGAAGTGGACCTCGAGTCCTGCGGCCCGCGCGGCAGCCACGTACAGCATCGCGTAGCTCATGCAGTCCCCCTCGCGGGCATCGAAGGCGGCCTGGGCGTTGAGGGTGCGCGTATTCGCGTAGTGGAAGGCCAGGCCGTCGCTGTCCACCAGGTAGCGGACGAGTGACTGCATCCGGGAGCGCTCTGAGCCGCCCACGGACGCCTTCGCGCGGAGGTATGCCTTGATGGCCGGGTGGAGTTGAAGCGGGTCCTCCAGCGGAACCCCGAGGGCGATGCCGTCCCGCAGCCAGTCGGGCCCGGACGGCGGGGACGCTTTGCCTGCGCCAGGCGTCGCGCAGCCGGCCACGGCCAGCACCAGCGCGGCACTCAGACACAGGCGCATGCGTAAGCGACGCGGCGCCAATGGGCGACCTCCTGCCAGGGGCCCCGTCCCCTCGTAGGGAACCCTCCCAGCAGCCTACTCCCCTCCCGCGGAAAAGGCAGGCGGGGCGGCGTTGACTTCCACGGGGGCTGTCAGTACAAGCCCGCGCCTCGCGCAAGCGGGGGAGCGTAGCTCAATTGGCAGAGCAATGGACTCTTAATCCATAGGTTGTGGGTTCGATTCCCTCCGCTCTCATTCACCGGCGGCATGGCTTTCCCACAGCGGGACGGGGGCGTGCCGCCGGTTTGCGTTTTCCAACGCCCTGCCCGTCGCTTCCGCACCCAGTGCACCCCCCGGCACAGGGCCTTGACGCGGCGCGGCAGTGACGGGGACGCAACAAGTGCGCCGCGGGGCCGTGTCGCCCGGGTGCCCCTCCGCATCTGCGTGGGCCGCATAGCCCGGGCGTTGCGGGGCGTTACCGATGGTAACGGGCTGTTACCCGAGGCAACGGCGACGAAATGCGCCATTGATTTAAGCGCTTGACCTTCGCGCCGGTCTCTAGTGGAACGCACCTTGCGTACAGGGGTGCCAACGGCTGGCGCTCTGCCGGAGAGATTCCCGCTGACGGCCATTGCTGCAGCGTCCACGTGGAGAGGGGAATTGCATGAAGCTGAAATCAGGGGTGCCGTTTCTGGCGGTGCTGTGCGCAGTGCTGGCCACTCCGGCAAGCGCTGCCAAAATCACCATCGGGGACTCTGGCGGTTTCGTCGACGTCGGGGCGATTGTGCAGACGTGGGTCCGTGTGAACGAGAGGGGCTCTGCCGACCACTCCGGCCCGTCGTACGACATCTACTTCCGGCGCATGCGGTTCTACGTGAATGGTGCCATTAACGAGCACATCGGCATCATCGCCAACACCGACGTGAGCTATACGCAAGCCGGCGCAGCGGCCAGCGATGTCATCGTCAGCCCGGTGACGGTACAGAACTCGGTCCGGTTCGCCTCGCCCACCATCGTCATGAACGAAGCGCTGGGCTACTGGGCGGCCTGCAAGGAGTTCACCTTCTACGCGGGCCTCCAGTTGCTCCCGTGGGTCCACGAATCGCTGACCGACATTACGCGGTTCGCCGCCTTGGATGAGCAAACGGACGCCACCGAGCGCGGCCGGCCAGCCGGCTACTTCGGCCGTGACCGAGACTTGGGCCTCGTCGTCACCGGAGACCTTGCCTTCATCAACTACCGCATCGGCGTCTTCAACGGCGTGCAGACCATCGCTGGCAAGTCGACGGTAACCGCTACCGGGCTCGTCACCGGGCCGACCAACGTCGCGGTCAACTATCCCGCCTACACCGGGGTCAACCCGGGTGACTCGCCAAGCTTCGACGGAGCCATCCGAATCAACATCATCGGCCAGGAGCCGGGCTACTTCTACGCGGGTGGCCTCGCCAACAACGGCAAGTCGTACCTCAGCATCGGCGGCGGCGTTAACTTCCAGCCGAGGGCGATTGCCGCCACGGCGCGTGGGCTCTCGACTGCCACGTACACGGGCTACTTCGCCGACCTGCACATGGACATTAACTTCGGCGGTAGCGAGCTTGTCCTCGAAGCGGGCTGGGTCCGCACCGTCTACTCCGGCAACGGCGCTCCCGTTCCGTCGACCAACGCCGGCGGCCTTGCCCTCATCAACAACGCCGGCAACGCGTACTACGGCAGCCTTGGAATCCGCTTCGCCTGGTTCTACCCCTACTTCGCGATGGAGTACTACAAGTCCAACCTGCCCGACGCTCTGGTCCAGTCGACCTACCAGGCCTTCGGAAACGCCTGGGGTGCAGCCGCGGGTCGCGTCGGCACCCTCGCCACGTACCATGGCGGCTTGAAGTTCCTTATCTCCCCGCCGCCGGGGAACCAGTTCATGATTAACCTGGACATGGCCTTCCAGGGCAAGACGAACGCTGGACAGGTCACGGCCGTCAGCGGCGGCGAGGCCATCAACGGCAACCAGTGGTCGGGCACCATCGAGTTCCAGTGGAAGATTTAGCGTTCGGCTGAGCCGAAGTCGTTCTGAGGCAAGGGGCGAGGTTCCCTCCACGGGGCCTCGCCTCTCTTCTTTGGTGAAGGTCCACCAACCCCGGGGCGTGTGAAGCGGGGGCGCTTGGTGGTGTGGCGCCGGAAAGGCGCGTCGGGCGGTTGAGTCAGTCGTCGCCCGCAGTCGGGTCCTGGTCGCCAAGAAGCTTCGCCAGCGTCTTTCGGTCCACGTCGAGGGCATCTGCGGTCGCGAGGCGCCGACCCCCTTGCTGATGCAGGGCCCACACTGCGTAGTGGCGCTGCAGCTGCCGCAAAGGCAGCACCGGCGGCCTGAACTCAGCGTGGCCCGCTCCGCTCTCGTCCGGCAGCTCGAGGTGCAAATCCTCCGGCTGGACCTCCGGGCCGCGGCCCAGCAGGACCGCGCGTTCCACCACATTCTCCAGCTCCCGCACGTTGCCTGGCCACGGGTGCCCCGCGAGCCTGGTGTGGGCTGCCAGGGAGAAGGCCTCCACCGGGGAACGTGGATGGCGGGACTTGGCGGCCTGGAGGAAGTGCTCCACCAGCATGGGGAGGTCCTCGAGCCTGTCCCTCAGCGGCGGCAGCTCCAAGCGGACGACATCCAATCGGAAAAGCAGGTCCTCCCGGAAGCCGCGCCGGGCGACCAGCTCTCGGAGGTTTCGGTTGCTGGCGGCGAGGATGCGCACGTCGACGGCACGTGGCTTGTTGGCCCCGACGGCTCGTACTTCGCCACTCTCCAGGACGTCGAGGAGCTTGGCCTGCAAGGCAATCTCCATCTCGCCAATTTCGTCGAGGAACAGCGTGCCCCCTTGCGCCTCCTCGAAGAGCCCGGTGCGGGGAGCGACCGCGCCAGTGAAGGCGCCCTTCACGTGGCCGAAGAGCTCCGACTCCAGAAGGTTCTCGGGCAGGGCGGCACAATTCACCGTCACGAAGGGACCCTCCGAGCGACGCCCCAGCGCGTGCAGCGCTCGCGCCACCAGCCCCTTCCCGGTGCCAGTCTCCCCAGACAACAGCACCGGCACGTCGGCGTCGGCCACTCGCTCCATCAGGTCGAACAGCGTCCGCATCGAGACACTCGTGCCGACGAGGTTGGCCAGCGCAAAGCGTTCCCGCAGCGCACGACGAAGCCGTGCAGCCTCGGTCCGCAGCCGTGAGTCCTCGAGCGCACGGCCCAGAAACAGGGCCAGCTCGTCCACTGTGAAGGGCTTCGTTAGGTAGTGGTACGCGCCCTGCCGGATGGACTCGATGGCGGTGGCCACCGCGCTGAACGCGGTGGTGACGATGACGGGCCGGGATGGGTCCAGCCGGCGTGAAAGGGCGAGCAATTCGATTCCGTCCAGGACGGGCATCCTCAGGTCGGTCACCAGCGCGCCGATGTCCGGGTTCTGCTCGAGGCGTCGGGCGGCCGCGGTGCTGGAGCCCTCGGGAATGGCGTGGTGGCCCCGTTCCTGAAGACCGTCGGCCAGCGTCTCGGCCAGCGCGAGGTCGTCGTCGACGACGAGCACCGTGGTTTCTCTATCCAACCGCGTCACTGCGCTCTCCAGACACCGCCGGTATTTCTACTCTTACCCGCGTCCCCTGGACGCCCGGCCGCGAAGCGTTTCGCGCCTCGAAGGACAGCGTCCCTTGGTGGTGCTTGACGATTTCGCTGGCGATGGTCAACCCGAGGCCCGTGCCTTTGCCCGCGGGCTTGGTGGTGAAGAGTGGCTCGAGGCAGCGCTCCGCCACCTCCGGCGCGATGCCGGTTCCGTCGTCCTCCACCACGAAGGCGACCCGGCTCCCGGCCTGCTCGACCTGGAGCTCCACCGTGCCTCCGGACGCACACGCGTCGCAGGCGTTGAGCAGCAGGTTGACCAGCACTTGCTCGAAGAGGGCCGCATCGCAGACGACCGAAGGCAGGTGTGCGTCGACGCGGCTTTGCAGCACCACGTCCGCCTGGGTGAAGCGGTGCTCGACCAGCTCGAGTGCCGCGCGAGCCAACGCCGCCGGCTCGACCTCGCTCAGCGCTGGTGTCCCGCCGCGTGCCAGCGTGAGGAACGCCCGGACAATGCGGGAGATGCGGTGCGCTTGCTCGAGGATGGCCACGGCAGCGCGATGCGAGCGCGAGTGCGCCTCCATCCGGGGGATGAGTTGCTCGGCACGCCCGACGATGATGCCAAGCGGCGTCGACACCTCGTGGGCGACGCCCGTGGCCAAGGCGCCCAGCGTCGCCAGCTTGTCTGCTTCCACCAGGCGCCGGTCACGTGCTCGAACGGCCTCCCCCACCGCCAGCACCTGCCGGAGCTCCAGCTCGCGGCGCTGCTCACGCAGCGCCAGGCCTCCGAAACAGCCCACGAGGAGCGCGGCGACTGCCGTCCCCATAACCAGCCGCCAGAGGGCGCGGGATTCGCGGTCCCGCACCCGCTCGGCCGTTGCCAATACCGCAACAGCCCAGGGCCGCTGTTCCGCATCCATGGCCTGGGCCAGGCCGGCGAGCGCCGTCCGGCGCGGAAGTCCCAGCGCGGCCGCCTCCGGACGGGCCAGTTGCGCCCACGGTCGCCCGGTGGCGAGGGCCGCCTCCAGCGCTGGGGCGACGACTGGCCTCCCGTCGGTGTCCAGCAGCGTGGGCTGACCGGGGACCTGGACGAGGACCCGCGCTGCACCAGGGTGCTCCGTTGAGCCGCGAATGGCCTGCAGCGCAGCCAGCAGGCAAGGGCTTTCGACGTCTGCACACTCTGGCGCACGGAGGTGGTCGGTGAGAATGATGGCGGCGCTGCCTGCCACCGCCGTTTGCTCCGCAGCAAAGTCGTCCAGCGCCGCGCGTGCTTCCCGTCGCTCGTCCCAGACGGCAACCGCCAGAACTGCCGCCAGCACGACCACCATCGCGACCAGTAGCTGGGTGCGCTTCATTGTCGGCTCGACATGGGTCTGAAACCGAGCCGGCCGCTGCCTCCGGAGGGCATGGGCCACGCGCGACGGAGAAGCGAGCAGCATTCAGATGGCACGCTGAGCAAGGGAGATGCCATGGTGTGGTCGGCGAGGAGGCCCCAAACTTGCCTGGCCCAACCCCCCAGCAGAGGGAAAGCTTCCCCTTTCCCCGGGAAAATTTCCTCTTTCCGCGCCTGGCTCGAGGATGCTCTCCCGTGTGGGCCTCCAGGCCCGGACTTTGCTGATAGGGGGCCCTGTCGATGCCAAGCGTGTACCTTGCCCGGGCGCGGTTTTTGCTCGTTCTGGTCGTGCTCGTCTGGATGAAGACTCGAGCGTTCGCTCAGCCGATGCCGACCGCGTCCTCACAGCCCCCACCGGCGCAACCCGTCCCGACGAGTCTGGGCGACTTACCCTTGGCCCAGGAGCTTCTGTCGCCGCAGAAAATCACGCTGAAGGCAGCGGTGGAGTTTGCGCTGAAGAACCAACCTGCCGTGAAGGAGGCTCTGGCCCGAGTCGCCTCCCGGCAAACCGATGTCGGGATTCCAAAGGGCCAGTGGCTCCCCACCGTCGGCGTGACCGCACAGGTGCTGGGCGGCACCGTCAACAACACCACGGCGTCCTACCTTGGTGAGGCGTGGACGCCGACGCCTCGTGTCGGCGGCACCGCGTCCACCAACTCGGCTGGCGCCAACTGGTCCCCTCACCCGTCGACTTTTGTCGGCCTCGGGGTGACGCAGGAAGCCTTCGACTTCGGCCGCATCACGGCAGAAATCCAGGCGGCCGACTCGCAGGTCACTGCCGAGCAGCGGAGCGCCGAAGCGCGAGCGCTCGACGTGCAGCTCGGCGTCGAGGAGGCGTACTTCGCGGTCTACAGCGCCAAAGCGGTCCTGGCCGCCACGGATGAGGCCTACTCGCGTGCCAGCCTGCAGTTTGAGCTGGCGCGGCAGGGGGTGAGCGCAGGGCTGCGGCCACCCATCGACCAGACCCGCATCCAGGCGCAAGTCGCCCGCTTCGACGTCGCCCGCATCCGGACCCGGGGTGCCGTGCGTATCGCCCAGTCGCTCCTCGCCGCAGCCGTGGGAAGCACCGAGCTGGCCCTCGACATCGCCGACGCGCCGCCTGCTCCAGCGGACTTGCCGCCCCTGGATACGGCCATCGAGCACGCGCTGAAGAAGGAGCCTGGCCTACAGGCGGCGCTGGCACAAATCCAGGTGCAGGAGGACGCGACGAAAGCCGCCTACGCCCAGTTGCGTCCCGACCTCTTCCTCTTTGGCACCCTCAACAGCCGCGCCGGAGGGGCTCAGCCGTCCGGGAGTGCCCCCATTCCGGACGGCAATGGGTGGATTCCGAGTGTACCCAACTGGCAGGTGGGGCTGGTCCTCAGCTGGCCCATCTTCGAGGGCACCTTCTGGGCCAAGGGCCAGGCGTCTGCGCAGCTCGAAGTCGTCCGCCGCGAGGAAGCGTCGCTGTTCCGCCAAGAACTGCTGGCGCGCGTCGAGAATGCCTACGTGGCCGTCGTGGTCGCCCGGGAAGCGCTGCCGAGAATTAGCGCGTCGCTCGAGGCAGCTCGCGCCAACTACGCGCAGGCCGATGCCCGCTTCCGTGCCGGTCTCGGGAGTGCCACCGATTTGGCCGACGCGGCATCCCTCTGGGTGGAGGCCCAGTCGGCACTCGCTCTCGGGGAGTTCGACCTAGCCCGTTCACGGGCTGCCTTTGGACGGGCCATCGCGGAGGGACTGTGAGCGCGCCGGACGTGGGAGGCGGGACGTCGACCCTCAGCGCTGCATCGAGGGCGGCGTCCAATGGCACCCAGGTCCAGGGAACAACGGGCCGCCTCCGCCTTGGCCTCATCGCTGGCGTCGCACTCCTACTCGGGCTGGGCGGGTTTCTGCTCTGGCGGGCGGAGTCCCGCGTCAACCGCGTTGCGATGGCGAGCAGCGCCAAGCCCGTCACCGTCGTCAAAGCCCAGGCGCTCGACTTCCGACCGTTCCGGACCTACATCGGCACGCTCGAGCCCTGGCAGTCCGCCAGAATCGGACCCCAATTCATTTCCGCCTACGTCTCCACCGTCCCGGTACGACCAGGGGCTGTCGTCAAGAAGGGGGACGTGCTGGCGACCCTTGATTGTCGTCACGCCACGGCCTCCACCCGCGCGGTCGCGATGCAAGCCAACGCGATTGATGCTCGGCAGAAAGCGCTGGCCGACGAGGCGGCCCGGACCGAGGGCATGTTGGACGGCGGCTTTGTCTCGGCCAATGAGGTCGAGCAGAAGATCGCCCAGAGTGTTTCCGAGGCGGCCCAGCTTCAAGCCGGCAAGGCGCAGCTCGAGCGGAGCTCGCTCGATGTCTACGACTGTGTACTGCGTGCACCCTTCGATGGCGAGGTGGCCGTCCGCTCCATCGACCCGGGAGCCTTCGTCCGTCCAGGCACGTCCATGGTGTCGGTGGTGGACCGCTCCATCATTCGCGTCACCGCCGAGGCGCCGGAGGTGGACTTCGCCATCGTCGAGCCTGGAACGCCGGTGAAGATGCACCTGCTTGCCACCAATCAGGACGTCGTCGGGAAGGTCGCCCGCCGCGCACCGGCGGCGGACCTGGAGACCCGCACCGTGCATTTCGAGGTGGATGTGCCGGACCCGGGCCGCCTCTTGCCGGCGGGGACGACGGCCGAATTGACCATCGAGGTCGGTCAGCCCCGTCCCTCCTCCGCGGTGCCCCTCGCCGCCGCCGCCGTGCGCTCCGGAAAGGCGCTGGTCTTCGTGGTGGAGGGGGACACGGCCCATGCTCGTGTGGTGCCGCTTCTCGGGGAGCGCGAGGGGGTGCTCTACCTCGACCCCTCGCTCAGGCCCGGAACGCCGGTCGTGCTGGAAGGACGGGCGCTCTTGCAAGATGGGGACAAGGTGGAGGTTGGTACGGTCGAGGACCTGGCGCACCTCTCTGCCCCGCGAGGTCCGGCTCCCATTGCGCCCACCGACGTGGAGCGGACGCCGTGACGCGCCTATCGCTCAGCAACCCAATCGCCATCCTGATGGTGTCCATCGCGGTGGTGGTCTTCGCATTCGTGACCACTCCCCGCATGAGCATCGACACGTTCCCCGAGCTGACGCCTCCGGTGCTGGTCGTGGGGACGCTGGCTCCTGGGCTCGGCCCCAAGGACGTGGAGAAGACGCTCACCTGGCGCATTGAGAAGTACGTCAGCGCGACACCGGGCGTCGACCACGTGGAGAGTATATCGCGAAACAACCTGAGCATCGTCTTCGTGTGGCTGAAGTGGGGGACCGACCTCAACGGTGCCCAGACGCTGGTCCAACAGCAGACGGCGTTCGCCATGGCGGCGGTGCCGAAGAGCCTCGGGGTCCTGCCGCCCTTCGTCCTTCAGTATGACCCCTCCAACGCTCCGGTGGTGCAGGTCGCCGTCTCCGGGGGGGGGCTGACGGGGCCGCAGCTCTACGACTATGCGCTGAACAACATCGAGCCCATCCTGGAAGGCATCCCGGGCGTTGCATCGGCCGCCATCAATGGCGGGCGCCAGCGACAAATCAACATCATCGTCGACCTCGCCGCGGCGCAAGCGCGCGGCGTCACCTCCAGTGACGTCGCCGCTGCAGTCGCCCAGGCCAACGCGCTGCTTCCGTCCGGCGTCTTCATCTCGCCACGCTTCGACTCCAACGTCTACACCAACGCCGTCCCGGAACGCATCGAGGCCATCGGTCATGCGTTGGTGAAGGTGGTGGGCGGCAAGCCAGTGTTCATCCGCGACGTGGCCAAAGTTGAGGATGGCGGGAGCCCGGAAACGCAAGCGGTTTCGGTCAATGGCGAGAACGCGGTCTACCTCAACGTGCTCCGGGTCCCCGGCGGGAACACGCTCAACATCGTCGACTCGGTCAAACAAGCGGTGGCCGGCCTCCACGACCTGCCGCCCGGCGTCCAGGTGAAGGCAGTCTTCGACCAGTCCACCTTCGTGCGCACCAGCTACCATGGCCTCAAGCAGGAGGTCGTGCAGGCGCTCGTCCTCATCGCGCTAGTCATCCTGCTCTTCCTGCAAAGCGTCCGGGGCACCCTCATCGTCTCGGTGGCCATCCCGCTCTCCTTTGCCATCACGCTGATTGTGCTTTATGCCAATGGGCAGACGCTGAACGCGTTCACCCTCGGCGGCCTGACCCTGGCCATGGGCCGGCTGGTCGATGACGCGGTGGTGGTGCTTGAGTCCATCCACCGTCACCAGCGTATGGGCAAGAGCAACTACCGGGCGGCGCTGGAGGGAACCAACGCCGTCGCCCTGCCGGTCCTGGCCTCGACACTGACCACCATGGCCGTCCTGTTGCCGGTGCTCCTTCTGGCAGGGCTGGCCCAGAAGCTGTTTGCACCGCTGGCGTTAACGGTCGCCACGGCGATGACTGCTTCCTATTTCGTCAGTGTCTGCGTAACTCCGGTGGCTTGTCGGTATTTTCTCGGACACGCCGAAAGCACGGGCGTCGCTCGACACGTTGCGCAGTTCATTGACGGTCTGGCGAATGCGTACTCGCACCTTTTAAGGCGCGTGTTGCCCTTCCAGTGGACCGTGATTGGCTGCTGCGCGGTGCTCACCGCTGGCGCCGTGTGGGCGGCGGGGAAGTTGCCGAGCACGTTCTTCCCTGAAATCGACGAGTCGATGGAGCGCGTCTACGTCCGCCTTGCGCCAGGAACCTCCCTGGAGGATTCCTCGCGGCGCATTGCCGCGATGGGCAAGCTGCTGTTTGACGAACTTCCCAAGGGTAACGTCGAGCTGGTTCTCACCAACGTGGGTTCGCCGAACAACGCTCGCAGTGCGATGACGAGCCCCAACAATGGGCCGCACATGGGATTCATCCGGCTGGCCCTGGTGGACTCGGCCAAGCGGCAGTTGTCGCAGCGGGAGCTGTCCGACCGAATGCGAGCAATTCTGGTGAAGCATTTCCCGGGCGTCGAGTTCCTTCAGTGGCCAGGCGGCCTGGTGGCTTCGGTCTTCGCCAATGGTTACATCGCCCCGCTGGTGGTTGAAGTGCGCGGCGAGAACCTGGCCCAGTTGGAGCGCGACGCCAAGGAGGTGGCCCGGGTTGCACAGACCGTCGCCGGCGTGCGTGACGTCCGGGTCAGCCTCCAGAACGACTACCCGGAGGTCCGGGTGGAGACCAAGCGGGACGAGGCGGGCATGGTAGGCGTCAGCGCCCGTGCCACAGCGCAAACCACGCTCGAGGGAACGCTCGGAAATATCAACACCCCGAGTGTGTGGATTGACCCCAACAACGGCCAATCCTACTACGTCGTGACCTACTACGCGGGTCGTGACGTGCCCGATCCGAACGCGCTCGGGGAGCTGCCGGTGCACATCAGCGCAGAAGGCAAGCCGGTCGCTCTGGGGACGTACAGCGTCATCCGTCGCTCGGTCGGTCCGGTCGCCATTGAGCGCAACCAGCTGCAGCGCGCGGCCCACGTGCTGATGCAGACGGAGGGCCGTGACATCGGGACTGCTGCGGCGGAGCTGGAGCACAAGCTGCAGCGCGACCCCAAGACCCGGGGGCTGAACTTCAGCTTCGTCGGCCAGGTTCAACTGATGCGGGACACCTTTGGGGGACTTGGAACCGCTATCGGACTCGCCGTGATGGTGGTCTTCATGATTATGGCCGCTCAGTTCAAGTCCCTGCGACTGCCCTTCGTGATGCTCTTCACCATCCCCGTGTCCCTGGTGGGAATCGTGATGGCACTGCTCGCCTTTGGGCAGGGGTTCTCCATCACCGCCTTGATGGGAGTCTTGATGGTGGTGGGCATTGCTGTCTCCAACGGCATTCTGTTGGTCGACGACGCCAACCGGAAATTCTCCGGAGACGGCATCGAGAAGTTCGAAGCCGTCGTCTCGGCGGCCAGGTCGCGCTTCGTCCCCATTGCCATGACCAGCCTCGCGACCGTCATTGGGCTCATCCCAACAGCGCTGGGGCTGGAAAAGGGAACCGAGTCCAACCAGCCACTCGCGCTCGCTGTGTGTGGCGGGCTGACCTCCTCGACCATTCTGTCCCTGTTCCTCGTCCCGGTCATGTTCATGATGCTCGCTCGCAAACAGGTTGCGGCCGAAGAGGAAATACCCTCAGCGGCCGGACCTCCTTCGCCGCGACACGCTTGAGGTCGTGATGCGTGCTCTGAGTCGATTGACCCTTTCTGGTGGCTCCCCAAGCCAGGGCCGAGTGGGTAGTTCCCACGTCCTGGGGCGCGCGCTGGCTGGTTCCGCTCTGCTGCTTCTCGTTCTCAACCACGCCGCCTGCACCACCGTCCCTCCAGGGCACGCAGCCGTCGCGCTTGCTCCCTCGGGCCTCCGCCCCGACGTCCTGCCGGAGGGTGTGTCTCCCATTCCCTGGTTTGGCCAGGTGTACCTGTATGACACCCGCGAGCAGGAAATGACGGTCCGCTTCAGCGCCATCAGTAGGGACGGGAGTCCGGTGACGACTTCCGCGTCCGTCGTCACCTATCGCATCGTCGCGGACGAGTTGGTCGCGCTCGCCCGTGAAGTGGGGCCGAACTACGCGGACGTGCTAGTGCGGCCCGAGGTCGAGGCTGCCTTGCGGCTAGTGGTCGGTGGTCTCGGCTCTGACGAGCTGGACACGGAGCACATCGTCGCCGCGCAAGCGGCGGTGCTGGAGCGTGCCGCGGCGCGCTTGCGCCCGTTCCATATTGTCGTGGAATCGGTCGACTTTCGAACGCTGCAAGTCGTCTCCCCGCTCGCCCTCGAGCAAGTGGGTGCAACGTTGGTCCTCCAGCAGCGCGTCCTCGAAGCTCCGCGTCAACTCGAGATTGTGCGCAAGCAAGCCGAAGCGCGCCGTGTGGAGGCGGCGGGCATCGCGCAAAACCACGAGACGTTGCAGGGTTCTCTCTCCGCGGCCATCCTCGAGGACTTGCGGCGGCGTTCTTGGGATGCACTGCTTCGTGCTCCTTCCACAAGCGTTCACGTACAGGCCGCCGGTGCACCGGCGCTGGTAGAGGTACCGCCATGAAGAAGCTCTCACTCCTGGTTGCGTTGGTGCTGTTCCCCGCATGCGTCACGGTCGGACCGGGCCAGGCCGGTGTGCTGTGGAAAGCTGGGGGCGGCACGCAGAAAGAGACCTACGGAGAAGGCGAGTATTGGATTTGGTTCCAGAACAAGATGTACGTGTACGACCTGCGCATTCAGAGCAGCGATGAGAAGCTCGCCGTCATTGCCAACAACGGCCTCTCCATCAACCTGGACGCCACAGTCCGCTACCGAATTGCTTCGAATGAGGTCGTCGCCCTCGCCGAGGAGATTGGGCCCGATTACTACAACATCATCCTCGAGCCCCTGGTCCGCTCGGATGCGCGCCGAGTCGTTGGGAGGTACTCCCCGGAGGAAATCTACTCGACGAAGCGAGACGTGGTTGAGCGCGAAATCCGGGAGCAGCTCATCAGCCGTGCGGCTGGAAAGCACCTCGTTGTCGAGGCAATTCTCATCAGAAACGTCGAACTCCCGCCGGCGATTCGACAGGCCATCGACCAGAAGTTGGCCGCCGAGCAAGAGGTTCTGAAAATGAACTTCGTGCTCGAAATCACCAAGGCGACCGCTGACCAACGCCGGGCAGAGGCACAGGGGATTGCTGATTACAACCGGACCATCTCATCAAGCCTCACCCCGTCCATCCTCGAATACGAAAGAATTCTCCAGCTCGAGAAGCTCGCGGCCTCGGCAAACTCGAAGACGGTGGTGCTCGGACCAGGCGCCGGCTCGATGCCGGTGCTCTTGTCCGCGCCAGCGGCGACGCGCGGTGCTCAACCCTAGTTGCTAACGTCGACGGCATTTACCGAATCCACCCCAGAAGCACTGCGCCCAGTGTCGCGCTGGCCACGAGTACCCACAGCGACAGGCCCATGAGGAAGGGTCGCGCGCCAACCCGCGCCAGAGCGACGCGGGACAGACCGAGGCCGAGCAGCAGCAGGGTGAGGACCAGAAGCCGTTGGGCGGCGAGCGCCACCAACCTTCCCTCGGGCTGAAGGCTAGGGACGAAACTCACCAGTGCAGCCGCCACGAGAAAACCGAGGATGAACCAGGGGCGCTTTGCCTGCACCTGCCTTGGGCGCTCCGCCTGTCGGCGTGCCGCCAGGGCCCCGAGGGCCAAGGTCACCGGTACAATCCACAGCGCTCGGACGAGTTTGGTGGTCGTCGCCACCATCAGCGCGTCGGGGCCGTAGCTCGCCGATGCCCCAACGACGCTCGAGGTGTCGTGAATGGCCAGGGCCGCCCAGAGGCCAAACCCCTGCTGGGTCAGGGCAAAGCGGTGACCGATGAACGGGAACAGCAAGAGCGCGAGCGCATTCAGCACGAAGACGATGGCAAGCGCTGCGCTGGTGTCTTCGTCATGCGCGCCAATCACCGGCGCCGCCGCGGCGATGGCGCTTCCACCGCAAATGGCCGTGCCCACGCCGACGAGAATCCCGGTCGCCTGACGGACGGCGAGCCAACGGACGAGGAGGGCAGCCAGGCCGAGTGTGCAAACAATGCCCACCAGCGTGTAGCCAAAGCCCTGCAGGCCCACCACCGCCACCGTCCGTAGATTCATCGCCGCTCCGAGGCCCATGACCGAAGCGGCCAGCAGGCGAGGGGTCAGCGCCCTGGTGCGCGCGGGCCAGGGATTTCCGAGCGCCAGCGTGACCGCGATGCCTGAGAGGAGTGCGGCCCAGGTTGGGATGGCATGCCACCCAAACCCATCCGGAAGCAGGCAAAGCGCAGCGAGGAGCCAAATGAGCGGCTTGGCCAGCGGCGAGCCCTGAGGCGGAATCACGCCCCTCTTCTATTGCTTGGGGCGTCGAAAGCGAAGAGGGGCCCGCCGTCGGTGGCGGGCCCCTCTTCGAGTGGCAGGTGGTCTCGAAAGGCGTGCCTAGACGGTCGAGATTTTGTGGTCCTTCGTCTCGCGGATGAAGAGCGAGCCGATGACGAAGGTCATGGCCGCGACGATGATGGGGTACCAGAGGCCGTAGTAGATGTCGCCGTTCGCCGCCACCAGCGCTGTCGCCGTTAGGGGGAGCATGCCGCCGAACCAGCCGTTGCCGATGTGGTAGGGCAACGACATGGACGTGTAGCGAATGCGGGTGGGGAACAGCTCGACCAAGAACGCCGCTATCGGCCCGTAAACCATGGTCACGTAGATGACCAGGATGAACAGCAGCAGCAGAATCATCCCGAAGTTGACCTCCGACGCCTTCGCCGACGTCGGGTACTGGAGCCCGGCGAGGACGGTCTTCAGCTTGGCCTCATCCACGCCGACAATTTCCTGGTCGTTGATGCGCACCACCGGCGGCGCCCCGGGCGCGCCTTCAATCTTCGAGTAGGTGAGGCTCCGGCTCGACAGCTGACTCTGCACCCTGTCACATTGGCTGTAGACGGTGGTCGGCAGAGGGAAGAGGTGGATATGGCAGTCGCTCGCGGTGAGGGTGGTTTTCGTCCGCGAGTTGAAGTCCTCCAAGGCCGGGTTGGCGTAGTGGGTAAGCGCCTTGAAGATGGGCTGATAGGTGAGGACGGCCAGGAGGCAGCCGGCCATCATGATCCATTTTCGTCCAATCTTGTCCGAAAGCCAGCCGAAGACGAGGAAGAAGGGCGTGGCGAGGATGAGGGAGAGGGCGATGAGAACATAGACGGTGTTCCAATCGACCTTCAGCGTCGTTCCCAGGAAGAACAGTGCGTAGAACTGGCCCGTGTACCAGACCACCCCCTGACCCGCGGTCGCCCCGAGAAGCGCCAGGATGACAATCTTCAAGTTGCCCCAGCGGGCAAAGCTCTCGGTGAGTGGGGCCTTGGAGCCCTTGCCTTCAGACTTCATCTTCAGGAAGACCGGCGATTCCTGGAGCCGAAGGCGGATGTAGACCGAGATGATGAGCAGAACGATGGACGCGAGGAATGGAATCCGCCAACCAAAGGACTGGAACTGTTCCGGCGAGAAATAGTGGCGGCACATCCAAATGACCGCCAGGGCCAGCAGCAGACCCAACGTCGCAGTCGTCTGAATGAAGCTGGTGTTGAAGCCGCGCTTTTCGTCAGGCGAGTGCTCCGCGACGTAGGTCGCGGCTCCTCCGTACTCGCCGCCCAAGGCGAGGCCCTGCGCCAGTCGGAGGATGAGCAGCAATAGCGGCGCAAGCATGCCCACCGAGGCGTAGCCTGGCAGAAAGCCGACCAGCGCAGTGGAGAGGCCCATCACGACGATGGTGACGAGGAAGGTGTACTTGCGGCCGATGAGGTCTCCCACCCGCCCGAAGACGAGTGCGCCGAAGGGCCGCACCAGAAAGCCCGCCGCGTAGTTCACGAAGGCCGCAAGCAGGGCCGCCTGTCTGTTTCCTGGCGCGAAGAACACCCCCGCGAAGAACGGGGCCAGCACGGCGTAGATGTAGAAGTCGTACCATTCGAAGACGGTGCCCAATGACGAAGCGAAGATGACGCGTCGTTCTTCTGGCACCTCGAGCGGCGCGGCGATGGCACTTGCGGGTGTGGCCACAGTGGAACCTCCGGGTGGGGAAGCGACCTCCACCAGTGGGCAACTCCCACGCCAACCCAAAGCATGAGGAGTCCTCGACGCTTGCATCCGCTACGCGGCGCGGCATGCGGCGGCGGGTAACACCCCGCTGCTACCAAACGTAACGGACGCGGACTCAGGCGTGTCCCAGCGGCCCGGAGAGGGGCTCCGCTGAGGTGAGGCCCACCAGCGCCGCCTCGTGTTCCCGGCCAAGCCAGGCCAGGCCTCCCTCCGGAAGAACCTGGCAACGCTCCAGCGTCCGGTACAGGCCCGGGAAGCGGTGCAGGCGCTGGTCGACGAAGCGCGCGTGGTCGGACTCAAAGGTGCGGGGCTGCGCGGGCCAGGACGCGCGGAGGCACAATTCCCCTTCCGTCCGCGGGGGCACCGGTACTCCGCGTGTATCCAGCACGACGGGGTCCACTCCGAAGAGGGGCGTCGCGCCGACGCCGGGCCAGTGCGCCAGAAGCAGCCCGGCCCCCTCGCTGCTCCACACCCCCTGCACGTCCGCCGCGCCACCCGGGACACCGTCCAGTTGCAGGGTTGTCCGGGGCAACCGGCCTAAGGGGGGTCCGGCCAGGTCCACCGCGTGGGCCAGCAGGTGCGTGACGCCAAGCGCGTCCAGCTGCTTCAGGGCATCCCCGCGCTCATCCAGCACCAGCGTCGCCCCCAGCGCCAGGGCGCCGAAAAGCACGTCGCTGCGGGGCCCTGCGACGTCGGGAGGGCACAGCACCCGGTCGCCCGGGCGCACCCCGAGGGCCTCGCGCTGCACCAGGAGGGCCTGGAGGAGGAACCCGGCCGCGCCATGCACCACCGGGCGCGCGCCGTCCTCGCCCGCGGCCGCCACCAGCAGCAGCGCATCCTCCCCCTGCCCCAGGGCCGGGGCACACGTCGGCCGGGCCAGCGCCAGGGCCCGTTCCAAGTCGTGGTCGCGGGCATAGGCCAGGGGTACCCGTGCGCCCGTCCGCCGCTGGACCAGCACCGCCTCCACGCGGCCCAGGCCGTTCAGGGCCTCGTCGGCACGTTCCCACAGCGCCAGCCGCTCCCCCTGTACCTGCGCCTCATTGGCCGTCACCAGAAGCCGTGCCCGGGCCACGCGCAGCGCCCGGCGCAGCCACGGAGGGTCAGCCTGCACTGGCACGCACAGGTGCACCGCCCCCACCCGGGCGCACGCCAGCAGCGTGACCACCAGCGGTGCGCCCACCGGCAGGTACACCGCCACGCGGTCCGATGGCCGCACGCCTTCTCTCAGAAGGACGTTGGCCATGCGACACATCTGCTGGCGCAGCGCCCGGTAGGTGAGTGTCTCGACGTCGCCCTCGGGGCGAAGCCACACCAACGCCGGCCGGTCCGGCGTGGCCGCCGCGTGGCGGTCGACGCAAGTGAGGGTGACGTTCAGCAGCCCGTCGCCAAACCAGCTGACGTCGCCTTCGGAGAGGTCTCCCTCGAAGGAGCGCTCGGGCGGACGCACCCAGGACAGCGCCGCCGCCTCCCGGTGCCAGAACTGCTCTGGCTCGGCGAGGCTCTCATCATGCAGTCGCTGACACTGGGCCAGTCGGGCTGCGGGCGAAAGGCGTGGGGCGGCGGAGGTGGAGCGGCTCACATCTGCCAAACGCACAACGCAAAGCCCACGCCACTCGGCTGGGGCTGCACCGTCCGTGGACTTACCGTCGTCGCGGCGCTGGCCGGCCGTGTCGTTCCGGAACAGCCGTTACCGAAGGTAACAGGCAACTGTGAGGCGACTTAGCTGCTTCGGCCGTCAGGCCTGCAGCTTGCTGCGCGGAATTCCCAGCCGCGCTCGTTTCTCCCAGAGGGCCTTGCGGCTGATGCCCAGCCGGCGAGCAATCTCCGTCTCCGACAGCTGGGCCTGGTGCTCGAGCACGAAGCGGCGGAAATACTCGGTGAGGGCGCCATTGGGGCCGGTCTCGGTGTCCTCATCACCCGACGCCCCGGCCACGTGGGGCGCGTCAATGGCCAACAGGTCCGGCGTAATGGGGCCCGCCTCGCAGAGGATGACGGCCCGCTCCACGGCGTTTTCCAACTCCCGGACGTTGCCAGGCCAGTCGTGGGCGAAGATGGCCGTCCGTGCCTCCTCCGAGAAGCTGATGGGGGGACGGTTCAGCCGCCGGCAGGCCTTGGCCAAGAGGAAGTCGGCGAGTTCCAGTACGTCCTCGCCGCGGGTCCTCAGCGGCGGCAGGTGAATCTCCACCACCCGTAGGCGGAAGTAGAGGTCGTTGCGGAAATGGCCGTCGAAGCACATCTGCCGGAGGTCCCGGTGGGTGGCGGCGATGAGGCGAACGTTGACATGCCGGCTGCCGGTGGCGCCGACGCGGCGGACTTCACCTTCCTGCAGCACGCGCAACAGCCGGGCCTGCGCCGGCAGGGGGAGCTCGCCAATCTCGTCAAGGAAGAGGGTGCCCCCGTCGGCGGCCTCCACCAGCCCGGCCTTCGTCTTGTGCGCACCGGTGAAGGCGCCCTTCTCGTGGCCGAACAGCTCGGACTCGATGAGGTTCTCCGGGATGGCCGCACAGTTGACGGTGACGATGGGCGCCTCTCGGCGTGGGCTCTGGTCGTGGACCGCGCGGGCCACCAATTCCTTGCCCGTCCCGGACTCACCGAGGATGAGGACGGTGGCGTCGGTGTGGGACACCTTGCGCACGCGTTCGAACACCTCGCGCATGGCCGGGCAGTTGCCCACCAGGCCCTGGACGGCATAGCTGCGCTCGAGGTCCTGCCGCAGCACGGCGTTCTGCCGCCGCAGCCGAGACTGTCGCAGCACCCGGTCCACCACCAACAGGAGCTCGTCGTGGTCGAACGGCTTGGCGATGAAGTCCACCGCGCCTTTCTGGATGGCCTCCACCGCGGCGCGGACGGTGGCGAAGCTGGTCATGATGAGGACGGGGGTGCCCGGACACAGGTCCACGAGGTCCGTGCCCAGTCCGGCCGGCAGACGCAAGTCAGCGATGACCAGGTCGAAGCCGTCCAGCCCGTGGGCGGAGGCCTCCTGCACGGTTCTCGCCTCGGCGACGTCATGCCCGGCGCGGGCCAAAAGGCGCGCCAGCTCGGTGCGGATGATGTCCTCGTCCTCGACGATGAGGGTGCGGCTCATGCGCGTCACCTACTTCGCTGGGGCGTGCAGCTGGGCGGCCCCGCCCGCCAATCGCTCCGGTTCGCCTCCCGACGGCAACTCCACCACCACCGTCGTTCCTTTCCCAGGCGAACTCTCCACTTCCAACGTCCCAAGATGCTCCCGAACAATACTTTGCGCGAGGGGGAGGCCGAGTCCCGTACCCTGTCCAGGGGGTTTTGTCGTGAAAAAAGGCTCGAACATGCGTTCGCGCACTGCGTCGTCGATTCCCGTGCCGCGGTCCGTCACTCGCACTTGCACCACCTCGCCCAGCGCTTCGCCTTCCACCACCACGTCGCCCCCCACCGGACTTGCGTCGCAGGCGTTGGAGACGAGGTTGACGAAGACCTGCAGCAGCCGCTGACGGTCGCCGTCCAGCAACAGGCCTGAAGCAACACGGTTGTGGCAGACCACCCGCTTGGCCTGCCGGGACAGCTGCACCAGCGTGATGGCTTCCCCGAGGGCCTCTCGCGCCTCGAAACGCTCGGCGCGAGGCACCGCGTGGATGGTCCCGGCATGGCTGAAGCCCAACAGCACGCGGACGATGGTGTCGATGCGCTGGGTTTCTCGCAGGATGAGCGAGAGCCGGTCTCGCTGCTCCGTGGAGGCGGCCTCCTTCTGCAAGTTCTGCGCAAGGCAGGCGATGCCGGTGAGGGGGTTGCCAATCTCGTGGGCCACCCCGGCGGCGAGTCGCCCCACCGAGGCCAGCCGGTCCTGGTGGGCCACCTGCGCAGCGAGGGCCTTGCGCTCGGTGAGGTCCTCCACCAGCAGCACCGGTCCGCGCAGGTCTGCCGGCGCGCTGGACGCCGGCTCCTGGCTTTTCCCGAGGGAGAGCACCCGCTCGCATCCATTGAGAGTGAGGCACACCTCGGCGTGAGGGGACTCCTGCAGGAGGAAGTCCCGGAGGGTGACGGCGAAGGGTCCGGGCAGTTGGTCGAGGCGGGACCCCACCGCATCGGAGGCGTGCACGCCGGACAGTGTCTCGAGCGCCCGGTTCCAGATGACAACGTCCCGGTCCGGTCCGAGTGCGCACACGCCGAGGGGCAAGTCTTCCAGCACCCGCCGCAGGTAACGGCGGAAGGCCTCCAACTCGGCAGGCGCCCCGTGCAGCTGCGCGCGGCTCATCCGCAGCTGCTCCTCGAGAGAGCGCAAGCGTTCCGAGAGGGCCGGCTGGCGCCGCGGGTCCACCCGGATGCCCCGGTCCACCAGCCAGCGCGCCCGGAGTGGCCCCACCAGGCCGGAGAGGTTGCGCTGGAGTCGTTCCCGGAGCTTCTGCAGCTGGGCGGGCCGGCGCTCATCCAGCACCATGTTCAGGTCGGCCAGCGCGAGGTCTACCTCATTGGTGGCCGCATCCAGCCCCAGAAGCGGCACCAGCTTGGCTTGGAAATCCCGCGGGCTGCCGGCCTCCACCACCATCGGCTCCACCAGTCGTGGGGCCCGCGTGCACAGTCCGGCCGCCTCCTCCTCCCGCGGGCTCTGCCGGCTGAGCAGCGAGACACCCCCAAACAACAGGACATTGAGGCCGAGGGACCAGAAGGTGGCGATGCTCCACGGCTCGACACCGGGCACGATGCCGAAGACTGGCGCCAGGTCCAAGCCGGACGGCAACAGGTGGGCGCGGGCCAACAGCGGCAGAAACAGGGTGGCCGCCCACACGGCGATGCCAGCCGACAGGCCACTCAAGAAGCCCAGCCGCGTGGCGCCCCGCCAGAAGAGGACGGCCAAAAGACCGGGTAGCACTTGGACGACGGCCACGAAGGAGATGAGGCCCAGCTCCACCAGCCCAGCCCGGACGTCCAGCAGCCGGGAGAAGCCGTAGCCGAAGAAGATGATGACGACGATGAGCACCCGCCGGGCCCACAACAGGCCGCGGTAGAGGTCGCCCGCTCCAGCCAGGTTTCGCCGGGGCAGAAAGAGATGGTTGAGGCACATGGCCGCCAGCGCCAGCGTGTCCACAATCACCATGGCGCTGGCGGCGGAGACGGCCCCCACGAAGGCCAGCGCACTGACGCCCGTGCCACGGGCCAGGCCGAGGACGTAGTTGTCCGGATGGACGCCGGGCAGGGCCACCTGGCCGGCCCATAGAAGCGGTAGCACGCCCAGGTTGAGCAGCAAAAGGAAGGCGGGGAAGCCCCAGGCCGCGACGCCGAGGGCGCGGCTGCCAAGCGCCTCGGTGAAGGCCATGTGGAACTGCCGGGGAAGCAGGAAGCCCGCGGCAAAGGACAGGAGCAAGAGGGTGGCCCACGGCCCCTCGCGCACCGGCCGGTAGACTTCTTCGAGGGCCTCCGGGTGCGCCGCCAGCCACCGGCCCAGGCCACCCGCGCCCCCAAATACTTGGGTGACGGCCACCGCCGCGATGGTCAGCAGTGCCAGGAGTTTCACCACCGACTCGAAGGCGATGGCCAGGCCAAGCCCGGCGTGCCGTTCCCGGGGGGTGACGTGCCGGGCGCCAAACAACAGGGCGAAGAGCGCCACCAACGCGCAGAAGACGAGGCCCACCATCGACGCCGGCGGGGCGTGTCCGAGCAGGCGCACCCCTTGGGTGACGGCCCGAATCTGCAGCGCCAGGTACGGCACGTTCCCCGCGAGCATGAAGAGCGTCACCAGCACGCCCGCGCCGTGGCTCTGGAAGCGGAAGGCGAAGAGGTCCGCCAGCGACGTCAGCTGGTGCTCGCGCGTTAGGCGCAACACCGGCTGCCACACCACCGGGACGAGGAGGCAGGAGAGCGTCACCCCGACGTAGATGGCCAGGAAGTTGAAGCCCTGGGTCCGCGCGTAGCCCACGCTGCCGGAGTAGCTCCAGGAGGTGGCGTACACCCCCAGCGACAGCGCGTAGGTCAGAGGGTGACGCACCAGCCCGGCCGGGACCCAGCGTCGCTCCGCGGCATAGGCCACCAGAAACAGCAGCAGTAGGTAGCCAACGGCGACGGCGAAGAGCTGTCCGAGCTGGAGCACGCGGGGGGGTCCAGCTTCAGTCGGTCCGCCGGTTGACGACCGCACCGACGAGAATGACGGCGGCCCACAGTCCGAAGGGCCACAACCAGCCGTGGTGCCCGTCCGCCCACAGCAGCCGGGCGCGCGAGGCGAAGACGAGCAGCGCGAGCGCGAAGACCCACAGAGCCGGTTCAACGACGCGCGTCCGATGGTCGGGGCGATGGGGCATGCGACTTCTTGCCTTCTTAGGCCGAACCGCCAGGAGCCGGGGAGGGCAACGCAGAGAGGGTTGTGGCGCAGTGCGCAACGCCGGTTCCCGAGGCGGTCCCGGCCCCGGCTGGGGTAAGCGAGGCCCCGCCTGTGAATGCCCTCCTCTCGGCGTGGACGTGGTTCGAGATTGGCCTGGTGGCCTTCCTCGGCTGGATTGTGCAGATGGTCCTCGCCCTCTTCACCTGGCCTTTCGACCACCGTCGCGTGGTGGTGGGCCGCACCTTCCGGTTGGTGGGCGTGGTGGCCTCGCGCCTCACACCCTTCTGGCACTTCGCGGTGGTGGGCCCAACGCCGAAGGTGGCCGGCCGGACGGTGGTGGTGAGCAACCACGAGTCGCAGGCGGACCCGTTCCTCATCTCCCATCTGCCCTGGGAGATGAAGTGGCTTGGCAAGGCGTCGCTCTTTCGCATCCCCGTGGTGGGCTGGATGATGTGGCTGGCGGGCGACGTCCCGGTGCACCGCGGCGACAAGACCTCGGGAAAGGGGGCGATGGCCAGCTGCGCCGAGTGGCTCGCCCGCGGCATGCCGGTAATGATTTTTCCGGAGGGGACCCGCAGCCCGGACGGAGACCTGCTGCCCTTCAAGGACGGCGCGTTTCGACTGGCCATCGAGACGGGCGCGGACATTCTCCCGATTGCGGTGTCGGGCACGCGGACGGCCCTTCCCAAGCACAGCTGGCGCTTCCGGTACGCCTACGCCAGCGTCACGGTGGGGACGCCCCTGTCCACCAAGGGGTTGACGCTGTCCGACCTCGAGGCCCTCAAGACGTCGGCGCGCGCCCAGGTGGAGGCGCTGCGCGAGCGCCTTCGCAGCCTGGCCGCCGCGCGCTAGAGAGGGGTCCACGGTGGAGAAGTTGCCGCACATCGTCCTTCGCCCCGGTACACCGTCCGACGTGCCGCTGCTGTTGGCCCTCATCGGTGAGCTGGCCAGCTACGAAAGGGCTCCCGACGCGGTGGTGGCCAGCGAGGCGGACCTGCTGCGCGATGGTTTCGGCGCGGTGCCCCTGTTTCGCACGCTCATCGCAGAACTCGACGGGACGCCGGTGGCCTTCGCGTTGTACTTCCTGGCCTACTCCACCTGGCGGGGCCGCCCGACGCTTTACCTCGAGGACCTCTTCGTTCGTCCGGCGGCGCGCGGGAACGGCGTGGGCCGGGCGTTGATGGGAGCCCTGGCCCGCCAGGCCATCCAGCTCGGCTGCGCGCGCTTCGTCTGGCAGGTGCTGGACTGGAACACCCCCAGCATCCGCTTTTACGAGTCGTTGGGGGCTGAGGTGCAGCGCGAGTGGCTCACCGTCCGTCTAGAGGGAGATTCACTCCGGCGACTTGCCGAGAAGTGACAGGTGCGGCCACCGGCGGACGCAAAACGGCCATCGGGACGACGACGCTACCTTGACCCGGCGAACGTCTGGGTGAAGTTGATGGAGGTGCCACTGGCGCACGCGTCGGTGCCCGTCAGGACGATGGTCAGGACGGTGCCGCTGAGGGTTCCGCTGCCGCCTCGGTAGGTGGTGGTCTGCACGTCGTTCGTGGCCGGACACCCGATGCCGTTGGCCACCGGCTGGCAGGTGAGTGTCCCACCGGAGAATTCGGTGGCGGAGGTGGCGGTGGCGGGTGGCCCCGACCCGCTGGGACAGAAGAGGGCGACGTTGCTGACGCCGGCCAAAGTTAGGGAGTTTGCGCCAGTGACGGTGATGGAGATGGATTGGGAGAAGGTGAAGCTCTGGGTCCCTATCACCTCCAAGAAAACGCCGTTCCAGGTGCCCACGAAGTTCTGTCCAAAGTCGGTGCTTCCGCTCCCGCACCCCGACAACAGGACGGCCGCAACCGACGCCACAATCCAGCGCCGCATGTTGCACACCCCCAAGAGGACCGCTCGGGCTACAGCGCTTGGCGGAAGCTCCGCACGGACCGGGGACCTGCAACACAACCAGGTTCCACAAGACGCCGGTGCCGGCTACTACTTGAGGGCGCCGTTGTGCGGCGCGACCGCCCCGGTGGACACCGTGGCACTTCCGTGGCTGCTGGAGACGATGACGCTCGGGATGACAATCATCAGCAGCGAGAAGATGGAAATCAGCGTGTACGTCTTCCCGCTGCTGTACTGCTCCATCTCCACCGAGGAGACGTTGGCCAGCGGGAGGCCGAAGGGCGGCCCGCTCAGCGGGACTGCGTCGAACCTCTCCTCGGTCACGTAGATGTTGGCGAACGGCCCCGGCGGGGCGAGCCGCTGTCCTGCGTCGCCGAGGAGGTACAATTCTTTGGACGAGTTGTAGTCCACGGGCTCGCCCTGGACGGTGAGGAGGCGGTACGGCCGGTCGGTGAAGATGACCCCGTTGACGTTCTGCTCGCTGTGGATGTCGTAGCCGTTGAGGTACGCCAGCTGGTTGGTGGGGATGCTGTAGCGGTCCATGCACGCCGAGGTGAACAGCACGGCGGTCGCAGCCGCTCCTGCACGCAACCACGCTCGCATGGACGCCTCCGCCGCTTTCATGCCTGGCCAGGGTACCCGTTTTTGAGACGAGAGCGCCCGGTGGTCCATTCACCCACTCTCAGGTCGGTCCTCGACAGCGGGTAGGCGAAGGCCGCCCTGTGGACGGCCAGGCCAGCCGGGGTACAAAGGGCGCCTGGGCCTGTGGTGGAACTGGTAGACACGTCGGCCTTAGGAGCCGATGCCCCCAAGGCATGAGGGTTCGAGTCCCTCCGGGCCCACTGGGCGCGCCCGTAGGCTCCTGGCACACACACCCGCAACCCTGGGCTCCAACCGCCCGCGGGCCGCCCCTTGGCGTCTTCCGGCCCGGGCCATTTCACATTGACAGGGTGTCCAGCCACCCTTAAGGCCCTCAGCTGCCTATGAAGGTCCACGTCGAGACGCTGTCCCCCATCGAGCGCAAGCTGTCCATCGAAGTCGAACCCGACCAGGTCGCGGCCGAGCTGGGCCGGGCTTACCACGCGCTCGGCGAGCGCGTCCGTCTCCCCGGCTTCCGTCCGGGCAAGATTCCGCGCCGCATCCTCGAGCAGCGCTTCCGGGGCGAGGTGGAGGACGACGTCACCCGTCGCCTCGTCGAGCGCAGCTACCTGAGCGCCATTGCCGAGAACGGAGTGGAGGCGGTGGGCGAGCCGCAGGTGACGGGGGCCCGGCTGGTCCTGGACGCGCCCTTCTCCTTCCAGGCCACGGTCGAAGTCCGGCCGGAAATCTCCCCCAAGGACTACCAGGGCTTACCGCTGAAGCGCGTCACGCCCAAGCTGGAGGAGGCCCAGGTGGAGAAGCGCCTGGAAGAGATTCGCCAACGCCTCGGCCGGCTCGAGCCGGTGGAAGACCGCAAGACGGCACAGCTGGGCGACTTTGCGGTGGTGGACTACCAGGGGACAGTGGACGGCCAGCCCTTCGAGGGCGGCTCCGGGGAGGGCGTCACCGTGGAGGTCGCCGCCGGCGAGGTGACTGCCGGCAACGTCGAGACGCTCGCCGGCCTGTCCGTGGGCGAGACGCGCGAGGTGTCAGCCACGTTCCCGGCCGGCAATTCCCGGGCCGGTCAGACGGCCACCTTCCGCTTCGCGCTGAAGGGCCTGAAGCGGCGGGTGGTCCCCCCTTTGGACGATGAGCTGGCCCGGGAGGTGGGCGGTGGTCCGACGCTGGAGGCCCTTCGCACCCGCATCCGCTCGGAGCTCGAGACGGCTGCCAAGTCCGAGGCCGCGCGGGCTGAGCGGGACCAGCTGGTGAAGGCCCTCATCGACCGCAACCCGTTCCCCGTCCCCAAGGCCATGGTGGAGCGGGGCGTGGAGGCGATGCTGGAGGGGGCGCTGAGGTCCCTGGCCCGCGGCGGGGTGGACCCGCGCGCGCTGAACCTCGACTTCGAGGCCCTCCGCGGCGAGATGCGCCCGCGCGCCGAAACCGAGGTCCGCGGCGCCCTCCTCTTGGAGGCCATCGCCCAGGCGGAGAAGCTTACTGTGCAGCCCGCCGAGGTCGACGCGCGCATCGAGCAGCTTGCCAAGGAGAGCGAGCAGCCAATCAGCCAGGTGCGCAAGGCCTTCAAGGAGCCTAGCCAGCGGCGGGGGCTGGAACTGCGCATCCGGGAGGAAAAGACGGTTGAATTCCTCAGGTCCCGGGCGAAGGATGAACAGTAACCTCTAGAGGTCACCGCCCATGCCCTACATGCCCGTCCCCTACGTCATCGAGCAAACCCACCGCGGCGAGCGGACGTACGACATCTATAGCCGGCTGTTGAAGGACCGCATCATCCTTCTGGGCACGGAGATTGACGACGACGTGGCCAATGCCATTGTCGCCCAGATGCTCTTCCTCGAGTCGGAGGACCCGGACAAGGAGATTAATCTCTACGTCAACTCGCCGGGTGGTTCCGTCACGGCCGGGCTGGCCATCTACGACACCATGCAATACGTGCGGCCACCGGTGGCCACCATCTGTGTCGGTCAGGCCGCCTCGATGGGGGCGGTGCTGCTGCTGGCCGGCGCCAAGGGCAAGCGCCAGTCCCTGCCCAACAGTCGCATCATGGTGCACCAGCCGATGGGTGGAGCGCGCGGTCAGGCCTCGGACGTGGAAATCCACGCCCGGGAGATTCTGCGAATGCGGTCCATGCTCAATGACCTCATCGCCAAGCACACCGGGCAGTCTTTGGACCGGGTGGAGAAGGACACCGACCGGGACTTCTTCATGAGTGCCCAGGAGGCCAAGACTTACGGCATCATCGACGAGGTGGTCTCGGTCAACCGAAAGACCCTGCCCAAGGAGCGCGACCGCTAGGGCAGAGGGGCACAGTGCGGTCAGAGGTGGGAGCGGTTAGCTACAGGGCAGTGTCATCGGGGACGAACAGGGCGTGGACCCGGACCTCGTCCCCTCATACCATCTGACCGGCGGGGCATCGCCCGGGGGCATCATGGCAGGGAAGAACGTGGAGAAGGCCAACCAGACGCTGTCCTGCTCCTTCTGCGGCAAGTCGCAGAAGGAGGTGAAGAAGCTCATCGCTGGCCCCACGGTCTACATCTGCGACGAGTGCATCGGGCTGTGCAACGACATCATCGCCGAGGAGATTGACCGCGAGGAGACCAAGGACACCAAGCTCCGCATCCCGCGGCCCTCGGAAATCAAGACCATCCTCGACGAGTACGTGGTGGGCCAGGAGCGGGCCAAGAAGGTGCTCGCCGTGGCGGTGCACAACCACTACAAGCGCATCGAGTCCAAGGTGCAGATGGACGACGTGGAGCTGCAGAAGAGCAACATCCTGCTCCTCGGTCCCACCGGAAGCGGCAAGACGCTCCTAGCGCAGACGCTGGCGCGCATCCTCAACGTCCCCTTCACCATCGCCGACGCCACCTGCCTCACCGAGGCCGGCTACGTGGGCGAGGACGTCGAGAACATCATCGTCAACCTGCTGCAGGCGGCCGACCACGACATCGACCGTGCCCAGCGCGGCATCGTCTACATCGACGAAATCGACAAGATTGCCCGCAAGAGTGAGAACCCCTCCATCACCCGGGACGTTTCCGGGGAGGGCGTCCAGCAGGCGCTACTCAAGATTATTGAAGGCACCATCGCCAACGTCCCGCCCAAGGGCGGCCGCAAGCACCCCCAGCAGGAGTTCCTGCAGGTCGACACCACCAACATCCTCTTCATCTGTGGTGGGGCCTTCGGCGGGCTGGAGCAGATTATTGAACGGCGCCTGGGTGGCCGGAACCTCGGCTTCGGGGCCGACATCCAGACCCGGAAAGAGCGCAACCTGACGGAGCTGCTGCAGCACGTCGAGCCAGAGGACCTCCTCAAGTACGGGATGATTCCGGAATTCATCGGCCGGCTGCCCATTGTCACCGCGCTGGAGGAGCTCGACGAGCCGGCGCTGGTGAGCATCCTCAGCCAGCCGAAGAATGCCCTGGTGAAGCAGTACAAGAAGCTGTTTGACCTGGACGGGGTGGCCCTCAAGTTCACCGAGGGCGCCCTCAAGGCCATCGCCCACGAAGCCATCCGCCGCCGGGCTGGCGCTCGCGGACTGCGCTCCATCCTCGAGACGGCGATGCTCGACGTCATGTACGACATCCCGTCGATGAAGACGGCCAGCGAGGTCGTCATCTCCGAGGAAGTCATCTTCAAGAAGAGCGAGCCGGTCATCCTTCACGCCTCGCCCAAGGAAGAGGAGCTGCAGAAGGAGTCGGCCTGAGCCTCGGCTCGGAGCCCACCTTTCGCCTCCAGCTGGCCGAAGAACTCTCGGAGTGGCTGGAGGAAGGGGCCCTCGCCCCGCTCCTCTCCTCCGCGGACGCCTCCCCCTTCGCCTACCTGGACCGTGCCGTCCGCGGCGTACTGCCGCTTGCGCTCGAGGCCTCGCGGCTGGGGGCGGCGGCCCGCGCGGTGCGGGCGCTCCCGCCGCTGGCCGACGCCGAGGTGGCCCGGGGCAGCATGTTTGCCCTGGAGAAGCTGGCGCGCGCCCATGCGGCGCCGGATGTGCTGGTGCGTGCGGCCCATGGCGCCTGTGCCTGCGCGCTCTCCCTCGGCCTGACCCAGGCCAAGGGAGGGCAGGGCGTCGAAGCGGCGCGACGTCAACTGGTTTCCGCCCTGGTCCGGCTGGCCAGCGCGGCCGTCCGGAGTGGGGCGAAGGCGGAAGGGGTGGTGGGGACCCTGGCGGGTGCCGAGGCCCGCGCGCAGACAGCTGGCGGGCGGCCGCCCGGTTAGCCGCGGCTCTGGCCGGAGGGCAGCGCCTCGGGCCGGACGCCGCCGCCGACGCGGTAGGGGTCGGTATTCTTCAGCCGGATGACTTCTTCCTCGAGCTCGCGCACGCGCGCTGCCAGCAATTCCACCTCCCGGCCGGGGCCGGCGGCTTCCCGGGTGCGGGCCAGGGCTTCCACGATGGGCTTGATGGCAAAGCGCACCGTGAAGCCGAGCACCGGGATGAGGACGATGAGGACGCCCAGGGTGGCTGGGATAAGCGCGGTGAGGTCCACGGGCTGGATTTGCATATGCGTTGCTCCTTCTACGCGTGGCGCCGGGGCACCATTGCACGTCCCCGGTGCCAGGAGCACCTGGCCGCACAAGGCGCGTGTCGCTCGACCCCCAGCGCCCCTTCTGCTTCAGTCCCGCCCCCCCGTCTGGGTTGCTACCGGAGAACGCGCATGCGTCCGTTACTGCTGGCCCTCACCCTCGCCGCCTGCTCCACGCCGGGGCCGGTGAATCCACCGCCCCGGTCGGCCTCCACCAACTCGGCACCGGCGGCCGACGCTGGGCCTGGACGCACTCCGACCCGCGCCGAGCCGGTGACGGACACCCTCTTCGGGCAAGCCGTGACGGACCGCTACCACTGGCTGGAGGACGAAAAGAGCGCGGAGGTGCAGGCCTGGATGGCCGCCCAGGACAGCGCGGCCCGGGACTTTCTGGATGGGCTGGCCGGGCGTGCCGCCCTCACCGCGCGGCTGGAGGCACTGGCCTACGCGGGGGCCATTGGCCTTCCGGAGAAGCGTGGCGCGCGCCTGTTCTTCACCAAGCGGGGTGCCCGCCAGGAGAAGGCTGTCCTGTACTTCCGGGACAGCGAGGCCGGTGAGGACAAAATGCTGCTCGACCCGAATGGCTGGGATGGGGGCAAGACGGCGCTGGGCGTCTGGAGGCCGTCCTGGGACGGCAAGCAGGTGGCCTTCGCCCAGCACCCCAACAACGCGGATGAGGCGGTGCTGCACGTCATTGACGTCGAAAATGGCAAGTGGTCCAGCGCGGACGTGCTGGAGGGGGCAAAGTACGCCAACCCCAGCTGGACGCCGGATGGCCGCGGCTTCTACTACGAGTACCTCCCCAACCCGCCGGGCACGTCCGTCGCAGACCGGCCGGGACTGACCGAAATCCGTTTTCACCGGCTGGGACAGCCCCAGGCCCAGGACGCCCTGGTGCGGGGGGCGACGCACGACGCCACCACCTTCCTCGCCCAGGAACTCTCCCGGGACGGCAAGGTCCTCCTCCTGTACGTGCAGCACGGGTGGACCCGCAACGACGTGTACCTGAAGCGCCTGGGCACCGACCGGGATTTTCGCCCCCTCGTCGTCGGACAGCAGGCCCGCTATGACATCTCCGTCTGGAAGGGCTTCCTGTACGTCCTGACCGACGAGGGGGCCCCGCGCAAGCGCCTCTTCCGGGTGCCCGTCAGTGGGCCCGAGCGCAGCGCCTGGCGGGAGGTTGTCCCGGAGGACGCTGCGGCCACGCTGGTCTCGGCAGGCGTCGTCGGGGGCCTTCTGTCACTCGAGTACTTGCGGGCGGCCACCTCGGAGCTGCGTCTGGCGACACTGCAGGGCAAGCCGGTGCGTCAGCTCGGGCTTCCCGAGCTTGGCACCGCCTCCAACCTGTCGGGCTTGGAGGACGAGCCGGTCGGCTACTACGCCTTCACGTCCTTCACCCGCGCCTCGGAGGTGTACCGGACGGACGTGCGCACCGGGGCGACGACGCTGTGGGCCCGGGTGGACGTGCCGGTCGAGGCCAGCCGCTACGTGACGGACCAGGTGCGCTACCCCTCCAAGGATGGGACGGAGGTCAGCATGTTCATCGTCCGGCGGAAGGACGTCCCGCGCGACGGGACGGCCCCGGCGCTGCTGACTGGCTACGGCGGCTTCGACGTCAGCATGACGCCTGCCTTTCTCCGCAACTCCCTTCCCTGGCTGGACGCGGGTGGCGTCTACGCGCTGCCCAACCTCCGGGGCGGAGGAGAGTATGGAAAGGCCTGGCACGAGGCCGGGATGCGGGCCAACAAGCAGAACGTCTTCGACGACTTCATCGCCGCGGCCGAGGCCCTGGGCCGGGAGAAATGGGCGGACCCGCGTCGCATCGCCATTGCCGGTGGAAGCAACGGTGGGCTGCTGGTGGGGGCGGCCATGGTGCAGCGGCCGCAGCTATTCCGCGCAGTGGTGTGCGCCGTCCCCCTGTTGGACATGGTGCGCTACACCCAGTTCGGCAGCGGGCGGACTTGGGCCGAGGAGTACGGCGACCCGGCGGTGGAGGCCGAATTCCGCTGGCTGTCCGCCTACTCGCCCTACCAGCATGTTGCGGCGGGGACGCTCTACCCGCCGCTGCTGCTGCTATCCGCGGACCACGACGACCGGGTGGACCCGATGCATGCGCGAAAGTTCGCGGCCGCGGTGGCTGCGGCGAGCGCGACCCAGCCCGTGCTGTTGCGCATCGAGCGCAACGCCGGCCATGGGGGCGCGGACCTGGTGAAGCAGGCGGTGGCGCAGTCGGTGGACACCCTGGCCTTCCTCTTCGCGGAGCTGGGGGTGCCGTCCGCCACCCCACATTGAGGCTGGCCAAGACGTGGCGAGGCGCTGGGGGCGAGTGTAGAGTCGAAGCGGATGTTCTTCGGCCGTGACGACAAGCGCGACGCCAACCGGCGACCGGCCGTGCTGCCGCTGTTGCCCCTGCGGGACATTGTGGTGTTCCCGCACCAGGTGGTGCCCCTCTTCGTCGGTCGCGAGCGTTCCATCGCTGCGCTGCACGAGGCGATGGCGCGCAAGAGCACGGACGAAAACGAAAAGGCACTCATCTTCCTCGCCGCCCAGAAGAAGGCGAAGACCAACGAGCCGGGAGTCGACGACGTCTACCACTTTGGCACGGTGGGTCACGTCATCCAGCTCATCCCCCTGCCGGACGGCACGGTGAAGGTGCTGGTGGAGGGCATGAAGCGAGGACGGGTTCGACGCTTCCTCGACTCCACCTCCTTTTTCACCGCCGAGGTGGACGAGGTGGAGGAGGTGTGGCAGCGCTCGGTAGAACTCGAGGCGCTGGTGCGCAGCGTGCACTCGGTGTTCGAATCCTTCGTCAAGCTCAACAAGCGCATCCCCCCGGAGATGCTGGTCCAGGTGGCGAGCATCGACGACCCGGCCCGCCTGGCGGACACCATCGCCGTGCAGTTGAGCCTCAAGCTCAACGACCGACAGGCGCTGCTGGAGATGGACGATGCGGCGAAGCGACTGGAGAAGCTCTACGAGTTGATGCAGAGCGAGATTGAGATTCTCCAGGTCGAGAAGAAAATCCGCACCCGCGTCAAGAAGCAGATGGAGAAGACCCAGAAGGAGTACTACCTGAATGAGCAGATGCAGGCCATTCAGAAGGAGCTGGGTGACCGCGACGAGTTCAAAAACGAGGTCCAGGAGATTGAGGAGAAGATCCGCACCAAGCGGATGAGCAAGGAAGCGACTCTCAAGGTCCGCAAGGAGCTGAAGAAGCTGCGGATGATGAGCCCGATGTCGGCCGAGGCCACCGTCGTCCGTAACTACATCGACTGGCTTCTGGCGCTGCCCTGGTACGAGGAGACGAAGGACCGGCTAGACATCGCCGAGGCCGAGCGGGTCCTCGACGAGGACCACTACGGCCTGAAGAAGGCCAAGGAGCGCATCCTCGAGTACCTGGCGGTCCAGTCGCTGGTGACGCGGATGAAGGGTCCCATCCTCTGCTTCGTCGGCCCCCCCGGTGTCGGAAAGACCAGTCTGGCGCGAAGCATTGCCCGGGCCACTGGCCGCAAGTTCGTCCGCCAGTCCCTGGGCGGAGTCCGGGACGAGGCGGAGATTCGCGGGCACCGCCGGACGTACATCGGCGCGATGCCCGGCAAGCTCATCCAGTCCCTCAAGAAGGCCGGCAGCAGCAACCCGGTGTTTCTCCTCGACGAAGTGGACAAGATGTCCACCGACTTCCGAGGTGACCCCTCCAGCGCGCTGCTCGAGGTGCTGGACCCCGAGCAGAACTCCACCTTCAATGACCACTACCTGGACTGCGACTATGACCTGTCCAAGGTGATGTTCATCTGCACCGCCAACACGATGCACAACATCCCGGGTCCACTCCAGGACCGGATGGAAATCATCCGCATCGCCGGGTACACGGAGATGGAGAAGCTCTCCATCGCCCGCCGCTACCTCATCCCGAAGGAGCGCGAGGCCAACGGCCTGGCCGACGTGGACGTCACCTTCAGCCCCGGCGCTGTCCGGACCCTCATCCACCGCTACACCCGGGAGTCCGGGGTGCGGAACCTGGAGCGGGAAATTGCCTCCGTGCTGCGCAAGGTGGCCCGCGACACTCTGAAGAATGGCAAGCGCCCACTGCGCATCGACCGGCGCCAGGCGATGAAGTACCTGGGCGTCCCGCGCTTCCGGGCCAGCGAGGCCGAGCGCGAGTCCCAGGTGGGCATCGTGACCGGCCTCGCCTGGACGGAAATGGGCGGGGAGCTGCTCACCACCGAGGCGACGGTGATGCCGGGCAAGGGCAAGCTCATCATCACCGGCAAGCTGGGCGAGGTGATGCAGGAGTCGGCCCAGGCCGCGCTCTCCTACGTTCGCTCGCGCACCGACCGGTTCGGCATCGACCGGAAGTTCTCCGAGACCAACGACATCCACATCCACCTTCCCGAGGGGGCCATCCCCAAGGACGGGCCCTCGGCGGGTGTCACCATGTGCACCGCCCTCGTCTCCGCGCTGACGCGCATTCCCGTTCGCCATGACGTGGCGATGACGGGCGAAATTACCCTCCGCGGCCGCGTCCTTCCCATCGGTGGGCTCAAGGAAAAGGTGCTGGCAGCGCACCGCGCCGGGCTGAAGACGGTGCTCATCCCCAAGGACAACCGGAAGGATTTGCGCGACATCCCTCGCCGGGTGCGCGACAAGCTCCGCATCCTCCCCGTGGAATTCATGGACGACGTGCTGCGTGAGGCCCTGGTGCTGGCCAAGCCGGAGGACTTCTTCCGCGTGCCGCTGCCCGTCTCGAGCGAGCCCTCCGCCGCCCCCTAGGCGAACCCTAGGCGGCGCTTGTGGGCTGCCCTTCCCCAGCGCGCACGGGGACCTACCGGCTTGGACACCCCCCCGGGGCTGGGCGGCGTGGACGGCCCCGCCCCCCCCGCCTTCCTCAGGACCCCGCGGACGTCTGGCCGTGGCGACGCGTGGACACCCGCAACATCCGGTAGATGGGGCACCAGCCGACGAAGCCCGTCACGGCCAGGATGACGCCCACCAGCGCGACGGCCTTGAATGGCGTCGTCAAGAAGTAGCCGACCAGGGCGAGGCCAAAGACGACGCGGAGGACTCGGTCCACCGTGGACAGGTTGAGTTTCATACGCACAGCCTCCTTTCCCAAGCGTAGAGCCTGGAGCTTGCAACAAGGGTTCCGTGCGTCCGGGCCCCAGGAGAGCGCGCACACTTTGCGTGGACGCACCCCGGGACCACGGGACTGGCTGCAACATCTGCGGGGCTGCAAGGGGGTAGCCGAGCGAAACCCACTGGCTGGAATCTGGCTCCCACCTATGGGAAAGCCCACGTCCTAGGGGAGGTTGAAGTCCATGTCCTATGCAACTGACTACGGGTACACGCGCGTCCTGGACGGCGTGCCCTTCGACGCCGCCGTCGAACGCATCACCCAGGCACTGAAGACAGAGGGCTTCGGCATCCTGACGACCATCGACATTTCCGCGACCCTCAAGCAGAAAATCAACCAGGACTTCCGGCGGTACGTCATCCTCGGCACCTGCAACCCCCAGCTGGCGTACCGTGCCCTGACAGCGGACCTGGGCGTGGGCCTCCTGCTCCCGTGCAACGTCACCGTCTTCGAAGGTGACCGCGGCGAGACCGTCGTCCAGGTGGTGAAGCCCCAGGCGATGATGGGCATCGTCCAGAATGCCCAACTCAAGCCCATCGCCCGTGAGGCGGATGAGCGACTGGTCCGTGCGCTGGAGCGCGCCTAGCGGGGTCCGGAGCACGCGTTCGGCGCTCTGCGCAACTCTGGCCCGCTAGAAGAGTCCGAAGAGTCTCTTAGCTTTGGTGCCTGTGTCTTGCACTTTTGCCGGCTTGGGTCCCTGCTCGCGGCACTGGCAACGGGCCTCGCGCGGGACGCCAGCGAGGGCCTGCTCGATGTGAGCGCCGCAGCCTGCCCAGGTGGGCTTTCTGCATTGCCTACACACAACTCTCTGGCACATCTGTCCTCCTCAGGGATTGAGAGCCGGAACCTGCGCCGAAGGATTCTGGCTCCTACCGACACATGCGAAGGAAGACCACCTTGCGACTTCTGGCCAGCGTTCTCGCGGGGGCCCTGGTGGGCCTGCTGTACCAGCACTTCGTCGGCTGCCGCACAGGCACGTGCCCCATTACCTCGAATCCAGTCGTGAGTACGCTGTATGGTGCGCTCATGGGTTTCCTTTTGGGCCGGCTCTAGCGCCCCGCGAGAGGGGACGGATGGAACGCGACCGCCATGGCGCCCGGCAGCCCCACCGCTTTGACCCCAAGCGGGCACACGTTCTCGATGAGGCTGAGCGCTTCGAGACGTTGCCCCCGGCGGACGTCTTCGCCCTGCTGGATGCGCCGCAGGGCGCCACGGTGGTCGACTTCGGGACGGGAACCGGCACCTACGCCATCGAACTCGCGCGGAGCCGGCCCGACGTCCGGGTGCTCGCGCTCGACGAGCAGCGCGAGATGCTACAGAGGCTTGAAACGAAGCTGACCCAAACGCCCTTGAGGAATCTCGAGCCAGTCCTGGTGCCGAGTCCGGAGAGTCGAGCACTCGAGGCTGGGGCGGACCGCATCCTCGGGCTCAACGTGCTGCACGAACTCGGCGATGAGGCACTCGGGCAGGTTGGCGCGCTCCTCAAGACCGACGGCCTGGCGCTCTTCGTCGACTGGAATGCACAGGTGGAGAGGCCCGTCGGGCCTCCCAGAGAGCACGTGTACTCGCCGTCCGAGGCGAGGGAACGCCTGGAGAAGCACGGATTCCACGTCCTGCGGGAGCGCCTCTTCCCCTTTCATTATGCTTTGACGTGCCGGCGGAAGGAGGGGTGATTCATCCCGTGCGGTTTGGTCTCGTGACGACGGTGGTGCTGGTGCTGGTGTCCCTTGCCTGTACAACGCCTTCGACGCTTCCCCAGCCGCGTCCCGCGGCCCGCAAGGGCATCCTGAGCGGGACGGTGAGTTGCGCAGACGCTTCTCCCCTCGCACCCAACGCCGTCCTCAGGGTGTGGGTGTGGGACACGGTCGAGCCGGCTGACTCGTCGACGGTTGCCGAGGGGACGTTCCCCGTCAGCGGCCAAGGCCCCTGGCCGTTCGAGATTTTCTTCAGTCCGACGCTCATCCAGGTCAACCATCGCTACGTGGTGCGGGCCAGCATCAGTGTCGGCGGAGTCGTCTGGGCCGAGAGTGCCGTGCCGATGGCCGTCCTCACCCAGGGCGAGTCTAGCGTTGCCCTGGAACTCCCGGTGCAACGCGTCGTCCCTATGCGGTAGGGCCCCGGGGGAGACTGGCCGGGGTATTCGGCGGGCTTCTGAACCCTTTCAGACCGACGGCGGCTCCCACCCACGTTCCCCTCAAAGCGCCGGGAGGCGCACCGTTGGCGCGGGGAACGGGAGGTCCCATGGGCACACGGGTGGTGGTGCTGGGCGCGGGCATTGCTGGCCACACGGCCGCCTCATTCCTTCGCAAGTGGCTGCCGAAGGAGCATGAGGTCGTGGTGGTGTCTCCGAAGCCGGACTACAACTGGATTCCGTCGAACATCTGGGTCGGCGTGGGCCTCCTGCGCGCCGACCAGGTGCTGTTCGCGTTGCCACCCGTCTATGAGCGATTCGGCATCGAGTACCGGCAGGCCCGGGCGGTCGCCATCCATCCCGAGGGTGCCGAGGAGTCTCTGGGTGCCTTCGTGGAGATTGAATACACATCGCCCCAGCGGCAGGGCCAGCACGAGCGTGTCCGGTACGACTTTCTCGTCAACGCCACGGGCCCCAAGCTGGCCTTCGAGGCCACTCCCGGCCTCGGGCCGGGGAAGCACACCGTCTCGGTCTGTACCGCGGACCATGCCGTCGAGACGTCGAAGCAGCTCGACGAGCGCGTCGAGCGGATGCGCAAGGGCGAGCGCCAGCGTTTCGTCGTCGGCGTGGGCCACGGCACCAGTACCTGTCAAGGTGCCGCCTTCGAGTACATCGTCAACCTCGAGTTCGAGCTCCGCGCCCGGGGTGTGAGAGAGATGGCCGACGTCACCTATCTCACCAACGAGTTCGAGCTCGGTGACTTCGGAATGGGCGGTATTCACCTGCGGCAAGGTGGCTACGTCACGCCGAGCAAGATTTTCACCGAGTCGCTCTTTGCCGAGCGCGGCATCGACTGGGTCACGCGCTCGCACGTTGCGAAGATCGAGCCCGGCCGCGCCTTCATCGAGACGCTCGCGGGCGAGGAGCGCGAAGTGGCATTTGACATGGCGATGTTGCTGCCGCCGTTCCGCGGTGCTGCCCTGAAGGCCTTCGACCGGCAGGGCGGGGACATCACCAATCGCCTCTTCGCTCCGAGCGGCTTCATGAAGGTGGACGCGGATTACACCCCGCGGCCCTACGAGGAGTGGCGCGCTGCCGACTGGCCGCGCACCTACCAGACGGAGTTCAAGAACGTCTTTGCCGCCGGTATCGCGTTCGCTCCGCCCCATTCCGTTTCAGCCCCGCGGCAGAGTCCGAAGGGCACCAACATCACCCCGTCGCCGCCCCGCACCGGCATGCCCTCAGCGACGATTGGAAAGGCCGTAGCGCGCAGCATTGTCGACATGATTCATGGCGCCGACGCTCCAACTCAGACTGCGTCCATGTCAGAGATGGGCGCGGCTTGCGTCGCGTCCGCTGGCGCCAATCCCCTCACCGGGACCGCGGCGTCCATCACCGTGTTTCCCATCGTCCCTGATTTCGAACGGTTCCCCGCGTACGGCCGCGACCTGGAGCGGACGTTCGGAGAGATTGGGCTCGCTGGACACTGGATCAAAATCCTCTTGCACCACCTCTTCCTGCACAAGGCGCGCCTGCGGCCCTTCTGGTCGCTCATTCCCGAGTAAGCCATGTCTCCGTCCCTACCGATGAATACGCCTCGTGGCCGTGATGAGCGGTGGTTGTCCGTGACGAAGCCGACGGCCACCACCCGCTTCTTTCGGACCTTTCTGCCCTGGCAGCTGCTGCGCTTCGTCATCATCAACCTGAAAATGATGCGCATCATCTCCATCAGCCACCACCCGAAGCACGCCGTCGCCCCGGCGGCGGCGAGGCGCGCGCTGGCCCCAACGTCGCGCTCTCCGTGAGGGGGGGCGGACGCTGGAGGGCCGGGCCACAGGTGACCTCACAGCGGGTGGCGACGAGGACCCCCACCGGGGTATTGGATGCCCTGGGGCCCGGCCATTGCATACGTGAATGCCTTGCCGGCCCGCTTGTCTTGCACGCCCGTGAGGTTCGCCATGCGCTCCAGTCACGTCCTTCTCGGTGTTCTCACGCTGTTCTCCCTTTCCGGATGTCGGAAGGCCGAGGGCAGCGCTGGCGCCTCCGCGTCAACCACGCAGGAGCCGAGCCAGGCCGTCCGCCTCGCCGCACCGGAGTTTCGCAAGCTGGCCGAGCAAGTCGGCGGGAGTTACCTCGACGTGCGGACCCCGGGCGAGGTGGCGCGCGGATACCTCCCCAACGCCAGCGTCATCGACTTCCACGACCCGAAGTTCAGGCAGAAGGTGGAGCTCTTGCCGAAAGACAAGCCCATCTTCGTGTACTGCGCGTCAGGCAACCGCAGCGGTGCCGCGGCACAGATGATGGTGCAGATGGGCTTCAAGCAAGTCTATGACTTACAGGGTGGCATCGGGACCTGGGCCAGCGCGGGCTACCCCATCGAGCGTTCCGGGACAGCAGCTCCCGACGGCTCGAAAGCCATGGAACCGCAGGCGCTCGACATCCTGCTGCTGAGCAACAAGCGGGTGTTGGTGGACTACCACACCCCGTGGTGTGCGCCCTGTCGCCGGATGAATTCCGTCGTGGACACAGTGGCCGAGGCGTGGAAGGGCAGGGCAATGGTGGTGCGCGTGGACATCGGAGAGAGCGAGGCCCTGGCCGCGCGCGAAAAAATTCAGGGCGTCCCCGTTTTCGTGGTGTACGTCGATGGGAAGGAACGCTGGCGCGGTTCTGGGGAGCTGCCTCGCGAGGTGCTGGAGGCCCAGCTGGCGAAGCCCTGAATGGCCGAAGGGCGTCAGTGCTTGCGGACCTCTGCCCAGAAGAAGCCACGCAGGTCTCCTGGCGCAAAGTCCACTGCGCGGTCGGAGGGGTAGCGCGCCGCGAGAGCGGCAATGACATCGGGACTCAGCGAGGCACGTGCGCCGTGGCATGCCAGGCACATGGCGCCGAGCGGGATGGGTTGAAGCACCCCGACGCGGTCTCCCAGGTCAAACACGAGCAGCCCGGCCTCCGAAGCCCGCTTTCCTGCCGCAGCTTGCACGGCTGCCGTGGCCCAGGCGCGTGGTGCGTTGTTGGGGTTGCGGACTCGAAAACTGGTTCGCCCCAGCGCGACGCCGCGCGTTGCCCCGACGTCGGCGGCCAGGCGGCTGGCTTCCACGCTGCACACGTCAATGGCGCCGACGGCTCCCCCTGGGCCATCGCCTCGGTGAGGCGTTGAAGCAGTTTTGCGCGGAGCACGTCGATGGCCTGTTCTGCCTCCGACACGAACGGCTCGACATGCTCGCGAGAGGTCGGCACCGGCGCGGAGGCGCAGAGTAAGCCTGCGCTGGCGGTGAGAAGAGCGCTTCGGAGCGAGATGCCCATGAGCAGATGCTGCTTCTCCAAGTTGGCCCGGCGCAAGCGACGCCCCCTGCAATAGCTTTTAACGGCGCGGAGCGGAAATGTCCGAGCGCTGTTGCGCGCGTGAGCCCAGGGCGACGAAGCTCCATCGGGGAAGGGCTACTGGGTGAGCGCCACAAGCCGCGGGGAGTCGTGGGAAGAACCAAGCAGGGTGTTGAAAAAACCAGTTCGTCCGACGCTTCCGACGCGTGGATGCCCCCCTTGCGGTGGGGGGAGCGGCTGAAATACGGACTCATCCCGCCGCGGCTGTACATGTCGCACCTGGTCCGAAAGCACCTCCGGCGCGGCGACCCGGAACTCTGGCTGCTCCCGGCCCTGGTTCCCCGGGACAAAATCGCCATCGACATCGGCGCGAACAAGGGCGTCTACACGCACGTCCTGAGCGGCCTCTGTCGGGCGGTGCATGCCTTTGAGCCGAACCCGAAGATGTTTGCCATTCTCAGCCGGCCAGGGGCACTCCCCTCAGAATGCCACTGCCTACCGGGTCGCCCTCTCGGACTCCGCAGGGCGGGCCGAGCTCATCGTCCCGAAGCACAAGGGCCATTTCTCCGACCAGCACCCCTCGCTCAACCCCCGGAAGAAGACCGAAGGCCACGGCGTGGTGGAGGTCGAGACGCGCACGCTCGACTCCTATGGCTTCACGGACGTGGGCTTCATCAAGATTGACGTGGAGGGCTTCGAGACGGCGGTGGTGCAGGGCGCCGCGGAGACCATCCGTCGCGAGCGGCCGACACTGCTGGTCGAGATGGAGGAGCGCCACACCGGCGAGCCCATTGAGGCGGCACTCGCGCGTATGAAGCAGCAGTATGGCCTCGCCGGGTATTTTCTCCGCGATGGCCGGCTACTTCCAGTCCAGGACTTCAATCCGGAACAGGACCACCGCCAGCCCGCCAGTCGCGCGAGCTACGTCTTCAACTTCCTCTTTCGCCCCGTCGAGCTCGCCCCCGTCGACGCGGCGCAGCTTGTCCTGCGCCCCCCTCGCCGCGGCCGCCGCTGAGGCAGCCCGGCCGCGCACACCCGCGCGGTGGCTGGCCGGGGCTACCCGCCACTGCCAGCCGGCCGAAGCGTGTCCTTCACGACGGTGCCTTCTTTCATCACGAAGCGGACGTCCTCCAGCAGGCGAATGTCTTTGAGGGGGTCTCCCTGCACGGCAATCAGGTCCGCCAGCTTGCCCGGCTCGATGGAGCCGACCCTGTCCTTCCAGCCGAGGAGTTCCGCCGCATCCAGGGTGGCGGAGCGAATGGCCTGCATCGGCGTCATGCCGTAGCGCACCAGGAGAGCGAATTGCTTGGCGTTGTCGCCATGCGGGTAGACCCCCGCGTCGGTGCCGAAGGCCATCCGGGCCTCCGCCTTCACTGCCCGAGCGAAGCTCGCCCGCTGCAGTTGTCCAACGGCCTTCTCCTTCGCGATGGACTCCGGAAGCATGCCCATCTTCAGCCCCTCCTGGAGGATGAAGTCGTCGTTGTAGATGTCAAAGACGAGGAAGGTGCCGTGCGCCTTGGCGAGGGCGAGGCCCTCCTCATCGATGAGGCTTGCGTGCTCGATGGAGTCCACTCCGGCGCGGATGGCTTCCTTGATGGACACTGTGCCGTGGGCATGCGCGGCGACTTTTCGTCCGGCGCGGTGCGCTTCCTCGACGATGGCGCGCAGCTCCTCGGCGGTGTACTGCGGCGCGCCCGGCTGGTCTCCCTTGGACAGGACGCCGCCCGAGGCACAAACCTTGATGAGGTCCGCCCCATACTTGATGACTTCCCGCGCCTTGGCCCGTGCTTCCCAGGGGCCATCTGCCACGCCCTCCTCCCGGTAGTGGAACTTCGACGGGAGGAGGTTCTCGTCGCAGTGACCGCCGGTGATGCCCAGCGCCGGGCCGGACACCAGCAGCCTCGGGCCGGCCAGCTGGCCCGCGTCGATGGCCTCCCGCAGCGCCACGTCCGCGTAGCCGCCAGCACCGACGTTGCGCGCGGCGGTGAAGCCCGCCAGCAGCGTCTTCAGCGCATTGCTCGCCCCGTACAGTGCTTCCCGTGGGAGAGAGACGCCCAGGCCCTTGTACCCGGAGTTCTCGGGAACTCCGGTCAGGTGGACGTGCACGTCGATGAGGCCCGGCAGCAGCGTCGCCTGGCCGAGGTCGAACACCTTGGCCCCAGCGGGCACCGCGAGAGCGGCGCCGACCTGGACGATGCGCCCGTCCTCGATGAGGACCACCGCGGGACTCAGGACCCGGTCGGTCTTTCCGTCAATCAGGTGCGCCGCCTTCACGGCGACGCGCACCGGACCCTCAGCGCCATGAACGGGCCACGCCGTGAGCAACGCCAATACCAAGCTGCGCGTGAGGACAGGATGCATGGGTGGAAGGCCTTCCGTGGTGGGTGCAGCTGGGACCGATGGCATTCTCCACCAGCCGGGCCCCGAAGCCCCCCGGCTGGCCACTGGGGGGGCCTCAGTACACGCCCGGGATGATGCGGTAGGGGACGCGCTGGCAGTACTCCGTCCAGAGGGCGCCGTACTTGGCCGCACACCGCCTGTCGTCGTCGGCCTGTCGGGGGAGGAGAAGCGCGACGTAGTAGGCGGGATACAGCCACGGCCAAGGGTCGAGCGGCCAGCCGAGCGCCAGCGTCAGCCCGATGGCCATGAGAATCTCGCCCAGGTAGTTGATGTGCCGTGACAGCCGCCAGAAGCCGCTGCACAGAAGGCGGTGGGTCCCGTCGGAAACGGCCACCGGCGCCAGGACCCCGAGCAGCTTCGCCTCCGGACGCGTCTTGAAGAGGAATTTCTGCAGGTTCGCCCCGCGGGAGAGCGCCCAGCCAGAGAAGAAGACCAGCGCGTACAGGACGAGGAGCGGGTCCGGGGTGTGCGGATTGGGCTTGCTGGCCACCGACCAGAGGCCCACCGCGTAGAAGTACGGGTAGAAGGCGATACAGCCCCAGCCGAGCTTGAAGCCGACGCGTTCGGCGAAGAAGTCGTAGGTGTAGAGGTGGACCTCCTCGAAAAAGAGGTACTCGCAGACGAAGAAGGTGAAGAGAGCAGTGTGCAAGAAGACGCCGGGCGACGCCTCCCCCGGATGTGCCAGTGCCTGGTGCGCGGCAAAGGACAGGACGTTGAGCTCGAGCTGGATGGCGCCGATGAGGTAGAGGTACATCTTCGCGTCGACCAGCACCTCGCCGCTTCGGCCCAGCCACTGCGGGTTTTCGCGCCGGCCGAGGAAAAGGTCCGCGGCGAGGGCCTTCCCCGTCTTCGGCGCCCCGAGGACGAGGGCGAAGGTGAAGAGCAGGCCCAGCGCGCATGCGCCGGCGAGCCCTTCCCAGCGGTACTGCCAGAAGAAGTCCCACGGAACGATGCCGAGGCAGGCTACGGCGGCGTAGAGGAGGAGGACGACGGCGAGAACGAGCAGCCCGTTGAGGCGGTACCGCAGCGGCCTGCCGTCCGGGCCCCGAACGTACCCGGTGATACGACGCGCAGGCAGCACCAAGTGAAGCGCGAGGATGAGCGCATAGACAATCCATGGCGCGAAGAAACCCGTCATAGACGCGCGCGGGAGGAAGCCCGGGGGAAGGAAGGCTGTTAGCCCCGAAACTCGCTCGCGCGAGATGCGCTTCTATTCACACTTCCTGACATTCCGCGAGTCGCTCCGCAGCGGTGGCACGGCGGCGGTGCCCGCGCGGCGGTCCTCCTGGCCGTGTGGCCGATGGGACCCGCCCGGGGTCCGCAGGGGGCCTCAGCTTCGGAAGCCGAAGACGGAGGCCAGGACACGCTGGAGGACGAACCAGCCCAGGAGTAGCCCCAGGAGGCTCAGTGCTTCGTTCATACTCTCTGAGAGCCTGGGGCGGGCCTCGGGGATTCACCCGGCAGCGCTGAAGGGGCTGCCGGGTCCCTCCGGTTTCACCCCGAACGCGCGCAGCACATAGGCCAACGGGCAGACGCGGGTGAACGCACTCTGAAGCAAGTTGGCTCCCACGAAGGCGGTGAACCAGAGAAAGCGCAGGTCCACCCACACTGCAAGGGCAACGCTGGCGAGGATGAAGACGCCGGCAACCATTCGAACTGCCCGCTCGATACTCACGAAACCACCTCCTGGGCCGCCGGCAGGGCGCCGGTGGGCCTGTGAAGCATTGGCTCGCCCGCAGAGGACGCCGTCCGACGGGCCACCACGAAGTACAGGACGGGCACCGCTACGCGTGAAAGCAACGTGGCCGCCACCTCGCCCGCCATCAGGCTGATGGCCAGTCCCTGGAAGATGGGGTCGGTGAGCATCACCGCGCTGCCCACCAGCACCGCTGCCGCCGTCAGCAACATCGGGCGGAAACGCACCACGCCCGCTTCCTCCACCGCCAGGGCAAGCGGCATCCCCATGCCGACCTTCAACTCGATGAAGTCCACGAGGATGATGCTGTTGCGGACGATGATGCCCGCGCCGGCGATGAAGCCAATCATGCTGGTGGCGGTGAAGAAGGCTCCCAGCGCCCAGTGCGCGGGCAGGATGCCAATCAGGCTGAGGGGGATGGGAGCCAGGATGACGAGGGGAACGGTAAAGCTCTGGAACCAGCCCACCACCATGACGAAGATGAGGAGCAGCACGGCGGCAAAGGCGATGCCCAGGTCCCGGAAGACTTCCAGCGTGACGTGCCACTCGCCGTCCCACTTGAGGCTGCGATGCTCGGTGTCCACCGGGTGGGCCAGGCCGTAGCGGGGGATGGGCTGGCCGCTGGTCTCGGCCAGATGGTCGAGCTTCGTGTTCAGCGCAGAGAGCGCGTACACCGGGCTTTCAATCTCCCGCGCCAGGTCGGCAAAGACGTAAGTGACCGGCATGAGATTCTTGTGGAAGCGGGGGCTGTCCGCCCGCGTCTCCTCGACGCGGACCAGCTCGAAGACCGGTACCGCGCCGCGCTCGCCGTTGACTTCCAGCGACAGCAGGGATGCGAAGTCGGTCCGGCGCGCCAGAGGCAGCTCCAATACCACCGGCACCTGCACCGGGCCGTCCTGCTCATGAAAGCTCCCGAGCGAAGTGCCGGCTCCGGCGAGGGACACGGTCTGGGCGACGGCGGCAGGGGACACCCCGTGCAGGGCCGCCTTCTCCGAGTCCACCTCAAGGCGTCGCCTTGGCGCAGTCGCCTCGAAGGAGGAGTCCAGGTCCACCAGCCCCGGCGTGGCGCGAAACGCTTGGAGGACGTCCCGGCCGAGGGACTCGCGCCCGGCTTCCGGCCCGTAAACCTCCGCCACCATGGTGTCCAGCACCGGGGGTCCGGGGGGAATCTCGACCAGCTTCATTCGGGCGCCTAGCGGGCGCGTCACCTGCTCCAGCAAGGGCCGGAGGCGGGTGGCGATGGCGTGACTCTGGAGCGGGCGGTCCCCCTTCGGGACGAGGTTCACCTGCAGGTCCACCTGCTCCGCCGCCCCGCGCTGGAAGCTATGCCGCACCAGGCCGACGAAGGTGAACGGGGCGGCCTCGCCCGAATACACCTCGACGCTTCGCACTTCGGGCTGTTCGAGTAGCCGCCGCGCCAGTTGCTGGCCGACCGCCACCGCCGTCTGTCGCGGTGTGCCCGCCGGCATGTCCAGCTGCACCTGGAACTCGGACTTGTTGTCGAAGGGCAACATCTTCACCTTCACCCGGGCCGTCGCCACCAAGGCCAGCGCACCGGCGAAGAGCATCCCCACCAGGAGAAGAAAGGCCCACCGAGCACGGGAGGAGGAGAGCAACAGCCGCATCATCCGCCGGTAGACGCGCGTGGCGCGGCCTTCCCCGGCGGGCGGCTGGTGGGGTCCCGGCGCGGGCACGCTTTCTCGCCGGTAGAGCTTGAAGGCGGCCCAGGGGCTCACGACGAAGGCCACCACCAGAGAGAAAAGCATCGCCAGGCTTGCCCCCACCGGAATGGGCCGCATGTACGGCCCCATCATTCCGCGGACGAATGCCATCGGAAGGATGGCGGCGATGACGGCGAACGTCGCAAGGATGGTGGGGTTGCCCACTTCGTTGACTGCCGCAACGACGACGCGGGCGAGACTCCTCGGGCGGTCGGGCAAGTGGAGGTGGCGGTGGATGTTTTCCATCACGACGATGGCGTCGTCGACGAGAATGCCGATGGAGAAAATCAGCGCGAACAGGGTCACGCGGTTCAACGTGTAACCGAGCAGGTAGGTGAGCAGCAGCGTCATGGCGAGCGTCACCGGAATGGCGATGCCCACCACCACCGCAGACCGCCACCCCATCGCCACCAGAATCAGCGTCACCACCGAGAGCGTGGCGATGAGCAGGTGCTCGATGAGCTCGCTCGTCTTCTCTCCCGCCGTCTCTCCGTAGTTGCGGGAGACGGTCAGTTCCACGTCGTGGGGCAACAGCCTGCCCCGCAGCGTCGCCAGCTTGGCCTCCACCGCCTCGGCCAGCGCGGTGGCATTGGCCCCTGGCCGCTTCGCCACGGACACGGCAACGGCAGGCTGGAGCCCGGGGGCGCCCCGGGTCCCCCACAGGACGAGGGCCGGGTCGTCCTCCGGCCCATCCACTACGGAGGCCACGTCCTCGAGGTACACGGGGCGGCCGGCCCGCTGGGCCACCACCAGCCGCCGTACCCCGGCGGTGGTGCGGACGAAGCCATCCACGTCGACACGCGTGCGGACACCCCCCTCGACGACCGAGCCGGCGAAGAGCGACGCATCCGACGACAGCAGTGCGTGCCGTAACTCCAGCAAGCTCATGTGGGCGGCCCGCAGACGTTCCGGGTCGGGCTCAATGGCGATGCGGCGGCGTGCGCCCCCCACCACATGCACCTGTGCCGTCTCCGGAACCTCCGACACCTCCCGGGCCAGGGCCTCCCCCAGCTGGCGCAGCACGCCCGGGGGCTGGGTGCCATGCAGAATCAGTGTCAGGAAGGGGACGTCGTCGATGGTCAGGACGCGCACCAGGGGTGGCAGGGCGCCGGTGGGAAGCACCTCGGGGTGGGCGGAGAGCTCCTGGCGGATTTTCAGGACACTGGGTTCCAACGCCTCATTGACGCGAAAGCGCACCGTCACCAGCGCCTCGCCGGCCTGGCTGGTGCTGTAGACGTACTCGACCCCGGGCAGTCCCCACAGCCTTCGCTCGAGGGGCGTGGCGACCTGGCTTTCCACCTCGCGCGCCGTGGCCCCGGGGAGGGCCACGCTCACGTCCACCATTGGGACGATGATTTGCGGCTCCTCCTCGCGCGGCGTCAGGTGGATGGCGAGCAGCCCCAGCAGCAGGGCGGCGATGATGAAGAGGACGGTGAGGCGGCTTTCGAGGAAGGTGGTGGCCAGCCGTCCGGCGATGCCCAGACGCTCCTTCGGGTGGTGCTCACCGGGCACGCGCCACCTCAATCCGCTGTCCGTCCACCAGGTCTCCTGGGCGGTCGATGACGGACTCCTCGGGCAGCAGCCCAGCCCGGATGGCCACCGCCCCGTCGACGACGTCTCCGGCCAACACCCAGCGAAGTTCGGCTCGGCCATTCGCCGCGACGAAAACGCCCCGCAGGTCGCCGCGCTGAACCACCGCCGTGTTCGGGACCCAGACCTCGCTGCCCTTGGCGCCGGCCCTGGGCAACAGCAGCCGCGCGAAGAGTCCGCCGCGGAACTCCGGCGGGGCGCCAACGACGCGTGCGCGCACCTCCACCCGGTGTGCCAGCGAGTCGGCGGCCGGGGCCACCGCCGTCACGACGGCGTGGCCGCGCAACGGGCCGACCTCAAAGTCCACCGACCGCCCATGGGCTAGCCCTGCCACTTCCTGGGCCGATAGGCTCGCCACCAGTTCCAGCTCGCTGCCCTCCACCTCGAGGAGGGGGGAGCCGGCCATGACGAAATCTCCTTCGTTGGCGCGCTTCGCCTGCACGCGACCGTCAAACGGGGCGCGCAGCTGCGTGTACCGCAGGGACTCCTCGGCTGCCCGCAGTGACGCTTCCGCCTGGGCGCGCTGGGCCTGGGCTGTTTCCAGTTGGCTCTTCGGGCTGGCCCCCTGTTCCGTCAGGGAAATCAGCCGCCGTTCCTGGGCCGTGGCGGTGGCGAAGGTGGCCTGCGCCCCGGCAACCTGGGCCCGCACGTCATCATCGGCCAGGGTGACCAGCACTTGGCCCGCCTGCACCGCATCGCCGGCTGCGACGTATACGTGGGTGACGCGGGCCGGAATGCGCGTGGACAGCGTTGCCCGGCGAATGGCCTGCAGCACGGCCGGGACGGGGTCCATTCCCTGCTCGGCATGTTGCTGGACCAGCTGGACCGTCCTCCCCGGAATGAGGTCAGGGGCCGGGGGCCGCGCCGCCGGACGGCCGCAAGCGGCCGACAGCAGAGCGAGCGCCATCACACAAGCAAGTGCCGGCGCGTGCTTCAGGCAGGGATTCACGTCCATCCTGGGTGAGAGCCAAGGCCCGCGCCCTCCGGTTCGCGGGTTCAGGCCCTCGCGCCAGCGCCCAGGGCCGCCCGGACGGCCGCTCGGACAGGGGCGGGCACCTCATCCCCCGGAATGCGCCGGCAGAGGGACACCGTTCTCTGCAGCGTCTCGCACGCCCCCACGCAGCGGGGACAGCTGGCGAGGTGCGCCTCAATCTGGGCACAGGTGGCCTGGTCGATGTCTCCAGCGGCGTAGTTGGCCAACTCATCCGCCAGCTCGGGACAGGGTTCCGTCGCTTGGGTCCAGCCATCCGGCCCCAGCAGCGTCGCGACGGCCTTACGTAGACCACCGCGGGCCCGGTGCAGTCGACTCTTCACCGCGGCCACGTCCTCGTGCAGCACGCGGGCCACCTCCTCAGCGGTGAGGCCCTCGACATCCTTCAGGACGATGACCTCCCGGTGGCTCTCCGGCAGCGAGAGGATGGCGGCCTGAAGTACCTCGCCCATCTCCCGCGCGTGGGCCGCCGCATCGGGCACGGCCCCGTCGCTCGCGACGGCCTGCGCCTCGGGCTGGTCGAGTGAAGCCTTGTCCGCCGGCTCGCCGCTGCGGCGACGGCGAGCCTTGATGCAGAAGCTGCGCGCAATCTGGTACAGCCAGGTGGAGAGGTCCGCATCCCCGCGGAATTCCGGGAGGCCCCGGAAGGCGGCAATTAGGGTTTCCTGAAGCACGTCCCGGGCATCCTCTTCGGAGCCGCACATCCTTAGCCCGAAGCGGAAGACTTGCTTCTCGTGACGGGCGAGCACCTCGTCGATGGCTCCGGGGTCCCCGCTGCGGGCGGCGTGGAGCAGGTCGGTGTCGGAACGGGGCATTGCTGCCCCACATTAACGCCCTTCACTCGGCGACGGCGACCTTCGTGGCTGCGTCGCTGAGGAGGGTGTGGACCTCGAAGCTGGGCTGGGCCTGAATGGCCCGCTTGACGGAGCACTGGTCGACCACCCGGGTGAGCGCTTCCCGGTACTGCTGTGGGAACGAAGGCGGGAGCTCGATGGTTAGTCGCACTTTCTCCAGGGTGCCTTGTGCATCCAAGGCCACCGTCTCGCGGACGTGGATGTCCCCGAAGGGAATGCCGCGGCGGGCGCAAAAGCCCTGGATGAAGATGCCTGCGCAGGTCCCGAGTGATGCCAGGAAGACTTCAAAGGGCGATGGCGCCGTGTCCTCCCCGCCATTGTCCCGCGGCTGGTCGGTCCGAACGACATGCGCGCCAACACGTGCTTCCACGCGCCGGCCTCCCGGCAAGGTGACGAGGATTTCTTTCGTGGTGGCCATCCGCAGAAGCTCCGTGGGTGCTTTCACCGGTGAGAGCCCAGGACGACGCCGACCGATTCTCTCTCCAGCCCCTCGGGAGGGGACGGTGCCCGGGGACTCTGGGGGCGAGGGAGGGTGGGTCCGTCCCCCCCCGGGGCGTGGCATGCTCGGCCTTCGTTGCTTGGATGGGGGGCGTCATCAAGGTGTGGATGAGAACGCTGCTGAGCGCTCTGGGCCTGCTGCTGCTTCCAGCCATCGCGCTCGGCCAGTCGGGGTCGGCGCCGCAGTCCGTCGAGATTCCGAGCGGCACGCTGCGACTGAAGGCGTTTCTGTGGACGCCCCCAGGCGCTGGTCCGTTTCCGGCGGTGCTCTTCAACCACGGCTCGGGCGGCGCCGACGCAGCCCACACGGCTGGGATGCCCATCACCGAGGCTGCTGAGCGGCTCGGCCCGCTCTTCGTCAAGCACGGCTATGCCTTCCTTTACGTCTTCCGCCGCGGGCACGGGCCCTCGGCAGACCAAGCGCCCTACACGCAGGACCTCCTACAGCGGGAGGAGGCGTCCGGCGGCCCGGGGGCCCGCCAGCACCTTCAATTCCTCCTGCTCACGACGGAACACCTGGAAGATGCCCTGGCCGGGTTGTCCTTCCTCAAGCATGCGCCCCGGATTGACGCCGGGCGCCTCGCCGTCGCGGGGCACTCCTTCGGGGGCCAGCTAGCGCTACTGGTGGCCGAGTCGGACGACGCCGTGCGGGCCGCGGTCACCTTCGGGGCAGCGGCCGCCTCGTGGAGCCGCTCAGCCGAGATGCGCGAGCGGCTGCTCCGTGCGGTGGGCAAGACGAAGGCCCCCATCATGCTGGTGCACGCCGAGAACGACTACTCGACCGAGCCTGGCCGCGCCCTGGCCTTTGAGCTGCAAAAGCTGCACAAGCGCGCCGTCTTCAAAATTTACCCCCCGGTGGGGGTCTCGGCAGATGAGGGACACAAGGCGCTCTATCTCGCCATCCCCGTGTGGGAGCCGGACGTCTTCGCCTTCCTCGACCAGTACCTTGGGGGATGATGGCGGTGGCGGCGAGGCCGCTCGCGGGCCCGCGGCCCCGCACCCCTGTCGGCAAGAACGCGCCGGCGGATGCCTCATTTCGGGCCAAGGGATGAGTTCAGAAGGCGGGAAGCACGTCCTCGCGGTGGGTGGTCTAGCCGCAGTCGAACAGGACTTTCCCCACGTTGCGCCGCTCCTGGAGGAAGCGGTGGGCGGCGGCTCCCTCGGCCAGGGGGAAGACGCGGTCCACGGTGGGCGAGATGCGTCCCTCCCGGAAGAGCTCAAGCAGTTCCGCCATCGCCTGGCGAAGGAGGTCGACCTCGCCGAAGAGGTGCCCCAAGTTGGTTCCGGACACTGTCCGGTTGTCGTTCATCAGCTGCAGGGGACTCCAGCGCCGGACGCGCGCCAGCTGCCACAGGACGCGTGGCCAGCTGCGGGTGGTGCCGGAAACGAGGTTGGCGAAGCCGAAGCAGGCCAGGTGCCCGCCGGGCGCGAGCGACCGGTAGCCTCGCTCCCAGTCCACGCCGCCGAGGGCGTCCAGAATCAAGTCCACCCCACGTCCGTTTGTGAGGCGGCGCACCTCCGCCTCCCAGTCCTGCGTGCGGTAGTCGATGGGATGGTCCACGCCCGCCTGGCGCAGCAGCGCATGCTTACTGGCGGAGGCAGTTCCGAAAAGTGTCACCCCACCAACGGCCCGGGCCAGCTGGATGGCGGCCAGCCCCACGCCGCCGGCCGCCATGTGGATAAGGACCGAGCGGCCAGGCCGGAGGCCGCCCACCCGGTGCAGCAGCTGGTGGGCGGTGAGGTAGTTGACGGGCAGGGCCGCGGCCTGGTCCAGCGTCATGCCGGATGGCAGAGGAAAGGCCAGCCGGGCGTCGGCGACGACATGGGTGGCCTGTCCGCCGAACCGTGTTAGGGCCAGGACACTGCTACCCGCGGCCGGGGTGGTAACGCCGGGGCCGAGCGCGTCCACCGTCCCGGAAACCTCATAGCCCATCACGGCGGGAGGCTTGGGCGCGTCCGGGTACAGCCCGACCCGGGCACTGACGTCAGCGAAGTTGAGGCCGGCACGCGCCACGCGGATGCGAACCTGCCCCGGCCCGGGGACCGGGTCCGGGGCGGTGCGGACTTCCAGCACGTCCGGGCCGCCATGGCGGGAAATGGTGAGCGCTCGCATTTGGGCTCCGGGCGGGGTTAGCACTGTTGCGCGCCGGGCACCACCCGGCAGGGACCTCGGTTTAGACTCGCCGGCCGCGACGATGGAGCGACTTTCCTCTGGATTTCTCATCGCCATGCCCCAGCTGGGGGACCCGAACTTTCATCGCTCGGTCGTCCTGGTGCTGCAGCACAGTGGCGAGGGCGCCCGGGGCCTGGTCCTTAACCGCCCGACGCGCGTGACGCTGGAGGATGTGGCCCGTGGGCAGTCCATCACCGTGGCCCCCCGGCTGTGCAGACAGTTGGTGTTCGCCGGCGGCCCGGTGGACCCGCAGCGGGGGCTCATCCTCCACGACCGCGCCGCCCTGGTGGAGAAGCGCCAGCTGGCCCCGGGTCTCTTTCTCTCCGAGACGGTGGACGCCCTGGAGGAACTGCTCGCCGGGGGCCCAGGCGTGTTGCGTTTCTTCCTCGGGTACGCCGGCTGGGGGCCCCAGCAGCTGGAGCGAGAGCTGAAGCAGGGAACGTGGCTGTTCACGGAAGGCAGCCCGGAGCGTGTCCTGCACGGGGACCCCGAGGCGCTGTGGGAGGACGTGCTGCGGCAGATGGGGGTGGACCCGGCCATGCTACAGAGCCCGGCGATGCGCGAGAATGAACCTGGAGCCAACTGACATGCTCGACCCGAAGGACATTGCCAAGCGCATCACACTGGCCCTGCCCGGCGCGGTGGTGGAGGTGCGGGACCTCACCGGCACGGGCGACCACTTCGAGGCCCGGGTGGTCGCGCCAGCCTTCGAGGGTATGGCCATGGTGGACCAGCACCAGGCCGTCTACGCCCCTCTGAAGGACGTGCTGGACAGCGGCGCCTTGCACGCGCTGGCGCTAAAGACTTACACCCCCGACCAATGGAAGCGACTTCAGGAACGCACAAGGAATCCCTCATGACGCCCGAGCTCAAGAGCCGCATCGAACAGGAAATCCAGCAGCACCCGGTGGTCGTCTTCATGAAGGGCAACCCGCTCTTCCCCCGATGCGGCTTCTCGGCGGCGGCGGTCCAGATGCTGCAAGCCTATGGGCCGGTGCACGGTGTCGACGTGCTGACCGAGCCGGAGCTCCGCGACGGCATCAAGGAGTTCACCCGCTGGCCCACCATTCCGCAGGTCTTCATCCGCGGCCGCTTCGTCGGCGGCTCGGACATCATCCGCGAGCTCGAGGAGCGCGGAGAGCTGAAGGCGATGGTGGCGGGCTAGCACCGCCTCGCCTCCCCCCCCCCACGTGAGCACGGCTGACCCGGCCATTTCGCCGGCCCCCGCGCCGTCGCTGCGACGGCGTCTGGAGGCCTTCCGCCTTCGGCACGCGCGGGCCGAGCACATCCTCTTCTTCGTCGGAGGCTTCACGTTCGACGCGCTCATGGTGCGCCGCATCGACGACGCCCCCATCCTCATCCAGCAGGGCGCCTACCTGCTGGTGGCGGGCCTGCTGCTCTTCGGGCTGAATGCCTGGGACCACCGTCAGGTGGAGCCGCCGCGCGCCCTGCGCTGGCTCTGGCGGTGGAGCCAGCCCGTGCTGCACTTCATGCTAGGGACGCTCCTCAACGCCTACGTCCTCTTCTACTTCAAGAGTGCGTCCGGACTCTCGGCGCTCCTCTTCCTCGGCACCATCACGTTGCTGCTGCTGGTTAACGAGTTGCCCCAATTCCGCCGGTTCGGCCCGGTGGTGCTCTTCGGGCTGTACAGCTTCTGCCTCACCAGCTACTTCGCCTACCTGTACCCGGTGCTGTTCGGCCGGCTCCGGCCGTGGATGTTCCCACTTGCCGTGGCCACCTCCCTCATGCCACTGCTGGTACTGGCCTGGGGTCACCACTGGCTGACGCGGGACGGGCGGAAGGTGTTGCGCGAAGCCTTGCTTCCCTCGTTCGGCGTTCAGGCGGTCCTGGTGCTGCTTTTCTTGGGCCACCTGGTGCCGCCGGTGCCGCTGTCCCTTCGGGACATTGGCATCTACCACGGCGTCTCGAAGACGGGTTCCAGCTACACCCTCAGTCACCACCCGGTGCCCTGGTGGCACTTCTGGGCCAGAGACGAGCAGGACTTTCTCGCCCGGCCAGGCGACCGCATCTACTGCTTCGTGCACATCTTCGCCCCGCGCAACTTCCACGACGAGGTGCGCCTGCGCTGGGCGCACCGCGCTCCCGGCGCCGGGTGGGCCTCCAGCGACGCCGTCCCCTTGCAGGTGTCCGGCGGGCGCGAGGAGGGGTACGCCGGCTACTCCTACAAGCAAAACTGGCGTTCCGGGGACTGGCAAGTGACGGTGGAGACGGCTGACGGACGGGAAATCGGTCGGCGCCGCTTCAGCGTGCGCGACGACCCGGACGCGGAAACCGCGGACCATGGTCTGGTCACCACGGAGCAGTGAAGTGCGCGGCCCACCCCTCAGCGTCCCCGGACGTCCTGGGCGAGCCGTAGCACGTCGGCCAGCACGCCCGCCGCGGTGACGTCTCCACCGGCCCCTGCCCCGCGAACAATCAGGGGGTACTCGCGGTAGCGCTCGGTGGTGAAGGCCACCAGCGCCTCCGCACCCTTGAGGCCGGTGGCGGGATGGTCCGCCTCCACGGCCACCGGCCCGACGCGGACCTGCCGTCCGTCCGGCGCATCCGGGACAATCTGGACCAGGTAGCGCAGCACCTTGCCCGCAGCGCGGTAGCGATTGATGCCGTCGGCAAAGGCCGCATCGAGGCTGCTCAGCGAGCGGAGGAAGGCCTCCGGGTCATCCTCCGCCAGCGCCTCGCGGGGGATGAAGGGCTCCACCGCGACGTCGTCCAGCTCCACCTGAAGGCCCAGCTCGCGCGCGAGGATGAGGGCCTTGCGCGCGACGTCCAGGCCCGACAAGTCATCCCTCGGGTGCGGCTCGGTGTACCCGCGGTCGCGGGCGGTCCGCACGGCCTGGGAAAGTGGCTCGCCGCCGGTGACGGCGTGGCTCAAGAAGCCGAGGGTGCCGGAGAGGCTGCCGTCGATGCGCTCCACCCGGTCCCCGGTGCGGACGAGATTCTTCAGCGTCTCGATGACGGGGAGAGACGCTCCCACCGTGGTCTCGTACAGGTAGGCGCGGTGGTGCCCCCGGGCTTCCTCGAGCAGCTGCTCCCGCTCTGCGAAGGGCAATGCCAGCGGCTTCTTGTTTGCCGCCACCACGTGGATGCCGCGCCGGAAGGCCTCGCGGTAGAGGCGCTCCATGCCGTCGGCCGCGGTGCAGTCGACCAGGATGGGTACCGGTAGCCGCGCGAGCCCGTCCAGCAGCGGGAGCACGTCAGGCGTCCTGCCCGGGGAAGACGGCGGGGCCCGCGGGGGCAGCTTCCCCGGGTGCAGTCCCTGGGGCTCCCACAGACGGTGGTGGCGGTCCACCATGCCCACCAGCCGAAGCGCGACGTGGTGACGCTCCAGCAGCGCGGGGCCATTGGCCTCCAGCTGGGCCAATAACCGTCCCCCCACCGTCCCCCGGCCCAGCAGCAGGACGGACGTCTCGGTGCCGGCCAGGTTGAAGGCGGCGTGGACGGTGCGCACCGCCAGGGTGGTGTCCGCGCCGTCCACCACGCAGGAGATGCTGCGGCTGCTCGCCCCCTGGGCGATGGCGCGCACGTTGACGCCCACATTCCCCAGCGCGGCGAAGAAGCGTCCAGCGACGTTGGGCCGGTGCCCCATCGCCTCCGCCACCAGTGTGAGGAGCGACACCGGCGACTGGACGGGCCGCAGCTCTACCTCCTGGCGCGACAGCTCGGACGCCAGCATTTGCCGCAGGGCGCTGTGCGCGCGGCTGGCCTCTGCCTCGGGCACCACCAGCGCCACCGAGCGGCCGTGCGCGGCCTGGGTGGCCATCCACACTGTCACCTGGGCGCGCTCCAGCACTTCCAGGACGCGGGCGGCAATGGGCTCCGGTAGCGCTGAGCGGCGCGACTCCACGCCCAGCAAGGCCAGGTGCTCGAGGCTGGTGACACAGGTGGGACGCCGCGGGTCGGCGTTGCCTGCGCCGTCGATGCGCGTGCCGACGGCCGTGGGGTCCACGGTGTTGCGGATGTGCAGTTCTGCGCCGGATTCGAGTAACGGGAGAAAGGTGCGCGGGTGAAACATGCGCGTTCCGAAGTGCGCGAGCTCCAGCGCCTCGTGGTAGCTCAGGTGCGGCACCGAGTACGCCTCGGCGACGAGCAGCGGGTCCGCCGTCATGACGCCGGGAACGTCCGTCCACACCGTCACCTCGCGGGCCCCTAGAGTCTGTCCCAGCACGGTGGCGGTGTAGTCGGAACCATTGCGCCCCAGCGTCGTCACCCGGCCGCCCTTGGAGCGGCCGATGAAGCCCGTCACCACCGGCAACGTGTCGCCCCAGCCTGCGGCCAGGGGCAGAAGCCGGGCCCGCGTCGCCTCGATGTCCACCGTGGCGGCGCCCGCCATGTCGTCCGTCACCACGAAAGTCGAGGCGTCCACGGCGACGGCCGGCTGACCCCGCTCCCGGCCAGCGCCACCGCGACGACCTCCGCAGAAATGCGCTCCCCGGCCGCGAGGACCACGTCCCGGGCGTTGGCCGTGCACTCTCCAGTGAGGCGGATGCCCTGAAGCAGCTGCTTCAGTGGGCCCAGCACCCGCTCCACCGCCACTCCCAGCGTCACCAGGGACTCCTCGGACAGCACCGGGCGCGCCGTCTCGAAGGCCAGTGCGCGGATGCGGGTCAGTTCCGTCAGCACCCGGGCCTCGTCCCCGGCAGCGGCGGCGGCCGCCGCCGCCAGCAGCCAGTCGGTGGTGTCTCCGAGTGCGCTCACCACCAGGGCGAGCGGCCGGGGGCCCGCGACGACCAGTTCCGCGACGCGTTGCAGCCTACCCGGGCCACCGAGGGAGGAGCCGCCAAACTTGTAGACGTGCCAAGTCATATTCTCAGTCGTCTCGTCCGCCAGCGGGAAGGGAGAGGGCGCGCTTCACCAGGGCGGCAAGGGCGTCCCATTCGAGAAGAAAGGCGTCGTGGCCATGGGCGCTGCGCAAGGTGGCCTTCTCCACATGGGCACCCCCCGTCCGCAGTAGCCGGGCCAACGCTTCCACCTGGGCCGGGGTGAAGAGCTGGTCCGTGTCCACCTCCACCACCAGGCTGCTGGCGCGGACGGGGCCTGCGCCCAGTCCGGCCGGAACGGCCTCCAAGTCATGGTGGTCCATGGCAGTCGCCTGCAGCAGGTAGGCACGCGCGTCGAAACGCCGGCGCAGCTTCTGCCCCTGGTGCTCGAGCCAGCCCTGGACGCGGAAGGGCAGTGCAACGCCCGGCTCCCCTGAAAGACGGCGCCCCTGCTTGGCCTCCAGGCCCGGCTCGGCCCGGTAAGTCAGCATCCCCACCTGGCGGGCAACTTCCAGCCCGCGCCCGACGTCATCGGGCCAGCCGGGGTCCAGGCGCAGGAGGTTGCGCTGGATGTGATTCCACGCCACCACCCACGCCGAGGACGACGCGGAGGTGCAAAGGGGCAACAGGCGCTCCACCCGGGCGCCCCCCAGGGCCCCGATGCACAGAGACACCATGCCGCCGAGAGAACCACCGGCCACCAGCGCCAGCCGCTCGAGGCCGAGTGCCTCCAGCGCTTGCAACAGAGCCCGGGCGATGTCCCAGGGCGTCAGCTCCACGTTGGCCGGAAAGCCCTCGTCCAGCGGGCCCGAACTGCCGTAGCAGGAACCGAGGTTGTTGAAGCAGAGGATGCGCACGCGGGCCGGGTCGAGCGCGCGCCCCGGCCCGACCAGTGGCTCCCACCAGCCCCCAGGGCCTCCGGCGCGAGCATCGCCGGTGAGGGCATGCACCAGGAGCACGGTGGGCACCGCCTCGTCCGGCGGCGGGGCGCCCCCGAGGTCGATGGCGGGAACCGGTTGGCGGCGACGCACCGGCTCCTGCGCCTCGGCAGCGCGCAGCGGCGCCCCACCCAAGAGGTGAGTACGCGCCCGCAGCGCCGGGAGGTCGCTCTCCGGCCCCCACCAGAAGCCCCGCGCCACGTGCGGCTCCACCGTGCCGCCGCGGACGAGCGGAAGCGCCGGTAGGCGCACGTCGAACAGCCTCGGGATGGCCGCGGCGGGCCTCCTGTGGGCAGGGCGGGACATGGGCGTTGGCGGTCCCCGGAGGGCGCTCCCTCAGCGCTTTCCCAAGGCCTGGTCCAGGTCCGCCAGGATGTCGTCCGGATGCTCCAGGCCCACCGAGAGACGCACCAGGTCCTCCGTGACGCCGGTGGAACGCTGTTCCTCGCCGGTGAGCTGCTGGTGGGTGGTGGAGGCGGGGTGGATGATGAGCGAGCGGGCATCGCCGATGTTGGCGAGCAGGCTCCACAGCTTCACGCGGTTGATGAGGGCCTTGCCCGTCTCGAAGCCGCCCTTCACGCCGAAGGCCACCAGCCCGCCGGAGCCGCCCTCGAAGTAGCGGCGTGCCAGGGCGTATGCCGGGTCTGGCTCCAGGCCGGGGTAGCGCACCCAGGCCACCCGCGCGTCCTTCTCCAGCCAGCGCGCAACGGTGAGGGCATTCTCCGCGTGACGTCGGACGCGGAGGTGCAGCGTCTCCAGGCCGTTGATGAAGGCATGGGCGTTGAACGGGCTGAGCGCCGGCCCGGTGTCCCGCAGTGTCTCCACCCGGGCCTTGAGGATGAAGGAGAGGTTGCCGAAGCTCTCCCACAGCTTGAGCCCGTGGTAGCCGGGGTTGGAGTCGGTGAATTCGGGGAACTTGCCGTTGTCCCAGGGGAAATTTCCCCCGTCGACGATGAGGCCGCCGATGGCTTGCCCGTGGCCACCGATGTACTTGGTGGCCGAGTGAACGACGATGTTGGCGCCGTGCTTGAGCGGCTGCACCAGCGCCGGCGTGGTAGCGGTGTTGTCGACGATGAAGGGGACGCCGGCCTCCTTGGCGATGCGGCCCAGGGCCTCCAGGTCCGCCACGTCCAGGCGCGGGTTCCCCAGCGTCTCGGCATAGAGGGCCCGCGTCTTCGGGCCGATGGCCGCCCGCACCGCGTCGTGCTGGCCGATTTCGACGAACTTGGTGCGAATCCCAAGCCGCGGCAGCGTCACCTTGAAGAGGTTGTACGTGCCGCCGTAGAGGCTGCTCGCCGAGACAATCTCCTCCCCGGAGCGGAGCAGTGTGAGGAGCGCCAGCGTCTCGGCCGCCTGGCCGCTCGCCACGGCCAGCGCTGCCACGCCGCCTTCGAGCGCCGCGATGCGCTGCTCGAGCACGTCGTTGGTGGGGTTCATGATGCGGGTGTAGATGTTGCCGAACTCCTTCAGCCCGAAGAGCGCGGCCGCGTGGTCCGCATCTCGGAAGCGGTAGCTGGTGGTTTGGTAAATGGGTACCGCCCGCGACCCGGTGGTGGCGTCCCCCTGGTAGCCGGCGTGTAGGGCCAGCGTCTCTGGGCGGTAGTTGGGTTTGGACTGCTCTTTGGTTTCTGACATGACGACACGTCCTTGTGGTGTTTTGGCGACAGCGGTGGGAAAGCACTCGGCGGAAGGCGGCGAGGGGACCCACGCTTGGGGGACGAGTCGCTGACGACGTACAAGCTTGCGAACCGTCCGGGGCGGGCCGCCTCGGAAGTCAGGGTGCCCGGACCTGCGGCGGTTCGCTGACGGGAGTGCGGCTAACGACGACAGCCGCAACAACACTCGCCCGCGGACGCGCGCCTGCCCGGGCCACGCATGAGCATGGCCTCCGGGCAAATTCGCATCGACGTGGACGAGAACTTCATGTGCGCCAAACGCTAACGAGGCGTTGCGCGCGCTGTCAAGCGAGGGGCCGCGGAGACCCCCTCAACGTCGGGATTTCCACACCTTGGCCATCCACACCTCGACCGCTCCCGCCTCGCTCGGGAAGTCCCGGGAGAGGTTGCGCATCCCCTTGGCCGTCACCAGGACGTCATCCTCGATGCGGACGCCGATGCCGCGGTACTTCGCCGGGACGGTGAGGTCGTCCTTCTGAAAATACAGGCCGGGTTCCACGGTGAGCACCATGCCCGGCTTCAGGGTCCCGTACTTGTAGACCTCCATCCGGGCTTGCGCGCAGTCGTGTACGTCCAGTCCCAGCATGTGGCTGACGTTGTGCAGCGAGTAGCGCTTGTAGAACTGGTGCTCATCCGCCAGTGCGACGGCGGCGTCGTCGAGGATGCCGAGCGCCTGCAGCCCCTCGGCCAGCACCTTCATCGCCCGGCGGTTGGGCTCGAGGAAGTCGTCCCCGGGGCGGACCGCGGCGAAGCCGGCGGCCTGGGCGGCGTGGACCAATTCATAGATTTGCCGCTGCTCGCGGCTGAATTTCCCGGAGATGGGCAACGTGCGCGTGATGTCGGCCGTGTAAAGGCTGTGGCCTTCCACCCCCGCGTCCAGGAGGAGCAGTTCCCCCCTGTGCAGCGGGCCGTCGTTGCGCATCCAGTGGAGGATGCAGGCGTGGGCGCCGGAGGCGGCGATGGTGCCGTAGCCGACGTCGTTGCCCTCGACCCGGGCCCGGAGGTTGAAGACTCCCTCCACCGTGCGCTCCGTCTGCGCGTCCCGAAGCGAGCGGATGACGTCCTCGAAGCCGCGCTTGGTGGAGGCGATGGCCGCCGACAGCTCGCGTACCTCCTGCGTGTCCTTGTAGAGGCGCATTTCGGCCAGTGCAGTCGCCAACTCGGCATCCCGGGCCCCCTGGTCGGGCAGCGCGGCGTCCACCACGCGGCTGATACCGCGCACCACGCGCCAAGGGCGCGTCGCCGGGCCGTTGAGCGAGGCACAGGTGGCCTTGAGCTCGCCCAGCGCACGCACCTCATCCACGCGGTAACGGGCCTGGCTCTGCTGGACGCCCAGCCGGGGGCCGACCCACAATTCCCCCTTCACGCGGTCCGTGAAGAAGGTGGCGTCGGTGCGTCCGGGATTGGGCTCCACCAGCAGCACGTCCCGGTGGCCACCACCCACCGCCGGTTGCAGCAGCAGCACGCAGTCCGGCTCGAGGTTGCCGGTGAGGTAGTAGAAGTCGCTTCCCGGGCGAAAGCGGTAGACGGTGTCGTTGCTGCGAACCTTCTCCTCGCCGGTGGGGATGACCAGGGTCTCGCCGGGAAACAGCTTGGAGAGCGCCTTTCGCCGGGCGGCGAACGCCTGGTGGTGGGGGAATGGCCGCGGCAACGCGGAGGCCCCCGGGCGCCACCGCTGCATCATGAACTCCAGCAGCGCCGGCGGGGGCGCCGTGTCGTAGCCAGTGGCGGGCTTCGGTGCCGGCGGCGCACTGACGGGCGACTTCATGGGTTCAGCAGGCGGGGGAGGTGGGTGGGCCATGGGCTTACCTTTCAGGGGACAGCCACCGAGGAGGAAACCTTCCCATGCTTGGTGGCCTGGGCGCGACTCCCGAGCAGCCAGCCAAGCGCGTAGGGGAGCACCGCTTCCACCCGCAGCGTCCGGGGCCCGAAGCAGACGGGGAGGAAGCCCTGGGCGTGGAGGAGTTCCCTCTCAAACGGCACCCAGCCGCCTTCGGGGCCGATGGCCAGGGCCACCCGCCCCTGCTGGGGGAGGGCCGGTGCCAGCGGCAGGGGGCCCGGGTCCAGAAGCAGTCGCGTCCCGGGCCCCAGCAGCCCGTCCAGCCTGTCCTCGACGAAGGGGCGGAAGCGCTCGAAAACGTGGACCTCCGGCGCCAGCGTGTCCCGGGCCTGCTCCAGCCCGTCGCGCAGGGCTGCCGCCGTCCGCGCCGGCGTCAGCACTGGAGAGAGGAAGTAACTCTTCTCCACCCGCGCCGCGTTCAGCAGCACCAGTCGGTCCACCCCCAGGGCCGCCGCGGAGGCGAGGACCCGGCGCAGCACCTTCGGCCGAGGCATGGCCAGAAGCAGGTCCACCCCCGGACGCGCCGGCGGCGGGGTGTCCAGCTGCACCCGCAGCACCACCCTCTCCGCCTCGCAGCGCAGCACCTCCGCCAAGCCCACCGCACCGCCCGGGCGCCCGACGCGCAGCGAGTCGCCCACCTGGACTCGCAGCACGTCCCGGACGTGGCGGGCGGTGTGGCCCCGGAGCTCGGCCGTGCCGTCTTCGCGGAAGTCCGCGTCCTCGAGGAGCAGGAGATTCACCGGCGCCCCTTGGCACCTAGCTCGGTCGGAGGCAAGTCGTCTATGTCGGTTCGCGCATGACGCGACGCCCCTCGCCCCGTGTCTTCGAGCGCCTGGCGGACGCCTACCGCGCGCGGCCCGGGTACCCGGAGGAGTTGGTGCGCCGCCTCCTCGCCCTGGTCGGGCCCGCGGCCCGCGTCGTGGACGTCGGCGCGGGCACCGGGCACCTGGCCGAGCCACTCGCCCGGGCCGGGGCCCGGGTGGTGGCCGTCGAGCCTGCGTCGGCCATGCTGGCCGTGTGCGCAGAGCGCGTGCGTGGCCTACCGGTGGGTTTGGTGTGCGCGCCAGCCGAGGCCACCGGCCTTCCGGACGCCTCGGCCGACTTGGTGGTGCTGGCGGATGCGGCCCAGTGGGTGGACCCGGAAGCGGCCGGGCGAGAAACCGCTCGGCTGCTGGTTGCCTCCGGCACGGCTGCCGCCGTGGAACCGCGGCCGGCCGACACGCCCTTCATGCACGAGTTGGAGCGCCTCCTGCGGGAGGCCAACCCGGAGCGCCGGCCACAGGGCCCGGGCCGCGCACGCCAGTGGCTGGCGCTCGCCAGCGGAGGCGCCAGCGTGCGGGCGGTGGAGATGCCCCACGCCGTCGAGCTGACGCCCGAGGCGCTCGACGCTGTCTTGCGCTCCCTCTCCTTCCTCGCCCCGGCCCTTGGCCCGGGGCGCATGGACGCCCTCGTCGCGGCGGCGCAGCGACTCGCCCAGCGACACGGCGGCGCGCGCTGGGAACGCCTCCTACGTCTCTCTTGGGCCCAGCGCCGCCCGGGTTGACGTGCCCACAGATGGACGTGCGGGTAGTTGTGGAGTCCCGAGGGGTTGGGAGGTCCGGAAAGGTGCCCGTCAGGGCCACGTCAGGTTTTCACGAGAAGCGGGCCACTCGGTGCGAGGCCCGTGGTACGTGTCGCTGCTCGTGCCAATTGCCCTGACCGACCCCATTCACTCGCCCGAGGCGCCCCGGTGGCCCTGGGAGCGGTGGGTGCTGCGATTGATGAACGACGAGCGGGACCTGCCGTTTGTGCGGCTGTGCATGAAGCTGTTCTTCCTCAACCTCCCCGTTGCGGCACTGCTGTACGTGCCCGGGGTGTACCGCTGGTGGCTGGGGGCCCTGTACTTCGTGGTGAGCAGTGCCCTCTTCCTCGGCCCCTTCATCCTCATGCTGCACAACACCTCGCACCGGCCGCTCTTCAAGCGAGAGTACCGGCTGCTCAACCTGGTGGTTCCCTGGGCGCTGGGGCCCTTCTTCGGGGAGACGCCGGACTCCTACTTCGCCCACCACGTCGGCATGCACCACGCCGAGAACAACCTGGCGGGCGATTTGAGCTCGACGCTTCGGTTTCGTCGCGACAGCCTGCCCCACTTCCTGCGCTACTTCGGCCGCTTCTTCTTCCTCGGGTGGGTCGAGCTAACGCGGTACCACTGGAGCAAGAGGCGCTTCAAGATGTTGCGCCGCTTCTGGATGGGCGAGCTGTCCTTCTACGCGCTGGTGGCGGTGCTCGGCTGGTGGAACTTCTACCCGACGCTGTGGGTCTTCATCGTCCCGTACGTCTTCACCCGGGTGATGATGATGTGTGGCAACTGGGCCCAGCACGCCTTCGTCGACCTGTCGATGCCGGAAAGTCCCTACCGCAACAGCATCACCTGCGTGAACTCCGCCTACAACCAGAGGTGCTTCAACGACGGCTACCACATTGGCCACCACGTGAAGCCCACCATGCACTGGACGGAGATGCCGGACGACTTCCTGAAGAACGTCGACCGCTACCGCGCGGAGAACGCCATCGTCTTCCGGAAGCTCGACTACTTCAGCATCTGGGCGCTGTTGATGGCCCACCAGTACCGCTGGTTGTCGCGGTTCTACGTCGAGCTGGACCAGGACCGGCCCAAGACTCAGCCGGAGATTGTCGCGCTGCTGCGCTCGCGGACGCAGGCCCAGGCCTGAAACGCTGAGGGCCGCACCCGGGCGCCCCCGAGAGGGGTGGGGCAGCCGGCTTCCCGGTCGCCCGAACGGCTGCCCGGCGGCTTTCCCCTTTGGGAAAGCGTGCACGCTGGTGGCCCCCCCCCAACAGAGGGCGAGGGACGGGGGCAGCCCGGGCTTCCCTTGGCGGGGGGCCTTCAGACGCGAGCGGCGTTGACGCCGGCTTCACTCGCCTCGACCGAGGCGGTCACCAGCCCGTCGACCAGGGACGGGTCGTCGAAGGGGGCCCGGCCCACCTGATGGGTACCCATGGCGGGAAGGAGGGGCGCCAGCAGGTAGCTGCGCGCGCACCAGCCCCAGAAGTCCTTCTGGACCAGGTCCGGGTGGATGAGGGCCGCCACCTTGGCGTGTTGAGCCGGCAGCGTGCTCCAGTGCGCCCCGGGCGTCTCGTGGTGCGCGGTGTGGAGCCCGTTGTTGAAGAGGAGGAAATTCATCGCCCGCCCGGTGAAGGTGCGCGAGTGGTTGTGTTCGCTCCAGGGGTCGGTGTGCACGTGCTGGATGTAGTTGAAGAACATGATGGTCCACAGCGCGAACACGGCCGGCACGGCGAACATGAGCAGCCACAGCTTGAAGCCCAGCGCCCAGCCGTGCAGGCCCACCGCCAGGGTGAGGAGCGCGATGTGAGCCCCGACGAAGACGACGTACTGGCGGATGATTTCCCGGTACAGCGCCGGCTTGGTGGCGCGTGCCTTGCGGATGTACTCGTTGGTCGGCGTCGACTGGAAGACGGCCGCGATGAACGGAAACGCGAAAGCCATCGGGAAGTTGTGCCTGTTGGTATAGCGCCAGGTGATGGTGGCGTCCCCCACCCGGTTGACGAACTTGTGGTGGTTCAGGTTGTGGGTGGGGACCCAAGCAAAGGTGGGGTAGCCGTAGAAGATGCTGAGCCATTGCCCGAAGATGGAGTTCAGGGGCTTGCTCTTGAACGTCTGGCAGTGGTTGTGGTTATGGGCGATGACGCCCGCCGAGAGGGCCAAGTAGCAGCTCACCGGCCACAGCCAGGTGGCCAGCGAAGGCCAGGCGTAGGGAGCAAGCGCCACGAGCGGCATCGCCAGGGCCCAGGCCATGGTACGCCGGTCGGCAGAATTGCGAAGAAGCATCGTGGCCATAGAGCAGAACTCTAACGGATTGGCAACTTCGGGTGTCTTCTCCCCACTCCCCCATGTTTCGCTCTGACAAGGCTCTGACAACCCCCAGTGAAAGCACCTTGAACGCGCCGCAGAGTTCCTCGACCGCCCTGCCCGGTCTCGCCGGGGAAGCGCCCAGCCTCCGGGCGCGCCTGCGCCGCTGGGGCTGGCCGCTTCTGGCCGTCGCCATCGCGTTGGCCGCTTTCGCCGGCTGGCGCGTGTGGAGGCGGCCCCCGCCCCTCAGCTACGACACGGCCAGCGTCGACCGGGGGCCGGTGGTGGCTCGCATCACCGCCACCGGCGTTCTCTCCGCGCTGGTCACGGTGCAGGTGGGCGCGCAGGTGAGTGGCCAAATCACCCAGTTGCTCGTCGACTACAACTCACCGGTGAAGAAAGGGCAGCTCATCGCCCGGCTCGACCCGGTCTTCTACCAAGCCGGCGTGGACCAGGCGCGCGCCAACTTCGTTGCCGCCCAGGCCCAGGTGGAGAAGGCGATTGTCCAGGAGGTGGACGCCAAGCGTCAGTACGACCGCACGGCGGCGCTCAAGCAGCGCGACCTCATGTCCCAGGCTGACCTCGACACGGCCGAGGCCACCTGGCGGGCCGCCACCGCGCAGACCGGGACGGCCAAGGGCCAGCTTGAGCAAGCGCGCGCGCAGCTCAAGCAGGCCGAGGAAAGCCTCCGCTTCACCGACATCCACTCCCCCATCGACGGCACCGTCATCTCGCGCAGCGTGGATGTCGGCCAGACGGTAGCCTCGTCCCTGGCCGCCCCCACCCTGTTCACCATCGCCGAGGACCTGCGCCGCATGCAGGTGGACACATCGGTCGCGGAGGCGGACGTGGGCAAGCTGCATGACGGGATGGAGGCTACCTTCCTGGTGGACGCCTACCCGAACGAGAAGTTCTCCGGCCGCATCCGGCAAATCCGCAATGCGCCGCAGACCGTGCAAAACGTCGTCACCTACGATGCCGTCATCGACGTCGCCAACCCCGACTTGAAGCTGAAGCCCGGGATGACCGCCAACAGTACGGTGGTGTACGCCGAGCGTCAGGACGTGACGCGGGTGCCGAACGCCGCCCTGCGCTTTCGCCCACCTCCGGAGATGCTGGCGCAGCTGGGCGGAGCCCGCGGGCCGGGCAGCCGGGGCGCAGCCGGCGGGCCGTCCAGCAGCCCGGCGTCCGCCGGCGGCGGCGCCGGGGGCGGGCGGGGCGGCCCGGGTGGAGGGGGCGGCGGCGCGGCAGCGACGGCGAAGACGGCCCCGGTGCAGGGACAGAAGACGGTGTGGGTCCTCCGCGACGACAAGCCCACCGCGGTGCGCATCACCACTGGCGTGTCGGACGGGACGCTGAGCGAGGTCACCGACGGCGCGCTGAAGCCGGGCGACGTCGTCATTACCGGCGTCGCCGGCGCTCCTGCGCCCGGCACTGCGGGCGGTCCGCCGCGGCGTCTCTTCTAGAGGCATGGCACCGCTCATCGCGCTGGAGGATGTTTCCAAGACCTACCGGATGGGGGACGTCGAGGTTCGCGCGCTGCGCGGTGTCTCCCTGGCCATCGAGAAGGGCGAATTCGTCGCCATCATGGGCCAGTCCGGCTCGGGCAAGTCGACGCTGATGAATGTCATCGGCTGCCTGGACCGGCCCACCGCCGGCCGCTACTGGCTCGACGGGCTGGAAGTCTCCGCGCTGAGCCGGGACCAGCTGGCCGGCATCCGCAACCGCACCTTGGGCTTCGTCTTCCAGAGCTTCAACCTGCTGTCGCGGACCTCGGCGCTGGAAAACGTCGAGTTGCCCTTGCTGTACGCCGGCCTCGCCCGCCAGCAGCGCCACGCCCAGGCGCGGGCTTCTCTCGAGCGGGTGGGACTCGGCGACCGAATGGACCACACCCCCAGCCAGCTGTCGGGCGGCCAGCAGCAGCGGGTGGCCATCGCCCGCGCCCTGGTGAACGGCCCGCGCGTCATCCTCGCCGATGAACCGACCGGCAACCTCGACTCGCGCACCAGCGTCGAGGTGATGGCGCTCTTCCAGGAACTCGGGCGCAGCGGCATCACCGTGGTGCTCGTCACCCATGAGCCTGACGTCTCCACCTATGCCGGCCGGGTGGTGGTGCTGAAGGATGGGCGGCTGCAGAGCGACCGGCGGCAGAATCCGGCGCCGGCCGTTCTGCCGCCCGGCGAGGAGGCGGCCTGAACCTGCTGGAAGTCATCCGCGTCGCACTCCGGGCGCTGATGCGCAACAAGCTGCGCTCCTTCCTCACCACCCTGGGGATGATTTTCGGCGTGGGGGCCGTCATCGCGACGGTGGCCATCGGCGAGGGGGCGCGCTCGGCGGTGGAGGCCGCCTTCGCCTCCATGGGCACCAACCTCCTCGTGGTGTTGCCCGGCACCACCACCTCCGGGGGTGCACGTGGCGGAGCTGGCACCCAGCCCACGCTGACCTGGGATGACTTGAAGGCCATCCGCAGCGAGGTGCCGTCCGTGCGCTACGCGGTGGCCGTCCTGCGCTCCGGCTCGCAGGTTCTCAGCGAGGACGCCAACTGGACCACGCAGGTGCAAGGCACCGAGCCGGACTTCTTCGAGATTCGCAACTGGCCGATGCTGGTGGGCACGCGCTTCACCCAGTCCGACGTCGACGCCGGCACCAAGGTGGTGGTGCTGGGGGCCACCGTGGCCGACAGGCTGTTTGGCCCGAATGCCAACCCGGTGGGGCAGCTGGTGCGCATCCGCAACATCCCCTTCCAGGTGGTGGCCGTGGCCGGCCGCAAGGGGCAGAGCCCCTTCGGTCAGGACTACGACGATGCCGTCTTCATCCCCCTCACCACGTACATGGCGAAGGTACAGGGCGGGCTCCAGAAGTTCATCGCCGGCCAAATCCTCATCACCGGGGTGACGGCCGCCCGGGCGGAGGCCGACGTCACCGCGCTGCTCCGCGACCGCCACAACCTGAAGGGCGGCGACGACGACTTCTCCATCCGCAACCTGGCAGAGGTGGCCAGTGCGCAGGAGGAGTCGAGCCGGACGGTGTCGCTGCTGCTGGCCATCGTCGCCGGCGTCTCGCTGCTGGTGGGCGGCATCGGCATCATGAACATCATGCTGGTCAGCGTGACGGAGCGGACCCGCGAGATTGGCACGCGGATGGCCATCGGAGCGCGTGGCATGGACATCCTGATGCAGTTCCTAGTGGAGGCCGTCACCCTGGCCACGCTGGGCGGGCTGCTCGGCATCGCCTTCGGCGTGCTCACCGCCCGGTGGATGACGTCGCTGTTTCACTGGCCCGTCCTCTTCCGGGCGGACGTCATCCTGGTCTCGGTGGTCTTCAGTGCCCTGGTGGGCGTCGTCTTCGGGCTCTACCCGGCGCAGAAGGCGAGCCGGCTGGACCCCATCGAGGCCCTGCGCTTCGAGTAGGCGCACCTCACGGGAAGCGGCCGGCCGCCACCAAAAGGTCGAGCGCCGACTGCCGCAGGGCGTCCTCGGCGATGATGGCCTGGGTGGCCGCGTCGCGCGCCGTCAGGAAGGCCTGGATGAGGTCGAGGTTGGTGCTCGCGCCAGCCTTGTAGGAAATATCGGCCAGCCGGTAGGTGTCCACCGCGTAGGCCGCTGCCGCGCGGGCATTTTCCAGCGCGCGCGTGTTGCGCTTCACCGCGTCGAAGGACGTCCGCGCATCCGACAGCACCTGACGCGTCGCCCCCGCCAGCGTGATGCGGTTCTCCTCCAGGATTGCCTCTCGTTCGTGCGTCCGGCCGTAGCGGGCGCCGCCGTCGAAGATGGTCCAGCTGAGGAGGGCCTGGATTTCCCAGCCCCACTCCGGAAGGGGCGTGTTGGGAGGGCTCTGAAAGGTGGGCTGGCCGACCAGGTTCAGGGTGGGCAGGTAGTCCATCCACGTCATGTTGAGCGAGCGGTCGGCCACCTTGACGTCCTCCTGGTACAGCTTGATGTCCGTCCGCTGCTTCGGTGCCTCGGCCAGTGCCGCATCCAGCCCGGGAAGCTGGGGGAAGGTGGGCGCCGCGGAGGCGTCGACGGGTCCCGTCTCCCCGAGCAGCACGCCGAGCGCCTCCTGGGCGTTGTAGACAAACTCATAGCTGGCCTGCAGCGCCACCTCCGCCGTCTCCAGCGTCTGCGCGGCCCGAGCCGCATCCACCTTGTTGCCGAGGCCACCATCCAGGCGCCGTTTGGCGTAGTCCAGTTGCGCCGCGGCCGTGTCGCGGGCCAGCAAATTCACCTCCACCTGGCGCTTTCGGGCGATGAGCCCGATGTACGTCTGCGCCGTGCTGGTGGCCACCACGCGGCGCACGTCCGCCTCGTTGTAGCGCGACACCTCCACCTGGTCGTTGGCGCGGATGGCGTTGGCCCAGGCCGCCGGGGCGAGCAGTGGGATGGCCAGCTGGACGTTGGCCGCCCACTGGCTCTTCGGGTAGATGATGACGTTGTTCTCCACCCGGTTGTTGTCCAGGCGCGTGAAGCTGCCGTTGGCCACCAGGGTGGGGATGGAAGCCGCGCGCACTTCCTCCATTAGGCCATGGACGCGCGCCACTTCCTGTGCCGCGGTGAGGGTGCTGGGGTTCCGCGCCAGGGCCTGGGCCACCGCCTCCTCGAAGCTGAGGGAGCGCACGACGGGCGTGACGCCCTCCACGCCGCCGTCCAGAGCGACCGCCGGCGGCCCCAGCTGACGCTCCGGGGCGTTGGTGAGCCGGGGAAGGGGCAGCGGGGGGGGCGGTGGCAGGGGGACTTGGGCGGAAGCGCTCAGGGCGAGCAGCAACGCCGGGACTGCGAGCGGCCAGGAACGCATGGGGCAATTCTCCGGACTCCGGGGGTGGGCGGGAGGGCGCGGCGCCTCGGACTGGCCGGGGCGCAGCGGTGGGCAACGGCCCGCGGAGAGGCGAGACATGGAGGCTGTAATGCTCAGAGGCAAAATCAATTGCAACCACAACGAATCCGCGGTCTACCTGCTGCAACGCCGTGCCCCTCCCACCGTCGCCCGTGGCCGCTGGCGAGCTGGCCGAATTCGAGGAAGTCGCCCGCCTCATCGCCCAGGCGCGCCGCAAAGTGTGGAGCGGCGTGTCCCGGGCGCTCGCCCCCCAAGGGGAGTCGGTTCTCGGCTGGGCGGTGGTGGCCACGCTGGCCCGCCTCGGCCCCTTAAGCCAGCGGGACCTGGCGGAGACAATCGGCCAGCACCCGGCGGGCATCTCCCGCCAGCTGGCCGAGCTGGACCGCACCGGCCTCACCACGCGTACCCCGGACGTCCGCGACCGGCGCTGTCGCCTCGTCGCCCTCACGCCGGCCGGTCGGCGCTGGCACCGCCGCTGGCGCCCGCGGGTGCTGGCGGCGGTGGGCGACGTCCTCGGCGTCCTGGACGGTGCGGAGCGGGACGGGCTGCGGGCGCTCTTGAACAAGGTGCTTGCCCCGAGCGCGGTGGACGCGTAGCCGGCCGGCCCGGGGAGAGCGGCTCGGGCGGGCGTCCGGTAGTCTTCGGCTGAAGCTTCCGCACTCCGGAGACACAAACCACATGGACCCTTCGTCGCTGAGCCGTCCTCTGTCCACCGTTCCGCTGGCCATGGTCACCACTGCCTTCGAGCTGCCGGGGCACCGCGTGGTGAGAAATCTCGGCATCGTCCGGGGCATTGTCGTGCGCTCGCGCAGCATCGTCGGCAGCTTCTTCGCCAGCCTCCAGACGATTTTCGGGGGCAACATCACGCTGTGGAGCGAGATGTGCGAGCTCGCCCGCCGCGAGGCCTTCGAACGCATGGCGCTGCACGCGCGGGCGGTGGGCGCCAACGCCGTCATCGGCGCCGCCTACGACGCGACGGAGATTGGGCCCGGCGTCACCGAAGTCCTCTGCTACGGAACCGCGGTGGTGGTGGACTCGGCGCCCTAGCGCAGCCGGTCCCAGGTCCAGGCGGCCGCCCCCCCCACCAGGGCTGGCAGCACCAGCATGGTGGGTCGCCACCAGCCGAGGTGCACCCAGGCCACGCTCTGCGCTGCGGCCACGGCCAGGAAGCCCCACAAGGCCCAGCGCCGCATCCGCCACCAGAGGGTCACCAGAAAGGCAATGGACAGGAGCGAGCTTCCCAGCACGAAGCCGGGGAGCCAGCGTGCGCCCAGCGTGGCGCCGAAGTTCCGGTAGTCCGGACCGAAGGAAAACGCGAAGGCTTGCAGCGCTGCCAGGAAGGCCGCGGCGCAGGCCAAAGTCAGGAACACGGACCGACGGCGTGGCGACGGGGGTAACGGGGGAAGGTCCATACCGGCGTCCCCGCGTGCTACCACAGGGCTACCGCGCGTGGTCTTCCACCCGGAGGCGCCACTGGCGGCCAAGCGCCAGCGCCACCCCGACGTTGGTGGCCCGCCGGCAGGCCAGCACCAGGGCCTGCTGCGCGGCCGGCTGCAGGGGGAACACCAGGAAAAGACCGCGGCGGGTGAGCGCCCAGGCCTCGTCCGGGGGGCCGGCGCTGCCGGGTGCTGCCAGAAGGCCGGCCGCCACCTGGGCGCCCCTTCCCAACCGAAGGCCCGCCCCGTCCTCGACCAGAAAGCCGCTCTGCACCTCGCCGGTGGCCAGGTGCACCAGCCCTGCGGCCAGGCACCCCGGCACGTCCGCGGCGGCCGCCTCCAGGGTGTGGGCCAACGCCGGCGCCGAAGCGTCCAGGGTGAGGGGGCGCTGGCCTCCGTCGGCTGGCGCGGGGGCGCGCTCGAGCACGCGGGCCAGTAGCGAAGCAGACGTCTCGTCGTCCACGTCGTCCAGCAGTGCGGCGCAGGTGGGCCCCGACACCACCACGCGCCAGTGGCGGGGCGTCCCGACTGAGGCCAGCTGCAGCGGGTCGCCGACCTCGCGGTCCGCGGGCGTGCGCACCAGCGCGGCCAGGTTCCGCAGCGCATGGTCCAACGTCTCGAAGCTGGGCGGGCTCAGCCCGACGGCGGACAGCACCACGTCTTGGCCTCCCCCGCGCTCCTGCAGCACCACGACGCTGGTCCGCGCGCGGGAGCCAATGTCGGCCGCGGCGCGGTGGGCCACGTCCAGAGGCGCGGGTACGAGGGCACGGGCGCAGGCCAGGTACGTCTCGAAGGCACCGAAGGTGAGGCGAGGGTCCACCGCACCCCGGAGCGCCTCGAAGTGGGCCTCCACCCCGGGTGGGGTGAGTGCAGCCAGGTGCAACAGGCGCTTCACCATCTGCGCCTTGAGGGCGGCACGCACGGCCAACTCCACCCGCGGCCCGCCTGCCTCGATGAGCACCTCGCCGAGGGGACGGCGCTCGGCCCGGGCCCGCTCCAGCGCCTCGGGCAGCAGGCGCGCCATCTCCGGGTAGAGTCGCTCGAGCTGGGTCCCGAGGCGTTCCTCCTCCGAGCCACCGGCGACAAAACGCAGCCGCCCGGCGCCGGCCACCAAGTCGAAGCGGCTAGAGTCGGGAAGCGGGCCGTACTTCCACAGCCCCGCCGTCGGCGTCTGTTCCACGGCTTCCAGGAGCTGGGCAAGAAAGCCCAGCTGGCGGTGGAGGCCAGCGTCACCGGGGTCGGCGGAGGGCTCGGGCATCAGGACCGGAACAGCCCCGGATGCTACTGGCGGCACGGTCCGCCCCGTCAAGGGAGTCGGTGTGTGCTGAGGGGGAGGCTAGCCCCCGCCATGCCGGCGGAAGAAGGCGCGGATGCGCGGGGCCACTTCGTGCTGCCACCGGCGGCCGGCGAAGACGCCGTAGTGGCCGACGCCGGGTTGCTGGTGATGCTCCTTGCGCTCGGCGGGAATGCCGGTGCACAGGGTGTGGGCGGCCAGCGTCTGTCCGAGGCCGGTGATGTCGTCCTTCTCACCCTCCACCGTCAGCAGGGCGGTGCGACGGATGGCCTCCGGACGCACCGGGTGGACGCCCCGGAACGTCATCGTCCCGCGTGCCAGGGCGTGCTCCTGGAAGACGCTGCGCACCGTCTGCAGGTAGTACTCCGCGGGCAAGTCCATGACGGCCAGGTACTCATCGTAAAAGCGGCGATGCACCTCGGCGGACTCATCGTCGCCATGGAAGACGTCGCGGAAGAGTCTCCAGTGCGCGGAGAGATGCTTGTCGGCGTTCAGCGACATGAAGCCGTTGAGCTGGACGTAGCCGGGGCACACCCGTCGGCCGGCACCGGGCTCGCTGGCCGGGACCCGGGAGAGGGCCCACCGCTCGAACCACTCCAGGGGCTGCTTCTGCGAGGCGAGGTTGACCTCGGTGGGGTTAACGCGGGTGTCCACCGGGCCAGCCATCAGCACCAAGGTGCGCGGCTGCGCTGCCGGCTCGTCCTCGGCCAGAAGCGAGATGGCCGAGAGCACCGCCACCGCGGGCTGGCACACCGACAGCACGTGCACCTCCGGGCCAAGGTGCCGCAGAAAGCGCTGGACGAGCGCGATGTAGTCGTCCAGGTCAAACGCCCCGGCGGACACCGGGACGAGACGCGCGTCCACCCAGTCGGTGACGTACAGGTCATGGTCGGGCAGCAACGTGCGCAGCGTCTCGCGCACCAGCGTGGCGTGATGGCCCGACAGCGGCGCGACCACCAGCACCGTCGGGTCCTCCGCCGCGGTCTCCCTCCTGAAATGGACCAGGTTGCAAAACGGCGTCTGCAGGACGACCTCTTCGTGCACCGCCACCGGCTGGCCGTCGATGTCGGTCGTGTCGAGGCCGAAGGCGGGCTTCTCGTAGTGGCGCGTCGTGCGCTCCACCAGCTCGCTCACCGCCACCAGTGCCCGGGTGAGGGGAGTCTCCGGCAGGGCGGGGTGGGACCACAGCGCGCGGTGCGCTGCGGCCCAAAGGTTGAAGGGCTCGCGAAGCCCCCGCTGCAGCTGGTAGGCGAAGTACACGATGGCGGTAACTTAACCAACCCCAGCGCGGGTGGGGAGCATTTCCTGGCGCCATGCTGCAGCGCCCAAGAATATCTCGCACTTGCAGCATTCGTCGACAGGGCGGCCCTGAAGCGCGCCTACTGGGGTGGTATAGGGGAACCCCCAGCGCCGGGCAGGTAACGGAGGAGGCCTTCGACATGGCCGTGGTCATCAAGAAATACGGGAACCGGCGCCTCTACGACGCTGATGCCAGCCGCTACGTCACGCTGGGCGAGGTCGCCGAGAAGGTGCGCGCCGGCGCCGAGGTCCGCGTGGTGGACGCCAAGTCGGCAGAGGACCTCACCCAGCAGACCCTCACCCAGGTCATCATGGAGGACACCAATACGGCCCGGCTGCTCCCGGTTCCCCTCCTGCACCAGCTGATTCGGATGGGGGACGACGCACTGGCAGACTTCCTCGGACGCTACGTCACCCGGGCGCTGGAGCTGTACCTGCAGGCACGGGCCGGGATGGGCGCGGTCGGCGCCTTCAATCCCTTCGCCGCCGCCTTCACCCCCACCGACCCCTTCGCCGGCTTCCTCGGCGCCGAGCGCGCCCCGCCGGGCGCGGCACCCCCGGTCTCGGTGTCCCGTGAGGTGGAGGCGCTCCGGCGCGAGGTGGACGCCCTGAAGAAGACGGTGCGCAAACGCCGTCGATGACTGCGCTTTTGTTGCAGTGCAGCATTTTTCGCTTGACAGCGGGGAGGCCAGGGTTAGGTTCTGTGCAGGCGCGATGAGCGTGCCGAGTGCAGGATGAGGAGAAACGACCATGGCAGAGACGAGCAAGGCGACTTCGCAGGTGCAGCAAATCGCAGGTGAGTGGAACAAGATGGTGACCGAGCAGGTGACCCGGGTGGAATCGGGCCTGACCGAGCTGGCCAAGCTGGAGAGCAAGACGCTGGCCCAGGCCGTGACTGGCTTCGAGGAGGCCAACCGCATCGCCAAGGAGTCGATGGCGCTCGCCGAGAAGGCCAGTGCCGAGTGGCGCAAGCTGTTCCTCGACGCGACCCGCCGTGCGGCGGCCATCCTCGCGCCGGAGAAGAACTAAGCTCTCCTCCGGGCTTCGAACCCTGCGCGAGTTAGGAGGTCCGGGGAACCCCCCCGGGCCTCCTCCGCTCGCCAGGCGCGGGGTGCCTCGCTGGCTGCTTGACGCAGCTCCGGGTGGACCCTTTAGTGCCCGGGGGCGTTTCCCCCGTCTCCCGGGAGCTCGGCCATGCTGAGCGTCAACAAGGTGACCAGCGTCGAGGAGGCGGTCGCCTTGGTGCACGCCGGCGACACCGTCGCCACCTCGGGCTTCGTCGGAAACGGCACGCCTGACGCACTTCTGGATGGACTGGCCCGTGCCTTCGAGACGACCGGTGCGCCGCGGAACCTCACGCTGGTATTCGCCGCCGGCCAGGGCGACGGTAAGACGCGCGGCCTCAACCGGGTGGCGCTTCCCGGACTCATCCGGCGCGCGGTGGGTGGACACTGGGGACTTGTCCCGAAGCTGGGGGCCCTGGCACTGGCCGGGGACATTGAGGCCTACAACCTGCCGCAAGGGTGCATCTCCCAGCTGTATCGCGACATCGCCGCGCACAAGCCGGGGACGCTGTCCCGGGTCGGGCTGGGCACCTTCGTGGACCCGCGCCTGGGCGGCGGGAAAGTCAACAGCGTGACGCGCGAGGAGCTGGTCGAGCTGCTCGAGCTGCACGGCGAGGAGTGGCTCCTGTACCGCGCATTCCCCATCCACGTGGCTTTCCTCCGCGGGACGACGGCCGACACGGCCGGCAATGTCACCATGGAGCGCGAGTCCCTGACGCTGGACAACCTGGCCATGGCCATGGCGGCGAAAAACAGCGGCGGTCTGGTCATCGTCCAGGTGGAGCGCGTGGCGCAGGCCGGGTCGCTGTCACCGCGCGCGGTGAAGATTCCGGGCGCGCTGGTCGACTGCGTAGCCGTGGCGCGGCCCGAGCACCACTGGCAAACCTACGCCACCCAGTACAGCCCGGTGTACTCGGGCGAGACGCGAGGCGTGTTGGAGGCGCTTCCCCCCGCCCCCTTGGATGAGCGCAAGGTGGTGTGCCGGCGCGCGGCGGTGGAACTCGTTCCTGGCAGCATCATTAACCTGGGCATCGGCATGCCCGAGGGGGTGGCCTCCGTCGCCCAGGAGGAGGGCCTGTTGCCCCTCCTCACCCTGACGGCCGAGCCTGGCGTCATCGGCGGGCTGCCGGCGTCCGGCCTCGATTTTGGTGCGGCGATGAATACCGAGGCGCTCATCGACCAGAACCAGCAGTTCGACTTCTACGACGGTGGCGGGCTCGACCTGGCCTGCCTCGGGATGGCCCAGGCCGACGCCGCGGGCAACGTCAACGTCAGCCGCTTTGGCAGCACCTTTGCCGGCTGCGGCGGCTTCATCAACATCAGCCAGAACGCCCGTAAGGTAGTCTTCGTCGGCACCTTCACCTGTGGAGGCCTGGAGGTGGACGTCGCCGGGGGCAAGCTGCGCATCCTCCGGGAGGGCAGGGTCCGCAAGTTCATCAAGGCGGTGGAGCAGGTCAGCTTCTCGGGCGCCCACTGCTTGAAGGCCAATCACGAGGCGCTCTACGTCACCGAACGCTGCGTCTTCCGTCTCACCGCCGACGGGCTCGAACTCACCGAAGTGGCGCCGGGCATCGAGATGGACGACATCCTCGCCAACATGGACTTCGTCCCCCTGCGCGCCAAGCACGTAGGCACCATGGACGCTCGGCTCTTCATGCCCGAGTCGATGGGGCTTCGGCACTCGCTCGAGTCGAGGCCCCTCGAGGAGCGCATTCTCTTCGACGCCCAGGCCGGCGTGCTCTTCATCAACTTTGCTGGCCTGTCGCTCCGCGACCAGTCGCAGCTGGACGCCATCGCCCACACCGTCGAGCAGCGCTGTGCCCCGCTCGGTCGCCGCGTGCCGGCGGTCGTCAACTACGACGGCTGCAGCATTGCGCCGCAGCTGCTCGACCCCTACGCCGTGATGGTGGAGCAGCTGACCGAACGCTTCTATTCCAGGGTGACGCGGTACACGAGCAGCGCCTTCCTCCGACTCACCCTCGGCCATTCGCTGGCCAGCCACCACGTGTCGCCGCAGCTGTTCACCTCCAGCCGGGAGGCGTTCCGTGCGCTCGCCTCGGCTCCGGGGGCCGCCAAGAAGGCCAACCCGCACTGAGGGACTCCATGGACGTATCCATTCCAAGACTCGCTGGACAGAAAGCGCCGAAGCGCCGTGCCCTCAAGGGCGTCCTCGGCCGGGCCGTCAACTTCGTCGACCAACTGGATGCGACGGGCCTCAACCGGTCGTTGCTGGCCGAGGCGGCCGGGGTGGTGCGCAGTCCCCTCGGGTCCGGCGCCGCGGTGGGCCGCTTCCTGGTTGGCGAGTTGACCGCGCTGGTGGCCAGCGCGGCGCGCATGGCCGGGGCCCCGGTGACCGGGCCCCTTCCCCCGCCCACCAAGGACCGTCGCTTCTCGGACACCGCCTGGGAGGAGAATGCCTTCTTCTACCACCTGCTGCAGGAGCACCTGCTGCGGGAGCGCCTGGCGCAGGAGCTGGTCGAGGCGGCAGCCATGTCGCCCATCCAGGCGGGCAAGGCACGCTTCATGAGCCAGCTGCTGGTGGACCTGCTGTCGCCGAGCAATTTCCTGTGGACCAACCCCGCCGCGCTCAAGCGGGCTTTCGAGACGGGCGGGCTGAGTGTGGTGCGGGGACTCTTGGCTTTCTTCGAGGACGTCCGTACCCGGCATGGCTGGCCGAAGCAGGTCGACGGCTCCTCCTTTCAAATTGGAAAGAATCTCGCCGCCACGCCGGGGAAGGTGGTCTTTCGAAACCACCTGATGGAGCTCATCCAGTACGGGCCCCAGACGCCGGAGACCTATCGCGTCCCGCTGCTGTTCAGCCCGCCGTGGATTAACAAGTACTACATCATGGACCTCGCCCCGGGGCGGAGCTTCGCGGAGTGGGCGGTGAAGCACGGCCACACCACCTTCGCCATCAGCTACCGCAACCCGGATGCCTCCATGCAGGACGTCTCGCTCGACGACTACCTGTTGGACGGGCCGGTGGCAGCCACCCGCGTCATTCGGGAGATTACCGGCGCCCCCAAGGTGAACGTCGCGGCGCTGTGCCTGGGGGGCACGCTGGCCACCATGTTTCTCGCCTACCTGAACGAGACGGGGGAGGACTGGGTCAACAGCCTCACGCTCCTCAACACGCTGGTGGACTTCAGCGAGCCGGGAATGCTGGGGGCCTTCACCGACGAGAAGACCATCGCCCGCATCGGCCGCCGCATCGCCGCCCGCGGCTACCTCACGGCCGAGGAGATGGGCAGCACCTTCAGCCTGCTGCGGGCGAGCGACCTCGTCTTCAGCTACGTGGCCAGCCGCTGGCTGATGGGAGAGCCGCTGCCAGCATTCGACTTGCTCGCCTGGAATGGCGACGGCACGCGGATGCCGGCCCGCATGCACCTCGACTACCTCCGGGCCTGCTACCTCGAGAACCGGCTCGCCAAGGACGAGCTGGTGGTGGGCGGACAGCACCTACGCCCTTCCACCATCCGCCAGGACGCGTTCATCCTCGCGGCCGTCGAGGACCACATCACACCGTGGAAGTCCTCCTTCAAGACCACCCGGCTACTGGCTGGAAAGGTGCGCTTCCTCCTCAGCAGCTCCGGGCACATCGCCGGCATCGTCAACCCGCCCCACAAGAATTCCGTCTACTGGGTGAACGACAAGCTGGAAGCGGACCCCGAGCTGTGGCGCGCCGGGGCCAGCCGCCGGAACGAGAGCTGGTGGGAGGAATGGGCGCGGTGGATTTCTGCCCGGGCAGGGGCCCTCGGCCCGCCGCCGTCAGTCGGGAGCAGCGGCCACCCGCCGCTGATGGACGCCCCGGGCGCCTACATCCTCGAACACTAGCCAGCCGCGTTGGGTGGCCGAGTGCTGGCGCGCGCCGCCTTTCGCTGGGCCCACAGGGCCATCAGCGTCCCGACGACTCCGCGGCGGAAGAAGAGCACCGTCACCACGAAGACGAGGCCCGTCACCAGGCCGGTGGCGGCGGTGGACCGCGAGAGGGCGTCACGTAGAAGGACGGTGATGGCGCTGCCCACCAAAGGGCCGAGGAAGGTGCCGGTGCCGCCGAGGAGCGTCGTCATCACCACCTGCCCGCTTGTCGTCCAGGACAGCACGTCGAGCGAGACGACGCCGTGCGCGACGACGAAGAGTGCCCCGGCCAGACCGGAGAGGGCAGCCGACAGCAAGAAGGCGAGCACCTTGTGGGCCCAGGTGGCGTAGCCGACGCTCTGGGCCCGGGTGTCGTTGTCGCGGATGGCGCGAAGCGCCGCGCCAAAAGGCGAGTGAATGGTGCGGAAGGCCACCAGCGCGCCGAAGGTCGCCACCACCAGGCCAAACCAGTAAGCCTGTAACGAATTGGAGAAGTCCAGGCCCAGCACGGGCGGCCGGGGGATGTTGGGCAGCCCGCTTTCCCCGCCCGTTACGTCCTCCCACTGCTTGGCGAGGAAGTCGACCATCTGGCCGAAGGCCAGCGTAATCATCGAGAAGTAGATGCCGACGCTTCGGACGGAGAGAAAGCCGATGGGGATGGCGATGAGGAAGGCCGCCGCCGTTCCCCCCAGCATGGCCAGCGGCACGCCGACGCCCATATGCAAAAGGAGCCACCCGGTGACGTAGGCACTCGTCCCCCAGAAGGCCGCATGCCCGAAGGAGAGCAGCCCGAGCTGACCGAACACCAAGTCGAAGGCGAGTGCAAAGAGCCCCAGGCACAGGATGTCGAGTGCCACCACCGGGTAGATGACGAAGGGCAACCCGACCAGCACCAGGAAGGCGCCGGCGCCGATGAGGAACCAGTTCCGGCCGCTCATCGCCCCCCCTCCGGGAGCCCGAAGAGTCCGGTGGGCCGGACCAGCAGCACCCCCGCCATGAGGATGAAGACGAGGGTGTTGGCGATGGGCGGGTAGAGGGCCGAGCCGATGGCGACCAGGACACCCACCATGAAGCCGGTGAGGACGGAACCGAGAATGCTGCCCATGCCACCGATGACGACCACCGCGAAGGTGGTGATGATGAGTTCGGACCCCATGAGCGGGTCGACGCTATAGATGGGGGCGGCCAACACGCCCGCCAGACCGGCCAGTGCCGAGCCGAAGCCGAAGACGGCGGTGACCCACAGGGAGACGTCCACGCCGAAGCTGCGCGTCACGGTGGGGTTTTCCGTGCAAGCGCGTACCACCGCACCGAGCCGCGTCTTCTCGATGAGGTAGAAGGTGACGGCGCAAACCGCTAGCGAGACGGTGATGACGAAGAGACGGTAGGTGGGGAAGATGACGAAGCCGAGGTTGGTGACGCCGGCCAGCTGCGGCGGCCCCGAATAGGGCGCGCCGCTGATGCCGTAGAAGAGGCGGACGCCGTCCTGGATGACCAGGGTCAGGCCGAAGGTGAGCAGCAGGTTGTAGGCCGGCGGCAGGCTGTACAGCCGGCGCAGCATGGTGCGCTCGATGAGCACCCCGAGGAGGCCAACCAGGACCGGGGCGATGAGGAGCGAGGGCCAGAACCCAAGGCCAAAGCGCTCCCCCAGGCTGTAGGCGGTGAAGGCGCCGAGCATGTACATCGCACCGTGGGCGAAGTTCACGATGCGCAACATGCCGAAGATGACCGCCAGGCCGAGGGAGAGCAGGGCATAGAAGGCGCCGTTGACCAGTCCGTTGAAAATCTGGATGACCAGCAAGCGTCCCATGCGGTTTCCTGCCCCTCGGCCCGACGACGTCCGTCGCTGCTACTTGCCCATCTGGCACTTCGACTCGGCGAGGGGCGTGAAGGCCTGGGCCGCCGGCGTCTTGGCGATGACGGTGAAGTAGTCGCGCTCCTCCTTGGCCGCGCTCTTTGGCTTCACCTCCACCTGGAGGACGTCGAGGATGACGCGGTGGTCCTGCGGCCGGATGGTGGCGTTGCGGGCGAAAAAGTCGGTGAATTGGTATCCCTCCAGCGCCGCGCGCACCTTCTCCGTGTTGTCCGTCTTGGCGCGGGCGACGGCCTCCAGGTAGGTGGTGACGGCCGAGTAGACGCCGCCGTGCACCCAGGACGGCTTCTTGCCAAAGGCCTTCTCGAAGTCCGCGCTCCAGGCCTTGCTCTGCGCGTCCATGTTCCAGAACCAGGGCACGGTGACCACCGCGCCTGCGTAGGCGTCTTGCCCGAGCGCGTCCACGTCGGTGTCGAAGAGCAGGCCGATGGCCAGCCCGACGCCCCCCTTCTTCAGCGCGAACTCGTTGTACTGCTTCACCACGTTCACCAGGTCGTTCCCCGCCTGCATGGTGGCGAACACCTGGGGCTTCAGGGATTGGGCCTTGAGGAGGTAGCTCGAGAAGTCGGTGTTGGGGAAGGGAGTCGCCTCGCTGGGGGCGACCGTCTTTCCGCCAGCGGCCTCCACCGCCTTCCTCATCTGCAGGTCGAGGTTCTGCCCGAATTTGTAGTTGGGATAGATGATGAACCAGGTCTTGCCGCCGCGCTTGGTGACGGCCGTCCCGGTGCCGTTGGCGAGCATGTAGTTGTCATAGGCGTAGTGGAAGGTGTGGATGTTGCACTGCTCGTTGGTGAGCTCGGTGGTGCCCGCGCCGACGTCGATGAAGATGGCATTGCGTGTCTTGACCACGCCCGCCACGGCCAGGGCGCACGAAGAGGTGGGCGTGTCGAAGATGGCGTCGACCCCTTCGCGCTCAATCATCTCCAGAGCCTTGTTGGTGGCGACGTCTGGCTTGTTCTGGTGGTCGACCCCAATCACCTCCACCTTCCCGGCGTACTCGGGGTGCTTCTTCATGAAGGCCGCCGCGGCCATCTCCGCTGCCTTCACACTGCCGGGTCCCGCCAGCGCCGAGTAGACGCCGTTCATGTCCGTCAGGACGCCCACCTTCACCTTGTCACCGGAGAGTTGCTGCGCCCCAACCGGAAGGGCGAGCAGCAATGCTGCAAGCAATGTCGTCTTCATGGAGGCTCCTTCGGCTAGGGAGAGGCGCCTGGTTCTGGCAGGCGCTGGTTTCCCGTGGGGGGTTACACACTCAAGTAGTCCAGCAGCTCCTTTTCGCGGGTGCGGACCTGCTCAGTGGTGAGCGTCTCCACCGAGCGTCCATCGACCACAAGCACATGGCGGTCGGCCACCTTGAGCGCGAAGCGCAAGTTCTGCTCGACCAGTACCACGGCCAGCCCTTGGGCCTTCAGCTCCAGGACCATCTGCGCAATCCGCTGGACGATGACCGGCGCGAGACCCTCCGAGGGCTCGTCGAGCAGGAGCAGCCGGGGGGCCGACCGCAGCACCCGGACGATGGCCAGCATCTGCTGCTCCCCCCCGGACATCTTCGTCCCCGGGAAACCACCGCGCTCCTTGAGGATGGGGAACGTCTGGTAGACCCGCTCGAGCGTCCAGCCCCCGGGGCGCAGCACCGGCGGCAGCTCGAGGTTTTCACGCACGGTGAGGGTGGAGAAGATGGCACGCTCCTCCGGCACCCAGGCCACCCCCAGCCGGGCAATACGGTCCGAGGTCATCCGAGTGATGTCCTGGCCGTCGAAGGCGATGGTGCCGCGACGGTCTGGCAGCACCCCCATCAGCGACTTCAGGGTGGTGCTCTTCCCGGCGCCGTTGCGGCCGATGAGGCTCACGACCTCGCCGGGCTTCACGCTCAAGCTGACGCCATGCAGCACGTGGCTTTTCCCGTAGAAGGCCTGCAGGTCGCGCACCTCGAGCATCGCGTTAGCCAACCTCCTCACCCAGGTAGGCCTCGATGACGAGCGGGTTCTTCCGCACCTCGTCGTACGTGCCCTGCGCCAGGATGCGGCCACGCTGCAGCACGGTGATGCGGTCCGCCAGCTGCGCCACCACCCCCATGTTGTGCTCGACCAGCACCAGCGTTCTGCCTTCGGCCACCTTCCTGCCGAGGGCCACCATCCGCTGGACGTCGTCCGTGCCCATGCCGGAGGTCGGCTCGTCGAGCAGCAGCACGCGCGGCACCTGCGTCAGTGAGATGCCAATTTCCAGGTTGCGCTTCTCCCCGTGGGAGAGCGAGGAGGCCGGCCGGTGGGCCAACCCCAGCTCGTGCACCACCTCCAGAATCGACCGAGCCTGGGGCTGGAACTTGAGCAGCACCTTCACGTTCTCCCAAAAGCGCCAGTGGTGGGGCGTCTTGGACTGAAGGGCCACCAGCAGGTTGTCCTGGACGGTGAGGCTGTCGAAGACGGAGGAGATTTGGAAACTTCTCGAGAGTCCCCGCCGGACAATCTTGTGGGGAGAGATGCGCGTGATGTCCTCGCCGAAGAGGAACACCTGCCCTGAGGTGGGGGTGAGAAACCCGGAAAGCAAGTTGAAGAGGGTCGTCTTCCCGGCGCCATTGGGTCCGATGATGGCGTGTGTCTCGCCCTCTTCGATGACGAGGTCCACCCCGTCCACCGCGGTGAAGCCATGGAAGGCTTTGGAAAGACCTCGAGCCTCAAGAGCTGCGGGCATAGTTCGACGCTTCGCGCGAGCGGCCGGCGGAAGGGGGACCTTACCCGTGGCCTCGCCAACGTCAACGAGCTTTAACGGCGCTCCCCGCTATGCTGGCTTGCACGGCGACGCCGAAGGGGCCGTTTCACCGCGGTGAGCCTTCGCCAGAGAGGGAATGACGCTATGCGTATGAAGGGCCGTGTGGCACTGGTGACAGGGGCAGCAAGTGGCATCGGCCGGGCGATTGCCGAGGCCTTCGCCAGGGAGGGCGCCTCGGTGGGCGTGGCGGACGTGGATGTGGCCGGGGCCCGGGCGGTGGCCGATGCCATCTCTGCCGCCGGTGGCAATGCTCTGGCGCTGGGAATGGACGTCACCCGCGAGGACCAGGTCAACCAGGGCGTCGACGCCCTGGTGAAGCGCTTCGGCGGCGTGGACGTGCTGGTCAGCAACGCCGGCGTCCAGCACATCGCCGCGGTGGTGGACTGCACCTTCGAGGCGTGGCGCCGGCTGCTTGCCATCCACCTGGACGGGGCGTTCCTCACCACCCGGGCGTGCATGCGTCACATGGTGGCCTCGGGCAAGGGAGGCAGTCTTCTGTACATGGGCAGCGTGCACTCGCTCGAGGCCTCTCCCCTCAAAGCACCCTACGTCGCTGCCAAGCACGGCATCCTCGGCCTAGCGCGCGCGGTGGCCAAGGAAGGCGCCCCGCATGGCATCTGCAGCAACGTCATCGCCCCGGGCTTCGTGCGGACGCCACTGGTGGAGAAGCAAATTCCCGAGCAGGCCCGCGACCTCGGCATCAGCGAGCAGGAGGTGGTGAAGAACGTGATGCTGAAAAACACGGTCGACGGCGAATTCACCACCCTCGACGATGTCGCGCAGCTCGCCGTGTTCCTCGCCTCCTTCCCGAGCCGCGCCCTCACCGGCCAGTCGGTGGTGGTGAGTCACGGCTGGCACATGCAGTAAGCGCGGAGGCGCAGGAACTCACCTTCGACACGCAAGCTCGGCGGTCCAGTCCGACGCGGCGCTCACGCCTTGGGCAAACCGGTTCGGCTGGCTGTCGGAGCGTCGCCCCGTGCTGGGGGCGGACATTTCCGGACCTCTTCGGCGCTATCCCCGCCATCGCGGGCTGCGTTGCCAGACGCGCTGGTTAGTGCGACGCTGCTCTCCAGTTAGGGCCAGACGACGCGCTAGGGGCCCGAGGTGTGTGGGTGTCCACGGACGTCGACCCGACCAAGAGCCCAGCCGTAAGCGAGGACGCAGCAGCGGACGTGCCGGCGACCTTGAAGCGCCCCGAGCGTGCGACGGCCTCCCTCGACCCCCAGGCGGAGTCCCCCTCGGGGCAAGGGAGTGGCGAGCTGCCGCGTCTTTCGCCCGGCGAGCAGCTTTCGGGGCGCTTCACCATTGTCCGCTTCGTCGCGCATGGGGGCATGGGGGCCGTCTACGAGGCCAACGACGTCATGCTGCGCACGAGAGTAGCCCTCAAGGTGCTTGAGGGCCGCATCATCGCGGACGCGGCGGCCATCGAGAGGTTTCGGCGGGAGGTGCTGCTGGCCCGGCGCGTGAGCCATCCCAACGTCTGCCGCGTCTATGAGTTATACCGGGCGACGACGGCCACCGGCCGGATGGTCCACTTCCTCAGCATGGAATTCCTAGAGGGCGAGACGCTCGCCGCCCGCATCGCCCGGACCGGCCGCATGGCGACGGAAGTTGCCTTCCCCCTCGTCCAGCAAATGTGCCAAGGGCTTCAGGCCGCCCACACCGAAGGCGTCATCCACCGAGACTTCAAGAGCAGCAACGTCATGCTCGTCCCGCGCCCGGCCGGCTCCAGCGAGGGCGGGCTCCGTGTCGTGATTACCGACTTTGGCATCGCCCGCGCCCTGGAGCAGCCCGGAGTCCAGGGGGACGAAGCGCTCACCGGAGGTGGGGGCATCCTCGGCACCCCCGAATACATGGCTCCGGAGCAAGTCACGGGCGGCGAGGCCTCGCCGGCCACCGACGTGTACGCGTTGGGGGTGGTGCTGTACCAGATGGTCACCGGGCAGCTGCCCTTCTCGGCGGACACGCCCCTGGCCACCGCGGCGCGGCACCTCGAGCAGTCTCCTCCGAGGCCGGAGCTGGCCGTGCCCGGTTTGGACCCGCGCTGGAGTCGCACCATCGTCAAATGCCTCGACCGGGAGCCCGGCCGGCGTTTCCAACGGCCCGCCGACATCCCGCCACTGCTGCTGGGCCAGCAGCCCAAACGGCGCTGGCGCCTCCCGGTCGCCGTCGCCGTCCTCCTGGTGCTTGTTGCCCTGGGCGCTTTTGTCGCCAGGAGGTCGGCTCAGGACTCCCGCATTGCGTCGGCCTCCATCGCTGTGTTGCCTTTCGTGGACATGAGCCCCGAACACGACCAAGAGTACTTTTCGGATGGCGTGGCCGAGGAAATCATCAATTCCCTGGCCCAGGTGCCGGAGCTCCACGTGGTCGCCCGTTCCTCGTCCTTCTTCTTCAAAGGGAAGAACGAGGATTTGCGCAGCATCGGCCAGAAGCTCGAGGTGGCGCACGTCCTCGAAGGCAGTGTGCGCAAGGCAGGAGGGCGCCTGCGAGTCAGTGCGCAGCTCGTCAACACTGCCGACGGTTACCAACTCTGGTCGCAAACCTTCGACCGCGATTTGGCCGACGTCTTCGCCGTGCAGGACGAGATTGCCCAGGCGGTGGTTGCGGCGCTGAAGCTCAGGGTACTTCCGCAACATGAAGACCGCGCCCCCGACGCCGTCGTGACCAATCCCGACGTGTACGCCCTCTACTTGCGCGGACTAAAGCTCAGGAATTCCGGCTCACTGCCAGAAACTCGAAGCGCCATCGAGCAGTTCGAGAAAGCCGTTGCCCTCGACCCCAAGTACGCCCCCGCGCACGCAGCGCTCGGCGAAGCGTTCGTGTTTTACGGCGCAAACTCGGACTACGAGGACGCGCTCCAATACGACTGGCGCCGCCAGGGTGTCGAGGAGGCCAACCAGGCGGTTGCCCTCAATCCGAGCCTGGCCCAGGCGTACGTCGCCCGTGGGTTGGCCCAGCTGTGGGTTTTGTTTGACTGGCAAGCGGCCCAGGCGAGCTACGAGCGCGCCCTGGCCCTCGCACCTGGGGATGCCAATGCGCTCCTTGGTTACGGGCTTCTTCTGTCCATCATCGGACGCGGGCACGAGGCAGTAACGGCTCTTCAAAAAGCCGTGGCCTTGGACCCGCTCTCGGCCTACGCCGGTTACTACCTCGGACGAACCTACATTTCGCTCGGGGACTACAAGGCGGCTCGGGCGACGTTGGAGAAGGCGACCGCCCTCGCACCCCAGCACGTGCTCGCCCGCTATTGGGGCTTCCTCGAACTTTTAGAGGGCAAGCCGGCCAAGGCGCTCGCCGCTTTCGAAAGTCACCCCGTGAAGTGGATTCAGGAATTCGGCGCCGCCATTTGCGAGCATAGTCTCGGGAACGAGGAGGCTTCCCGCAAGGCACTGGCGGAGCTGGTGGCGACCGAAAGCGAGGTTGCCCAGTACCAAATTGCGGAGGTGTATGCCTGGCGCGGTGAGTCCGACAAAGCCTTCGAGTGGCTGGAGCGCGCATACACCAGCCACGACCCAGGGGTGGGCTTGGTCAAGTCCGACCCGTTCATCGTCTCTCTGCGCTCTGACCCCCGGTACACCGCCTTGTTGAAAAAACTCAAGCTTCCGCTGGACTGACACCTTCCTCCAACGAGGCCAGCCGGCCATGGGAAGTCCCCCCGGGTCCACCCCTTGAACTGTCGGCCCGCGACGTCGGCATGAGCGGCCAGGGGGTGGGTGCTTCGACTGTCCCGCTGTCGTCGGAGGGCGGCTTCCATGCGGTAGACGGCACCGTAATTTGTACACCGTCCCTTGCGTCATCCCCTCTAGACGAGCAGTCCCAACGCGGGCAGTTAGGGTGGTGAGCCATGGCTGGCACATGCAGTAACTCCCCTGACGGGACGTGTCAGACTGGCCTCACAGCTTAGGGGCTTGGGCGCGCGAGAGCGTGATGCGCTCCAGGCTTTGCTTGGTCCCGGCCTGGAACATGAACTGGAGCTCGAGGTGATTGTTGTCCGGGTTTCGCAAAACCAGCCCATTGACGTGTGGCGCCTCTGGCGAGGTGAGATTCGTCGCATCGACGAACTCAAAATCGATGGTGCCGCTGCCAGGATCGAAAGACCGCGCTTTCAGCCGCGGTTGGTTCTGCGCGGCGCAATAGTGCGTCATGCGCAGCTCCCCACCGTCGAGATGGTAGACGCTCGTCATGACGGTCGTACTGTCAATGACCAGATTCTCGACCACGGCAGATCCGTTACCGGTTAGGTAGTAGGTCGCATTCATCTTTCCGGCGTCACTTCGGGCCCCTGACCACTGAAAGGTCCCGTGCCATTCGCCGGCCAAAGTGCGCAGTTGCGCCAACGCTTGGGGGCCATTGTTCGAGGGCTCCGCCCTGGATTGCCCCATCGTGGAGAAGAGGACGGCTAGCATCAAAGTCTTCTGCATCGGCCCCTCCGAGCGAGTTGTGGCTACGAAACTCGGACCGATGCGATTTCAATGCGGCTAGTCGGAAGGGACGCGAGCGAGCATTCGTCCCCGGCAGCAATGCCAATGAGGGCAGTGAGGGTGGTGAGCCACGGCTGCACATGCAGTGAGGCTCCTGAACTTGACCGGTTGAAACGCCACACGGGTTGCGGGATGACCTCCCGCCAGGTCCCCGACGCAGCCGCGAACGCTCCACGGAAGGGGGGCCGCGTCGGCGGCGAGAAAGTGAACCGTAATGCCACGCCTTAGGTTTGGCGGCGCTGCGCGAAAGCAAGGGGAGAACCGAATGAGAAGGCGACAACTTGCTGTCGCGACAGTGGCACTGGGGATACTAGTGCCCGCGGGTTGGAGCGGTGCAGCACCGGAAGAAGGCATTCCGACCGTGACGCCGGAGCAGATTGTCTGGAAAGAAATGCCAGGCTACGAGGGAGTCAGGTTCGCCGTCCTCGCAGGCGACCCCTCCAAGCCGGGCCTGTATGTCATCCGCGTGAGGTTCTCCCCGGGGCGAATGACGAGGCCCCACTGGCACCCAGAGGATCGGCACGTCATCGTCGTTTCCGGCATTTGGTACATCGGGGAGGGGGACACGTTCGACCCGGAGAAGACCATCCCGCTGAAGCCTGGCACCTACGCGAAGCATCCGGCGAAGGTTCACCACTACGACGGTGCCAAGGACGGGGAAGTGATTCTTCAAATCTCCGGCTACGGACCCAGTGCGACGACGCTCGTCCACCCGGAGGAGGGCCACACCGGTCCTTCACTCAAGAAGTAGCCGGTGAGCGTCGTGAGCGACGGCTGGCACGTGCATTCGGTACCGTTGAGGCGCATTCGGATTCCGGTGAGGTCGTAGCGAGTCTGGCCACGCCAAGCGGTGCCAGGGGTCGACTCTGCGAAGGAGCTTGCGTCCCGGGTTACGCGGAGGCCTTCCGGACACGCAGGCGCCTCCCCTCATGGGAGGTCGGCAGCTGCTGGATTCTGCCGCCAGGCTGGCAAGCGCCACCGCGGGAAGGGGCAGCTTCGGATGAGATTTCAGACCGCACCCTACAGCGCGGAAAGTCCCGCACCAGGCAGCGGAGTCCGCAATCGACCGAGCGCTCGCTCGTATTAGGCCGAGTGGCTGCTGATTCGCGCGCCCCAGCGCCGCCCGGAGGGTAAATGACGCGACACGTGCTCGCGATATTCCTCGCTGCAGGGCTCGTGTTGCCGGCCCAGGGTGCCCCAGGCAACGACGTCACCCACTGGTTCGCGGACGCATCCCAGCAGGAACGGGTCCGGCGCGTAGAGCGGGGCCTGCCCGCGGTGACGCTCCCCGACGGCCAGGCGCTCCAGATGGGCCTCGAGCAGTGGATGGACTTCTTCAAGATTCCGGGGGTGAGTGTCGCCGTCTTCGACAACTTCCACACCGTCTGGATGAAGACGTACGGCGTCCGGGAAGCGGGCTCGGCGCTCCCGGTGACGCTCGACACCACCTTCCAGGCCGGCTCCATCAGCAAGCCCGTCACGGCCCTGGCGGTGATGCACTACGTGCAAGCAGGAAAGCTGTCGCTCGATGAGAACGTGAACGACAAGCTTCGTTCGTGGAAGGTTCCCGACAACGAATTCACCGCACGCGAGAAGGTCACGCTGCGTCGCTTGCTCAGTCATAGCGCGGGGACCACCGTCCACGGCTTTCCTGGCTACGCGGTGGGCGAGCCGGTGCCGACAACGGTGCAAGTCCTCAACGGAGAGAAGCCGGCCAACACGGCCCCGGTCCGGGTCGAGATGGTCCCCGGGACCAAGCATCAGTACAGCGGGGGCGGGACCACCATCGTCCAGCTCTTGCTGGTCGACCAGCTGGGGAAGCCGTTCCCCCAAGTGATGGCGGAGACCGTCATTCAGCCCCTGGGCCTCAAGCACAGCAGCTACGAGCAGCCCCAGCCGCCGGCGCGCGCGGCCTTCTCCGCTACCGGGCACCGCGCCGACGGCAAGGCCGTCGTCGGGAAATGGCACATCTACCCGGAGATGGCTGCGGCGGGACTCTGGACGACGGCAGGCGACTTGGCGGAGGTGTTGCTCGAGGTGGCCAAGTCCAAGCACGGCCAATCCAACCGAGTCGTGTCGCAGGCCACGACTCAGGAAATGCTGACCGTTCAGGCGGCGCCGGTGGGACTCGGCTTCTTCCTCGGTCCGAGAAGCGACCAGTTTGGCCACAACGGCTCGGACGAGGGTTTCCTGGCCGAAGTCGTCGCCTTTTCGGACTCCGGCCAGGGCGTCGCCATCATGACCAACTCCGACATGGGGTTCGCGCTCTTCGGCCCGCTGACGGCCAGCATCGCCAAGGAGTACGGCTGGAAGTCTTACACGCCGGAGCCCACCTCGCCTTTTCTCCGCTTCTTGACTGTTTCCAGAAAGCTGGGCACCGAAAAGGCCATCTCTGACTACGCCGCGCAACGGGCGCAGGGGCCCAAGGAGCGTTTCGGCCCTGGCGACCTCAACGGGTGTGGCTACGTGCTCTTGACCGCGGGTCAGACCGAGGACGCCATTCGCGTGTTCGAGGCTAACGTCACCCTTTACCCGGACGATTCGAACGCCTACGACAGCCTGGGCGAGGGCTATATGAGTGCCGGCAAGAACACGCTTGCCATCCAGAACTACCAACAGTCGCTGAGGATGAATCCGAAGAACTCCAATGCGGTGAAGATGTTGGCAAAACTGGGCGTGACGTGGAGCCCGGACGCCGGGCCGAAGTAGCCGGGGAATTGACGCGGGCCTCTCTTTGCGATGGCCGGATGCACCCCCGCGGGAGGTTTCAGGATGAACGAGGCCCTGAAGAGCTGGCGCGGAGCCCCTGGCGGCAATGCTGCCTTGGCCCTCGTCCTGTGCGCCTGTGCCGGCGCCGGCCCGGTTCCACCTCCGAAGGCCGAGCCTGAAAGTCCACTCGTCTCGCAAGTGGCGCAGGTGCGCTCGTCGCACGGCATCCCAGCGATGGGTGCCGCGGTCGTCCGGGGCGGCGCTGCCAGCACCGCGGTGGCTGGGGTGCGCCGAGTCGACGCGATGGACCCCGTCCAGCCGACAGATGCCTTTCATCTTGGGTCGGACACGAAGGCCATCACTGCCTCGGTCGTGGCCCGGCTGGTCGAACGCGGCCTTCTGCGCTGGGACGAGACGCTGGCAGAGGCGCTCCCGAACACGAAGATGAGCCCTGCCTTCCGCACCGTGACGCTGCAGATGGTGCTGCGCCACGTCGCCGGCTTACCGGCGGGCGGCGCCTTCACCCCCGAGTTCACCCAAGGCTTCGATGACGAGCACTGGACGCTGGAGCATCAGCGAGCGGACATGACCGAGCGCTTCCTCGTCAAGGGCCCGACCCTGCCGCCAGGAACGCGTTTCGTCTACTCGAATTACGACTACCTCATCATTGGCCACATCGTGGAGCACGTCACCGGAAAGCCCTGGGAACAGCTGGTGCAGGAGGAAGTCTTCGCGCCACTGCAGATGGTTGGGTGCGGCTTCGGCCCGACGGCGACGGCGGTACACCCGGGCGCAGTCTGGGGGCACGACGTCAACAAGGGCGCTTACGTGCCGACCGCGGACGACAACCCGCCGCTGATAGGCCCGGCCGGCACGGTGCACTGTCCACTCGACGCCTGGGCCCGGTTTGCCGCGGCGCACGCGGGCGATGGGCCGCCCGGATGGCTCACCGACGCGTCGCTCAGGAAGCTGCATGAGCCGCTGCAGGTGACGGGCGTTGGTCCGGGGAAGGACATTGCGATGGGCTGGGGCGTTACCACTCTCGGCTCTCCGCAACTCCTCACCCACAACGGAAGCAACGGCTACAACCAGGCCCGCATCGTCGTCATCCCGAGCCTGCACGCCGCGGTGCTGGTGACGGCCAACGCCGGGGATGAGCGCGCTCGCGACGCGGTGGACGAGCTCAGCGACCTCCTCGTCCACCAGCTGGCCCCGGGCGCCCCGAAGTCCAGGAGTCCGTAACCGCCTGCAACACGGGGCGAAAGCCCTGCCCGCACTCTCCGCGGCGGCTGCGGGGCTACCGGGGTCCCCCAAGTTTGCTGCCCTTGGACGGGCGTGCTAACCCCTTCGCCATGGCGCGAGTCACGATTGAAGACTGCGGTCCCTACGCGGAGAACCGCTTCGCGCTCTCCATCCTTGCCGTCCGGCGCACCAAGCAGCTGCTCTCCGGAGCGACCTGCACCGTGCCCTCCGGCCGCGACAAGCCCACCGTCACCGCGCTGCGGGAAATTGCAGCCGGCAACGTGAAGTTCGAGCAGGAGCTGCGCAACGTGCTGGGCCACCACGCGCCCGCCGCGGGCGCCGTCCCGGCCACCGCTGCCGCGCCGACGCTGGAAGCCGTCGCCGAAGCGCTCCGTCGGCAGCCTTTCATCCCCACCGGACGCTAGCCCTCCGTCCACTGGGACGCAGGGTGGTGCCCTGGCGGCCGCAGGGGCACAGCCCTTGGTGTCCCCCGGCACCCACTTTTCGCCGGGTGGCGGGGGGTGGCAAATACGCTGCCGTGCACGCTTCCGCCACGGCCAGCGCGCAGGGCCCCCTGGTGCTGGTGGTGGATGACCAGTCTTTCTTCAGGGCCTACCTGCGCAATGCCCTGGCGCGCCGCGGGTACACCGTCCTGACGGCCGAGGACGCTGGTGCCGCCGAGCGTCTCGTCGAGGAGGTGGGGCCCCCGCTGGTGCTGATTCTGGACCTCATGCTTCCCGGGACGAGCGGCCCGGAATTGCTGCACACGCTTTCCCAGCGCGCGGACGCTGACAAGCTGCGCTTCATCCTCGTCTCCGCCTACCCCGTTCTGGACAAGGTGGCCCCCGACTCCACGCTGGTGGTGGGGCGGCTGGGCAAGCCGGTGGACGTCGAGCGGCTGGCTGAACACGTTCAGGCCGCGGGCGCCGCGTTGAGCGACTGCGAGCGCTAAAACTCTCCCCGGCGTCGCGGGGGGAGGGGGTAGTTCAGGCCGGCGCCATGGTGCGGCTTCCGGCGAAGTTCGCGTCCTCGGGTTGGACCCAGTCGCGGTCCGGACCCAGGTCCTTCACCACCAGCGGCGTGCCGTCGTAGGCGAGGCGTTTCCCCGGGTAGATGTAGGCCTTGAAGATGTAGCCGACCATGGACGGCTCTTCGAGATTGGGGTGAAGCGCCGGCCGCATGCGCGCGGCATGCGCAGCTGGCAACAGGCTCCAATGCAGCCCCGGCTCGTTGTGGTGAATGCCGTGGTAGCCGTTGTTCACCGTCAGAAAATTCAGGAGCGGGCTGACGAAATTCCGCGAGTGGTTGACGGGATGCTCCGGGTCGCAGCCGTCGTGCTGGAGCAGATTGATGGTGACGATGCCAAAGTTTGCAAACAGGTGCGGCACCACCATGAATACCAGTGCCTTGCGCCAGTCGAGCAGCAGCAGGACCACCTTCAGGCCCCAAACAATTCCCGCCTCGAGGAGGAACTGGTTGTGCCAGGCGGAGATTTTGCTACCCCGCAGCTGCTTGAAGCGCGCGTTGCCGCGGAGAATGGCCGGCGTCACCGCGGGGAAGAAGAAGACCAAGTTGAGGAAGTTCCACCGGAAGCGCACCTTGCTGGTGCGCATGACGTCCTCGCGCATCTCCGTGAAGCGGTGGTGGGAGAGGTTGTGGCCGGGCACGTACTCGCTGATGGGAAACCCGTAGGACAGGCTGACCCAGACCTGGAAGGCACGGTTCATCCAGCGCTGGGTGAAGACGGGGCAGTGGACGGTGTTGTGGGCCACCACGGCGCACAGCCAGGAGTTGTAGGACAGCACCACCACCCACGCCCAAAGCAGCGGCCCGGTGGGTGCCAGCACCCAACCCGTGACGAAGAGGGCGGCGTAGCTGGTGAGGATTCCTATGGTGCGGATGTCGGCTCTGTAGCGCAGCACGTTAAAAGCACCTTCCCAAAGGAGAACCCCCCCGTCCAGTCCGGTATAGGGGTTAACGACTTTCGTAAGGCGCGTCCAGCGAAGACACTGTGTTGCCACGCAAATTTGGCGCCGGAAGCAGGCGGTCCAGAACCGCGCGCGCCACCGCGGGCGAGAACAGCATGCCCAGGTGGCCGACGTCCGGCACGAGGACTAGGTCGTCCCCGGCAGCGAAAATGCGCGGGATGATGATGTTGTCCGAGCCGGCGACAATCGACGTGTAGCGCACGCCGGGCGCGCCTGCCGTGTGGGCCAGCCGTTCCAGCAGCGTGGAATCCGGACGGAGCTCCCGTCCGACGCGCGAGCCCAGCCAGTAAGCGTTGTACGTCCCCCGGTGGGGCGTCCCCAGGGTGATGCAGCGGTCCACCCGCCGCGCCCCGCCCAGCTGCTCGAGGTAGACGCGAGCCACCAGGCCTCCCAGGCTGTGGCAGACGAGGTCGATGCGCCCCCCGCGCACGGCGTGCTGCAGGAAGTCCCGCAGGGCCACGGCGGCGTGCTCGATGCCACCCGACGTCTGGTAGTCGAAGGCCAGCATCTGCCGGATGCCGTGGGCCCGCAGGTAAGCGCTGAGAGGGAGGAAGCCGCTGCGGTTACTGCCCCAGCCATGGACGAAGACGACGGTGCGCTGGTCCGCTCGCCGTGGTGTCCGCTTGCGCTGCGGCCGCCAGCCGAAGGGGTGCAGCAGCGACCAGGCGGCGAAGGCCGCCACCTCCCGGGCCACCAGCACCCGGGCGGGTCGGTCCGAGGGGGGGAAGTCCCGCGTCACCGGGCGACCGCCGCTTCCGGCACGGCGGGCAGGCTGCCCAGGACCGGGGCGAAGCGGATGATGCGGACCCAGGCCAGCACACGCATCAGCTGGTAGGCCGGGTCGAGCTCGAACCAGCGCACGGCGAAGTTGGGCCGCGTCGGGAACTGGTGGTGGTTGTTCTGGAAGAGCTCACCCATGGTGACGAACTCGAGCCGGAGGGTGTTCCGGCTCACGTCGTCGGTGTCGAAGTTGCGGTAGCCGTACTTGTGGCCACACCAGTTGACGATGGCGCCGTGGATGGGCCCCATCGTCCAGTGAACCGGCAGCAGGAGGAACCAGACGGCCGACGGTGCGAAGTGCACGTAAAAGAGGACGAAGAGCAGGGCGAAAGCGACGCGCGTGGTCCATCGCTGGGACAGCCGGTCGATGAAGGGCCACTCCGGTGTTCCGCCGAGGAAGCGCGCTTCCGGCTCGCCGCGCCGGTAGGCGTAGACGTCGTACTGGTGCTTGGTGTGCCACATCATGGTGGCGACGTTGGAAAAGAAGCGGGGGGAGTGCGGGTCCGCTTCCGTGTCTGCGAAGGTGTGGTGCTGCCGGTGCAGGATGGCGTAGGCGCGCGGGACCAGGAAGGAAGGGCCCTGGGCGACGAAGGCAAACAGGTAGAAGAAGCGCTCCCAGGCCGGGCTCATGGTGAACATCCGGTGCGCGCCGTACCGATGCAGGAAGAAGGTCTGGGCGAAGATGGACGCCACCCAGTGCACCAGAAACAGGCTGAGGATGGCCGTCATAGCCTGCGGTCCCTTCGGCTAGCGCCGGCGGGAAGCCGGCCCACCAGCGTCCGGCGCAGCTGGTCCCGCCCCTGCGCCAGCCGCTCGGCGCTGTCGCGCAGCCCACGCTCAACGCGCTGGCCGGCCTGGTCGGCGGCGGCCAGGGCGTCCTCGAGGATGGTGCGGATGAGGTTGGAGACGGGGATGCGCAGCTCCTCGGCGAAGCGCTTCAGCTCTTCCTCGAGCGGCGCCGGGACGCGGGTGTGAATGACCCGCTCCTTGCGCGCGCGGTTACTGGGAGTTGACGTCCTCATGAGTCACTTTGTGACACAAAGTGACACGTCTGTCCAGGCGCGGCGGAGACGCGGGGGGACCTAGGTGTCCTTTGGGAGGCTAGGGGCCCGTCACCCAGAGTTGTCCGCCGGCGGAGTCCGCGGCGAAGGCTTTCCCGGCCGGCGTCACCACCACCACCCGGACGCCGGGCGCGGTATGCGCCTCCCCGGTGGCGTGCAGCACACCGTCGGGTTGAAGCTGGGCGCGCGTCAGCCGCTCTGCCTTGCCGGCGGCCGCGTACACGGCGCCCGTCTTGGCGGCAAAGTCGATGTTGTCTACGCCCAGGCCCGTCTCCACGCTGCCCCGGCGCTCGGGCCCGGGGCTGAGGGCGAATGACACCAGGCGGTCGGTGCAGGCCACCACCAGCACGCCGTGGGCGGCGTCCAGTGTCATCCCGCGCGGCCCCTCAGCGCTGCAGGTGGTGGGCCAGTGGCCGGAGAGGGACCGGGTGTGCACGTCGAGGACCATCGTCTGGTTCCGGTCCTCGAGATTGGTGAAGAAACGCCCCCCGGCGACGTCCACCGCGTAGCCCTCGGGCTCGCCCGGCAGCTGGATGTGTCCGGCGATGGGGAGGCCCTGCTTGGCTGCGGAGAGGATGACCAGGGCCCGCGACCTGGGCGTGGTGGCCCACACCTCGTCGGTGGCGGCCACGTAGGCCAGGCCGTCCGGTGCCTCCGGGAGCGCCACGCACTCCCCACGCTGCAGCGTGCGCAAGTCCACCGCGCACACCGAGGAGTCTGCCCGGTTGCCGACGAAGGCGCGCCCCGGCCCGAACGTTACCGACGTCGGCCCGAGCGTCCGTCCTTCCTTCTCCTTGGTGGGAAAGCCTTCGACCGTGCGGATGGTTTCGGCCGTCGCGTCGATGACGAAGACGCGGCCGGTGTTTCCGCCGGGAACCCACACCTGGTTGGTGGTGGCCTCGTAGCCCAGGTAGTCCATGCCGACGCGGCCCGGACTGCCGGGCTGAAGCACCAGCGGATGGAGGGCCAGGGGGGGCGGACTGCCGGCGTCGGCCTGGGCAAGCGCGACGGCCGACGTCGCAACACAGACGGCGAAGAGGAGGCGGTGCATGGCGCTGGCTCTATAGCGCAGCCGCCCCGGCTGCGGACGCCTGGGGAAGGGACTTCTTACGCAGCCGCCTTGCCAGGCGCCTGGGCCGCGGGTGCGGCCGCCGCCCGGACGTCCGTCAGGCGAGGCTGCGCGGCCGGCGCCGGGCGGAGCAGCTCTGCCACCAGGGCGTCTTCCAGGAGGCGCTGCCGCTGCTTGTCATTGAATTTGTACATGGCTGTCTTCTCCGAAGGGCGGCGGGGTTGCCGCTTGCAGCCGGGAAGGTGCCCTCCGGCCAGCGAGATCGCCAAGACATTCTTGGTGTAGTAACAATAACCTTTGGCTATGGCCATGAATCTCAACTCTCTCCGCCTCTTCGCCGCGGTGGCCGACCGAGGAGGCTTCACGGCGGCTGCACGACAGCTGCACGTCAGCCAGCCGGCCATCTCCAAGGCAGTGCGACGGCTGGAAGCCCAGCTGGGCGCCCAGCTTCTGGTGCGGAGTGCGCGCGGGGTCGACCTCACCGAGGAGGGAAGGGTGCTGCTGGCCCACGCCCGGGTCCTCTTCGGCGAGGAGCGCGCCGCCGAGGAAGCGCTGGCCGAGCGGCGCGGCCTACGCCGCGGGTCGCTGCGGCTGGGCTCGAGCCTGACGGTGGCCAGCTACTTCCTGCCGCCCATCCTGGGCGCCTTCCACGCCCGGCACCCGGCCATCGAGTTGACGCTGGTGGCGGCCAACACCCGGGCGGTGCTGGAGGCCCTGCTGGCCAACACCATAGAGCTGGGGGTGGTGGAGGGCCCGGTCAGCCACGCTCGCGTCGAGGTGTCCCCGTGGATGGAGGACGAATTGGTGGCGGTGGTGGCGCCGGGGCACCCCCTGACCCAGGTGCGCCGCCTCCGAGCGGCACGTCTCTTTCAGGAGCTGTACCTCATCCGGGAAGAGGGAGCCGGGACGCGGGACGTCGTCCTCGCCGCCCTGCGCAACCGCGGCGTGACGCCGGCCCGTCTGTTTGAAATCAGCGAGAACGAGGTCATGAAGCAGCTGACCGCCGCCGGCGTGGGATTCGCCATCCTCAGCATCCTCGCGGTCCAGCAGGAGATTGCCCGGGGTGAGCTGGCCGCCCTCGCCGTCGAGGACCTCGTCCTGCGGAGAACACTCACCTGGTTGCAGGTGAGGGGGCGGCGCCCCAGCGCGGCGATGACGGAGTTTCGCGCGCTGGCGACCGGGCCCTTCCGCCCTACGCTCGGCCCCCCTGGCAGTGTGGTAAGGACAACCCCCTCGAGGAGGACGAAAAATCCATGACCATTCGCGTTGGTGAACGACTTCCCGACGGAACGCTGACCGAGATGATTGAAGAGGAGACCCCGGGCTGCGTGGTGGGCCCGAACAGCTTCAAGGTGTCGGACCTGGCCAAGGGCAAGAAACTCATCGTGTTTGGCCTCCCCGGCGCCTTCACGCCGACCTGCTCGGGCAAGCACGTCCCGGGCTACGTGGCCCGCTACAACGACTTCCGGAAGAAGGGCATCGACGAGATTTGGTGCGTCTCGGTGAATGACGCGTTCGTCATGGGCGCCTGGGGCAAGGACCAGAAGGCCGACGGCAAGGTCCGCATGCTGGCCGACGGAAGCGCGCTGTGGACGAAGGCCCTCGGGCTGGACCAGGACCTCACCGCGCGGGGGATGGGCATCCGCTCGCAGCGCTACGCCATGCTCGTCGAGGACGGCGTGGTGAAGCACCTCAACGTCGAAGCCCCGGCCATGTTCGAGGTGAGCGACGCGGACACGCTGCTGCGGGCCTTTTAGCCGCCCAAAGTCGCCGCCCGGGCCCCCCAGCGGCGCACACGTGCCGGGGGGACGTTTCCGCGCGCAGGGAATCTTAGAGCTGCCAACGCGCACCGGACCGGGGTGTTGGCCCAACGTTGGGGTTCAGCCCTTCTTCTTCAGGGCGCTCTCGTGCTCGCGGATGAAGACGCGGATGTCCTCGGCCAGGTCGAGCAGCTTGAGCCACTGCTCCTGGTACAGGGTGACCGGAAAGCGCCCCAACCCATAGACCGAGACGCCTCCTTTCTCGCTCACCTTCATCGACACGCCCTTGCTGCCGCGTGTCCTCAGCGCCTCGTTCTCCGCGCGAAGACGCTCCAACTCTGCCTTCATCTCCGCCTCGGTACTCACGTGGGGTGCCTCCTCGCCTTCGTGCCTGGGGTTCTAACCCGGTTCGCCGCGTGCGGAGGGTGACCTTGACGCACCGGTGGGCGGCTCGGCCCCAACGGGACACCTTGGTCTGAAATCCTCGGGGACTGGCCTCCGACAGCTTCCCGAGCTTCCGGGGGCAATATCGGCAGGCGCAGCGGGGAACTCCCAGTGGGGAAGGAGGGCCGCGGGCGCCGAAGGTCCCCGCCCCCCCGGGGTTTTGGCCCGGGCGGGGCACCCTTGGCTCTCCCGGCACCAGGACAGTCAGTGAACGGCAATCGGCCGTCGGCGGGCCCGTAGGCCAGCGGGGGGCGGGCAGGCCGGGGCGGCCCCCGCGTGAAACCTCCGACGGGGGAGGGCATCCAACCGGCGACTTGGGTCAGCGTGACCGAGTAATGACCGACGTCCGGAACAAAACAGACCGAATCCCCGTGAATTCACCGGTCTTGATGCATTTTCGCAAGCCAAAGGACCTGAACATGGGTATCTCGTTGCCGAACTCCTTCCTACCGGCCCCCGACCATGTTCCGTCCTGCTGAAGCCCAACCCCGGGACGAGGTTCCCGAGGAATCCCTCCCGGTTGTCGCCCCGGCCAAGCCCCGCCGGCTTCGCTCCTGGCTGATAGCCATCGGTGGCCTGCTGTTGATTCTGTTCATCCTGGTGGGCGTGAAGGCCGGCCAGATTGGGACGATGATTAAGGCCGGCAAGACCATGCTCCCACCGCCGGAGTCGGTCACGGCCACCAAGGTGCAAGCCTCGGAGTGGCGGCCCGTGCGCTCAGCCGTGGGAACGCTGGTGGCTTTGCGAGGCGTCACGCTGGGCGCCGAGCTGACCGGTACCGTGCGGGAAATCGCCTTTGAGAACGGCGCCCTCGTCAAGCAGGGACAGCTGCTCGTTCGCCTCGATACCTCCACCGAGCAGGCGCAGCTCGAAGGTTCGCTCGCCGACGACGCGCTGGCCAAGCAAACCCTGGAGCGCGCCCGCCGGCTGCGCAAGGACCTGGTCAACACCGAGGCCGACCTCGAGGCGGCGCAGGCGCGCGCCGTCCAGGCGGCGTCCAACGTGGCGAACCTCCGCGCCCTCATCGCGAAGAAGTCCATCCGGGCGCCCTTCGACGGCCGTGTCGGCATCCGCCAGGTCGAGCTTGGTCAGGTGGTGTCCTCGGGCACACCCATCGTCTCGTTGCAGACGGTGACACCCATCTACGCGGAGTTTCAGCTCCCGCAGCAGGCGCTGGCGGACGTCAAGCTCGGGCAGAAGGTCTCGGTCGCGGTAGACGTCTTCCCGGGCGCGAGCTGGGACGGTGCCGTCACCACCATCAATCCCGAAGTGGACCCGGTCACGCGCAACGTCCGGATGCGGGCGACGGTGGCCAACCAGGACGCGCGCCTGGCGCCCGGCATGTATGCGAGCGTGGAGGTCTTCTCGGACAAGGTCGACCAGGTGTTGATTGTTCCGGCCACCAGTATCCTCTTCGCGCCCTATGGGGACTCGGTCTACGTCCTCGAGCAGACGAAGGGTGCCGACGGGAAGACTGACCTCGTGGCGCGGCAACGTTTCGTGCGCGCCGGCGAGCGCCGGGGCGACTTCGTGGCGGTGGTGTCCGGGCTCAAGGCTGGCGAGACGGTCGTGAGCAACGGCGCGTTCAAGGTGCGAAACGGACAGTCGGTGCAGGTGAAGGAAGACATTTCCCCGGCCCAGCTGGCCCCCACGCCGGCCGACCGCTGAAGGGAATGACGACATGAGCTTCACCGACCTATTCATCCGGCGACCGGTCATCGCCATCGTCGTCAACCTCATCATCGTGGTGGCCGGTGTGCAGGCCATCCGTTCGCTGAACGTCCGCCAGTACCCGCGCAGCGACAACGCGGTCGTCACGGTGACGACGGTGTACGTTGGCGCCAATGCAGAGCTGGTGCGCGGTTTCATCACCACGCCGCTCGAGCGTGTCATCGCCGCCGCGGACGGCATCGACTACCTGGAGTCCACCAGCAGCCAGGGTGTGTCGACCATCCGTGCTCGCCTGCGCCTCAACTACGATGCCACCAAGGCTCTCGCAGAAATCAGCTCCAAGGTCGACCAGGTGCGTGGCGATTTGCCGCCCGAGGCACAGGTCCCGGTCCTCAACATCGAATCGGCCGACAGCCAGTTTGCCTCGGCCTACCTCAGCTTCTCCTCGGAGTTCCTGAAGCAGAACGAGATTACCGACTACCTGGTCCGGGTGGTGCAGCCCAGGCTCTCCGCCATCGAGGGCGTGCAGCGCGCGGACCTTTTGGGTGCCCGCACCTTCGCCATGCGCATCTGGCTCAAGCCCGACCGCATGGCGTCGCTGAATGTCAGTCCCGCGCAGATTCGTCAGGCCCTGGCCAGCAACAACTACCTGGCGGCAGTCGGCCAGACCAAGGGCTCGCTGGTCCAGGTGAACCTCACCACCAACACCGACCTGCGTTCGGTGGATGAGTTCAAGCGGCTGGTCATACGGCAGACGGGCGGAGCTGTGGTCCGGCTGTCCGACGTCGCTGACGTCGTGCTGGGCGCCGAGGATTATGACGCCGACGTCGCCTTCAGCGGGCAGACGGCCGTCTTCATCGGCATCTGGGCGCTCCCCAACGCCAACTCACTCGACGTCATCAAGCGGGCCCGGGTGGAGCTGGCCAGCATCCAGAAGGAGTTGCCCGAGCAAATCAAGGCCTACGTCGCCTACGACGCGACGGAGTACATCCAGAACGCCATCGATGAGGTGGTGAAGACCCTGGCCGAGACGCTGCTCATCGTCGTCATTGTCATCTTCCTCTTTCTAGGCTCGCTGCGCTCGGTGCTGGTGCCGGTGGTGGCCATCCCGGTGTCTCTCATCGGCGCTGTGTTCCTGATGCAGCTGTTCGGCTTCACGGTCAACCTGCTGACCCTGCTCGCCGTCGTGCTGTCGGTCGGTCTCGTCGTCGACGATGCCATCGTCGTGGTGGAGAACGTCGAGCGTCACATCAGCGAGGGGATGTCGTCCCTCAACGCTGCGCTGACAGGCGCGCGCGAGCTGGTCGGGCCCATCATCGCCATGACCATCACCCTCGCGGCGGTCTACACCCCGATTGCCTTCCAGGGCGGGTTGACCGGTTCTCTGTTTCGCGAGTTCGCGCTGACGCTGGCCGGCGCGGTCACCATCTCCGGCGTGGTCGCGCTCACCCTGTCGCCGATGATGTCGCGGTATCTGCTCCGGCCGGGCGATGACCACCGCGGGCTGGCCCGCCTCATCAACGCGGGGTTCGACAAGTTCCGCGAGATCTACGGGAAGACGCTGGACGTCGTTCTGGCCCGGCGCAACATCGTCTACATGGCCTGGGGCGTCCTCAGCGTCCTGGCGCTGTTGATGTTCAACATGTCCGTCAAGGAACTCGCGCCGGCTGAGGACCAAGGCGTCATTTTCGGAATCATCAACACGCCCGCCAACTCCACGCTGGACCAGGTCTCCGTCTCGACCAAAGCCGTCTACCAGGCCATCAAGGACATCCCCGAGACGCAATTCACCTTTCAAATCACCTTCCCCGGCAGCGGCTTCTGGGGGGACGGGCTGAAGCCGTGGGAGCAGCGCAAGCGGACCGCGGCCCAGGTGCTGCGCGAGGTCCAGGGCAAAATCAGCGTCATTCCTGGCATCCAGACCTTCGCCGTTCTTCCGCCCGCGCTGCCCGGTGGTGGCACCTTCCCCATCGAGTTCGTCATCGCCTCGACGGCCGAGGCCTCGGAAGTCCTCGACTTCGCCCAGAAGCTCCAGGAAAAGGCGGCGACCAGCGGGAAGTTCTACTTTCCCCCCATCATCGACGTGAAGCTGGACCAGCCGCAGTCGGAAATCATCATCGACCGCGAGAAGGTGGCGCAGCTTGGCCTCAATCTTCAAACGGTCGGCCAGGACATCGGCGCGGCAGTGGGCGGAAACTTCGTCAACCGCTTTAGCATCTCAGGCCGGGCTTACAAGGTCATTCCCCAGGTGCTCCGCGTGGACCGGATGAATCCGGAGCAGCTCAAGGACATCTACGTCACCGGGCCCGGGGGGGGCTCATCAAGCTCTCCTCCATCGCCCAAATCCGCGACACCGTGACGCCGCGGTCTCTCAACCGCTTCCAGCAGCTGAACGCAGTCAAAATCAGTGGGGTGGCCGCGTCCCTGGATGAGGGCCTGTCCTTCCTTGAAAACGAGGCGAGGACCATCCTGCCCAAGGGCTACAAAATCGACTACACGGGCGAGTCGCGCCAGCTGCGGCAGGAGGGCGACAAGTTCCTGCCGGCTTTTAGCCTCGCGGTGCTGCTCATCTTCCTGGTGCTGGCGGCCCAGTTCAACAGTTTCCGCGACCCCTTCGTCATCCTCGCGGGTTCGGTGCCGCTCGCCCTCTTCGGCTCGATGATTACGACGTTCTTCAAGATGCCCAACCCGGAAATCCACTTCTTCACCGACGGGTGGACGACGTCCATCAACATCTACTCGCAGGTGGGGTTGGTGACGCTGGTGGGCCTCATCTCAAAGAACGGCATCCTCATCGTGCAGTTCGCCAACACGCTGCAGGAATCGGGCAAGGCGAAGCTGGTCGCGGTGAAGGAAGCGGCCATGACACGCTTGCGGCCCATTCTCATGACCAGCGTAGCAACGGTGGCTGGCCACTTCCCCCTCACCCTCGTCACCGGGGCCGGCGCCGCCGCCCGAAACAGCATCGGCCTGGTACTGGTGACGGGCATGGCGGTGGGGACCCTCTTCACCCTCTTCTTCGTCCCCGCCATCTACCTGCTCATCGCCAAGGACCACCGGGCAGACGAGAAGCTCGACGCCGTTCAGCCGGCCGGAGGGCGCCTGGTGCCATCGCCCGCCGGTCCGGAACACTAGGGGGGTCTGCTTGGGCCTGCAGGGGGGTGTCACGCTCCCCCTGGGTGGTGCCCATACCAGGTGAGCCCGGGCCATTTCTGGCCCGCCTCCTTGATGGGAGCGTCCCAATGCGAAGCTGGAAGGCGAAGTTGACGTTTGTCGCGGCGTTGGCCCTGCCGCTGGTGGCCCTGGCGTCCACCGTCGGTGCTACTTGTTGCCCGCACTGTCCGTTCTGCCCCTAGACGGGCAGCCGACGACCAAGCGAAATCGACCGGGTGGAGCGCCACGAGCTTCAGGCTGGCATGGTGCGGCTCGCGAACGGCGACCGGCGCGCGCTTCGCCCGGTCTTCGACGCGCTCCACCCGCTTGTCTTGGGCTGGTGTCGTCGCATGCTGCGGAACGACGCCGACGCGGAGGATGCGACCCAGCTGGCCCTGGAGAAGCTTTTCTTCCAGGTCTCTGCCTTCGACGCACGCGGGGATGCACTCGGCTGGGCGCTCGCCGTGGCGACGGCCGAATGCCGCACCCTGGCCCGGAAGAGGACGCGACGCCGGGAGACGTCGGACGCCCCGCTTGCTGACCTCGCCGTCGACGGCGAGGCGGAACGCAGCGTGGCCCGGGAAGAGCTGCGAGGCGCCCTGGGGGAGGTGCTGGAGACGATGAAACCGGAGGACCTCCAGACGTTGCTCGCGTGGATGGAGGTGAAGCCGCGGCCGGAGGTGCCGGGGTCGACGTTCCGCAAGCGTCTGGAGCGAGCGGTCCACCGTCTGCGTGGGGCCTGGAGGGCGCGCTATGGACTCGACTGAACTGCTGCGGCGCGCCCGGTGGAGCTATGAATTGGGGCGACTGCGCGTCGCCTGGCCCGGACTCGCCGCGGCCATCGCGCTGGTCGCGTACGTGATGACTCGGTCCCACCAGACCCAGGCGCCGTTCCTCGGCGCCCTTCTGCTGTTCGTGGCCCTCGGTGCCGGACTGTGGCGCCGCGTGAGCGCTCGGGCGGTGCTGCCTGGGCTGGCGGCGGGCCTGGTTCCTCTTTTTGGACCTACGCTCGCCCTGCGGGCCGGCCTGGGATGTGGCCTGCGCGACTGCACGACGCTGTGCCTTGTCAGCTGCCTCGCCGGCGGCCTCGTCGCGGGCGGCGTCATTGCCTGGAGAAGCACCACCCTGGCGGAGGGCCGGCGGGCCTTCCTGGCGGTGGCTGGCGGCGTGGGTACGCTGGCCGGAGCCCTGGGCTGCCTCGAGTTCGGCGCGTTCGGTCTGTTCCTCCTGGTCGTCGGCTTCGCCGTCATTCTCAGCCCAACCTGGGCCCTCGTCCCGCGGCCAGCTGCCGCCTAGGCGTCTGTCGCGCCCGAGGTCTCTCCAGGCTTGCTTGTCGGCCCGGTCATCCCCCTCGCGTTGAAGAAGGCGAAGTTCCTCCCCGGGGACATCGGCGCCTACACGGATGACCAGCCGAGCATCCTGAACAAGTCGCACCTGGACGTCATCGACATCGACGTGGGGACGCTGAAGTTGAAGTCAGTCGCGCCCGCGGGGCCGGCCATCCCGCTGGCCGCCGGGGTCGCGCCCTCAAGCATCGTACCGGATGTCCCCCGCTCCGTCGGCGTCGTAGCCGGGGAGAGCTCCGACCTCGGAACGGAACGCCTGCCCCTGCGCGACTTCGCAGACGCGGACGACGGGCGCCTCGCCCAGGTCCCGTGCCTTCACCAGCAAGCCGTAGGACTCCGTGGCGAGCGGGTAAAAGGCAAGCCCAGCGCGTGCCCCCCACGCCCGCGAGGCGAGCCCCACGTCCGCCTTGCCGGAAACCACCGCCAGGACGACGTCCAGGTGCGAAGAGAGTAGCTGGGCCCGGCGGTGAACGCGCTCCGGGTCCAGCTTGGCCTCCCGCAGGGCCGCGTCGAGGTACGTCCGGACGCCCGCGGACGACGGCCGCGAGGCCAGGCGCCGCTGGGCCAGGTCCTCGAGGCGCAGGGCTTTCTCTCCGGGTTTCGTCAGAAGGCCAATCTCCCGCCGGACGAGATGAATCCTGGCCACCCGCTCGACTCCGACGTGCGTCGGAAAGCCGCCCGCGTGCACTCCGGTGGCGAGAACGCCGCCGGCGGCAAGTAATTCCAGGCCAGAACGCCGGTCGGCCTGGACGAAGCCGAGCAGGGGCGGTCCCTGCTGTGCCGCCAGCCGGAGCAACGACATGAGCACGACGTCGCCGTTGCCAGCGACGAGGGCCGGGGCACTGGGGGAGGCCGCGGCCACCGGCACCTCGGCGTCGGCCACCGGCGTGGTGCCGCCCGACCAGACGAGGACGTCCCCGCGGTCGAAGCGCCACTCGGACCCGACGCGTCGCGCGGGGAGCCCCTTCTTGAGGAGACGGTAGACGTGCTTGGGGTGGACGCGGAGCAGCGCGGCCACCTCGGCCGTCGTCAAAAGGACGCCCGGGGCGCTGGCACTGCCGGTGCGGGGACCCGCAGTCTCCTCCGGGAGGGTCCGCGGGCGGCTCATCCTTCGTTCACCGGGGTCTGGGTAGCCATAAGACACATAAAGACCTTTTAAGCCCGATTATGGGTTGCTATGAGGAGCATTCGTCACTCAAAACATGGCCAGGGTGGAGCCAGCGGCCCCTGGAAACGTCCTGCGGTCGCGATTGAGGGAGGGAAGATGCCACTTGCACGGTCGGTTTGGGTCTGGACGCTCCTCTTGGTGTTGTCGGCGGGCGGGGCAAGGGCGCAGCAGTCCGGGGACCCAACGCAACCAGGGGGCGCCGTGGAGGCCCCGCCGGCCGCGGTCGGGATGGCAGACCTGTCCGCGGAACACGAAGCGGGCCAGCCGTCGGACCTCACCCTGTTGAACTTCTTCACCGCGGGCTGGGCCGACGCCTGGGTCCACCGTCACCGTCACACGCCCGATATGGCCTTGCTTCGCGTCACCACCAACTTCCTCGAGCAGGAACTCCGGCTCGACTACGTCTACACGGCCGTCAACAACAACCCCAAGGTCCATGACACCCAGCTGGTGAATGCCCTCATCGCCTATGGGGTGGACCGGCGCCTCATGCTGGAGGTCATCACCAACTACCAGTGGAATCAGCCGCCGACGGGGGCGCCGGTCAACGGTCCTGGGGGTGGCGCCATCCTGCGCTTCCAGCTGGTGGACACGGCGACGGCCTCCTACGCCTTCAACTACAAGGTGGCTGTTCCCAACAAGACCATCGGCCAGACGACGACCACCATGAGCTACACGCTTGCTGGCTGGCAAGACATGGGCGCCGTCATCCCGGCGCTGGGCCGATTCGGCCTCTACTACTCGTTCACCTACGACAACCAGGTCGGCTCGCCGAAGAAAGGGGCGACGGTCAACGACTTCAGCTACGCGCTCTCCCTGGCCGAGACCTGGACGCCCCCCAACATGCCCGTCCTCGGCAACTTCACGACGTTCGTCGAGTTCTCCGGCACCTCGCCGCTCGACGGCACCAACATCAGCACCATTCTCAGCCTGACCCCGGGCATCCGGTTCTGGTTCGTTCCGAAGAACTCACTCATGTTTGGCATCGACTTTCCGCTCACCAACAACCCGGCGTACTCCATCGCCTACCGTCTGACCTACATCCTGAACTTCTAGTTGTCGGGAGGGGCTGCACATGGAACTCAGCGCACGCAACCAACTCAAGGGCAAGGTGAAGTCCGTGAAGACCGACGGACTGACCGCAGAAGTGGTCATGGATGTCGGCGGGAACGAGTTGGTGTCCACCATCACCAAGGCCTCGGCGGACAAGCTTGGCCTCAAAGCAGGGGATGCGGTGACGGTCATCATCAAGGCGAGTGAGGTCCTGGTTGGGAAGTAGCCGCTCGGCCGCCGTCGGGGCGCTGGTGTTGGGCATGGCGTTCTTGCCCACCCGGACGGTCGCGGTCGAGGCGTCGCCCGCGCCCTCGGTTCGGGTGGACGGCCTACCGAAGACGGGCACCCTCAGCGTGGCCGACCTGGAGCGGCTCGGGCCGGTCACGCTGGCGTGGACCAGCCACGGGGAGACCCACCAGGTGAAAGGGGTCCGCCTCGACAAGGTGCTGGTCCACTTCGGCTTCACACCAGGGCCGATGGGGAAGGACGTCCCTCTGCCCCAGAAGGTGAAAGGCTTTCGCCAGGTGTTGGTGGCCACCGCCCGCGACGGTTTCCAGTCTGTCTTCAGCTGCGCCGAGCTGTCGGAGGGCATGGGCCAAACGGTGGCCCTTCTGGCCTGGGAGGTCGACGGAAAGCCGCTTCCCTCCGACGTCGGACCTTTTCGCCTGGTAGTGCTGACCGACGGAATGCCATCGCGGTCGCTCCGTCAGCTCGAGCGAATTCGCGTCGTGGACGCTCCCGGCTGAAGCCGTCGAGACGCCCCGGGCGAGGTGAGTCGGCACGCAGGTGCCCCGGCTGGCGCCCGTCGAACCCTCCATCGACCGGGGCTGCCTTCCGCGTTAGGAAAGCCGCTCACCCTGAAAAGACCCTCTCTCCATGCCCCATGCCAGTCAGTTGCTCATGGTTGTCCTCGTCATAGCCCTCGCCGACGGCAGCGCCCCGCCAGTCCTCGACAGCGGCACTCCCGCCCCCGGCATTGGTGGCGCCGAGGCTCCCGCCATCCGTGTCCTGCCGGCTCCAGCGATTGGTGGCAGCTCCGGTCCCGCCATCAGTGCCATGCCGGCTCCAGCCGTCAGCGAGCACCAGGCGGTCATCCCCCTGGAGAACTTCAAGGTCTTCACGCAGGACTCGGGGCCGGTCAACTACTACGAGGTCGTCCGGGAAGGGGACACCAAGATGATTCGGGGCGTGTACACCCCGCCGCTGGGAAACGTCGTCCTGTACGCAGAAACCCCGGACAAGGCCTGGCACACCGTCAAGCAGGTGAGCTGGCGCTGGCGCGTCAACGCCCTCCCCAAGGACGCGAATGATTGTGGGCCGGGCTTCTCCGACAACGCCGCCTCCGTCTTTCTTGCCTTCAAGGCGGGCATCAAAATCATGGTCATCAAGTACGCGTGGAGCACGCTCGGGATCCCGGGCACCTCTTGCCAGTCGTCCCGCGGGTGGTTCTTCGACCGGGACACCATCCTTCTGCGGACGGGCGGTCCGCTCCACACTTGGGAAACCGTCGAGGTCGACCCGAGAGCTGAATTCGTCAAGCACTACGGTGGCAAGCTGCAGGACGTGCCGGACTTCGTCGGTCTCGGACTCATGACGGACGGCGACAACTCCCAGTCGCCCGCCGAAGGCGACTACGCGGACTTCATCGTCCGCTGGTAGGCCGCCCCGCCCCAGAGCGCCGGCGGCTCCGGTGCCCGCGCCTGGCTGACGGTTTTACCCGCGGGGTCCAACCCAGGGCTGGACGCCCTCGGACCGGCTGCACGCACCGGTTCCGGCGGCCGAGACGCCCGTCTTACCCGCTGGCGCACGCGCTCGCGGACGTAGTGCGCTGCCAGCGCGGCAGTGTCGACGGGGTACTTCCAGCCCAAGGAAGTCCGCATGTAGCAGTACACCGTGCAGCCGGTGCAGAAGTCGTGGTGCCCTTGCCTCCGCTTGGCATCCTGCACCGCGGGGTGCGTCGTGTAGACCCCGTACAGGTCGTTCTTGATGGGAATGCCTGCCTGCCGGAAGTGGTAGCAGGGCAGCCACAGCTGGTTGTCCGGGGAGATGACGACGGCAGACGTCACTGCCCGGCAGACGGGTTTGGCCGAGTCGTTTCCGCCAGCCTCGATGAGGCGGAGCTGGGCCCGGTCGATGATGACGTCCGGTTGCCCGACATACCTGTGGAGTTCCGGCGCCCTCTCCGGGGCGAGGCCGCCGTTGCCGAAGAAGGAGAAGCAGGGGTTCAGGAACAGGATGGCCCGCTGTTCTCGTGCAAACCGAATCATCTCGTCGACGCGGTCTACGGACTCGTTCGTCACGACGTGCGAGATGAAGAGGTCCTGCTTCAGCTGGCGCGCGACGCGGAGGGCTTCCATCACCAGATGGAAGGAGGGAGTGGCGCGGATGCGGTCATGTTCTGCAGCATCCGGAGACTCGACGGAGAAGAGCAGCGCGTCGACCTTGCCCACCAGCGCCTGCGGCCAGCTTCGGGTACAGCATCCCGTTGGTGGTGAGGGTTGTCCGGAGCCCGCTCCGCTTGGCCACCGTCAGTAGCCCGATGAGGTGTCGATAGAGGAGAGGCTCTCCCCCCGTGACGTCGAGCAGCCGCACGCCCAGCCGCTTGAGGTCCCGCAGGTTGGCTACCAGCTGCGGGGGGCTCGGCTCGCGGTCGGGCGTGCCAGCGTTGGTGTGTGGAATATTGCAGAAGACGCACCGCTGGTTGCAGCGCAACGTGACGTAGTAGTTGCAGATGAGCGGCATGGCGTCGGGCGGTGCGGTCGTGGATGAAGGTTCACCTGGAACCCCAAGTGCAGCAGCGAATCCGCACACACATGAAGCACCAGTACAAATCGGTTAACACTTAAGACAGATGACTCTCGTTTGCGACGACGCACCCGTCCGTAGCGCCCACGGTGAAGAAGGCTCACTTCTCGAGTCAACGTGCAGTCTTCCTCCGGCGCCGCCTCGGGTCCAACGGACCCCGGCCACCCGCGGGGTGCCTGGGGTGTACCGGGCAGGGCTCTCGATGCGGTAGGAGGATGAGAGACGCATAGTGATTCGAAGGCGGAGGTCGCTTGAGGACTGACTGGATGAAATTCCCCCACCTCGTAGGCACCGTGCTGCCGGTGCTCGTGCTCGGGTGTGGTGGGGCTTCTTCGGCCACTGTGCCGACCGCGCCGGTGAGCGTGGCGGCCAAGGGTGGCGTCCGCAGCGTTAGCCTAAGCTGGACGGCGCCCGCGTCCGACGGCGGTAGCCCCATCACTGGCTACCGCGTGGAAGTGACGCCCTACACGCCGTCTGCCGTCGTCAGCGTTTCCGGGACAAAGGCGTCGGTGACGGGCCTCGCCAACGCAGCGACGTACACCCTCTCGGTTTCGGCCACCAACGCGGTCGGGACGGGCCCGGCTGCAAGCGGCCCAGTCACGACGCTCGACGTCCCAGCTGCCCCAACGGCAGTCGTTGCCGTCGCCGACAACCGGACCGCGACACTTACCTGGGTCGCGCCCGTGGGCAACGGGGGAAGCCCCGTGACGGGCTACACGGTCGCCATCCTTCCCGCAGCCTCCGGCGCTGGCGTCACCGTCAACGGGACGACCGCGATGGTGACGTCGCTCAGCAACGGGACGAGCTACACATTTACCGTCTCGGCTGTGAATGCAGTCGGGACGGGGCCGGCAAGCGCGCCCTCGGCACCGGTGACACCGAGCGCGCCGACCGGGCCACCTACGAACCTCGTCTATTCCAGCAATCCGGCTGTCTACTACGTTGGTGTGTACATCGCGCCAAACACGCCGAGCAGCAGCGGCGGAAGCGTGTCGTCCTATTCCGTTCTGCCGGCGCTGCCAGCGGGGTTGAGCCTCAACCCCGTGACGGGCGTTATGACCGGGGCTCCGGCGGCGTCCGTCATCACCGCAAGCTACGTCGTGACGGCGACGAATTCCCTCGGAAGCACGACGACGTCCGTCTCCATCACCATCAGCGCGAGCGGGAGCTTCCCGTTGCGCATGGCTTACGGCAACAAGTACCTCCTCGATGCCTCGGGGAACCCATTCGTGATGCAAGGAGACGCGGCCTGGTCAGCCATCGCCGAGCTCAACGAGGCGGATGCAATCACCTACCTGAACGACCGGAAGAGCCGCGGTTTCAACACCATCTTGGTCAACCTGGTGGAGCACTCCTTCACCTCGCACAGCCCGAACTGGGCCAACGCGAACAATGACATCCCGTTCAGCGGGCGCGTGTCCGGGAACTGCCCGAGCACGGAGGGGACGTCCTACTGCAACGACATGTCCACCCCCAACGACGCGTACTTCAGGCACGTCGACTGGTTTCTGCAGCAGGCGCTGAGTCGGAACATCCTGGTGCTGCTGGCGCCGGCCTACATGGGCTATGCCGGAGCGGGGGGGACGGACGGCTGGTTCAACGACATGGCGGCCACTGGAAACACAGGGCTCACCGCTTATGGGAATTACATCGGCGCCCGGTACAACACGACGTCGTTCCCCAACATCATCTGGGTCAACGGCTGCGACTACACGCCGAAGAACGCACAAGAGCTGTCCATGGCCACCAGCATCGTCAATGGCATCAAGGCGGGGGGTGGCACGCAGTTGATGACGGCGCATTGGGGCGGCGAGCCGAGCTTCCCCGGCTACGGACCAGCCACGCGGCCGAGCTGGATTGATGTCGACACCGTGTACGTGGAGGCGGCTCCGCACAACTACCAGTTCACCGTCCAGGGGTATTTCGCGGACAACAACGTGCGGCCGGTATTCCTCATCGAAAGCCCTTACGAAGACGAGGCCGTGGTGTCGCCACCAGCCCCGACGACGCCGCTGCAGGTACGCTCCGACATGTACCAGCCGATGCTGTCCGGGGAAGTCGGCTTTGTGTTCGGGAATGACCCCATCTGGAACTTCTGGACGGGCCCGGACAAGACGCAGAAGAATTTCTACGCCAGCGCCTACGCGGGGCAGTACCCCAGCTGGCAGGCCGCCCTCAGCAGTCCAGGAGGCATGAACGCGGGGCTGGCGGCGCAATTCTTCGCGCCGCTCCGCTGGATGGACCTCGTGCCGGACAACCCGAATGGCACCAGCAACTTCCTGACGGCCGGCTACGGCTCCTGGGGCTCGGACCAGTATGTCCTGGGGGCAGTCACGCCTGATGGGCATTTGGGCCTCGCGTACTTCACCTTCACGACGACGGTCACAGTCGACATGACCAAGATGGCGGGCACCACGCGGGCCCAGTGGTTCGACCCCTCCAACGGAACCTATTCGCCGGTTTCTGGAAGCCCATTCCCCCACACTGGGACGGCGACCTTCACGCCGCCAGGCAACGGGTCGGATGGCTACCCGGACTGGGTCCTGCTCCTGCAGTCGCCCTGAAACGCGAGATGCAGGCAGCCAGGCGAGGGCTTTGGCTGAGGCGTTTCCCACGCTAGCCATGTCGACGCGGGGCGACGTGTCAGGGCACCAGAGGCGACGGCCAGCCCGCAACGCCAGACGGGCGGCGGAGTTTAGTATGCCCGGGGGTTTCCGGAGGTGCATCCATGCGCTGGTTTGGTCAAGCACTGTTCGCGCTCGTGCTGGCCTCGGCCTGCACTCATTCGAACAGCAGCACGGACGCCGGACCGGACGGCGGGGCGAGCGGGCTTCAGAAAATCAAGCACATCGTCATCGTCATGCAGGAGAACCGCTCCTTCGACCATTACTTCGGCACATTCCCGGGGGCGGACGGCATCCCCATGGATGACGCCGGTGTGCCGCTGGCCTGTCTTCCGCAACTGGACGGCGGTCCCTGCGCCCGGCCCTTTCATGACCCCAACGACGTGAATGGCGGCGGCCCGCACGGCGAGGCCAATGCCATCGACGACATCGACGGCGGTGCCATGGACGGCTTCCTGGTGTCGGCGCAGAAGGGCCAGAAGGGCTGCATCGACCCGAACAATCCGGCCTGCAGCAACGGCGCTTCCATCGACGCTGTTGGCTGGCACGACGACCGAGAAATTCCCAACTACTGGGCCTACGCCCGCGCGTTCGTGTTGCAGGACCACATGTTCGAGTCCAACGCCTCCTGGAGCCAGCCCGCGCACCTGTACCTGGTGTCCGAGTGGTCCGCCGCCTGCAGCCAGGCGGGCAATCCCCAGAGCTGTGTAAATGCGCTCCAGTCGCCCAGTCCCGCAAACACCGGACCCTATGCCTGGACGGACCTCACCTACCTCCTCGACCGGGGCGGCGTCAGCTGGCGCTACTACCTGGCGGAAGGCACCGAACCGGACTGCGTCGACGACGGTGTCGAGACGTGCGAGCCGGTGCTGCAGCTGGCCACGGTGCCGAGCATCTGGAACCCGCTGCCCAACTTCGACACCGTTAAGGCCGACGGCCAGCTCGGCAACGTCGTCCCGCTGGACCAGTTCTACCTCGACGTGAAGAACGGGAATCTTCCGGAGGTGGTGTGGATTATTCCGGACGGCACCGTGAGCGAGCACCCGCCGTCCAAGGTGAGCGTCGGCCAGTCCTATGTGACGGCCATCCTCAACACACTGATGCAGAGCTCGGCGTGGCCGAGCATGGCCATCTTCCTGGCCTGGGACGACTGGGGCGGCTTCTATGACCACGTCCTGCCGCCGGTCGTCGACGCCAACGGCTACGGGCTCCGGGTGCCCGGCCTCGTCATCAGCCCCTATGCACGGGCCGGCTACATCGACCACCAGACGCTGAGCTTTGACGCCTATGTGAAATTCATCGAGGACCGTTTCCTCAGCGGCCAGCGCCTCGACCCCGCCACCGACGGCCGGCCGGACCCGCGCATCTCCGTTCGCGAGACGATGCCCATCCTCGGGGACCTCACCGACGACTTCGACTTCAACCAGGCGCCGCTGCCGCCCTTGCTGCTGCCCACCGACGCGGGGCTGTGAGGCCAGCGCCCGCGCCAGCGGGAGGCGTCAGTTCATCTTCCGGTAGCCCGAGTTGGTGATGGCCACCGCGATGCCAGCCGACTTGGCGGCGAGGTTGATGTTGGCCGGGTAGGTGGTGCCGTCGTTGAGGGAGGCGAGCTGCGCGTCCATGGTGACGGGGCTGGAGGGCTGGCCGAGGTAACTTCCGACGTTGAAGCCGAGCAGCTTGTTGGTGGTGACATCCAGCGTGATGGCCAGAGAGTCACCCGGGAGCCGGTAGTCGCGGAAGACGAGGCGGATGACTTTGCCGGGCTGGAGAATCTCGATGGCCACCTTCCCGGCATCCTTGCTCCTCTGCAGCAGCACCGGGTCCGGCGGCACGTAGGTTTGAACGAGGGCGACGGCCTGCTTCATGGTGTCCGTCAGCTCGGCTGTCTTGGAAGCCACAATCTTTCCACGCAGCCCGGGCTTCGACGCCGGCGGTGGCGTCGCGGAAAGAGGCACCTTCTGCAGCTTCCCGTCCGCGCCGTAGTAGCAGGTGTCCTGCTTGCGGGATTTCTCCTGCCCGTTGAGGCTGACGGCCGTGGTCTGAATCCACTGGTAGGTGCGCAGGTTCTGCTGGCTCACGGCGAGCGACTGCTTGATGGCGGCAATGCGCTCGCCGAGACCGCCGTCTCCGGCTGCAGCGGGCTGTGCACGGCTGGAGGTGCCGCCCAGAACACCGAGGACGGCCACCAGCGTGAGACACCGTCTCGTCGTCATGGAGCACCTTCGCCTTGAGAAGTGAAGCCCGGACAGCGGCGCGCCACAGTAGGCCGTCGCGCTGGCGGAGGTCCACGCCAAGCAGCAGGCGAACGCGTAGGGGCGGGCCACCCTTTCCCCGCGCGGGCGGCCACCGGACGCCACGTGCCCAAGGGGACTTGGGTGTGGCTGGCTGCCCAGCGTAGGGTTAGACGGCCTGTCCCGGGGGTAGGCCTCATGTACGACCACATCGGCTTGAAGGTGAAGTCCCTGGAGGCGAGCGTCCGCTTCTACCGGGCCGCGCTGGGGACGCTCGGCCACGTGCTGCACTCGCAGGACGGGACGAGCGCCAGCTTCGGGCCGCCGGGAGAGCCGGGCTTCTGGCTGTACCTGGCCAAAGGTCCGGTGGGTCCTGGCATCCACGTCGCCTTTCGCGCCCCGGAGCGCGCCGCCGTTGACAGGTTCTTCAAGGTGGGTGTCGAGGGCGGCGGCCGAGAACACGGCGCCCCCGGAGTCCGCGCGGACTACGGACCGGACTACTACGCGGCTTTTCTAATCGACCCGGACGGGAACAACGTCGAGGCCGTCTGCATGCGCTAGGAGCGGACGGCGCTGTTAGACCGTCAGGGCCGTGGGCCGCAAGCGCGGCAGCCGCCGCAGCGCCGCACGGGCGGCGTGGTAGCCGCACATGCCGTGGACGCCGCCGCCCGGGGGGCTACTGGCCGAGCAGATGAAAAGCTGCGGGTGGGGCGTCGTGTAGGGGTTGAGGCGGGCCACGGGCCGGGTAAATAGCTGGCCCAGGTCCGCCACCCCGCCGGTGATGGCACCCCCGACGTAATTGGCGTTGTAGCGCTCAAGGTCCGCCGGCGCCGTGACGTGACGGGCGAGAATCCGGCGTCGGAAGCCTGGCGCGAAGCGCTCCACCTGCGACTCGATGGCATCCGTCATGTCCTGTGTGGAACCGGCCGGCACGTGGCAGTAGGCCCAACCGGTGTGCTTGCCGGGGGGCGCCCGCGTGCTGTCCATCTCACTCTGCTGGCACAACAGGACGAAGGGACGTGCCGGGTGCTCGCCGCGCCAGACCGCGCCCTCCGCGGCGGCAATCTCCTCCAGCGTTCCGCCTAGGTGGACGGTGGACGCCTGCAGACAGCGGGCGTCCTTCCAGGGGATGGAGCCGTCCAGGGCCCAGTCCAGCTTGAAGGCGCCCGGGCCATAGCGGTACCGACGCAGCCGGCGCACATAGCCCGGCGGGAGAATGGGCTCGGCAACGGCGGCCAGCTGCGCGGGACTCGTGTCGAACAGGTACACCCGCGCCGGCGGGAGGTCTGCCAGCGTGCGGACCTCCCTCCCCGTCTCGATGGTTCCACCCAGAGAGCGCAGCAGGCTGGCCAGAGCCCGGGCGATGGCCTCGGAGCCACCGGCCGCCACCGGCCACTCCTCGGTGTGCGCCGTGACAAGGAAGAGGAGGGCGACGGCCCCCGTCAGCAGCGTCTCCAGGGGCAGGACGGCGTGGGAGGCGCAGCCGGCCACCAGCGCCCGCGCCCGCGCGCCGTGGAAGCGGCGCGCCAGCCAAGTGGCGGATGCAACGCCCTGCAGTCCGAAGCGCAGCATGAGTCCCGGGTGGTGGGGAAACCCGAGCGGCGCCAGCACGTCCTCGAGGAGGGCGTGGGCCCGGGCGAGGTAGGGGGCCACCAGGCGCCGGTAGCTCTCCGCGTCGGCGCCAAGTTCCGCACAGGTCGCTTCGACGGAACGTGGCAGCAGCACCGCCGGCCCCTCGTCCAGGGGGTGGGCCAGCGACACCGCCGGGCGAATCCACGTGAGGCCGTGCTCCTCCAGCGGCAGCTGCCGCAGGTAGGGAGACAGGATGCCCATCGGGTGGACGGCCGAGCAGGCATCATGGGCGAAGCCGGGCAGGGTGAGGGCGGCCGTGCGCAGTCCACCGCCGATGGTGGGCTTTGCCTCCACCAGCAGGACGGAGGCCCCGGCGCGAGCGAGGAAGACGCCGGCGGCCAGTCCATTGGGGCCCGAGCCGACGATGACGACGTCGGGCTCCTTCACGCCTTGGCCCAAGGCTGGCGCTGCCGGAGCTCGCCCACGTCCAGGGTGCCGGCCTCCAGAAGGCCCGTCTTCGCGTCCAGGATACGGAACGCCAGGGTGGCGCGGCCCAGCGGCTGCGACTCCACGAAGATGCAGCGGAGCTCCCCCGCCTCGAAGCCACATTGCGCCTGAACGGCGTGCAGCAGGTCCTCACGGTGCAGATGGCCGTCCCCGAAGTTCCAGCCCAGCACCAGCCCGGCCACCACCTCGCCCTCCACGTATTCATAGTCCTCAAAGCGGTCCACTGCGCGCGGCAGCAGCAGCGGCAGGGCACGGCCGTGTAGGTGCATCAAGCGGAAGCTGAGCACCTTTCCAAACAGGCCCACCGCGGTGGGCTTGTCATAGAAGCGGGCCAGCTGGTCAAACACCCACGGCGCACTCTTCGTCAGCTTGTCCAGCTTCCGGTAGCTGTCGCCTCGGAACAGCCACACGCCATACGCCCAGTTGCCGGCGTAGTAGCGCATGGCCAGCAGAAACGAGACGCGGTCCGGGAAGAGGTTTCCGGCCAGCGGGATGGCGACGAGCATGAGGATGAGGAAGGCCACCATCCATGGCGGGCCCAGGGCGGCCAGGGTGATGTCCGGGTGCGCCCAGAAGAGCGCGAAGGCCCCGTACACCACCATGAAGTTCCACTCGATGGGCACGCCCATCGGCACGTTGCTGGTGATGTAGAGGTGCAGCATCACCATGAGCACCATTCCCACCACCAGCGACGGGCCGCCCGGTGACAACAGAAGGATGATGGGGACGCCCAGCTCCAGCGCGGTGCCGGCGTGCGCCATCCACTCGGCCAGCCGGGACGGCCGGAGGTCGTCGGGGTAGCGCCGGTACATGCGCTTGCGCAGCCACGGGAAGCGCAGGAAGGGGCTGTTGCTCGTCATGACGCAGACGACGGCCGGGAAGTGGTGATTCAGCTTCGAGCAGCCCGCCCAAAACCACAGCGCCAGCTGCACGGCCTTAGCGCCGGCAATCCACGGCGTGGCAAATGCGAAGCATACGGTCATCGTCCAGTAGTGTTCGGCCCGGAGCGCGAGAAACAGCGTCCGGTCCAAAAGGCCCAGCACCGGGACCAGCACCACCACCGGGGCGAGGATGCCCAAGGTGAGTGCTGGGGCCACCAGGGCCCGCACCAGTGCGACGAGGAGCGCTGCGTACAGGGCCACGTCCAGCCACGTCCGCCGGATGCCGCCCAGAACCGGCAGGCCAGGGAAGAGGGGCAGCTTCGTGGTGCCGGGCCTCAGGAAGTAGAGGAAGCCGCCGAAGGGCGGGAAGTAGCGCCCGGTGAGGGGGCCACTGCCGCACCCGAGGCCGAGCCCCTCGAAGAGCATGCTCCACAGGATGGCCTTCTGGAAGGCAACCGGGGCAAGCCACCAGGTGGCCAAGGACGCAAGGCCGCCGAGGCCCGGCGTGAAGCCGCAGAAGAAGACCCACGCACCGAGGTAGAGGAGGACCTTCACGGCGTGGAGGGCGTAGGCGCCGACGGGCGTCCCATAGCCTTGGAGGGCCCACGCCTGGCACACCATCCGCCCCCTCTCCGGCAGCGGCAGCTTGGCCCAGAGGAGCGCGTCGTAGGGAGGAGGCGTCGGCTGAAGCAGCTTCACGGGCACTCCCTCGTCAAGGAAGCGGCCGCGGCACGCTAGTCCAGGGGCCGGCCGCCGTCTGACGTCACGAACGCGACTTCTGCCTCGCCGCGCGGCGTCACGTCGGGCCTTTCTGCCAGCGGCTGCCCATCGCCCCCGGCCACAGCCGGGTTGCGCGGAGCCTTGGAAAGAGCTATCTATAGATATAGCTTAACGACACATCTGGAGGTGTCACGTGCACGAGAGGCATTGGGACTGGGAGCGGCATTTCATGGGTCCGGGCTTTCGGGGGCGACGACAGGGTGGGCGCCCGGACTTCTGGGACGTGTTTGGTGGGCCGCCGCCCCGCGCAGACCGCGGCGCGGTGCGGTACCTCGTCCTCGACGCCATCGAGAAGCAACCCCGCCACGGCTACGAAATCATGCAGGCCATCGAGGACCGGAGCGGCCGGACGTACCGCCCCAGCCCGGGCGTCATCTACCCCACCTTGCAGCTGCTGGAGGAACTGGGCCACGCGCGCGTCGAGGAGCACGAGGGCCGGAAGGTGTACGCCATTACCCCCGACGGGAAGCGCGACCTCGAGGAGCACCGCGACGAGGTGGATGACTTCTACGAAAGGTCGGGGTCGGCCAGCTGGGAGGAGTATGCGGAGGAGCTGGGGGACCTCATCAAGCACGCCACGCGCCTCTTCAAGGTGTTCCGCCACGCGGCGCGGCACGGACGGCTGAGCCCAGCCACCATGAAGAAGGTCCGCGTGGTGCTGGATGAGGCGCTGGCGAAAATAGAAGCGCTGGTGGACACGGACAGAAGCTGACGCTGGGGGACAGCCGCCCTTGGCGTCAAACCGCCGGGCGCACCAGGAAGCGCTCGTGCCATGCTGTCTTCCGCATGCGCGCATGCAGAGACACGGCATGACGTCCCACGCCCCGGCCCCCATGCGGTGGTTCGTCCGTGGAGACGTCGACGGCTTCTTCGGCCTCGCGCTGGACAACCTCGTCCAGCTCCTCGTCCTCTCCGCCCTCTGCCGCACCGTCCTCGGCTTCTCCGATGCCCTGGTGTTTGGCCGGGTGCTCCCGGGCGCGGCCGTCTCGCTGGTGGTGGGCAACGTCTTCTATGCCTGGCAGGCCATGCGCCTCGGCCGCAGCACCGGGCGGGCGGACGTCTGTGCACTGCCGTACGGCATCAACACGGTGTCCCTCTTCGCCTACGTCTTCCTCGTCATGCTTCCGGCCAAGCTGGCCGCCCAGGCTGCGGGGGAAGCGGACCCGTCCCGAATTGCCTGGCATGCGGGCCTGGTGGCCTGCTTCGGTTCCGGGATGATTGAACTGCTCGGCAGCACCGTGGCCGAGCGCATCCGGAAGTCCACCCCGCGCGCGGCACTGCTCTCCACGCTTGCCGGCATCGCCCTCACCTTCATCGCGATTGGCTTCCTCTTCCGCACCTACAGCCGGCCCGTCATCGGCCTCGGCACGCTGGCCGTCATCTTCCTCGTCTACTTCGGCCGGGTGTCCTTCCGGGGAGGGTTGCCCGGCGGTTTCGTCGCGGTGGCGCTGGGCGCGGCCTTCGCCTGGGCGACGGGCCTGGCCCCCACTGGCCCAGCCCCTGCCTCGCCAGCGCTGCACCTGCCGCTTCCCGTTCTCGGCGAGCTCTTCACCGCACTGTCGGGCCGCTACCTCCTTGGCTACTTCTCCGTCATCCTGCCCATGGGCCTCTTCGCCACCATCGGCTCGCTCCAGAACATTGAATCGGCGCGTGCTGCCGGAGACGTGTACCCCGTCCGGAGCTCGCTCGCGGTGAACGGCCTGGGAACGCTGGCCGCCTGCGCCTTCGGCTCGTGCTTCCCCACCACCCTCTACATTGGCCATCCGGGCTGGAAGGCCATGGGGGCGCGCGCGGGCTACTCGGTGCTGAATGGCGCCTTCATGAGTCTCATCTGCTTCACCGGGACGGTAGGGTGGATTGCCTGGGCCGTCCCCATCGACGCCGGCATGGCAATTGTCCTGTGGATTGGCATCGTCATCGCTGCCCAGGCCTTTCAGGCGACGCCGTCCCGGCACGCGCCCGCGGTGGTGGTGGGCCTTCTTCCCAGCATTGCCGGCTGGGGCGCCTACATGGCCAAGGCCGGACTCCACGCGGCTGGCGTGGGTGGACCGAACGGGCCGCCGTTCTCCCCGCAGCTGCTCGGCGTCTTCGAGCGGTCGGACATCTGGCTGGACGGTGCGCTGCGGCTGGAGCAGGGCTTCATCCTCAGCAGCATGCTGCTGGCGGCTGCTACGGTGGCCGTCATCGAGCGGCGCTTCGTGGAGGCAGGCGCGTGGTGTCTCGCTGGCGCTGCCCTGTCAGCCGTGGGGCTACTCCATTCCTACCGCTGGGCGCCGGCGGACACCGTGCTGTCCCTCACGCCGGCCTGGCCCTGGGCGGCGGGCTACACCGTCATGGCCGGGGTGTTTCTGCTCGCGCGGTGGGTGACGGTGCCCAGGCCGGACCTCCCGGACGAGGTGTGAGGGAGGGCATGGCCCCGCCGGCCGGGGGCGCGCGGGGAGGGTGACTGGAGTTCCCGTCCCCCCGCCGCTGTGCACGGTTGGTCCCGGACGCGGCGTGTCTCGATCGCAGGGTGAAGGCTGTGGCTCCGCAAAATGGCGGCACGAAGGAGGAGACGTTGGGCTACCCTCGCGCGCTGTCCAACGAGGGAGACTGCCGAATGGCCACGACGCGAAGAAAGCTTCTGCAGGCGGCCGGCGCGGCCGCCGCGGCGACCCTCCTTCCCGGGCGGGGAGCGATGGCTACTGCAAAGACGAAACCAGCAGTGTCCACCCGTGCCCTGACGTATTGCATGTTGCAGACCCCAGCCGGCGCGAGCCTTGGTGTGAAGCAGGGCGAGCGCATCCTCGACGTGGGAAAGGCCGGGAAGCTGCTGCGGCTGGCTGTCCCGGCAACGACGGACGACGTCATCGCCGGGCGAAATGTGAAGGGTCTGCAGGCCGTCCTCGCAGCGGCGGATTCCCTGAAGGGAGCCTTCATCCCGGAGGGCGCCGCCGAGTTTGGACCGTGCGTTACCGCGCCCCAGAAAATCCTCATGCTGGGCTTCAACTACAAGCGACACGCGCAGGAGACGGGCACGCCCATCCCCAAGGCGCCGGTCCTCTTCAACAAGTACAACAACGCCCTTTCCGGACATGGGGGGAAGGTGAAGCTCCCCACGCAGGTAGCCTCCAAGTTCGACTACGAGGTCGAGCTGCAAGTCGTCATCGGCAAGACGGTCCAAAAGGTGAGCGAGGCCGACGCCCTCAGTTACGTCTTCGGCTACGCCACCGGGAATGACTTCTCGGCGCGGGACCTCCAGTTCCGGGACGGCAAGGCCTCGCAGTTTATGCTCGGAAAAACGTCCGACGGCTTCATGCCGGTGGGACCCTGGCTGGTGGGCGCCGAGCTGGTGGGGGACCCGCAAGCTCGCCCTCGAGTGCCGTGTCAACGGCGAGCAGCGCCAGTCGTCCAACACCAGCGACATGATTTTTACCTGCGCCCAAATCATCAGCTATGCCTCGCAGTACTTCACCCTTCTCCCCGGGGACCTCATCTCGACGGGCACTCCCGAGGGCGTCATTTTGGGGAAGCCCGAGGCGCAGCAGGTCTGGCTCAAGCCAGGAGACAAGGTGGCCTGCAGCGTCGAGAAGCTGGGCGAGTTGAGGTTCGAGCTCGTCGCCGGATGAGAGGCCCGGGCCGGTCTCGCCCCTGCACCCGGAAGCTTGCCGCCGGGCGATTCTGAGGCAGAGGCTGTCGACATGCGCGCCAAGGGCAGCTGCCCGAAAAAAAGGCCCGCCCCCATTCCGCGGGCGGGCCCTCCATCTGTCACGTCTTTAGCTGCAGCTGCGGCAGGGCGCCCTCGCCGAGGACGAGGTGCACCTGGCCCACCTTGGCCGCCAGCTCCTTGTACGCCTCCAGCTCCTTCAGGCGGACGACGAGCGGGTTCTCGGCCAGGACCTTGGCCGTCTGCGCCATGGAGCGCGTGGCCGCCGTCTCCTCCCGCCGGAAGATGACGTTGGCCTCCGCCTCCTTCTGTGCCTCGATGACCCGGTTGAGCAGCGTCTTCATCTCGCCCGGGAGGACGAGGTCCTTGACCCCGAGGTCCAGCAGTTCCAGTCCGACCGTCGCTGCACGCTGCGCCACGGTGGGCGCCAGGTGCAGCCCCAGCTGCTCGCGCGCTGCGAGCAGCTCGTCCAGCGTGCGGCTGGAGACGGCCTCGCGGGCAGCCAGCTGCACTGCCACATACAGGACATCATCCGGCGCGCGCGCCACTGTCGCCAGCCGACGCGGGTCGGCCACGCGCCAGGCCGCGCTGAGGTTCAGGCGCAGTGACACCCGGTCCTTGGTCATCACCTCCTGGCCGTTGACGGCGAGCTGGTGCTCCCGGAGGTCGATGACCGCGAGGTTGACCTTGCGGCGCACCGTCCAGGCTGCGTGACGGCCCGCACCGAGGACGGCGTCGAGCGCGCCGTCCACGTAGCGGACCACAGTGGTGCCCTCGGCGGCGGTGGCCTCGACGTAGTCCGTCGCCGGCACCAGTGCCTTGACCTCGTCTCGGAGCGGCTCGGCGGCCACGCCCGAGACGTCGATGACCTCGACGGTCACGCTCGGGTCGATGGTCCAGACCTGCCGCTCGCCGCTCTGGAGCCACCGCACTGGGCGGCCCTTGCGGCTGACCACGGCCCGCTCGTTCGGCGCGAGCGTCAGCCGGCGCATGTCGCTGGCCGGCACCAGCGCCAGGGCCTCGGCGCGGAGGTCAGCTATCAGTGCGTCGGTGTCGAAGCGCTCGGCCTCCGCCTCATGCCAGAACGGAACCCGCAGCCGGTGACGACCGGGACCCAGGTAGCGCACCGGCTTGCCGTCCACATAGATGAGGACGCGCTCCTTCAGGGGAATGTCAATTCGCATGGTCAACCTCCTCCTTTCGTCTGCTCTCTCGTGCGTCGGGTGAAATTCTCAAAAAAGTGAGGCGCCGGCCCCTCACGGGCCGCTGCATCCGTCCCCCTCCGGCAGGGTCTGGCGGCGCGCGCCGGGGCGGCTGCTTCGCGGGCCCGGGGGGCGCTAGGACGCACGACATCTGCGGCAGCGTCTTCCGGGATGGCCAAGGAGCGGCAAAAACCCGTCGCGGGCCGGCGTCTCCGTCCGGCCAGCTGCAGCGCCGGCTCGTGACCGGCACCTCGGGGAGTCTTTCGACCCCGTGCTGAGTGAGGGATTTGAACCCTCTCCTCTGGATTATGAGTCCAGTGCTCTACCAATGAGCTTTGTCGAGTCCGTCCACGGCCGGTCCCTTTGCCGAGCGGAGCCGAGGCGCGGAACGCGCGGGAGTGACGAGCGAGAAGGACGGCCGGCTGTTGAGGTCGGACGCTTCCGGACGACTCCGCGACGCCGCAGGGCGCACCGCCATATGGTTGAAAAAGCCAATAAAAAGAAGAAGGCCGGGTTTCCGTGTCGGGAACCCGGCCTCCGGGGCAGTGTGCGCGTTGGCGCGAACGCCTAGCGACTGCCTCCCGGAGGTGAGCTCACGACGCCTAGACCGAGGCCGGACCTGGGCAAGCAAACGCTCGCGTGGGTTGCCTCTGTATGGCTTTGCCGGTGGGTCTTGAGTCTCACGACGTGCCTCGAAAAAAAGAAAGCGCGCTCATAAGCCTGTTTTAGGAAACATGTCAAACCGACCCTGTTCTTCGTTTGGCGGAAGGGTTTCGTGCAAGGCACGAACGACGCGTCGAGCCCGGAAGTGTCCGCCCCGCGAGACGGGCGCGCCCAACAGTCTGGCACTCAAAGTACGTGCGCCGGTCCCTTCGGAGCCTGCGCTTGACTCACCCGCCGTGACGGGAATACCTTGCTTCCAGCAAAAGGAAGTCGGAACAAGCCGATGATGACCACTCGATTTCAAGCACCAAGACGGAGAGAACGCCGCGAGGGCCAAGGCCCATCGACCGGCGTCTGTCCGCTCGTGTGCGTGGGTCTCATCCCTTGCCGCCCGAGTCGTTTCCTTGCCCGAGCAGAATCTGGGCAGGAGCGCTCTTGGCCAACCCGACTTCTTGAATCGCTAATCCAGACAAGGATTGGCGCTGACGAGGCCGGGTGACCCAGCAGGGGTCCCCGGCCTCTCGCGTTTCGGGCTTCCCCACAATCTAGGCCGCGCGCTGGGCGCGAGCGGGTCTCCAAAACCTGCTTTGGAAGGTTCAATCCCTTCGCGGCCTGCCACGCCCCCGGAGCTCGGCTGGTCGAGCATCGGTTTCGTAAACCGAAGGTCAGGGTTCGATTCCCTGCAGGGGCTCTGAAGTAGTTGGTGTTCTCTGAAATTCTAGGAATAGCAGCGACAGTGGGGCTACCCGTGTGTCCAAAGACGGACGGGTGGCCCAACTTGGGTCTTTAGCTCAAGGGTAGAGCTGCCGGTTCTTAACCGGCGGGAGAGGGTTCAATCCCCTCAGGACCCACATTGGATGGGACGTGACCAAGGGTGGTCCACCGCGCCGTAACCGCGGCGTCCTTCGGGACACTGGTGAGTTCAATCCTCACACCATCCACTCCCGGGCGTAGCTCAACGGCAAGAGCATCGGTCTTCCAAACCGACGACGAGGGTTCGACCCCCTCCTCCCGCTTCAATGGGGCGTCGGCTAATCGGCAGTCCACTGGCGTCTGAACCCGGGAATGAATGTTCGACTCTTTCCACCCCGGCTTCCTCCGGCATCGTCTAACGGCAGGACGGCCGTCTTTGAAGCGGCTCATCGGGGTTCGAATCCCTGTGCCGGAACTGCAGACAAACATTGACCGGTAGCTCAGCGGAAGAGCGGCGGGCCGTTAACCCGCGTCTGCGCAGGTTCGAGTCCTGCCCGGTCAGTCGAGGGCGGGTGTCGGCCGCTCGAAGAGCAATGGCGCCGTCGGCCAGCGGTCAGGCCACCGGGTTCTCAACCCGGGAACGGCGGGTTCAACTCCCCCCGGCGCTTTTCTTGGATGAAGCAGGGTCTGGCAGCCTGACCCGTGAATGGCGCTCCTGCGTTCATTCGGGCTGGGCGGGGACGTCGCTCAATGGCAGAGCGTGCGCTTGATAAGCGCAAGACGTTGGTTCGACTCCAACCGTCCCTATGTACGGCGGCCGATGGTCAACGGTGGACCAGCGGGTTGTGGCCCCGCGAGGCGCAGGCCTCGAGCGAGTTCGACTCTCGCCGGTCGCCCTGGATGCCTCGTTGTCCCTCCGGTGAAGGTCCCCGGCTGTCCACCGGGTGAGACGGGTTCGACCCCCGTACGAGGCGCTACCAATGCCGCTCTGGCCGACGTGGTCAAGGCACCCGGTTGAAGCCCGGGACACGCGGGTTCGATTCCAGCGGGCGGCACTCGTGGTTTCAAAGGACGGGCCGTGTCACTGGAGTGCCGCTTGGTCCTGCAAACCGAGCTCGCCAGGTTCAATCCCTGGACGGTCCACTCCGTCTTCCTGTCGTGCCCCGTCCAGCGGATTCTGGACCTTGCCCTCCGAAGGCGAGCGAGACCGTTCAACTCGGTCACGGGGTAACTGTTTACCCCCACCGGTGGAACCGGGCCCGCGGTTACGAACCGTGGTGAGAGCGTTCGATTCGCTCTGGGGGTACTTGCCCTGGTCGATTAACTGGAAAGGTCCCTCGCGTCCTAAGCGAGCGGTGGGGGTTCGACTCCCTCCCGGGGCGCTCGTCGTGACGTCGCCAAGCGGAAAGGCAGCGGTCTCATAAGCCGCCAGCGCAGGTTCGACTCCTGCCGTCACGACATGCCGGACAGTCCACCTGAAGGTGATGCCTCTCTCACATGGAGGCTGCGCAGGGTTTGATTCCCTGGTCCGGTACACAAACGCCCCGATGGTGAAACGCAGACACACCAGGCTCAGACCCTGGCGCCCCTTCAGACGGGCATGGGAGTTCGACTCTCCCTCGGGGTACCACTCGAAGGGCGGCCGCGGGCCGCGGAAAGGAGCGAGCGATGGAAACACTCGTGCTGGACATCAGGTACCTCCCCGTCGCTCGCGTGAGCTGGCAGCGGGCCATCACCCTGCTCTGGGAGGGGAAAGTGGAAGTGGTGGAGGAGTACCAGGACAAGACGGTCCGGAGCGTGACGCTCGAGTTCCGCGTGCCTGCAGTCATTCGCTTTCTCCGGGCCATCCGGGGGAAGCGGAGTGGCATCAAGTTCAACCGCGAAAACGTCTACACGCGCGACAAGGGCAAGTGCCAGTACTGCTCCCGGTCGGTCCCCCGCCACGACTTCACCTATGACCACGTCGTGCCCAAGGCGCAGGGCGGGCACACCGCCTGGGAGAATGTCGTGGTGTCGTGCATGCCCTGCAACCAGCGCAAGGGAGGACGTACGCCAGGACAGGCAGGTCTGAAGCTGGTGCAGGCGCCGGCCAAGCCAAAGTCCCTTCCGGACGTCGTCCGCCTCACCTTCACCTGGCGGAAGGGAATGCCCGAGCCGTGGAAGCAGTGGCTTCAGTCGGTGGCGTACTGGAACACGGAACTGCAGGACTAAAGGATTGGGCGAGGGGCCTCCCCGGGGGCAAGCGACCCGGAAGGCCCCTCGCCCTGGGGTTGGACCGGTTCGGGGGTCGCCGGGCACAAACACGTGACGAAACTGGAAGGTGAACTGGACATGCGTCCGGGCTCCGCTCGAAACGGATGCGGTCGCGCAAGTGACTGGGGTTCAAGACCTCCGCCTTCCGCTGCTGGAGAGTGAACGTCGGAAGGCCGGCGGCCCGTTTGCTACACGGTGCGGCCCCAACTTGGGGCTGAGGTTCGTGTCCTCCGCTCTCCGCTGAGAGGTGCCCCAGCCCGGGGGCTTCCCGAGCGGGTTGGACAGACGGGGCGGACGTTGCGCGGCCCTTTAGGGGCTGGTGCCGCGCGTCGCCCAGCCAGGCGGAAGGCAGGTGTATGTGACTTCCTGGCCAGGAGTCGCCGCCAGGGCGCGCACCGCCGAATCCGACAGTGGCGCCGTGCCGTCCTCGGGCGCGAAGGCCTTGTCTGCCTTCAGCAAGAAGGTCTTGGCCACCCCGGCCACGACAACACGGGCGATGAGGTCGCACTCCGTCGCGTTTGGCCCCAGAATTTGCGACGCGAAGGGCGTGCTCGCTCGCGCGATGAGCAGGTCGATGCGGGGTCCGACACTCGCAGCATTGTCCGAGCGAAGCGTGACTTGCTGGCCGACGATGGGCGCCAGGTCGCTGTCGAAGGCGAGAAGGTACTGCTCGACGTTGCGGCGCTGGGGGTCGCCCCCGGCAAAGCCGACGAGCGGGTTTCCAGCGCTCGGGGAGACATTGAAGACGTTTGCCTGCAGAAAGCGAAAGATGGTGTCGACACTGCCGTCGTGCTCGAAGCCGACGCCGCGCACTTGCGAGCCCGTGTAGCCATTGTCACCGGGGTTGGTTCGCAGGTTGGGTGGGGAACCGAACATGCCCACCTTGTCGTAGAGGTTTCGGAGCTGCGGGATTTTGGCCGTCTGGGGGAGGGCCTCGAAGCTGCTCTCGCCATCGGTGCCAAAGAAGCCCATCGCCGGGTTCAGGACGTGGCAACCCTGGCACGTGAAGCCGAGACCGGGGATGCCGTCGGCGAGATGGCCCCCATCCGGCGCAGAGCCGTCGGAGCACTGGACCGGCTGCCGCGTGAGGCTGTCGAGCCCATCGCAGCCAAGGAAGAAGGACCGGCCCGCCGCCTGTTCGGTGCTGAGCGAGTTGTCCAGTGCGCGCACCGGGTTGGGCGGCATGACGATGGAGAGCGCGAAGTTCGTGAACGTCTGCATGTCGGCATCCGCAAATGCGGGGCCGAGCCCAACCAAGCTGTTGAACGCCACGATGAAGTTCTTGAAGGCCAGCGTCGAGTCGTAGGGCGGCGTCGAATGTGTGTCGGTGCCGAAGAAGCCCACCGCGCGATCGCCTCGCCAGTGCATCGGGCCGTGATTCACCAGACCCCGAAGAGTCTGGGTACTCATCGGGCCCTTCATCGGGTGGAGCACGGCTACTTTGCCGCTCCCGTTGATGTTGGGTTGGGTGGTGGCCCCGAGGCTGAGCTTGATGTTGATGGGGTTCTGCACCGGGTCCCCGTCTGGATTGCCGAGGTCCCACACCAGGTTGTCCTTGTCGCCGAACATGTGACAGCTCGCACAGGACGCTTCCCCGTTGGAGGAGGTGCGCGTCGAGTCGTAAAGAAATGGCCGCCCCGCCGTAACCGCCGTCGGCTCCGGGTTCACCAGTTGTAGGTGCGCGGTTTCGAGTCCCGTCGCAAGGTCAATCACCGAAAGACCGTCGTCGAAGCGCGTCGTGACATAGAGCCGATGGCTGGCCTCATCCAGCGCGAGACCGCCTGGTCCCCCACCACTCACAGGGAGGTAGTTCGCGCTCTGCGTGACGGGGTCGAAGGAGTCGTTCTCAATCGCAGCAGCTGGGAAGACGCCAACCTTGGACGAGCCGAAAGCCGCCACGTAAATGGTCTGTCCGTCGGCGCTGACCGCAAGCTGCAGCGGCATCGACAAACTGTGCTGCATCGTCGTGGCTGGCGCCGGGAGAACCGAGTAGTCGATGTGCTTGTTCAATGCGCGAGGTTGCACGCCTCCGTCGCTTAGGACCGTGATGCGCGCCTCGGCGAGATGTCCTTGCACGGTTTGACCAGCGAAGATGCCGGGGCCCTCGAAACGCAAGTCATTCCGTGACTGCGTGTTGGACACGTACACGACGCCACTCGAGGGATTCACGGCCAGGTTGAAGAGTGTCGTTCCCACGTGGGCATAGGTGGCCGTCGTCTTCAGTGTGCCCGTATCAATGGCGAAGACGTCCTGGTCCGGCAGGCCAAAGGCCGTCGCGCTGCTCCAATCACGTCCGAGCACATCCCGCCACGTGCCATCAGCGTCCGTCCTGAGGATGAGTCCCACCTTGGGGGCGTTGCGGCCGGCATAGTCGGTGGCTGGGCCTGGCGGCGCACCGGGAACCGTTACACCCAGCACGGTGCACCCCGTCCCCGCGTCGGAGGTGTCGAAGCCATCGCACGGCAATTCAGAAGACGTCGCCATCGTCTGGTTGCCCGACTTGAAGATCGCGACATAGACGGTGTTGCCATCGGGCGTGACGGCCAGTGCCCGCGGCGTGTCGCCGAACAGCGAGACGATTGCCAAGGGCGTCCCACCGACGCTGGTGCCGAGCGCGGTTGAATCGAACACCCACACGTCGGCGCGACCGACCCCCGCGGTCGTCAGCTGGGGGTCCCCGGCGCCCGGAATCCCTGCCAGCGAGGGGTCGGTCCGCTGCTGTCCGCGGTGGGCCGTGGTGATGAAGGCCCGTGTGCCGCCGTCGCCACCGAAGACGATGTCACTCGGCTCATCTCCGACGAGGAGCGTTCGCGCGACGTGCGGGGGCGAGCTGCTGACGTCGACGATGCTGATGCTGTCCGACACCTGGTTGACGACCCAAACCTCGGCATTGCCGCGGGCTGCCACCGCGACGGGCTCGAGACCAACGTAGACGGAAGCAGCGAAGGAGAGGCCGCTCGGCGCCACGTTGAAGACGTCTAGAGAGCCATTGGAGGTGTTGGCGACGAAGAGCCGCGAGCCATCCGGGGACAGCACCACCGGGCGGACCGGCCCGCTTTCGAACGTGAAGGTCGGCTTGACGAGCAGGGCCGGAGGCGGTGTCGAGCTGTGGCAAGCGCCGAGGGCACCGGCCAGAAACACGTAACGGAGAGCGGTCGCGACCCTGGCGCCAAGACGCATGCCGCTTCATACCTCACTCGGAGGACTTGCCGAGCAAGGTGAGGGGTCGACTCCGGCTTACGCCGTCGAACTCGCCAGATGCCCGTCTGCTTAGCGGAGAGCCGCGGGCTGGCAGCGCTCACCTCACCGCAGCGCGCCGGACGGTTCACGGGCTGCGGCTCGCAGATACCGGGCCCGGCTCCCAGTCCGGGAGCGCACGCTGTCGCACCGCTCGCGTGGTGACGGCCAGGAGTTTCGAACGGGCCTCGGCTAGGGCATTGCTCGCCGGAGTTCGAGGAGTTTGGCCCGCTGCGCGTCGGTGAGCAGGTTACGGATGCGGATCAGCAGCCCCAGGTGAGTCTTCTTGATTTCGGTCTCCAGCTTCATGACTTCGCCGGCCTGCGCCAGGGCCTTGGCCTCATCGATTTTCGGCGCGTCCAGGAGGCTGCTCAGCTGCTCAGTGGCGGCCTGGAGCTGCCACTGCAGCCGTGGAAACTGCGCCTGCGCGCGCTCGAGTTCCTTGAGAATGGCGTCGCGCTGCCGCTCGTCGATGCCCAGGTCCACCTGGTGGCTCATGATGAGCTCCGGCGGGAAGAGCTTGCCGCCGATGGGGTCGCCCGCGGCTGCGCCGTGCCCAGCAGGCGAAGGCTTCGGGCCCTCCTGGGCCCTGACGGGCATGGACAGCGCCAGCAGGGCGAAAAGGCACAAGAGAGTACGGCGAGTGGGACGGCGAATCATGGATTGCCTCGGCGGGCGTCTGGGTTCGGACGAAAGACGGAGTCAGGGAGCGTCGGGACCAACTGGGGAACGGTCCGCAACGTGACCAAACCCGGGGTCTCGAGGAGGAAGTCGGTCGGCCCCCGCCAGCTTGTCCCGGTGGGAAGTTGGGCTGGCGGAGGGCCGAGCTGGCTCACCAGCCACACCGCCAGCCCCGCTGCCGTGACTAGGGTGGCACACGTCACGAGCCATGGTACCGGGGAGGTGCGCCTCTGGCCGCCGTGGCGTGCTGCCCTCCATGCCTGGTCGAAGGAAGGCATCCGTTCGGCGTCGGTGCGGTGCGCTTCGGCGAAAGCTGCCCGCAGGGTTTCGTCATCGTCCGGCTTCATTCATTTCCCTCCGGAGCGAGCAGCGTGAGGAGACGGCGCTTCCCGCGCTGGTAATGGACCCTGGCCGTGCCGAGCGCAACTCCCATGACTTGCGCCGCCTCCTCGATGGTCAGCCCATGAAAGAAGACGAGGTCCAGCACCTCCCGCTGGCGGATGGCGAGTTGCTGCAGCGCGCGGCGCACCAGGGCGCCCCGTTCCTCCAAAGCCATCGCCTCGTCGGGGCCACCGACGCCGTCGCGCGGCGGCGCCCCTTCGAGCCAGCGCTTCAGCGCCACCTCCCGAAACCACCGCCGGCGACGCGTCTCCGCCGCCACCGTCCGGACGACGGAGAAGAGCCACGTCTTCAGCGAGGAACGGCCCCCGAAGCGCGCCCGCCCCTCGAGGACCCGCAGGTAGGCGGAGTGGAGCACTTCCTCGGCCTCCGTCGTGTCCCACCTGCAGCAGGCAAGCGCCCAGGCGAAGCTTGCCGGGTGGAGTTGCGCCAGGTGTTGCTCGAGGTCTGCGGGCTCCACGGGTTGATGCCATCAGACACCTACTGCAGGGGGTTGGCGAAGACGCACGCCGATGAATCGCCCGCGGAACCGCCGTCGCCCCCGCTCGTCTCCATACGGACGTAAACGGTGTCGAAGCTCGTATTCCAGCACTCGGTCAGTTGCGCACCCTCGCCGCCATCCAGTTGGTGCAGCTCGGCATCGGCCCGGCCCGCTCCGGTGGCAATCCAGTGCGAGTCTACGCGACTGGCCTGCAGCAGATCGCCGTTGGCGAGGAGACTGGCGCTGGCGTCGAAGGCCAGAGCGCCCGAGCCATCCGGAAACAGCGCAGAGACGACGTCGGCGGTGACGGGTAACTCATTGGGCGCATGGACGCCCTGCAGGACGACGTGCACCTCGCGCCCGTTGGGCGGGAGTTGCCATGAGGCGACAATTTGGCCGACGTTGGGGTTCCCAACCGGGTCGAGCTGTTGAGCGGCGCCCAGGTCCACGGAGAAGGTACCCAGGCTCGGACCACCTGGGCTCGCCCCCTCGGATGTGCCCTGGAGAAAGGGCTGGAAGTCCCCGTCAACCCCAGCCTTCGGACGGACGTCCAGCTGGAATGCATGCTGGCCAGGCCCCAGCTGGCTGATGACCAGGCGCCATGCCACGGGCGAGAGTGAGTCGCTGATGGGACCCCAGGCCGCACTGTCAGTTCCGACTGCGCTCGGTGGGTTCCGGGAAATGGCAGCGACGGTATCGAGCACCCCACCCACCAGTCCGTTAACGTTGCCCGTGGTCTGTCGCGTCAGCACGTACAGCTGGGACGTCTCGACCGGCGAGGTACCCGGGGGGTGGGCTACTGCACCACCGTCCGGAGCCAGCACCTCCAGCGTCTGTCGGGAGGGCAGCGCCCCGAGGAAGGAGGATTCTGGCCGCTCGGCCGCACCGCAGGCGCACAACAGACTCCCTAACAAACACGCACGCTTCCACATGGCACCCTCCAGGCATTCCTCTTCTTTCAGCATCCGGGGGCTTGGTGCCGCGTGACGCCTCGCCATAGGACACAGCGTTTTAGAGAATGCGCTGCCTAGAGGGCTGTCGAGCGGTCTCAACGTGTCCGAACCATGGAGGAATCTGGAGGGACGCAAGAGACTCCCGGTCGCCGGTGAGATAGGCCGAAGGCCTTTCTGGATGGGGCAGAGCCGGCCGAACGAGTTGAGCCGTCATGGCCATCAGCTGGCCGGAGACAGCCTGCGTAGTGGATTCGCAAGCAAGTAGGCTGAGGAAAGGCAGGCCCCATGCCCAAGCTTCGTGTCCATGCCTTCACAATCTCCATCGATGGCTACGGTGCTGGTCCCAACCAGGACCTGGCCAACCCACTCGGCGTCGGCGGCGTCGCGCTGCACGAATGGGCCTTCGCAACACGAACCTTTCACAAGATGTTTGGCCAGGCTGGTGGAACCGCCGGCGCGGACGACGAGTTTGCAGCGCGGGGCTTTGCCAACATTGGCGCGTGGGTCATCGGCCGGAACATGTTCGGGCCCATCCGAGGCACGTGGCCCGATGAGAGTTGGAAGGGATGGTGGGGCGACAACCCGCCGTACCACACGCCCGTCTTCGTGCTGACGAATCACCCGCGCGCGTCATTCACCATGGACGGCGGAACGACTTTCCACTTCGTCACCGATGGAATCCATGCCGCGCTGGAACGCGCGAGGGAGGCCGCCCAGGAGCGAGACGTCAGGCTCGGCGGCGGAGTCGCCACCCTCCGGCAATACCTGCGTGCGGGCCTCATTGATGAGATGCACCTGGCCATCGCGCCAGTCCTTCTCGGCTCCGGAGAGCCCCTCTTCGCCGGTATCGACCTGACCAAGCTCGGCTACAATTGCACCGCACACGTTCCGACAGTGGGTGCCATGCACCTGGTTCTCACGAAGCACGGCTAAGTGTCTGGGTGGGTGCCGCTGGCGTCGAGCAACTGCGAGAGTGCCAACCGCATCGAGTGCCTGCCTGCACTTCGCCCGCGTATTCGCGTCCTGGTGCTGCGTCCGAACTGGACCCGCCTGCAGGCCCCGAAATGTCTCCGCACTGGGTACCAATAGCCCCAGTCGGGACCGGGCGACCCTGGCGTTCAGCCGTCCTACCGCCCTCGCCTTCGAGTGGCCTCGCGGGGATGCGATGGGGTGCAACTCGCCTGCGTCAGCTGGGTTTCTTCCTGCAACGGAGAGTCCGACCGGATGGCGCGCTGGAACCGCATCCTCATCGTCGCAACGCTGGTGGCGCTCGGCCCGGCGGTGGTGGCGCACTCGCGCGGTGGCACCCCCCGCGACCAGGCCGCGGTGGAGGATGCGCTTCTCTTGCGTCTGGGGGATGCCCTCGACTCCTCGGCCAGTGCCGAAAAGAACGCCGCTGCGATGGCCGTGGGACTCCGGGCGGAGCTGCGTGGGTGCGGCGCGGTACAGGTCGAAGGGGCGCGGGTCTCTCTCGATGCCTCGGGATGTCCGCTGCTAGACGGGATTCAGCTGGGTGAGCCATTGAGTCTGGTGGTTCACCGCTCCGCACGCGGGCTGACCGTGGTCCTGAGCGAGGGACCGGCCGCGACGCCGGCCCGCGGCCCCGTCGACGCCCAAGCGTCGGCCCAGACCGCGGCGGCGCGCAGGTAGCGGGTCGGCCGCGCGGAGGCTAGCCGACGAATGCCATGCGGCGGCTCGATCAGTTCGGCTGACGGCCCGTGATGTCTGTCAATGTCGATGCGAGGACTCGGTCCGTTCGGGCTCAAAGCGCCGGTCGAGGGCGCCAATCTCAGCCACGGGGATTTCACCGCAGGGCCTCCCCGGCGACCTTCTCCCGGTTTCCGTTGTCCTTTGACTACCCCAGAGGGGGCTTGGGGGTCATACAAGGGCCTCCTGTCAGTAGTGCAGTGGCCCACCTGATTGCTTCCGGGTACTCGGATGCATCGAGGATGAATTCCTGCCCCCGTGAAGCAGCTCTGAGCAAGACACGGTCACCGTTCGTGGTCCACCGTTCAGGGTTGCGATGATGGCTGAGGGCAGGTCGTCGTCCGGGCAGAAACCAGGAAGGGAGCGACCAACTCAGTGGCGTGCCTGCCCCCGCGAGGCTGAGGTGGCGCACGGGGGCGTCGTAATCGAAGACGCCGGCGCCAGCGAGCCCTCGGACGGGGTCTCCGTCAAGGACAAGGTGGTCTGCTGCGACGTACAGCGTGTTGCTAGGGTCTGGCTTCAAGGCGAGATGCGGATGGTCCGCAGCCCACAGCCATTCTCCGCTTTCGAGAGCAGGGCGTACCGTCTCGTCCACTGACACGACCTCGCCTACTTGAAGCCAGCCCCAGACAATGTGCTGCCGCTCGCCCGACCATCCAGTTCCCTCATCGAAGTGACGAAAGAGCCCCCAGAACAAGAAGAGGTCTCCCACGCCGACCCCGTTCTTCTTTAGATGGCCCTGAGCCATCTTGTGTTGCCCAAGGGAGCGCTTCCAGGCAGGAAGTCGTGGTCGCATTTCGGGTCGAAGGTCTGGATCGAGGTGCGCCCGCGCGGTGCGAACTACCTTCGCTTTGGTAAGCTTCTCAACGAGGTCGCCGAGTGAGCGCTCGCGCCATCGGAGATCTGCGTAGCGTACTGGAGAAGGCTCGTACGGAATCGGCATGGCGATCATCGACCCATCGGGGAAGATTGGGCTAGGGCAACCGCCACTTCCGGAGTCGAAGCCCTTCCTGCTCAAGACAATTCGCATTGTCGGGCCAGCGTAGCAGTGCCTCGAGCCTAGCGACCGCGGGGGCCGGTCGTGTCACGTGGATTGCCTAGCGCAGGGTTATTCGAAGCTCCTCGATTCGGAGCAGCGGGTCAGCCCTGAAGAGAGGGCCACCGCTGCCCCGTCATACGCAGGCGTCACTCGAGCGGGGTCGCGGCGCGGGCTTCGTGTCGAGTGGCTGGGGGAAGTCTCGGGGCTCGAACTCCCACTTGCCAGGCACCAACCCTCCGCGCGGAGGGCGGCGGCGTTCAGCGCGACGCGAGGAAGGCTCGCAGCTTCCCCTCGATGAAGGCCAGGTCGGCGGGGCTCGCCCCGGCGCCCGCCGGATGGCCCCAAAGCGACGGGATGGGCGCGAACGTGACCTTGCGGATCGACCGTGCCTCCTCCCGCGCGTCGCCGACCGGGAAGTAGAGGTCGGTCTCCGAGGGTAGATACAACACCGGCGCGACGATAGAGCGGAGCGCTTTCTCCGTGCTCCCGCCGAAGCCCGGCGTCCCTCCCACGTCGTGCTGCTGCCACGTGCGCATCTGAAGAATCAAATTGTTCGCGTCGGAGCCGGCGAAGAACTCCTTCGTCTGCGCCTCGGTGAACTGAGCGAGCGTCATGCTTGCCGCCTTCGGGTCGGTCGTCTTCCAGAGCTCCCGCTTCCACCACTCCTGCGAGTAGAGCCAGGCGAGCCACACGGCGCCCGTCGTCTCGATGCCGTTCACTGGCTCGTCCGTGTAGTCGCCGCCCTTGAACGCCGGGTCGGCGGTGATGGCGCGGATCTGCCCCTCGAGCCGGACGATACCGTGGGGCCAGCAGCGGGCGGTGCCGGCAGTGGCGACGATTCGCTCGGCGAACCGTGGATGGCTCACGGCCCACTGGAACGCCTGCTCCGCGCCCATCGAGAAGCCCACCACCGCCTTGAGGTGCTGGATGCCGAGGCCGTCCTCGAGGAGCCGGCGGACCGCCTCCACGTTGTCGCGGATGGTCGTCACCGGGAAGCGCGGGCCGTGGAACGGCTCGGGTGTGTTGCTCGGGCTGGACGACCGGCCGTTCCCGAACAGCTCCGTCATAATCAGGAACTGCTTCTTGGGGTCGAGCGCGCGGCCTTCGCCGACGAGCCAGTCGTAGCCGTCGCTCTGAGCCATGTAGTGCGACGGCAGCAGCACGGCGTTGTCCTTCGCGGCGTTCAGCGTGCCGTAGGTGCCGTAGACGACGACCGCGTGGGGGAGCACGACGCCGCTCTCGAGGCGGAAGGCCTCAATTGTGAACGCGCCGGGCGTGGGCGCAGGCTTCGTGGACGCCTCGTCCCCGAACACGGGGGAGGCGAGCAGCGCGCAGACCGCCAGCGCGAGGAGGCGTGACGGCGGACGCCTCTGCGAGGTGGACGGGGACAGGATGGTCATGGGATTCCTCGCGGGGTCAGTGGTGGCATCGTCGGACGTGGCGCGGGGCCGAGGCCCGTGGGATTGTTCACTTTGGCCCGAGTCTATCGAGGGTCCGCCATGTCGATGCTGTCGCCCTGCTCGTCGCAGCCGTCCGCCCATGCTGAGGATGGAGTCTCGGCGCGGTTTGCCGGTCCACTCCAGCCGCTCGCCTCCCTGGCGTACAACCTCTGGTGGTCCTGGCAGCCGGGTGGGAGCGAGCTCTTCGCTGCGGTCGACCAGCAGCGCTGGAATGCTTCCGGCTACAACCCGGTGAAGCTGCTGCGGGACGTCTCCGCTTCGCGCCTGGCTGCCGTCTCGAGGGATGTTCAGCTCGTGGCGCGCGCCCAAGCCTTGGCGGCGGCGCTCGTCGAGGAGCTGCGAAAGCCATGGGCCGAGGATACCGGGCCCACCCCACAGAAGCCGGTGGCTTTCCTCTGCGCTGAATTCGGGCTCCACGCCTCGCTCCCCATCTACTCGGGAGGCCTCGGGGTGCTGGCCGGGGACGTTTTGAAAGAGGCGTCCGACCGCGGCCTCCCCATGGTCGGGCTGGGCCTCTTCTACCGGCGTGGCTTCTTCCACCAGCGGCTGGACCGCTCCGGCTGGCAGAACGAGTCATGGATTGAGTCGAATCCCGAGGAGCTGCCCATGCGCCTCGAGGTCGACGCGCAGGGCAACCCGCGCCTCGTGCACGTCACTCTGCGCGGCCACGCGGTTCACGCGCAAGTCTGGCACGTTCAAGTCGGACGCGTTCCGCTCTTCTTGCTGGACACCAACGTGGTCCAGAACGCGGCAGTCGATCGCTGGATCACCTCGACCCTCTACATTGGTGACCGTGCATTCCGTGTGATGCAGTACGCGGTGCTGGCTATCGGTGGCCTGCGCGCGCTGCGCATGCTGGGCATCACGCCGTCGACGGTGCACCTCAACGAGGGCCACGCGGCGCTTGCCTCTCTCGAGCTGGCACGTGAGGCGGTGTCCGCGGGCGCAGACTTCGAGAGCGCCATCGCCGCCGTGCGGGAACAGGTCGTCTTCACGACCCACACGCCGGTGCCTGCGGGCAACGAGCACTACGAGGCACAGGAGCTTCTTGACCTCCTCGGTCACCTTCCCAGCGAGCTGGGCATCGATGCGCAGCGCCTGCTCGCGCTGGGCCGGGCGCACCCGACTGACGCGTCCCAACCCTTCGGGGTGAGCGAGCTCGCGCTCCGGACTAGCCGCCGTGCGAATGCGGTCAGCGCTCGCCACGAGGAGGTCGCGCGGCAGATGTGGCAGTCCCTCTGGCCGGGCGTCGCCCTCGAGAACGTCCCCATCACGCACGTCACAAACGGGGTCCACCTGCCAACCTGGATGGCACCCGAGTTCCGGGAGTTGCTTCGCCGCCACCTTCCCGCGGGCTGGATGGAGGGGGACGCACGTGCGTGGGCGGCGGTGGACGGAATTCCGGATGCCGAAATCTGGGCGGCCAGACGGGCGCTGCGGGCGCGACTGGTGGACTATGTGAGAGTGAAGAGCATCGCCGACCGCCTGGCACGCGGAGAACCCATCAGCTACGTCGAGGGAGCGGCGCGGACGTTCGAGCCCAACGTGCTGACACTCGGATTTGCCCGCCGCGTGGCTGCCTACAAGCGACTGCAGCTGCTGGTCCGAGATCCCGACCGCGCGCTGGCGTTGCTGCGCGGACCGCGTCGTCTGCAGCTGGTCATCGCGGGAAAGGCCCACCCTTCTGACGAAGGCGCCAAGCGCTTGGTTCAGCGGATTTTTGGGCTGAAGGGTGGCGAGGGGGCGTCGTCGCACGTGGTGTTTCTCGAGGACTATGACCTCGCTGTGGCGCACGAGCTCGTCTCGGGCTGCGACGTCTGGCTCAACGTGCCTCGCGCCCCGCTGGAGGCTAGCGGCACCAGCGGGATGAAGGTGGCGCTCAACGGCGGGCTCAACCTGAGCGTCCTCGACGGCTGGTGGTGTGAGGGGTATGAGCCTCAGACGGGCTGGGCTCTCCCCGCCCACCCAGACCTCGGCGAGGAGGCTCAGGACGCGCAAGACGCGGACACGCTCTACGGGCTCCTCGAGCGGGAAGTCGTCCCGTGTTTCTATGGGCAAAGCGAGGGGGAAGTGCCCTGCGCGTGGGTGGCGCGGATTAAGGCGTCGTTGCGCAAGGTGGGTACAACCTTCACCACCCGGCGGATGCTCGGGGAGTACATCGACCGCGTGTACCGTGCATGAGATGTGACACGCAGTGGGCGCCGTTGAAGCGGGCATCTGCTGTCCCGTGACGACGCGCCCCGGAGGCCACGGCGCGCGGGTCGGGCCTCGAACCTGCTTGGTGCCACGTCTCGAGCTCTCCGTACTCCGTCGACTGGGAGGCAGAACGGAGCTCGACGCTCTCCGCTGCTTGAGGGCGGCCCGGCATCCCCATACAAACCCCCCCGGAGCCACCAGCGCGCGATGCCCTCTGCTTGCGGCCGGTACCCCTGGAGGCATGGACGATGGCGAGACCAGCACCGAGGACGCGGCCGCCCAGGCAGAGTGCTCGCTGGGTGTACCGCTTCGACGAGTTCGACCGGGTGACGCGACGCGAGAGGACGCGGGATGCCCTCCGGGCGTTGCTCGGCGGCAAGGGAGCAAACTTGGCCGAGATGACCGGACTGGGGTTGCCCGTCCCTCCCGGCTTCACCCTCACCACGGACGCTTGTCGCGCCTTCCTGACCGCGGGCGAGTGGCCGAAAAAACTTTGGGAGGAGGAGGTCTCTGCCCTACACGAGCTGGAGCGCCGCACCGGGAAGCGCTTCGGCGACACGGCCAACCCGTTGCTCGTCTCCTGCCGCTCCGGGGCGAAGTTCTCCATGCCGGGAATGATGGACACCGTGCTGAACATCGGCCTCAACGACGAGACGGTGGTTGGTCTGGCCAGCCTCACCCGTGACGCGCGCTTCGCCTGGGACGCCTATCGCCGGCTGGTGCAGATGTATGGGTCGGTCGTGCTCGGCGTTCAGGACGAGCGCTTCGAGGAGGTCCTCGATGACTTTCGAAAGAGGCGGCGCGTGCAGAACGACGCCGAGCTTTCGGCACGGGACCTCCAGGACATCACGACTCGATTTCGCGCCATCGTCCGCACCGAGGCGGGCCGGGAGTTTCCGGCCGACCCGCTCGAGCAGCTCCGGCTCGCCACGGAAGCCGTCTTCCGCTCCTGGAAGGGCAAGCGCGCCCAGGACTACCGCAAGGCAGCGGGCATCCCCGATGACCTCGGAACGGCGGTGAACATCGTCGTGATGGTCTTCGGAAACATGGGGCTGGACTCGGCCACGGGGGTGGCCACCACCCGGAACGTCTCCAGCGGAAAGAACGAGCTCGAAGGGGATTACCTCACCAACGCTCAGGGCGAGGACGTCGTCGCGGGAACCCGGATTACCAAGCCCATCGCGGGGCTGCGCGAGGAGATGCCGTCAGCCTACCGGGAGCTGGTCCGGATTTCCCGGCTCCTCGAACGTCACTACCGCGAAGTCCAGGACATCGAATTCACGATCGAGCGCGGAAAGCTGTGGATGCTGCAGACGCGCGACGCCAAGCGCACCGCGCGGGCGGCAGTGCGCGTCGCCGTGGAGCTCGCCCGCGCGCGGCTCATCACCCGCAGCGAGGCTGTGCAGCGGGTAGAACCCGGCCAGGTCGACCTCTTTCTCCATCCGCAGTTCGACCTCGACGCGATGCGCGCCGCCCGCGCCGACGGGCGGCTGGTTGCCTCTGGGCTCAACGTCTCCCCAGGAGCGGCCACCGGACAGCTCGCCTTCGACGCTGACACGGCCCAGCGCTGGGCGCAGGAGAAGCGCGAGGTCATCCTTATCCGCGCCGAAACCAAGCCGGATGACGTCCACGGCCTGCTCGCCGCCCGGGGAGTGGTCACCAGCCGCGGCGGTCGAACGAGTCATGCCGCGCTGGTGGCGCGGCAGTTCGGAAAACCTGCGGTGGTGGGCGTGCTGGCGCTGGAGATTGACGCTGAACGTCGCGTCGCGGAGGTCAAGCGGTCTCCGGTAAAGCTCAAGGAAGGCGACTGGGTGTCCATCGACGGGACGACGGGCGAAGTGTTCCTCGGCAAGCTGCCGACAGTCGTCGCGTCGCTCGACGACCCCTTCCTCCTCGAGCTTCTAAGCTGGGCAGACCGCATTCGCACGCTGAAGGTGTGGGCCAACGCCGACTACCCACGCGACGCCGAGCGTGCCCGCTCCCTGGGCGCAGAGGGGATTGGCCTCTGCCGCACCGAGCACATGTTCTTCCAAACGGACCGGCTGCCGCTGGTCCAGAAGCTGATTCTGTCCCAGAGCGCTGAGCAGCGCTCGCCCCTTCTCGCCCAGCTCCTTCCCATGCAGCGAAGCGACTTCGAGGGGCTCTTCCGGGCCATGGGGGGGAAACCGGTGGTCATCCGGCTCATCGATCCGCCACTCCACGAGTTCCTGCCAGCGTATGACGAGCTGGTGCGCGCCGTCGCCGAGCTGGAGACGCGGGTCCGTCTCAAAGATGGGGAGGCCGCCGAGCTGGAGAAGGAGCTCCGCTCCAAGCGCACCCTGCTCACCGCGGTGGGGGCGTTGCGCGAGCAGAACCCGATGCTCGGGCTGCGCGGCGTGCGACTCGGCATCCATATGCCAGAGCTCGTGACAATGCAGGTGCGGGCCATTTTCGAAGCGGCGTGCAACTGCCAGCAGGACGGCGTCCGGGTCCTCCCGAAAATCATGATTCCCCTCGTCGCCCATAGCACCGAGCTGAAGATTGAACAGGGAATGCTCGAGACTGCTGCACGCCAGGTGATGGCCGAACGGGGGCTGAAGGTGAGCTACCAATTCGGGACGATGGTTGAGGTCCCGCGGGCAGCACTCACCGCGGACCAAGTCGCCGTCTATGCACAGTTCTTCTCCTTCGGGACAAATGACCTCACCCAAACCACCTTCGGCATCTCGCGCGACGACGCCGAGACGGGCTTCCTGCTCGAGTACCTGCAGAAGGGTGTCTTCGCCGAGAACCCGTTCGCCACCCTCGACGAGCGAGGAGTGGGGCAGCTCATGGCGATGGCGGTGAAGCTCGGACGCACCACCCGGCCTAAGATGGAGATAGGCATCTGCGGCGAGCACGGAGGAGACGCGAAGAGCATCGCCCTCTGCCACCGACTCGGGCTGAGCTACGTCTCTTGCTCGCCTTTCCGCGTGCCCGCAGCGCGGCTCGCCGCGGCGCACGCCGCCCTTGCACCGAGGAAGGACGGCGCTCGGCGCATTGGCTCGGCTGCCCGGTCTCACTGACGGAAGGGTTAGGGCCCCGCGGCCGAGTCATCGAACGCCAGAGGAGCGTCGTTCGACGTGGTGCCACCCCGACGAAGGCGTGTCCGGGGGGACGCCGGGCGATTTGCCGGACTGTCTGCCCTCGTGGGCGGGAAACGGACTGGAGTCTCGTGCGAGGCCGTGAGGCAGGCTTCAGCCCGAACCGATTAGTGGATGCCCTTTGGAGATGCGTGCTGTGACTTGACCTGGCCTCACGAAAGTTGGACGGTTCATGGGGTGACCGGCAAATCTCCTGAGGGGCTTATGCCCGAAAAGGGGACGTGCATGACGGGCAAATTTGGAAGGGCTCTGCTTCTCGCCTGCGCTCTCGGTTGTGGCAGCAGCGGGCCGCCGGGCAGTCCAGACGGCGGCTTCACCCTAACGCTTGGCTCGACGGAAGCCTTTGCCACACACAGCCAGTTTGCGGCCCTCGGGTTTCTGTGGGGGCCGCCCGACGGCACCATGGGCGCCATTGTCGACGGCGGCACGTACACCTTCTTCGGTTCTGCCAAAGGGTCCAGCGCCTGCTCGGCGTCGCCCAACATCCAGGGCGCGTTCCGCGTGGATGGTTCGCTGGACCATCTCACCGGACTTCCGCAGCAGGGGTGCCACGCGCTCTTCGATGCAGGCGCGGCACCCGCCGGTTGGGTGTTTGACCAGAACTACGCAGGTGGCGGCCCAGTCGTCCCCTTCGTCAGCGGAACGATGCACGGCCTCCTGATGACCTACCACGGGGAAATCCACTGGACGAACCCCACCGGCAACGGCCTTTGCTTCAACGTCCCGTGCTTCTACGGTGGCATCGGCCTCGCCGTATCCCTGGACGACGGGGCAACCTTTCACTCGGTGGGGCAAATCATCCAGGCGTACCAACCGCTGTCCGCCTACAAGGGAGGCGGTCGAAATGCAGGCATCGGGTATGGGGCTATGGTGGTGGCCGATGCCTCGGGCCATCCCCTCACTGCCCCGCCACCCAGCCCGTCCAGCGCCTACCTGTACCTGCTTTACGAGGACCTCGACCCGAATGGCCCGGGCGCCTGCGCCAATGCGACCTGCGTGACGGTGGCGCGGGCCCGCTTCGACGACGTCGTGGCAGCGGCGATGCCGCCCAGCAACCCGGCGACCGTTGCCGGCCTCTTCGCCAAATACGACTCAACCGCGGCGGACGTGTGGAGTCAGCCCGGAACCAGCGGAGACCCCACGGAGAATACTGCTTCGGGCCATTTCACCCCCCTGTTTGACGACCGGAACAGCGCCTTACCCACGCTGCTGTGGGACAGCGTCGCCAAGGCCTACCTCCTCGCATACCAGGTGTACCAGGCGGGCCCTCCGCCGGCGGTCATTTCCATCCGAAGTTCGACCGACTTGCTGCACTGGTCAGCGCCTATCGCCACCCTCTCCCCGCCGAGTGGACACGACCTCTTTTACCCGAGTCTCATCGGGGAGACGGGCGACCCTCTCGTCGGTGGGGCGGCACCACATCTCTTCTTTTCGACCTTTGTCAGCTTTCCGGACTGGACCCAGTCCGAGTTCGACAGCGTGCTCCTCCAAATCAGTCCCGGCGGGTGAGCGAGTAGGCCCGAATCATCCGGGTGAGTCGGGCCAAGATTCGGCGCACTCAACGCTTTGGCCTTGAGCTCAAGAGGTGCCCATCAAGGTTGACCTTGCAAGAGTGCGCCTGAAAGCCTCCGGAATCGTCGTTGATTCCGGGGCGAACCGTTTCGGCTGCGCAGGTCGGGTTACCCGACGCCGCCATCAGTCCCGCCGTCGGGCGGGAGGCAAGATCCGTCCTGGTCGAATTCGGAGCTGACCTGGATTACCGGACGCAGGATCCACTCACCCGACGGTCCGCCCGTTTGGTGATACTCGATGGCGTTGGGACCGTCGAAATCGAGGACCAGGACGTGGGTCTCGCAGGGTTGAACTTGGAATGACCCGTTGAGTTTGAGGCCCGAGGTGTCGCCGCTCGGAGTCTTGAGATTGGCATGTGAACCGTCGGGGAGGACCACATATTGCGGCCCATTCGGGTCGAGCACGAAGCGAACCTGGGTGACGACTCCAGAGGGAATCTGCACCGGGCCGAATTGGCGAGTGACCGTCGTGAGCTGGAGTAGGTCTGCCGTGAGTGGTCCGTGGAAGATTTGGATCCAGCCGCCTCCCTCCGTCTGCGCAGTTACTTCGTCGATGGTGACGACGATCCCCTGTAGCGAACTCACCGGCGCGGCCGCCGTGTTCACTGGGGCAGTCAACCTGACCTCTAGCCTGCCTGGCCCGGTAGGCGAGCTGCACCCAATCCCTCCGCAGAGAGCAAGTGCTGCAAGCCATACTGGAATACAATGTCGTTCGGTCTTCATTCCTTGGGACCTCCTCCCCCCGGAGCGAGCCTCCCGCTGAATCGTGCGGAGCTGGGCGGAACGTTAGGCACCGGCGACTGTCGGCGACAGGGGCGATCGCGGGAAGACCAACCGCACGAGGCCTGCTCGCCAGTCCCTCTGAAAACAGGCAACACGCCGCGGCGCGAAGGCAGCGTTGGTGCATTCCTCGGATTGCTCCTCGGTGAGGCGCTGGCGGCTCCGCTGGGGCCTGGCGGAAACAAGAGTGTCCGCCTCACCCTCGGCGTGTTGCTCTTCACTGCGGGTCCCTTCGAGCCAGCAGTCATGGTGCCCGTGGTCCCGAACGGAGAAAAGCGGATTCCGAGGCAAGCGGCCCCACTCTAGGACCCGGCGCGCCTCACGCGGCCGTGCCCGCGGCGTCGCCCGCTGGCACCGACAGTCGCCGCATCACCGGGAGGAGCGCGAAAGCGAGCACCGTTCCCAGCACGGCAACCCCTCCCAACCCAGCGAAGAGACGGGCGTAGAGGTGAAGCGTGGTCACTGGGTCGGTGACGTCGGCCGGAACGCTGGCGAAGGTGGCGACCACGCTGCCCAGGTACTGCGACAGACCGGTGGCCAGGAACCACACCCCCATGATGAAGCCGCGCAGCGCCGGGGCCACGTAGCGGGCCACCATCGCCAGGCCGAGGCCGCTGATGAGCAGCTCGCAGAGCGAGATGAGCCCGTAGCCGGCGACCATCCACCACATCGAGACCTTGCCGTCCGGTCCAGCAAAAAGGCTGCTCCCGGCGAAGGTGAAGAAGCCGATGCTCAGGACCGCGAATCCAGCGGCGTACTTGGCGGCGACGGAGAGGTCTCCGCCCCGCCTCTTCCCCAGGCGAGTGTAGAGCCACGCCAGTGGCGGGCTCAGGATGAAGATCCAGATCGGGTTCAGCGCCTGCACCTGGCCGGCCGGCACCCGGTAGCCCAAGAGGAAATCGAGCCGGACGTTACGCAGCGCGAAGAGCGTCAGCGAGGTGGACATCTGCTGGTAGAAGACGAAGAAGACGATGCACTGGAGAGTGAGCAGGGCCACGGCGATCAGCCCTCTGCGCTCGGTGGAATCGCCTCGAGCGATGAGCAGGCCAAAGATGCCGAGCAGCGTGGCGGTGGCGATCCACACCACTATCCGCGCGACGATTAGGCTCTGTACCACGAGCATCACGCCCACTACCGCCAGCGCCGAGCCGGCGAGCACGAGCAGGAGATTCCTCACGTTCAGGGGCGCGAAGTCCGGCGGCGACCCCACGTGGCGCAGGTGCCGGCCCATGACGAAGAAGTTGAGCACCCCCAGGGCCATTCCACCGGCACATACCAAGAACGCCGCCTCCCAGCCCGCCCAGAGGGCGATGAGCGGCGTAGCGATCTGGGACAGCGTCGCGCCGACGTTGACCGCCATGTAGTAGAGGGTGAAGGCTGAATCGATCTTCGACGGCTCCCCCTCGTAGACCTTGGAGACCAGATTCGCCGGGTTGGCCTTGAACAGACCGTTGCCCACGGCGACCACTCCGAGCGCGAGGAAGAGGGGCGCACCGCGGATGCCGAGCATCAGGTAACCGAAGGTCAGCACCGTTGCTCCCAGTGCCGTCATCCGCCGGCTGCCAAGGAGCTTGTCGCCGATGAAGCCCCCGATGGAGGGAAAGGCGTAGACCATCGCTGTGAAGGCGCCGAAGGTCAGGTTCGCCCGGTCGTCTGTGTAGCCGAGCTTCTGCACCATGTAGAGCACGAGGACTGCGGTCATCCCGTAGTAACCGAACCGTTCCCACATCTCGACGAGGAACAAGGCGGCGAAGGCCACCGACTTCTTGGGCTGCGGGACGGCGTTGGCGTTGGCGATGTTCATGTTTCCTCGGTGGCCTGGTTGGTGGAGAGGCAAGCCAGGTTCGACCTCGACCGCCGCCGTACTACTACGTGCTGCGTGACAAGTACTTCGGGAAGCGCTGAAACGAACGCGCTCCTGGAGGCGCCCGGACGCGGGAGCGGCTAGAGCGCCGTTCCTCGCGGATTTCGGCGGAGCTGGGCCGGGAGGTGCTCCCCCCGGATAAACTCAAAGTTCGGTCAGTTCCGTCGAGTCCGCGCGATCGACTCCCCGCCTTTACCGTAGGGGCGCCAGTCGCAGCGGATCAGCCCCCGTTTGCTGCATTCTTGCCGCCAGGCCCCCCGTGGAAGGGGGAACATCGGGCTAGGGCGCAAGGGGGTCGAAAGGCATCGTGGTGAGCGGCGCGATTCCCAGCGAGGTGATCTGGTCGTACCTTGTCGGTGGCGTGGTTCTTGCGATCTGGCTGGTCGCAACCCTTCTTCGCCACGATTGGTCAAAGGCGCGAGGCTTCGACAAGCTGCTTCTGGGCGGGCCCATCTTTTACGCGGCGCCACTCGCGGCATTTGGCACCGAGCACTTCACGCGTACGGAGGGCATTGCGTCGATCGTACCAGCGTGGATTCCGTGGCATCACTTTTGGGCGTACTTCCTCGGTGCTTGTTTCATCGCAGCAGCGGTCAGCCTGGTGACGGGGGTTCAGACGTGTCTTTCGGCAAGCTTGCTCGCCTTGACGTTCTTCTTGTTCGTCGTGTTGATGGACGTCCCAGGTTGGGCAGAAGACCCGCGCGATCGGTTTGCACTCACGCTCGCGCTGCGCGAATTGTCCTTCAGCGGAGGCGCTCTGGCGCTAGCAGCTAGCCTCACAGACTCGTCGCGCAAGCGCGGCCTTGCGACGATTGCGCGATACTCTATTGCAATTCCCGTGCTCGTTTACAGCATCCAGCAATTCCTGCACGGCGATCATGTTCCCGGCGTTCCGCTGAGGCTGGTGACGCCGGAGTACGTCTACGGGCACGCCATTTGGACCTATTTGGCGGCCGTGGTTTACGCACTCGCGGGGACTCTCTTGCTTGTTGGCAAGAAAGCACGCGCAGCCGCAACATCGCTGGGCCTGACAGTGCTCTTCTTGGTGTTGGTCGTCTATCTGCCGATCGCTGTAGTGGAACGCGCCAGCATCGACAATGGGCTCAATTACCTGGCAGATACCCTGATGTACTGCGGCGCCCTGTTATTGCTGGCGGGCGCCATGCCGCGCGAAGCGTAGCGGTGCGCATCGTCGGCCGATGAGGCGGCGGAGGAAGACCATGGCAGAGACGGAGACCAGGCATGGGGGGTGTCACTGCGGGGTGGTCCGGTACACAGTGAGCCTCGACCGTGATGCCCCCGCGATGAGCTGCAACTGCTCGATGTGCGGCAGAGCGGGCACGCTCCTGAGCTTCGTTCCGGCGTCCCGGTTCCACCTCGAGCGCGGCGAGGATGCGACCACCGACTATCTCTTCAACAAGCACCACATCCACCACCTCTTCTGCAGGACCTGTGGGATCAAGTCGTTTGCCCGGGGCACCGGCCCAGACGGGCAGCCGATGGTCGCGGTGAACGTCCGCTGTCTCGACGGATTCGAACCCGACCAGTTCCAGGTGACGGGCTTCGACGGTCGAAGCCGCTGACCGAAGCCGCCAACAATGACTCTGGATACCTGCTGAGACGGAAGATGATGGCCAGCGGCAGGTGGGCTTTTCGGTGAGGCCGTGCGGCGGTCCAACCCTGCGGCAAACTCAGCGCGAGGAGTGGGGGCAGCCAACCGGGCGGGACGCTGGACAGCAGCGCGTCACCGTCACCTCGCGCGCAGCTCGCCGCCACCGCCTTCAGAAAGGCGGTTCTCTCCTTGAGTCTCCAAGCGAATCACGCCGCAAGACTCCAAGGACCGCGGCTACTCGGCCGCGCGGTCGGGGAGGGGCGGCGTCGGCGCCGCGGTCCTCACCGTGACGGTGAGCAATTAACCAGGCCGGTACCCGTTCCCTGTGTCGAGCTCGTCATCGGTCCGGGGGTGTCCCGCCGTCGGAGTGCAGGGCACTCTCCCGGGCGGCCTGCTGGGCCTTCCGTGCGGAGACCAGCAGGCTGTAGGCGACGTAATACTTGTAGATGTTCCGGACGTAGGTGGTGGTCTCGATCCCAATCTTCTCCGCGACCACCACCTCGACGTTGTTGAACCACCGGTTGGGGTCAATCCCCCGGCGATCCGCTTCGCGCCGCAGCCGGGCGATGGCTCCGGGCCCGGCGTTGTAACTGGCGAAGGCGAAGAGCGGCCGGTTCACCGCATCGAACGACGCATCCGAGAAGTACCGGGTCATCAACTGGCTCATGTACTTGGTGCCTGCGTGGATGTTCGGCTCGAGCTGGGTGATGTCGCCGACCTTGAGATCGCTGGCGGTGGACGGCAGGACCTGCATCACGCCGATCGCGCCGGCAGGACTCCGAACCTCCTGTCGGAGCTTGGATTCCTGGAACCCCTGGGCGGTGAGCAGCAAGGGATCGAAGCCGTACTTCTCGCCGTACTTGTCGAAGAAGCCGATGGTCTCGTCGAACCGTCGCACATCCTGGGAGCGGGCGTTGTTCGTAATCTGCTTGATCCGCCGCTCAAAGGTCGCGATGCGGGAATCGAACCCGCCCCAGTTGCGGGAAGTGACGATGAAGAAGCCGGCCAGCTCCGCCACGAGCTCGGGACTGCCCTTGCGGATCGCCCAGCCGATCCGCCCCTCGTCACGCAGCGAGAGGTCAGTGCGGACGCGAATCTTGGGCAGCACTTTGGCCCAGATCCGCGCCATCCAGTCGTCCACCACGGTCAGTTCGAGAATGCCGGCGTTCAGCATCTCCAGAACGTCCTCGTCCTCGAGCGCCTCCGGCAGGGGCGTGACCTGGACTGCTGCTCGACCGCCCGCCTTGAGCCGAGCGTTGAGCGCGTCGAGGCTCTCGGCGTAGGTGCTCGAGGCGCGCACGTGCACCGCCCGGCCGGACAGGTCGTCGAGCCGCTCCAGCGCGGGTGCTGCCGGTCCGGCCACCACGACTTCCTTCACGGTCGAAAGTCCCGTCAGGGGCACGAAGTCCACGTGCTCGCGACGAGCTTCAGTGATGGTCAGGTTGCCGGCCGCGATGTCACCGAGGCCCTCCTCGATCCCGGAGAGCAGCTTGTCCCGGGTGGTCGCAACGAGGACAACGGTGACCGGGCGCTTCCCGAGACGCGCGCCGTACTTGGTGTTCAGGAACCGCTCGAACTCGCGGACCAAATCGGTGGTGATGCCACGTTCGTGCCCCCGATCGCTGAAGAACAGCGTCCGGCTGTAGGGGACGAGCACTCGGATGACCCGTCGCTCGAGCATTGCGTCCAGGTCGCCCTTCCACGCGGTGTTGGAGAGCGGGATGTGGTGGGGCGCCTCACGTTCCTCTTGGCCCGCCGCGACTACCGAAATCATGAGCACCAGCAGAACCGCCCCCGCCCGGACAGGGAGTGCGGAGAGGCTGACGCCCGGAGTGCTCACACTCGGAGCCTAGGCGAAGTCCTGCACCTGCGCGCGGCCCCAAGAACCCACGGGTTCCCGGGAGAGGACGCCTGCACGGCACCGTGCCCCTCCTCGCCTACAGGCTGAACGGATCCGCTGGCTGGGCCATCCTTCGCCTTCGCTGCACCTGGCCGGACCTGCGACAAGGGACAACGGCCGGGCGTATGGTCCCGGCTATGCGCCCATCCAAACTGCTCATCGCCCTGGCCCTCGTCGTTGGTTCCGTCGCGTTGGCGGATGACAGCGCGTTGATCTCCGACGCGCAGGCCACCATCCAGACCTTCAAGAAGACCGACCCCAAGATTGAGAAGTTCTTCAGCTCGGCCGCGGGGTACGCGGTGTTCCCGACCATTGCCAAGGGCGCGGTGGGGGTGGGTGGGGCGGGTGGCGACGGCGTCCTCTTCGTGGGTGGTAAGCCAGTGGGGAAGACGTCCATGGGCCAGGCCACCATCGGGTTCCAGCTCGGTGGCCAGACCTACTCGGAGGTCGTCTTCTTCGAGACCCCGTCGTCGCTGGGCGATTTCAAGAAGGGCAACTTCGCCCTGGCCGCGCAGGCATCAGCGGTGGCCCTCTCGGCCGGGGCGGCGGCCAACGCCAAGTACGAAAAGGGCGTGGCGATCTTCACCGCCACCAAGGGCGGGCTCATGTACGAGGCGAGCGTCGGCGGGCAAAAATTCGGATACAAGCCGTTCGACGCGGCGAAGAAGTAAGCCGGCCACTTCCTCCGGTTGCGCCAAGCGACTCGATGGGAGCTGGCTAGCTTTCCGGTGGCAGCTCGTCTGCGCGCTCGGCGAGAAGACCCTGGCGTTCTGCGTGCTGGCCAGCTCAAACGGGCGCTGCTCAGCCGACGCAGGTGCTGTGGGACGAAGCGCCCATCGGACTGCCCCGGGAAAGAGGTGCCGATGGCCTCCACTACCGGCCGGACCGCCAGGCCGGTGGGATGAGCCAGTAGAGCATGCCGTTCAGGTCGGCGATGGTGAGGGCCACGAAGGGGGTGTTCCAGCTTCCGCCGGTGAGGTTCCGGAATCCGAACGAGATGCCCAGCCTGTCCTGGAGGATGAGGACGTCGAACTCCACGCCGAACTCCGACCCGCCCCCCCACGCCAGCGACCAGCGAGGCCCGGAGCCGATACCCACTGGACCGAGGTGCAGCACGCCCCGTACGCCGAGGGTGCTGGAGACGACACCCGAGCTGAACTGGATGTCGATGAGCTGAAGCGTGGAATCCACCGAGAACCAGCGACCGAGCTGAAGTCGCGGCTCGAGCCAGCTCAAGGCGATGCTTCCTCCCACCACGTCCAGCGCCACCCGGTAGGGCACGAGGTGGGCGAGCACGATGGGGAGATACGACCCGTCTGCGAGCGGCTGGAGCGGGATGGTCGACGGATCGACCTGGAACAGGACCTTTCCCTGTCGCTCCGCATAACGGCTCACCGTCTCGCCGCCGCCGATGACCACGTTCACCGCCTTGCCAGTGAGGGTTGACTGGGACGAGTCCTGGGCAATCTCGATCGTCCCCGCCCGGTCGAGCGCCCGCTGCACAGTCTGGGAGAGCCAGCGTCCCTGGTCGGCAAGTGCGGCCTCCATCGCCTTGGACTCCGGCTGGTAGCCGGCAGCCTGGAGCCGACCGAGGAACTGCTGGAAATTCAGCTCCCCGATGCAGAGCGCCTCCTTCGCCGAGGGCGTGCAGGGCGTGGCAGGCTCGAGGAGCACCGCGAGGGCCGTGCCCATCGACCCGAGCTTGCGCAGGTCGGGCGGCGTCGGACCGAGCCAGCTCCACTCCGGCGTCGACGCGAGGCGGTCGGCCGCACTCGAGCTCCCCAGCCACGCCGAGAGCTCGCGGCGCGCGAGCGCCAGCACCACCGGCCCCGCCTTGGGGGAAGCGAGGATCTGGAGGTACTCGATGAAGCTCCCCATCGCCACGCCGTAGCATCGCTGGGTCTGTTCCTGGGACGCGTCGAGCTCCCAGCTCCCGTCTTGCTTGAGCAGCGGCATCGGTCGGCCAGTGAGGTAGGGGTCCTGCTCGGAGCAGGCGCGGCTGGCGGTCGCATGCAGGGCCTCGTAGATGCCGGTGTAGTAGTCGAGCTCACGCAACGGACGGTCCATGAACCCGGCGAAGTGCTCCAGCTTCGCGCCCGCCAGTGGGCTGAAACGCGTGGCGACGAACAGGCGCCTCTGGCCGCGGGCATCCGATTCGATTTCGTCCGCATCCTGTGAGATGCGCACCGCGGCGTCGCCCAGGCTGGCGATCCGAGGTCGCAGCTGACCGAGCAGGGAGAGCCTGCGCGCGGCATCGAGCGCCGCTTCGGAGAGGCTCTCCCGGGGAACGGCTGAGAGGGCCTCCTGGAGGGGACCGAACAGCCCTCCGGCGACCAGCTGGGCGGTCGAGGCCGTGTCGAGCGTCGCCAGCGCCTGCGTCGCCGCGGCGGAGAGGGCTGGCGCCACTCCCGGAGCGGTCAGCTGTCGGACGGCGCCGGTGAGGACGATGCGGGAAACCTGGATCGCCCGCCCGGGGAGGGCTTTCACCGCGAGCGCCGACCGCAGGCATGCGGCGCGCATCCGTCGCAGAGCCGTCTCGTCCGTCACCTGCCCCACGTAATGGAGCAGCTCGTCCGCGAGAAATGCCAGCGCCCCCGCCGCAACGGTCGACTGTTGGGAGAGGCCGGTTCCAGCTCCCGCGCTTGCCAGACCGTCGATAAAGGGCGGAAGCGCCTCTGCCAGGTGGAGTGCCTCGTCTGGGGACAGCGGTGTCGTGCCCGCTGCACGAGCGCCGGCATCGAGCACGAGGTTGCTCCCGTCGTGGCCCTCGACTGCCGCTGCACAGACCTCCAGCTCCGAGGCCGAGGGCGGGCGGCGGCGAAGGCAACGGTCGAGCAAGCGGCCGAATGCTCCGCGGTCCTCGCTCCTCGGTCTCCAGACTGGCGGCTCCGCTTCGTCGGCCTGGGTTGCCCGCGGGTCCAGCAGCGGCGGGACGATCGAGCCGTAGGCAGCGAGCGCCGATGCCGATCGCCGCAGGAGTGTCCGGGTGGAAAGATTCCAGTGCCGGGAGGCGACGGCCTCGGCGAGGCGCTGCTCTCGCGCCGTGGTCACCAGGTCATTGGCCAGCACCACCGCGTCGGTGATCCCCTGGGCACCCCTCTCCGGCGTGGGAGCCGGATTTGGCCTCGGCCGGCGTACCTCCGGATCCACGAGAAGCACGGAGAGGGGGTAGAGGGTTCGAGGCAGAGCGAAGGCCTCCGCCTGCTCGACGGCCAGCCCCACCGGTGCGTTGTCCAGGAACCCACCGTCGAGGAAGTTGCTCCGACAGAGCTTGAACGGCTGGCCAGCATACCTGGCGCTGTACGCCGAGCAGCTCAGTCTGCTGAGGGGCTTGCCGGGCACCGGCCCGGGGCACTCCGCCGCAGTCACTTCGCGCTGACCGTCGCCACAGGCCAGGCGGCACTCGCACAGGGGCCGCGCTCCGAAGGCGAGGGGGAACGCTGCCGAGGCAAGCAGCGCCTGGATCGCCTCGTCCGGCGGGACGAACGCACCGGAGGCGTCGATGGTCTCTGCCAGTGTCGCCGAATCGGCGAGGGTTTGGGAGAAAGGGAGGCTGGTGTCGCGGCGGAGTCGCGCCACCCCGGCGGCATCCACTTCGAAGATGAGCGGGACCACCGCCTGTTGCGACTGAACTCGCAGCCCCGAGACCGTCCTCAGCTCCGGGACGACCCGGGTCACGGTGAAGCCAATGGGGACGCGGCATCCGGGCCGGAACCGGATTCCCGTCTTGGAGAAGACACGGCTCTGGACGCTCTCCACGATCGGGGAGAAGGCGGAGGAGGCGAGGAGCCCGTCGCCGCGGATGTAGAGCCCCGGGTCATCGGGGAGAAGCTCGTCCAGTCCCACCGAGAGCCAGGAGTCGCGGAGGAGGTTTCGGTCGACCGACAGGTCGCCCACCTCGTCCTCCGCCTCGCACCAGAGCGCGGCGGAGAGGAGGGCGTTGACGCTGCCCGCTGAAGACCCGGAGAGCGCCTCGAGACTGAGCCGGGTGCGCTGTCGGTCCCCCAGCAGACGCTCGGCCCGGATGAGCCGGATCAGCGTCCAGGTCAGCGCCGCTTCGTACGTGCCGAGGCTGGCCGCGCCCTGCAGGGTGAGCGAGAACGGCGGGGTCTCGCTGGAGACTGAAGGCGAGGCGGCGCGAGCAGGAGCTGGCGCCATCCCAACGACCACGCTGCTGACCAAGACCACGGCGGCAGCCGCAGACGTGCGCATGGACATGGAGCCCCCTCCCAGTAGGTGGTGTTCTCCTCCAAGGTGCATCCACCGTCAAATGCGAACGCTGCCCGCAAGTCCTGGGCGACCGGGCGGACGTCCGCCTTGCTCGCCCCGCTGTGGTGGACATGGAGCAACCTCCTCGGGTGTCCACCAAGCCAGGGGAGGCCTCATCTACCGAAGTGGCGTCGTTGAGTCCCTGCCTCAGACGGGCTCAGGGCCGGGTTCGTACTGTCCCGTTCCAGCCCACGGCCATCTCACGTATGCCCGAGCTCGCTACGCCCCAGACGTTGGCGGGGCCCGAGCGGACGGCGTGGCGAGCGCTTGCCGGCGGTAAAACATATAAGGAGTTCCATCCTGATCTGTCGCACCCTGGCCGCAGCGCCTGTCGAAGAGGAGGTTGGCAGATGAGTGCCTCATTGGAAACCGCGGTTCAACAGCTCGTCCTGCGGAGCGACGAGGCTGGCGTGGCGACGCTGACCTTGAATCGGCCCGCGCAATTCAACGCCCTCAACGGTGCCATGCTGGCCGAATTGCAGGCTGCGCTCGACGCCATCGCTGCGGATTCGACCGTGCGCGTCGTCGTGCTTGCCGGCGCAGGCCGCGCCTTCTGCCCAGGGCACGACTTGAAGGAAATGCTGGCCAACTCGAACAAGGAATTCATCGCCAAGCTCTTTCGCCGATGCTGCGATGTGATGCTGTCCATCCGGCGCATCCCGCAGCCGGTGATCGCGAAAGTCCACGGCATCGCCACCGCGGCGGGGTGCCAACTGGTGGCCGCCTGCGATCTCGCCGTCGCGGCGGAGGATGCACGGTTTGCGACGTCCGGCATCAACTTTGGTCTCTTCTGCGCGACCCCGGGCGTCCCGGTGTCGCGCAACGTGTCGCAAAAGCGCGCCTTTGAAATGCTGCTCACCGGCGCCTTCATCGATGCGCCCACCGCGCTCGCGTGGGGACTCCTCAACCGGATCGCGCCGCCGGCGGCGCTGGACTCGGCCGTGGCGGAGCTGGCTCTGCAGCTCAGGGAGAAGCCGCGCGCTGTCGTTGCTGCGGGCAAGCGCTTCTTCTACCGGCAGCTGGAGCAACATTTGGAAGCAGCGTACGCAGACGCGAGCGACGTCATTACCGCCAACATGCTGTCCGACGACGGACAAGAAGGCGTGGGGGCATTCGTCGAAAAACGAAAGCCGAAATGGCGCGATTGAGCGCCCCGCTTACATGAAGAAGCTCGGTGACGAAGTACGGCTTGTTCTCGTGGAGACCGACGGCGTACAGGGCGACGACGTTCGGGCGGCTCGGGCCGCGGGATGGATAAATAACACGCACCAAAGTGGAGGCCGCCATGGACGTCCGGGTGTCCGTCGACCAGGGAATCGCCGAGATGACGCTCCAGCGCGGCAGGGTCAACGCCCTGGAGGAGCGACTGGTGGGGGAGCTTTCCGCGTGCCTGCGCCAACTGGCGGAAAATCCCACCGTGCGTGGAACGGTGCTCACCGGAAGCGGCAACTTCCTTTCTTTCGGGTTCGACGTGCCCCACTTCTTCGACTATCCGGCCGAGAAATTTACTCGCTTCCTCCACCAGTTCACCGCGCTCTAGCGCGAGCTGTTCTCGCACCCCAAACCGATCGTGGCGGCGGTCAACGGCCACGCGGTGGCAGGCGGCTGCATGCTGGCCAGCGCCTGCGACGCCCGGCTTATGGCTTCCTTCCGTCTGGTGCGACCACGCCCCCCAGCGTCGCCATTCTCTCTAAAGGCCGGAACTTCCCAAAACGTAAGTCTGACCATCCCGGTTGACCCGGCCGCGGGCGTAACAGCCGTCACGTTTGGCGGCGGGAAGCGGCCTCGCTAAGGGGCGGAGCTAGCCGGCGGGGCAGCCAAGGGCAGCATCAGCCGGCTTGCATGGGCGCCGTCGTGGAAGAGGCGAATGTGGGCCGTCCGCGCGTCCTTCAGCGTCTCGTACCCCATGCGCCCGCCGCTGTTGTAATTCTTTTGGTAGTTGGGCGAGTTGAGGGGCGCTACGGTGAGACGGAGCCGCGCTCCGGCCGGAATCCTCCGCGCCGTCCAGAGAAACTCGAACGGAATCTCGACCACCTCCTCGGGCTTGAGGAGCTCCTGCTGGAAAGGGCTGTGGCGGAAGCGCGCGCGCCGGATGTCCTCGCCCAGGTGCACCGCCGAACCGTCCGGAAACACCACCAAGAGCTGTGCCCAGAGGTCGAAGTCGGGGGCGTCGGCCTGGACGATGAGGGTGAGGCGAATGTGGCCTGCCACCTCCGTGTCCCTCTCAAAGGGTTCGGAGTGGAAGTTGAGGGCGCGCTTTTGGAATGCGCGGAATTGGCTCGTGAGGTCCTCGGCACGGGCGTTCTTGGCTACCTCCAATTCCGGAAGCTCCCGCGGATCGCTGACGAGCATCGCCGGAGGCTCGGCGGATGGCGCCTTCGGTAGCAGCCGCCCGGAATGGAAGACGTCCTCGGGCGTGCCCTCTGGGGCCGACAAGAAGAGGGTTTCCTCCTTGCCCGAGGACGCGGCCTCGAGGCTGGCGGCATAGCGCCACTCGTCTGCGCCCATCATGAAATACGAAACGCGGTTGCGGAGGAGGGCGGGCTGCGGCCCGCGCCCCAGCACCCAGTCGTAGAAGTCCGCGTGGAGCTTCGTCATGTCCAAGACTGCGGCGTCGGCTACAGCGAGTCCGTCGGTTTCCTTGCTCGGCTTCTGGGTGCCGCCGTGGTTCCACGGACCGATGACGAAGAAGTGGCGACGCACCGCTGCGGCCGGCGCGTGGGCCACGTAACCGCGGTAGTAGCGAAGCGTGCCCGGCTGGTCGTCGTCGAAGAAGCCCGTCACGGTGAGGACGGGGAAATCCATCCGGGTGTAGTCCTGGGCTCTGGGTTCTGCCGCGAGGTTGAAAGCCTCGTCGCCCAGGTGGTCGAGCCACATCTTGAAGAAGGACAGCCTCTTTCCGCGCGCGTCCTGCATCCACCAATCGTCGGCGGCAATGCCCATGGCCTCGTCCAATTCGGAGAAGGGCCGCTGGGCGGCATAGTGCTCGAGCATCTTCCCCATCCAGTAGGCGGGGTTTGCAGCGAAGCCGTTGTTGAGCTGTCGTCCAGAGACGAGTCCCAGGATGACGGTTGTCCACGCCTGGGGAATGCCGTTGGTGTTGGGGATGTCCCAGCCCGGGTAAATCGGCACGTAGGGGGCGATGGCGGTGAGGTGCGGGGGGTGCTGCGCGGCGATGCGCCACTGCGTCATGCCCACGTAAGAGCCGCCGAAGGTGAAGACGTGCCCATCGCTCCACGGCTGGGACGCAATCCACTCGACGACGTCGTACCCGTCGCGCCCCACTTGGAGCCCGATGTTGTCGCTCTTGACGCCCCCCGAGCGCCCGCGCCCACGCACCAGCACCTGGACAAAGACGTAGCCCCGCTTGGCGAAGCCCGCCGCCTCCCCCCGGGGGCCGCCCCGGCGCTCGTCATCGATGTCGTACTGGGTGAGGGTTAGGATGGCGGGCGCCTTCCCTTGGAGGTGGGAGGGCTTGGTAATCCATGCTTCGAGCTCAACGCCATCCCGCATGGGCACCATCCGGCTCATGGCAATGTCGTACCCGGGTCCCACGTCCTCCGGCTTCGCCCACGCCGACCCCGAAACGGTCGCGACGACGAGGCAGACCCAAGCGTCCACGGACTTGGTTCGCATCTAGAGCCCTCCCGCAGGGCGGACAAGAGTCCTGGCCTAGAACCTCGCGACCGCAGGGCAAGCCAGGCGCCCCAGGGGTCTTCGTACCGCGGTTTGGGGCAAGGTGCCGCCCCCTTTCTTGGCCACACGTGAGAACATGCCTGGGCGCCCCATGTCGCGTCTCTTCCCGCGCCGCACCTTTCTATCCCTGTTGGGGATCGCGTCCACGGCCTCCCTGTGGCGCGGTGCCGTGCGTGCCGCGCCTGCCAAGGCGACCGGCTGGCCCGGCTACCGCGAGGCGGTGGTCATCGATTCGCTCGGCGGCCCGGGTGTCTATGGCAGTGACGACTTCGCGCCCCTCAGCGCCGTCGCCCTCTCGGACGTCCAAGCCTCTGGCCTTACGGCCGTGAATCTCACCGTCAGCGGAGTGGGCAGCTACGCGCTCGACTACGACAGAACCATCCGCAATCTGGCCTACTGGAGTGCGCAAGTGGCGGCGCACCCCGACGTTCTTCTGGAAGTCCGCACGGCGGCCAATGTCGTCGCCGCTAAACGCAGCGGCCGGCTGGGACTCATTTACGGCTTTCAGGACACGACGCCCTTGGGCGAGGACTTAGAGCGCGTGGACACCTTCTGGAACCTAGGCGTCCGGATTTTTCAGCTCACGTACAACCGCCGTAATCTCGTCGGGGACGGCTGCATGGAGCCCGGTAACGCGGGGCTTTCCGAATTTGGGCGGAAGCTTATCGCCCGGCTGAACGCCCGCCGGGCGCTGGTGGACCTTTCCCATGCCGGTGAGCGCACCACCCTGGAGGCCATCGACGCTTCGAGGCAGCCGGTGGCCATCTCGCACACAGGCTGTGCCGCCGTTGCGCCGCACCCTCGGAACAAGACCGACGCCGAGTTGCGCAAGCTGGCAGAGCGCGGCGGCTACGTGGGCATCTACCTCATGCCATACCTGCGCACCCAAGGGCAGCCACTGGCCGAGGACGTCCTCCGCCACCTCCAGCACGCCTTGGATGTCTGTGGGGAAGACCACGTAGGCGTCGGGACGGACGGCTCCATTTCGCCCGTGGCGGTGACGCCGGAATTCCAGAGGAAGTTTGCCGACGAGGTGAATGAGCGCAAGAAGCTGGGCATCGCGGCGCCTGGCGAAGATGCGAATGTGTACACCTTTATCCCAGACCTCAACGTGGCAAACCGCTTCGAGCGTCTGGCGTCGCTCCTGAGCGCGCGCGGTTACTCCAGCCTTCAAATCGCCAAGGTACTCGGGGGAAACTTCCTGCGCCTTCTGCGCGAGGTGTGGGAGCCCTGAGCATAGCGCAATGCCCAATGCGCGTGCCGTCGTTCCGTCCCAAGGGAATGCAGCGTGGGTTGCCTCCGCGAGTGAAGAAATAGAAATACTGGAGAAGGAAGGACCTGGGCCCAGCGTCGCCAGACTGAAGACGCAGCGAATCCGCAGCCCTAGAGCAACGGAGGAGTACGGGAACTTGAACCCTTGGGGTGCGGTTTTGCCAGCCCCCGATGACACGTCGCTTTAATGGGGTCGATTTAGGGGTGAAGGCGGCCGGCAACGCAGCGCGCGCTCGGCCTCCCCTTGCATGCCGCCAATCCGTGTGTTACATACTGAACCATATGGTTCAGTATACACCGGACCCGCTTCGATGCCTCGTTCGCCGCGCTCTCGGACGCCACCCGACGCGGCGTTCTGGAGCAGCTCGGGCGTGCAGACGCTTCGATCACGGACCTTGCCGAGAAGTTCCACATGACCCTCACGGGCATGAAGAAGCATGTCGGCGTCTTGGAGCAGGCGGGGCTCGTCACCACGGAGAAGGTCGGGCGCGTGCGGACCTGCAAGCTCGGCCTGCGCCGACTGGAGGAAGAGGCGGCATGGATCGAGAGGTACCGCCAGCTCTGGGACGCACGCTTCGACGAGCTGGACAAGGTTGTCGAGGAACTGAAACGGAAGGAGAAGGTCGATGGACGCAAGAAGAGAGAGTGAGCCCACCCCCATGAAGAACCGCACGACGGTGGAACGGAAGTCCGAGCGTGAGCTCGTCGTCACGCGAACCTTCAACGGCCCGGCGCGCATCGTGTTCGAGGCGTGGACCAAGCCCGAGCTGTTCAAGCGGTGGTGGGTGCCGAAGTCGATGGGCATGTCCCTGCTTTCCTGCGAGGCGGATGTTCGTGTCGGGGGCAGGTACCGTTTCGTGTTTCGCGCACGGTGCCTCAGAGCCCATGGCGTTCTTCGGCACGTACCTCGAAGTAATACCGCACTCGCGCCTCGTCTGGACCAATGAGGAAAGTGACGACGGTGCCGTCACCACGGTGACCTTCGAGGAAAAAGGCGGCAAGACGCTGCTGGTCGTGCACGAACTCTATCCCTCGAAGGAAGCTCTCGACGCGTCGCCGCCGGGATGGAGGGTGCGATGCCCGAGACGTTCGAGCAACTGGACGAGCTTCTCGTCACCCTGGGCGTGAGATAGCGGACCGAGAGTGCAGCGAATCTCGAAGCGCGCCCGACCTGGCGGCTGAAGCAACACCGCAGGACCGAGCGACGCGAAGCACGGCGGGAAGCGTAGCTCAGTACGCGTTTCATTCCTCGGCGAGGAGGATGGACGCCCGGCGCCTCGCCCGTGGAGAAATGCTGGAGAAGGCAGGGGCCGTCAGGCTATTCCGAGGCCCTAGAGCAACAGCGAAGCGAGGAGTACGGGACTTGAACCCGTGCGAACGTTGCGAACGCGCGTAGTGCACGCCAGCCTTCTGGAAAACGCCAACCTTGGACTGAGGGGTTCCGCTTGCCCTCGCGCCGTCCCTCTACTGCCGAGGACACCTTTCGGTCTGGCGAGGGGTTTCCTGCCCTGCCGTCCTCGTACCTCTACCACCAATGACCGTGCGGGTGCTTCTAGCTCCCACACCCAAGGAACCAAACACAGTTGCGGCCGCCCGCATAGCCCTGGGTGCGGGGCGACCTCAGCCCGGCGGCACCTCGCGGTCGCTAGGCGATGGTGACGACCGCACCGTCACCTTCATTGAGGACTGTCCAACTTCGCCTTCCACGTCTCCGCCTGTGCGGCGTGGCCCTTGTCGGGCTCGGACCTGTCCCAGGCGCGGTACATCTCCACCACCGATTCGAGACATTGCTTGTAGTCCCGGCCCTTGCCGGCGGACAGGAGTCCCTCCGCGCCGAGGAACTCGGCCTCGGCCTCGGAGTAGCGCTTCAGACCGGTTAGTGCGCGGCCGAGCGCGGCGCGGGCGTTCCCCAAGCCCGGGCCGGTCTTGCTCCCGATGCGCTCGTATCCGGCGCGCGCCTCCTGGGCCAGTGGCGCCGCCCTTGCGAAGAGACCCTGGGCATTGTCGACGTCTGCCAGCCGTGAGAGGGCTGCCAGCGTGCTCGGATGATCAGCACCGAGCACCCTCCGAGAGGTTTCGAGCACTTCGCTCGCGAGCCGCTCTGCCTCCGGGTACCGATGCTCGTCGGCATAGTCGCGAGCGAGGCTGCCCATCATCACGAGAGTCAGGGAGTGGTCCGCGCCGAGCACCCGCCGTGAAATTGCCACGGTTTCGCGAGAGAGCTTCTCGGCCTCCTCATGGCGACCCTCCGCCGCATACACGTCGGCGAGGTTCTGCGCCGTCTGGAGCGCCGCCAGATGCTCCGGCCCGAGGACCCTGCGCTTTGCCTCCAGAGATTCGCGATAGAGCGCTTCAGCCTCCCGATAACGGCCCCGAGCGTTGTAAACCTCAGCGAGATTGTTGATGGAGTCCAGCGTTTCCGGTCGGTCTGGAAGCACCCGGCGCCTGATTCTCGAGCACCTCGCGCATGAGCTCTTCGCATTTCTCGTAGTCGCCCTTGTCGAAATAGACCACTCCGAGGTTGTTCATCGAATTGAGCGTGTCGGGGTGGTCCGGCCCCAGGACACGTCGTTTCACGTCTAGGGTTTCCTGGTCGAGCTTGAGGGCCTCGTCGTAGCGCCCCTCGGCGTCGTAGACGATTGCAAGGTTGTTCATCGACTGGAGGGTCTCGGGGTGCTCCGGTCCGAGCATCCGTCGTTTGGCGACGAGGGTCTCTTGGTCGAGCTTCTCTGCCTCGCCGTAATTCGCTTCGTAATAATAAACGACAGCCAGTATGTTCATGGCCTGCAGGGTGTCCAGGTTTTCGACACCAAAGGCGCGGCGTCGGATCTCCACTGCGCGCCGGGCGTGTTCCTCGGCCTGCTTGTAGAGACCGAGATTGCGGTAGGTCTTCCCCAGAGTGAATTCCAGGCTCCCGGCGGTCCTCGGGTCGGAGCCCATCTCTCGCTCGACGGTCTTCCCGGCCCGGTCGAGGACCTGCGCGTCCAGGAGGTGAAGCGCCGTCTGGGTCGGGCTCACCCCGCGAAGGTCTTCGTCGAGCGAGGCGATGGCCTTCGCCACCTCCTGGTCGGATGCGCCGCGACTGCGCCGCGTCGTCGCGACGCCCTGGTGCAGGTCCTTCCAGAGCGCAGTGCCCAGCGCCTCCGGCTTCAACGTCCCCAGCATGTTGGCCAGGAACGCCGAGACCTTCTCCGACGCCTGGCGCTCACGATCGGCCCGGTCTCTCTCGGCGTTGGCCCTATCCCTCTGCAAAGCGGTCTGCCGTGCCTGAATTGCCATGAGGACCGCGAATGACACCAAGAGCACGGCCAGACCGACGGCCGCCCCCACTCCCACGCGGTGGCGCTGGACGTATTTCCCGACGCGGTACGCGACGCTGGGCGGCCGGGCCTGCACCGGCTCGTTGCGGAGGTGCCTCCCTATGTCTGCGGCAAACTCCGACGGCGTGCCGTACCGCCGAGCGCGTTCCTTCTCGAGCGCCTTCATGGTGATGGCGTCGAGGTCTCCCTCCAGCTGGTGTCGGAGTGCGCCCGGGTCGGTGCTTCGGCATTTCGCGGTGAGCGCCGCGCCATCCCCCAGGGTGCTGAGCTTGGTGCTGGGCCGAGGAGGCTCCACCTCTCTCAGCTTTCGGCGCAGCTCCTCATAGCTGGAGGACCGCAAGTCTCTCGAGCCGAATGGCAGTTCCCCGGTGAGAAGCTGATAGAGGAGGACACCCAGCGAGTAGACGTCCGTCCGCGTGTCCACGTCCTGTCCGGTGAGGTCGGCCTGCTCCGGACTCATGTACTCGGGCGTGCCGATGATGGCGCCCAACTCGGTGAAGAGCGTCTTCTCGGTGAGCCGGTAGCCGGTGGCCTTGGCGATGCCAAAATCAATAATCTTGGGTTGAGCCTTCCCATCCACCAGCGACACGAGAATGTTCGACGGCTTCAAGTCCCGGTGGATGATGGCCTTCTGGTGAGCGTGCTGAACCCCCTCGCAGACCTCGGTGAAGAGTTCGAGCCTCGCCGTGGTGGACAGCTTGTGCGTGTCGCAATGCTCCGTAATCGGGACGCCCGCCACGTACTCCATGACGAAGTAAGGCCGGCCCTCGGGCGTACTCCCGCCGTCGAACACCTTGGCGATGGCGGGGTGGTCCATGAGAGCCAGGGCCTGGCGCTCGGACTCGAAGCGCGCCACCACCTGTTTGGTGTCCATGCCCGCTTTGATGACCTTAATGGCCACCTTACGCCGGGGCTCGAGCTGCTCGGCGAGCCACACCTCCCCCATGCCACCCTCGCCAATGAGTTCCAGAAGTCGGTAAGGGCCGAGTCGCCCTGGGCCGTCAGACTCCGGAGACACGGCGGCGGTGACCCTCTGCCCGGAGGCCAGGGTCTCATCCTGACCCGCGTTCTCGGAATTTGATTCGGCCATGCATCCCCTCGGGACTCTGCAAGACAGTACCTCGTCTCCTCGGCCCGGTGGGGCCGCCTCGGGTCGTCACAAGCTGTCACCGCCTTCGCTTCAACTACCCACTACCCCCCTCGACCATTCTCCAGCCGATGGGAAAAGGCTGTGACAGCTTGTGACAGTGCCCTTGGGGCAGGCGGGGGCACGCCGTGGTCGCCTTGGCAGCGGGAGGGGTCATGCCTCCTTGTACGACTCGACTACGCCCGTCAGCGCGAAGTGCTGCTGGACTGAATTACGGCCGGTCTAGTTCCAAGCGTCATTGAACTGCTGTCCATCTCGCCGTCTCAACTCGCAGCACCAGCGTGGCAGTGCCGGCTCCGCGCTGCAGCACAACGCTCAGCGGAGTGCCTGCCTTGATGGTGTCGGGCAGGTTGAGCACCAGAGCTTTTTTTCGGCACTGTCAGCATGAAGCGCGTCAGCGGGTCGGTTTTCAGGTCCTGACGCGCTGGGAACCATGCGCCAGCGGCCAGCCGCCTCAACGTCCGCTTCGTCGTGCTGGACATGTCGGACGGCGACAAGAGGTTCACCAAGGCCTTCCGAAGTGAAGCCGGTTCACCCCGCTTTGGAGCCATTCCGGCGCCGGCCGCTGGACAGCACGGCTGTCGAGACTGGCGAGGCCGGGGCTGGACGTGCCACCCGGGCACGTCGAAGTTCGAGCCGGTGGGGAGGCCGTCAGGAGGAGCCCCCCGCTTGTTCCGACGTTCACCGAAACGCGGCGACCCAGGCGGCCACCGGGACCGACCCCGCGGTGACGGCGAGAAACGCCTGCGTGGCCCGGCTCCGCAGCGGCGGCAGGAGCGACACTGCCGCGCCGGCCAGCACCCCGGAAAGAAATCCGCAGAGATGGCCGGCGAGGTCGGCGCGCTTCGATGTTCCCAGGAATGCAAGCAGCGCCAGCCCGCCAGCCAGGGGCATCCAGGCGCGGCGATCCTCGCGCGGCAAGGCTGCCAGCGCGCCCAGGGCACCGAAGACGGCCGTCGAGGCGCCAATGGACACGAAGTCGTGGCGCGTGAGCCCGGCGGCGGCCAAGGTTCCTGCGACGCCCGAGAGCAGCATCAGGGCGCTCGCCATCCCGGGGCCGACTGAGCGTGCGAGCAGCGCCAGGAGGAGCCCGCCCAGCACGGCGTTGCCGGCGGCATGAGCAGCGTCCGCGTGCAGGGTGAGCGCGGTGACCGATCGCCACCACTCGCCGCGGAGGATTGCGGCCGCGTCCGCGCTCCCCCGCTCGAACCAGGGTGAGCTGGCCGACTCCGGACCCGTCCGGACGTACATCGTCAGCAGCGCAAGCGAGAACACGACCCCCGAGGCGACCGCTCCCGTTGTGGGGTGGACCACCTCGGGACGGCGCACCTCCGGCGGGTTCTCTTGCTCGAACGCGGCGACCGCGGCCTCCGCCCGCGCCGCGTCTGTGTCGTCAATCTGGAGCGCCCAGTGCGCTTCTCCCAAGCGGCGCAGCTCGTGGGGGATGCCCTCCTGTTCCAGCACCAGCGACAGGTCCATCGCACGGCGGAAATCGCTTGATAGGCGCAGGAGCACGGGCTGGCAGCCTACACGGCGCGGTCCTCCGGCCGAACCGGACGGGCGTGGCGAGTCCTGACAGCGCGGGCGTCCGATCGCGTCCCCGCGGTCGTCAGGGCTACCAGCAAAGGGTCCGGGCGGGCTCCCACTCCTGGGGACCTCCGACCCGCGCTGCTGGCGGTCCGGCCGTTCGTGGTGTGCCGTCGGCTGCGGCTGCTGCTCTGAATGGGAAGCCTGACGGGCGTGGCAGGGGTGTCAGCTCGGGCGTCCGAGGGCGAGCTCGCGGTGGGCCGTTGGCGAGTCAGAGACGTCCGCGCGGCCCACTCCAGGGCCTTGGCCAGTGGAATGAAGCCCTTCGCCTGGCGCTCCCGCAGGGTCTCGCCCTGGAGCAACTCGGTGACGAAGTAGGGCTTCCCGTCGTGGAAGCCAATGTCGTGGAGGGCAACGACGTTTGGGTGAGCCAACGAGGCGGCCAGTCTTGCCTCGCGCTCGAATCGCTCTAGAACGGCTGCGTCCGTGCCCAGGGCCTCGGACACCACTTTGATGGCCACGTCCCGGCCCAGCCGGGTGTCTTTCGCCCGGTACACCTCGGCCATCCCTCCCGCCCCCAGGAGAGCGACTACTTCATAAGGGCCGACTCGAGTCCCCGGCGTCAGACGCACGGACCCGAGCGTAGCGCAGGTTTGCTTGACTCCCGTCCTGTCGTGGCAGGCCACTCGGGCTCTGCAAGGGGCGGGGCGTCCACGTCGGCACTGGTGCTCAGGGGGGACCAAATGCGAATACTCGTCGCAGTCTTGTTGCTTCTGCTCCCGCCATTGGTGCAAGCCGCTGCAGTGCGCATCGTCCAGCAGGACGTCACAATCGACGGCGCGGCCCTCATCGAGGCAGCCCGGGCGACGCGCATTCCGGTCGCCAAGACTGCGTGAAGGGGCTTTTCGCGACGGAACCGTGCACATCGGCAACCCTTGCGCTCGCCTCTTGGAGGCTTATGTTACGTAAAGGAGTCGATCATGTTTAAGCACCTCCTCCTCCCCACCGACGGCTCCCCGCTGTCCGAAGCCGCGGTACTGCAAGGCATCAGCTTCGCCAAGAGCATCGGCGCCCGCGTTACGGGATTTCACGTCATCTCACCGTTTCATGTTCTCGCAGCCGGTGTGGAGATGGTCACCGACACCGAGGAGCAGTACGGCACGCACTCCCGGGCCCAAGCCGAGGCAGCGCTCGCGGTGATCGCCAGGTCCGCGAAGCAGGCCGGGGTGACCTTCGAGTGCATCTCGGAGACTAACAGTCAACCATACGAGTCGATTATCCGGGCCGCCGTGAAGCGGGGTTGCGATCTGATCGTAATGGCCTCCCACGGACGGCGCGGCGTGCAGGGTCTGTTGATCGGCAGTGAGACCAACAAGGTCCTGACGCACACCAAGATTCCAGTGCTGGTCCTCCACTGAGCCCACAGGCCGGCATCGCGCCGGCGGCCATTCCGGACGCAACGCTGGGCGCTGGTCATCAACCGGCCGCAGCTCACCCCGGCGCGCGATGAATCCTTTGGAAGCCATTCTTGCTCAGGCACAAGGGGCACTCGATGCGGGCCTCTACTTTCCGGCGCTCTTCACCGCGTTGACGTTCCCCGACATCAAACGTCTCGACTTCGGCGTCAACTTGCCCCCCACCCTCCCGCCAGCGCTTGAGGGGGGCCGTGAGTGTACCTCAACAGCATCCGAGGCCTCCGAGCGGTACGGTGAATTTCCGCGTTTTGCGAGTGCACCGTCTCGTCGACGAAGCCGTCCGGTGTCTCGAGGAAGGGATTCTAAGGAGCCCGCGGGACGGGGACTGGGCGCGGTGTTTGGCCTCGAGATTCCGCCCTTTCGAGGCGGCCCCTTCCGCTTTGCGGACGCCTTTGGCCCAGCGGCGCTGGCCTCACGCCTTGAGTCCCTGGCGTCGAAGTTGGGGCCGCGCTTTGAGCAGGCAGCGCTGTTGCGTGAGAAAGCGACCAAAGGCGAGCACTTCTACTGAGGCGCCGGCCGAAGGGCGGAGGGTCTGCCTTTGGGAGAGGCCTGGCCAAGCCCTGCTGGGCCGTGGGCGACGCACCCTGCGGCGCAGGGGGGAAACAGTTCCAAGAGACCGCTAGGTGCGCTTAGCTGCCATTGCGAGAGGGGCTCGCGCGCCTTTGCCAAGGCCCCCTAGGGGAGACGAGGGGATGAAGATGCGACCGACTACTAGGTGCGAGGCTAGGTGCGAGGCGACCTCAGGTTGGCTGGAGGCCACTGCTGGCCGTGGCTTGTTGGCGTTGTTGGCCTTCGGCGCGTTGGGGGCCTGCTCCAGCAGCAGCAGCAACGGCACCCCGGACAGTGGCAGCAATCCGACGACGCCAGTGATGGTCAGCGTCGTTCCAAGCACGCAGTCGCAAAACATTCCGGTGCCGCCAAACAGCGGACCTGTCACGGGGAACATCAGTCTGCCGCAGATCACCACAGTCCCGGCGGGTCAAACCGGAGACCTGACGCTCAGCGTCCTTTCCGGAGCGAGTGTCGCGTTTGAGCAAGGCCTTTTGCCACGAGCCCGCCAAGCGTCCTTGCACCGGCGCAGCTCGGACATTTCCGTGCTGCCAGGGGGGCCCTACATTTTTGGCTTCACTCTGAGTGCCCCGTACGCCTTCACGCTTCCCTCGGTTCCGGGCTTCACCCTCAACCTCAATAGCCTCGGCACCGCCGCCCCCAACGGGAACTATGTCTTCGTCGTTGAAGCGTCGGGCTCGGATTACTATTATCCCCTCACCGCGGTGAACGGCGTTTTGACGTTCGCGGGTGCGACCCAGCCGCTCAGCATTGCCGCCGGAAGTCGTCTCGCGGGAGGAATTGCCCTGGCGAGCAACGTGTGCATTCCCGGCGGCGTGATTTCGATTAGCGCCACCGCCCCCGCGACCATTGCCAGCTGCGGGCAAACGTTCATGACGAACGTGGAGATGACCAATGGCTCGTGCAACACAGTGACGGTGACCACTGTCGCCCTAGCGTCCCCGCCCACCGGGGCCTGCAATCTCAACGGCAGCTACACCCTCACCCCCAACGTCAACGTCGCGCCAGGTGCGACAACCTCGGTGCTCGACCTCACCAACGGGACCATCTGTTGCGGAACAGCGCCCTGTGACATTAGCTGTACCGACGCACCCACCTGGACCGTGACAACGACGGACGCCGGTACCTACACGACGACCTCGAACAGCTTTTCACTCGAAATTACGGGTTGCCAGACGACTTGCGGGTAGCCCTCCGTCCCGCGGTGGCGTCACCAAGACGGGAGGGCCGCGGCTTCTTGCAGCACGCTGCATCCTTGCTGCGTGCGGGCGACGCACGACAGGTGGGCTCCAAAATCGCTCAAAAAACTCTCGCGACTTCAGAGGCTTGGACAGCGAGGAGTACGGGACTTGAACCCGTGACCTCCGGCGTGACAGGCCGGCGTTCTAACCAGCTGAACTAACTCCCCAGCACGACGACGACTTGGGCGGAACAGGGGTCGAACCTGTGACCCTCGCCTTGTAAGGGCGATGCTCTACCGCTGAGCTACCCGCCCGACTCCTTTTCCACCCTACAACGTGCAGCGGGCGGCTCATACTGGCGGACTTGCCGGGGTGTCAAGGACGCGCCGGCAACCGCACTCGGTGGGGAGGCAGGCCGCGAGGGTCGCTGCGGTGAGTCTGTGGCCGCATATTTCGACCGCGCCGACTCCCGCCGGGGCGCTAGGCTGCACCGCCCGTGAATGACCGTCTCCTCCGCGCCGCGCGCCGCCAGCCTGTCGACGTCACCCCGGTGTGGATTATGCGGCAAGCCGGCCGCTACCTCCCCGAGTACCGCGCCATCCGCGAGAAGGTGGAGTTCCTCGAGCTCTGCAAGACGCCCGAGCTCGCCGCCGAGGTGACGGTGCAGCCCGTGACGCGACTGGGTGTCGACGCCGCCATCGTCTTCTCGGACATCCTCATCCCCGTGGAGGCCATGGGGATGGAGCTGGAACTGGGCGACAAGGGGCCCCACTTCCCGAGTCCCCTGCGAACGGCGACCGACATCAGACGGCTCGCCATTCCGGACCCGGAAGCGGAAACCGGCTTCGTCGCCGAGGCCATCCGCCGCACCCGCGCGGCGCTGTCGGACGCGGTCCCCGTCATCGGCTTCGCCGGGGCGCCATTCACCCTGGCCGCTTACATGGTGGAGGGGGGCGGCTCGAAAAGCTTCATCCACATCAAGCGTCTCCTCTTCGAGCAGCCGAAGTTGGCGCACGCCCTCTTCGAGAAGCTGACGCAGACGCTTATTCCGTACCTCAAGATGCAGGTAGCGGCAGGCGCCCGCATTGTCCAGGTGTTTGACTCCTGGGGCGGGGAGCTCGGACCGGACGACTATGAGACGTTTGCCCTGCCATACGTCCAGCGCATGGTGAAGGAGCTTCAAGGCACCGGGGTGCCCGTCATTGTGTTTGGCACTGCCATGTCGACGCTGTTGCCCCAGCTGGTGCGCACCGGCGCGGACGTCATCGGCTGCGACTGGCGCATTCGCCTCGACGAGGCACGGACGCGGGTAGGGGAGGGCGTCGCGCTGCAGGGGAATTTGGACCCGCTGGCCCTTTTCCTGCCGCAGGCGGAGCTGGAGGCTCGCGTCCAGGACGTGCTGCGTCGGGCGGGACCGGTGGGCCATGTCTTTAACCTCGGCCACGGCATTCTCCCGCCCACTTCGCCCGAGGCGGCCAAGGCCCTGGTGGATGCCGTGCACCGCTTCGGCCGGCACCCGGCTGTGCGTTGACTTCCAAGTCACCCGCGTGGTGAAAGCCCGGGGCAGACGCCATGGCCTCCCTCGGAGTTGCCGGAAAGACGCGTGCCGCCATTGTCCAAGGCCTCCGCACGCCCTTCGTCAAGGCGGGCGGCACCTTTGCCTCCCTCACCGCGCTGGATTTGGGCCGGGCCGTCGTCCAGGAATTGGTGGAGCGCTCGGGCCTGGACACGAAGAATCTGGACCAGCTGGTGTTCGGCCAGGTCATCCCCACCCTGCTGGCCCCCAGCATCGCCCGGGAGGTGGTGCTGGCCTCCGGCCTGCCCCGGACGCTGGAGACGCACACCGTGGCCCGGGCCTGTGCCACCAGTCTCCAGGCCCTGACGGACGTCGCCTCGGCCATTGCCCTGGGCGTCTCGGAAGTCGCCATCGCCGGGGGGACGGAGTGCATGTCTGACGCTCCGGTGTTTGCGAGCCGGCCCCTGGCCCGGGCCTTGGTGAAGGCCTCCCGGGGCAAAACCCTCCCGGACAAGCTGCGCGCCTTCGAGGGGCTGCACCCTTCTGACCTCGTCCCGGTCCCGCCGGCCATTTCCGAGTACTCCACCGGCCTCAGCATGGGGCAGTCGGCGGAGAAGATGGCGCAGGAGAACCACATCTCCCGTGAGGAACAGGACGCCATCGCGCTGGCCTCGCACCGCAATGCCGCCCAGGCCTGGAAGGAGGGCCACTTCGACGCGCAGGTGTTCCACGTCCTCATCCCACCCCGCTACGAGAAGGTGGCAGACAAGGACGACTTGGTGCGCGCGGACGCGAGCGCCGAGTCCCTCGCGGCGCTGAAGCCCGTCTTCGACAAGAAGTACGGCACCGTCACCGCCGGCAACGCCTCCCCCCTCACCGATGGCGCCGCGGCCCTCCTCGTGATGAGCGAGGGGCGGGCCAAGTCCCTCGGCGTCGAAGTCCTCGGGTACGTGCGCGCGTTCGCCTACGCCGCCACGGACCCGGCCGACCAGCTGCTGCAGGGGCCGGCCTACGCGGCGCCGCTGGTGCTGGACCGGGCCGGGATGAAGCTGGCCGACATTGACCTCTTCGAAATGCACGAGGCCTTCGCCGCGCAGCTGGCCAGCAACCTCCAGGCCTTCGCCTCGGACGCGTTCGCCAAGAAGCTGGGGCGCGCGGGGCCCTTGGGCGAGGTGGACCGAAGCCGCCTCAACGTGGACGGAGGCTCCATCGCCCTGGGCCACCCCTTCGCAGCCACCGGGGCCCGCGTCGTCATGCAGGCCCTGCAGGCGCTGAAGCGGAGAAACCTGAATACGGCCCTGTGCACGGTGTGCGCGCAGGGCGGCAACGGGGCGGCCCTCATCCTGGAGAGGGCGTGACATGGCGGAGTCGGCCCTCGCCTACGACGTCCGGGCCGGCGTGGCCGTTCTCACCCTGGACTTGCCCGGAGAACCGGTCAACACCCTGTCCCCGGCAACCGGGGCGCTCTTCGACGCAGCGCTCTCGCGCGCCCTCGACGACACGGGCGTCCAGGCGGTGGTCTTCACTTCCGGGAAGCCGGACGGTTTCGTCGCCGGGGCGGATGTTCGCTGGCTGGGCAGCCTGACGACGCGTGAGGACGGAGAAAGGGCCTCCCGCGAGGGGCAGGCCGGCTTCGAGAGGCTGGCCAAGTACCCCAAGCCGGTGGTGGTGGCCATTCACGGCGCCTGCCTGGGCGGGGGACTCGAGTGGGCGATGGCCTGTAGCTACCGCATCTGCAGCGACTCGCCGAAGACGCAGCTGGGACTTCCGGAGGTGCAGCTCGGGCTGCTTCCCGGCGCCGGCGGCACGCAGCGTCTCCCCCGCCTCATCGGCATTGCCCAGTCGCTGGACCTCATCCTCACCGGCAAGTCCGTCCGGCCCAGCAAGGCGAGGAAGGTGGGCCTGGTGGATGAGGTGGTGCCCAGGCCGCTGCTTCTGGACGTGGCCATGGCGCGGGCCAAGGCGCTGGCGGACGGCAGCCTCCAGGTGACGCGGCGGAGTCTCGGTGGCACGGGCGGTGGACTTTCCTCGCTGCTGGGGGTGCTGGGCAGCAAGGAGGCCTGGACGGAACTGGCGCTGGAGGACAACCCGCTGGGCCGGGTGTTCCTCTTCGACCAGGCGCGCAAGCGCCTGCGGGCCAAGACGCGCGGGCACTACCCGGCGCCGGAACGCGCCCTGGACGCCGTGCGCACGGGGATGGAGAAGGGGCTGGAGGCCGGGCTGGCGGCCGAGGCGGCGGCCTTCGGGGAATTACTGACGACAGACGTCAGCCACCGGCTGCGGGAACTTTTCTTCGCCACGACGGAATTGAAGAAGGACCGGGGCGTCCAGGACGACAGCGTGAAGGCGCGGCCCGTCAGCAAGGTGGCGGTGCTGGGCGGCGGCCTGATGGGCGGCGGCATTGCGTACGTGAGTGCGGTGACGGCGCGTCTGCCGGTGCGGGTGAAGGAGAGAGACGACGCGTCGGCGGGCCGGGCGCTGGCCCACGTGCGCTCTCAACTGCAGGGGCAAGTGGACAAGCGGCGCCTGACGCCCAGGGAGCTGGAATCCCGAATGGCCCAGGTGACGGCCGGCACGGACTTCTCGGGTTTTGCCAGGGCGGACGTCGTGGTGGAGGCCGTCTTCGAGGATGTCGCCCTGAAGCAGAAGCTTCGCGATGAAGTGGAGGCCGTCACCCCGGAGACGAGTATTTTCGCTTCCAACACCTCCTCCATCCCCATTACGCGCCTGGCCGAAGGGTCGCGCCGGCCGGCCCAAATTATTGGGATGCACTACTTCAGCCCGGTGGAGAAGATGCCGCTTTTGGAAGTCATCACCCACGCTGGGACGGCCCCTTGGGTGACGGCGACGTGCGTGGCGTTGGGCAAGCAGCAGGGGAAGACCGTCATTGTGGTGCGGGACGGCCCGGGCTTCTACACCTCGCGCGTGCTGGCCCCTTACCTGAATGAAGCGGCGCACCTTTTGCTGGATGGCGCGGAAGTGCGCGCGGTGGACGAGGCCCTGGTGGACTTCGGTTTCCCGGTGGGGCCGTACCAGCTGTTGGACGAAGTCGGCATCGACGTCGGCGAGAAGGTGTCCCACGTGCTGCACGCCGCCTTCGGCGAACGCATGCACGCGCCGGAGGCCATGGGTGCGCTGGTGCGGGACGGACGGCTGGGACGGAAGGCGAAAAAAGGCTTCTACACCTATGACGGGAAGAAGAAGGTGGTCGACGAAAGCGTCTACGCGGTGCTGCCGCCGTCCACCAAGCGCCGGGTGGTGACGTCCGAGGAAGTCGTCGAACGGTGCGTCTTCCCGATGGTGAATGAAGCCATCCGCTGCTTAGAAGAGGGCATCGTCCGAAGCCCCCGCGACGCAGACGTCGGCGCGGTGTTTGGCTTGGGCTTTCCACCTTTCCGCGGCGGCCCCTTCCGTTTTGCCGACACCTTCGGTGCGGCCGCCCTCGCCAGCCGGCTGGAGTCGCTGGCCTCCAAGCTGGGGGCACGTTTTGAACCGGCAGCGCTGCTGCAGAAGAAGGCCGCCGGGGCGGGCCGCTTCTACCCGTAGCCTGCCCAAGACACTCCCTTTGGCGTTAAACGGCCGCGGCTGCGGCCCGGGGCGCGCCCCGGGGCTTCAGGCCGCCGCAGGTTGGGACTCCAGCATGCGCACCGGCAACACCATGGCGTTGAGACCGCTGAATTGAAGTGTGCGCTGCAGCTGGTAGGCCGTCTCGTTGTGAAGCAGCCGCTGGTACCACTGTTCCTTTTGAAAAATCAGCTTCCCGGCGAAGAACATGGCCCGGGGAAACTCCTTCCCCACCTCGCGGCAAACGCGCGTGGCCACGTCGACAGCTTCCGTGCCGAGGGCGAAGCGGAGGTCTGCCGCCAGCCCGAGGCCGTGGGCCAGCGTCACATAGCGCTGGAGACTCTGTACGGTGCGCTCCTTCACTTCCCGCACCTCGTCACTGTCCTTGAAGCTGGCCGAGTCAATGACGCCCACCGAGATGAAGATGAAGTTCTTGTAGTAGTTGGGGAAGAGGCGCTGCACGGTGAGAAGGCAGTGCACGCCGAGGCCCGCGTAGCTTGCCCACCAGCAGCACCGCCGTGGGGGCATGCGGGTCGAGCGGCCGGGGCGGTGCGTCTGGCTTCTCGGGCAGCGAGGGCAGAATCTCATCCAGCCGCGACAGGCTTTGTCTGCACCGTCCGGTAGTGGCTGCGGATGACGATGCACAGCGAGACCAGGCCGCCCGTCACCACCACCGTCACCCAGGCGCCGCTCGAGAAACTTTTCGTAGAGGTTGACGAAGAGGATGCCCGCGCACAGCACCAGCCCCACCACGTGGACCGCAATGCCGCGCGCCCAGGTGCGGTCCTGTGCGCGCCCGCCGGCGCAGCCAGAAGCGGCACATGGACGCCTGACTTAAAGCGAGAAGGTGAGGAAGACGTTGATGGCGTACATGAGTCACCAGGGTGGAGATGTCGCCGCGCGGTGTAGAGGAGGGCCCCGCACCGAGGCCAGGCCCATCAGCACGACGCCGTTCTGCATGGTCAGGCCGGTCCGACAGCTGCGCGAAGCGGTGCGGCAGCCAGCAGTCGACGCCCATGTTGGCCATCACGCGCGGCCCGTCGATGAAGCCGGCCTGGGCGGCGACGAAGAGGAGGAGCGGCCTCGGACGCCAGGGTGAGCCACGAGGAAGCCCTTGCCCACCGCCAGTCCGGCCACCGCGTAGTTGCCGGCGAACCTCTCCGTGAGGACGGCGTTCATGGTCTTGCCTTCCTCCGGCACCGACGTGCAGCAGGAGGTAGGCCAGCGTGATTCCGCCGGCGGTGACGGCCAGGGAGACGGCCATGTAGCACCATGGTGCGCTTGCCGGTCTCCACCTTGGGCTCGCGCATGATCGGCAGCCCGTTGGAGACCGCCTCGATGCCGGTGTAGGTGCCGGCGCCCATGGAGTAGGCGCGCAGGAACAGGGCGCAACATCCCCGCCATGCCCGAGGGTGCCCAGCCCGGCTTGGAAGCCGGTGCTGGACCTCGTGCACCACCGCCGGCAGCTCGTCCCGCGCGCTGGAGCCGAGAGTGCCGCACCGATGAGGATGGCGTGGGTGACGAGGAAGAGCGAGGAAGATGGGCGTCAGGACGGTGACGGACTCCCGGACGCCGCGCAGGTTGAGCGAGCACGAGGACGCGCGATGACCGCCAACTCCACCAGCAGCTTGGCCGCCGTGCCCAGCCGGGCGGCAGGAAGCTGAAGACGGCCTCCGCGCCCGCGGCGATGGAGGTGGTGATGGTGAGGACGTAGTCCACCAGCAGCGCGCTGCCGGAGACGACGCCGGCGCCGGGGCCCAGCAGCCGGGTGGCGACGACGTAGCCGCCGCCGCCGAAGGGGAAGTGCTCGATGATCTTGCTGTAGCGAAAGCGCAATGACCAGGACGGTGACGGCGGTGGCCAAGGCCAGCCCGACCGCCAGTGAAGTGTGGGTGCCGAGGGCGCGAAACATCTCCTCCGGGCCGTAGGAGGAGGAGGAGAGGCCGTCCGCCCCCAGCCCCACCCAGGCCAAGAGGGTGACCAGGGAAACCTTGTGGAAGACGCTCGGGTCCTCGACGCTGCGCGGTCGCCCCATGAGGAGGTGGCGCAGCCGCTGGAGGAGGCCAGGGGCCTCAGACGCCGGGCCCGGACGGCCGTTCTGTGGTGTCGTGCCGGGCACGGCGGGCGGCAGTCGTAGCCCGAGAGGTGGACGGCCAGCAACCCAAACCAAAGTCCCTAGGCAGCCGCCCGGAGGGAGCGTGCTAGCATTCGTCAGCGAGGGGACACGTTGGAGATGCAGCTCTGGGTTGCCAGCACCCGGGCCACCACCCGGGGGACTTTGGTTCCCGCGCTCGAGCAGGGCGGTTGGGTCTGCACCCTCTTCGACGACGGCGCGTCCCTCATGCGCCGGCTGGATGCCGAGCCCCCGGATGCGCTGCTGCTGGAGGACCCGCTGGGCGCCGAGGACGCCTTCAGCGTGCTGGGCCGCCTCCGCCTGTTCGAGGCGCGGGTGGACTTGCCGGTGGTGGTACTGACGCCAGCCGCGGACTCACGCGTGACCGCGTATGAACTGGGCGCCGACGACGTCCTCACCCCGCCGGTGGACCCGGTGGAATTGCTGGCCCGGCTGGCCCGGCGGCGTGCCCTGAAGCACCGCACGGACGCGCTTCTGGTGCAGGGAGAACGCTTGGAACGCCTGGCCCTGACGGACGGCCTAACGCAAATCCACAACCGCCGGCACTTCCAGATTCGCCTGGCCGAGGAATTCCGCCGCGCCCAGCGCTACGACAACCCGATGGCGTTGATTCTGGCGGACATCGACCACTTCAAGGCCGTCAATGACACGGCGGGGCACGTGGTGGGCGACCAGGTGCTGCGCAAGGTGGCAGGGTGCTTCCAGGCCTGCATCCGCGACACGGACACCGTCGCGCGCTGGGGCGGCGAGGAATTTGCCGTGGTGCTGCCGCAAACCCACTTGGCCGGCGCCCTCACCGTCGCGGAACGGATTCGCCGCGACGTCAGCACGCTGCGCCTGGGGCCCGCCGACTCCGTCTCGGTGACGACCTCCCTGGGCGTCAGCAGCTACCCGGCCGCCCACGTCCACACCACGGACGAGTTGGTGCGGGCAGCCGATGAGGCCCTCTACCGGGCCAAGCGGGACGGCAGGAACCGGGTCTGTCTGACTGACCCAGCGGGTCCGGGCGCACACGAGAGACGCCCCGCCTGAAGCATTTCAAACACTTGGGGTGACCTTCCCCCCTACACCGGTTGCGACTCGCCCCGGGTCAGCCGTGACTTCAAACAGCCCAACGGGTATAGGCTGACCCAGGGGCTGGGCCGTTCCCACGAGTCTGAAGCCCTGGAATTTCAATGCCTTCAGGAGGCACAGGGCCATGGCCGAGCCGTTGCACCCCGAGGGTGCAGTCCAGACCCCCATGCAACCCGCCCTGCACTCGGTTCCCTCGTCTGGACGGCTTCTCGTCGTGGACGACGAGGAGAACATCCTCCGCTCGCTGAAGCGGGTGCTGCGGCATGGGGACTGGGAGATTCGCACCGCGCTGGATGCGGAGCAGGGGCTGGAGGAATTGGCCAGCTTCACGCCGGAAGTCGTGCTGTCGGACTTCCGCCTTCCGGGGATGAATGGGGCGGAGTTTCTCGCCCGGGTGAAGGAGCGCGTCCCCCGGGCGCAGAGAATCCTCCTCACCGGGCATGCGGACCAGCGGGCCATCGAGGAGGCCATCAACCGCTCCGAGATTTTCCGCTTCATCGCCAAGCCCTGGAATGACTCGCAGCTGCTCCTGACGGTTCAGAGCGCGTTCGAGCAATTCGCAGTAGCCGCGGAGAACGAGCGTCTCTCTGAAATCACCCGCAAGCAGAACGAGGAGCTGCGTCTCCTCAACGCCGACCTGGAGGAACGGGTCGAGCAGCGCACCCGCCTCCTCATGGTGGCGAAGCGGGAGTGGGAACTTTCCTTCGACTCGCTGGACTTGCCGCTGGCCGTGGTGCGCGGGGCGGACTTTGGCGTGCGCCGCGCCAACTTGGCCTACGCCCGGGTGGCCGGCCACCGCATCCAGGACGTCAGCCAGGCGCCCAGCTGCCACCAGTTTCTCTTCGGACGCAGTAGCCCCTGCCCGGGCTGCCCGCTGGAGCAGGCCCTCGGCAGCGGGGAAGAGGGTCGGGCGGAGATTGAACACAAGGGGCGCACCTACGTCCTCAACGTCTACCCCATGGCGGAGGCCGGCCAGGCCGTCTGCGCCTACCGCGACGTCACCGAGGAGCGCGAGATGACGCGCCGCTTGGTGGAGAGCGAAAAGATGGCCGCCGTGGGCCAGCTGGCCGGCGGCGTGGCCCATGAAATCAACAACCCGCTGGGCGGCATCCTCGCCTTCACCCAGCTGATGAAGCGCGACGCCGGCCGCACCACCGGCGACAGCGAAGCGCTCCAGCTGATTGAGGAGTCGGCGCTGCGCTGCAAGCGGATTGTGGAGAGTCTCCTCCAGTTCAGCCGCCGCAGCCGCGCCGAGGAGCGCCGCACCTTCGACCTGACGGCGTGCGTCGACGACGCCTGCTTCCTCTTCCGCGGCCAGCTGAAGCAGGCCCCGTCCGCCAAACTCGAGACGCACATCGAAAAGGGGCTGCCGGCCGTCTTTGGCGACCCAGCGCAGCTGGGCCAAGTGGTCCTCAACCTGCTTCAGAATGGCCTGCACGCCCTGACCGGCCAGGCCGGGACGTTGGGTGTCACCACCGGCCGGCGCGACATGGCCGTCTACTTCAGCGTCACCGACAGCGGCACGGGCATCGCCCCGGACGTGCTGCCCCACATTTTCGAGCCGTCCTTCACCACCAAGCCCCCCGGCCAGGGCACCGGCCTGGGCCTCGCCATCGCCTACCGGATTGTGAAGGACCACGGCGGCAGCTTCGAGGTGAAGACGGAAGCCGACAAGGGCTCCACCTTCACCGTCCTTCTCCCCATTCCCCTGACGTCGCTGTCCCCGAGGAACACAAAGCAATGAATAAGCGAGCTGCCAAAGTCCTGGTCGTAGACGACGACAAAATCGTGCTGCGAGCCGTCACCGAAATTCTCCAGCGCGAGGGCTACTACGTCGTGGCCATCGACGACGCCGTGGAGGGCCTGGCCGCCGCCAGGGACCCGTCCATCGACGTCGCCATCCTGGACATCCGCATGCCGCACCTGTCGGGGATGGACCTGTTGAAGGCCATCAAGCAGGCCCGGTCGGAGGTGGAGGTCATCATGATGACGGCCTTCGCCACGGTAGAGACGGCGGTGGAGGCGGTCAAGGCTGGCGCCTACGACTACCTCACCAAGCCCTTCACCAACATCGACGAGGTCAGCCTCACCGTCGCCAAGGCCGCCGAGCGCAAGGCCCTCAAGGACCGGACCCGGGTGCTGGAGGAGCAGCTGACGGCCAAGGGCCAGTTTGAGGACCTCATCGGCCAGTCCAACCAGATGCGGGCCGTCTTCAAGTTGGTGGAAACCGTTAGCTACTCCTCCGCCACCGTCCTCATCCAGGGCGAGAGCGGCACCGGCAAGGAGTTGGTGGCGCGCGCCATCCACTACCGCAGCCCGCGCAAGGACAAGCCCTTCGTCGCCGTGAACTGCTCGGCCCTCACCGACACGCTTCTTGAGTCCGAGCTGTTCGGACATGTGAAGGGCAGCTTCACCGGCGCCACCGCCAACAAGAAGGGCCTCTTCGAGGCGGCCGACGGCGGCACCATCTTCCTGGATGAGATTGGCGACGTCCCGCCGGCCACCCAGGTGCGCCTGTTGCGCGTGCTGCAGGAGGGCGAGGTGAAGCGGGTGGGCGCCAACGAGACCACCAAGGTGGACGTCCGCGTCATCGCCGCCTCCAACGTGGACCTGGCCCGGGCCAAGGAGCAGGGGAAGTTCCGCGAGGACCTCTTCTACCGCCTCAACGTCATCACCGTGACGCTGCCCCCGTTGCGTGACCGCCCGGAGGACGTGCCGCTGCTGGCCCAGCACTTCCTGCGCATGTACCAGACGAAGATGGGCAAGAAGGTGACGTCCATTGCCCCGGCGGCCATGGAGGCCCTGGTGTGCCACCGGTGGATGGGCAACGTCCGCGAGCTGGAGAACGTCATTGAGCGGGCAGTCGTCCTGACGTCGCGCGAAGTGGTGGACGTGGAGGACTTGCCCCAGGGGCTGCGGGATGCCCCCGGCGGGGGCGGGGATATTGAGGTCCTCAGCCTGGCCCACCTCCCCTACGCGGAGGCCAAGCGGCTGGCGATGCGCGCCTTTGAGAGGCGCTACCTGTCGGCCCTCCTGGAACGCAGCGGCAACAACGTCTCCTCCGCCGCCCGTGCGGCGGGCGTGGACAGAAGCAACTTCCGGCGCCTGCTGAAGCAGTACGAGGTCGGCCGGAACCCCCTGGGCGGCCCGGCCCAGCAGCAGTCCAAGCCGGAGACGATGACCGCCTAGGCCCGGTGGGGGGGGAACCCCCTTCGGCTCCCTCGCAGAAAGTGCAGGCTGACAGGGCGGTGCTCCCTGCTAGGGTGCGCCGCCCGTGGCCCGTCCAACGCACCGGCTTCGTTACGTCTTCCTCGCCGCGCTGAGCCTCCTGTTGGGGGCCGGCGCCACGCTGCTGTGGCAGGCCGACACCCGGGGACTTAGCCGCCGGCTGGTGGCGGAGGTGCGCGAGTGCGCCAGCGAGAAGTACCCGCGTCCGGTGCAGTCAGCGCCGACGGTGCCGGGCCGCTTCGGCCCGCTGGCCGCTGGGCCGTGGGACGCGCTGGCCGCCCAAGAGGGTCGCTCCACGGACGTCGAGTTTTGCCGGGGCGTGCGCGAGGGCGAGGCGCCCTTTGAAGGGGCCCCGGCAAGCTGCCTCCGGGAATTGTACGCGGGCGCCCCGGCGCTGGCGGCGCTTCTGTCCGCCACGCACGCGGAGGAAGCCGGCCCCCCGGCCGGCCTCGGCTTTCTGGACGTGCCCCAGCCTGAGGAGGCGCCGCGCACCTGGGTGACAGCGGCCTACGCCGCGAAGATGGGCGCCCTGCGGCTGCGGACGGAGCTCGCCGCCGGGCAACCCGAGGTGGCACTGTCCACCTGCCAGGACCTTCTGGGCCTCGCCCGCGACAGCAGCTGGGGGACGGCGCTGGAGGGGCGGGTGGCCGCCCTCACCATCTCCGAGGTGGCCTTCGGCCCCTGCGCGGCGGCGGTGGACGCGGCCCCGCTTCCCGCCAAGCGCGGGGCGGCAGTGGCCTTCGGACGCCTGGCAGAAGGAACGCCCCCCCTGGCGAAGACGCTGTCCGACTGGAGCGTCGGCGTGCTGGCGCAGCTGTTTGCCCCGCTGCTTGCCGAGTCGCTGCCCACGCTGCCGCCCGGCGTCCAGGCCTGGGCGCAGGCCCAGGACAGCTACCGGCCCCAGGACTTCACCGAGGCGGTGGTGTGCGGCCGGGCGTGGCACCGGCTGCAGGCGCGACTGGACGCGGTGGTGGAGGCGGCGCAGCTTCCCCCGGAAAAGGCAGCCACCAGGCTGACGGCCCTGTCCGCGCTGGAGCCCGTGGGCCTTCCCGGCCTGCAGCGCCTGGCGCTGCCGGACCTGGGCGCCTTCAGCCAGAGTGACGCGCGGGTACGCGCGCAGCTGCTGCTTCTGCGCCGGGCGGCGGAGGTGGGTGCGCTGCGGGCGGAGACGGGGGTCTGGCCCCGGCCCGACACCGACGCCCTCAGCCCGTCGGTGCGCTCGACGGCGGAACAGCCCTTCCAGCTTCAGGAGGAGGAGGCGGAGGCCCTCCTCACCGACGCCTCCGCCCCGCGTGGCGCCTTGGAGATGCACCTGCACGCCAGTCGCCCCCCTCGCTGACGCCGACCTACCCGTCGTCCGCGGGCTCGCCCTTTCGGCCCTTGGCGCCCGCCTGACGCAGGGCCTCCAGCCGCGTGGACAGTTCCTTTTCTCGGCCCTCGGTGCCCGGCCGGTAGAAGGTGGCCCCTTCCAGTGCCTCCGGCAGGTAGGCCTCCGCCACATGGTGCCCCTCAAAGTCGTGCGGGTACTGGTAGCCGCCGCCGTAGCCAAGGGACTTCATGAGGGGCGTGGGGGCGTTGCGCAGGTGCAAGGGAACGGGCAAAGAACCCTTCTCCAGCACGGCCTCCCGCGCGCGCCCGTAGGCGGTGATGACGGCGTTGGATTTGGGCGCTAGCGCCAGGTACGTCGCCGCCTGGGTGAGGGGGAGGGTGCCCTCCGGAAGGCCCACCAACTCGAAGGCCTGCAGCGCGGCGACGGCGACTTGCAGCGCCTGCGGGTCGGCATTGCCGATGTCCTCCGAGGCGAAAATCACCATCCGCCGGACGACGAAGCGCGGCTCCTCGCCCGCCTCCAGCATGCGCGCCATCCAGTACAGCGCCGCGTCCGGGTCGGACCCCCGCAGCGACTTAATGAAGGCCGAGATGACGTTGTAGTGTTCCTCGCCCGCTCGGTCGTACAGCAGCGTCCGCTTCTGCAGGGCCTCCGCCACCCGGGCTTCGTCCACGTTGCCCCCGCCGGCGGCGGCCACCTCCAGCGTGGTGAGGGCCCGGCGCGCGTCCCCGCCGGCGGCCCGGGCAATGGCCAGGAGCGCCCCGGCCTCCGCCGTCACCGCGCCGGCCAGTCCCTTGGGGGACAAAAGGGCGCGCTGAAGTAGCGCTACCAACTCCTCCTCCTCCAGCGGGCGCAGCGTCACCACCCGGGTGCGGGAGAGGAGGGCCGCATTCACCTCGAAGCTAGGGTTTTCGGTGGTGGCCCCCAGTAGCGTCAGCGTCCCCTTCTCCACGTGGGGGAGGAGGGCGTCCTGCTGCGCGCGGTTGAAGCGGTGGATTTCATCCAGGAACAGCACCGTGCCCTGGCCGTGCAGCCGCCGGCGTTCTTCTGCCGCCGCTACCACCTCCCGGACGTCCTTCACCCCGGCGGAGACGGCGGACATGCCGACGAAGAAGGCCCCGCTGCTTCTGGCCAGCAGGCGGGCCAGGGTGGTTTTCCCGGTGCCGGGCGGGCCCCAGAAAACCAGACTGGGCAGCTTCCCGGAGGCCAGGGCCAGCCGCAGCAGCTTCCCCTCTCCGGTCAGGTGTTCTTGCCCGACGAAGTCCTCCAGCGTCTGTGGGCGCAGCCGTTCCGCCAGCGGGGCGCTGGCGGCGGCTTCCTTTTCGGCGGCCTGGCTGAAGAGGTCCATGGGCGTGAAACCCGCTTGTAGTAGTAGCCTGCCACCAAGGTGAAGACGCTCGCGGTGGTGGCCAAGCAGGGCAGCGCGGATGCGGCCATCCTGGCCCGCCGCCTTCGTCAGCGCCGGCCGGAACTGACGCTGCTGGCGGAGCCGGAATTTGCCCAGGAATTGGGCTGGCCGGTCCACGCCGCTGAGGAGGTGGCCGCCCGGGCGGAGCTGGTGGTGGTGCTGGGCGGGGACGGGACCCTCATCCGCGGCGCCCGGTTACTGGGGGGCCGGCCGGTGCCCATCCTCGGCATCAACCTCGGCAGCTTGGGCTTCATGACGGAAGTGCCGGCGGCGGAGGGCCTGGAGGTGCTGGATGAAGTCGTGGCCGGACGCGGCAGCGTGCAGCAGCGGATGAAGCTGGCCTGCCGGGTGCTGCGCGGAAGCACGGTGGCGGTGGAGGACGAGGTCCTCAACGACGTCGTCATCAACCGCGGGGCGCTGTCCCGCATTGCGGACCACGAGACGCGGATTGATGGGAAACTCATCGCCACCTTCAAGTCCGACGGATTGATTGTCGCGACGCCCACCGGTTCCACCGCCTACGCCCTGGCCGCCGGCGGGCCCATCATCCACCCGGGCCTGGACTGCGCCTTGATTGTTCCCATCTGCCCCCATGCCCTCACCCAGCGGCCGCTGGTGGTGCCGGGGGACCAGGTGGTGTCCATTCACCTAGGCGCGGAGGCGGCGGACCTCTACGTCACCTTCGACGGGCAGGCCGGCCATGCGCTGCAGGCGGGGGACACGCTGGAAGTGCGCCGTTCCGCTAACCGGGTGCTGCTGGTGAGTAACCCGCGCCTGGACTACTTCGCGGTGCTCCGCGAGAAGCTGCACTGGGGCGAGCGCTAGGAAGGGGACCCATGGCGGGTGAACCAGGGGAAACGGCAACGGACGTTGCGGTGGTGGGCTCCGGGCCGGCCGGACTCGCCGTCGGTGCGTGTCTGCGCCACTTGGGAATCGACTTCGTTCTGCTGGAGAAGGAGCAGGTGCTCGCCCCGTCCTGGCGGCGCCACTACCAACGGCTTCACCTGCACACCGACCGCGGCCACTCGGGCTTGCCCTACCTCCCCATGCCCCGCAGCTACCCGCGCTTCCCCTCCCGCCTGCAGGTGATTGACTACCTGGAGGCCTACGCCAAGGCATTCTCGCTTGCGCCTCGCTTTGGACAGGAAGTGGTGCAGGCGCGCCGCCGGGAAGGCGCGTGGGAGTTGAAGACACCCGTGGCGCGCTACCGGGCGCGCGCCCTGGTCCTGGCCACCGGCTACAACGCGGTGCCCGTCCGCCCGCACTGGCCGGGCATGGAGGGCTACCAGGGGGTGGTCCTTCACAGTTCCGAGTACACGTCCGGCGAGCGCTTCCGTGGCCAGGACGTCTTGGTGGTGGGCTTCGGCAACTCGGGCGGGGAGATTGCCATCGACCTCTTCGAGCAGGGAGCGCGCACCAGCATTGTGGTGCGGGGGGCCGTCAACCTGCTTCCGCGTGAGCTGCTTGGCATTCCCATCCTCACCTGGGCCATTGCGCTTTCAAAGCTGCCGCCGAAGGTGGCGGACGCCCTGGCGGCCCCGCTGTTGCGCATGACGTTCGGCGACTTGGCCCGCCTGGGCCTCCGCAAGGCGCCCGTCGGGGCGTTGACGGAGGTCAACACGCGAAGACATGTTCCCCTCATCGACGTCGGGACGGTGGCCTTGCTTCGAAGCAAGCAGCTGCAGCTGCGGCCCGCCATCCGCGCATTCACCAAGGACGGCGTCGTCTTCGAGGACGGTGCGGAGGCGGCCTACCAGGCCGTTGTGCTGGCCACCGGGTACCGCCACCGCCTGGCGCAGGTGCTGGGTGACGTGGACGGCGTCCTGGACAAAGCCGGGCAACCGCTTTCCAGTGGGCGCGAGACGTCGCTTCCGCAGCTGTACCTGTGCGGCTTCTATGTGGCGCCGACTGGCATGCTGCGCGAGGCCGGGGTGGAAGCGCGGCGTATTGCCAAAGCCCTCTCGCAGGCGCTGCGGGCGCAAATCCCCTCCGCCGCCTGAGGCTGCCCTTTCAGTTCCAGCGAAAAATCCGCAGCGCCACCACGAAGGCGCCAGCGCCCCAGATGGCCAGCACCAGCAGCGGCCCCCCTTGGGCCCACAACGGGGCGCCCTCCACGGAGATGGCCCGCAGCGCGTCGATGACTGCCGTCAGCGGCAGGGCCTTCACCAGCGGCTGCATCCACCCCGGGAAGTGACTGGCGGAGAAGAAGACGCCCGACAGGACGGTCATCGGCAGGGTGACCAGGTTCATCAGGCCCCCCGCCGTCTCGTTGTTTTGCGCCCGGGAGGCGACCAGGAGGCCCACCCCGCCGAAGGACAGGGCGCCCAGGGCGGCCACCAGGACGAAGGACAGAAGGCTGCCGGCCACGCGCACGTCAAACAGGAAGCGCGCGAAGGCGAGGAAGAAGCCTGTCTCCAGCACCGCCAGGGCAAGCCGGCTGAGGATGAAGGAAGCAAGCAAATCCGACTTGCGCATGGGGGTGGCCACCAGGCGCTTCAGCAGCTTGCCGGTGCGCATCTGCACCAGGCCCCAGCCCAGGCCCCACACCGAGGAGGACATGAGGCCGAAGCCGAGTAGCCCCGGGATGAGGAAGTCGATGTAGCGGCCGCCGGGCACCGTCACGTGGTCCTCCGGAATGCTGATGGCGTCCATGCGCCCGGCCAGCCGCTGCAGCGTGTCCAGCACCAGAAGCCGCGCCGTGCGCCCCTCCGGGACGCCTGGGTCCACCAGCAGGCGGGGCGTGTCCCCGGCCACCACCACCAGGGCCACCTTGCCCGTGGCCAGGGCGCGGCGCGCTGCTTCCAGCGGAAGCGTCTCGGGCTGCAGCCCCGGGGTGGCGGCCAGCGCAGTCAGGACGCGCTGCTGCCCTGGCCCCTCCGCCACCGCCACCGTGAGGCGGGACAGCGACTGGTTGCGGAAGGCGAGGCCCAGGGCCACCGCCATGAGGAGGGGGAAGGCGAAAATCCAGAAGAGGGCCGACGGCTCCCGCCACAGCGCGCGCAGCCGCATGAGGAACAGCTGCCAGAGGGGGTGACTGGCGGACATGGGCGGTCAGTCCTCCTCGTCGCGCAGGCTGCGGCCGGTCAGATTCAAAAAAACGTCGTCCAGCGTCGGGGCGTGGGTGGACAGCTGCAAGAGGGCGCCGCCGGCCGCCTCCACCGTGCGCAGCAGCGCCGGCAGCGCCTCCGGCAGGCCGCGGACCGCCAGCCGCAACGTGCCGTCGCGCACCTGGACGTCGGAGCAGCCCGGCAGGGCCCGGCAGGCGTCCACGGACGGCATGGGCCGCGCCTCGAATTCAATCAGCTGCTGGCCGCCGTGGGCGGCCACCAGTGCCTGGGGTGTCCCCGTGGCCACCACCTTGCCGTGGTCGACGATGACGACCTGGTCACACAGCCGCGCGGCCTCCTCCATGTAGTGGGTGGTGAGGACGACGGTGCGGCCGCGGGCCTTCAGCGCTTCAATCACGTCCCACAGCCCGCGGCGGCTGGCCGGGTCGAGGCCGGTGGTGGGCTCATCCAGAAACAGCACCTCCGGGTCCCCCACCAGGGCCACCGCCAGCGCCAGCCGCTGCCGCTGGCCGCCGGACAGCTTTCCCACCCGCCCGTCCCGTTTCTCCTCCAGCGCCACCAGGTGGATGGCCTCCTCCACGCTGGTGCCGGCCGGGTAGAAGCTGCGGAACAGCTTCACCGTCTCTCCCACCGTCATCTTTTCGTAAAAGCGTGTTTCCTGAAGGCAGATGCCAATGCGGGCGCGGAGTCTGTCTCCGGCCTCGGCCCACCGCTGTCCCAGCACGCGCACCGTCCCGGCGGTGGGGTCCTGGAGCCCCTCCAGAATCTCCACCGTCGTCGTCTTCCCGGCCCCGTTGGGGCCTAGAAGGCCGAGACAGGTGCCAGGCCGGACGGCAAAGCTGACGCCGTCGACGGCCGTCACGTCCTCGAAGCGCTTCACCAGGCCGTCAACGGAGATGGCGGGCTCGGCCATGGACAACCCCCTCTTATGCTCGCCCCAGTCTTTTCGCGCCAACCAGAATGAAACGTTTCAAAGCTGACCAGCAGAGGGGCAGCCTCCCGTGTTACTTGGGAGGACTTGCCTCCGCCCGAGCTCCAAAGCGCCGTACCTTCCGAGGAGGGCAGCTGGGTCGCCCTGCTGCGGGATGAAGTCCAGCCCACCAGCTTCAAGAAGGGCCGGGACTACGCCGGCCTAGGCCGGGTGTCCGCCCTGGCCAAGTCCGGCAGCGTCCTGTCCGGCTCCATCGCCGGCAGCGAGGGGCACCCCTACCTGGCCACGCTGGACACCGCCGCCCGTCCCCTCGCCAGTAGCTGCACCTGCCAGGCGTGGAACCGCTACGGGCCGCACTGCAAGCACGTGGTGGCGGTGGCCCTGGCCCACCTGCAGGCGGACCGTGCCGCACTCCCGGCGCTGGCCGAGGTGGCCGCCCCGGCCGCGGGGCCGGCGGCGGAAGGCCGGGGGGCGGAGGTGGTGCCGCTTCCGGCGGTGGCCAAGCTGGAGAGCTGGCTCGGCCTGTCGTCCCTGCCGGACCATGCCTTCGTCTACCGAATCATGCCCGCCCATGCGCGCAATGGCGGACGGGCCTGGCTGGTGGACGTGCGGCGCAGGGAAGCCCAGACGGCCGGCCCCATCCAGGTGAAGCGCCTGTTGAGTCAGGGCGCGCGGCTGGGGCCGGTGGATGAGCGGGCCCTCCACGAATTGGCCCGGTATGAAAGTCGCTACGACGGGAAGTTTCTCCTCAGCGACGAGGAACTGGCGGACTTGCTGGAGGTGCTGGGCGAGGCCCGGGTGGTGTACCGCGGGACGCCGCTGCTGTTGTCGGAGACGCCGGCGCTGCCCCAGGTGCACCTGGAATCCACGGACGGCGGGGCGAAGGCCACGCTGGAGTTCCGGTTGCCGGACGGCGAGCCGGTCGGCATCCGGGAGTCGTTGTTTCTCGTCGGCAAGCGCAACAGCTACCTTCTCTCCGGCCAGACGCTGTACCCGGTGCGCCCCAACCTGCCGCCCCGGCTGTGGCGCAAGTGGATGCTGGAGCCGTCCATGTCGCTGCCGCACGGGCAGCTGGACCGGGCCCTGACGTTTTTCGCCGCCCACCTGCCGCGGCTGGACCTGTCGCTGCGGGCCGACGGGCTGGAAGTGGATGAAACCACTCCGCCCCACTTCATCCTCACCCTGGAGGGGAACCCGGAGAAGGTGCGGGCCCAGCTGGGCGCCCGCTACGGCGGCACCACCGTGCCCGTCACCCCGGCGGCCGGGACGCTGGGTTACGCGATTGGCAGTCTGGGCAACAAGCGGCGGCTGTACCGGCGGGACGAGGGCGAGGAGCGGGCGGCGCTGAAGCTGTTGACGGGGCTGGGGCTGCGCTGGGACGGGGAGGCGTATGTGGCCCAGGGGGACACGGCCGTCACCTTCTGGGCCCAGGGCCTGAAGAGTCTGCCGGCGGCCTGGGAACGCTTTGCCGCCCAGCTGCCGGAGGTGAAGGTGCGCAGCGGGCTGCGCCCGCGAATCCGGGTCAGCATGGAAGCGCTGCACTGGTTTGACCTCGACGCCCGCTTCGAAGCCGACGGCCAGTCGGTCGACTTGGGTGCGGTGCGGCTGTGGCTGGCCTCCGGCCGGCGCTACGTGCCGCTGGCGGACGGTAGCTTCGCCGAGGCGGACCGCGAGGAATTGCAGCGGGCCACTGAATTGCTGGAGGAGGCCGGGGCGGCCCCCGGCAAGCCCACCACGCGGGTACCGCTGTACCAGGCCATGGCCCTGGACGCCCTGGCCAGCCTCGGCGACGCAGCCGACATCGAAGCGCGGGCCCGGGCCGCCATGTCCGAATTGCGGCTGGTGGATGAGGCTGCGCCGGTGCCCCCGCCGGCGGGGTTGCAGGCCACGCTGCGCCACTACCAGGAGGCGGGCCTGGCCTGGCTGTGGTTCCTCCACCGCCACCGCCTATCCGGAATCCTGGCCGACGACATGGGCCTCGGAAAGACGCTGCAGGCGCTGGCCCTCCTCCTGAAGGGACACAACGAGGAGAAGGGGGCGCCCTCGCTGGTGGTGGCCCCGACGTCCGTCCTGGCCAACTGGAAGCGGGAGGCGGAACGCTTCACCCCGGACCTCAGCGTGGCGCTGTGGCACGGGCAGGACCGGCGCACGCAGTCCTTCGCCGACGTGGACATTGTCCTCACCAGCTATGCCCTCGTCCGGAGGGACCTGGAGGAATTGTCCAAGACGCGCTGGAAGTACGTCGTCCTGGACGAGGCGCAGAATATTAAGAACGCGGGAAGTGCCACCGCCCAGGCGTGCAAGGCGCTGCCGTCTGAACATCGCCTGGCCCTCACCGGCACGCCGCTGGAGAACCGCCTGGGGGAGCTGTGGAGTATCTTTCGACTTCCTCATGCCGGGCTTCCTCGGCACCGAGGAGGACTTTTCCGAGCGCTACGAGCAGCCCATTGCCCTCGGGGCGGACGCCTCCGTGCGCGAGCGGCTGCGCCGCCGCATCCACCCCTTCATCCTCCGCCGCCTCAAGACCGAGGTGGCCAAGGACTTGCCGCCCAAGACGGAGATGGTCGGCCTGGTGCGAGATGGAGGCGGGCCAGGCGGCGCTCTACCGCGAGGTGCTGGAGCAAAGCCGCAGCAAGGTGCATGAAAGCATCGACAAGGTGGGCTTCGCCCGGGCGCGGGTCAGCATTCTCGCCGCCCTCATGCGGCTGCGGCAGGTGTGCTGCGACCCACGCCTTCTGAAGTTGCCCCCGGGTACGCAGCTGCCGCCTTCGGCCAAGCTGGAGCGCTTCTTCGGGCTGGTGGATGACCTCGTCGCTGAGGGGCACCGGGCGCTGGTCTTTAGCCAGTTCACCGAGATGCTGGACCTCCTCAAGGCGGAGGCGGACAGCCGGGGCCTGAAGTACCAGGCACTGGACGGGCGCACCCGGGACCGCATGGCGCGGGTGGACGCCTTCAACGCCCCGGACGGGCCACCCCTCTTCTTCATCAGCCTGAAGGCCGGCGGCACCGGCCTCAACCTCACCGCCGCCGACTACGTGCATCCACTTCGACCCGTGGTGGAACCCGGCCGTCGAGGACCAGGCCACCGACCGCACCCACCGCATCGGCCAGACGCGGGCCGTCATCAGCTACAAGCTGATCACGCAGGGCACGGTGGAGGAAAAAATCCTCCAGCTGCAGCGCCGCAAGCGCGAACTGGCCGCTGGAATCCTCGAAGGCACGCAGGCCGGCCTGAAGGGCCTCACCCAGGCCGACGTGGAAGACCTCTTCCGCGAGCCGTAGGCCGCCCCCGGCGTCCCGGCACCGCCCCTGGGGCGTCCACCCCCCGGGATGCGGAAAACGGGCCAACTACTGAAAACTTGTCCAGTGTCGGAACAGAGGGCTAGGGTGGCCCCGTTGAAGAGGGAAGGAGAGTCACCCCCATGCTGCTTGGCCTGCGCATTCAAGCCTTCACCGTTGTCGAGGAGGTGGAAGTCACCTTCGGCCCCGGGTTGACGGTGCTGACGGGGGAGACGGGGGCGGGCAAGTCCATCCTGGTGGATGCCCTGGGCCTCCTCCTCGGCGGCCGGGCGGAGGCGGGCGTCGTCCGCGCCGGGGCGGAGGAAGCGGTGGTGGAGGCCGTCTTCCAGCGCACGGCCGCGCTCGCTGGCCGTCTACAGGCCCTGGGCCTTCCGGACAGGGGGGAAGAAGTGTGCGTGCGCCGGGTGGTGGGGCGCAGCGGCCGCGGCCGGGTGCACGTGAATGGCGGCCTGGCCACGGTGGGGGTGTTGGGGCAGCTGCTGCAGGGCCTTCTGGACGTCGCCGGACAGCATGCCCACGTCGCCCTTTTTCAGCCCGCCTTCCAGAGAACGCTGCTGGACCGGGCAGGCCGGGTGCCCACCGCCCGCGAGGCGTACCAGACGGCCTACACGGCGCTGCAAGCGGTGGACCGGGAACTGGAGGCGCTGGGCGGGGCAGTCAACGCCGAGGAGCGCCTCGCCTTCCTGCGCTTCCAGGTGGAGGAGGTGGAGCGGCTGTCGCCAAGTGTGGACGAAGACATGCGGCTGGAGGAGGAGCGCCGGCGCCTTGTGTCCGTGGAGCGGCTGCGCGCGGCGGCAGAGGAGGCCATGGCGCGCCTCACCGAGGAGGGTGGGGCGGCCGAGTCGGCCGGCCGGGCCCTCGCCGCGGTGGAAGACGGCCTGCGCCAGGACGCGCAGCTACAGTCCGGGGCCCTGGCGCTGCGCACGGCCACGGCAGAGTTGGACGAGGCGGCCTCCTGTCTGCGCAGCTACCTGTCAGGGCTGGAGGCGGACCCCCAGCGCCTTCGGGAGGTGGAGGACAGGCTGGACGCCCTGCGCCGGCTGTGCCGCAAGCACGGGACGGACTTGCCTGGCGTGCTGTCCCGCCTGGCTGCGCTGCGCGTCGATGCCGAGAAGCTTTCCGGCAGGCACGAGGCCCTGGGCGTGCTGCGCACCCAGCGCGGCACCTTGGAAGCGCGGGCCTGGGAGGCGGCCCGTGCCCTGCGGACGGAGCGGGAACGGGCGGCGGCGACGCTGGGCCGGGCCGTCCAGGCCGTCCTGGCGGAGTTGGCCCTGGCCGGCGCGCGCTTCCGCGTGGAGGTCGCGGCCGCCGACGCCCTCGGCGCGGAGGGGGCGGACGATGTGGAATTTCTTTTCTCCGCCAACCCCGGGGAAGCCTTGCGTCCGCTGCACCGCGTGGCCTCCGGCGGCGAGGCCTCCCGCGTCCTGCTGGGGCTGCGCCGCGTCTTCCTGGAAAGGGACGCCTGCGAGACGGTGGTGCTGGACGAGGCGGACGCCGGGGTGGGCGGGGCGGTGGCGGACGCGGTGGGGCGTCTCGTCCGGCAGGTCGCAAAAGGCAGGCAGGTGCTGTGCGTCACCCACCTGCCGCAGGTGGCGGCCCACGCCGATGCGCACCTTGTCGTCCACAAGCTTCAGGCCAAGGGCCGGGTGGCCTCGGCCGTCACGTCCCTGACCCCCGGTGCGGCACGGGTGGCGGAACTGGCCCGCATGCTGTCCGGCGTCAAGGTGAGCGACGGCGCCATGCAGGCCGCGGAGGCGCTTTTGCGTGGCGCCACCCCGTCCCGTCCTTTGGGCGGTCCCGGGCGACTGCGCACCCAGGGGTCCACTTCTCCCATTGCCCCTAGTTCCAGCGGTGCCGTAGCATCGCCTCCGCGTGGGTGCCCCGGCTGAGCGAGCTCCTGTCCGGTTGAAGGCCGCCTCTGCTGGCCTGACGGACGTCGGCAGGAAGCGCGACCACAACGAAGACAGTTTCCTCATCGACGAGGAATTGCAGCTCTACGTCGTGGCGGACGGCATGGGTGGACACGCCGGCGGGGGCACGGCCAGTCGCATCGCCGTGGAAACCATCGACAAGCGGCTGCGGGAATTGCGCAGCACCGTGGTGGAGCAGCCCGCCTCCAGCACCCTGCAGGACTCGCCCGTCCCGGAAACCATCCGCAGCGCGGTGGAACAGGCCTGCCTGGCCATCTTCGCCAAGGCCCAGGAGGACCCGGAGCTGGCGGGCATGGGCACCACCGTCATCTCGCTGCTGCTGGACGAGGCGCACGCCTTCTTCGCCCACGTCGGCGACAGCCGCGCCTACCTCGTCCGCGGGGACCTCATCCAGCAAATCTCCGAGGACCACAGCCTCGTCAATGAGCAGATTAAGGCGGGGATGATTACGCCCGAGGAGGCGCGGCACAGCCGCTACCGAAACATCATCACCCGTTCCGTCGGCTTCGAGGAGGAAGTCCAGGTCGACGTCATGGGGCTGCTCGCCGAACCGGGCGACATCTTCATCCTCTGCTCCGACGGGCTGGCCAATATGCTGGAGGACCAGGAGATTCTGGAGATTGTCCACGCCAACGCGCTGGAGGACATTCCGGCGCGACTCATCGACGTGGCGAACGAGAGGGGAGGAGACGACAACATCACCGTCATCGCGGTGCGGGCCGAGCTGGACGTTGGGCCTACCTGAAGCACGCACTGCAAGTGTCGTTGCGTTCGCCTTGACAGTGTAAGGAACGGGGTGCTACGCGCGCCCTCTCTCTCACCCGGTCCGCGAGAAACGCTGCTGCCAACGGGTGCGCCCGGGGTATGCTCAATCGCTGACGGTTGGGGGGCAACCTAGGGAGCCAAGGCTTTGGCCAAGAAGAGCTTCACCCTCATCGTCGTCCCCGAGCATGACCAGGCCGTCCGCCGCTACCAGGTGGACAGGAAGCTGCTGCGTCAGCTGCTGGCGGGGGGCGCCCTGGTGGTGGTGGGGCTGGCCATGGCGGCCGTGCACTACACGCACCTTTTGTACCGCGCCTCCGAGAACCGCGCCCTGCGGGACGAGAACGTCGCGCTGCGCACGCAGCTGAAGGACTTCCGCGAGCACATTGAACACATGGCCTCCACGCTGGAACGGGTGGAACGCTTCGACCAGAAGCTGCGCGCAGTGACGCTGCTGTCCGACCCGCAGCGCAACCTGGCCCTTGGGCCGACGGCCATGGAAACCAAGGGCGCGCCGCCCAGCAACAGCGAGTCCGAGTTCACCGCCCTGTCCCCCACGTCCGAATCTCCCAAGACGCTGGCGGCGAAGCTGGAGACGCTGTCCACGGAGGCCGCGCGCCAGGAGCAGAGCCTGCAGCAGCTGCAGACCTACTTCCTGGAACAGAAGAGTCTGCTCGCCTCGACGCCCTCCGTCTGGCCCACCCGCGGGTGGATTACCAGCGACTTCGGCCAGCGGACGGACCCCTACACCGCCGAGCGCGTGATGCACGAAGGCCTGGACATCGCCGCCCCGCACGGCAAGGAAGTCACCGCCCCCGCCGACGGCACCGTCATCTTCGCCGGCCTGGAAGGCAGCTACGGCAACGTCCTCGTCATCGACCACGGCTACGGCGTGAAGACGCGCTACGGCCACCTCAGCAAGGTGCAGGTCCACCCCGGCGAGCACGTGCGCCGGGGCGACCTCATCGGCGCCGTGGGCAACACCGGCCGCAGCACCGGCCCGCACCTGCACTACGAAGTGCGGGTGAATGGGCTACCGGAAAACCCGCGGAAGTTCATTCTCGACGACGAGTAGCGGAACGCTCCTCCGGGGTGACACTCACCCGGCCGGAGAGGTCCAGCCGCCGCAGCAGCACGCCCTCCGCCTTCTGCGCCCGCGCCAGCACATGCGTGCGCTCGGCCTCGGCCCACACCAGGGGCCCCAGCACCTGCCAGTGGGAGGGGTCCACCACCTGAAGCCGGGCCAGGCCCAGCGTGAAGTCCACCGTTTCCGGTAGGCGGGCGTGGGAAGCGCGGACGGCGGCCACCGCCCCGGGCAAGGCCGCGCGGGCGGCTGTGCGGACCTCCTCGGTGACGTCCGTTCCGGCGGAGGGTGGGAAGAGGACGCAGAAGCAATCGGTGTGGATGCGCACCACCCTGGCAGCCGGAAAGGTGGCCTGAAGGCAACTGGCCACCGCGCGCAACAGGGCGTCGCCCGCCGGAAAGCCGGCCGCCTGGTTGACGCGGATGAGTTCCACCACGTCCACCGTCAGCATCCCCACCTCCCACGGCACGTGGGCGTGGATGGAGAGGTCGTACTCCGGCTTCAGCAACGGCCCTTGGGTGAGGAAGAGGACGTTGAGGGCGCCGGAGATGGGGTCCGGGGCGCCGCGCCGGCAGCCTTCGGCGTCCAGCAGGGCTTGCAGCGCCAGGGCGGCGTGCTTCTCCGCCGGCTGGCTGCGCACAAACGGCTGCAAGCGCACCAGCGTCTCCACGGTGGCGTCGTCCAGGGTGTGCGGCATGGCCTTGTCCTAACCCAAGTCCCCCCGGTGCGGCGCGGGGGCCTGCCGTCAGCGGGTGCGCGCCACCACCGTCACCTCGTCCCGGTCGTGGTACAGCTGCCGCATCCGGATGGCCTTCCAGCCGGCCTCCTCCAAAAGGCGCCGGGCCCGGGCCAGCGTCTCCACCTTGTCGCGCATGGGCAGTTTCAAGTTTGCCACCAGGTGCAGCGCCCAGCCCTCGCGCCCCCAGCGTGCCAGTAACGCGGCGACTTCCAAGGGGCGCCAGGCCATGTCGCACAGAAGCCAGTCCACGGGCTCCTCCGGCACGTAGGCGAAGGCGCTCTCGCGCAGGTGGCGCAGCTTGGGGTGCCGGGCGACGTCCGCGGACAGCGCGGCCCGGTCCACCGCCACCACGCGGGCGCCCCTGTCCAGCGCCCGGGCCGTCCACCCGCCGGGGGCCGCGCCTAAGTCCACGCACGTCTCCCCGGGCGAGGGCCACAGCCCCAACAGGGCCCACGCCTCCTCCAGCTTCAGCCCGGCGCGCGAGGGCGCATCCTTCGTGCGGTGCATGCGCTGGCGGCCAGCGACAGACCAGCTGACGGCCTCTTCCCGCTGGACGGTGCCGAAGACGGCCGTCCACGCCCCGGGCGCGCCCACCAGCGCCACTTCCGCGAATGGCGCCAACCCGTCGTCCCGGTGCTGGACGCCGGGCGCGGCCTGCAGCGCCGCCTCCAGGGCGCGGGCTTCCTGCCCCAGCGCCAGCCCCGCTTCGGTGTCCGCGCCCCAGACGCGCACCGTGACGGGGCCGGCGCGGGCCAGCCGCGGCGCCAGTGCCTCCGCCGCGGCCTCCAGGGGCCCGGCCACGCGCGCACGGACGAGGAAGCCCGTCCGGGCAAAGGCTGGGTCCACCGCGGGCCGTCGGGCGGAGGCGAGGAAGCCCGGGCCCAGCACCTCCGGCACGGCCCGCGCCCGCTGGAGTTCCTCGGCCAGGTGGACTTCGAAGCCCGGGCGGCACGTCCACAACCAACTGCCCAGGGCGGGCGGTCGCGCCGGGCCGGACGGCACCCCCGCCGGCGGGGGCGGGCGGGCGGCTGGCCTTCGGTGGGAGGGGTCCGCCCTGCCTCGGGCTTGCTCGGACTGCATCCGTGCACTCCCACGGTTTCGGGGGGCGCTGTGGCTTGCGCCGTGCCGCCGGCGCTGTACTTTGGGGGGCTTTTTCATGGCGCACACGGGCCCCGGCGTGGAATAGGGCACAGCGCGAGGGCGCCCGTGGCCCCCCGCACCCTGGGAAGCCTGTCACATGATTGAGTGGACGCTAAAGAAGCTCATCGGGACCAAGAACGAGCGCGAGCTCAAGAAGACTTGGCCCAAGGTCGCGAGGATTAATGCGCTGGAGCCGCAGATGCAGGCGCTGGCGACGGCTGAGCTTCCGGCCTACACCGCCCGGCTGAAGCAGGAAGTGTCCAACGGCCGCCCCCTGGAGGACGTCCTTTTCGAGGCCTTCGCCCTCGTCCGCGAGGCGGCCCGCCGCACCATCGGCCAGCGCCACTTCGACGTGCAGCTGATTGGCGGCATGTTCCTGCACCAGGGCTGCATCGCCGAGATGCGCACCGGTGAAGGCAAGACGCTGACGGCCACGCTGCCCAGTTACCTCAACGCCCTCAGCGGACGCGGCGTCCATATTGTGACGGTGAACGACTACCTCGCCCGCCGCGACGCGGAGTGGATGGGCCGCATCCACCACGCCCTGGGCCTCAGTGTGGGCTGCATCGTCCACGACCTAGAAGACTCGGAAAGGCAGGCCGCTTACGGGGCGGACATTACCTACGGGCAGAACAACGAATTCGGCTTCGACTACCTGCGCGACAACATGAAGTTCCGGCTGCAGGACTACGTCCAGCGGGAACTGAATTACGCCATCGTCGACGAAGTCGACTCCATCCTCATCGACGAGGCGCGGACGCCCTTGATTATTTCTGGGCCCACCGAGGACAGCACGGAACGCTACTACCAGGTGGACCGCGTCATCCCGGGACTGGTGCCCGACCAGGACTACTCGCTGGACGAGAAGACCCGCAGCGTCACCCTCACCGACGCCGGGGTGGACAAAATCCAGCACCGCCTGGGGGTGGCCAACCTCTACGACCCGAGCGAGGTGGAGTCGCTGCACCACGTGGAGCAGGCGCTGCGCGCGCACACCCTCTACAAGCGCGACAAGGACTACGTGGTGAAGGAGGGCGAAGTCCTGATTGTGGACGAATTCACCGGCCGGCTGATGCCCGGCCGTCGGTGGAGTGACGGCCTGCACCAGGCCATCGAGGCGAAGGAAGGCGTCCGCATCGAGAACGAGAACCAGACGCTGGCCACCATCTCCTTCCAGAACTACTTCCGCATGTACTCCAAGCTGTCCGGCATGACGGGCACTGCGGACACCGAGGCGGAGGAGTTCGCCAAAATCTACAACCTCGACGTCCGGGTGGTGCCCACCAACCGCGACATGGTGCGCAAGGACGTGGAGGACGTCGTCTTCAAAACCGAGCGCGAGAAGTTCGAAGCGGCGGTGAAGGAGATTGAGGAGCTGCACCAGAAGGGCCAGCCGGTGCTGGTGGGCACGGTGTCCATCTCCAAGAGCGAGGTGGTGAGCCAGTTCCTCAAGCGCCGCGGCGTGCCGCACAACGTCCTGAATGCCAAGCAGCACGCCCGCGAGGCGGACATTGTCGCCCAGGCCGGCCGCATCGGCGCGGTCACCATCTCCACCAACATGGCCGGCCGCGGCACGGACATCCTCCTCGGCGGCAACCCGGAGGTGCTGGCCAAGGCTGAGGTGGGCCCGGCGCCGGAACCGCCCCCGCCGGCCGCCGACGGCGCCCCGGCCCCGGTGGACGCTCACCGCCTGGCAGTCGAAGCCTGGGAGAAGCGCATCGAAGAGGCGCTGGTCAAGTACAAGGGGGTGACGGCCGGCGAGCGCGAGCAGGTGGTGGGCCTGGGCGGCCTCTTCATCCTCGGCACGGAACGGCACGAGTCCCGGCGCATCGACAACCAGCTGCGCGGCCGCGCCGGCCGGCAGGGCGACCCAGGCGTCTCCAAGTTCTACCTGTCCCTGGAAGACGACTTGATGCGGATTTTCGGCTCGGAGCGCATCTCCGGCTGGATGGACCGCCTCGGGATGCAGGAGGGGGAAGTCATCGAACACAAGCTGCTCTCCCGGGCCATCGAGAGCGCGCAGAAGCGGGTGGAGGGGCAGAACTTCGACATCCGGAAAAACCTCCTCGAGTACGACGACGTGATGAATCAGCAGCGGCGCACCATCTACAAGCTGCGCCGCCAGGTGCTCGCCGCCGGTGCCGGCATCGCCCTCGTCGAGTACGAGGAGGACAAGAAGACCAAGGCCAAGAAGCGCACCGAGGCCACCGTCAGCTGGGAAGGCTTCCGGGAGATGCTGCTGGACGCCCTCGAGGACGTGGTGGTGGCGGTGACGGACGCCTGGGCCCCGGCCAAGAATCCGGACAGCTGGGACCTAGAAGCCCTCGGCAAGGCGGTGAAGGAGAACCTCAACCTGGACATGAATTTCCAGGCCGCCGGCAGCCGGGAGGAATTGCAGGAACACATCTTCAAGGCCGCCGAGAAGGCCCTTCGCGCGCGCGAGGAGGAATTCGGCGAGGACTTCCGGCAATTCGCCCGCCACCGCTACCTGGCCACCATCGACACCCTGTGGAAGGACCACCTTTTGGCCATGGACCACCTCCGCCAGGGGATTGGCCTGCGCGCCTACGGGCAGCGCGACCCGAAGCAGGCCTACAAGAAGGAGGGCTACGACGGCTTCGTGCAGATGCTGTCGGCCATCAACCACCAGCTGATGAGCCTCCTCATGCGCATTGCCCCCAAGGGGCAGGCCGAGGAGGCCGCCCGGGTGGAACAGCAGATGGCCCGGGCCGCCCGGGCGCGCCCCGTCATCGAAGGCCGTGGGGACGCCGACGGCCGGGTGCAGGCCGAGCCCAGGCCCAAGCAGGCCGTGCGGCAGGGCCCCAAGGTGGGCCGCAATGACCCCTGCCCCTGTGGCAGCGGGAAGAAGTACAAGAAGTGCCACGGCGCCGGCGAGCAGCCCGCGAAGTAACCCCAGGCGGTACGCCGACTTGCACGTACTCTGCCCGGGGTGCTAGACGCCCCCTTCCCCGGGAAGGTGAGCCTGGCTGCACGCACTTACAGGCCCGGTTAAGTCGTAACCCCTAAAATTCACACACGCCCCGAGGATGTCTCCCCGGTGGCGCTCCGGGCTTTCGCCGGGGCGTCGAAGGAGCCAGCCGCTGACGGGTGTGGCGGAGCAACCGAAAACCTCATGGAAGCACAAGCACAACCAGTCGAAGACATTCCCTCGGCCGACGCCACGGCGCAGTCCGTTGCCGGTTCCGGCACCCCCCAGCCGCCCGGTGGCATCCCCGGCGGCATCACCATGAAGCAGCTGCTGGAGGCCGGCGTCCACTTCGGCCACCAGACGCGCCGGTGGAACCCGAAGATGAAGCCGTACATCTTCGGTGCCCGCAACGGCATCTACATCATCGACCTGCAGAAGACGGTGACGCTGGCCCGGGCCGCCTTTCGCTTCGTCGCCGACGTCACCGCCCGCGGGGCAAGCGTCCTCTTCGTCGGCACCAAGAAGCAGGCGCAGGACGTCATCCGCGAGGAGGCGCTGCGCTGCGGCCAGTTCCACGTCACCAGCCGCTGGCTGGGCGGGACGCTCACCAACTTCCGCACCATCAAGCAGGGCATCGACCGGCTGAAGACGCTGGAGAAGATGTCCGAGGATGGCACCTTCGACCGCCTCCCCAAGAAGGAAGTCGCCTCGCTGCAGCGGGAGCAGGAGAAGCTGGAGAAGAACCTGGGCGGCGTGAAGGACATGACGAAGCTGCCCGGCTGCGTCTTCGTCGTCGACCCGAAGAAGGAGCACATTGCCGTCCACGAGGCGAGCCGCCTCGGCATCCCCGTCATCGCGGTGGTGGACACCAACTGCGACCCCGAGGGCATTGACTACGTCATCCCCGGAAACGACGACGCCATCCGCTCCATCAAGCTGTTCACCGGCAAGGTGGCCGAGGCCGCCCTGGAAGGAATGGCCCGCTACAAGGCCAGTGGCGCCAGCGAGCGCGACGAGCAGGACACCCGTGAGGAGCGGCCCCGCGAGGACCGCCGCTTCGCCAATGCCCGGCGCAGCGACCGCCGCGTCGGTGCCCCGGCCGGAGAACGGCGTGGGCCCTTGGTGGAGATTAAGGGCCAGCCCACCAGTGGCACCCTGGACACTCCCCCCGAGGAGAGCCCGGAGGTCGCCGCCGAGGCCCCGGCGGAGCCCAAGGTCGACGCCTAGTTTTTTCCGGGACGGGGGGTGGCACGCCCTTCCCCCCGGCCCTCCAGCAACCCCCCTAGCAAGGCGCCCGGGGGAGAGCACCGTGGCAGAGCAGCCGTCCTGGGGGGGTACGTCCGCCCCCCAAGCCGCCGCCCCGGCCCCGGAGGCCCCCCCGCGCCGGAGACGAGTGCAATGGCCGACGTCAGCGCAGCAATGGTGAAGGAGCTTCGCGAGAAGACGGGCGCGGGGATGATGGACTGCAAGAAGGCCCTCGCCCAGTGCGGGGGGGACTTCGCCAAGGCCGAGGAGTGGCTGCGCAAGCAGGGCATTACCGGCGCCGCGAAGAAGTCCGGCCGCACCGTCGCCGAGGGCCTGGTGGGCGCCTACGTCCACAACGGCAAGGTGGGCGTCCTGGTGGAGGTCAACTGCGAGACGGACTTCGTCGCCCGCAACGAGGACTTCCAAGCGTTGGTGAAGGAACTGGCCCTCCACATCGCCGCCGCCGCGCCCCAGTACGTGCGGCGCGAGGAAGTCCCGCCGGAGGTGCTGGAGCGGGAGAAGGACATCGAGCGGACGAAGCTGCGCGAGCAGAAGAAGCCGGACGCGATGATTGAAAAAATCCTCACCGGGAAGATGGAGAAATTCTTCGAAATCTCCTGCCTCCTCGACCAGCCCTGGGTGAAGGACGACAAGAAGAAGATTCACGAGCTGGTGACGGAGGCGATGGCAAAAATCGGCGAGAACATCGCCGTCCGGCGCTTCGCTCGCTTCGTGGTGGGCGAGGGCATCGAGAAGAAGAAGGAAGACCTCGCCGCCGAGGTGGCCAAGACGGTGGCCGGCGCGAAGGGCAGCTAGGCATTGCCTCCCCAGGGGCGGGGGGCTACAAGTCTGAGTTCGTGTCTGCCCCGCTCCGCTACCGGCGCATCCTGCTCAAGCTGTCCGGTGAAGCGCTGATGGCCGATGGAAAGTACGGCATCCATCCGCCGACGCTCCAGCGCATCGCCGGTGAAATCAAGGACGTCATCGCCGCCGGCGTCCAGATGGCCATCGTCATCGGCGGCGGCAATATTTTCCGCGGGGTGGCCGCCAGCACCGACGGGATGGACCGCGCCAGCGCCGACTACATGGGCATGCTGGCCACCGTCATCAACGCGCTCGCGCTGCAGGACGCCCTGGAAAAGCAGGGCAACAGCACCCGGGTTCTGTCGGCCATCAAGATGGAGCAGATTGCCGAGCCCTACATCCGCCGGCGCGCCGTCCGCCACCTGGAGAAGGACCGGGTGGTGATTTTTGCCGCCGGCACCGGGAATCCCTTCTTCACCACCGACACCGCGGCCTCGCTGCGGGCGATGGAGATTGGGGCCGAGGTCATCTTCAAGGCCACCCGGGTGGATGGCGTGTACAGCGCCGACCCGAAGAAGGACCCCCAGGCCCGCCGCTACCGGACGCTGACGTACATGGACGTCCTGAACCAGAACCTGCACGTGATGGACTCCACCGCCATCAGCCTGTGCATGGACAACAAGCTTCCCATCGTCGTCTTCGACCTGACGCACCAGGGCAACATCATGAAGGCGGTGACCGGGACGGCCGATTTCGGGACGCTGGTGGGAGCACCCAAGACCGCCTGGGCCTGAACGGGCGGCGCGAGGAGGAGCGAGGGCGATGGCATTGACCGACGACGTCGTGAAGGACCTCAAGGCTCGCATCGACCGCACCCTGGAGGACCTCAAAAAGGAACTCTCGAAAATCCGGACCGGGCGCGCCTCGCTGAGCGTGCTGGAGGGCGTCCGCGTCAACTACTACGGCACGCCCACTCCCCTCACCGGGGTGGCCAGCCTGGCCGTGCCGGAGCCGCGCCTCATCACCATCAAGCCCTGGGAGAAGGGCCTCATCAAGGAAATCGAGAAGGCCCTCGGCGAGGCCAACCTCGGCCTGACGCCCATGAATGACGGCGAGCTCATCCGGCTGCCCATTCCCCCTCTCACCGAGGAGCGGCGCAAGGACATCGCCAAGCAGGTGCGCACCAAGGGCGAGGACCACCGGGTGGCCGTCCGCACCGTGCGGCGGGACGCCAATGAGAGGCTGAAGGCCCTCCTCAAGGACAAGAAGATTTCGGAGGATGAGTCGAAGCGCACCGAGACCCGCATCCAGAAGGAGACGGACGGGGGCATCGCGCAGGTCGACCAGATTGTGCAGAAGAAGGAGAAGGAGGTCATGGAAGTGTGACCACCGCTCGCGTCTTGCTCGCCGAGCCCTCGGCCCCGGTGGCCAACGCCCTCCGCGGCTTCCTCGCCGCCAAGTACGCCGTGCGGGTGGCGCGCACCGAGGACGAGGCCCTCTCGGCCCTGGCCAGCGAGGGCGCCGACCTGGTCCTAGCCAGTGAATCCCCTCTCTTCGACGGCGAGGGGCTGTGCGCGGCCGTCAAGGCGCGCCCGGGCCATCCGGCCGTCGTGCTGGTCTACCCCCCGGAGGAAGCCAACGCCGATGAACGTTCGGCGGCTGCCGGGGCCGACGGCTGCCTGGTGGGGCCCCTCAAGGCCGGCACCGTCCTCTCCTGCGTCAAGAACGTGCTGAAGCTGCACGCGCTGCAGGCCCTCGTCCTGCCGGAGGGGCCGGCCCTGCCCGCCGACGGGAGCGAGCCGGAGCTGACGGCGCAGACGTCGGCCGACTTCCAGACGTTTCGTACCATGCTGGTCCGGGAGGTGCGGCGTTCCCGGCGCTTTCGCTACCCGGTGTCGCTGGTGGTGGTGGCCCTCGACGGCTTCGGCGACGCCGAGGACCCGGAAGAGGCGGCCCGCCTCGCCGTGCTGAGCGACGCCGTTCTGCCCCGCCTGGTGGCCGCCCTGCGCGAGGTGGACCTGGTGGCCCCCTACCGCCTGGCCAGCTGGGTGGCCTTCCTCCCGCACACCCCGCTGGTCGGCGCTCAGGAAGTGGCGGCGCGGCTGCAGGAGGGCCTATCCGGCCTCGGGGAAACCTTCATCACGGCCTCGGTGGGCGTGGCCACCCATGACCCGCTGCGCAACAGTGCGCCGCTGAGTTTTGGCGCCCTCGTCGACGGCGCCGAGGAGGCGCTGGAGACGGCGCGGCGCGAGGGTGGCAACCGCATTGTGGTGGCCGGCGCCAGCAGCGACGCCCGGCGCCAGAAGAGCCGCATCTCGATTGCCTGACGTCCAGTGGAGGGCCGGCCTGCTTTGCCGTCAGCCACCGAACTCCAGCCGGACGCCGGCAATGGCTTCCACCGCGTCCGCGATGAAGGAGAAGAGCTCGACGCCCTTCCCCTTGTCGTCCATCCACTGGCCGTCTGGAGCGAAGGAGAAGTGCACGCCCAGGCCCTTGCCGGCGACCCAGATTTGCCGGGTGGCCCGCTGCGTGTTCACCACCACCTTCTGCCCGGCCGCGGACGTCACCGTCACCATGTCCCCCGTGCTGTCCGCGTCGAGGACGTCCGGGTCCACCTTGTCCAGCGCCCGCATCAGCGTCCCGAAGGCAGCGGCCACCAGTTGGTTGTAGCGCGTCTCGTCCATGGGAAGCGGCTAGATGCCAAGCGCGGTGGCCACCGGCTGTCCGGGCGGTGCGTAGAAGAGGAGGCGCGCCCGGGCGCTGTCCGCCGTCCGTTCCAGGCCGATGACGGTGCCGGGCGTGACGGTGCGCGGGAAGGACTGCATCGCCAGAAGGTGCGCCGCCATGGCCGGCATGGAGGGGTTGTGTCCCACCAGCACCAGGTCCTCGTCGGCATGTTCGCTCAGCACGCCGTCCAGACTGCCCACGGGCATGTCGGGCAACAGACTCCTATCCGCCCGCAGCGGCACCTCCAGCGTCTGCGCCAGGGCCAGAATCTGCGCCGTCTGCACCGCGCGCACCAGCGGGCTGGTGAGGATGAGGGCCACCCCCTCCATGTGGGATTTGAGCGCGAGGAAGTGGGCGTGGGCTTTCTCTCGCGCCTTGGCGGTGAGCGCGCGGGCGCCGTCGTCCAGGCCCTCTGGGATGTCCGCGTCCGCGTCGGCGTGCCGCACCAGGTACACCCTCACCGCTGCCTCCCACCCGGCTGCTCGCCGTCGCAGAAGGTCGTACACGAGCGCGCCGCCCATGGTCAAAGGCTGGGGCCCGCGCTGGGCTTGTGCCTCCTGTTGCTGACCAGCCCGGGTTGCCGCGCCCGCCCAGGGACATCCCCCGTCGTGGACGGGGGGCCGGTCGGCCACGCGGCCATGCTCGCCGATGCTGGGCCCTACCGCCTCACCCCCGCCAAGCTGGACGCCTTCCTCGATTACAAGCGCGCTCTCGTCCAGGGTGGCGAGCCCTCCGGGCCCCAGCTGCGGGAACTGCTGCGGGCCGTCGACGCCGGCGAGGCCGGGGCGGTGGACCGGGCCTGGGCCGTGCTGCATGCCCAGGGCACGCGCGAGGCCGAAGCCCGCGCCCGCAGCGGACTGACTTCGGCCGAGGTGCGCCTCATCGAGTCCATGGCGGCGGACGTCGCCGCGGCGCGCCTCTTCGCGCAGCCGCTGGGGCTCGGCAAGCTGTCTGAGGACCTCGCCGCTGCTCGCAACAGCCTTCCCCCGGACCGACGCGACGCGGTGGACGCCACCCTCGCCGCGCTCCGAGAGGACGAGGCGCGCCTTGAGCGCCTCTCCGACGAGCGGGAAGCGTGGGGTGACACCAACGTGGACTTGCTCCTCAGCCGCGAGAAGGAACTGGTACGCCTCTACGAAGCCCAGGTGCGCGGCGCCCGCGAGCGCCTGGGTGGCGCCGGGGATGCCGGACGGTGATGGGACTTTCCTCCCGCCCCCTGGACGTCGCCTGGGCGCTGGTATGCCTTGCTGCCAGCGTTGGGGCGCTCTGGACAGTCGTCACCTTCTTCGGCCCGGCCTTTGCGGACCTCGTCAATTCGGACGCGGCCGTGCCTCCCCTGCTGGCGGCCGAGATGCTGAGGACGCACGCCTGGGTGCCATCCAGCTGGTACTACGTCAACGACGACATCTGGGTGCTCGGGCCGCAGCTGGACGCGCTTCCTTTCGTTCTGGCATGGGGCCCGGGCAGCCGGGCGCTGGCAGCCGGAAACCTTCTGGGCCTCGCCGTTTCTGGCGTCTGCGTTTTCCTCCTCTGCCAAAGGCTGGTGGGAAACCGCGCGGCGGCCCTCCTCGTCACGTTGGGCGTTCTCGCGCCCTTCTCGCAAATCCAGGTGGACATGGTCTACGTCCAGCTGGCCTACGGGTGGATTTTTGGCTACCTGTGCTTGCTGCTGTTTCTGGTCCTGTGCATCCTGGAATGCACGGCAAGCAGCATCCACGAGATGCTCAGCCGTCCGCTCCTTTGGGTGTACGCCGTCCTCGTCCTCCTCCTCTTCGCCGGAAACATGGCGCGGGGCCTTGTCTACTGGATGGTGCCGGTGCTGGGCGTGTGCCTGCTCGAGGCCCACGCTGGTCGGGCCCGGGCCCGCAGCCTGGCTGTGGCCCTCGCCACCGTGGTGGCGGCCGCCCTTGGATGCGTCCTCCACTTCGCGCTGCGGGCCGGCTTGCACGTCCAGGCCTGGGACGCCCTCTTCCGGACGAAGAGTGGCCTCGTCACCAAGCTTCGCGTGGCATGTGAGGGGCTGCCCCTCTTGGTGGGTGCACCACCGGCGCTGGGCTCCGGCTGGCTGAGTCCGGAGGGAAGCCTCGCCGCCCTCCGGGTGGCGTGCTACGGACTCGCCGCCATCGTCCTCGTGCTCGTCTGGCGACGCGCGAGCACCCTGCCAGCGGGGATGCGCGTCGGGGCGCGCGTCGCCTCGCTGCTGTTTGCCTCCGTCACCGTCGCATTCCTGGTGAGCCGGATGGTGAGTTCCCCGCTGGCCATCCGCTACTTGCTCCCCCCGGCGCTTCTCGGGCTGCTGACGCTCCTGAGTGCTTTCGGACAGCGGCTTGGGCCGCGCAGCGCCACCTTCCTGGGGGTAACGGCCGTCTTCGCCACGGCCTTCGTCGGAGGAGGCGTCTTCCGGACCTCCGGCCCCCGCCTGGTGCCCCCGTGCGCCGGGGAGTCCAGGTTGTGCGCCTCCCTCGCCATGGCCCGGAGCAACGGGCTGCGTTCCGGCTTTGCCACCTACTGGAATGCCAACGCCTTGACGCTGGCCAGCGAGGGGCACGTCGGGGTCTGCCCCATCAGCCCGGACCCTCCACTGAAGCCCGAACGCTGGCTAGCCTCCAGCGCTTGCCTGGCCCCGGAGCGCTACCGGGACGGCTTCCTTGTCCTCCTCAGCGCCACCGAAAAGCAGGGCCCGACCGCCGCAGGCGTCGTCGCCACCTTGGGTGAACCGAGTCGACGCGAAAGCGCCGGCACCTTCGAAGTGTGGACGTACGGGGCCTCGGAAACCCGAGACTGGGGCTGGCTGTCGCGGCGCTAGCTAAGCCGCAGCGAGTTTCCAGCGGTGGTACCAGCGCTGGGACGTCACCATCGCGAAGCCAGCACCCTCGTACAGTCGCCGGGCCGCGACGTTTCGTCCTTGTGTCACCACCCGGGCGCGACGGCAGCCCTGCGCGCCCAGCCAGGCCGTGGCGACGGCGACCAGCGCCTGGCCTACCCCTTGGCCACGTGCCCGCGCGGCGACGCCCACCAGGCCAATCTCACCGACCGCGTCCGGGCGGAGATGGCAGGTGGCGTAGCCGGTCAGTCCTGCTGCGTCCTCGCACACCCACACCTGGTCCGCCCCACCGTGGACGCTGTTGCGAATCCACGTTCGGTACAACGCGACGCAGCGCTCGTGCGGAAACCGCACGTCGTTGAAGAAGCGCGTACCGCGGTGCGCTTCCCCGGCAATGTCTTCCAGGACGCTGGAGTCGTCGGGCGTGGCAGGCCGCACCGCGTGCGTGTGCGGGACCGCGGGCGGCGTCCCCAGCGGCCGCTCGAGCGTCAGCCTCTCGTCCATGCACACGAAACCCGCAGCCTCGGCGACAGCCGCCGGCGCCGGGCCGTCGGCCAGGAAGTAGAGACAGTCCACCTGTTCTCGCCCGCACCAGGCGTCGAGCTCCGGGATGTCATCGGCCTTCAGTCGGGTGCCGACCACTGGGCGATGCGCAACCCGAAGAAGGTGCTGTCCCAGGGAAGGTGCCGGGCTTCAACCATGGCGAGTGGGAAGCTCATCCGGGGAGCGCGAGCGGACCCAGTCCAGTCCGCGAGCGTTCTCGGCGAAGTAGAGCCGACCGAGGTAGGTGCTAATCATCCCAAGGAACGCGAAGAGCAAGCTGAAGAGGAACGTCACCGCGCAGAAGAGGGAGAGCCAGCCGGCCGGAGCCTTGCGCTCGGCCAGGACCCGGACGAGTTCGAAGACACCCACCGCGAAGCCGAACACGGAGGTGGCGAAGCTGCCCACGGTCGCCACCCGCAGCGGCAAGGAACTGAGTGTCGTCATGTGGGCAAACCACAGCCGCAGCAGCGTCCGCAGCGTGTATGTCGAGCGGCCGGTGCCGCGGGGGCGATGGTCCACCGGCACCTCGCCAATCCGCGTCGTGGCACGAAACAGGAGCGCGTCGATGTAAGGGTAGGCGGACGTGTTGTTGCCCAACGCCCGGGCCAGGTCCCCTCGAATGGCACGGACGTTGGTGACGGCGATACCGGCGCGGTTGCCAATGGTGGCGCCCGAGAGCCAGCGGTTCAGCCGGGAAGCGAGGACCCGGAAGAACGACTGCTCGGTGGCCTCGAAGCGCCCGTACACGACGTCGAAGCTCCCGGACTGGAGCGCGCTCAGGACGCTGAGGCCGGCCGCCGGGGGGTTCTGCCCGTCGTCGTCGAGTGTCACCACCCAGTCGCCGCGCGCCAGGGAGAAGCCACGCAGGACGGCGGCGTGCTGCCCGCCATTGTGGCCCAGCTCGAGGAAGCGGACCCGCTGGTCCTGGTCCGCCAGGCGTTGAATGACGGACTGCACGCCGTCGGGCGACCCGTCATTGACGAGGACCACCTCCACGCGCTCGGGCCTTGCGCGGAAGGCCGCGAGGAGCTCGCCCACCGTGGCCGCGAGGTACGCCTCGGAGCGGTACACGGGGATGACCACCGACACCACTCCCTCAGAGGGCATGGAGGAACTCCAGCGTCCGGCCGATGACGGTGTCCACCTCAGCGTCGGTGATGTTGAAGAACAAGGGAAGGCGCACGAGGCAACTGGTGAGACGCTCGGACATGGGGAGTGCCGCCCCCGTGTGAAAGCGTCGTCCCATGGGCGACAGGTGCAGAGCCACATAGTGAAACGGCGTGAGGATGTCGTGCTCGCGCATGTACGCGATGTACCTCGTGCGCTGCCTTGCCTGCGCGAAGACCAGCGCGAAGAGGTGAGCGTTCCCGGAGTTGTCGGCGGGCGACGGCAGGAGCTCGGCACCGGCACGCTCCGCCGGGTCCCGCAACGCAGCCTGGTATGCGCCGTGGACGGCCCGACGGCGCTGTTGGATGACGTCGAAAGCCTCTAGCTGCGGCAAGAGGTAGGCCGCGTTCAGCTCCGACAGGACGTAGGACGAGCCAACGTCGACCCAGGTGTACTTGTCCACCAGCCCCTCGTGGAAGCGCCGCCGGTTGGTTCCCTTTTCCCGGAGGTATTCCGCCCGCTCGACGAGGGCCCGGTCCGAAAGCACCAGGGCGCCCCCCTCACCGCAGCCGACATTCTTCGTCTCGTGGAAACTGATGGTGCCGGCGACGCCACAGGTACCGAGGGGTTTGCCGCGAAACGTCGCGCCGAGTGCCTGGGCAGCATCCTCGACCAGAGGCAGGCCGCGTGCCGCGGCGGCCAGGGCCTCCATGTCACAGGAATTGCCCGCGTAGTGGACGACACACACCACTCGTGTCCGGGCAGTCCGGAGCCTCTCCACCTCCCGGGCGGCGATGTTGCCGCTCGCGTCGACGTCGGCGAAGACGGGGCGGGCGCCACGGAGGACGAAGGCGTTGGCGGTGGAGACGAAGGTGAAGGAGGGGAGGATGACTTCGTCACCTGGACCGACGTCGAGCAGCAGGGCCGCCATCTCCAGGGCGTGCGTGCAGGAGGAGACGAGAAGGGTGCGTGTGCCCAGCATGTTCTCGAGTCGCGCCTCACAGGCGTCCCCCAGAGGACCGACGCCTGCGGTCTGCCCGCCTCGAAAGGCACGACCAATGGCCTGAAGCTCGTCCCCGAGTTGGACGGGTTTGTTGAAAGGAATCACGCTCGCCTTATTGCGTGGAAGACTTGGGCCTGCCTGCGGCAGTCGTCAGAGCTGCCGCCCCGAGGACGAGGAACCAGTAATTACAGAATGACTGCTTGTTGAAAGCGAAAAACACCATAAGCACCAGCGTGGCAGCGGCAGCGAAACCCTGGGTGGTGCGAGGTGCCCTCCAGAGGACGAAGGCGATGGCGAGCGTGGTGAGGGCGAGCAGCGTCGGGACGACGTAGGGCTGGGGCGTGTAGCCAAGGCCCAGCAGCACCGCCGGAAAGGCCAGCGCGTCTCCCCGAAAGGGCTGGACCGTCTGGAGCCACACCACGGAACGCCAGAAGCCCTGGACGTCCCACAGGGCCAGCGGGAGGGTGAGGGCGAGGGTGAGGAGCACCGCTGGAACGACGAGCGCGCCCCAGGCCTTCCAGGAAAAGGGGCGCGGAAGAAGAAGTGCCGTCAGCGGCAGGAGTACGACGGTGTACTGCTTCCAGGCGAAGAGCGCGCCGAGCGCGAGCCACAGCAGGCGAGGTGCCCGGCCGGCTGAGACAAGCACCAGGCCAAGCAAGGCAATGCCAAAGGGCTCTGTCCAGCCTTGCTCGAGGACGAAGAAGACGCGCGGGGTGAAGAGGAGCGCGGCGGCAGCGAGCGCTCCGAGGCGGTCCGGACGAAGTGCGACGAGGCAGGCAGCGGCCACGACGAGGGCCACCAGCTGGGCCGTCCGGTGGTCGCCCGTTGTGGCGAAGCCCAAGGCAGCCAGAAACAGCGACAACGGCGGGTAAGGGAACCCGAAGAAGCACGTCCTGTTGTCGGCGACACCAGGCCCGTAGTTGCTGGGGTTCCCGTAAATGTTGGGGAAGGTGAGGGTGTAGGGGTTACGGCCGTGCAAGAGCGCGTCGCTAGACAGTTGCTGAAAGTAGAAGACGTCCACGTGGGGTTGGGGAGAGGCGCGTAGCACGCACACGCCAGCGGCCAGGAAGCAAACGGCCACGAGGGCGGTCCCCAGCCGCGACCAGGCGGGTCCGGCAAAGGCGAGGCTGCCTGCGAGCACAGCCGCGGCGCCGAGCGCACCAAGAAAGGCCATCAACCCCTGCGCGGAGAAGCGGAAGTAGCCTGGCGGATAGGTCAGCACCTGGCTCAGCTGACTGAACTGCAGGGCGAGCCCGGCCAGCAGCACGCCCAGAGACGTGCAGAGGCCGAGCCGCTCGAGCGCGGGCCAAGGCGGCGCGAAGACTGCGAGCAGGATGAGGGCACTCGCGACGAGGAGCCAGCGGACGCCGTTCGGAGTATTGCCGCCGTTGCTGGCCTGCAGCATCTGGCCGAGCGCCACCAGGAGCAGCGCGAACAGCGTCGTTCGTGTCCAGGTGTCGGCCGTACTGGCTGGAGCCGGGTGGTCCGCTCATCGCTGGCCGGACGTTAGCCGATTGGCCCCTTCGGTCGACGGGTCCCTCGCGGGACGACCTTCTTGCCCAACCGTGTCTGCCAATACGAAGGCGACGTCAGGGGTGGTCTCGGCCTCGACAAAAATCTGGTAGGCAAACAGCGTCTTGCTGAGGCGGATGAGCGCCTGGTTCAGGGCTAGCGCGAAGCGGGCTAGTAAATTGTCACCCAGTGCCTTCGGAACGGGCGCCGGGACGCCGCGCACGCGTCGGATGCGGAGGCCGGAGCCTTTCAACAGCTGTTCGAAGCTGCGGAAGGTGAACAGGCGGGTGTGCGTGCGGTCGAGGATGCCCGCCTTGCCGTAGTTGAATTGTCCGAAGAGCAACATGAGCCGCTGGACAAAGAACGCCACGTTGGGAGTCGTGAGGACCACCGTCCGGGTGCGATAGTCGAAGTGGCGACGGAGCGCCGCGAGAAACCGCTCCGGGTCCTTCAGGTGCTCGACGACATCTAGGAGGAGGATGACGTCGATGTCGTTCGAGCTCGATGTCGAGCGGCTCGTCATTAAGGTCCCGGACCAGTACTCGGACGGGAGCGGGCGCCTCGCGCACCGCCTGCTGGTCCACCACGGTGAGACTGCAGCCCTTGTTGAGAAGCGCATCCATCATGGGCCCCGGACCCGCCCCGAGGTCGAGAACCCTGGCCTTTGCCGGCACCGCAGCGAGCGCGAAGGTGTGACTCGAAGGGTAATCCAGCTTGGCCGTGTAGTGCGAAACGTCACCGGCGGGGGCCAAGTCGTAGCGCCGCTGGTAGAGAATTCCTGCGCGGTGGGCAGCGTTTCGAAGCGTGGCGGCCGTCACATTCCACGCGTAGGCAAGCCCATTCACACGTGAAATCTCATCGCCATAGTACGTCGGGATGGGGAGCTCGACGATGCGAGCTCCCGCATTGATCAGCTGGAGAATGATCTCGGTGTCGAAGTGAAAGTCGTTGGAATTGAGCTGGTACGGCAGGGCCTTCAATGTGGCCACGCGGTATAGCCGATAGCCAGAATGAAACTCGGAGAGCTTCGTTCCGAGGACGGCATTCTGAAAGGTGGTCAGGATGCGATTGCCGATAAACTTGTAGAGCGGCATCCCGCCCTTGAGGGCGTCAGAGGGTGGCATCATCCGGCTGCCGAAGACAGCGTCAGCCGTCCCGTCGCGAAGTGGCTCGAGGAGGCGGGGTAGTTCCTCCGGTGCGTACTGGCCATCGCCGTGAACCATTGCCACGACGTCGAAGCCATTGGCGATGGCATATGCGTAGCCGACCTTCTGGTTGCCGCCGTAGCCTTGGTTATGTGCGTTCCGAAGGACGGTGAGCGGCAGGTCCGGATGGGCCTGTCTGGTAAGCACGGCCGATGGCGTAGGTGCGGTCCGCCGAGGCATCGTCGACGACCAGAACGTGGGTCTCCCATTCCGCGAAGATGGCGCGGGGAATCCGTTTCAGCACGGCCGTCAGCGTTGCTTCGGCGTGGTACGCGATGACGAACACGAGCAGGCGGGGCCGCGGGTGGTGCTTGGCCACGTTTCCCTCTCTTGAATCAACCTTGGACAGCGTCACAATTGCTCGCTTGTGACCCGAGATGGACTAACGCGCAACAACAAATTCTGGACACAGAGGCGACGCACGGGGTCACCTGTGGGCTCCGGAGCCACCGAGGGTGTCTGCTCCGAGGTACGTACCGTCCACGACTGCGTTCGTGACGTCGCAATCCTTCGCCCTTCCACCCCTGCGGGTGGGGAACCGGTCCCTGAGCATGCGGTGAGGACTTCGACTTGGATTCCGCGCCAACGGTCCAGACGCAGCGGGAGCCGTGGTATGTCCACCACATCTTGGCTGCCTCGCTCCCGCCGGCCCGGAGCCCCGACACGCCTGATCGCAGGCGCGTGGCGTTCGTCGTTCAGCGCTTTGGCGTCGAGGTAAACGGCGGTGCCGAGCTTCTGTGCCGCCAGGTCGCAGAGCGACTCGCTGCGCGCTGGCCTACAGAGGTGCTCACGACGTGCGCAATCGACTACACCACGTGGGCCAACCACTACCCGCCGGGCGAGGAGCGGCTAGGGAACCTCGTCATCCGTCGCTTCCCGGTGGAGCACGAGCGGACTCCGGACTTTGCCCGCTTGTCCCGCGCCATCCGTCGGCGGAATAGGCGCCCGGACTTGAATCAGCAGGAAGAATGGATGCGGAAGCAAGGACCCTGGTCGCCGTCACTACTCGCGTACCTGCAAGAGCACAAGACCGACTACGACGCGTTTTTTTTCGTGACTTACTTGTACGCAACGACCTATTTCGGGCTGCCAATCGTGGCGGACAAGGCGCTGCTCATACCCACCGCGCATGACGAATGGCCTATCCACCTTGCGCTCTTCGACCGGATGATGCAGTTCCCGCGAGGATTCGTGTTCCTTTCTCCCGAGGAGCGTGAGTTCTTGAGCACGCGCTTTCCGCAGATTCGGCTGAACGGGCCTGTCGCAGGCGTCGCCGTCGATCCGCCCCGGTTCACAGATCCCGATGCCTTCCGCGCCGCACATCGGATCGCCGGTCCGTACGTCGCCTACGTCGGCCGGGTCGACGAGAGCAAGGGCGTCGGCGAGTTGCTGCACTATTTCGCGGAATACCGGCGCATTACCGGCGATCTACATACCGAGTTGGTACTGGTCGGCAAGCCCGCGATGTGGCTTCCCCACTTGCCTGGCGTACGCGCGGTCGGCTTCGTGAGCGAGCAGGAGCGCTGGGACGCTATTTCGGGGTGCGAGGTCCTGCTGATGCCCTCACCCAATGAGAGCCTCTCGATTGCATGCCTGGAAGCCTGGGCGCTGCGCAAGCCAGTGCTCGCCAACGCGCACAGCGAGGTGCTCGTGGGCCAGTGCCGCCGCAGTCAGGGTGGCCTTTGGTACCGGGACGCCGAAGAGTTCACAGCCGCCCTGGAGTGCCTCCTCGGTGACGCAGCCCTGCGACGTACTCTGGGTGCGCAGGGGCGCAGGTTCATGGACGAAAGCTATCGGTGGCCGGCAATTTTAGATTCCTATTGCGCGCTCGCTGCAACAATCACCGGAGACGCCTCCACCTCCTGCGATTGACCCAAGTCTTCGGACCATCTCGCAGGATGAGCAAGGGCTTGGGGCCGCGAATGAGTGGCCAGGACTCCCTGATGTCTCGCCTTCAGGCTACTTGAGGCCGCGCGCGTCTTGGCTGATGAGCCGCGCAACGCGCAGGAACAATCGAGCGGCCGGCCTCGCGAGCGTCTGTTGAAGCCCGCACTGGCGCGCGAGGGACAGTTGCGCGTGCTTTAGGGCAATTGAGAATGTCTGCTCACGCAGCCCCGTGGCGCCGCCGCCACGCTGTTGCTTCCGGCGAGCGCGGACACGCTCGCGGATCCGCGCCATGATGGCATCGACATCAATTACTTGCGGGTCCGCGTTGACCATAGGCACTGGGACTCTCGGTCTCTGCTCAGCTGCATCACCAGCCGAGCCGGGTCTGCCGAGCCAATCCTTCTAAGGCCTGCCTCTTGCCCAATCAAGCTCGTGCGTCCGAAGAGTCACGGGCCATCAGGGGAGCCGTGCTAGAACCGCTCCTGTCGGACTTGGCGTTTCTGGGACGTCGCTCGCGTCTCGAGGAGTTTGTGATGGCGGATTTAGGAACTCCGATGGTCGATTTCGATGAGATCATGAGCCGGATCCGCGAAGAGGTGCGAAAGCGCCGGACACCGGTTGTGGAGCCGGCGCTGCCGCCAGCAGAAGTTGCATTGGCGAGCGATCTCCCCGCGCCAGACTTGGAGCAATTCGAAGCAAAACTGCAAGCCGCGGAGCACGTTGCAGACGTCGGGGTCAGACTTCCCCCCATGCACCGGCAGCGAGGTTTGAGGCGCCGACTAGCCGCCTTCGTCGCCAAGGCCTACCTGCGCCTGAGCGAACTCGTAACCCGGGACCAGCGGGTCTTCAACCGCTCCGTGACCTACTCCCTGCGCGCTCTTGGCGCCGCGGTTCAAGTCCAAAGCCGACGGGTCGGAGGTCGCTTGGGAGGTGTGACTCTGCAGTTGGAAGCCCTGACGCAACACGAGGTCCGACTGAAGGCCCTTGTAGAGCAGGTCGTTAATGAGGTCCAGGGGCTGCGGTCGACCCTCGGCGAGACGGCGGCTTCCGTCCGGCGGGAGCACCAAGAACTCGTGAACGATGTCCGGGCGCTGAGTCCGACCCTCCTCGAGACCGCGGCTTCCGTCCGACGGGAGCACCAAGAACTCGTCGAGCAATTGACGGCGCGTGCTGCCGAGCAGTCGCAGGCCATTGAGGCGAGCGTCGGTCGGGACGGCCTGAAGATCAGCGATCTCCGGGTCGCCCTCATTGTTCAGGAGCGCCGAATCTCCACACTGCTCGCCGGTCTCCAACGCCGACCCGCGGAAAGCCTCAGCAGCCAGGAAGGAGCGCTGGTCGCAGAGGAGCAGGCGCACTTGCTCGATACCCTGTACGTCGACTTCGAGAACACCTACCGAGGCACCCGTGAAGACATCAAGCAGCGGGCGCGCGAGTATCTGCTGGCCCCCGTCCGTGCAGCGGGTGCAGGAACGGCTGAACGACCAATCCTGGATCTTGGCTGCGGGCGTGGCGAGTGGCTAGAAGTGCTGCGCGAAGAGGGGCTCGAAGGCCGCGGGGTCGACTTGAACCGGGCATTCGTGCAGGAGTGTCGTGACCGCGGCCTTTTGGTGCAGGAGGGCGATGCACTATGCTATCTGAAGGGCCTTCGCGACGGGTCCCTCGGAGCGTTAACAGCGATCCACTTGTTGGAACACCTACCCTTCGCGGTGCTGATGGGAATCCTGGACGAGGCGACCCGGGTGCTGAGGCCCGGAGGGGTGTTCGTGTTTGAGACACCCAATCCGATGAACCTGACGGTGGGGGCGCGAGACTTCTACTTAGACCCCACCCACCGCAATCCCCTGCACCCGGAGACGATGCGGTTCCTGGCGGAGCGGCAGGGCTTGGTTCGTGTGTCGGTATTGCCGCTTCATCCCAGCCCTCCGGAGGCGCGCCTGCCTGACGATGGCACGCCTGCGACGCAACGCCTCAATGAACTCCTGTATGGACCGCGCGACTTTGCCATCCTCGGGTATCGGGCATGAGGCGTCAGCTGTCGCTCAACGGATGCACTCAACGATGAGCGTCCGCCGGGTTGCGGTGCTGACCGTCAGGTCCGGTTCAGATCGCGGAGGCGCGGAGCGCTTCTTCGAAGGGCTGGTCGCCGCACTCCGCGGACTAGCAGTTCAAGTGGACCGGATCGACCTGGAGAGCGACGAGTCGAGCTTTGAGACTATCGAGGAGAGCTACCTCCGATTTTACGACTGGGATCTATCGGGCTACGACGGCGTCATCTCCACCAAGGCCCCGAGCTACGCTGCCCGCCACCCGAATCACGTCTGCTATCTCATGCATACCATGCGTGTGTTCTACGACATGTTCGACCACGAGTACCCCGGCGCGCCGGACTGGGTGCGGGAGCGGAGGGACAAGATCCATCGGATGGACACCGCGGCTCTCAGCAAGAACCGAATCAGGACTCTGTTCTGCACCGGGCACGAGGTGAACAAGCGCCTGGTCTCGTACAACCGGCTTTCCGCGACCGTGCTGCACCACGGGCTCAACCTCGATGGACCGCGCCCGGGTGCCTACGAGTATGCCTTCCTCCCCGGGCGGCTGCACCGATGGAAACGGGTCGATTTGATCATCGAAGCCCTCAAGCAGGTCAAGCGCCCGCTGCGCTTGCTGATCGCCGGCACCGGCGAAGACGAGAACTTCTTTCGCGAGAGGGCCGGTGGCGACCCGCGGATCTCGTTCTTAGGGCGTGTCAGCGACGCGCAGTTGCTCGATCTGTACGCGGATGCGCTGGTGGTTCCGTTCGCACCGGTCCGGGAAGACTACGGGCTCGTCACGCTCGAGGCGTTTCGGGCGCGCAAGCCGGTCATCACGTGCACCGACTCTGGCGAACCGACCGTTTTCGTGCGGGACGGCGAGACAGGCTTCCGTTGCACGCCGGAGCCTGCTGACATCGCAGACAAGCTCACGTGGTTCTTTGACCATCGGAGCGAGGCCGCCGCCATGGGCGCGCGTGCAGAGGCCTCAATCCGGCACATCCGCTGGGACGTCGTCGGGAGACGGCTGCTCGACGCCCTCTTTCCTGGCGAGTTCGCACCGCCCGAGAACCCAGGTTACAGCTGATCCGGCCCCTCGGCCGGGGCGGCTGCCCCCCTACGGAAGCCCATGCAGACGACGACCGACATTGCCAGCTTGGAGCGGCACGCGCTGTTCGACGAGGTGGGTGCCTATACCACCGGTGCTCCACAGGCCCGTGGCTTCTACCAGCTCGAACGGCCCCACAACCTGCGATGGATGATGTCCGACGCCGAGTGCAGACTGTCCGCGCCAGTAGGCCAGCTGGCCCGTCCAGCGCTATTAGTGCGCGCAGTCCCGGGGCCGTTCAAATGGACGGCATACCTCTCAGTGACTGTCAACGGCGTCTACCTCGAAACACAGGCCGTGACAGCCTACGGGTCCTATTGGTTCGAGATGGATCCTGCAACCTTGGCGCGATCCGGTGGGGCCGATCCGACGGTGAGGCTTTGTGTCAACAACAGCGAGCTGGAGCCGGGCGGCCAACGCCAACTGGGGCTGGCCCTTTACGAGTTAAGCCTACTTGACCTCGACGAGAGCGGTTGTCGTTTCGAGGAGCGTTCGCTTTTTCTTGAACAGTTGTCGCTGTTCGACGCAGCGAACGGGCTGGCCAAGGCACTGAGTGGTGCCGGTTTAGTCCCGCAAAGCCGAATCCTCGACGTCGGCGCGGGAATGGGCTGGTCGAGCATACTGCTGGCGCTCTTTACCAAAGCGCGCGTCGTCGCAGTCGACATGCACCCCTATGACGCACCAGCGGGTGTGCCGTTCAAGGCTGACCTCCGCCGCCGAATGGCACGCCACTTCTCGGCACTACGTCGCCATGTCGCCTTTGCTTAAGTCGGAGGAATCGCCGAGGTTGAGCATGCGATTGACCGCTGCACCTTTTTCGACCATGAACGCCGAGGAGCTGTTGCTACGCGACGAACTGTTCGATTTCGTCTTTTCGCTCAATGCATTCGAGCATATCCCCCACCCGGACCGCGCCCTCGGAGAAATACGCCGCACGTTGCGGCCCAGAGGCGAGGCCTTCATTGCCTTCAGCCCTCTGTATTATTCCGACCGTGGCCACCATCTACACACGAATGCTCTCCTTGACCTGCCCTGGGTCCACCTTCTGCACAGTCGTGAGGAAATCAAACGGATGATTGCGGATCGGGGCAAACCGACCAACGAAGTCGACGCCATCCTCGATTCGCTGAACGGTTGGCACCCGAGACAATTCGATGCGATGTATAAACATTCGGGGATGGAAATCCTCAGCCACGCTGTCCACACCAGCTTCACCATCGCAAGCGCCGAAGGGAGCGAGGCGTTCCACACCGTGTCCAAGCGTTTCCCGCGGGAAGACCTGACGACGATTGGCATGCAGACGCACTTGCGTAAGCCAAGTGGGCGCCGGAGCTGGCTGTAGCGGCGCCTGTCGGAGAGCCCGCCACGGATTTGATGACTCCGAGAGAGGTCGTGGAGTTCCTCAAAACAACCAGAAAGGCTGTCTACGCAATGAAGTAACGGGGAAGGCTTCCCTTCGGCAAACTCGGCCGAAAACTGCTCTTTCGACAAAATGAGGTGCTTGCCTCCGTCGAGAGCGGCTCGGCCTAAGCCCATCGCGGAGGGAGTTTAGGGGATGAGCGTCGATCTCAGAATTACAGGAGGACGGCGGCGCGGGAGAGTGGCATCGTTGTTCGGCGTCCTAACGGGGAGGTCATCGTGGAGCGTCGCAAGGCGTCATTGTCCTCTCAAAGAGGGGGTGGCCTTCACATTCTCCGCCACACGTTATGTTCACACCAAAGCTCGAGGACACCTTGATCGACAGGAGTCATTTCCGCATCGGGTAAAACACGCGGGCGAATCTCAAACGTGGTGAAAGCTCCCCGGGCTGTCAAGGTGTCGGGGGAAATGCGAAATGACTAAGAGGGTGCTAGCTGTAGTCCCCATGTTACTGAATGCTGGAAAGAACGCGGCGAGAGGTGGCTTGCGGCCCTTTTGGGGACGTGAAGAACCCCAGGGCCGAAGGCGCCGCGAGGAGTTAACTCCGGAATGAGCCCTAGGAAGCCGCGCGTTACGGTAATCGACATGCAGCCAATCAGCCCGGCCGTTGGAGGAGGGCGCGTGCGGCTGCTCGGGCTCTATCACGGCCTCGGCTTACCGGTAACGTACGTTGGCACGTATGACTGGCCCGGCGAGAGGCCCCGGGACCATGTGATTTCACCCACCCTGCGTGAGATCGACGTGCCTCTGACTGCGGAACACTTCGTAGCCGCCGAGGCGTTGAAGGCGCAGGTCGGCGGTAAGACCGTGATCGACGCGGCTTTCCATTCCCAGGCCTCCCTCTCGCCTGGTTTCGTCGAAGAAACGCGCAAGTGGGCGGCTGAAGCCGAGATCGTCCGTGTTTTCACATCCATGGTGCTACCCGCAGGTTAGGGACGTGATTGATAGGAAACGTCAACTCCTGGTCTATGACGCCCAAAACGTCGAGAGCTACCTCAAGTTCATCCTTCTCGACGATGAAGGTGGACCAGGAAGCAGACTCGTCCGCAGCTTGACCGAGATCGAGTTCCTGCTCTGTCACGAGGCGGACGTCATCCTGAAGTTGCTCGTTGGTGGACCGAGAACTGTTCGCCAAGCTGTACGGAAGCGGTGCTCGCAAGAGCACGGGTCATTCCGAACGGGGTGTTCACGACGAAGTTCACCCGGCAGATTCGGCTCGGCACAAGCGGCTAGGCGCGACTTGAGCGTCCGGGCGCGGTCGGCGCTGTTCATCGGCAGCCACTATCCGCCCGACGTGGAGGCGGCACTCTTCATCGCCCGCCGGCTGGCGCCAAGGCTACCCGACGTGTCGTTCCTGATCGCCGGCGGGTTGTCCAGTGCTTTGGAGAGCGGGTCGCTCCCGGCCAATGTTCCGGACCTTCGGCGTTGTGGACGAGGCCGCAAAAGAACAACTGCTGCACGCGGCCGACGTAGCCCTTAACCCAATGTTTGGAGGATCCGGAACGGCTGTGAAGATGTTTGACTACATGGCTGCGGGTTTACCGGTCATCTCCACAGCAGTTGGCGCCCGGGGCATTGTCGACAATGGCAGCGCCGGTGTCGTCGTCGTTCCCGGGAGTGATATTTGTGCGAAGATCGAAGCATTACTCGCTGACGGTGAGTGGCGGAGAGACCTCGGCGAGCGGAACCGGCGGGTGGTGGAAGACCAATTCTCCTGGGAGCGGATCTCGGCGAAGCCTGGAAGATTGCTCCAAGAATCGTGGACCCAGAAGCAAGATCCCGAGGATATCGGTGCGCTCCAACCCCGACCCGTGTCGGAAGCAGCGACAAACCGGATCGCGCTCCTGAGCACATGGAACATCAGGTGCGGGATTGCCGAGTACTCCGGCGCCTTCGCCGCAGCCCTGCGCAGGAGGGGCACAGCCGTGCTCTGGCTCGCCAACGCGCGCAGCGGAGGCGCGAGTCAGGCAGGCCTTCGGCGCGACGAGGAGGTGGCCTTCACATGGGACTACGACAGCGAGCACTTCAGGGAGGGGACGGTCCACCTCAGCACGACGGTCGAGCTCTTGCGGCGTCGAGCGATCAAACACGTGAGCATCCAGTACCACCCTGGCTTCTATCCAGTTGCGCAGCTCCGCGCCTTTGTGTCCGCATGCAAGACCCACGGCATCTCGACCTGCGTGACGATGCACAACTCGAAGCTGGTCAGCTTCGACGACCTCCGCACCCTGGGCGATGCCACGTCGCTACTCTCGCTCAGCGACGACGAGAGGGTGCGCCTCGGCAACGCTGGGATAGTCGTTGACTACTTGCCGCATGGCGTTGAGGACCTGCCACTCGAGCAGCGCCTCGGGTTGAGGGCTGGCTCGCCTGTGGTTGGAACCTTCGGATTCATTCGTGCCCACAAAGGCCTGCTCCCTTTGATTCAAGCGGTTGGCCACCTCTCAGCCCGAATCCCTGAGCTTTCCCTTAAGATGTATACGGCGATTTACCCGTCGGAGGACTCACGTGTGTACCACCGACACTGCAGGGAGCTGATCTCACGGCTCGGCCTGACGGAGAGAATTGAGTTGATGACCGACTTCCTTCCGAGCGCTGAGTTGACGAAGAAGCTCCACGCGTGCGACCTCGTGGTGCTGCCTTACGAGCCAAGCGACGAAGGAACGAGCGGGGCAGCGTGCACCGTGGTTGCTGCGAGTTGCCCCATCGCGGCTTCCTCGAGCGGGATTTTCAACGAAATCCGCGACGTCGTTCACACTCTCGACTCGTGCGAGCCGCAGGCGATGGCCCGAGAGCTCGGTAATCTTCTCGGCAATCGCGAGCGGTTGGACCAGCTCGCAGATGCGGCTGCCCGCTACGTCAAGCGCGCGTCGTGGGATTCGGTCGCCTTACGGTACTTGGAGCGCTTCGTTTCAGCGGACCATCGGGTAGTCCGTACCTCGACAGCCTCTGGAGAGGTGGAGGCGCCGGCAGTCGCGGTGGCGCTGCAGGAGTGAGCGGGCGTCGAGAGAGCCGATTGGCGCTCTTTCAATCGAGAGTCGGCCTGAGGAATCCTCCGGACAGCGCCTCAGGGACGCTGTCCGCAACAGGGACCAGCCTCCCCGCAGGTTGCCACCACTAATGGCCGGGATTTTCGTCCTTGGATTGCCGACCGCCGTCGCCATCGAACAACGCGGATCGGTTTCCGCCGATTTCAAAGTCGGTTTCTTCAGGGCCGTCGCCGTGCCTCCTTCCGCCGTACTTTGCCGTGCTCATTTGCCCGTGAGGGTCGCTCCACCGGCGCTCGAATCGCTCGCTGAGGCGCTGGAGGTTGTCGGGAGCAGCTCGCCACCCACAGTGAGGTGATAAGGAGAGCTCCACATGAGCTACCTTGATGCTATCCGAAGCCGGCTGACGGCCTTCCTTAACCATCTTCCGAGCAGAGGCCAACTGAGCCAGGCGTACGACGCGCTTTGGCGCAAAGGTACAGTCCCGCCGCCTGGAACGCCCTCTGATTCGGATGCGCTGTCGAACACCCTCGCGCGCCTCAATGCGGGCGTGGATGTTTCCTTGGACTACGAGCCGCGCGCAACCAAGGCGGATGTTTTGGAGTGTTTTCGACTCCTGCTCGGCAGAAATCCCAACAGGTCCGAGTGGCCTGGACATTCCGCTTACGTGGGGACTGAAGTCCGCGAGGTTGTGAAGGGCTACCTCGAATCTCCTGAGTTTGCCCAACGCAAGCTGACAGCGCCGACGACAGGCCCCAGTGTCGTCGTCGACCTTCCTGGTTTCAAGATGTTTGTCGATCCCAATGACTTGGCGATCGGTTCGCATATCGCTACTTCAAAATGCTACGAGCCACACGTCACCAACGTGGTCAATGAGCACCTCAAGCCTGGACAGACGTTTCTCGACATTGGCGCGAACTTTGGATTCTTCAGCTTCTTGGCGGCGTCCATCGTAGGAGAGACCGGCCGCGTCATTTCGATCGAGCCCAACCCTCGCAACATCAAGCACCTTCACGCCAGCCGTGAGCTAAACAAATTCGGTCAGGTACGGATTCTTCAAGCTGCTGCAGCCGACGAGTGGAAGATTCTATTTTTTAATGCGGTGCACTCCAACGGGATGATCTCCAACGTTGAAGGCTCGCTGCCCGATCTGCTCGCCCGCGATACGACGCTTGCGTTGAAACTGGACGACCTTGGGGCGTTAGTTCCCTCAGTTGACATGATCAAGATTGATGTCGAAGGAGCTGAATACTCGCACTGAAGGGTGCGGAAAAGCTCATCGAGCGGTGTCGCCCGATGATTCTGTCAGAATTCAACCCAGAGGCGCTTCCTTGGATTTCCGGTGTGAGTGGTGAGAAGTACCTGGAGTTCCTCATTGGATTTGGCTACCGGCTACACGCAATTGCACCAGATAAGGTGGTCGAGTTAGGCGCAACGGTTGCACCGGTGATAGAGTACTGGCGCCAATCGGGAGTCGATCACATTGACATCCTCGCTCAACCACCGCTGCGGTGAACACCGCTCGGGGCAGGTCTGGAAGATCACCGCACTCCCCGCGAGGGTGTTGGTGCGACCGCGCTAGCGCGACGCTGAACGCGAGGTCTTCCCCCGCTGCACGATTGATTGAGACACCCGACTGGGGGTGAGAATCCCCCGACGGAGGTGTCGATGTCGAAGCGAAAGAAAGAGGAGCGAGGGCGCTTCACCGCGCGGCGGAAGGTCGAGGCGGTGATGCGGTTGCTCAAGGGCGAGGACCTGGACACGGTCTCCCGCGAGCTCGGCGCCACAGCCGCGACGCTCTCGGAATGGCGAGACGCCTTCCTGAGCAGCGCCGAGGCTGGCCTGAAGAGTCGCGAGCCGAGCGCAGCAGACGAGGAGAATCTCCGGCTCCGCGCGAAGGTCGGCGAGCTGACGATGGAAAACGAGCTGCTCCGGGAGAAGGCGGAGAAGCTGGAGGTCAACGCCCCACATTTTCCGTGGAGGAAGTCGAGGCCATGAGCCAGGCCATCTCGCCTTCCGCGAAGTACCCCTATGGCCTGGCGCGGGTGTGCAGGACCTGGCGGGTCAGCCGGGCGACGGTGTACCGGCACCGAGTCAAGGACGAGCAGCGGCCGGTGCTCGGTAAGCGCGGGCCCAAGACGCTCTGGACGGATGACGAACTGCTCGCCCTCATCCGCGAAGACCTGGCCACGACCGAGTGGGTCGGTGAGGGCCACCGGAAGGTCTGGGCGCGGCTGCGGCACCTGAAGGGAGTCCGGACCTCCCTCCGCCGAGTCCTCCGGCTCATGCGCGAGGCGAATCTCCTCGCTCCGACTCGAGCACGCCGCGTGCTCGGGCCGCACAACCACGATGGGACCATCATCCCGGAGAAGCCGAACCGGATGTGGGGGACGGATGCGACGGCGGCCTTCACCGAGGAGGACGGTCAGGTGACCGTCTTCATCGCGGTGGACCATTGCACCGCGGAGTGCGTGGGCATCCACGCCGCGAAGCCCGGCACCCGCTTTGAGGCGCTGGAGCCAATCCGCCAGGGCATACGCTCGAGATTTGGGGCCATCGGTCTCGACGTCGCTCAGGGCCTCTCGGTCCGTCACGACCACGGGAGCCAGTACACGAGCGACGCCTTCCAGGATGAGCTCTTCTTCCTCGGAATCGAGTCGAGCCCAGCCTTCGTGCGAGCCCCGGAGGGCAACGGCTGCGCCGAGCGGCTCATCCGCACCCTCAAAGAGCAGCTCCTCTGGCTCCGCCCTTTCAAGAACGTCGAGGAACTCCGGCTCGCGCTCCTCGCCTGGGCGGCTCGCTACAACAGCTCGTGGCTCATCGAGCGACACGGATTTCTCACCCCAGCCCAAGCAAGGCGAATTACGAAGAGGCGACGAAGGCTGCATGAATGCTATCAACCCGGTGTCTCATCAACCGGCAGCGCAACAGTCTCAACTTGCGGAAACCCGGTAACTACGGGTTGACTGCTCCCGGAATGAACGTCCTCGTGACTGGCGGCTGTGGTTTCATCGGATTCGAACGTCGTCCTCCACCTGCGTGCCAGGCGGCCGGCCTGGACCGTTGTCACCTTGGACAAGCTGACCTACGCGGGTAATCTCGAGAATCTGGCCGCGCTGGAAGGGGACAAGCGGCACGTCTTTGTCAAAGGCGACATCTGCAACCGCGAGTTGCTTGACTACACGATTCAAGCGCACCGCGTCGACGCCGTTCTTCACCTCGCTGCCGAAAGTCACGTGGACCGTTCCATCCTGGGGCCCGAGGTGTTCGTCCAGACCAACGTCTTGGGCACGCAGGTTCTTCTGGAGGCGGCCATGGTGGGCAAGGTTCGCCGCTTGGTGATGGTATCGACTGACGAGGTGTACGGCTCGCTCGGGCCAACCGGCGCCTTCTCAGAGATGTCGCCGCTTCAGCCGTCTAGCCCCTACTCTGCATCGAAAGCGGCCGCGGACCTGATTGCCCTTGCCTACGGTCACACGTTCGGCATCGATGTTGTGGTCACTCGGTGCTCCAACAACTACGGCCGTTACCAGTTCCCCGAGAAGCTCATCCCGCTGATGATTGTCAGCGCACTGCACGACAAGCCGCTTCCGGTGTACGGAGACGGAGGAAATGTGCGCGATTGGCTCCACGTCGAGGACCACTGTGACGCGCTCCTGGCCGTGCTCGAAAGGGGCGGGGCCGGTGAGGTCTACAACATCGGTGGCGGCGCCGAACGCAAGAACATCGATGTGGTTCGGGTGCTTCTGCAGCTGCTCGGCAAGAGCGAGGACCTCATCCGCTTTGTGACGGACCGACCTGGTCACGACCGACGGTATGCCATCGACGCCAGCAAGATTCGCACCGAGCTCAGCTGGAAGCCGGTGCACACCTTCGAAGAGGGACTTGCCGAAACGGTCCGTTGGTACGTCGAAAACGCGTCGTGGTGGCAGCACATCCACAGTGGCGCCTACCAGCAGTACTTCGAGACTCAGTACCGCTCCCGTCTCGACGCGACCCTAAGCTGAGCCGCATGCGCATTCTCGTCACCGGCGCCAATGGACTAGTCGGCAGTCGACTCCTGGTCCTGCTCGTGCAGCGCGGTCATCTGGTCACGGGTTTCGGTCGGGGGCCAGCGCGCGTGAAGGGCCCGTTCGACTATCTATCGGTCAACCTATCCGATGAAGGCTCCCTCATTTCCAATGTGCGGTCGGCGAAGCCCGAGGTCATTGTCAACACTGGGGCGATTACCGACGTCGATGGTTGCGAGACGACCCCCGCTGCGGCTTTCCGCGTGAACGGTGTCGCACCTGGGCTTCTCGGTCTCGTCGCCAGCGAACTAGGAGCGCATCTGGTCCAGGTTTCCACGGACTACGTCTTCGACGGGAAGGCGGGTCCGTATGGCGAGGATGATGTGCCCAATCCCTCGGGCGTCTACGCTCTCAGTAAACACATCGGCGAGCAGGCAGTTCGGGCGCTCGCAGCCTCGTGGGCGATTGCCCGGACTGCTGTGGTCTACGGCTGGCCACCGGCCGGGCGCCCAAACTTCGGCTCCTGGCTTTTGGAAAGGCTGCTGTGCGGTGAGCCCGTCCATCTCTTTGAGGACCAATTTATCTCTCCGAGCCTGGCCAACAGCGTGGCGACGCAACTCGCCGAACTGGCCGAGCGTCGCCTTCCTGGCATCTGGAACGTGTGCGGGGCGGAAGTCGTGAACCGGGTGCAATTCGGCCAGGCGCTGTGTCACGAGTTCGGACTCGATGCGCGACTGGTCGTCCCATCGAAGCTAGCTGACGCGCGACTGAAGAGTCCCCGCCCGGCCCGAAGTGGACTCCGCGCCGAAAAGGCCGCTGCCCACCTGCACGCTGGACCTCTCTCAGTGGAGGAGTCTCTGGCCCAATTGCACGAGGCGGTCAAAGGGAGGGAGGGGGCCAGCGAATGAAAGGCATCATCCTGGCGGGTGGCTCTGGCACGAGGCTCTACCCACTGACCCGTGTCGTCAGCAAGCAACTCCTTCCCGTCTATGACAAGCCGATGATCTACTACCCGCTCAGCACGCTGATGCTGGCGGGCATTCGAGACATTCTCATCATTTCGACTCCTTCGGACCTTCCCCGGTTTGAGCAGTTGCTTGATTCGGGCCAACAATGTGGGCTGCGACTGGCTTATGCACCACAACCGCGGCCCGAGGGCTTGGCCCAGGCCTTTGTGATTGGGCGCGAGTTCGTCGGAGAGGACCGGGTTGCGCTCATCCTGGGCGATAACATTTTCTACGGCCATGGCCTCAGCGAACAGTTGGGACTGGCTGCAGCTCATCGGCGCGGCGCCACGGTCTTCGGGTACTACGTGAGAGATCCGGAACGGTACGGCGTGGTGGAACTTGGACCAAGCGATGAGGCCCTCTCCATCGAAGAGAAGCCGATACAACCTAAGAGCAACTATGCGGTGACAGGACTCTACTTTTACGACAACCAGGTGCTAGACATCGCCGCGAACCTGAAGCCGTCTGCGCGCGGGGAGTTAGAGATTACGGACGTCAACCGCGCCTATCTCGAGCGAGGACAGCTCAGGGTTGAGCTCCTGGGCCGCGGCTACGCTTGGCTCGATACGGGGACAATCGACGCGCTTCAGAACGCCTCTAGCTTCATAGAAATTGTCGAGCGCCGACAGGGGCTCAAAGTCGCCTGCATCGAGGAGATAGCGTTCCGTATGGGGTACATCGATGCGAATCGTCTGGCGCAGCTGGCCGAGCCGATGCGCAACAACGCCTACGGAGAATATCTCCTGGAGCTGCTCCGCACGGGAGGCGCTCGAAAGTGAGGGCCACGCGAACCGAGTTGCCGGAGGTGCTCTTGGTTGAACCTCACGTGTTCGGCGACGCGCGCGGCTTCTTCGTGGAAACGTTCCATACCGAGCGGTACGCTGCAGCGGGCATCCGCGGACCTTTCGTCCAGGACAATCTGTCCCGCTCGGTTCAGCGTACCTTGCGGGGTTTGCATTTCCAGGAGCCTCGCCCCCAAGGCAAGCTGGTTCAGGTCCTCCGGGGCGCAGTCTGGGACGTCGCCGTCGACGTTCGACGGGGGTCGCCAACGTTTGGGACCTGGTTGGGGATGGAGTTGTCGGACGAAAACCACCGGCAGCTCTGGATTCCTCCAGGCTTCGCGCATGGCTTTTGCGTCCTGTCAGAAGTGGCTGACTTTCTTACAAGTGCACCGAGTTTTACGCGCCGGACGCTGAACGATGCGTTCGCTGGGACGACCCGGCGCTCGGTATTCGCTGGCCAGTCCACTCTCCTGTCCTATCTGAAAAGGACCGGTTTGCTCCGCTCCTCAGCGAGGTCGCCGTGCTTCCGGTCTACCAGGGCTGAACAGTCAGACAGTCGGCGCTGCTGGGGCCACGGTCCATGCAAGGGGCGGCCGAATCAAGCCCGCGCTTGGCGCGCTACTCCGCACGGCGAAGCCGTGGAGTCCCTTTTGGAAGTCGCAGCAGACGCGTCCATCGTCTGCGAAAACGGCTACATCCAATCGATAATTGCCGTCTGCGAGTCCGAGTCGGTTCAGGGTGAGTGTGGCCGTGGTGACGCTTGCCGAAGGGATCAACTGCGAACTGCGCCAAAGCAAAGTCCCATCGGCCGAGAGTAACGAGACTTCGACGCTGAGATTGGCCAGCGATGGATCGGCGGCGACCTGCAGGGTCGCCTCCAATCCGTCGTCCGCGTCGAACACGGCGCACTCGCCATCGCCTAGGCGCCGGAGGAGGACCCTGACCACCTCCGCTTCGAAGGTTCCCCAGCGTCGCCCGACCTCGGCTGGCGGGCCGGTGCCGGGCTGCCGTCCCAAATGGATTGTCGCAGTTGCGACATGTCCGGACATGGTTTCGGCTTGGACCTCGGATTCGGCGACGGCTTTCCGATACTCAGTCAGGACGAAGGTTGGGTCTCCGTAGGCTTTCAAGGTCCCGGCGTCGAGCCATGCCGCCTCGTCGCAGTGCGCCTCAAGGCTCCCCAGGTCGTGCGTGACGAGCAGGATGGTTTTCCCGGCGCGGCGGAATTCCTCCATCTTGGCGGTGCTCTTCCGGCTGAAGTGCTCGTCACCCACCGAAAGAATTTCGTCGACGATGAGGAGCTCAGGGTCGACGTGCGTTGCGACGCTGAACGCGAGTCGAGCGAACATGCCACTCGAGTACGTGCGCACGGGCTCGTCGATGAAGTCCCCAAGCTCGCTGAAGTCGATAATTTCGGCCATCCGTTCGCGAATCTCGCGTCGTGACATGCCGAGGATGATGCCGTTGATGGTGATGTTTTCTCGGCCCGAAAAGTCGGGGTGGAAGCCAGCGCCAAGCTCGAGGAGCGCCGAGATACGGCCATTGACCTCTACCGTCCCGGAGGTAGGCCGATAAATGCCCGTAACCAGCTTGAGCAAGGTGCTCTTGCCGGAACCGTTCCGGCCCACCAGGCCGACCGTCCTTCCGCGCGGCACGGTGAGGGAAACGTCGCGCAGCGCACCGATGACGGAGCCCGGAGCCTCAGGGGACGGCCGGTGCTTCAACAGGCGTACCAACTCGGACTTCAGCGTCGTGTATTCGCGCCGGATGGTATTCTTCCGAAACTCCTTGCTGACGTTTCGCAGGACGATCGCATTCATCGATTAAACCAGCTCCGCAAACTCCTCCCGACGCTTTTCGAACACGCGGGAGGCCAGGGCGAGTAGGGCGATAGAGGCGAGGGTTACCACGGTCAGCGCCCGCCAGTGCGGGAGTCGGTGCTCGTAGAAGATGCCCTGGTAGGAAGTGATGATGACCGACATCGGATTCGCGATGAGGAACACCCGACGGTACGCAGCTGGGATGTCGTCCGGGCGATAGAGGATGGGCGTGACGAAGAACCAGAGGGTAAGGAAGTTGATGACGATCTGCTGAAGGTCGCGGAATGCGACGTTTAAGGACGAGACCAGGAACGAGACGCCAAGCGTGAAGACCAGCTGAACGAACAGCACGACCGGGAACATCGCGATGTGCCACGAGGGCCAGATGCCAGCTGCGCCCCCCAGCAAGATCATCAGCGGGAATGTCAGGAGATAATTGACGAGATTCGTGAGCACGACCGTGGCCGGCAGGACCTGAGCTGGAAAGCGGACCTTGGTGAGCAGGTCACGCCGGTCGCTGATGGTGCTGGCGCCGGCACCCACACTTGAGGAGAACCAAATCCATGGAAGCAGGCCGACGAACAGGAAGTAGGTGTAGTGCTGAATCTGGTTTCGCTGGATGACGCCGAAGACCAGCGCATAGACAGCCATCAACAGAATGGGGTTGAGGAATGTCCAAAGAAACCCGAGCGCAGATCCGCGGTAGCGCGCCTTGAGCTCGCGCTGCGTCAAGTTCCAGAGGAGCGCACGGTACTGCCAAAGCTCTCGAAGGTTGCGAATCACCAGTTGCGCGCGTCATATGGGAAAGCCGGAGCCGATGCACGGCGAAAGGGCCCCGAGGAAGTCGCGCACCTGCCCGCGACTGGTCCACGCCGGCACGTACCGGAGACGTCCGTAGCTTCTGGCACAGATGTCATTTGTGGCCAGAAGCCGTAGGCCTGTTAGAGCTTAGCGAACGAGAACGCCCCCAACGTGCCTATGACTCTGCCGTCGGTGGCCCTGGACGCGATGCTGTGGGACGAGCCCACCACCGGGATTGGCCTCTACACGCGCCAGGTGGCCGGGGCCCTGGGCGAGCTCGGCATGCCAGTGGTGCGCCTCGGCGCGCGGAGCTCAGGCGAGTACCCGCGCCAACTCCGGAGCCGGAGCCTCTACCTGCTGGCCGAGCTGCCGCGCGTGCTGGCGACGCTTCGGCCCTCCGTCTTCCACGCGGTGGGCAATTTCGACCTCCCGCTCCAGCGGCTGCCTGGCACGGCGTACGTCCTCACCGTGCATGACCTCATCCCGCTCGAGCTCCCGGAGACGGTGTCGCCTGGGTTTCGATGGCAGTTCCGGTTGTGGCTCGAGCGCAGCCTGCGTGTCGCCGACCACGTCGTCTGCGACAGCGCCACCACCCGCAGCTCGCTCCTCGGCACGCTTCGACTGGCTCGACGAGGCGCAGCTGAGCGTGGCCCACCTCGGCGTGGACCACGTCCGCCCGCCGGTCCTCGACGCCACCAGCCAGCGTTTTCTGGAGACCCTCGGGCTGCCTGTGGAGTTTCTGCTGTACGTCGGGGCGCTGGACTCCCGGAAAAACGTGGCCCTCGTCCTGGACGCGCTCGAGCGCCTGCGCCCCTGGCGGCGGGTGCCCTTTGTCCTGGTGGGCCAAGCCTGGTACGGCTCGGCGCCGGTCGAGCAGCGCATTCGCGAGATGCGCAGCGCCGGCTACGACATCCGCACCTTGGGCTTTCAGCCGGAGCCTTTGCTGCGCGCCCTCATGCAGCGGGCCACCGTCTTCGTCTTCCCCTCGCGCGGAGAGGGCTTCGGCCTTCCACCGCTCGAGGCGATGGCGCTGGGCACCCCGGCGGTGGTGAGCACGGCGGGTGCCTTGCCGGAAGTCTGCGGGGAGGCAGCCGTCCATGTCCGCCCGGACGATGCGCCGGGCCTCGCCACCGCGCTCCGTCGGCTCCTCGAGTCCCCGGAGGAGCGACGGGCGCGCTCGGAGGCGGGCCGCCGGCACGCGGAGGGCTTTCGCTGGGCCCGGGTGGCCGAGCACCTGGCGGATGTGTACCGGGCCGTCTCCGGGCGGTGAGGCCGGACGGGCGGAGGGGTGCGTGTGTGCACATGGCGCCTGCCCCCTTCCGTGGAACTGCCCCTGGCAGACGGCAATTTGGAGGGGTGGGGGGCCGCTGCTAGCCTGCTGGTCGATGACGGGACGTCGAGCGCGTGCCTTTCCTGGTCGGGCTGTGGGCCGCGTCTGCGGCCGCCCAAGCTCCAACCGTCCACGCCAACTATCAGTGTCGCTCGACGGTGGGACCGGCTTCGCTCGGGCTTACATCGTCACCGAGCACGGGGGCCAGTACGCCATTGCCGGCGCCGGTGCCGGACATCCGGGCCTTCAACACCTCGACCGGTGTGGAGATCCACGCCGCGCAGGCAGCGGCCCTTCGGGGCCTTCGCGGTGGCCGACCAGTTCGACGGCCCGCCACCGTCCAACCTCGTGGTTGCGGCGAACATCGGTCCGACCTGCCCGACGACGTGCCTGGACATTTCCTTCTGGGACCCCGACCAGACCTGCCACATCCTTCACCAGCATCTCCAGACCGAACTGTGCCAGCCCCGACGGCAATGGCCATCGACGCGACCTCGAGTCCGATTCGAATCTACGTCGCCAGCTCGAGCCCGCAGTCTGTTACGAGCAGGACATCACCTTCACCGGCAACGGCGCGGTGTCGACTGGCAGGCTTCTCAAGCCCTGTCCATCAACACGGCGCCGGACCGTGGTGGGGATGACGTTCGACGGCAACAACAATGGTCTCCTCCTCTCGCGACACCAATTCCAATCTGTACACGGTGACGCGGGCTCGGGAACCGGTCACGTGCACCGCCGGCACTGCTTCGCCGGGTACTCGTCCCCGGCGCTGGTGGGTACAGCCAGGTCGCGGGCATTGCTACTTCCTACGCACGACACTCCCGGCTCCCTTCCTCCTGGGCGGCGGCGTGGGCTCCGGCGTCTACGCCCTCAACCCGCTTGTCGCCGCCGGAGTAACATCGTCCTCAGCAGCGTGCAGGTCGCGGCAGTCGGTGGTCGGCAGACCCAGCCCAGCTGCCGCCTCGGTCAATGCGCAGGCCAACCTGACCCTCGTCACCGAGGACCCACGCACCTAGATGCCGAACTCGCGCTGGGCTCCACATCGTGCTGCCGAGCAACCTCATCTGGGATGGAGGCATCCCCTTCGCGACGTCGACGGCGGGGCCCGACGGCGGTGCCGGCGGGATCGGCGGGACGGACGCCGGCATCTGCCGCTGGACCCGATGCTGGTATTCCCGCCATCCCCATCATCCCGCCGGGGCAAGGCCAGCTCACCGGGCACCGTCAACAGCTGCAACTGCTCCACCGCCGGTAGCGCGCCCGTGCTGCTGGCGCTGCTGCTGCCCCTCTTCCTTCCGCGCCGCCGACGGTAGCCCGTGCCCTGGCGGGCCCGTGGTAACCCTTCGCGCCCTCGTGCCTTCCCCCGTCGCGCGCTTCCTCCTCTGCGCTGTCCTGCTCGCCCAGCTGGCGTGCGGGACGCCCAGTGCCGCGGTGGCGCCCAGCCGCGCCGCGCCCGCCCCCCTGCGCCTCACCATCGCCGGGACCAACGACTGGCACGGCTGGGCGCAGCCCCACCAGGCCCCGGCCCGCGACGGCTCGCTGGTGGATGAGGGAGGCCTCGCCCTGTACGCCTCCGTGCTGAAGCAGCTCCGGGCCGAGACAGCACGGGCGGCTGCTGGTGCTGGACGCGGGCGACGTCTTCCAGGGAACGCTCGTCTCCAACCTCAGCGAGGGGGCGGTCATGGTGGACGCCTTCAACGCCCTCGGCGTCGACGCTGTGGCAGTGGGAAACCACGAGTTCGACTACGGCCCGGTGGGGCCCGCCGTGGTGGCCACGGCGCCCGGGGCAGGACCCGCTCGGTGCCCTCAAGGCCCGCGTCGCCCAGGCCCAGTTTCCCTTTCTGGCCGCCAACATTGTCGACGCCGTCGACCGGCGCGACCCTGCCGTCCTGGCTTCGAGGCACGGCCATTCGGGACGGTTGGCGGCGTCCAGGTCGGCATCATCGGCCTCATCACCGTGGACACCCCCACCTCGACCAATCCACTCAACGTCGCGGGACTGCGCTTCTTGCCGCTCGCCCCGGTGGCCAAGGCCTCTGCCGAGCAGCTCCGGGCGCAGGGCGCTGACGTGGTGGTGGTGGTGGCCCACGCTGGCGGCCGGTGCGACGGACCTCAAGGACCCGCACGACGCTGACGCACTGCAATCCCGGCGAGGAGATTTTCGCCATGCTCGACCAGCTTCCGCCCGGCACGGTGGACGCCGTCGTGGCCGGCCACACCCACCGCGCCGTCGGCCACTTCGTCAACGGGACGCCCGTCATCGAGACGTCGGCCCTGGGGCGCAGCTTCGGACTCATCTCGCTCGAGCTCGACCCCACCACGCGCCGTCCCCTGGCGGCTGCCACCCGCATCGAGGCCGAGGTCCCGCTCTGCGAGCGCGTGGTGGAGGGCACCACCCGCTGCGATGCGAATGCCCTGGCGCGTCGGCAAGCCGCTGGTGCCGGCAAGCTTTCATGGGCAGCCCCTGCACCCGGACCCGGCCATGCAGCAGCGCCTCGCCCCGGCCCTGGCCGCGGTGGCCGAGGCCCAGGCAATGCCGCTCGGCATCGCAGTGCCGGTGACGCTGCACCGAAACGGCAACGGCGAGAGTCCCCTCGGGAGTGCGACTGCGGACGCGCTGCGGCGCATGGAAGACGGCGGACGTCGGCCTCCTCAACTCGGGAGGCTTGCGCGCCGACCTGGCCGCCGGGCCCCTCACCTACGGCCACCTCTACGAGACGTTTCCCTTCGACAACGCCGTGGCCACGTTGAAGCTCACCTCCGCCGAGCTCCGGGGCGCTCCTGGCGGCCATTCTCGCCCACGGGCGGGTGCCCCAGCAGTCGGGCCTCAAGCTGGCGGTGGCCGCGTGCCCGGGGGGGCTGACGGTGATGGACGTGTCCCTCTCCGACGGCACGGCGCTGCAGGACGGGCGCCTCTACAGCGTCGTCCTGCCGGACTACCTGGCGCGCGGGGGAGATGGCCTCACGGCCTTCATGGGGGCGCTGCCCGCCGAGCGGCGCGACCTGGGCGAGCGGCGCCCACAGAACTTGCGAGACGCGCTGGCGGCGGACCTCAGCCGCCGCGGGCAGCCGCTTGGTGGCCCCACCATCGGGGCGCACCCAGGTGGTGCAGGGCAAGCGCCGCCCGTTGCTCGCTGTGAGGCGGCCCGGCGCTTGCCCTCGCTGAGCGCTCGCGTGCGTGTCAGATCAGCCTGCTCATCTCCCCGGCCGACATGCTCTACAAGGTCACCCCGGCGATGCTCCCGGGTGCGCGCAATCCGCTCGCTCCTGCCCGCGGAGACGCCAAGCCTCGCCGTCGCCGCCCCGCGTCCATCTTCGACGGGGAGGGCAATGAGGTGCTGATTACCCTCATGTGCCTGAAGTGCCACCAGATTCGTCCGCTGGCCCAGTTCGGGCTGCGGCGGATGCCCGACGGGGCCATCCGCAACCAGCCCTGGTGCCGCACCTGCCGCGGGGCCGCCACGCCCAAGCGGAAGGCGGCGCCACCGCCCGTCGCCGACGTCCCGCCTTCCCAGCCCTGAAGCGTCCGCTCCGCGGTAGGCCCGAGGCGCCAGCTGGGCAGGCGACGGCCGCCAGCCTTCTCCACGACGACGGGCGGAGGCCGCCGGCCCTATTTACGCCCTTGCTGGAAAGCCACCAAATTCGTTTACAAACCGAGAGAAACACCGCATCGGCTTGTAAATCTTGGGGGTTCTTCCTTCGGACGTGGGTCCGGAACCTCGTGCTTGCGATCTCCTACATCGCCATGGCAGCATTTACATCGCACCTCGTCATGAAGCGTACGCGTTGACAACGACGAGGACCTAATGCTCCCCACAAGCAAGGAAAACAACGGCCATGTCGATTGCGATGGTGATGAAGGAAGGGTCCGTGGCGCCGTCCAGTGCCAGCTCGGCGAAGAACGACGCGGTGACCGCGCTGCACGCACGGCGTTTCGCGGGCGTCGTCCGCCCGTATTCCGGCGCCGACGTGGAACGGCTGCGCGGGACGGTGCGGGTGTCCCACACGCTGGCCGAGCTGGGGGCCCGGCGGCTCTGGGAGCTGCTTCACAGTGAGGACTACGTGGCTGCGCTGGGCGCTCTCACCGGCAACCAGGCGGTGCAGATGGTGCGGGCGGGGCTGAAGGCCATCTACCTGTCCGGCTGGCAGGTGGCGGCGGATGCCAACACGGCCGGGCAGATGTACCCGGACCAAAGCCTCTACCCGGTCGACTCGGTGCCGCAGGTGGTGCGGAAAATCAACCAGGCGCTGCGCCGGGCGGACCAGATTGAGCACGCCGAAGGCAAGCCCGAGCACTACTGGATGGCGCCCATCCTGGCCGACGCCGAGGCCGGCTTCGGGGGCCCGCTCAACGCCTTCGAGCTGATGAAGGCGATGATTGACGCCGGCGCCGCCGGGGTCCACTTCGAGGACCAGCTCGCCTCGGAGAAGAAGTGCGGCCACATGGGCGGCAAGGTCCTCGTCCCCACCAGCCAGTTCATCCGGACGCTGGTGGCGGCGCGCCTGGCCGCCGACGTGTGCGACGTGCCGACGCTGATTGTGGCCAGGACGGACGCCGACAGCGCGAAGCTCCTGCTGTCGGACGTGGACCTGCGCGACCGCGAGTTCATCATCCCCGGCGAGCGCACGGCCGAGGGCTTCTACCGCGTCCGCGGCGGACTCGAATACGCCATCGCCCGGGGCCTGGCGTACGCGCCATATGCGGACTTGCTGTGGTGCGAGACCTCCACGCCGGACCTGGCCGAGGCGCGCACCTTCGCCGAGGCCATCCGGGCGAAGTTCCCGAACAAGCTGCTGGCCTACAACTGCTCGCCCTCCTTCAACTGGAAGAAGCACCTGGACGACGCGGCCATCGCACGCTTCCAGCGCGAGCTCGGGGCGATGGGGTACAAGTTCCAGTTCGTCACGCTGGCCGGGTTCCACGCCCTCAACCACGCGATGTTCGAGCTGGCACGCGCCTACCGCACCGAAGGGATGGCCGCCTACTCGCGGCTGCAGACGGCCGAGTTTGCCGCCGAGGCCGACGGCTACACCGCCACGCGCCACCAGCGCGAGGTGGGCACGGGTTACTTCGACGACGTGGCGCAGGTCATCTCGGGCGGCCTGGCTTCCACCCTGGCCCTCAACGACTCCACCGAGGCGCACCAGTTCTAGCGTCCCCCCCCGGGGACGCCCAGGCGGAGGGGGCGGCACGTCTCCCCCCGCCTGACGTCACTGCTTAGCCGCGGATGAGCTGCACGCGGCCGTGGCCGCGGTGCGCGAAGTAGCGGTAGCCCATCCTGGACGTGGCGCTCGCACCACGCGGGCCCACCCGGACGTCCTTCGGGACGTGGAAGAGCTCGCCATCGGCGAGGAAGCGGTTCTCGCGGACCTGCAACATGCAGGCGAAGAGGAGCGCCGACTCGGCGCTGTCCAGCTCCACTTCCGCCCGGGGGTTGGCCAGGGCAATCTCCACGTCTTCCCCGCCGAGGGTCCCCATGCCGAGGGTGCGGTAGGCGCGCCGGTCCTCGGTGAGGGCCCAGTCAATCCACGCCCCGAAGGGGCGCGCGGCGAGGTCCTCGAGGTTGCCAAGGCGGCGCAGCGCATCCTCGCGGCCAAGCGCTAGCTGCCCGGCCCGGTGCAGGACGAGGCCGCGGCCGCCCGTCTGTAGCAGCGCGCGCACAAGACGCGAGGCCCGCCGTAGCGTCCCGTCCTCGCCCCAGGGGTCCGGGAAGTCCGTGCCAAGCAGACGGCGCTCCTCGGCCGGCTCGACCGGGGCCGGCAGCAGGGCAAGCTGGTGACTCCCGGCGGAAAAGCCAGGGGGCAGGGCGCGGCGGTCCGCCTTGTCCAGGGGGAAGGGCCCGGCCTCTTCCGTCAACAGCATGTGCGTCGTCGGCCAGACCAGTTCCAGGCTGCGGGGGCCCGCCGGGCGCACAGGGTGGACGGCCAGGTGGGGCCGAGGGCGCCCCAGGCCGTCGAGGAGGGCTTCCAGCGCCGGCCTGTCCGTGGGCAGGGCCCCGTCACCGAAAACCGTCACCCACGCGACGTCGGTCGATGCGGGGACGTCGGGCTTGGTGGGGTGGGCGGGGAGGTGGATGCGCTGGACGGCGCCGTCCTCGCCCAGCTGCGCCACGACGTTCAGGCCCTGGGCGGGCGCGAAGCCAGTGGCCAATTCAAGGCCAAAGGGCACCAGCGTGCCGTCGGAAAGGCGCAACGTGCCGGAGCCCGTCGGCGTGTCGACGGACAGCACCTGTGCGTCGAGGCTCTTCAAGGGCAGCCAGCGGCGCTCGTGGGGTTCAGGTCCATGCGGACCTGAACCCCCGAACGGCTGACAGCAGTGGAGGTGGACGGGATCGAACCGACGACCTTCGCATTGCGAACGCGACGCTCTCCCAACTGAGCTACACCCCCGGGACCCCGAACGGGCCCCAGCGTCTACTTCCGCACCTCGGGAGCTGTCAACGGATGGGACCCGAGCGGCGCTGGCGTAGGTACGGCTCGCACCAGTAGCGGTGGTTCTTCCAGCGGTAGCGGTTTCCCTCTAGATTGCCGGCCCCGACCCTCGCGCATGAATCCCTCCCCGGCAAAGACGCCGAGCCCGCAAGAGCTCGCGAAACTCGAGCATGCCTTTGCCTCGGACCCGAGTTCGGACGCCTACCGCCCCCTGGCGGAGGCCTACCTGGGCATGGGCCGTTTCATGGAGGCGATGGTCGTCTGCAAGAAGGGCGTCAAGGCGCACCCCACGCGTCCGGACCCCCGCGTGCTGCTGGCGCGCGTCTACGCCGACCAGGGCAAGGACAAGAAGGCCATCGAGGAGTTGCAGGCCGCCCTGCAGGTGGCCCCCGACGACCGCACCATCCTGCGGCAGCTGGGCGCCCTGCAGATGAAGACGGGGGAGGCGGCCCCGGGCCGGGCCAACCTCCTCAAGGCCTGGGAAGCGGCGCCGGCCGACCCCGAGACGCTGGGGCTCCTCTCGCAGTGGAAGGTGGAGCTGCCGCGGCCGGCCCCGCCGCCTGAGCCGGTCGCGCCGCCGCCGCCTCCGCCCGTCGAGCGGCCCCCGGGCCGGTCCGGTCGAACCGGGGAGGTGCCGCTTGCACGCACGCCCGTCAACGGGGCCCCGGCGGCGACCGTGTCGCGCACGACGCTGCGGGCAGCCGAGGACGAGGACGAGCGGCTGCGCCGGCACGCCAAGGCCAGCTCGGGTGCTGCCCGGGCCTTCTTTGTGGCGCTGGCGGTGGCTGCGCTGACGGTGGCCGGCTTGTACGTCTGGGGCCAGTGGAACGCGCGGCGCGCCAACATCTACAGCCGCAACCTGAAGGAGGCGAGCGAGCAGCTGAAGCACGACAGCTTCTCCTCCTACAAGCTGGCGTGCACCGCCGCGGAGCAGGCCCTGGAGGTGGAGCCCAAGGCGGTCCCGCCCCATGCCTACCTCGCCTATGCCTACGCTATCCGCTGGGGAGAGCACGGGGACGGGGACGACGCGCGGCGCTTCGCCGAGCAACACCTGCAGGCGGCCAAGGCCGGCGGCGAGGTGGACAGCCACCTGTACGCGGCCGAGGCGCTGCTGCAGCAGTACTCCGGGCAGGGCACGCGTGCCCTGGGAGAACTGTCACGGCAGGTGAAGACCCTCGACGAGGAGGGGCATGCCTCCTCCCTCCTGTACCTGACGCTGGGCCTGGTGCAGATGAATGCCGGAGACCTGGAGCGCGCCCGGGAGAGCCTTGAGAAGGCCCAGGCGCTGGCCCCGAGCGACCCGCGCGTCTACGCCGCATTGGGTGCGCTGCACCGCCGCCGTGGCGACACGCGGAGCGCGGAGCAGGCTTTCGGCTTCGCCCTCCGCTACGAGAAGGACCACTCCGCCTCGCTGCTGGGGTTGAGCTTGCTGCTGCTCGAGCAGGACAACTCGGCGCGCTACCCGGCTGCCGCGGCCAACCTCAAGAAGCTGCTGGAGGGCGAGCCGCCCCCATCCCCCCGGCAGCTGGCAGTGGCCCACATGGCGCGAGCGCTGCTCATCGCCCGCGTGCAGGCGGTCCTCCCGCTCCTCAAGCCCGACGAGCAGAAGACGCTCGCCGAGCGCACCAACGTGCCGCTGGACCACACCGACGCCGTGGCGTTGGAGGCCAAGGAGGAGCAGGAAGCCTTCACGCTGGACCGCAACAACCCCGAGCTGCGGCTGCTGAAGGGCAAGCGCCTGGTGGCGGACGGACAGCTCGACGCCGGCATCCATGAGATGCGCGAAGCAGTGAAGATGGACCCCACCCGCGCGCAGTTCTACGTCGACCTGGCGCGCGCGCTGATGCTGAAGCCGGACGGTGCGCGCGAGGCCCAGGACGCCCTGGTGACGGCCATCCGGACGCTGCCGGACAGCCCGAAGCTGATGGTGCTTCTGGGCCAGGCGTACCGGCGCCAGGGCCGACTGGACGACGCCATCGCCCAGTACAACAAGGCGCTGGCCGACCCCAAGGCGCGCAACCCGGATGCGCGGCTGCAGCTGGGCATCGCCTACCGGGAGAAGAGCGACCTGAAGGAGTCCGAGAAGCAGCTGGTGCGGGCGAGCGAGGAATACCTGGGCCAGTCGCGTCGCATCGCAGAAACCTTCACCGAGCTGGGCCGCACCTACGAAGCGATGGGCGAGCGCGCCAAGGCCGACGAGGCCTACCAGAAGGCCCTCAACACGGACGCCGACTACGCCGAGGCGTACTTCTTCTACGCGCGCCTACTAGCCCAGGACAAGAGGGCGAAGGACAAGGCGCGGGCCAGCGCGCTGGCCTACCTGCGTCTGGACCCGCGTGGCGAGCACGCCAGCGAGGCGCAACGCATCGCGCAATAGGGACGGGCGCGCCGTCGCCCGGCCACGCCGGCCGTGGCCCTTGTCCAGCCCGGCCGTAGCAGGGTGCGACGGGGCTTGATGGAAGCCGTCTCGCCCGGTACATGTCTACCCTTTGACAGTCCTGCCACGAGGCCCCCCGTCCGTGAATGCCCAGGTGGTGAATCGACCGCTGTCGGCCAGCGACTTGGTGTCGCTGACCAAGCCGCGGCTGTCGAGCCTGGTGCTGTGCACCTGTGCCGGCGGGCTGTGGCTTGCCCCCGGGGCGCTGACGCCGGGCCGGTGGCTGCTGACGCTGCTCGGCACGGCCGGCACGGTGGGCGCCGCCAATGCCCTCAACTGCTATGTCGAGCGTGACGTCGACCGGGCCATGGCGCGTACGCGCAACCGGCCGCTGCCGGCAGGGCGGATGGAACCGGTGGTGGCACTCTGCTTCGCCCTCGCCCTGGCCGCCGTGTCCCTGCCGGTGCTGGCCCTGGGCAGCAACCTCCTCACCACCGGACTCGGGCTCCTGGCGCTGGTCACCTACGTCTTCGTCTACACGCCGCTGAAGGGGCACACCGACGCGGCGATGTTGGTGGGCACCGTCCCCGGCGCGCTGCCACCGCTGATGGGCTGGACGGCCGTCACCGGGCGGCTGGATGCCGGGGGCCTGGCACTCTTCGCCATCCTCGTCTTCTGGCAGCTACCGCACTTCCTCGCCATCGCCCTCTTCCGCAAGGTGGAGTACCGGGCGGCGGGCCTGCAGACGGTTCCCCTGCACCTTGGCGACAACGCCGCCCGGTGGTGGATGCTGGCCACCACGGCCGTCCTGGTGCCGGTGACGATGGTCCTCTTCCCCCTGCACGTGGCCGGGTGGTTCTACCTGGCAGTGGCCATCCTGCTCGGCGCGGCCTTCCTCGCCGTCCAGCTGTGGGGCGTGCTGAAGCGGCTGGGCGCCGGCTGGGCCCGGAAGAGTTTCTTCTTCTCGCTCATCTACCTGGCCGTTCTCTTCGCCGCCCTGTTCCTGAACGCCACGGCGCGCGCCTGACGCATGGGGTGAGCTGGGCGTGGCCTCGCGTGGCGAGGTGAGGACTCGGGCAGCGCCGCGTCGCCTCCTCGTCTCCGGTGTCGGGCTGTGCTTCGTCCTGGCCTTCCTCTCGGCCGTGGGCCAGGTCCAGGGCCTCATCGGGCCCGACGGCATTGCGCCGGCCTCGGGCCTGCTTGCGTGCCGTCGCCGCGGCCTGGGGGCCCTGGCGCGCCGGCTGGGCGGTACCGTCGGTGCTGTGGCTCGGCGCGGGTACCGGCGCGCTGCGCGCCCTCTGCGTGGTCGGCGCCCTCGCCGGACTGCTGGTCGCCCTTGGCGTCGGCCCGCGCGTCTGCCTCGCAGTTGCCTGCGTGCTGCACATCTCGCTGGTGAGCGCCGGCAACGTCTTCTGGCACTACCAGTGGGACGCCCTTCTCACCGAGGCCGGAGTTCTCGCCCTGCTGGTGGCGCCCTGGCGGGCTGTTTCCACGGTGGGGGGACTCGCCGTCCCGGGCCAGCTGGTGGTGCGTGCAACTCCTGCTGATTCGGCTGGTGGTGGCCAGCGGTGCGGTGAAGCTACTCAGCGGGGACGTCGCCTGGCGCAACCTTCAGGCGCTTCGCTACCACTTCTGGACGCAGCCGCTTGCCGACGCCGTTGGGCCTCTGGGTGGCCGTCTGGCCGGCGGGCCTTCTGGACGCCTCGTGCGCGCTGACGCTGGGGGTCGAGTTGCTTGGCGCCCCTGTGCCTGTTTGGGCCGCGCCTTCTGCGTCTGGCCGGGGCGTTGGCCCTGGCCCTGTTGCAAGTCGTCATCGCCCTGACGGGCAACTACGGCTTCTTCAACGTCCTCTCCTGGTGCTGGTGGCGGCCATGCTGGAGGACGGAGACCTGGGCGCGCTGGGGCGGCGGGTGCTGCGGGGGCGGCGGCCGCGCCCGGCGGCGCCGTCCGGCTGGCCGGTGCGCCTTCTGGCCGGGGCGCTGGCCGTGCTGGGGCTGTCCGCCTTCGTCGAGGGGCTGGGGGGTCCGGCGCCGCTGTCCGAGGTGCTGGAGACGCTGGCGCCCTTGGGCATCGTCAACCGCTACGGCCTCTTCGCCGTCATGACGACGCACCGGGATGAAATCCGCCTGGAGGTGAGTGACGACGCCCAGGCGTGGCGGCCGCTGCGCTTCCGGGACAAGCCGGATGACGCCGCGGCCTCGTGGGTGGCGCCGGACATGCCGCGGCTGGACTGGCAGATGTGGTTCGCGGCGCTGGGCCCCTGCCGCGCCTCGCCGTGGTTCTTCTCCTTCGCGCGGCGGCTACTCTCGCTGGACGTCCCGGTGTGGCGGCTTCTGGCGACGCCCGCGCCGGCCGCACCTCCGCGCTTCCTGCGCTCGGTGCGCCGCGCGGTACTGCCTCCCGTCCGGGGACAGCGGTGGCCGTCCTTCGCGGAGCGAGACGGAGGCCTTCTGCCCGACCCTCGCCCTGCGCAACGGGCGACTCGTGTCAGTGGAAGATGTGGGCCCTCCTGGATTCGAACCAGGGACCAATCGGTTATGAGCCGACAGCTCTGACCGCTGAGCTAAGGGCCCTGTCAGCAGCGCTCGGGCTACCCACACTTGTACACCGCGGGCCACCTGGTGTGGGGCGGAAGATTGCTTGCCCGAGTGGCCCGGGCGGGGTCTCATCTAGCTCCTGGAAGGTGCCCTGGGCCGCAGTGGCGAGGTCGTGCCTCCACACCAACGAAACAAGGGGCAGGATGATGCGAGTCTCGGTGGGTTTTGCAGTCCTGGCGACGGTGGGCCTGGCCAGCGTGGCGTTGGCCCAAGGGGCAGGTTCGCCTCCGCGAATCTCTCTGGCGCCGGTCCACGGGGACAAGAACAACGCCGTGGGGAGCCAGCTCAACGGCGAGCTCTGCAAGGTGTACGTGTGCGTCCCGTACTCCAAGGTGTCCACCAACAAGAAGCCGGACTTCAAGAAGGCGAAGAAGGAGCGCGTCGCCGGCATCTTCACCACCAGCATCACCAAGACGAAGAAGGGCTACACGGCGGGCGTCGCCCTGCTGACCACCTCCTCCAAGCCGACGCAGACGTGGAGCTTCCCGCTCACCTCCAAGCGCAACATGAGCAGCCTGGCCGTCAAGCAGGTGGTGCACGAGACGGGGCCGGTGCTCGGCTTCTCCGAGGACGTGTCGGGCGTGGCCGCCATCGCCGCGGCGGAGACGGCCAAGGCCCCGGCGCCGGTGGCCACCACCACGCCCACCTCGCCCATGGTGACGTGCTCCGCCGCCCACCCGCCTCGCGAGACGGTGACGGTGACGGTCATCCCGGCACCGCCCGGCGCCGTCCCCGAAAAGACGCTGGCCGACACGCCAGTCGCCGTCGATGCCACCCCGCCCACCAACGTCGGGGGCGTCCGCGGACAGCCGATGTTCTCGGTGGAAGTGGGCGGCACCTTCCTCAACCGCCAGCTCAGCTACACCTACCCCACCGGCGCCACGGAGAACCTGCTCACCTACAACGCCAACGTCATCGGCATGCTGATACTGGGCCTGGAGTTCTACCCCTTCGCCAAGACGGGAAGCTTCTTCACCGGCCTGGGCATCTTCGCCAACTACCAGTTCGCCCTCGGGCTGCAGAGCCAGCAGCCGGCCACCGGTACCCAGCAGACCACCAACTTCGGCATGGGCGCCGCCGGGCTCGAGGCCCGCATCCGGCCGGTGAAGTACTCCGACTTCGCCCTGGTCATCCCGGTGGCCTTCCGCACCTACCGCTTCGTCGTCAGCAACGCCTCCACCGCCTTCCCCGGGCTGGCCAACCAGAACATGCTGGGCGTCTCCGCCGGGCTGAAGCTGGAGATTCCCATCGGCAGCTGGTTCCTCATCCTCCTCGGCGGGGACTACGTCTTCTGGTTCCAGAAGAACCAGCTGATTGGCAACACCAATCCCACCTTCTACAACTCGGGCAGCGCCTACGCCCTGGAGGGCGAGCTGGGCTTCGGCTTCTATATTATTGGCCCGCTCAGTCTGCGGCTGTACGGCGAGTACTCGGCCACCTTCTACTCGCTCACGGCGGACCCGACGGTGCCCTACACCGCGACGGCTGCCACGGACCAGCTCATCGGCGGCCGGGCCGTGGTGCGCCTCGACTTCTAGGCCTTCTTCGACTTGGTCTCGTTCTGCAGGGCGGCGCGGAAGGCTTCCAGTTCCTTCCGCTTCTTGGCATCGACGGTGGGGAAGGCGAGCTTCATCTCCTCCAGGGCCTGCACCAGCGTGGCGGCCACCACCAGGCGCGTGAACCACTTGTTGTCCGCCGGCACCACGTACCAGGGCGCCTCCTCGGTGGCGGTGCCGCGGATGGCCTCCTCGTAGGCCTCCAGGTAGGCGTCCCAGTAGCGGCGTTCCTCGGTGTCGGCGGCGGAGAACTTCCAGCTGCCGCCTCGGGTCCTCCAGCCGCTGCAGCAGCCGCCGGCGCTGCTCGCCGTGTGAGAGGTGAAGGAAGAATTTCCGAAGGGCGATGCCGTTCCGGCCCAGGTAGCGCTCCAGCGACACCATGTCCTCGTAGCGCTGCGTCCAGATGTCCTTGCCCACCAGGGGGTGGGGGATTTTCTGCTTCCACAGCAGCGCCGGGTGGACGCGCACCACCAGCACCTCCTCGTAGTAGGAGCGGTTGAAAATCCCAATCCGCCCCCTCTCCGGGAAGGCGCGCGCGGCGCGCCACAGGTAGTCGTGGTCCAGTTCCTCTTCGGACGGCGTCCGGAAGGACGTCACCTGGCAGCCCGCCGGGTTGACGCCGGACATGACGTGCTTGACGGTGCCGTCCTTCCCGGCGGCGTCCATGCCCTGGAGGATGGCCAGTAGCGCCCAGCTGTCTTGGGCGTACAGCTTCTCCTGCAGCTCGCTCAGCACGGCCACTTCCTCGGCCAGCATCTGCTTGGCCGCGGATTCCTCCAGCCCCCCGGTGTCGCCCGGGTCCCAGTCCTTCAGCCGGAAGCCCTTGCCGCTGCTGACACGGTACGGCGCGATGAAGTCCCGGAAGCCCTTGGCCATGCCCTGTGTCCCCTTGCTGAAGGCCGTGACGGGCCGAAGCATAGGGACAGGGCCGGACGCTAGGGGGGCCTTGGCCGCCCGGACGGGGCCATGGGACGGCTGTGGCGGAGGGCGCGCAGCAGCCGCTTGTCCCCCACCGGCAGCACGTAGGCGGCCGGGACCCGGGCGCCTTTCACGGGGACGCCTTCCTTCAGCAGGCGCTGGGCCTGCACCTCGGCCACCGGACTGGCCAGGGTGCGGTCGGCGCGCACCACGCGCCACCAGGGGAGGCCCAGGCCGGTGCGTCCCAGCACCTTGCCCACCAGCCGCGCCCGGCCGGCGATGCCGGCCAGCACGGCCACCCGGGAATAGGAGAGGACGGCGCCTTTGGGAATGGCCCGTACGACACGGGCCACCGTCGCTTCCAGAGGGCTGCGGGGCGGCCCGGCCGTCAGCCGCCCTCGACGAAGGAGCGCAGGCGCTTGCTGCGCGAGGGGTGGCGCAGCTTGCGCAGCGCCTTGGCCTCGATCTGCCGGATGCGCTCGCGGGTGACCTCGAAGTCCTGCCCGACCTCTTCCAGGGTGTGGTCGCTCTTCTCGCCGATGCCGAAGCGCATGCGCAGCACCTTCTCCTCGCGCGGGGTGAGCGTGGCGAGCACCTTGCGCGTCTGCTCGGCGAGGTTCATGTTGATGACCGCGTCGGCCGGGGAGACCACGCTCTTGTCCTCGATGAAGTCGCCGAGGTGGCTGTCCTCCTCCTCGCCGATGGGCGTCTCGAGCGAGATGGGCTCCTTGGCGATCTTGAGGACCTTGCGCACCTTGTCGAGCGGCAGCTCCATCTTCTCGGCGATCTCCTCGGGGGTCGGCTCGCGGCCGATCTCCTGCACCAGGTAGCGGCTGGTGCGGATGAGCTTGTTGATGGTCTCGATCATGTGCACCGGGATGCGGATGGTGCGCGCCTGGTCGGCGATGGCGCGGGTGATGGCCTGGCGGATCCACCAGGTGGCGTAGGTGCGAGAACTTGTAGCCGCGCTTGTACTCGAACTTGTCGACGGCCTTCATCAGGCCGATGTTGCCCTCCTGGATCAGGTCGAGGAACTGCAGGCCGCGGTTGGTGTACTTCTTGGCGATGGACACCACGAGGCGCAGGTTGGCCTCGACCAGCTCGGCCTTGGCCCGCTCGGCCTTGCGCTCGCCCACCCGGATGGCCTCGTAGTTGCGGCGGAGCAGCTCGACCGGGAGGTTGGCCTCCTCCTCGACCCGCTTGATCTTGCGGACCGCGGTCCGGACGTCGCGGTCCAGCGCCTCCAGCTGGTCGTGCGCTGACGTTGAGCGCTGCGGGCCAGCTTCTTCTGCCCGGCCGGGTTGTCGCGCGACTCCTTGAGCAGCGGGCGCAGCTCGCGCATGGCCATGCCGTGGCGCGCGCTCCATCTGCCGCAGCTCGTCCTCGGCCTTCTCCACCCGCTCGATGAGGGCGCGTGAGGTTCAAGACGATGCGGTCGATCTGCTTCTTGTTGAGCCGCATCTCCTCGAGGACTTCCATCATCTTGATGCGGGTGTCGTGGATCTCCTGCTTGAGCTCCTTCTTGCGCACGTCGGACAGCTTCTTCTTGGCGACGTCCTCCTCGCAGCTCTCGACGAGGCGGCGTACTTCCGGATGCGGTCGATCTGCTTGCAGATTTGCTCGATGCGGTTGAGCTCGCTCGGCGTTCAGCTGCGCCGCGCCGCCGTCGGCCTCGCCGACCTCGGCCTCGGCCTCCGACTCGCTCTCGGCGGCGGCTCCTCGTCCGGCGCGTCCTTCACCACCTCGCGGACGCGCAGCTTGCCGGCCTTCAGCCGTTCGCCGAGCTCGAGGATCTCCGCGACCGCCAGCCGGCAGGCGAGCAGCGGCGCGCAGCACCTCCTTCTCGCCCTCCTCGATGCGCTTGGCGATCTCCACCTCGCCCTCGCGGGTGAGCAGCGAGACCGAGCCCATCTTGCGCAGGTACAGGCGCACCGGGTCGTTGCGACTTGCCACCCGGCTCGTCGTCCTCGTCCTTCTCCTCCTCCTCCTCCGTCGCGGCCTGCTGCTCCTCGGAGGCGGCCACGGTGGGCTTGGTCTCGGTGCCGCTGGTCGACCTTCTGGCGCGTCGACAATCTCGATGTCGTTGTCGCCGAACATCGACATGACGTCGTCGATCTGGTCGGAGGAGACGATGTCGGCGGGCAGCGCGTCGTTCACCTCGTCGTAGGTGAGGAAGCCCTTCTGGCGGCCCACCTCGAGGAGGTCCTTCACCTCCTTGCGGTCGGCAATGGGCTCCTCCTCCACCTCGTCGGCGGCGGCGTCCGGGTCAACTTCGACCGCGGCGGCCAATTCGTCGGCCTGTTCCTCCGGGTCGACGTCCTCCGGCAGACGGCCCTTGCCCTTGCCCTTGGCTCCGGCAGCGTGCTCGGCCTTCGCCTTGGCAGCCAGAAGCAGCAGCTTCTTGCGCTTCAGCTCCTTCTCGCGGAGGGCGGCGGACTTGGCCTTGGGCTTCGCCTTGACGCTGGCGTGCTTGGGCGTGGACTTCTGCTTGGGCATACGGAGGGGGCCTGTGGTGGGGAGGGAGACGGTTGGGGGAAAAAAGGGTGAACGGGCGGATCTAGCGCCCCGGCCTGTGGATTTCAAACCGACTGCAGGTCGGGCGGCTGGGCCTGCCCCTCGCCCAGGACGCGCCGGCGTAGACCGAGGAGTTCCACGCGTTCGGCCTGCAGCCGCCGCGTCTCCTCGTCCAGTTCATGCGCCGAGGCGTGCTGGCCCGTCACCCGGGCGATGTGGGTGAGCGCTTCGTCAATGCGACGCAATTTCAACCGCCGCAAGAGGCGTCCATAGGCCTCGGCCAGGGCAGCCGAGTCCGCCGGCAGGGTGCGGCCCTGGGCGGCCACCGTGTCCAGCACCCGGGGGGGCAACTCGTCCAGGGCATCGGCGGGCAAGGTGCCCGCCTGCAGCCGGGCGATGATGGTGCGTAGCCCGGGCTGGGAGAGCAATTCGTCGGTGGCGTGGCTTTCCCCGTGGGCCAGAAGGCCCGGCTCGCGCAGCAGGGCGGCCACCAGCGCGGCTTCCAGGGCATCCACCGGGCGGGCGGGGAGGGCCGCGACGGGGCGGGCCGTGGTGGCGCGGGCCGGTTCCGCCCGGCCGCGCAGCGCCGCCTCCAATTCGAAGGCGGGAAGGCCGAAGCCGCGGGCCAGGGCGGCGAAGAAGGCGCTGCGGATGAGGCCGGCCGGCAGGTGGGACAGCACCGGGCGGAGGCGCTCCAGGGCCTCCATCTTCTGCTCGAAGCCCGAGGCGGGGCCCTCCGGCAGAAGGCTATGGAGGAGGTGCTCACTCAAAGGACGGGCCTGGGCCAGCAGGGCGCGCAGGCCCTCGGCCCCCGCCCGGCGAGCGAAGGTGTCCGGGTCCTCTCCCTCCGGCAGCAGGGCCACCCGGGTGCTGGCGCCAGCGGCCAACAGCGACCCGGCCAGGCGCTCCACGGCCGTCCGGCCGGCCGCATCCCCGTCCAGCAGCAGAAGCAGCTCGCGCGCCTCGGCGCGCCGCAGCACCTCCAGGTGCCCGGGGGTGAGGGCGGTGGAACACAGGGCGACGGCCGTCTTGCAGCCCGCCTGGTGAAGCGCCATGGCGTCGAAGTAGCCCTCCACCAGGACGGCGGTGTGCTGGCGGCGTACCTCATGCTGGGCCATGTCCAGGGCGTACAGGGTGTCGCTCTTGTTGTAGAGGCGGGACTCGCGGGAGTTGAGGTACTTGGGCCCCTGGTCGCCGAGGAGGAGGCGGCCGCCGAAGGCCAACGGGCGGCCATCGGGGGCGCGGATGGGCACCATCAGCCGGCCGCGGAAGACGTCGTAGGTGCCTTCGCCCTTGGTGCGCCGCTGCACCAGGCCCGCCTGCAACCCTGGCTCCAGCATGCCGTGGCGAACCAACTCCTCGGACAGGCGCGTCCAGCCCTCCGGCGCCCAGCCCAGGCCGAAGGCGCGTGCTGTCTCCTCGGAGATGGCCCGGGCGGCCAGCGCCTCACGGGCCGGGCGGCCCTCGGCCGCGTCCCAGAGGAGGCGCTGAAAGTGGGCTTGGGCCAGGGCCGTCACCTCGCGCAGTTGCTGCCGTTCCTTGGCGCTCGGGTCCTCCGGGCCTTGCAGCTCCACCCCCACCTCGCGGGCGAGCTCGCGCACGGCATCGACGAAGGACTTGCCTTGGAAGCGTTGCAGGAAGGCGATGGCATCGCCGCCGGCCTGGCAGCCGAAGCACTTGAAGCGCTTGAGCTCCGGCGTCACGTAGAAGGAGGCGCTCTTCTCCTGGTGGAAGGGGCAGCGCCCCTTGAAGCTGCGGCCGGACTTCTTCAGCTCGACATGCCGGCCCACCAGCGCGACCAGGTCCACGCGCTCGAGCACCTCTTCAATTTTCTGCTCTGGAATCAACGCGTCTCACCAACGGGAGCGTCCTGTTGCCCGACTGCTTTGTGACGGCGACGCTACTGCAACCGGCTGACCGGACGGGCCCGCCCCGGGCGGGGGCCGCCTTTAGCCCAGCGTGGCCAGCGCGGCCTTCACCGCGTCGGAGACCGCCTTGCCCTCGGCGCGTCCCTGCACCTTGGGCATCAACGCCTTCATGACGGCGCCCATGTCCTTGGGGCCCTTGGCGCCGGCCTCGGCGACGGCGCCCTTCACCAGCGCCTGTAGCTCCGCCGCCGTGACAGCTGCGCGGGCAGGTAGCGCTGGAGGATGGCGATTTCCCGCTCCTCCTTGTCGGCGAGGTCGGGGCGGCTGCCACTGCCGGAACTGCTCCACCGAGTCGCGGCGCTGCTTGATGAGGGTGGAGATGACGGCCAGCACGCCCGGCGTCATCCAGCGCCTTGGCGCCGGGCTCCACCTCCTTGTACTTCACCGCGCTCTTCAGCATGCGCAGCACGCTGGTGGTGAGCTCTTCCTTGCTGCGCATCGCGTTCTTCAATTCCTCGTCGATGCGTTCCTTGAGGCTGCCCATGGCGCTCCTCGCTTCCTGACGTCTCCTGCTGCGCCCCGGCCAGGACGGGCCGGGCGGAACGACGCGAAGGGGAGGGGATGCCCCTCCCCCCGGGTCGCTCCCCCGCGGGCGCCCCCCCTTTGGGTGACGTACCTTCTAGTACGTCTTGCGCTGCTTCTTGACGGCGCGCTTCTTGGCCGCGAGGGCCTTCTTCTTCCGCTTCACCGAAGGCTTCTCGTAGTGCTCGCGTTTGCGGATTTCGGAGAGGATGCCGGCCTTCTCGGTGGCCTTCTTGAAGCGCTTGAGGGCGCTTTCAATGGATTCGCCTTCCTTCACTCGGATTCCTGCCACAGGTGCCTCTCACCTCCTCCCAAGGGGGACCCCGGTGGCCCCCTCCCGCCTAGGAAGGGGCCCTCAGGGACCGTCTCCCGGCGTTGCAAGGGGGTGTGCATGCCAACGGCCCTGCCCACCCACCAACCGGGGGACGCACTCTTGCCTGCAAATGCCCACGGAACGCAAGGCCTTGGCCCCAGCAACGGGGCCCGGGGCGCCCGGCTAACTGCGCTCGCCGGCCACCGACGTTTCCAAATACCGGCGCAACGCCGGGCCTTTTGTGTGAAGGGCCAGGCCGCACATGAGTTTGGTAACGGCGGCAGGCGCGGTGAGGTCTCCCCCGTCGATGGCGCCCTCCTCGGCGATGGCGGCGCCGCCCTGGTACAGGCCCAATTCCACGGCGTTGCGCTGCGCCTGGGACACCACCAGCACCGGAATGGCGCGAGCGCGCGCCGCGCGGAAGAGGGGCAAGCAGCGAGCGGCCGGAGCGCTCCTCCACCGGCACGTTGCCCGCACCGTAGGCCTCCACCACCAGGCCGCGCAGCTGGGGCAACAGCAGCAGGGGCAGGGCCGGGTCGAGTCCGGGGAAGACTTTGAGGAGGAAGACGCGCGGCTCCAGGCCCGGCAGCAGCCCGGGGCGTCCCCGCGGGCGCAGGCCGGCCAGGAAGTGGGTGTGGACGCCCAGGGTGCCCAAGGGGGGGAAGTTGGGGCTGGCGAAGGCGTCGTACTCGGCCACCTTCACCTTCACCGTGCGGTTGCCGCGGTACAGGTGGCTGTCGAAGCACACCGTCACCTCCGGCGGCCCGCGCAGGGCCGAGGTGACGGCGTCGATGAGGTTGAGGCGGGCGTCGCTGCGCACTTCCTGCAGCGGGCGCTGAGAACCGGTGAGGACGACAGGCCGGCGCAGCCCGGGCAGCAGGAAGGAGAGGGCGCTGGCGGTGTAGGCCAGCGTGTCCGTGCCGTGGATGACGACCGCCCCGTCCACCTCCGGCAGCCGCTGGTGAAGCCGCCGGGCCAGCGCCAGCCAGGCCTCGGGCTGCACCTCGCTACTGTCCAGGTTGCTGAAGAGTTCCAGTTCCACGTTGGCCAACTCCGTCAACTCCGGCACCCGGGCGCGCAGCGCCTCCGCGAAGGGCGCGGGCTTCAGCGTGTGCGGGCGGCCGCCCACCATCCCGAGGGTGCCGCCGGTGTGCAGAAGAAGGACGGTCTTGCGCATGGGGAGGGGGAAAAACCGGGAAACGGGCGACTTCTTGGCTGTGGTGGACTTGGGACGCCCCCCCAGCGTGGCTATGGGGAGGCGCGAGGGCCGTACGCGTTCCACAGAGGAGGGCCGCTTGACAAGGCCCACGTGCGCTGGCGAGAAGGACTGCCACGCATGCGGCCCCCCTCGACGCTTTTTCTGCTTCTGGTGTGTGCCTGGGGTACCCAGGTGGCGGCGGCGCCAACGGACCCGGGGCCACTCGACCTGTCGTCGCTCAGCGAGGCGGCGCGCCACGAGGTGATGCAGGCCATGGGCGAGGAGTTCTGCGGGTGCGGGGCGCCGCATACCCTGGCCGCGTGCGTGCAGAGCCACACCGGCTGTCGCCACAGCCGCCGGGAGGTGCAGCTGGCCGCCGTCCTGGCCGAGCGCGGGGCCACCGCCGCCGAGCTGGGCGTCGTCCTGGCCCGCTACAATCTGTCGTTCCAGCAGCCGCGGGCCAAGCTGCCGGTGGATGCGAAAATGTGCCAGGGGGACGCCCACGCCCCGGTGACGGTGGTCGAGTATGCCGACTTCGAGTGCCCCATCTGCGGCTCCACCCGCCCCATCCTCGAGAAGTTCGCCCAGGAACGTTCCGGCCAGGTGCGGCTTTGCTACCTGCCGTTCCCGCTGGTCCAGCACCCCAACTCCATGCCGGCCGGACAGGCGGCCCTCTTCGCGCGCGACCACGGGAAATTCTGGGCGGTGCACGACGGCCTCTTCGAGAACCAGACGCGCCTGTCTCCGGACGTCATCCGCGAGGTGGTGGTGAAGGCCGGGTTGTCCCAGGACGCCTGGGCCAAGGCGCTGGCCACGGAAGTGTACCGCGCGGAACTGGAACACTTCCGGGACTCGGGCGTCACCGCCGGCGTCCAGGGGACGCCCACCGTGTACATGAATGGCCGCAAGCTGGACTTCCTCCCGCAGGCGGCGCTGCTCCAGCTCACCCTGGAGGATGAGTTGGACTACCAGTCCCACCGGGGAAGCTGGGCGGTGGACGGGGCGAAGTGACGTCTCGCTTCACCATCGACGCCAAGGGTGGCCTCAAACCCGACGCGTCGGAGACGGCGGGCGAGCTCGCCCAGCGCAGCGGCCAGTACCTTTTGTTGCCCACCGCGGCGGACCTTTTGTGCGCGCTGCGCACGCCGCTGCACGGCGGGCGCGCCGCTTCCCCGCGGGTGGTGCTGATGGGGGACGCCTCCGGCTTCCCGCTGAGTGACCTCATCGCCTTCCTCAGCCAGTCCCGCTGGAGTGGCGTGCTGCGGGTGCACACCGCCGGGGGCGAGCGCAGCGTGGCCCTCAAGGACGGCGAGGTGCGGGGAGCCGCCAGCGAGGACCCAGCGGACCGCCTCAGTGAGGTGCTGGTGCGCCTCGGCCTGGCCAGCCGCGAAAGCGTGGACGAGGCGCTGCGGGAGGTGCCTCCGTCCAAGGTGGGACGCTCGCTGGTGGACCGGGGGGTACTGCAGGCCCACCAGCTGTGGGCGGCAATCGGCCAGCAGGTGAGCGACATCTTCCACGCCATGGTGCTGGCCCGGGAGGGCGTCTTCCTTCTGGTGGACCAGGACGTGGACGAGCGGCTGCAGTCCAACGTGCAGCTGTCCACCCAGAGTCTGCTGATGGACGCCATCCGGAAGATTGACGAATTGGCGCACTTCCGTGGCCGCATCCCCCACGGGCGCATGTACGTCAGCAAGAAGCGCCCCAGCGACGGCAAGCTGCATCCGGACGAGGACTTGCTGCTCGGGCTGGCCACTGGCCGCCGCACGGTGCTGGAGCTCGCCGCGGCCGCCCACCTGAGTGAGTTCGAGGCCACCAAGGTGCTGTTCCGCCTTCTGGAGGGCGGCTACGCCTCGGTGTCCGAGGTGAGCGCGGCCGAGGTGCCGCCGGTGGCCGCCGCCGCGGTGGACCCGGCGGTGGCGGTGGTGCGCACCTTCAACGCCATTTATGCCGAGGTGCTGGCGGAGGTGGCCCGGGAGGGCCGGGGCGAGGATTTCCTCCAGGCCGCCAACGTGGCGCTGGCCGGCCAGTCCCTGACCGCCTTCGGCGTGCTGGCCGGGCTGCAATTCGGAAAGGACGGCCGGCTGCCCGAGCGCCGCCTGCTACGGCCTTCGACGAGGCCCGGGGCACCCTGGGCAGCGAGCCGGTGGCCAGCCTCCGGGCGGCCCTCAGCGACGTCATGTTCTTCCTCCTCTTCCAGGCGGGGGAATTGCTGGAGTCCCGCGCCGATGAGGAGCTGGCCCGCCGGGTGAAGGAACTCCTCTCGGGCCTGGCGGAGTGACGCCTTCCGACCGAAGCAGCCGGTGGGCCGCCTGCCCAGGACGCCCCCTGGCCACGCCTGACGGAGGCGCTGCCCGGCACCGGCGGGCGGCTGAAGCAGGCGCCCGAGGACTTCCGCGTGGAGGAGGTGCCGGCCTTCGCGCCCACCGGGACGGGCGAGCACCTGTGGCTGTGGGTGGAGAAGCGCGGCCGGGAGACGGCCGAGGTGGCGCGCGCCCTGGCCCGGGTGGCTTCCGTCGACGTGCGCGAGGTGGGCTACGCCGGGCTGAAGGACAGGCAGGCGGTGACACGGCAGGCCTTCACCGTCCCGTGGCGCACCCCCGGGCTTCCCGGCGACTTGGGCTTAGACGGCGTGCGCGTGCTGCAGACGGACAGGACGGAGCGCAAGCTGCGGGCCGGGCAGCTGTGGGGCAACGGGTTTTCTGTGCGGCTGCGGGAGGTGGCCGCCCCGGAGGCTGCCCCGGCCGTGCTGGAGCGCCTGGGCCGCTTCGGGCTGCCCAACTACTTCGGCCCGCAGCGCTTCGGCCGCGCGGGGGAAAATGCCGCGCGCGGCCGGGCGCTGCTGCTTGGCCAGCGGCTTCCGGGGCGGGTGGACCGGCTGCAGCGGCGCCTGTACCTGTCGGCCTACCAGGCCCTCCTCTTCAACCGGGCGCTGGCGGCGCGCCTCATGTCCGGCCAATACGGCCGGGCGCTTTTGGGCGACGTGCTGCGGAAGGCGGACTCGGGCGGCCTCTTCCTCTGCGAGGACGTAGCAGTGGACCAGCCGCGGGTGGAGAGGCTGGAGGTGTCCCCCACCGGGCCCATGTTTGGCTGGAAGGTGAAGCCCGTGCCCACCGGGACGGTGGGCGAGGCCGAGGCGCAGCTGCTTTCTGCCGAGGGCCTCCCGGAGGGGGCGCTGCGCAGCGGCAAGGGGGAAACCGAGGGCGCCCGGCGGGCCTACGCCGTCCGGGTGGGCGCGGTGGAGGTGGCCCGGGAAGGCCCGGACGTGGTGCTGTCCTTCCGGCTTCCCCGCGGCAGCTACGCCACGGTGCTGCTGGATGAGGTGATGAAGCCGGAGGCGCCGCTGTTGGGCCCCGACGCGGGAGACTGAGGGCGCCCAGCGTCGGCGCACGGCACGCAGGCGGCGCCCCTCCCGCACCCAACGGGCACGCCGACGGCGCCAGAGCAGGAATTGCGCGTTGGGTGCCCCCGGTTTTCTGGCTCTGCGCGTGCAGCGGCATTGGAACGGTGAGAGGGCCCGGCAATCCAGCGTGTTGGGCCGCCCGGGGCAGGGTGGGCTTGGGCTTGCACGCACTTGCAGCAGAGGAGAAGGACGTCATGAACGCTTTGAATGGACTCGGACCGGTGGGCGAATACTGGCGGGACGCGTGGCAGCGGTCCGTCCTGTTCCTGGACGTACTCCGCCAGCGAGGGAACGCGTACTTCCAGCATCAGGCGAGCGAGGCGCCGCACGTCCTAAACTTCAAGGCCGAGCTCGTCCGCGACGGGCGGACGCTTCCGCGGCCGGTCAACTACCTGCTGGTCCGCATCGTCCCGCCCGAGGGGACCCGGACGGAGGCGACGAAGCCCCCCTTCATCGTCGTCGACCCGCGCGCGGGCCACGGTCCGGGCATTGGCGGCATGAAGCAGGACAGCGAAATCGGTGTGGCGCTGGCCGCGGGGCACCCCTGCTACTTCATCGGCTTCCTGCCGGAGCCGGTGCCTGGCCAGACGGTGGAGGATGTCTGCCGCGCGGAGGCCGCCTTCGTCGAGGAGGTGGCCGCCCGCCATCCGCTGGCCGAAGGAAAGCCGGTCATCATCGCCAACTGTCAGGCCGGCTGGCAGATTCTGATGATGGCGGCCCTGCGCCCGGAGCTGGCGGGACCCATCCTGGTGGCTGGCTCACCGCTGTCCTACTGGGCGGGCGTGCGCGGGAAGAACCCGCTTCGCTACCTGGGCGGAATTCTCGGTGGCACCTGGCTCACCGCCCTGTCCGGAGACGTTGGAAAGGGGATTTTCGACGGCGCGCACCTGGTGGCGAATTTCGAATCCCTCGACCCGGCCAACACCTACTGGAAGAAGCTGTACAACGTCTATTCCAAGGTCGACAGCGAGGCACCGCGGTTCCTGGACTTCGAGACGTGGTGGGGCAGCCCGGTCCTGCTCAACGCCGAGGAGATGCAGTGGATTGCCGACAACCTCTTCGTCGGCAACAAGCTGACCGCCGGTCAGCTCAGCACCTCGGACGGCCAGCGAATCGACCTGCGCAACATCACCTCGCCGATTGTCGTGTTGTGCTCCTGGGGCGACAACATCACGCCTCCGCAGCAGGCACTGGGATGGATTTGCCGACCTGTACGACAGCGAGAAGGACATCGCCGCCAAGGGCCAGACCATCGTCTACACGCTGCACCAGACCATCGGCCACCTCGGCATCTTCGTCTCGGGCAAGGTCGCCACCAAGGAGCACGCCGAGTTCGCCAGCTGCATGGACCTCATCGACCTGCTGCCTCCCGGCCTGTACGAGGCGGTCATCACCGAGGTGGACGAGGACACGGAGAACCCGCGAGCTCATCGACGGCAAGTACCTGTTCCGCCTGGAGGCACGGACGCTCGAGGACATCCGCGCCCTGGGCGCCAACTCCCCCGAGGACGACCGGCGCTTCGCCACGGCGGCGCGCGTCTCGGAGGTCAACCTGGGGCTGTACCGCGCCACGGCCGGGCGCGCGGTGCGGGCGCTGGTGCCCGAATGCGGTGGCGAAGGCGCTCCGGCAGCTTCACCCGCACCGCCTCCAGTTCGCCTGGTTCTCGGACCGCAATCCGCTGATGTGGCCGGTGAAGGGGCTGGCCGACTGGGCGCGCACCAACCGGGTGCCGGCGGCGGCGGACAACCCGCTGTCGCACCGCGGAGCGGATGGCGTCCAGCTTGTCTGGTCAGCGCCCTCGAAGGGTGGGGCGCGGCCCGGGACGCGATGACGGAAGCGCTGTTCCTCAACGTCTACGGCTCTCCCGTCCTTCAGGCGCTGGTCGGTCTCGGCCCGCACGTCCCCGCGGCCGCCCGCGCGTGGAGCGCGCGCTGGACGAAGCGTCCCAGCGCGCGGACCTGGGGCCGCGGTTCGAGCCGGCGGGCTGGCGGAGGCAGTGGTCCGTGCCCTGCTCTACGTCCGGCTTCCGGAGGGAAGCGCCGACGAGCGTGGCCTGGCGATGCTGCGGACGGTCCGCGCGTCACAGGCAGCGGGCCCCCAATTCACCCTGGGGCAGCTGAAGCAGATGGTGAAGGAGCAGGCCCGTCTGGCTGGAACTGGACGCGGACCGCGCCCTGCAGACGTTGCCCAGGCTGCTGCCGAAGGGACGAGCGGAACGCCGAACTGCGCTGGCCCTGGTGCAGCGCATGGTGTCGGCGCGAGGCGAGCTCGTCCGACGGGGCGCAGCGACGGCTGAAGGAAGTCCAGGCCCTGTTCGACGCCGAGGGCGAGGGTCAACTCCCGCGTGAGACGTTGCATGCCTGAGGCACCGTCAGCGCGCGGGCGGCCCGGCCAGCGCCACCCTGAGCGACGTCATTCGACCGGTCCTTGCGGGAAGCAAGGCGCTGGTGGTGGGCGTGGCGAACGACCAGTCGATTGCCTACGGCTGCGCCAAGGCCTTCCGGATGGCCGGCGCGGAGCTGGCCATCACCTGGCTGAACGACAAGGCGCGCCCGCACGTGGAGCCGCTGGCGAAGCGAGTTGGGGGCTGCCATCACCGCCCCGCTGGATGTCAGCGTCCCGGGCCAGCTGGAGGCCGTGTTCGAGCGCATCCGTCACGCAGTGGGGGGAACTCGACATCCTCGTGCACTCCATCGCCTTCGCGCCGAAGGAGGACCTGCAGGGAGGGCTTCTGGATTGCTCGGCGGCAGGCTTCGCCAAGGCCATGGACGTCTCCTGTCACTCCTTCGTGCGGATGGCGAAGCTGGCCGCTCCGTTGATGAAGAAGGGGGGGACCCTCTTCGCCATGAGCTACTACGGAGCGAGCCGGGTGGTTCCCGAACTACAACGTGATGGGCCCGGTGAAGGCCGCGCTGGAAGCGGCCTGTCGCTACCTGGCGTTTGAACTTGGACCCTGCCGGCATCCGGGTGCATGCCATCTCCCCAGGTCCGCTGAAGACGCGCGCCGCCTCTGGCCTCAAGGATTTTGAGCTCCTGCTGAACGAAGCGGCGCAGAAGGCGCCCGCTGGGCGAGCTGGTGGACATCATGGACGTCGGCTTCTCCTGCGCATACCTGGCCACGCCATTCGCCCGTCGCATCACCGGCGGGACGGTGTACGTGGACGGGGGAACCAACATCGTCGCCTGAGTGCGCTTAGCCGAGGGCCTTGAGGAAGAGCGCCCCCTGGTGGGCGATGTAGGCCAGAAGCCCCACCTCCTGGTCGGTGAAGGTGGCGGAGGGCTTGCGGTTCACCAACTCCAGGCACCCGTAGGCCCGGCCCGAGGACACCATGGGCGAGCACAGACAGGCTGCGGGTGTCGTACTGCACGCGGTCGGCGATGGCCGAGTACCAGCGGGGGTCCCGGTGCACGTCGGAGAGCGCCAGGCTCACGCCCTCCGCGGTGCAGAAACCGGCAATGCCCTGCCCGGCGGGGATGACGGCGCGCGACTCCAGAATCTCCTTGGCCTTCGGCCCGCGCACCGCGACGAAGCGGAGGGTGCCGGTAATCAATTCCGCGGAGAAGGCGCTTCCCGACTCGGCCGGAATCTTCTCCAGGGCCAAGTCCAGCAGGTAGTACAGGCCGCTCGCCGCGTCCCGGTACTGGTAGACGCCCTGCACGCGGTCGAAGACGTCTGCCAGGACGTCCTCCATTTCCCGCGGCGGCGGCGGCGGACGCGGCCGGCCGATGGTGCCGCGCACCGGCTGGGTCGGCTCGGTCAGCTCCTGAATGCGGGCGGCGGGAAGCACCACCGCCGGGGTGGACAGCGGCGTGGGGCGCGGCGCGCTGCGCGCCACCGGGCGGTCTGGCACGGCGGCAGGCCCGCCCGGCGCGGCGGGAGTCATGCCTGGCGGCGCAGCCCCGGGGCGGTCGGAGGCACCGACCGCACCACCACCGTCGGGGCGCTGCTGGGGTCCGGGGTGGGGACGGCGGCGGGCTTCACCTTGGCCCGGGCGTCCTCATCCGCCGTCAACTCGCGAATGCGGAAGACGCGGCCGCTGGTGCCGTCGGTGACGTGCAAAGAGCCGTCGTCGGCGACGTCGACGAGGACGTTGTGCACCACCAGCCCCGCCTCGCCCAGCTTGAGGAAACCCGACTTCAGCGCCTGCATCCAGTTGGGCGCATCCACGCGCAGCGTGACGGTGAGGCCGTCGGGTTGCGCCCCGGGAATGTGCACCTCGTAACGAGGCATCCGCTCACCTCAGGCGCTTGGGCCCTAGCTACCAGAACGGGGAGTGTAGCAGCCCCGGCGCTGCGGTCGCGGACAACTTCCCCGCCTGGGGCGAATCGCCTCGCCACCGGGCAAGCCCCGGGGCGGGTCCCCGTCCCCCCGCCTCCGCTTGGCCCCCCCGGCCATGGCAAAGTGCGGGCCGCGCCAGCCTGGGCGAAAAGCACCCGAGGGCCCTTCCGCACGTGACTGCCGACGAATTCCGACCCTGGGCCATGCGCTGGTGGAGTGGGTGGCGCGCTACCGCGAGGCCTTCCCGGCCTTCCCGTCATGTCGCGCGTGCGCCCGGGTGACATCAAATCGCAGCTGCCGGCCACGCCGCCGGAGGCGGCCGGCCCGCTGCAGGCAGCTGCTGCCGCTTTTGGACAGCGTGGTGCTGCCCGGCATCACCCACTGGAACCACCCGCGCTTCTTCGCCTACTTCCCCAGCAAGACGCACCTGGCCAGTGTGCTGGCGGACCTCGTCGCCGCCGGGCTGGGCGCCCAGGGCATGTCCTGGCAAACCAGCCCGGCGGCCACCGAGGTGGAGGAAGTCATGCTGGAGTGGCTGCGGCAGCTGGTCGACCTGCCGGAGGCCTTCTCGGGCGTGCTGCAGGACACGGCCAGCACCGCGACGCTGGTGGCGTTGCTGTGCGCGCGGGAGAAGTCCACCGGCCTTGCCCTCTACCGGACCGGGCTGCAGAAGGCCCACGCGCCCCTCGTCGTCTACACGTCCGAAATGGCGCACAGCAGCGTAGAAAAGGCGGCGCTGCTGGCCGGCTTCGGCCGGGACTACGTGCGCTTGCTTCCCACCGACGCCGCCCACGCGCTGCGGGTGGAGGCCCTTCGTCCGCCGTCCAGGCGGACGTGGCGGCCGGCCTCGTCCCCTGCGCGGTGGTGGCCACCACCGGCACCACCTCCACCACCGCGCTGGACCCTTTGGCGGCGGTGGCTGAGGTGGCGCGCCGGCACGCCCTGTGGCTGCACGTGGACGCGGCCATGGCCGGCACGGCCATGGTGTGCCCGGAATTGCGCTGGATGTGGGCCGGCGTCGAGGCGGCGGACAGCGTCGTCTTCAACCCCCACAAGTGGATGGGGGTAGGCGTCGACTGCACGGCCTACTTTGTCCGGGACGTGGGCCACCTCCTCAGCGTCATGTCCACCCACCCGAGTTACCTGCGCACCCCGGCCGACGCCGAGGTGAAGAATTTCCGGGACTGGGGCATTCCGCTGGGGCGCCGCTTCCGCGCGCTGAAGGTGTGGTTCGTCCTGCAGTCACTGGGGGCCGACGGGCTGCGCGCGGCCATCCGCCGCGACGTCGCGCTCGCCCAGGCCTGGCCGCGCAGGTGGACGCCGCGCCGGCGTGGGAGCGCTGTGCGCCCGTCCCCCTGCAGACGGTGTGCGTGCGTCACCGGCTGCCTTCGGCCAGCGCGGCGGAGGAGGATGCCCACAACCTGGCCGCTGGCCGAGGCCGTCAACGCCACCGGGGAGGCCTACGTCACCCCGGCAGTGGTGAAGGGGCGGCGCCTCATCCGCATCTCCATCGGCGCGCTGGACACCGCCCAGCCGGACGTGGACGCAGTGTGGGCGCTGCTGCAGCGCTGCGCGGCGGACGTCGCCCGCTAGGCCACAAAGGGGGCGGTTCGGAAGTGGACAGGGCCGCACCCGTCGCCGCATTCTGGTGGGCGCCCCCCGCCCCGGCCGTTTCTTCCCCCTCCGCTAAGTCCTGCTTCTGTCCCCCGCCGCCCTCCTCCCGCCTGCTGGTGGCCGCCGCGCCGGTGCGCTGGGACGCGCTGGACGACGCCGGGCGCGCCCAGGCGCTGGCGGCCCTGCAGCCGCTGCCCTTCTGAAGCGCGGCTGCTGGCCGCCTCCGCGCGCTTCCTCGGCACGCCCTACGGCTTCTCGCCGCTGGGGGAGGGGACTGGCTTTGACGCCGACCCGCGGCTGCGCTGGGACAAGGTGGACTGCGTCACCTTCGTCGAGGAGTCGCTGGCGCTGGCGTTGTCCCAGCGGCCCGGAGGAGGTACTTGCCTCGGCTGGACGCCATCCGCTACCGGGACGGCCGCGTCGGCTATGAATCCCGTAACCACCTGATGGAGGCGGACTGGCTTCCGGCCAATGCCCGCGCGGCTTCCCCGGGACGTCACCCGGCCCCTGGGCGGCGCGGACGCGGTCCGACGGGCAAGCTGCTGGACGAGGCGTCCTGGCAGTCCCCGGAAGCGCGCGCGCTGGCCCTTCCCGCGTCCGTCCACGCGACGGGCCGCTACACCTTCGGACTGCTTCCGCTGGCGCACTCCGGTACGCGCCGGCCACTTTCCCAGCGGCACGCTGCTGCTGGTGGTGCGGGAGGACAGCCCGTCGCGCATCACACGCGTCAGTCACCTCGGCCTCATCGTCCAGGACGGAGGGCACACCTACCTGCGGCATGCGACCAGCGTCGGGCCGCGGGCGGTGGTGGACGAGGAGCTGGGACACTTCCTCGCCCGGCAGGCCAAGCTGCCGCTGGAAGCTGGTGGGCGTCAGCCTCTGGCAGCTGCAGGAGCCGGAGGCCCAGGACGAGGCCGGGCCACAGCCGGGCGCCTTAGTGGTGCTCGCCCTCGGCTTCCTCGCGCTCGGCGGCCTTGCCCGCTTCCTCCGCGGAGGCTTCGATGCGGGCCTGTTCCTCCGTCAGAAGCTTGGTGGCCTTGGCCGCCAACTCCTCCGGCACCGAATTTCATACAGTCGGCCCGCCGAAGCCGTCGGTAATACCGCCCACCATGCCGCCGTCGTCCAGGGACAGCACCGGAATGTGGGCCGCTTGCAGGACGTGCTTGTAGGCCTCCAGCGTCAGCGGGTCATCCACCTGGGCAATGCGGGTGAAGCGGCGTTTGTCCTCGGCCATGGGGGCGGGCAGCCTAGCAGGGCCGGGGCCGCTTGGGGTGGGCCCCCAGCCATGGGCGGCCCCCGGCGCTGCCGCAGGTGCCGCCCCGCCCCGCCTTTGGCGCATACTGGCCGTCAGGTCCTGCCGCATTGGGGGCGGGGCTAGGACAGAAGGGGTGCGGACATGCAACTGCTTGTCCGAGGCGTCCACGTGGAAGTGGACGAGTCGCTGCGAAGCTTCGTCGAGTTGCACCTGGAGCGCGCACTGGGGCGTATTTTCCAACAGCAGGCGGTGGCGGTGGAGGTGCACCTGGTGGACACCAACACCGCCAAGGGCGGCGTCGACCAGTCGGCGCGCGTCACCCTGCGCGTGCCCGGGGTGCCGGCCATTCACGTGGAGGAGACGTCCGACGACGTGCGCAAGGCGGTGGTGGGGGCGTGCGACCGCCTGGAACGCGCCGCCAAGCGATGGCTGGACAAGCACCACCACCACGCCGGCGGCGCCGCCCTGGCGGACCTCCCGGTGGAGGAGACGTAGCGCCCTTTGCCCGTCGCCCCTGGGCGTCGGGGCCCGGGGCGCTTGTCCGAGGTTGGGCGGCACGCGTATAAGCCCACGTTTACTAGGCATTTCTTCCGCCTCGACAAAGGAAGGCGATGCCCCGCCTTTGGCCGTTGCTCGTCGCGTTGCCGGCGCTGGTGCTCTGGCTCGCTGAGCTGTCCATCTCCGCCTCCTCCCAAAGCGCTCAGGCCGAGCAGCAGGCTGCGGCCTACGCCGCGCGTGCCGTGGACGCCGTCGCGGTGCGGGTGGCGGCGCGGCGGGCGGAATTGCAGGCCCTCACCTTGCGCCTGTCCGCCTCGCCCGCCACCTGGGCCACGCTGGAGGCGCTGCGCGCCGGAAAGTCCGAATTGGCCGCCGAACGCATGGGGGCGGTGCGCCGGGTGGCCCAGGACGCCGTCTCCACCGGACTGCGGGGGGCCCTCGTCCTGGGGGTGCGCGCCGACGCGGGCGGCAGCTACGTCCACGGGGCGGACAGCCCAGGCCCGGGCCTGTCCGGGGTGGAGGTGGACGTGCTGGCCGGCGCCGGCAGCGACGGGCAGACGCGCGATGCCTACGGCGCCTATGACTTGTTCTTCAGCGTCCCGCTGACGGGCTCCGACAAGGACGCCCATGCGCTGGGTACGCTGGTGGTGGGCGGGCCGCTGCTTCCCGACAGCACGGCGGACCAGGTGTCGCTGGAACTGGGCCTGGCCGCGGTGGGCTTCGTCACGTCCGGGAAGCTGGTGGCTTCCGGCGGGCCGGACCGCGCCGTGCTGCCGGCGGCGCTGCGGGAGACGCCGGTGGGGAAGAATGCCGCGGCGGTGCGCGGAAGCGCCGGCGCGCTGGGTCCGCTGAAGCTGCCCCTGTGGACGTCGGGCGGGGAGCCGGCCCTGCGCGTCGCCGTCCGCCGCAGCCTGCCCGGCCAGCCGGTGGAAGTGCTGGCGGTGGCCAACCTGGAACCCTTCATGTCCACCCTGGCCGACACGCAGCGCTTCGCCCTCAGCGCCATTGTCGGCCTGGCGGTGCTGCTGGTGGCCGCCCTGGCCTGGACCAGTCGCAACCGGCCTGCGCGCGCGCCCCGCCCGGACGAGGACACGCTGCCTCCTCCGCGCCGCACCACCCCGCCCAGGCCGGTGGCGGTGCGTGTCCTGGACCCTCTGCCGGCCGCGGCGGAGGCGCCGCCTGCACCGCTGCCGACGCTGGCCGCGCCCCTGCCGGCAGCGGCCCCGGTCCCGTCCGTCTTCGACGCGGCGCCGGCGGCCCTGGGCGGCGCCGTCCTGGACTTCGAGCCGCCGCCCGCCCCCCTGTCCCGGCTGCCACCGCCGCCGCCGGTGGAGGACCTCTCCGCCCTGCTGGACGCCATGCCGCCGCCGCCCCCCCCGCGCACGCCGCTGCCTTCCACCCAGGCCTCCATGCAGCGCACGCCCTCCGGCCCCATTGGCGGCCGCTTCCCCGGCGCGCGTGCCGCGCCGCCCCCGCCGCCCTTGGACACGGACCACCAGCCGACGACGGCCTACCCCATTCCGGAATTGCCCGACTTCAACGCGCCGCCCTCCGGCTTCGCCGCGGTGGGGCCGCTGGCCAACGCCATCCCGGACACCACCCGGGTGGCCGACATCCCGCCGGAGTTGCTGCAGGCGGCCCGCCCGGTGACGACGCCCGTCCCCCGGCCGCGGCAGGTGGCGGCGACGTCAGCACCGGACGAGGAACATTTCCAGGACGTGTACCGGGACTTCGTCGCCCAGCGGCAGGAGTGCGGCGAGTCCGCCGACGGCCTCACCTACGAGAGGTTTGCCCAGAAGCTGCGGAAGAATCGCGACCAGCTCATCACCAAGTACGCCTGCCGCACGGTGCGCTTCAGCGTCTACGTCAAGGACGGGAAGGCCGCCCTGAAGGCCACCCCGGTGAAGGACTAGCGCGGGGCCGAGGGCCCGTGCCCATCCGCCCCCAGGGGCAAGCGCAGCCGGAAAACGGCGCCGCCGCGGCCGCCGCGCACCACCTCCAGGCCGCCGCCGTGTTCCGTCGCGATCCTCCGGGCAATGGCCAGGCCAAGGCCGGTGCCGCCGGGCTTCTCGCTGAAGCCGGGCGCGAACAGCGACTCGGCCTCCTCCTCCGGAGGACGCCCGGGCCGGCGTCCTCCACTTCCAGAAGGGCCCACGGCCCCTCGCCGCGCACGCGCACCGCGACCCACGGTGCCGCCCGCTTTGCGCTTCCTCGGCGTTGCGTAGACAGGTTGTGCAGCACCTGCGCCAGCTGGTCGCGGTCCGCGCGGACGCGCAGGCCCTTGGCCAGCGACGTCTCCCGGGCGACGGCGGGCGAGGCGGCGTCCAGGGCGAGGGCCTGCTCGGCCCAAGCCCCTAGGTCCACGGGCGACGGGCTGGACGGCGGAAGCCGGGCGAAGCGGGCGAAGGCCGTCCACCGTGCGCTTCAGCCGTTCCACCTCCTCGCGCATGGCCGGCGCCGCCTCGCGGAACAAGTCCGCAAAGCGCGGGCTGCCCGCCGCCTGCGCCGCGCCCAGCGTCTCCAGGGCCGTCTGCAGCGGGGTGAGGGGGTTCTTCAACTCATGCGCCAGTCCCCGTGCCACCTCCTCCCAGGCCGCCACCCGTTCCGCCTTCACCAGCGCCGCGGTGGTGGCCGACAGCTGTGCCGTCATGTGGTTGAAGGCCTCCACCAACAGGCCCACCTCCCCCGGCGCCGTCCCCTCCACGCGCGTCTGCAGCTTGCCTTCGGCCACCGCCCGCGCGCCGGCGGTGAGGGCTTCCAGGGGCCGGGTGGTGCGCTGGGCCAACAGCACCCCCAAGCCGACGGACAGCAGCAGCCCCGCGCCCACCACCGCGGCCAGTGCCAGCAGCAGCGCCTCCTCCGCCTCGGCCGAGGCGGCGTCGCCCACCGCCACCGCGGCGGTCGCGTCTGCACCCAGCGGCACCAGCCGCCACAGCCGCCGCCCACTGGCCACCCCAGCGCTGCCCAGCACCTCGCTTCCCCGGCGGACTTCCACCTCGGCGCCGCTCTCCGCAGACAGCGCGGCCGCCAGCGCGCCGTCCAGCAGCACCCCTCCCACCAGGAAGGCGCCCGGCACCCCTTCCACCGGCGCGGGCGGACAGCAGCGCCGGCCAGAGGCGCGGCCCCTCCGGGGCCGACACCTGCACGTCGGCCACCACCGGCCCCCCGGAAGGCGCCTGCAGCGCCGCCAGCAGGCCCCTGTCCACGTCGCCGGTGCGCGCCGGGAAGTGGGCGCTGCTGCGCACCTGGCCGCTTGCGTCCAACAGCGCCAGCACGGACAGGCCCCGCCCCTCGGCCAGGGCCCGCGCCGCGTCCGGCGGCGGCAGCGGCCCCGGGCCCTGCAGTGCGCGGGCCAGTTCCTCGGCCCCCTTGTCCGCCGCCGCGGCGGCCACCGCCTCCATCACCCGCGTGCGCAGCCGCTGCGCGGACGCCGTCACCAGCGCCCGCGGCGGACTCAGCCCGGCGTTCCAACTCGCGGTCAAACGTCGTCCGCAGCCGCCTTGCGACGAAGGGGACGGAGACGAGGAGGGGCAACACCGCCAGGGCGGCGAAGGCCAGGGAAAGTCGCGTGCGCAGGCGCATCGGGTGTGCTGGCCCCTTCAGCGCAGAAGCCAGGCGTCGTCCAGCACCAGCAGCCCGAAGCCGTCCCGGCGGCTGTCCACCAGGGCCGCGCTGACGCCAGCCCGCAGCCCCCGGACGTACAGGGGCAGCACGGGCACCCGCGCCGCCAGGGCCAGGGCGCGCTGCTGCAGCGCGGGCCGCGCGGGCGGAGGCGTCCCCCAGCTGCCCCAGGGCGGGCAATTCGCGCTGCAGCAGGGCTGCGTCCTGGCCAGCCCCAGCACCAGCGCCAGGGCTGGCGCCGGGACGGGCGGCAAACAGCAGGGAAACCAGGGCGGCCTCCAGCGCGCCTGTGCTGCGGGCTTGCAGCAGGGCGGCCCGGCTGTCGGCGTGCAGACGCACCGGGAAGCCCCTGTCATGCAAAAGCACCTGCAGCCTTTCTGCCACCGCACGCTGCTCGGCCACGCCGACTTCGTAGCCCAGGGTGAAGGGGCGGGCGGGGGCGGCCGCCGGCGCCGGTGGCCGGGCGCCGGGCCGGGGCAGCCGCGCCAGCCGGCAGCAGCGCGTCGGGCAACAGGGCGTGCAAGGCCACCGCCGGTCCGGGCACGAACGTGCGTACCAGGGCCTCCACGTCCACCGCTTCCAGCGCCGCGCGCGCGCCCGCCGGCAGGGCGCCCGGGCGGTACAACAGGTAGGTGGCGAAGAGCAGGGGCCCGTCGTCCGGCCCGCGGCCCTCGCCCAGCACCGCGTGCACCTCTCCGCGCTGCAGCGCCTGCGCGGCGGCGCGGCCCCGCAGGCTGGTGAAGGTGAGGGCGGCGGGGAAGGGTGGCCCGCGCGGCGCGCCGCGGGCCGCCAGCAAGGTGCCCGTCGGCCCCGGGGGCGTACAGGCCCACCCCTTCTGCCGGCCCCCCGCCAGGCTGGGCCCGCGTGGGGGTGAAGGCCGGGTGGCACAAGGAAGCCTCCAAGTCAGGCCACGGGTAGGCCAGGGGCAGGCGCAGGCCCCCTTCTGGGGAGAGGCTTTCGGCCTGAAGCGCGGCGTCCAGTCCGGCCACCGGCGCCAGCAGCGCCAGGTAGGGGCTGGCCGCGCGGGCCAGCGCGCGCCAAGAAGCGGCGACGTCCGCGGCGCGCAGCGGGCTGCCGTCGGCAAAGCGTGCCCCGGGCAGCGGCACCAGGTGCACTTCCGTCTGGGGGCCGGCGCTGGTGCGCGTCAGGCTGGCGAGGAGGGGCACCGGGCCAGGCCGCAGGCGGCAAAGGGGCAGGGCCAGAAGCGCCCGGGCGCTGGCCGCCTCCGGACTGTCCGCGCTGGCGTCCACCGCGGGCGGGCCCGGGGCCAGCAGGCCCACGGCCAGGGTGCCGCCGTCGCGGGCGCGCGCCGCCCCGGCGGCCAGCCCGGGTGCAAGGCCAAAGGTGAAAAGCGCCGCGGCGGCCAGCTGTCTCACCGCGCCCCCCGCACCAGTCGCAGCTGCGCGCCGCCGTCGGGAAGCCACACGCCCAAAAGCAGCGCCTCCGCGCCGGGGCCGTCCAGGGCCGCGGCGGCCACCTGGACAATGCGCCCCGGCACTTCCACGGCGCCCTCCGCCGTGCCGTCCTCCAGCCGCAGCAGGCGCAGGCTGTCCTGCGCCACCGCGGCGCCGTCGCCACTGGCCGCCAGGCGCAGACTGCCGTCGCCGGAGACGTCCACCAGGGCCGCGCCCGCGCCCACCGCGGGGGCCGTCTGCCAGTTGCCACTGCCCCGGCGCAGCACGGCCGTCCCGTCCTCCCGCAGCACCAGCACCGCCGGGCCGGCGGCCGTCGGACGGACGGCAAGGCCCCAGGCAGCCCGGCCCTCCGGAAGCGCCGGCCAGCCGTGGCCGAACGGGACAAGCCGCGCCGCGCCCGGCACCGGCGTGGCCTCCAGCTGGGGCGGCCCGCAGGCCACCACCGGACGGGACAGCACCGCCACCGGTACCAGGGCCCCGTCCTGCAGCGCCAGCACCTGGCCGGCGGCGTGGGCGCCGCTGAAGGCGTACAGCAGGCCGTCACAAATGCACAGCGTGCCGAAGGCCTCGCGGGCGGGCACCTCCGCCGGCGGCAGGCCCAGAAAGGGACGGCGGGCGAGGAGGCGGCCGTCCCGGCCCAGCACCTCCACCGCCTCCTCCGTCAGCACGGCCACTTCCGGGCGTCCGTCGCCGTCCATGTCCCCGGTGGCCAGCGCCGCGGTGCGCACGGGCCAGGCGGCCAGCGGCGCCGCGGCCAGCAGCAGCGCCGGGGCGTCCGGCGCCCGGGCCAGGGCCCGCACCGCGCCGTCCGGGGCGACCTCGGCCACCACCACCGCCGCCGGGCTGCCCCTTCGCCTGCGCCGCGGCCGGAGAAAATATTTTCCCAGCTGGACAGGACGTCCCCGGCCGCGGACAGCCGGCCGTCCAGCGTCAGCCGCAGGCGCAGAAGCGCGCGGGCTCCGCGGGCGCGGGCCTGCGCCTCCGCGTCGGCGGCAGCGGGCCAGCGGGCCAGAGCAGGCCGGCCGCGGACAGCCGGGCCAACAGCAGCGTGGAAAAGGCCTGGGCCAGCGCCGGGTGCCCGGGCGCGGAGACGGCTGACGGCCAGGGGCGCGGTGGCGCCGGCGGCGCGCACCTGGGCGGCTGACGGCTGTCGGCCAGCGTCTCCAGGGCGCCCGGGGCCGGGCCCCTGGGCCAGCAGCCACAGCAACAGGGCGCCTCTCACAGGTGGCCCTTGTCCGGGTCCTCCATCAGGAAACGGTCCGGGCTTGCTTCATTCGGCGCTGGGGCCTCGGACGTCGGGGCCGTGCCCTCCAGGAAGGTCTCGGCGCGGCCCGGCACGTGCGGCCCGGCCAGAAGGCCGGTGCTGGGGTCCACCCGCACCAGCACCACCCCCGGCGGCATCTCGAAGTCCGTCACCGGACGTCCTTCGGTGGCGGACTTCATGAAGCGCAGCCACACCGGCAGCGCCGCCTTGGCGCCGGACTCGCCCGGGCCCAGCGACGAGTGGTCGTCGAAGCCCACCCAGGCCGAGGCCAACAGCGACGGCGTGTAGCCGTCAAACCAGGCGTCCCGGTACTCGTTGGTGGTGCCCGTCTTGCCCGCCGCCGGCCGGCTGAGGTCGCGCACCGCGGCCGCCGTCCCCTCCTCCACCACGCTGCGCATGAGGGAGGTGATGAGGTAGGCCACCGCCGGGGACGTGGCGTCCTGGAAGGCGGCCTGGTGCTCCTCCAGCACCGTGCCCGTGGCGTCGCTGACGCGCACCAGCAGCACCGGGTCCGCGTAGCGGCCCGCCCCGGCGAAGGTGGCGTAGGCGTTGGCAATCTCCAGCTGGGTGACTTCCCCCGTGCCCAGTGCCAGCGTCAGGTTGTCCGGCATCGGGCTGTGGATGCCCACCTTCCGGGCGAAGTCGATGGCCACCTGGGGCGTGAGGGCCTCGATGAGGCGGACGCTGACGGTATTCTTGCTGCGGGTGAGGGCCTGGCGCACCGTCATCGGCCCCTCGAAGCCTGTCCTTTCGTAATTCTGCGGCTTCCACACCTTGCCGGTGTAGGGGTCCCGCACCGCCTCCGGCGCGTCGTTGAGGACGCTGACGGCCGTGAAGCGCTGGCTCTGCAGCGCGGCCGCGTACAGGAAGGGCTTGAAGGAAGAACCTGGCTGGCGGTGGGCCTGGGTGGCGCGGTTGAAGGGCGACAGGCGAAAGTCATAGCCGCCGGACAGCGCCACCACCCGGCGGGTGGCCGGGTCGATGGCCGTCAGGGCCCCCTGCACCTCCGGCACCTGGTCCAGCGTCACCTCCAGCGGCTTGGGCGCCGCCGGCGCAGCCAGCACGCGCACCCGCACCACCTGGCCCGCGGCCAGCACGTCCGACAGCTTCTGCGGGGGCGGCGTCCACTTGCCCACCCCGCGGGGACGGGCCCAGCCCACGGTGGAGAAGGAGAGGAGTGCCGGTGCGCCCGACGAAGTCGACGCTGGCCGTCCGCGACGCGTCGTCCACCCGGGTGACGTAGCCGCCCAGGGTGAGGCCCTCGTGCACCGGTAGCAGCGGCACGGCCTGGGCCAGCGCCTCCTCGGGCGCGGCCTCCGCCTCGCCCTCCGTGTCCACCTCGGCCGCCTCCGCCTCCTCGGAGCGTGCCGCCGCGCTCACCAGCGGGCCGACGTCGGCCACCAGGGAGTTTTCCTTCTCGCGGCGGCCGGCCTCGGCCAGCCGTTCCTCGAGGAGGTGCCGCAGCGCCGTGTAGCGCTTGGCGTCCAGCGTCCCCAGCGGGCCGCGGTAGCCCATGCGCCGGTCCAGCGTCTCCAGGCCGTCGCGCAGCGCCTCGTCGGCGAAGGCCTGCAGGCGCGGGTCCATGGCGATCTCCACGCGCAGCCCCCGCCCAGCACCTGTGCCTCGCCGTAGCGGGCCACCAGCAAGCGGCGGATTTCCTCCACGTAGTACAGCCCGCGGCCCGGCGGCGGCCGGGGCGCCAGCACCAGCGGCCGCGCCTGAGCGGCGCGCGCGTCCTGTCTCGGAGAGGAAGCCGTGCTTCACCATCTGCTGCAGCACGTAGGCCTGGCGGGCCTTGGCCTTGGTGAGGGAGGTGAGGGGGTTGATGCGGGCCGGCTGCTGCACCGTGCCGGCCAGCACCGCGGCCTCGGAGACGTCCAGCTGCGAGGCGTGCTTGCCGAAGTAGAAGAGGGCCGCCTCCTCGATGCCGTAGCGGCTGTGCCCGAAGTTAATCTGGTTGAGGTAGAGGTTGAGAATCTGGTCCTTGGTGAGCGCCCGCTCCATGCGCGGGGTGAGAATCCACTCGCGGATTTTGCGACTCACCTTGCGCTCCTGGGTGAGCAGCAGGTTGCGGCAGGCCTGCTGGGTGATGGTGGAGGCGCCGGTGAGGTGGCCGCCCGGCCGCAGCGCCTTCAGCCCGGCGCGCAGCATGCCCCAGGTAGTCCAGCCCCTCGTGCCGGTAGAAGTCCGCGTCCTCCGCCGCCAGGAAGGCGTCGCGCACGTGCGAGCCGGAAGCGCGCTTGCGTCCACCAGCGTGCGCCGCTCGAGGAAGTACTCCGCGCACACGCTGCCGTCGGCGCACAGCACCTTCGTCACCTGGGGCGGGCGGTAGTCGCGCAGCGCCTCCACCGACGGCAGCCCCCGGCTGAAGTGGAAGTACACGGCCGCGCCGCCCAACAGGCACAGCAGCAGGAGTCCCCCCCACCGCCACCAACAGGCGCAAGGAGGCGGCCAGCAAGGAAGGGCTTCCGGCGGAAGTTCGAGCGGGCGGGGGCAGGAGCGGCCATGTCTGGAAGGGCGTTAGGGCAGAAGGCGACTTTTCTTTGCGGAAAGCAACCGGGCGAAGCGGGCGCACCACCCCGGTTGGCCGGCGGGGCAGCGCCGCGCCCTTCCGGGGCAGGCGGTGTGGCGGCCGGCCAGGTTAGCAGAAAGGGGCCCCAGGACCGGGGCCCTGCCCGGGGGGAAGGGAGGGCCCGGCCAGCGGGCCCGCCCCCTGGCGCAGCGGCCGGCCGGCTATTCGTCGGCTGTGTCCATCTCCTCGTCCTCCTCGGGCGTCGGGGCGGCGCCGCCGTCCGGCGCTGGGTACCAGCGCCAGCCGGGCGCGGTTGACGAGGGCGCGGGTGTAGCGTGGCGCCAGCGCGGCGGACTTGTCGAAGGCGGCGCGTGCCTCCTCGGTGCGGCCGTGGCGCTCCAGGGCCACGCCCAGGTTGTTGTGCACCACGGCCACCTCCGGCAGCAGCTCCGCCGCGCGACTCAACGTCTCCAGCGCCTTCGCATTCTCGCCCGCGCGCAGGTAGGCGAAGCCCAGGTTGTTCAATACCCAGCCGTGCGCCGGCGCCAGGACGCGGGCCTGTTCCAGCCACTCCACCGCGTGCCGCAAGTCTCCCTCCACCAGCGCCGCGCGGCCCAGCACCTGGTAGGCCTCCACATTGCCCTCGTCGCGGGACAGCGCCTGCGCCGCCAGCCGGGCCGCCCCCACCTCATCGCGCAGCTGCAGGTGCAGCCGTGCCGCCTGCAGCAGGGGCACCGCATCCTCCTCGCGCACGCTGGCCAGCTTCTCGAAGGCTGCGGCGGCCAGCCCCCGCTGCCCGAGGGACGCCGCGGTGCGGGCCACCAGCAGCAGCGCATCCTCGTCCTCCGGGGCGTCGGCCAGGGCCCGGCGTCCCTCCGCCAGCGCCTCGCTGCTGTCGCCTTCCTCGCGCAGCGCCCGGGCGCGGGCCAGGTGGTTGGCCGGGCCCCTGTCCACGTGTGCCAGGCCCAGCGTGGGGGGCACCGGGGCCGGCACGGCCGCAGCCACGGGGCCTGCGTCCGCAGGCGGGGCCAAAGGCCCGCTGGCGACTGGTGCGCCTTGGGGCGCGGTGTCCCTGGCGGACGGCGCCGGGGGTGGGGAGGACTTCTGACAGCCGGCCAGCGCCACCAGGGCGCCGAGGACGAAGGACGGGGTGCGGTGCATAGGGAGCGTACGCCTCTTCAGGGTGTGTCCAGCTTGGGGCCCCCGGGGACAGCCCCCCGGGGCGCCACGGCGCGGTGCACTTGCGCGCCGCGTGCCAGGGCGCCTGGCACTCCCGTGTCCGTGGCGCTGGCGCGTGTCCGGTGCCCGCGCGGGGGCCGTCCGCGGCGAGGGCGCGCGGCCACGTGGGCGGCGTCTAGCCGGCGCGGGCCGGCACCAGGGCGTGCAGGGTGCGCATCAACTCGTCGGGGTCCACCGGCTTGCCCACGAAGGCAGCGCCCGTCGCGGTGCGCAGCTGCACAATGTCCGGGTGGTGGGCCATGTAGCCCGTCATGATGACGGCCGGCAGCCCGGGGTGTTCCTGGCGCAGTCGCTGCAACAATTCCAGGCCACTCATGCCCGGCATCTGCACGTCCAGCACGGCCACGTCGAAGGGCTGGCTGGCGGCCAGGGCCAGCGCCTCCTCGCCGCGCGTCGCGCCGCTGATGCGCAGCCCCTCCTCGCCCAGAAGCGTGGTGAGGGCAGAGACGGCATTGGCCTCGTCGTCAACCAGCAGCACACGCAAGCCGGCCAAAGCGGCCGGGTCCAGCGGGGCCTCCGCGGCGAGCGGGCGGGCGCCGACGGCGTGCCGCGGGCGCCAGCGGGAGGGTGAAGTAGAAGCTGGCGCCGTGCCCCGGGCGGCTTTTCACCCCGATGCGACCGCCGTGGGCCTCCACAATTCTGCGGCTGATGTAGAGGCCGAGGCCGAGGCCCTCCTTGGGCTGCGCGCCTAGCGTCCGGCGGTACTTCTCGAAGACGAAGGAGGCGTCCTCCTCGGAAAGGCCCGGGCCCTGGTCCACCACCGAGACGCGGGCCGTGCCGTCCACCTTCTCCAGCCGCAGCAGGATGGGAGAGCCGGCCGGGGAGTACTTGAGGGCATTCTGCAGGAAATTCGCCACCACCCGCTCGAGGCGCCGGTCCTCCACCAGGGCGGTCAGCGAGTCGTCCAGCTGCAGCCGCACCCGGTAGCGGTCGACGCTGGAGACGGTGCGCTCGAGCACGGCGCGCAAGAGCGGCCCCAGCACGACGGCTTCCGCGTGCACTTCCAACAGCTCGGACTCGACGTAGGCCATCTCCAGAAGCTCGCGGACCAGCCGGTCGATGAAGGCCGCGCTCTCGGCGATGACCTCCACCCCGTGCACCTCCTCCGGTAACGCGCGACGGCTCAGCTGCCGAGCCAGGACCCGGGCCTGCAGCGCGATGACGGAGAGGGGATTCTTCAGGTCGTGCGAGATGAATTCCAGGTACTCGTCCCGGAACTGCTCGAGCGTGTGCCGCCGGGACACGTCGCGCACTGCAGCGATGACGGAGGTGCCCTCCTCGGCCTGGAGCGGGCTGAGGCTGACTTCCACCGGGAACTCCGAGCCGTCCTTGCGCAGGGCGAACAGGGTGAGGCCCCTGCCCATCGTCCGCACGGACGGGGCGGCCTGGTACCCCGCCCGGTGCTGGGCGTGCTGCACGCGCAGGCGCTCCGGAAGGAGGGATTCAATCGTCTGCCCGCCCAGCTCGCTCGGGGTATGGCCGAAGAGGGCCTGGACTTGCTGGTTGGCCATGGTGATGTGGCCGGCCGGGTCTGTAATCAGAATGGCATCGGGCGCTGCCTCCAGCAGTCGCCGGAAGCGGGCCTCGCTGGCCTGGCTGGCGCTGACGTCATGGAAGACGAGGACCACGCCCTGGCTGTGCCCGGCGGCGTCGAGGATGGGGGCGGCGCTGTGGGCGATGGGATGCTCGCTACCGTCCCGGGACACCAAAAGCGTGTGGTTGACCAGCGACAGGGGAGCGCCGGTGGACAGCACCTGGGCCACCGGGTCCGGCTCGGGCGCCCGCGTCCTTTCGTGCCGGGTGGCAAACACCTCGGCGAAGGGCTGGCCGGTGGCCTCCGCCAGGGGCCAGCCGGTCAGCTGCTCGGCGACGGGATTCATCTGGACGACGTAGCCGGCCGCGTCCGTGGCGATGACGCCGTCGGCAATGCTGCGCAGAGTGAGGGAGGTCCGCTGCTCCCGGCTGGCCAGGGTGTCCTCGGTACGGGCGCGGCGCGACATCTCGCGCCGCAGCCAGAAGAAGGCCAGCAGCAGCGCCGCCAGACTCAAGGAGAAGCCCCCCAGAAGCGTGCGCCGGACCGCCACCGACTCCGCCGCCTCCGCGGCCTCGCGCGCGGCGAGCAGGCGACGTCTCCTCGTCGGCCAGCGAGGCGACCAGCTGGCGGACGGCGCCGGACTGGACGTTTCCCTCGGCGGTGACTTCCGCCTCGACGCCGCGAAACGCGCCCGGACGCAGGTTGCTTTCCAGCTGTGCCAGCCGGGCGGCCAGCAGCGGGTCGAGCGCGTCCAGGCGCGCCTGCTGCTGTGGGTTGTCGCCCGTCAGCTGCCGCAGCCGTGTCTTCTCCTGCGCCACGCGCTCGACCGCTGCCCGGTAGGTGGCGAGTTGCACCCCGTCGCCGCCGAGCGCATAGCCGCGCCGGGCGACGACCGCGTCGTCCAGGGCGATGAGCAGCCCATCCAGCGTCCCCAGCACTTCATGGGTGTGGGACACCCAAGCCGCCGTCGCGTCGCGCGAGGCCGTGTGGAGGTACGCCCGTACCCCGGCCGCCCCAACGAAGGCCAGACCGAGCCAAGACGCTGACGCTGGGGAGCCATCGAGCACGGCGAGTCGCCATTCCACCTCCGCGGGTGGCGAAAACGCGTCTGAATAGCAGAAGCAATCTCGTCCGCGCCGCTCGCTTGCTCCCTACCACCAAGGGTGAAAGCGGCCCGGCCCCTCGCCCCTGGCCCTCCGCGGGCCGGACCGTGCGTGGCTCGCAAAACAGCTCCGTCGCCAGGGCCGGGCGAACGTTCCGTCTGTCAACGTCCGCCGCCTGGTGGTTTACAAGCGGCCCCCGGGACATGCCTCCACCTTCCTCTTCGCCCTCGCGGCTGCCGGCCGGACCACCTGGCGCGGTAGCCCTGGGGCGGCTTTCCCCCGACGGCGCGCGGGCCGGGCGCCCCTTTCGAGGACTGACATGGCGCTGACTGTCGCGTCCTGGAACATCAACTCGGTGCGGGCGCGCGTCGAGCGGCTGGAGGCCTACCTCGCCTCGCGCCGGCCCGATGTGCTGTGCCTGCAGGAACTCAAGTGCACCGAGGAGCAGTTCCCGGCGGAGATGGTGGAACGCTTGGGCTACCAGGCCGCGGTGTACGGACAGAAGACGTACAACGGGGTGGCCATCCTCAGCACCAGCCCGCTGCAGGACGTGGAACGGGGACTTCCCCTGGCCGACGACGACGCTCAGCAGGCGCGGGTGCTGGCGGCCACCATAAAGGGCGTGCGGGTGATGAGTGTCTACGCCCCCAATGGCCAGGCGGTGGACTCGCCGGCCTACCAGGAGAAACTGGCTTTCTACGCCCGGCTGCGGCGCGCGCTGGACGTGCGCTACCGGCCCGAGGAGCAGCTTGTGCTGTGCGGGGACTTCAACGTGGCCCCCGAGGAGCGGGACGTCTGGGACCCGCAGCTGTGGGACGGGCAGACGCTTTTTTCCCTTCCCGAACGCGCCGCGCTGCGGGAACTGTTGGCCTTCGGACTACAGGACACCTTCCGCCTCCACCACCCGGAGCCTGGCCGGTACAGCTGGTGGGACTACCGCATGCTGGGCTTCCCGAAGAACCATGGGCTGCGCATCGACGCGGTGTACGCCACCGCCCCGCTGGCCGCGCGCTGTGAAGAAGCGGACATCGACCGCGAGGCCCGCAAGGGCAAGCTGCCCTCGGACCACGCCCCGGTCTGGGCCCGTTTTCTGGCGGCCCCTGGCTGAGCGCGCGGGCGCGGGGTGGGGCAGGGGCGCGGGGCCAGTTGCAAGCGACCAGCCCCCTGGTGTGAATAGGGACCCTCGCATCCGCGTCGTAGCTTTCCCGAGCGCCTGTGCCCGCGCCCGTCGGCCCCCCAACCCGGAGTCACCATGCGCCTTCTTTCCTCTGTCTTCGTTTCTCCTCCTCGCCCTCGGCTGCGCCGGGGCCCCGCCGGCGACGGGCCCCGCCCCGGCCTGGGCCTTCGCCACGGCCACGCCCACCTCCGGCAAGGAAATGCGGATGCGCTCGCAAACCCGCTACATCCAGGTGTCCATCGACGGGGACGCCATCTATGGGGCCACCTGGCAACTCAAGCACGGCGGGACGTACCTGCGCGGCGTCGGCCAAGGGAACATGCAGGTCAACCTCAGCCTCAACGGGATGGGTACGACGGGCAGCGTGCGCAACTCCCCCTTCAGCGTGGACCTGAAGCCGCTGGGCGACGGTGTCACCCAGGTGATGGGCCTCTTCGCCGGCTCCACCCTGTCCGACTTCAAAATCAGCCCGAAAATCTTCCAGGGCAAGCTGGGGACGTGCAGCTATGACTTGACCTTCAACGGGACCCGCTACGAGGGCAGTTCCAGCTGCAACGGCGCCATCACCCTGACGTCCCTAGAATTGCCCGCGGCCATGGCCGGCTGGACCGACCTCGAGGTCGCCACCGTCATGGCGCTGGTGCTGGGGACCTAAAACGCCCGGGCGTCGCGTTGACCGGGGCCAGCTGCGGCGACTCCGAATCCAAGTGACAGGACACCCGGGCAGGAGCGAGGCTCCCCGGCCCCAGCTTTTCGGGGGGGCAGCTGACCCCTCCCCAACACCACGCTGCAGGAGGCTCACATGCGGTCTTCAAACCTGGTTGCGTCGCTGTCCTGTCTGGCCCTGGTGGCCTGTGCCACTCCGCCCGCGCCCGTGCCGTCCGGCCCGCCGCCGGACTGGAAGCTGGCCTCGGCCTCCATGGAAACCGGGAACACCCTCCAGGGCAACGGAGGCAACGGCGGCCAAATCACCAACCAAATTAGCGGCCACAACATCAACGGCCCGGTGGCCAGCCTCTACAGCAGCGGCACCGGCGTGCGGGGCAACGGCAACTCCGGGCGGACGGTGGACGTCAGCATCAAGGGCAACAAGGCCCAGGGCCTGGTGGGCAACGTTCCCTTCAGCGCCGTCATCGACCTCCTCCCCGACGGCGGCGCGCATATTGTTGGGGCCATGGGCGCCGGCAACAGCGACTGGACCCTCAGCCCGAAGGCCATCAACGGCCGCATCGGCGTCGTCACCTACAACCTGGTGTGGAACGGCACCAAGTACGAAGGGCAGATGGTGCCGGGCGGCTACGGCTACCTGGAACTGCCCGCCGTCATGGCCACCTGGACGGACTACGAAGTGGCCACGGTGCTGAGTCTCATCCTGATGGGGGCCTAAAGGGCCGGGAAGGCCCTTTCAGCCCGATGCGGGCTCCCCCTCCGGGGGCCCGCGCCGCAGCCCGAGGGCCTTCATCTTCTTGTAGAAGTGGCCCCGCTCCAGGTCGAGCAGCCGGGCCGCCTCGGTGACGTTGTCGCCGGTGAAGGCCAGGGTGCGGACAATAATCTCGCGCTCGGCGTCCTCCACCAGCTCGCGAAAGGGCTTGCTGCCGACGTCCGGCGTCGCGGCTGCCGGCGCGGTCGGGCCGGGCCGCGGGACGTCGGGGGCCGGCTGGCCGCGGGGGGCGAGGAGCAACTCGCTGGCCTGGGCGGCGGACACCGTCGGGCCGTCCGAGAGGATGGCCAGCCGTTCCACCAGGTTCCGCAGCTCCCGGACGTTGCCCGGGTAGGGCTGGGCCGACAACAGGGCGAGGGCGTCGGGCAGAAGCCGCAGCGGCCGGCGCCCGTTTCGGCGGCAGGCCTCGGCCAGGAAGGTGGAGATGAGTTCCGGCAGGTCCTCCCGGCGCTCGCGCAGCGGCTGGGGTGCGCAGGTGCACCACCGCCAGCCGGTAGTAGAGGTCCTCCCGGAAGCGCCCGGCGGCCACCTCCGCTTCCAGGTCGCGGTTGGTGGCGGCCACCACCCGGACGTCGACGTGCAGGGTCTCCGTGCCTCCCACGCGCTCGAACTCGTCCTCCTGCAGCACGCGCAGCAGCTTGGCCTGCATGGCGGCCGGCATGTCCCCCACCTCGTCGAGGAAGAGGGTGCCGGCGTCGGCCAATTCGAACTTCCCCCGCCGCACCGCGGTGGCGCCGGTGAAGGCCCCCCGCTCGTGGCCGAACAGCTCGCTCTCGATGAGGCCCTCGGGCACCGCCGCGCAGTTGACGCGGACGAAGGGCCCGGCCGCGCGCCGGCTGTGGCGGTGGAGCGCCCGGGCCACCAGTTCCTTGCCGGTGCCGTTCTCGCCGCTGATGAGGACGCGCCCCTCGCTGGGGGCCGCCCGGGCGAGCAGCGCGTAGAGCTTGCTCATCGCCGGCCCCTTGCCCACCATCTCGTACTGCCCCGCCTCTGCCTGCAGCTCCTCCAGCTGCGCCACCGCCGCCTGGTGCTCCAGCGCGTTGCGCAGCGCGAGCAGCAGCCGGTCGCGGGCCACCGGCTTCTCCAGGAAGTCCCGCGCCCCCAGCTGGGTGGCCCGCACCGCGGTGTCGATGGTGGCGTGCCCGGACATCATGATGACGCTGCAGCCCGGGCCGCAGGGCGAGCAGTGCGCTCGAGCGACGCTCAGCCCGTCCATGTCCGGCATCCGCACGTCCAACAGGACGGCGTCCACCGGACGCGCGGCCGCCACGTCCAGGGCGAGCTGGCCCGACTGCGGCGAGCTCGGTGTGGTAGCCGGCCAGCTGCAGCGACTGGCTCAGCGTGAGCAGGATGTTCTTCTCGTCGTCGACGATGAGGACGCTTCTAGCCATGACCAGCGCGTGCTCCGGCGTGGCGTGGGCCCACGCGCCCCGACGTGGCCTCACGGCGCCGCCGCGAATTCCTTTGACCGCGACCATCCTCGGGGCGGTACAGGATTTCAAGACTTACCCGCTGGGAGAGAGCATGCACCGCAATTCATTCCTCGTGGGCGTGGCGGCACTGGGTGTTCTTCTCCTCACCGGCTGTGCTCCCACCTATCCCAAGTGCGACTCGGACGAGAATTGCAAGGAGCACAACGAGGTCTGCGTCCAGGGCCAGTGCCGGGAATGCGCCACCGACGCCGAACTGCAAGGCCGGCTTCGTCTGCACCAAGAATGCCTGCGTGCCCAAGCCGGAGTGCACCGACGACGCCTCGTGCGGGGCCGGCCGCAAGTGTGACAACGGCAAGTGCGTCGCCAAGGCCTGCGCCCAGGACAACGACTGCGGCCCCAACGCGCGCTGCACCAACAACGTCTGCGTCGCCAACACCTGCGCCACCAACGACGACTGCCGCACCGGGGAGACCTGCCAGGCCGGCAGCTGCGTGAAGGGTGCCGCCGCCGCCACCGCCTGCGACTGGACGCCCGTCCACTTCGCCTTCGACAAGGCCAGCCTCGACGAGAAGGCCCGCGCCCAGCTGGACGCGATGGCCGCCTGCATCAAGAAGTCCAGCTTCAAGCAAATCACCATCGAGGGGAACTGCGACGACCGCGGCACCGAGGAGTACAACCTGCACCTCTCCATCCGCCGCGCGGCGGCCGCCAAGAAGTACCTGGTGGACCTCGGCGTCCCGGCCTCGCTGCTGCAGACGGTGGGCTACGGGAAGCTGCGCCCGGCCGTCCAGGGCGAGAACGAAGAGGCCTGGGCCGCCAACCGCCGGGATGACTTCGTCGCCAAGTGACGTGGCGCTGGCCAGTCCTGCTGCCCGTGCTCGCCGTCGCGGCCGGGACGGGTTGCTACAGTCCGAAAAGGGCCACCAGCTGGAGTTGCGCGTCGACAAGCTGTCCAGTGACAACGACGCGCTGCGGGCCGAGCTGAAGGCCCAACAGGACAAGCTTCAGGAGTCGCTGCCCCGGGTGGACCAGAAGCTGGCCGAGGTGCAGAAGGCGCTGGACGGCCTGGACGCGGCGGCCCGCCGTAGCGACGCCGACATCGGCGTGCAGCTGCAGAAGACGGTGGAGGACATGGCCACCCTGCGCGGCCAGATGGACGCCTACGTCCACCAGCTGGACCAGCTGCAGACGCTGGTGAATGGGCTGCCCGGCGTCCAGGCCGGCAAGCCCGCGGCCGTGGCCGGAGCGGACGTCGCCCGGCCGGCGGACAAGAAGGAATTCTTCGCCCTGGCGCTTTCCAAACAGAAGGCCGGGGAAGTGGCCGTGGCGCGCGCCCTCTACCTGGACTTCCTCAAGAAGTACCCCCGGGACGAATTGGCCGGCGAGGCGCATTTCCAGCTCGGCGAGTCCTACTTCGTCGAAGACCGCTGCGCCGAGGCACTTCCGGAATTCGGCCAGCTGGTGAAGGCCTTTCCCAGCAGCAAGTCCATGCCCACCGCGCCTCTGCACTCGGCCGACTGCTTCCAGCGGCTGAAGAATCTGGAGGCGGCCCAGGCGGCGCTGGACCAGGTCATCAAGCGCTACCCGGGCACCGACGCGGCCAAGAAGGCCAAGGCGCGCCTGGCCGAACTGAAGAAGCCTGCCCCCAAGCGCTGACGCCGCGTCCCACGCCGCCCCGGGGGCCCTACTGGTAGTCCTCCGCCAGAGCGTGCAGGAAGGCCTCCAGGGCCGGGATGTCCTCGGGCCCCAGGTTGACGCCGGCCAACCGAGAGTCGCCGTTGCGGAGCGCGCCCGCGCGCTGCAAGTCCGACACCCGCTGGTACTGTGTCAGCACCGTGCCGACGTCTCCGGCCGAAGCCGTCGTGCAGGTAGGGGGCGCTGTCGTCGAGGTCCCTCAGCCCCGGCGTCTTAAAGCGGGCCAGCGTCTGCGGCAGCAGCGCCGCCGCCGAGCAGTCCTGGCCGACGCAGCCGGGCACAGGGCGGCCAGCAGGGCCTCCTGCGGCGCCGGCATGTCCGGGTTGGCGAAGACGTTCCACACGCCCAAGTCCGCCAGGCCCGGTCGCTGGCCGTGGCAGCGGCGCGGAAGCGCCCCCGGGCGGTGGCGTTGCCGGCGGAGGCGGGCAAGTAGGCGCCCGGACTTGTGTTGCGCGTCGCGAGGTCCGGCACCACCAGGGCGGCGAAGGCGCCGTCGCCGTGGACCGCGTCGTACTCAAGCTGGGCCGCGCCGGTGTTGTGGAAGAGATGGTCCGTGAAGTCCGGGGGCGGGTGGCAGGCCAGACAATTGCCGCCGCCGCCGCCCCCTTGCGCCGGCGGCCGGAAGGGAGCCAGCGGCTCGGCCAGAAACACCTCCAGGCCCTGGAGCTCCATCGGCCCGAAGGCAAAGGGCTGGGCGTGATGGATGAAGCTGCCCATGGAGGGCGTCACCCACTGCGGCGGGGTTGAGCGACTCGACGGCCGTGCGCAGCCGGCGGGCGTAGTCGAGGGCGCTCTCGCCGGTGGCCGGTTTCCGCGGAAGGGCGTTCAGTTTGAGAAAGGCGTCATAGGGCGAGCCGTCGTACTGCCCCCGAGGTGTCCCGGTGGTAGACGAGGCCGCCCATGTAAGCTGCGACCACCTTGGCCACCGCCGCCAGAACCTCCTCGTCCGTGGCGGCGTTGACGTCGATGCGGTACCAGCCGGGAGCCGGAGCCGGGCGAGGATGCGGCTGTCCTCGGCGAGGAAGGCCACCGCGTAGCTCATGCCACTCGGGTCCGGGCCCTGGTACGGCTGGCCGTCGTCCCGCGCATCACCCGGGCCAGCTGGTGCATGGCCTGTGCGGACTCCCGGTGGCCAGCCAGCCCAGGTTTCTGCCGGTGAAGGTGGAGGCGATGAGGTCCTCTGGCGTGATGAATTGCCCGTCCAGGTGCAGAAACATCGGGCCCGGCCGCGGCACCAGCGCATCCACCATGGGTGGGCTGTTGCGCGGCGTGGCGGACTGGCCATCCCCGCGGTCCGGGATGGGACTCCTTCGTGCGAAGTCCGAGTAGGCGCGCATGCGCGTGCCATCGAGAAGGGCGTCCTGCTCCACCAGGTGGCAGACGGAGCAGGCCACGGCCGAGCCGGCCAGAGCGCTCGGAAGGGTCGGGCCGAGGGCACTCACCGCGATGGCCACCGTCGGGTCGCCGCCGTGGGGGGTGCATTCAGCCGAGGCCGAGTGCGTGGCAAACCACTGCGAGAAGCGCGGGTCTCGAAAGACGCGCTCGCCGAGGGCCTGCTGGGCGGGCTTGAAGGAGTCCACCGGGCTCTCCCCCGGGCCCTGCAGGCAGCCACCGGCCAGCAGCGCGCCGGCGACGCCGAGCGACGTCGCGGCAGCTCCCGGGCTTCACAAGTCGAAGCCCGGCCAGAAGCCGGATGTCGAGGCGCTCATGTTCATCGAGTTCCAGCCCGTCGACGGTGCCATTGCCGAAGCCCACCACCTGCGGTGTCACGGACAAACTCACCCACCAGGTGGGACGGACGTAGGACACCACCGGTCCGAGGAAGAAGGCCCCGCCGACGAAGCCCGGACCAGTCTCCCACAGCGCGTTGACGCGCGCCTCCAGCCCGACGTGGAAGCCACCCCCGAGGTTGTACTCGCCGCCGAAGGTGCCCTCCAGCTCCTGCTGGTGCCGCCAGCTGCCCTGGAAGGCCGACTCCCAGCCGAGCGCGCCCACCAGGTTGCAGGCCAAAAGCACCGGGCCCAGGCGCTTGTCGAGGATGAGCTTGGCCTCCAGTTCCTCCTCCGTCGGGCCCACCGTCCACTCGCCGTACAGGGCCAGGCCGAGGACGTCGGCCACCGGGTCCAGCAGCTTCCACTTCCACTCGTTGGAGAGACTCCATGCCTGCACGTTGGAGCCGCTCGGCCCGGCGTGCGTGGTGTCGAAATTGACGTAGAGCGACGTCTGCAGCCCTTCCACCAGCCCCATCTCCAGCTCGGCGCGGTTGTCGAATTCCGTGTAGCCGCTGGGGCGGCCGGCGCGGAAGGTGCTCCACAACTCCAGTTCCTTGGAGCCCGGGTGGCAGCACCGAGGAGTCATACGACCAGGTGAGGGTGCGCTCACTGGCGAGGGCCGGCGCAGCTGCGAGGAGGCAGAGGACGGCGGCGGCACCAGGGCGCATGGAAGGGGTGACTCCTGACTGAAATTGACTTTGCGAGTCATTATTATTTTTAAGGACACGGGTCAAGCCTCCTGTTTCACAGGGGGTTTTCCGCTTTCAGGCAGGGTGGGCGCTTGCCGGGCGGCCGTTGGGCTGTTATGAGGCCGACCCCTGCCGCACCCCGTAAGGGCCGTCCAGAACCTCGCGCCACTCCCGGCGCGGGAAAGAGGCGCGCCCAAAGGAATGGAAATGAAGCCGGACCTTCACCCCGTCTACCCGCCCAGCCGCATCGTCTGTGCCTGCGGCAACGTCATCGAGTCGCGCAGCACCCGCGGCTCCTTCCACGTGGAAATCTGCTCCAACTGCCACCCCTTCTTCACCGGCAAGTACAAGCTGGTGGACACCGAAGGGCGCGTGGAGCGCTTCCGCAAGAAGTACGAAGCCAAGCCGGCCGCCGCCGAGGCGCAGAAGACGAAGGCCCCGGCCAAGCCCAAGGCCAAGGCCTAAAGCGTCCGAAGCCGCTTCAGCGCTGTAGCAATCCGCGCGAAAACTCGCGCGCCCCTGCCGCGGGCCCGTACGGTGTGGCTTGAATGGCCACTGCCGGACGTCGCCTGCGCGAAGTGCCTGCCCCGGGCGGCCTGCTGCCCGGTGCCCGGCATGCGGCCGGGCCCGGCTGGACACTGGCCCAGGGTGACTGCCGCGAGCTACTGGCGCAGCTGCCGGCGGCCTCGGTGGACCTGGTCTTTGCCGACCCGCCCTACTTCCTCTCCAACGGCGGCTTCACCTGCCAATCCGGGCGCCGCGCCCCGGTGCGCAAGGGCGCCTGGGACGCCTCGGGTGGACTGGCCGAGGACCACCGCTTCAACGTGGCCTGGCTTGCCGCCTGCCAGCGGGTCCTGAAGCCGGAGGGCACCCTCTGGGTGTCCGGCACCCAGCACGGCATTTTCTCCGTCGGCTTCGCGCTGCAGTCCCTTGGCTACAAGCTGCTCAACACCGTCACCTGGTACAAGCCCAACGCCAGCCCCAACCTCTCCTGCCGCTACTTCACCCACTCCTCGGAGCTCCTCTTGTGGGCGGCCCCCCAGGCCAAGGGGCCGCGGCTTCTGCACACCTTCCAGTACGCAACGATGCGGGAGGAGGCCGGTGGCAAGCAGATGCGCGACGTGTGGGCGCTTCCCCGGCCCGGGGAGGAGGAACTCACCGCGGACGGCGAAGGAAGGGTGTGGACGCTGACTGGGCCCCGCGGCGAGGAGAAGGCCCTCGGCCGCCACCCGACCCAGAAGCCGCTGGCGCTCCTCGAGCGCGTGGTGCGCGCCAGCACCGCGCCGGGTGCGCTGGTGCTGGACCCCTTCTGCGGCTCCGGCACCACCGGCGTCGCCGCGGTGAAACTCCAGCGCCGCTTCCTCGGGCTGGACACCTCTGCGGAGTACCTCCGCCTGGCGGCCGCTCGCCTCTCTTTGGCGCCCGAGCTAGCCCTTCGGCCGACGCGCGGCGGACGCCCCACCCCCTGCGCTTCTGCGCTCGGCGGTCCAGCGCGGCCAGCATGCGCCGCAGCGCCACCCGGCGGTAGCTCTCCACCAGAAGTTGCCGGGCGAGCTGCCAGTCGGCGCGGGCGTCCACCCGCATGGCGGTCCAGCCGTGCTTGCTGCCGAATTTCGACGGGAAGAAGCGCTGGTGGTCCACCAGGCGCTGCTGGTGTTCCACGGCAAGCTTGACGACCAGGCACAACAGGCCGGGCCTCTCGTGGTCGTCCAGGACGGCGAAGGTGCGCCCCTTGCCGGCCTGAAAGGTGGGGTGGCCGAAGGTGAGCGTCTCGAGCGACTCGGGCAGCGCGCGGCAGGCCCGGCGCAGCTGCGCGAGCGCCCGGGCCTCAGCCGGGGGTGACGCGGCGGGCTTGGCCATCGGGCGCACCTCCCATCCTCCCCGGGGGCGGTGAAAGTCTGCCAGATTGCCCCCACCATTCAATGACGGCCGGGGCGGGGCCTGTGTCCCTCCCGGGGCCTTCGGGGGCAAAAGCATGCGACGGGTGCTGGGGTGGACGCTGGCGGTGGTGCTGCTGGTGCAGGCCAGGGCGCAGGCCGAGGAGGCCCCGCCCAACATGGAGAAGTACTACGTGGTGTTTCTTAAGCGCCCGCCCAACGCCCCGAAGCTGGATGAGGCCGCCAAGCAGGCCCTGCAGACGCAGCACCTTTCGCACCTGCGGGCCATGTACCAGGCAGGAAAGCTGGTGCTGGCCGGGCCTTTCGATGAGCAGAAAGACGAGACACTGCGCGGCATGTGCCTGTACCGGGTGGCGTCGCTGGAGGAGGCGCGCTCGCTGGCCGAGGGGGACCCCGCGGTGAAGGCCGGCCGCCTGGCGGTGGAGGTGCTGGCCTGGTGGGTGGAGAAGGGTGCCGTCAGCTTCAGGCCGCCCCCGCACCGGCCGGCCGCTGAGGCAGGACGCGCCGGCAATGGACGGCCTCGGACGCCCGTACCGTACAGTGCAAGGCCTCGCTGCGGTTTCCTCCGCAGCTTGGCCCCCCGCACAAAGGAGGACCCCGTCATGAAGGCATTGCTGGCCCTGCTGTCCTTGGGCCTCCTTGTGGCGCCCAGCCCGGCCCTGGCAGCAGACGGCGCCGCCCTCTACGGCAAGCACTGTGCTTCCTGCCACGGCAAGGAAGGCAAGAATGGAAAGGACGTCGCCATCGCCGGCCGTCCGGAGGACGTCATCGCCGCCAACATCAAGGCCCACCCGCTTTCAATGAATTCCTTCAAGCTGTCCTCCAAGCAGATTCAGGCCATCGCCAAGTACGTCGCCGGCCTCAAGGACTGATCGCGCCCCCCAGCGCGGGCCCCGGACGCGTCCCCCGGGTGCGAAATGGCCCCGTGCGCCGTCCGTAACACGAGGCCAGCGGGGTCCACCCGCAGCACGGGTGCCCCGCGCATGCTCACCGACAACTTCAGGCTCGCGCTGCGCACCTTCTGGGGCCACCGCCTCCGCAGCCTCCTGACGCTGCTCGGCATCGTCATCGGCGTGGCCACCGTCATCTCGATGATGGCGCTGCTGCAAGGCCTTCGGAACAAAATCGACACCGACCTCTCCGGCCTCGGGGCCAACGGCTTTCAGCTGCAGAAGTGGCCCCAGGGCTTCGGCCAATTCGACTGGGACAAAATCGACCGGCGGCCGAACATCAACCTGGCCGACTTCGAGGCCATCCAGAAGCAGCTGCCCGAGGTGGCCACGGTGACGGCCGAGGCCTACGGCGTCGGCCCGAAGAAGGTGGCGACGGCTGCCCGCGAGACGCGGCCCAACGTCCAGATTGGCGGGGGGACCTTCCACTTCTTCGACACCAACGCACTCACCGTGCAGCACGGGCGCAGCTTCAGCGAGTCGGAAGTCCAGGGCGGGGCGCAGGTGGCGGTCATCGGCCTGGACGTCGCCGAAGTCCTGTTCCCGGACCTCGAGGCGGTCGGCCAAGACATCCGCATCAGCAACCGGAGCTTCGAGGTCATCGGCGTGCTGAAACGCCAGGGCGGCATCTTCGGGTCCGGCTACGACAACTCCGCCATCATCCCCATCCCGGTCTTCTTCGACCTGTACGGGAAGAACCGCTCGCTCAACATCAGCATGCAAGCCTGGAACACCCAAGGCCTGCAACGTGCGCAGGACGGCGTGGAATTGCTGATGCGCCACCGCCACAACCTGCGGCCCGACCAGGAAAGTGACTTCACCATCTTCTCCAACGAATCCGCCACCGAGGCCTTCAACCAGATTTCCTCGGTGGTGACGGCCGCCAGCTTCGGCGTCTGCCTCCTCTCCCTCATCGTCGGCGGCATCGGCATTCTCAACATCATGCTGGTGTCCGTCACCGAGCGGACGCAGGAGATTGGCATCCGCAAGGCGCTGGGCGCCCGCCGCAACCGCATCCTCGGCCAGTTCGCCACCGAGGCGCTGGTGCTCTCGCTGTCTGGGCGGGTTGGTGGGCGTCGTCATCGGCTACGGCGTGGCCTTTATCGGCCGCTGGGGCTTCGGTTTTCCGACAGACGTCCCGGCCTGGAGCGTGGCGCTCGCCCTCTGCATGTCCTCCGCCGTCGGGCTTGGCTTCGGCATCTACCCGGCTGCGCGCGCCGCCGGCCTCGACCCGGTGGAGGCGATGCGCAGCGAGTAAGGCCACGGTCGGCAGGCGTTGCGCTTCTTGAAAGGGCGCAGCGCAAACGCTGCGCCCTGTGGGCGAACCCCGACCGCAGCGACGGCTACCACGCGTCCCAGTTGGCCCCAGGCTTGCTTGAATCGTCCAGGCCATGCGCCGGCTCACCGTTGGGGACTTCATGACGTCCGCCCCCCTCACCGTCTCCCCGCGGGCGACGCTGGCCGAGGCGCATACGGCCATGCGCCGCGCGCGCATCCGGCACCTCCCCGTCCTGCAGGGGAAGCGGCTGGTCGGTCTCGTCACGCAGTCCGACCTGCGGCTGATGGAGACGTTGCGGGACGTCGACCCGGCCGAAGTGACGGTCCGCGAGGCGATGAGTCGTGCCCCCTACACCGCCAGCCCCGCCGCCCCCCTGGACCAGGTGTGCCGGCAGATGGTCGAGCGACGCATCGGCTCGACGGTGGTGGTAGTGCGCGGAAAGCCGGTGGGCGTCTTCACCACGGTGGACGCGCTGCGGGCACTCGCCGCGCTGGTCGCGCCCTACGCCCAGACGTCCGCGTCGGCCGTCCTAGGCGCTGCGCTACGGCGGGTCGACCACCACCAGGTCCACCTGGATGCGCCACTGGCCGTCCGGGTGGTGGTGCCAGGGATGACGCAACGACGAGGCGCATGGACGGTCTGCTGCAGCGACGAACGTCTGGAACGGTCCGGCCTTGTCACCACTTTTGTGACGAGGCCTGGCGGCGCGTCTGGAAGGGGGGACTGTGGCCAGCCGGGGCGGCGGTGACGGCACTTCTCAGAGCGCTTCGACGAGGCGGGCGAGGGCCTGCAACTCACCCGTCCGCTCCAGCTGTGCAACCCAGCTTTCGGGCAACTCGCCGAAGCCATTCACCGCACCGACCAGCGCGCCCACCAGCGTCGCGATGCTGTCACTGTCGCCGGGCGTGTTGGCTGCCTCCAGAAGCCCGGCCCGGGGCGACGTCGGATGGCGTGCGAAGACGTAGACGGCGGCGGCAATCGCCTCGCCGAGCATTCCAACCCTGCAGCCGGCTGAGGACGTCTTCCGGGCTGGTGCCGGTTTCAGCCTCCGCCCGCGCGAGCCGGCACAGCGTGGCCGTCTCCTGGTCGTGCCGTGCGGCGGCTTCCCGGATACCGTCCAGGACGTCGCTGACACTGGCAGCCTGAACCGCGCGTGCGACACCGACCGCCATCCCGGCGCACGCGGCCAGCGCCATGGGGTGGCCGTGGGTCAGGCGGGAGTGGGCAGCCGCCCATTCCTCCGCCCGCCCCTCGTCGTCCGCGAAGAGGAGGCCGAACGGGTATGCCCCGCATGACGGAACCGCAGCCGCCCGCCTCGGGGTCGGCCGCGTCCCAGGCCCGTCCACGCGCCAGTTGCTGGGCGCCCCGTATGCACGCCAGCCCAGGAGACCGGTGGCCCCCGAGAGGCCATTGCGCCCAGGTGGCGAAGCCTTTCCCCATTCTCCGCATGGCGGGCTCCAGAGCCTCGCCTCCGTCGCGCGACGCCAATAGCGAGCGGAGCACCACCTCGGCCATCTGCGTGTCGTCGGTGTAGGGCGCGAATTTCCGGCCCTCCTCCTCCCAGAAGAGGGCATACCCTGTGACGCCTGCCGGGCCGAAGGCGCGGCGTATGCCCTCCATCGAGGTGATGAACTCCACCGGATGCCCCAGGGCATCGCCGATGGCGGCACCGAGGATGCAACCGGCCACGCGGTCTGACCCTGTCGGCACCCGTGTCATTCGGCTCCCTGTCCCCGCCATCCTCGTGTGTCGAGTAGCCGACCGCCAGCGGAAGCTTCCGCTCCGCCACCCGCAGGGACCCCAGCGAGGCTCAAGGTGTCCTCGTCGAGGCCGTCGCCAAAGACCACGGCGGCGGCGTCCTGCTCACGCGCGACTTCCAAGGCCCCTTCGGTCCAATGTCAAGCTGGCGCCGAGTACTCGCGGGCGAATGGGTTAGGTTTGGAGTCGTCGCACCGGGTGCTGCGCCCCCGAACCCCCAGCGTCCCCTGCATCAGCCAACCCCAGCGTCCCAGCAACCCACGAAGGAGATGGAAGTGACCCGGACCGAGCTCACAGAGAAAATCCTCACCGCGAAGAGAGTTCAGGGCCTCTCCTGGAAGGCCATCGCCGAGAAGGTGGGCGGCGCCTCCCCCATTCTTCTGACCGCCGCCCTGCTCGGGCAGATGCGCCTCGACCAGGCCCAGGCGCACAAGGCGGCGGCGCTGTTCGGCCTCGACGCAGAAGGCACGGCGCTGCTCCAGGAGGTCCCGTACCGGGGCTCGCTCCCGCCCGGTCCTCCGACCGACCCACTTGTCTACCGCTTCTATGAGTTGGGCCAGGTGTACGGGACGACCTGGAAGGAGCTCATCCAGGAAGAATTCGGCGATGGCATCATGAGCGCCATCGACTTCGAGATGGCGATCGAACGGCAGCCGGACCCCAAGGGCGACCGGGTTCGCATTTCGATGAGCGGGAAGTTCCTCCCCTACAAGCGCTTCTGACGGAGGCGTCCCCCCAAAGCGGATGCATCGCAAGCCGACGCTGGGGTACACCAAGCACCATGAGGCGCTTCCTTCCCGTCGTCCTCCTCGTCACCGGCTGCGCGTCGGAGAAAGTGCAGAGTCCCGGCCCTGTGGCGCCCCTTCCGGAGCAGGCGGCCGCCTTGCCCTCGTCCTTGCCCCCGCACCGCCTGTCGCTTTTGGGGAGCGGCTCTGACGCTGGCGTGTCCATGGACTACCTCGGCTATGAGGCCACCACGGACACCGTCTGGGCGCCGGGCGGCAACACCGGCCGCGTCTTCGTCGTCGACGCGCAGTCCGAACAGGTGCAGGCAGTGGAGGGCTTTCGCACGCGCGAAGTGAATGGCCGTGTGGTGGGCCCGAGCTCCGTCACCTTCGCCCCGCACTCGGCCTACGTCGGGAACCGGGCGGACGCCTCCGTCTGCGCCGTCCACCTCTCCACGCGCCAGAGCGGCGGCTGTGTCACCCTCGACGTCCCTCCGGACGGCCTGGCCTACGTGGCCGCCACCGAGGAGGTGTGGGCCACGCTGCCGCGCACCAAGTCCATTTCCGTCCTCGCTGCCACCGCGACCGGACTGAGCGAGAAGGTGCGGGTGCAGCTGGACGGTGTCCCGGAGGGCTACGCCGTTGACCTGCGGCGCGGGCGCTTCTACACCAACCTCGAGGACAAGGACGAGACGCTGGCCCTCGACCTCACCACGCGCGCGGTGGTGGCCCGCTGGAAGACGGGTTGCGGGGAGAAGGGCCCCCGAGGGCTGGCCCTGGACGCCGAGGCCGGCCTGCTCTTCGTCGCGTGCACCGACGGCTTCGTCGGCTTGTTGCTCGAGCGGAGCGGCTTTCAGGTGGCGGGCCTGGTCACCGGGGCAGGCGTCGACAACCCCGCCATCCTTCCCGGGCTGAAGCGACTCTTCGCAGCCTCGGGCGACACCGGCATGCTGTCGTTCGTCGGCTACGACGCGGCGGGGCGCCTTCAACTCCTCCGCCGCCTGGCGACTGCGCCCGGGGTCCGCGTCGTCGTGGCCGACAAGCGGGGCAAGGCGTTTGCCGCAGACTCGGCCGCGGGATGCCTCTGGGTCGCCGGCCCGTGAGCGACGCCGTCGTGGCACCCCAAGCGGACGTCACGGCGGCGCCCCCAGGGGGAGTCAACGCGTGGGTAGCCTCGCCAGACGTCTCCAACGCAGCCGTCTGGCCGCCGCGTGCGTGGCGCTCCTGCACGTGGCAACCGCTTCCGCCGCGGGTGCGCCGGATGCCGGGGCGGTGGACGCGGAGCTGTTCTCCTCCGTGGACCGCATCTTCGCGGACTACGCGCTGGACGCCCACCTCCCGGGCCTGGTCTATGGAATCGTCGCCCATGGCCGGCTGGTGCACGTCTATGCGCTGGGGGTTCAGGAGCTCGACACTAAGCGCCCGGTCACCGCCGACACGCTGTTCCGCATCGCCTCCATGACCAAGGCCTTCACCGCGCTCACCGTCCTGAAGCTGCGCGACGATGGGAAGCTGCAGCTGGACGCCCTGGCGGAGACTACGTCCCGGAGCTTCGGGGCTGGAAGTACCCGACACAGGACGCGCGGCGCATTCGCGTGCGCGACCTGTTGAACCACACGGCCGGCTTCGTCACGGACGACCCGTGGGGCGACCGGCAGACCCCGCTGGCGGAGGCCGAGTTCTCGCGGCTGCTGAGCGAGGGCATCCCCTTCGCCCGCACTCCGGCCATGGCCTATGAGTACTCCAATCTGGGCTTCGCCCTCCTCGGGCGCATCATCACCAACGTCTCCGGGCAGCCCTTCGCAGACACCATCGCTCGCACGCTGCTCCATCCGCTGGCCATGGAGTCATCCGGTTTCTTCGTCGACGCCGCGCCGCGCGAGCGCCGAGCACTCGGCTACCGCTGGCAGGACGACGCGTGGCGCCTGGAGCCGACGCTGGCCCATGGTGCGTTCGGCGCGATGGGCGGACTGCAAACCAGCGCCAACGACTATGCGAAATGGGTGGTGTTCCTGCTGTCGGCGTGGCCACCGCGGGACGAGGTGGACGCCGGCCCGGTGCGCCGGGCGACGGTGCGCGAGCTGGCGGAGGGGTCGAACTTTCCGCGGCTGCGCCAGCGCCCCAGGGGGGAGGGCGAGGATGCGTGTCGCCTGGCCGTGACGTATGGCATGGGGATGGTGGTGGCCATCGACTGCGACCTCGGGCTGACGCTGAGCCACGGCGGCGGCTACCCCGGCTACGGGTCGCATGTCCTTCTTCTTCCGGAGGAGGGGGTCGCCATCTTCGCCTTCGCCAACCGCACCTACGCCGGCCCCCGCAAGCCGGTGTGGGACGCCGCCCTCGCCCTGAAGAAGGGCGGCTTTCTCAAGGAACGTTCCGTCCCCGTCACGGAGGCGCTGGCCGGCGCCTACCGCGCCGCCGGCGCCATCTACGCCAAGGGCGACGTGGCCGCCGGCGGAGATGTGCTGGCGATGAATTTCCTGCTGGACCGGGACGCGGCCGGGTGGAGGCGCGAGCTGGCGAAACTCAAGCGGGAGGTGGGCGAGTGCGACACCGGCGCCCCCCTGGTGGCGACGAGTGCGCTGTCCGGTGACTTCACCTGGCGCTGCGGACATGGGCGGGTGACCGGCAGCGTGTCGCTTGCCCCGACGCAGCCGCCCCGCATCCAGTCCCTGGAATTGGCGCGCAAGGAGCCCTGAGGGCCCAACCTGCGCCCCGGGGCCGTTGCGCCCTCAGGCGCCGCACCAGCGGCGGGCCAGCTCTCGGTAGACCTCGGTCGTCTCCTCGATGCACTTCACCTCCGCGTACTCGTCCGTCTGGTGCGCCTGCACCAGCGCGCCTGGACCGAGCACCACGGTGGGAATCCCGCCGAAGGCAGGCGTCAGGATGCTGGCGTCGGTGAAGTAGGGCGCGCTGGCCGCCTCCGGACGGCGGCCCAGCCGCTGAGCGACGACGTCGAACACCTCCCGGACGAAGGGGTCGGTCACCTCGGTGCGCAACCCCGGGACGTCCACCCGCGCCGTCAGCTCCACGTCCGGACCCAAAACCCGGGCCAAGTCCGCGCGCACCTGCGCGTGGCGCTGACTTGGGATGGTGCGGATGTCGATGCCCAGCACCGCCTGGTCCGGCACCGAGTTGACGTTCAGCCCGCCGCGGATGGTGCCCACGTTGAGGGTGGGCCGCCCCAGCAGCGGGTCTGGCGGCGATGTCGAAGTGGAAGGCCTCCAGCGCAGCCACGGCCCGCGCCGCGCGGTAGATGGCGTTGACGCCGCGCTCCGGCATGGACCCGTGGGCGGTCACGCCGCGCACGCGGGCCTCCAGCCACAGCGCGCCCTTGTGGCCGACCAGCGGGACGCCGTCCGTCGGCTCCCCCACCACCATGGCGCTGGCAGGGCCCAGGGCGCCGGCCGTGCGCGCCAGGTGGGCCGCCCCCTCGCACCCCGTCTCCTCCCCGGCGACGAAGACCAGCAACAGCCCCGCCTTGCGCAGCGGGCCGGACCGGACCAGGTCCAGCGCGGCGCAGGCCAGGGCGGCGATGCCGCTCTTCATGTCGCTGGACCCGCGGCCATACAGCCGGCCGGCGTCCGTCTCGCCGGCGAAGGGGTCGTGCGTCCAGGGGGCGACCCCCAGCGGCACCGTGTCCAGGTGTCCGGCGAAGCACAGCGGGGCTGCGCTACCGCCGGCGGCATGGGCCACCAGGCTGGTGCGGCCCGGGAGCGAACTCGTGGACGGCGCACCGCGAACCCGCCCTGCTTCGAGGAGCTGCGCCAGGTACCTGCGCGCACGGTCCAGCTCGGGACTGGTCGGGTTGATGGTGTCGAAACGCAAAAGCTGCTGCGTCAATGACACCGGGTCCGTCGCTCGCGCTCATCGCACTCCCTCCGTCCGCTGGTTCCAAAATACGCCGTCTGCACCTCCGGGTCCGCCCGCAGCGCGGCGGCCGTGCCCTGTGTCACGACGCGTCCCTGGGACAGCACGTACCCGTGACTGGCGATGGCCAGGGTCTGGTGCACATTCTGCTCGACCAGGAAGACGGTGACACCCTGCGCATGGATGCGCTGGATGACCGCGAAGGTTTCCTGGACCAGCAGAGGGGACAGCCCGAGCGAGGGTTCGTCGACCAGCAGCAGGCGCGGTGCCGCCATCAGCCCGCGTCCAATGGACACCATGGCCTGCTCGCCCCCCGACATCGTCCCCGCCAGCTGCGTGCGCCGCTCTGCCAGCTTCGGGAAGGTGGCGAAGACGCGTTCCAGCCGCTCGGCCACCACCTCGCGCCGGCGCTCGCCATAGGCCCCCACCAGGAGGTTTTCCAACACCGTGAGGCGGGGGAAGACCTTGCGCCCCTCCGGGATGCAGCCGATGCCGAGCCGGACAATGTGGTGGGTGGGCAGCCGGGTCAGCTCGCGTGCCGCCAAAGGCGATGCTGCCGCTGCGGGGCGCGGTCAGGCCGAGGATGGAGCGAATGAGGGTGGTTTTCCCGGAGCCGTTCGAGCCGAGCAGACAGGTGATGGACCCGGCCGGGATGCGGAGCGAGACGTCCACCAGCACGTCCGCCCGGTCATAGGCGGTGAAGACGTGCTCGACGACCAGGTCCGGCGCCGCCGCGCTCATGCCAGCCCCAGGTAGGCCTGCCGGACTTCGGCGTTGGTGGACACCTCGGCATAGGTGCCCTCGCACAGCTTCTTCCCGTAGTTGAGGACAACGCACCGGTCGGTGACGCGCGCAATGACCGACATCTCATGCTCGATGAGGATGATGCTCAGGTCGCCGAAGCGTCGCCGCACCTCGAGGAGGTCGTCCATCAGGTGGGCGGTCTCGTCGGCCGTCATCCCGGCCGAGGGCTCATCGAGCAGCAGTAGCCTCGGGCGGCTGATGAGCGCCCGGCAGATTTCGACCCGGCGACGGTCAATCATCGCGATGCCGGCCACCGGCTCGAAGAGGCGCGCGCGCCAGGGGCGGGTCGAAAATCTCCAGCAGCTCCCGGGCGGCGGTGGCGGTGGCGTCGGCCTGCCGCGCCAGGGCGCCGCCGGCGGAGAAGGTTGAACCACAGCCCATGCGTCCAGCTGCTGGTGTGCCCCGACCGCCAGGTTGTCGAAGATGGACAGCTCGAGGCACAGCCGGGAGCGCTGGAAGGTGCGGGTGATGCCGGCACGGTAGACGGCCTGTGGCCGGGCGCCCGGTCAGTGTCGCGCCGCCAAACCGCACCTCGCCCCGGGTCGGCGGGTAGAGCCCGGTCAGGACGTTGAAGAACGTGGTCTTTCCAGAACCGTTGGGCCCAATCAGCCCGAGTATCTCCCCCGGCTGCAGTTCCAGGTTCAGCCCGTCGAGTGCCACCAGCCCCCCGAAGGAGCGGGTGAGGCCTGCGCAGACGAGGAGGGGAGCAGGGCGCTCACGCGGCAGCACTCCCGAAGGGGCGCCGGGCGCTCCGGCGCACCAGGCCGGCGGGACGCAGGACGAGCACCAGCACCACCAGCACGGAAAACAGGAGGTAGCGGTACTCCTGGATGGGCTGAAGCTTCTCGGGCAGGCAGATGACGATGAGGGTGGCCACCGCCAGCCCCGCCAGGTTGCCCAGCCCTCCCAGAAGCAGGATGGACACCAGGACCAGCGACTCCTGGAAGGTGAAGTTGTTGGGGGCGATGAAGCCGACCATCATCGCCGACAGGCCTCCGGCGATGCCGATGAGCGCGTTGCCCAGGGTGAAGGCGGCGATCTTCCAGCGCGCCGACTTCCACCCCGAAGCAGGCAGCCGCCGTCTCGTCGAGCCGGACGGCATCCAGAGCGAGCCCCAGCCACGAGCGCTCCAGCCGGCGCACCAGCGAGAGGGCCGCAAGGTCAGCGCCAGTGCGGCCAGGGCAGTAGAAGGCGTAGCCGGACCACTCCAGGCCGAGGAGCCTGCCGGTCGTCGTTGAAGTTGAAGCCCCAAGACCTCCAGGCCGCCGAGCTTCAGGCCCTGCGGGCCGCCGAGGGACTCGTTGACCTCGAAGAAGGTCCGGAAGAGGAGGCCGAAGGCGATGGTGATGAGTGCGGCGTAGTGGCCCCGGGTCCGCAGCAAGCGGCAGCAGCAGCAGCGAACCCACCGCGGCGGCCAGGGCCCCGCAGGCCAGCAGCACCACGGGGTGGGGCAGGGCGCTCCTGGCCCAGCACCGCGGCCGTGTAGCCGCCCACCCCGAAGAAGGCGGCCCCGGCAAAGTTGGGCACGCCGGCGTCGGCCAGCTGCACGTGCAGCCCGAGGCAGGCCACCAGGGCGATGAGCGCCCGGGCCAGCAGCAGCAGCACGAAGGGGTCCTCGTGGAACGCGGCCACCAGGGCCAGCCCGGCGAAGGCGAAGGCCAGCGACCAGGCCCCGCTCGGCCGCTCGCCCGGACCGCCCAGGCCGAGCAGGCCGGTGCGCCACCCCAAGGCGGCGGCCAGCGCGGCCCCGGCGAGGACGAGGGCGACCCTTCCTTCCGACTCGGCGGCCAGAAAGCCGTAGAGGAGGAGCGCCGCACGGCACGGCCAGTGCCAGAGCTGCCAGTGCCGAGCGCACGCGCTCGCGCTGCGACGCGTCATACCCGCTCGCCCAGCGGTTCCCCAATCAGCCCGGTCGGCTTCCAGGCCAAGAGGAGGATGACCATCCCGAAGGCGAAGACGTCCTTGTAGGCCGAGGCGAAGGGCATGACGACTGCCCCCAGCGTCTGCAGCCCGGCAAACAGGAACCCCCCCAGCACGGCGCCCGAGAGGCTGCCCAGCCCGCCGAGGACCGCGGCAGCTGAAGCCGATGACGCCCAGCAGCAACCCCGAGCCGAAGTTGATTTCGTTGTAGTACAGGCCATTCATCACCCCGGCGAAGGCGGCCAGCGCCGAGCCCAGCGCGAAGGTGAAAAGCACCACCCGCCGGAAGTCGATGCCCATGGTGCGGGCCGTCTCCTCGTCCTGCGCCACGGCGCGGATGGCCAGTCCCGCCCGGGTCCGCTGAAGCAGAAGCGACACGCCCAGCACCAGGGCCACCCCGGCGGCCAGCATGAGGAGATTGTCGAGGCGCAGCGTGAAGCGTCCCAGCGCCCAGGCGGTACTGGGCAGCAGGGCCGGAAAGCGCTGGGGCTGGGAGCCGCCCGGGTAGAAGAGCCGGATGCACTCGCGCAGCGCGGTGCCGCCCATGAGGGTGGCCAGCAGCACGTTGAGCGCCGGGGCGCCCTTCGAGCGGCAGCACCAGCGTGCGGCCCAGCACCGCCCCGAGCAGCGGCCATCGACAGCGTCGCCGCCAGCACCACCGTCAGCAGTTGGGGCAAGGCCGCCTGCACGCCGGCGTGCACCACCAGCGCATACCCGGCGAGCCCGGCAAAGGCGCCGGCGGTCAGCACGTCGCCGTGGGCGAACTGGATGACGTTCGAGGACGCCGAAGAAGAGGGTGAAGCCCAGCGCCACCAGGGCGTACATCAGCCCGAGCATCACGCCGTTCATCAGGTACTGGGCGAGGAGGTCCATCGCTCTCTCGGCCCTGGCCGGGGCCGGCTCAGCGCCCTTTCAGCTTGCGCTTCCCGCTGGCGTACTCGCTGTCCTGCCAGACCACCCACTTGCCGTCCTGGACGACGTAGGCGGTGATGGCGGCGACCGTGTTCTGGCCGTGGTCGTCGAAGGTGATGGCGCCGACGATGGAGTCCCTGCCCTTCACCTCGCCCAGGGCCGACAGCACCTTCTTGCGGTCCGGGCCCACCTTCTCGATGGTGTCCATGAGGAGGGACGCTGCGGCGAAGGCGAAGGGGCCGTACGCCTCCGGGGGATTGGCGTATTTCTGCTCGGCGTACTTCTCGAGGAAGAACTTGCCGCCTGGAAGTTTCTCCGCCGGGGCGCCCTCGCGGAAGGCCACCACGCCCTCTGCCAGCGGGCCGAGGCCCTTGATGAAGTCATCCGAGACGATGCCCGACGTGCCCTGGAACTGGGCGTTGAGGCCGAGCTTGTCCATCTGGGCGCGGATGCGGACGCCGATGGGTGTCAGGCCGCCGAAGAAGATGACCTGCGGATTCAGTGCCTTGGCCTGGGTCAGCTCGGCGGTGAAGTCCTGCTGGTCGGCGGTGACGCCGAAGGTGCCGAGCACCTGCCCGCCCCCGGCGGTGACGAACTGGGTGAAGTACTTGTTGTGGCCCTTGCCGTAGTCGGTCGTGTCGTGGATGACCACCCAGCGGCGGAAGCCCTGGGCGAGCATCAGCTTGGCCGCCGTCTCGTTCTGGTTCACCATCGTCCCGTTGACGCGGTGAATCTCCTTGTAGTTGTGGCCGTAGGTGATGTCGGGCAGCACCGCGCCCCAGACGATGGTGGGCAGCCCGAGTCGGTGGAAGGTGTCCACCGTGGCCATCGCCACCACCGAGCAGTAGTGGGTGACCCCGGCGATGATGGTCCGGTCAGCGCCGGCCTTGGTGGCCACCTGGACGCCGGTGTCCGGCTTGCACTCGTCGTCGAGCACCACCAAGTCATACTGGTACTTGGCGGCGGGTCGGCGTTCCGCAGCTTGACCGCCAGGTCAGCCGAGTTCCGGCCCCCCAGCCCGATGGCGGAGTTGCCGCCGGTGAGTGGACCGATGAAGGCGAGCTTCACCGTCTCCTTCGCCGACGCGGGGACGGCGGCCAGAACGAGGAAGCAAGGCGAGGCGAAGCAGAAGCGTCGGCTTGGCGTTTCATGTTCTTCCCGGCGAGGCGGACACGCCAAATGGACTTAGCACGGCCCGGCGGCCCTCGGGGCCAGCGTCATCCTTCCCGACGTAGATGGGCAGTCACCCAGGCGGCCGCAGCCAGGAGCGCCCCATCGCCGCCGGCCTGGCCTACCAGCTGGAGACCGACGGGAAGTCCCCCGGGGCCCAGGGCGCCCGGCACGTTGAGGCAGGGCAGCCCCAGCAGGGTGGGGATGCGGTTGAAGGCCGGGTTACCCGTCGTCTCCAGGCCAAGCGGCGCCTCGCCTGGGGCGCTGGGCGTCAACAGGACGTCCACCTCGCGGAAGACTTCCCGGGCCCTGGCGCGTCCTGCCTCGGCCAGCGTCAGGGCAGTGCGGTAGCGCTGCGGGGGCGTAGCGGCTCCCTCGTCGAGAAATGCGCGCAGCGTCGGCGTCAGTGCCTCGGCGTGCGCGACGCGCAGCGCCGAGAGCGCCACGGCGGCCTCGACGCCCATGACGGTGCTGTGCGCCTCGGCCAGACTGCCCGCGTCCGCGGCCAGCTCGACGTCGCGCACCACGGCGCCGGCGGCCTGCAGCGCGGCCGCCGCGGCTTCCAGGCAGCCTTTGGCCGCAGGGGTGGCCAGCCCCCAGACTTCGCTGCGCCAAAGCCCAAAGCGGAGCGGCTGCGCAACCGCACCGCCTGCAGGCCTAGGCCGAGCGCGCCCAAAAGCAACGGCACGTCCTCCACGGCCCGGGTGAAGACGCCCAGCGTGTCCAGCGAAGGGGCCAGTGGGTGGATGCCTTCCATCGACAGCCGTCCGAAGGTGGGCTTGAAGCCAAAGACGCCGCAGAAGGACGCGGGACGGAGGATGGAGCCGGCCGTCTGTGTCCCCAGCGCCGCCGGCACCATGTGGGCCGCCACGGCGGCGGCGGACCCACTGGAGGAACCGCCGGGCGTATGAGTGAGGCGACGCGGGTTGCGCGTGCGGCCCGGGCTGTAGAAGGCGAATTCGGTGGTAACCGTCTTGCCGAGAATGACGGCGCCAGCCGCGCGCAGGGCCGTGACGCAGGTGGCATCCCGGGCCGGCCGGCGGCCGCGGTACACGGGGGAACCCCAGGCGGTCGGGAAGTCCGCCGTGTCGATGATGTCCTTGACCCCAACGGGAAGCCCAAACAGCGGGGGACGCGGGTGGGCATCCGCCGCGCGGGCTTGCGCCCTGGCCAGCTCGGGCTCGAGCCACTCCCAGGCCTGCACCCGGGGCTCCTCCGAAGCGATGCGGTCCAGACACGCGGCCACCAGCGCTTCGGCGGTCAGCTCGCGCCGCGAAAGCAAGCGCACCGCTTCCTGTGCACCAAGCGCTTCCAGAGGCTCCATGGGCAAAACTTGCTGCTTTCCATGCACGGCGTCCAGCCAGGGGGCGGCCTTGTCGGCGCCTCCTCCCTGGGCCGACCGTCCCGACGGCTCCCGGCATCTCAGACTGCAGCCCTGGGCCCTGCGCGGGGGACTTCTCCACGATGCCCAACTGAGCTCCTAGGGAGGGGTGACAGAGCAGCCACGGGCAGCGAAATGCGACCTCCTCGCTTCCGTCAAGCCGTTTGGGCCCCCCCGGAGGGCCGAAGTCAGCGCCGTCGGTTGCGCCCGACCCGGGTTGGGCGGCACATTCTCCGAGACCAGGGAGGTGAGCACATGCAGAGCCGTGCAACCGCAGAGTGGCAGGGCGATTTGATGAGCGGCCAGGGAAAGGTCAGCGCCGCGAGCGGTACCTTCCGAGACGCGAGCCTGAGCTGGAAGGCTCGGACCGAGGGGTTGGCCCGTGCGACCACGCCGGAGGAGTTGCTCGCCGCGGCACACGCGAGCTGCTTCTCGATGGCCCTCTCGCACGCGCTGGCGCAGGGCGGTCACCCGGCGACGCGGCTCGAGACGAGCTGCGTCGTCGACTTCGGGCCGAAAGCCGGCGGTGGGTTCGAGGTGCGCTCGTCGGCGCTCGACGTGAAGGGCTGGGTCCCTGGGATTGACGGGGCAGAGTTCGAGAAAGCGGCGGACGGAGCGAAGAGCGGTTGCCCCATCTCCGCGGCGCTGAGGATTCCGATGTCGGTCAAGGCCGCCCTCCAGGGCTAGCGACTGATTCGTCCGTTTGGGGGTGTGCGAAGGGCGGCCAACGAACGGGAAGCCACGGCGCCGGCTGCCGGAACCGCCCGCTGCTGGCCGCACCGGCATCGTCCGCCTCGACGGGCAAATCCGCGCCATCCAGGCCGACCCAGCGTTCAAGGGCGGCGCTCGCGCAGTTCACCGAGGCGCAGACGAAGGAGTTCTTCGCCCGGTGCCGACGCGAACAACCTCATCCTGAGGATGCGCACCTGGCAGCAGCATGACGTGGGAGGGACGCCGGGCTTCGACGGGAGCACCGAGAAGGTGCTCCGGTCCATTGTCGCGCCGGTGCTGTACCTGCCCTCGGAGACGGACCTCTACTTCCCGCTGGGCGACGCGCGGGAGGAGGCGCGATGGATCGGCAAGGTTACGTTCGCGCCCATCCCGTCGCTGTGGGGACATCCGGCAGGAGCCGGGGCGAGCCCCGCGGACTTGGCCTTCATCGAGGGGAAGCTTCGGGCCTTCCTCATGTCGCGCTGAACGCCACCGCTGCACGCTTCTTGTAGCCTCACCGCTGAAATCTCCAGAGCTTAGCAGCATAAGCGGCAGCTGCGTGTCACCTCGGGGCTGCGGCGGGCGTCCAATTCAGTGGCCTCGCCTTCGCAAGTGGCAGCGTTTTCACGCTTGAGGGCGCTCTGCCATCATGACTTCGCAGACCGCACGCGCATGGAACGTCACTTGGCGAGGCACCGGGCTCCAGCACGTTCCAAAGAGTTGCGGAGGGGGCTGTTCGGATGGACGGAACGAGTCCTTACCGCGGCGAGGAGCACGATGCTTTCCCTGAAGGGGTTAGGGAGGAGGGGGAGAGTCGTCCCCGCGTTGGCGCTGTTGGCGTTGGCCGCCATGGTGCCGTCTGTTGCCTGGGGCGAGTCCGACGGCAACGCCACTGATGTCAGGACCTCCCAGGTCAACGGCGCGGATGGCAAGGGTGCAGGTGACGCCCCGGAGCTTCGTCGCGAAATGGCTGGGCACAACTTTATTCCTTCCAGGTTCAGCCTCGACCCGTTCGTTTCGACCTACGTCTCGTCCGAAACCGGCTTCGGGTACGGCACGGCTGAAGGGCACAGGTACGACTTGAATGGCAATCCCGTCTCGCTCGCGAACTATGAGGTTGGAGCCTTGGCCCAGTTTCTCAACTTTCAGTATGGGTTCGTCGATTGGTGGGCGGTTAGGGTATTCACGAAACTGCTTGTCTATAGCGGTCTCAACTCAGCGGGCCTAGCAGGGATTGGCACCAACGGTGTTGGCAACATCGGCCTCGGGACAACGGTGAGCTTCAAGGTCGGGGAGCGACTTCGTCTCGGAGGGTCGCTCGACGTCATCTTCGGACCTTCTGCTTTCTTCAACATCATTGAGGCCGTCAAAGAGAGCATCCTCAACGGTGAGATTGTTTCTCCCCTAAACAATAGCAACTCATTCACCTTTGTCCCGGCTTTCGTTGGCGCCTGGGCGATTTGCAAGTCGCTCGGCTTAACATTTTCGTTAAGCCACCAGCATCCGACCAATAGCTCGGTCTCCATGTTCGCTCATTTCACCGCTGTCAACGTCGTCTTCGACTGGGACCTCGCCGAGCTGAATCTCGTTCCGATTGGTTTTCTCGCGGGATTCCAGACGGCGTTCGGCGTTGATACGCCGAGATTCTTTCAGTTTCGCTACCAATTTGGACTGTTCTATACGGCTGTCAAACCGCTCAATGTCGGCGTCGAGGTGGTATACCTTCGAGCGCCAGTCGTCGGGGCGACGGAAGTATTCTTGTCCTCAATCGAGGCATTGATTGTCTTGCAGTATAATTTTAATTAGGAATTTGTCGTTGAAGGGTGGTGTTGCGGCTTTCTGCGGCGGTCCAGAGTCAGGCCACGACTTGGGCTCCAGGACCCTGCCTAGAACAGGTCGTATGGAGGGACGCCCGAGAGGTGCGAGAGCGCCGTCCAGAGTGTCTGGTCCATGTCGCTTGCGAAGTTCGCACCAACGCTTCGCGTGTTCGTCAGCATGACCCAGTTCCACCCGTTCGAGCCGCGGATGCCGCCAGTGCGGTGCAGGAGCCGAACGTCGAACAGCGTGGCTGGCTGGCACTTGGGAGGGCGCGAGAAAGGGCCGACGGCCCTCCCGGGCCGGTGACGCTGGCCGTGGTACGGTGCGCCCCCTTGAACCCTCGCACGCTGCCCCTCGCCCTCCTTCTCCTCAGTCCCACCACCGGCGCAGCCAGTCCCGGGCCTCGGCCCCTGGCGCCCAATGCGCCCATTCCTCCCTCCCGGGATGAGCCCTACCCGGGCACGCTACAGCTCGCCGTCGACGCCACCGACGTCGGCCGGCGCATCATCGCCGTGCACGAGGAGGTCCCGGTCACCGGTGGGAAGGAACTCATCCTCATGTACCCGCGCTGGCTGCCCGGGACGCACGCGCCCGAGGGCACCATCGAACGGCTGGCCGGGCTGGTGGTGACTGCCGGCGGCGCGCGGCTGGCCTGGGCGCGCGACACGGCGGACGTCTTCGCCTTCCACGTCCCGGTGCCGGCCGGCGTCAACAAGGTGTCGGTAGACTTCACCTACCTCTCTCCGGTGAGCCATGCGGTGGGCCGCACGGAGGTCTCACCGCTGCAGCTGGCCCTGGACTGGAACTCGGTGGTGCTTTACCCAGCCGGCTACTTCACCCGGGCCATCCCGGTGGAGGTCACCATCCGCGTGCCCGAGGGCTGGACGGTGGCCAGTGCCCTCGAGGTGGCGGCCGTGGAGGCCGGGCGCACCCGCTTCAAGGTGGTGTCCGTGGACACGCTGGTGGACTCGCCGCTGCGCGCCGCCCGCTATGCCCGTGCCTACGACTTGGCGCCCCGGGACCGTGTGCCGGTGACGCTGAACTTGATGGCCGACCGCGCCGACCTGCTGGCCGTCAAGCCCGAGCTCATCGAAGTGTACCGGGCGCTGGTGCAACAGGCCTACCGCCTCTTCGGAGGCCGTCACTACGACCACTACAACTTCCTGGTGCAGCTCAGCGACGACATCGGCTGGGACACCACGCTGGAGCACCACCGCTCGGCCGAGTACGGCGAGCCCATCGCCGACTTCACCGACTGGGACAAGACAGCCGGCTACCGCGACGTCATCGCCCACGAGTACGTGCATTCCTGGGACGGCAAGTTCCGGCGTCCGGCCGACCTCTGGACGCCGGACTTCCACACCCCCATGCGCGACTCGCTGCTGTGGCTCTACGAGGGTGGCACCCAGTACTGGGGAACGGTGCTGACCGCGCGCGCCGGCCTGTGGACGCGCCAGCAGGCGCTCGACGCGCTGGCGATGAGTGTGGCCTCGCTCCAGCAGATGCCGGGCCGCAGCTGGCGCCCGGTGCAGGACACCACCAACGACGAAATCATCAGCCCCCGCCGCCCGCAGTCCTGGCCCAACTGGGAGCGATTCGAGGATTACTACCCGGAAGGGGCGCTCATCTGGCTCGACGCCGACACCCTCATCCGCGAGAAGACACTGGGCAAGCGCTCGCTCGATGACTTCGCCGCCGCCTTCTTCGGCATCGAGGACGGCAGCTACGTCCCCGTCACCTACACCTTCGACGACGTGGTGACGGCCTTGAATGCCGTGCTGCCATACGACTGGACCAGCTTCCTGAGGAGTCGCCTGGACGGCCATGGGCCGGGCGCGCCCGTCGACGGGCTGCGCCGCGGCGGCTACCGGCTGGTCTTCACCGAGGAGCCGAGCGACTACTGGAAGTCCGTGGAGGCCACCCGGACGAAGAACGTCGACCACAGCTATTCCCTCGGACTGGTGGTGGACAAGGACGCCACCGTCAGCCTTGTCAGCTGGGACGGCCCCGCCTTCAAGGCCGGGCTGACGTCTGGGGCGCAACTGCTGGCCGTCGATGGGCTGGCCTACGACGCGGAGCGCCTCCGCAGTGCCATCGCCCGCGCAAAAACCGGGACGGAGCCGGTGGAGCTGCTGGTGCGGGTGGGGGAGCGCTTCCACACCGTCCGGGTCGACTACCACGGGGGCCTGCGCTACCCGCACCTCGAGCGCGAGCCGACGCAGAAGCCGCTTTTGGACGACATCCTCACGCCCAGGAAGTAAGGCCAGGGCGGAGGTGCCGGTGGGGGAGGGCGGGAGTGCCTGCCGCCCGCTTGCCGTGCTTCCGTCCGTCAGGACGTCGACGCCGGGTGGCCCAGCCTGGCCAGCACGGCCCGGACGGTGGCGCTTTGCCCGGAAGGGTCGACTGCACGTTCCAAGGCGCGACTCGCAAGCTGCCGGGAGAAAAGCGCCTCCCGTGCCTCCGGTGACAAGTCCCACCAGGCAGGCGGTGGGACCAGGCGCCCCTCACGGTCACGCTCTCGGTACGGGGTGGCTGCGGCTTCGAGGAGCAGCGCTTCCTCGCTTTGACTGGTCACAGGCCGTTCTCCAGGGAGATGCCCTTGCGGGAGAGGCAGGTCGCCAGCTGCTTGCGCGCGCGGACGATGTTTTGAAGGAAGGTGTTCAGTGTCATGCCCAGCTGGGAGGCCAGCGCCGCATCCGCAGAAAGGCCGGTGCGCAGCCGGGCCCCAAACGCCTGCGCCGGCTTCTTCGCCAGCCGTTCCAGGCAGGCGAGGATGGCCTTCCTCAGCGCGGGGTCCGAGGGCGGCTCGGGGTCTGCCCGGGGCTCAGGAAGGCCCTCCGGAGGCAGCAGCGTCTCCTGGCCCAGGCGTCGCGCCTCGGCCCGCGCCAGGTTGCGGGCCAGGCCGAGGGCGAATCGCAGCGAGGCATTCTCCCCGGTGAGCTCGCGCCGGCGGTCCTGCGAGAGAAGCCACATGCGCAGCAACGCCTCCTGCACCACCGCCTCCACGTCGACCGCCCGCGCAAATGGCCGCAGCGCGCGCCGGATGGGAAGCTCCACGCCCCCCATCCAGGTGACGAAAGCCATCCGGTCTCCAGCCCTGGCTTGTAGAAACGTGGAGTCGAGCGCGGTCATGGGCCCTGGGCGCCGGGCTCCGTTTCTGGCCGGAGGTGCACCCCCAGCCTACCGCCGCTCCAGGACAGCGCGAGCAGCGTTCCCTGGGGCCAGGCTGAAACCTCCCCCAGCCGCAGCGCCAGCCGGACGATGAGTCCGGCCGCATGCGGCCCGGGCGGGCTGCTCTTCTCCCCCACCACGCGGGCGGTGAGGCGGCGCGAGCTGCCGAGCAGGTTCCACAAGGACGGGACTTCCACCTCGACCTCCGCCGAAGGAAGCCAGAAGCCATCCGTCGGGACCTCGAACTCCAGCACCAGCTCCGGACCCATCAGCGCCACCACGGTGGCCTGCACCAGCGGCCGCAGCGCTGCAGGCGCGCCGAAGCGGAACGTCGGGGACTTCGGGGCCCCGCCCCTCATCTGCCCACGTGCCATCCGAAAGGCGTCTTCCGACACGCCGGACGCACGGGCGGCGCCCCTCGGCATGACCGGGCGGCCCAGGGTGAGGGTGCCACGAGGGACAAGGCCTGCTCCCTCAGCGGAGACCCCACGCGGCAGCTCCACCGGTAGGCGTTTCCGGCGACGGGGCGCGCGCGGGTCGACGGATGGCTCCTCGGCGATGGCGACCAGGCTGGTGCGGCGACTCGCCAATTGGTGGCGCATGCCCAGCGCCTCAATCCGCGCGTCCAGCGCCCCGGCGTCCCCCCCAGCGGCGAGCTCGAACTCCGCATCGGAGATGGCCTCGCGTCCGAAGAGTGCGCCGAGGGGCAGCGACGTGGCGCGCAGCGCGACTGGACTGTCCGCCATCGCCGACGCCGCCCTGGCGGGCACCGTCAGCTGCCAGCGCCAGCCGGTGCTGGAGCCGGCCACGCTTCCCCGGACTTCCAGGGTACCGCCCTGGTCGTGAAGCTCCGCGGCCAGAAGCAGCGGCTGGCCGGCCAGGACGTCCCGCGGCCGTGCCGGCGCCAGGGCGCAAAGGGCCGTTCCGGAGACGCTGACCTCGGTCAGCACCGGCCGGTCCGTGGCGGCGCGCAGCCGGCGCGCCGCCTCGATGGCCGACGCCTCGTCGCCCGCCAGCAGTTCCACCCCACGCCCGCCGCGCGCCAGGCTCTGGGTCAGTGCCCGGTTCGGCGCGGCGCCGATGCCCACCGTGTGCAGTCGCACGCCGGCCGGCAGCGAGTGCGCCAGCTGAGCCAGCAGCTCCTTCTCGAAGCCAATGTAACCGTCGCTCACCAGCACCACCTGGTGCTGCGCGTCCGCACGCAGCGGCGACAGCGCCTCCCTGAGGGCCGTGCCCATCTCGGTGGAGCCGCCCGCCCGCAGGGAGGTGATGGCCTGAAGACACCGCTTCAGCGACTTGGGCGTCGCCTCCTCCAGTCCGGCCGTCAGCCGCTGGGGGGCGCTGGCGAAGGCAATCACCTCGAAACGGTCGGCAGGGGCGAGTCCCTCGAGCAAGTCGGACACCACCCGCTTGGCGGTTTCCAGGGGGGCCCCCTCCATCGAGCCGCTCGCGTCGATGAGTAAGGTGAGGTCGCGCCTCTGCACGGCGTCGGGCGCACGGGGCGGCGTCACCGTCAGAAGTGCATACCGACCCGCGTCGGAGCTGTTTCCTCGTCCCTCCAAAGCGCGGACGCCGACCACACCCGAGGAGGCCGGCCACTGCACCACCAGGTCCCGGTCCAGCCGTGCGCCCTCCGCCAGGCGGATGAGGACGGCGTCCCCCTGCAGCAAGCGGTCGAGGCGGTGACTTGGTGAGACGAGGCTGTCCGGGCCCGGGAGGGCATCGGCAACGGTCAGCTCGAGCGCCAGCCGGCTGGGGATGTCCCCGCCCTCGTCGCGGTCCACGTCCAGCCGCTCGGCGTCCGTCACCCGGCCCGGGGCGCCCTGGTAGCGCGGGCCGACCACCGTCGGAAAGCGGTATTCCCAGACCGGGCTGGCACCGGGTGTGCCGCCCAGGAAGGCCAGGGGCTGAAGGACGTCTATCTCCACCGTGACTTCGGTGCGCGGAGGCAGGTTTCCCAGCCGCTGCTGGAAGGTGTCGGTGCGGTCCTCCTCCAAGAGACCGGCGGTCCGGCCCGCGAACAGTGCTTCCCGGTAGGCCGCCTCCGCCTTCTCCCGCGGTTGCACCTCTCCGCGAATCATCCGCTCCCCGAGGCGAATGGTGTAGGCGAGGACCGCTCCATCGGCGGGAAGGGGCAGCGTGTAGATGACTTCGAGGGCCTCGTCATGCGGGTTGGCAAACGTCTGCACCAGCTGGGAACTGGCCAGGCCAGCCTCCGCCCTGGCGCGCAGCTGTGCGGAACGAAGTGGGTAGACGCGCCCGTCCACCGAGACGAGGGTGGGGGTACGCAGCGCTTCTTCGACTCGAACGGAAAGACTTGGCACGGGCATGGCGAGCATCCTCTGGTGGGGTACGACGTCCAGAAGCCCATGTCTTCGGGGGGGCCTTTTGTGACAGCATTTTCTGGCCGCTCGCGCTGGCCGCAGCAAGCGCGTGTGGTTTTCCACGGTTGCAGGGGCCCCCGGGCGTCCAGACGGAGCCCAGCAGACTCTTCACCCACTCGCTAGACGGAGGAGCCCATGGCAGCCATCCACTTTCCAGGCGAATCCCCGGCATACCGGGCCGCCCGCACCAAATTGCTGCAGGCCGAGCAGGACTTGCGCCGGCAGGTGGAGGCGGTGGCCGCCGCGCGGCGGGGCCTGCCGTTGGGAGGGCCGGTGCCCGAGGACTACGTCTTCGAGGAGGGGGCCCGTGACTTCAATGACCGGAGGCCAGCGCGCCCGGTGCGGCTGTCGGAGCTGTTTGCCCCGGGCAAGGAGACGCTCGTCCTCTACAACTTCATGTTCAGCAAGGAGATGGAACACGCCTGCCCCATGTGCAGCAGCTTCCTGGACGCACTGGACGGCAACGCCCGCCAGCTGGAGCAGCGGGTGAATGTCGCCGTGGTGGCGAAGTCCCCCATCGAGCGCCTCCGCGACTTCGCGCGCGCCCGGCCCTGGCGCAACCTGCGTCTGCTTTCCTCGCAGAAGAACGCCTTCAACCGCGACTACCACGGGGACGCCGAGGACGGCGAGCAGAACAGCGTCATCCACACCTTCGTGAAGCGTGACGGGCGCGTCCACCACTTCTACAGCTCCGAAATGGCCTTCGGGCCGAGCGACCCCGGACAGAACCAGCGGCACATCGACTTGATGTGGCCGCTCTGGAACGTCCTCGACCTGACTCCCGAGGGCCGGGGAACCGACTGGTACCCGAAGCTTTCTTGAGGGCACCGCCGGCGTTGAGGCGACAGAAGTCGCAGCCTTCCCACAGAGGCGCAGGTACAGCCGCTGCTACCGGCTCCATGTCGGTGTAGCTCGCGGCGCAACCGGGTTTTCTGTCGTCGCCGAGTAACCCGCGACAACTTCAGGCATCGGCCCTGGGCCCAGTCTTTGCGATGGACCTCCTGCGTAGTTCGATGGGAGGACGTCATGTTGAATCACTGGAAGAAGCTCGGTTGGCTGTCAGTGATGTCGGTTGCGCTGTTTGCGCTGGCCGGGTGTACGCGCGCCAGCGCCGAGGCCAGCACGGAGGACCAGGTCCACCCTGTCACCGTGCAGGCCCAGGCGGACCAGCAGCCCAGCGCCGACGCCGAGGCCGACAACGGGCCTGGGTGTGCGGAGTCCCTCGCTCGACTCCACGCCGCAGGATTAGCTGCCCCGCACCGCTCGCGCCCGCCCGCCCCCCGGGGGTATTCCCCGGGGGGCGGTGCGGGCGCAGCCATTGGTGCCGTCGCCTGTGTCCGTCGCCAGGTGCCCCGGGTGACGTCCAGGCGGTGTCGCGCCTTGGACAGTCGCTTCGGGTGCGTCCAGAGGCCATGGGCCTCACCCAGGGGCGCGGGGGTACGCCGTCGCACATGCCCCCCGGTGCAGCCGCCGCAACGCGCGGCCGTGTAGGTGTAGCTCGCGGCGCAACCGGATTTCCCAGCGGGGCTGCGTAACCTGCAGCAACTTCACGCATGGCCGCCTGGCACCGTCCTCGCAATGCACCGTCTGCGTGGTTCAACGGGAGGACGCCATGAACGCTTATATGAAGCTGAGTGTGATGTCGGTGATGTCGGTTGCCCTGTTTGCCCTGGCCGGCTGCACGCAGGCCAATGCCGAAGGCCAGGCGGTGGTGGCCCAGGCCCGCAGTGCCGGCGTGGAGGTCGCTGTGGCCGACACGCAGCCCACCGCGGATGCGGATGCGGACAACGGTCCGGGCTGTGCGGAGTCCGAACTGGACAACGTCGGCCGCTAGCCGCCATCCCCTAACGCTTTGCGCCCGCCCGACTCGGGGAACCGAGACCGGCGGGCGCAGTGCGTTTTTTCGGCGAAGTGCGTCCGCTCGCGAACCGCTTCACCCTGGGTGGCGCCCCCGGACGAGGTTTCTAGCCGGGGCTTCGTCGAAGCAGGGCCTCGATGCCGGCTGCGGCGATGGCGTGGTAGCGGCTGCAGTAACGTTGGAAGCAGGCCTCCGCCCGCGCCCGCGTGTCCTCCCGGGCCAGCAGCGCCGCGTAGAGGGGCTTGAGGTACTTCATCCGGCCCACTTCGCCCAGGAAGGCCTCGGTGCGTGCCAGGGCGGGGGCGTGCCCGGCGGACAGTGCAGGGACGAGCCAGGCGACCAGCACATCGGGGTTGTGGGAGGCGGTGAGGTGGAAGTTCGCGTCGAGCGCCTCCACCGTGGCCCGTGGCGTCGGCCGCGGGAGCCGCCCCAGGTAGACCTGCCACTCCAGAGGGCGGAAGGCGCGGGCCTCGGCTGCCTCCGGCAACTGCAGGCCCAAAGACTGCAGCGCACCCAGCCGCGCGCTGGCCGGCGACGGGGCGCCGGCAGGCACGCCCTCGCCGTCCACCCAGGCGGGGACGTCCACCCGGGCGAGGGCCTCGGGGAGCTCGGCCCGAAGGAAGTCGAGAAACTCCTCGGTGGTGAGGCTCTGGAAGGCGAAGCGGTGCAGGTAGCGGCGGAGGAAGGCGTCGAAGGGAACGGCGCCCACGGCGTCCTCCAACGCCCGGAGGAAGAGGTACCCCTTCTCGTACGGCACCTGGCTGTAGGCGTCGTCGGGGTCGACGCCCTGCAGGTGGGTGCGCAGCCGGGTGAGGGACGGCCGGCTGCGGAAGCCGGCCACCGCGTCGTCTAGGGACTGTCGCCCCACGGCGGCGTGAAGGGCCACCGCCTCCGGGCCTTCCAGCACCGACAGCAACCGGCGCTCGACGAAAACGGTGAAGCCTTCGTTCAGCCAGAAGTCCTCCGCCGAGGCATTGGAGACGAGGTTGCCGGTCCAGCTGTGCGCGAGCTCGTGGGCCAGCACGTTGACCAGGCTTCGGTCCCCGGCCAGGACGGTGGGGGTGAGGAAGGTGAGGGTGGGGTTCTCCATGCCGCCGTAGGGGAAGGAGGGCGGCAGGACCAGGACGTCGAAGCGTCCCCAAACGTACGGCCCGAGCAGCTGCTCGGCCTGGGTCAGCATCGTGTTCACCTCGGCGAACTCCCACGCCGCCGCATCGAGCACCTCGGGCTCGGCCCACACGCGGCTGCGCGGTCCGAGGTCCCGGCTCTGCAGTGCGCCCACCGCGAAGGCGAAGAGGTAGGGCGGAATGGGCTGCTGCATGGCCCAGCGACCGGTGGCCTCGGCGCCCGCCTCGGTGCGGTCCACCGAGCGCGCGGCCATCAGCGTCTGCAGTCCCGCGGGCGCGGTGACGGCCGCCTCGTAGGTGAGGCGGAAGCGCGGACTGTCCTGGAGCGGCACCACCGAGCGCGCGTGAATGGCCTGGCACTGGCTGTAGAGGAAGGGTGAGCGCTGCGAGGCGGTCTGCACCTCGCTCAGCCACTGCAGCGCGGTGGCTTCCGCGCCGGTGCGGTAGTGCACCACGCAGCTTGCCCCATCCGCGGGAAGCTGGATGCGCAAGCACGCGCCCAGAACGGCGTCGGCCGGGCCGAGGGAGAAGGGCAGCGGGGCGCCGGCCGGGGTGGTGACGGCGTCCACCTCCAGCCCCCGGGTGTCCAGGTCCACCGCTGTCCCTCCGCGGTCAAACTGCAGCGCGGCGGTGCCCACCAGGCGCCGGGCGGCGAAGTCCACCCGGGCCGTCCAGCGCAGGTGCTGCTGGCGCGGCTGGGCCTCGTCTGCCCAGGAATGCGGGTCGCGTCGGGCCACTAGCTACTCTCCCCCGGCGGGTGCGCCCGCACCGGGATGCCGGCCTGCTGCATCAGCCGCAGCGCATTGGTGGTCCGCACGACGCCCTCGCGCAGCTGGTAGTCGAAGCGCATCTGCCCATCCTCGACATGGTCCTGGAAGTGCACCGCCCGCAGGCTGCCGGGGTGCTCCGTCTCCAGCCGGGCCAGGGCCAGGTCATGGGTGGTGACAGCGCCCAGCGCGCGGGCCTCGAGGAGAAGCCGCAGCACCTCCCGCGAGGCGACGCGGCGCTCGCCGGAGTTGGTGCCGAGGAGAATCTCGTCGAGGAGCACCAGGGCGTGCCCGGGCACCGCCGCCGCCGCCTCCAGCACCGCCTTCAGCCGCAGCACCTCGGCGTGGAAGAAGGACACGCCGGCTGACAGCGAGTCCTGCACCCGCATGCTGGTCACCACCTGCAGCCGGCCCGAAGCTGAGCCGCTGCGCCGCCACCGGGGCGCCGGCCAGGGCCAGCACTGCATTGACGCCCATGGCGCGCAGCAGCGTGGACTTGCCGGACATGTTGGAGCCGGTGACGAGGAGGAGGAAGCCCGCGTGCGGTAACTCCACGTCGTTGGGAACGGCCTCGCGCAAAAGCGGGTGCCACAGCCCCTGGGCGGACAGGTGGGCCGGGCCCGGCGTCCACCCCGGGAAAGTGGAATTCCGGGTGGTCCGCCGTCACGTTACCGAGGCAGCAGAGGGCTTCCACCTGGGCCAGGGCCTCCAGCCAGCCGCGGATGAGGCCGCCGTTCTGCTGGCGCCAGTCCTCCAGCCGGGTCAGGACGTGGACGTCCCACAGCGTCAGCAGGTGCACCACCGGGTGCAGCTGGTTTCGGCGCGCCTCGGCCAGCCCGAGGAGCCGGGCGAAGTGGCGCATGCGGGCACTCACCGGCGCTCCCGGCGGGGAGAGGCCGGAGGTCAGCCGGAGGCAGCAGTGGCGAGTGAAAGTGCACCTTCTCCAGCCGCCGGAAGGACCTGCCCAGCGTGGCGCCCCCGGCTTCGGCCACGGCCAGGCTGTCCCAGGCCTCGGCCAGGCGGCGCCGGGTGAGGCCCACCACCAGAAGCTGGGCGGCCACCGCCAGCCACGGGACAAGGCGCGGCACGACGCCGAAGGAGGCGAGGATGGCGGCTCGTCAGAGTGAGGGCCGGCAGGGCCCAGGCCAACGGTCGGGCCCAGCCGAGCTGGCCCGAGCCGGGGTGGGCCCTCCGCCCAGGCGAGAAAGGCCCGCGGACTCGGCCGACCGGCCGCCGCCAGACGCCCGGCCACGGCCAGGTCGCGCCGGACGTCCTGCAGCAGGGAAAGCTCCTGTGCCGCCTGTTGCCGCTCCAGGACGTCTGCTGCCGCCGCGGGCGCCTGCAGCCAGGCGGCCAGCGCCTCCTCGCCCGCGCCGGTGGCCGTCTCATCCAGCCACTGGAAGAGGGAGCCCGGGCCGAAGACGTCCAAGTCCGACGTGTAGAGGTGGTGCGTGTCGGCGAAGCGCTCGCCTTTGGAGGCCAGCGTCGTGGGCCAGGTGCCATCCAGGCGGGCAAGCGCGCGGCGGTGCCAGTCCGCCTCGGCGCGCGCCCGCCGCTCGCGGGCCAGCAGCCGCGCGTGGTGGATGGCAAGCAGGGCGTAGGCCAGCGCGAAGGCGGCAGCACCGCCCCAGGCCAGCCGCCGGCGCCCGCTCGAAGATGGCCAGGCCGGTGAGGACAGCCGCCCCGAGGAAGGTGGCGGCACGCCCGTTGGCCACCCGGGCCATGCGCCGGTCGAGGGCCTCGGCAAGCGCCAGCCGGGAGGCGGCCTCGGCGGCGTGTGCTTCGGCCACCGGAGGCGTCGAGGCGGTGAGGGGGGACGTGGAAGGCACCACGGCTCCTCCCAACCTGACACGGCGACGGCCCAGTGGCGCCCAAAAAAGCCTCGCCGGGCCGCGTTAACTACAGGGCTAGGCCTCCGCGGCTGCCAGCCGCCGCAGCGCCTTCTGGTCACGGATGCACAGCACCCGGCCGACGTTGCCGAGGATGCCCTCGCGCTTCAACTCATTGACGAGGGTCGAGACGAAGGAGCGCGAGGCGCCCACCAGGTCAGCCAAGTCCTGCTGGGTAATCCCGCGCAAGTCCGTCTCCCCGGCGTGCGCGCAGCGCTCGCCGTGGGCCTCGGCCACGCTGAGGAGTGTCTCCGCCAGCCGCGCCGGCACTTCCTTGAAGGTGAGCCCGAGGACGCGCGCGCGCAGACCGCGCACCTGTTCGGCGTAGGCCCGCACCAGTTCCACGCCCAGGGCCGGCTCGGCCTCCAGCTGCGTGCGCAGCGTCCGGCCCTCCAGGGCCCACAGCCCCACCTCGCCACCGGCGACGGCCATCTCATCCGCGGTGGCGCCCTCCGGACGGAAGACGTCGCCGAAGACGTCGCCGGCCCGGAGGATGGCGAAGACCGCCGCGCGACCGTTGCGTCCGAGGTGCAGCAGGCGCACCCGCCCCGTCTTGACGAAGTACGCCGTCTGCAGCGGCTCGCCTTGCCGGTAGATGACGGCCTGGTGGGGAAATGTCTGCAGCGCCCCTTCCAGCAGCGGGGCGGCAGGACGGCCGGCTTCTGTTCGGCGGGGGGACACCAACATGCCAGAGGGAGTCGAGGAGGACACCACGTTGGAACCCAGCGGTTGAGTCATCATGAAAACACTCACTTCCAAGGTGTATGCCACCACACCCTAATCGCAACTTCGAGGGGTTGACGCAGAGTTTGCGTAATTCACACTGTCGAAGTTGTAACGTTTTGTACAGATTAAACGTTTCGTTCAATTGAAACGAGACAGTGTCGCGACCGAGACAGCGTCCGTCAGGAGACGGTCTTCAGGCGGCGAGCAAACGTTTCTTGGAGTTGGTACTTGGCCAGCTTGCGTTCGAGGGTGGGGCGGCTGATGCCCAGCAAGCTGGCAGGCCTTGCCCTTGTGCCCGTGGGTCAGCGTCAGCGCGCGCGAGATGAGAAGTCGCTCGGCCTCGGCCAGCGTCGGTAGCGGCGCCCTCGGTCGGCCAGTCCGCGGCCGGTGCCGCGGGGCGTGGCGCAGCTTCGAGAGGTGGCAGGTGCTCGGCCAGCAGCACGTCCGCCGGGGCCAGCACCACGGCGCGGGTGAGGACGTTCTCCAGTTCCCGAATGTTGCCCCGCCAGGGGAGGGCCTGCAGGTGGTCCAGGACTTCCGGCGGCACCCGGTGGACGCGCTGGTGCACCTTCTCGTTAATCCGTTCCAGCAGCGCCTGGACCAGCGCCGGGATGTCGTCCGGGCGCTCCCGCAGCGGCGGGACATGCAGAGTGATGACTTTCAGCCGCTGGTGGAGGTCCTCCCGGAAGCGGCCCGCGTGGACTTCCGCGGCGAGGTCCCGGTGGGTGGCGGCGATGACGCGCGCCCCCAGCGGCAGGCGCTTCACCCCGCCCACGCGCTCGAACTCTCGCTCCTGCAGCACCCGCAGCAGCTTCGCCTGCAGCGGCAGTGACAGGTCGCCAATCTCGTCGAGGAAGATGGTGCCTTCCTCGGCCAACTCGAACTTCCCCGGCTTCAGGGCCACCGCGCCGGTGAAGGCTCCGCGCTCATGTCCGAACAGTTCCGACTCGAGCAGCGTGTCCACAATCGCCGAGCAGTTGATGCCGACGAAGGGCCGGGGCTCGTCGTAGCTGTAGTTGTGGATGACCCGGGCAATCAGTTCCTTGCCGGTCCCGGACTCGCCGGTGATGAGCACCGAGGCCCGGGTCGCGGCGGCGACCCGTCCAATCTCCTTCACCAGTGCCTGCATGACGGGCGACCGGCCGACGATGTCGCCCAGGCGTGCCGCGGCCGGGACGCCGGCCGCCGCCGCCAGCGCCCGGCGGGACAGCTGCCGGATCTGCAACGCTCGCTCCACCACCAGGTCCAGGACGCCCGGGTCCGGGAAGGGCTTGTGCACGTAGTCGAAGGCCCCCAGCTTCATCGCCCGGATGGTGGACTCCATGTCGTGGTAGGCGGTGACGAGGATGATGGGCGCGTCCCCACAGCGCTCGCGCATCTCCTCGATGAGGTCCAGCCCGCTCCGGTCGGGCAACATCATGTCCAGGATGACGAGGGAGGGTGAGCTGGCGCTCGCCGCCTGCAGCCCCGCCTCGGCGGTGGTGGCGGTGACGACGTGGAAGCGCGGCTCCCCCTGGCGCTCCACCTCCTCGAAGTGCAGCGTCAGCGTCTCGAGCAACGACGCGTCGTCGTCGACGATGAGCAGGGTGTCGTTGGGGCGGGGGGGAGACATAGGGAAGACGGGACGCTCAGCCAGGGGCGAAGGCCAAGGTGAAGAGGGTGCCAGGCTTTTCGTCCGTGTGCACCTCGGCCCCGCCCTGCTGGTGCAGCAGGACTTGGCGCAGCGCGGCCAGGGACAGCCCGGCGCCCCGGGCCAGCCGGGACCCGAACGGCTCAAAGGCCTGGGCCTGCTCCTCGGCCGACAGCGTGGCGGCCAGGTCCCGCACCGTCGAGCAGCGCGCCGCCGCCTGGCCGGGGGCGGAGCTGCACCTCGACCGCGGACCCCTCTGGAAGCGCGGCGGCGACGTTGAGGAGGAGCTGCGAGAGCACCGGCCCGGTGCGGTGGGCGTCGGCCCGCACTGGCGGAAGGCCCTCCGGGGCGTCCACCCGCACCGCCTGCTGGCGCCCCCGCAGCTCCAAGGAGATGGCCGTCGACGGCCTGAACCACCAACTCCCGCAACCCCACCGCCTCCACCATCGCCGGGCGGTCCCGGGCGTACTCGGCCAGCATGGTGAGTAGCCGCTCCAGGGTGCGGATTTCCCGCTGGGCGATGGTGAGCCGCCGCTGGTCGCGCGCCGACAGGTCCGGGTTGCGGGCCAGGGTCTGCACCGAGAGCTTCACGCTGGACAGCGGGTTGCGCAATTCATGGCTGAGGGCCGACGACAGACGCGACAGCTGGACCGGCGGCGCCTGGTGCAGCACCGCGTCGATGTCCAGCACCCAGGCGTAGCGCAGGCCATCGGCCGACAGACAGCGACAGCCGCAGCCAGCCTCCGCCTTCTCGCACTCCCCACCCGGAGGAAGTCCACCCCACCGCCCTGCAGCGCCAGCGCGTCCAGTCGGCGGGCCCGGCCCTCCTCCACGTCGAGCGCGGCCGACAGCGTCTCCCCGGGCGCCAGCCGGCCCCGCCGCTCCAGCAGCTGGCAGCGGCCACGCACCTCGACCAGGCGCAAGTTCTCGCCCCAGCTGAGACGTGCCAGGGCGTCGGGCAGGGGGATGTCCATGGCGAGTGCTGGGCCCGAAAGGTTACGCTGGACGGGCTGCCCCGCGCACCCGAATGGACGGACGGCTCCTCTTCAAGAACTGCACGCTGCTCGAGGGCGAACGCCTCGCGCAGGGGCGCGTGGTGGTGGTGGAGGGCAACCGGGTGACGCAGGTGGGCCCGGATGCCGACACCCCGACGCTGCCGGGCGACTGGGCGGTGGATGCTCGCGGCCGGCTCCTCGTCCCCGGCCGAGTCGACGCCCATGCCCGCCTCACCGCTCCCGCCCCCTCCTCCGCCCGCTGGACGACGTCCGAGGTGGAAGCCCTCACCGCGGCGTCGCTCGCCCGGGCCCTCGCCTCCGGCGTAACCTGCGTCTTTGAGCATCTCGCCTCGGTGGAGCACCCAGCCGAGGCCCTGGCCACCCAGGCCCTCACGGCCGAGCGCCTCGGCATCCGCCTGCTGGCCGCGCACGCCACCGGCGGCGATGGCTGGGAGGCACCGCTCGAAGCCAATGTCGACTTCGTCCGGGCCTGGGCCGCCCACCCTTTGGTGCGCGGCGCGGTGGGCCTCTCCCGCCTCTCGGATGCGCCCGAGCCGATGCTGGCCCGGCTGGCCGGCGCCAGCGCCGCCGCCTCGGCCGTGGTGCACCTGGGCCTGGCAGAAACCGACGAAGACCTTGTCCTCAATTTCCAACGCTATGGCGTGCGCAGCGTCGAGCGCCTGGCGCGCCATGGGCTGCTCGGCCCGCGGACGGTGACCGCTCACGCCCGGTGCGTCGACGCACATGAGGCGCGGGTGCTGGCCGAGCGCGGGGCGCTGGTGGCCTGGTGCCCGCTGCGGGACCTTCTCTCCGAGGGGCACGGCTTCGAGGCGCTGTGGATTCCCGAGCACCGGGTGGCCCTCGGCACCTCGGGCCTGGGCACCCTGCCGCAGCAGTGGGATGCGGCTCTGGCCATGGGCCACAAGGCAGGACGGCTGGGGCGGCTGTGGGCTGAGGAACTGGTGCCCGGCACTCCTCCTCGGCGGCGCTGCGGACCTGGTGGGGGACCTCTACGGCGCAAGGGCGGGCCACCTCGCCGCTGGCGGCCTGGCGGACCTCGTTCTTCTGAACATGCTGTCGGCCGAGGACGCCTGGACGGCTGACGTCGCCGCCGAGGCGGCGCGGGCCAGCGTGGCGTGGGCGGTGGTGGAGGGCCGGGTGGTGCTGCGCGACGGGATGCTGCTTGGCGCCGACGCCCTGGAACTCGAGCGCGAGGCGGTGGCGGTCCGGCGTGCCCGGCGCTGAGCGCACCCTGCGCGCACGCCTCCGCCGGGCGGCCGAGCGACGGGCACCCCTGCTGGCCGGCGGACGCACCACCGCCTACCGGCTGGTGCACGGGCGCGCGGATGGCATCCCGGACGCCACGGTGGACGTCTTCGCGGACGTCCTGGTGCTGGCCCTGTACGCCGACGTCGAGGTGGGGCCCCTGCTGGAAGCCCTCATCGCCGAGTGTGCCCCCCGCGCGGTGTACGTGAAGCGACGCCCGAAGGCGGCCAGCCGGCTGGCCCCGGAGGCGCTGCGCGCCCAGGCCCCCTCCGCCCCGGTGCACGGCGTCCCGGTGGACGCGGTGGACGTGCGGGAGGAGGGCCTCGTCTTCCGCATCCGCCCCGCAGAAGGGCTGGCGGTGGGGCTGTACCTGGACATGCGCGACACACGCGCCTTCGTCCGCTCGCACGCGCGCGACACCAGCCTCCTCAACTGCTTCGCCTACACCGGTGGCTTCGCCGTCGCAGCGCTGGCCGGCGGCGCGGCGGCCGCGGCCAACGTGGATTTGAGTCAGCGCGGCCCTGGCCTGGGCCGCGGAAAACGCTGCACTCAATGGCCAGGTGGCGGAGGCCCTGGCCGGAGATGTCTTCGCGTGGCTGCGCCGGCTGGCGCGCGCCGGACGCACCTTCTCCTCGGTGGTGCTGGACCCGCCTGCCTTCGCCCGTGGCCCGTCGGGACCGTTTTCCGTCGCCCGGGACATGCCGACCCTGGTGGCCCAGGCCGCCCGGGTGGTGTCGCCCCGGGGGGATGCTGGTCGCCTGCTGCAACCAGCGCAGCCTCTCCGCGCAGCGCTTCGGCGCCCTTTTGCACAAGGGCCTGGCCGCCGCCGGGCGCGCCGGCCGGCCCCTGGCCACCCTCGGGCCGTCCCGCGTGGACTTCCCTCCCGTGGCCGGCGAGCCGGCTGGACTCAAGGTGGCGGTGCTGCGGCTTGACGGCAATGCGCTAGCCTCGAGGACGTGAGCGCGCCCGACTCGCCAGCGCCTGCCCGCTTCGGCAAGTACACCCTGCTCGACCGCCTGGCGGTGGGAGGAATGGCCGAGATTTTTCTCGCCCGCCAGGCCGGCATGGAGGGCTTCGAGAAGATGGTGGTCATCAAGCGCATCCTCCCGAGCCTGACCCGGGTGGAGGGCTTCGTCACCATGTTCCTCAACGAGGCCCGGCTGGCCAGCGCAGCTCACCCACCCCAACATCGTCCAAATCCACGAATTGGGCCGCATCGGCGACAGCTACTTCATCGCCATGGAGTACCTCTTCGGCCGGGACATGGCGCGGATTATTCCGAAGGCCGCCGCGATGGGCATTCCCTTCCCGCACGTCTATGCGCTGCGCATCGCCGCCTCGGTGTGCGAGGGCCTCTACTACGCCCACCAGAAGGCGGACGCCTGGGGCAACCCGCTGCACATTGTCCACCGCGACGTGACGCCGGAAAACGTCTTCGTCTCCTTCGACGGCATGGTGAAGGTGCTGGACTTCGGCATCGCCAAGGCGCGCGGGCAGGTGGGCCAGACGCAGGCCGGGGAGATTAAGGGGAAGCTCGCCTACATGAGCCCGGAGCAGTGCCTGGGGCAGCCACTCGACCAGCGCAGTGACATCTTCTCCCTGGGGGTCGTCCTCTACGAGTGGCTGACGGGCTACCGCCTCTTCACCGGGGACTCGGAGGTGGCCGTCCTCAAGTCCATCACCGACGGGAAAATCTACGGCCCCTCCTACTTCAAGCCGGACATCCCGCCGGCGGTGGAGCAAGTGGTCATGCGGGCGCTGGAGAAGGACCGCGACAAGCGCTACGCCTCCGCCTGGGACATGCAGCGGGACCTGGAGCGGGCGATGGGGCAATTCCCTTTCCGCCCCTCCAGTATCCACCTCTCCAATTTCCTGAAGCAGCTGTTCGCCGGTGAGCTGGAGGAGGAGCGCGCCCGGCTGGCGCGGCGGCTGGACGGGCCGGTCGACCCCGAGGGTGTGCCGGTCATGGACGCCGCTCCACTGGAGGTGACGCTGTCCGAGTCCGAGCGCCGGGCGCTCGAGACGGTGGCCGAGCGCCATGGACTGGGCACCGAGGAGCTGGCGCGCGACGTGCTTCGCGACTGGCTCAAGTACCGGTAGATGCCGCGCCTGAAGCTGACGCTGGAGTACGACGGGACGGCCTACGTCGGCTGGCAGCGCCAGCTCAACGGCCTGTCCGTGCAGGAGGTGGTGGAGCGCGCGCTGGGCGAGCTCCTCGGCGCGCCGGTCGGTACCGAGGCGGCCGGCCGCACGGATGCCGGCGTGCACGCGCTGGGGCAGGTGGTGGCCTTCGACGCGCCGCGGGCCCTTCCCTTGACGGCCTATTTGCGCGGCCTCTCGGCGCTGCTTCCCCCGGACGTCTCGGTGGTGGGGGCGGAGGAGGTGGCGGACAACTTCGACCCGCGCCGGGATAGCCAGGGGAAGCGCTACCGCTACCTCATCTCCAACCGGCCGGTGCGCTCGCCACTGCGCCGGCGCACGCACTGGGAGTTGTTCGCCCCACTGGACGTCGCCGCCATGGACGAGGCCGCCCGTCCGCTGCTGGGCACCCACGACTTCGCGGCCTTCCGGGCCGCCAACTGCGAGGCCCCGACGACGCTGCGGACGCTGCGCGAGCTCTCCGTCCTCTCGTCCCAGGACGTCATCCAGTTCGAAGTGGAGGGCACGGCCTTCCTCAAGCACATGGTGCGCAACCTGGTCGGCACCCTGGTGGAAGTGGGGCGCGGCCGCCGGCCCGTCACCTGGGTGGCGGAGGTGCTGGCCTCCCGCGACCGCACGCGAGCCGGCCCGACGGCGCCGCCGCACGGCCTGGTGCTGGTGGAAGTCCGGTACCAGTGAAGGCGAAAGGCCCGGGGTGCAGGGGCTGTGCAGACCCCCGGGCGCGTCGCGAGGTGTGCTGGTCGCCAGAGGCGCAGGGACGGGACGAAAGGGCTGGGCTGGGCGTCGTCCAAGAACACCTCGCCACGTGGCCGAAGGCTACTTCGCGCTGGGTGCCTCCACGGGCAAGTCCATGTTGTGCATCACAAGAATCGACCAGGACTCGCCCTGCTTCGTCATGACCAAATTCGCCAGTCCCTGCCGCAGCGGAATCGGCACGCCGCTCGGGTCGGTGGCTCCCGTCATCTCCCACAGGACATCCACGGCGGCGACGTCGGGCTTGATGAAGCGGACGGTCTTGAGGGAGGCCGTCAGGCGACTGGCCTTGAAGAAAGTCTGGAAAGGGCCGGCGTGGAACTGCTCGATGGACGCGCGCCCGGAAGCGCCCCTCCCCTTCACGTTCGTGAAGTCCGCGGTTTCCGCGAAGACGAGGGAGAAGGCATGAGCATCATGCTGGTTCCAGGCGTTGGTGAAGCGCGTCACGACGGTGCGAATGGCTTCCCCATCGCTCGAGGCAGCAGGGCTTTGCGCCGACGCGGGAAGGACGGTGCAGGCCGCGACGGCGATGGACAGACGCCAGTGTCTTGTCATGCCAGCGGCCTTAGCACGCCCCGGGCTGGGTGCGACGCCGCGAGGGCGAAGCCCGCCGGGGGCCAGGGCTTCCCCCTCAGCGCCGAAGCAAGGCGGCCACCTCCTCGGCGCACCCGTAAGCCAGCGTGTAGCCGGCTCCACCGTGGCCGTAGTTGTGGATGAGGCGCCCCTCGCGCTCCAGGCGGACGGAGGGCCGGCAGGGGCGCAGCCCGGCCCTCTCCGAGAGGACGGGTCCGTGCCGCAGCCCTGAGGCCCGGGCCCGCGCCAAGATGAGTTCCCGCAGCACCGGGTCCGGGGTGAGGGACTGCGTGTCCGGACAGGGAATGGCGCACCCGCCCAGGACGACCGAGCGGCGTCGGGGAATGGTGTACAGCATGGCCGACTCGTCCCGGGCGTCGGCCAGAGAGAGCGACATGTCCAACTCGCCCGGCGCCACCAGCAGCACCTGGCCGTACACCGCCTGCAGCGAGGCGTCGCCGGTGAGGGCCCGCGCTCCGAGGCCGGTGCAGTGCACCACCGCCTCCCCGGCGAGGCTCTCGAGCGACGTCACCGTCTGCTGATGGATGGGCCGTTGCAGCTGCCTCTCCAGCCAGGAGAGGAAGAGGCGTGGCTCGGCCCGTGGGCCCCGGAAGCGCCAAGCCGCGCAGCCGAGCGGGGAGTCGGGCACCCACGTTAGGTCGGGCACGCTGGGCGCCCACCACGGCGCCTCGTCCCCCTCGGCCGCCTCGTACAAGGTGAGGACGTCCACCCCGGCCTCGGGAACGCTGGCGGCCAGGACCTCCAGCCGCTCGCGCGAGCGCCGCGCCCAGCCATTCACCCGGGCCGGGGGGTCCGCCCGGAAGGGAAACCACACCGCTCCGGCGACGGCGGAGGTGGTGGCGTCTCCCCGCGCGGCGGCCACCACCTGCACGGTGTGGCCGGCGGCCTGTAATTCCACGGCGGTGGTGAGGCCGATGACGCCGGCGCCGACGACGGTGACGTCCACGACTCAGCCTTCTGGCACGAGTCCGCCCTGGCCGTCTGCCCCTTCCCCGGGACGGCACTTGGAAACTGGCGGCCCCGGGCGCACTAGGCGCGGGCGGGCTTGGCGAAGCGGAGCTCGCCCTTGCCCGCCTCCACCCGCACCGTATCGCCCGGGATGTACTCACCCGACAGCACCTTCAGGGCCAGCGGGTCCTGGAGGTACTTCTGGATGGCTCGCTTGAGCGGCCGTGCCCCGTACACCGGGTCATAGCCGTGCTCGCCGAGGAAGGTCTTGGCCCCGTCCGTCACCTCCAGCGTCAGCTTCCGGTCCTCGAGCAGCTTCTTCAGCCGGCCCAGCTGGATGTCCACAATGTGGTGCAAGTCACTCTTCTTCAGCGCCTCGAAGATGACGACCTCGTCCACGCGGTTGAGGAACTCCGGCCGGAAGTGGGCGCGCAAAGCATCCATCACCCGCTCGCGGGCCGCCTCGTCGAGCGCTTTGCCCTCCAGCGCCACCAGCCCCTGGCTGCCCAGGTTGGACGTCATGATGAGCACCGTGTTCTTGAAGTCGACGGTGCGCCCCTGACTGTCGGTCAGGCGGCCGTCGTCGAGAATCTGGAGCAGGACGTTGAAGACGTCCGGGTGGGCCTTCTCAATCTCGTCCAGCAGCACCACCGCGTAGGGCCGCCGGCGGACGGCCTCGGTCAGTTGCCCACCCTCGTCGTAGCCGACGTACCCCGGCGGCGCGCCCACCAGGCGGGAGACGGCGTGCTTCTCCATGTACTCGGACATATCCAGCCGGATGAGGGCGTTCTCGTCGTCGAAGAGAAACTCCGCCAGCGCCTTGGCCGTCTCCGTCTTCCCCACGCCGGTGGGGCCGAGGAAGATGAAGGAGCCGATGGGGCGGTTGGGGTCCTGCAGCCCGCTGCGGGCACGCCGGATGGCATTGCTCACCGCCTCCAGGGCCAGTCGCTGCCCCACCACCCGCTTCTCCAGGCGCTCCTCCATGTGGATGAGCTTCTGGACCTCGCCCTCCATCAGCCGGGAGACCGGGATGTGCGTCCACTTCGCCACCACCTGGGCGATGTCCTCGGCGTCCACTTCCTCCTTGAGGAACTTCTGCTTCTTCTGCAGCTCGGCCAGCTTTTTGTTCTGTTCCTCCAGCTCCCGCTCCAGGGCGGGGATGGTGCCGAACTTCAGCTCGGCGGCGCGGTTGAGGTCCGACTGCCGCTCGGCCGCCGCCTGCTCGGTGCGCGCCTTGTCCAGCTTCTCCTTGGCGGCACGGATTTTGGCGATGGCGGCCTTCTCCGCCTCCCAGTGGGCCTTCAGCGTGCCGAACGTCTCGCGCAGGTTCGCGAGCTCCTTCTCCAGCGCCGCCAGCCGCTCCCGGGCGTAGGCGTCTGACTCCTTCTTCAGCCCCTCGCGCTCAATCTCCAGCTGCGTCATCCGCCGGCGGATGTCGTCGATGGGCGTGGGCATGGAGTCAATCTCGATGCGCAGCCGGCTGGCCGCCTCGTCCACCAGGTCAATGGCCTTGTCGGGCAGAAAGCGGTCGGCGATGTAGCGGTTGGACAGGGTGGCCGCGGCCACCAGCGCGGCGTCCTGGATGCGGACCCCGTGGTGAACTTCGTAGCGTTCCTTCAGCCCGCGCAGGATGCTGATGGTGTCCTGCACCGATGGCTCGCCCACCATGACGGGCTGGAAGCGCCGCTCCAGCGCCGCGTCCTTCTCGATGTACTTGCGGTACTCGTCCAGGGTGGTGGCGCCAATGCAGTGCAGCTCGCCGCGGGCCAGCGCCGGCTTCAGCATGTTGCCGGCGTCCATGGCCCCCTCGGCCTTCCCGGCGCCGACCAGGGTGTGCAACTCGTCGATGAACAGGATGAGCTGGCCCTCCGCGGCGGCCACCTCGTGCAGCACGGCCTTCAGCCGTTCCTCGAATTCGCCGCGGAACTTCGCCCCGGCCACCATGGCGCCCAGGTCCAGCGCCACCAGCCGCTTGTCCTTCAGTCCCTCCGGGACGTCCCCGTCGACCATCCGGCGGGCCAGGCCCTCGACGATGGCCGTCTTGCCCACGCCCGGCTCGCCGATGAGGACGGGGTTGTTCTTGGTGCGCCGGCTCAGCACCTGGATGACGCGCCGAATCTCCTCGTCGCGGCCGATGACGGGGTCGAGCTTGCCGGCCCGGGCGTCCGCGGTGAGGTCGCGGCCGTACTTCTCCAGCGCCTGGTAGGTGTCCTCCGCCTCCTGGGAGGTGACGCGCCTGCCGCCGCGCAACTCCTTGAGGACGGAGAGCACGCGGGCGTGGGTAATCCCGGAGGCCTTGAGGACCTCGCCCACCGGGCCCTTGTCGGAGATGGCCGCCAGCAGCAGGTGCTCGCTGGAGACGTACTCGTCCTTGAGCGACTTGGCCTCGTCCTCGGCCTTGTCGAACAGCTTCAGAAGCCGCTGGGAGAGGTTGGCCCCCTCGCCCCCGGACACCTTGGGAAGCTTGCCGAGCGCCTCCTGCAGCCGGTCGCGGAGCAGCTGCGGTTCGGAGCCCACCCGCTGGACGATGGCCGGCACCAGGCCCTGCTCCTGGTCGAGCAGCGCCAGGGCCAGGTGCTCCGGCTCGTACTGGGGGTTGCCGGCGCGACGGGCCAGGGCCTGGCCGGCCTGGATGGCCTCCTGCGCCTTGACGGTGAACTGGTCGATTCGCATGGGCCTCAACCTAAGCCTTTGCGCGCTCTTGGCAAGGCGCCCGGACGGCGCTTAGAAGCTGCTGAACACTCTTCCCGTGCTCGGCCCCCGAATCGACGCCCATGGTGGCTACCTCCTCCGGGCCGAGGGCGTGGCGGGCGTGTCGCTGCAACGCCTCGGCCGCGCCGCACTCGAGGCGGATGGACAGTCGCCAGAAGCGGCCGCGCTGCTGGTGTCCGTCGACACCGGGCGGAAGCTGGTCCGCCTGGCCTATGACGGGCCCCACACCTACGGTCCGGCCGGTGCGCAGTGGTACCGCGAGCACCAGTCGCTCGCCGCCGCCCTCTCCTCCGCCTTCGAGGCGACGGTGCACGCCTACGCCTTCGACCCGGACCGCTTCGAGGCGGTGACGGCCTACGGCGCCGGCGCCCCGGTGGGAGGCGAGACCCTCGTCTATGACGAGCGCGACCTAGACGTTGGAGGAGCTCTCCGACGAGGAGTTCGAGGCGCTGCGGGCCAGCTGGCCGATGGGCCGCCTGGCGCGCGTGCTGGGTCTTGAGCCGGGAGGAGCTGCTGCGGCTGCCCTATGCGCCCGGGACGCTGCTCTCCGCTGGACGGGCCCGAGGTCGACCTCGCCTCCTTGCTGCCGCAGTCCCCGCCGGCCCGCGGCTGACGACGGTCGAGGGCCCAGCGGGCCGGGGAAATCCGGTGATCGGGCGCCGGCCGAGCGACTAAGGTGGGGCGATGCGTGCAGCGGTGGCCGCCTTCTGTGCCTGGCTGGAACTGACGCCCTTCAGCCGGCAGCTCCAGACGCGCGAATGGGTGGTGCCGGCGGTGCAGACGGTGCACCTGTTGGCCATCGCCGCGGTGATGGGCGCCATGTTGCTGTTCAACCTCCGCCTGCTCGGCCTGCGCGGCATCGACGCGCCCCTGGCGCGCGTCTCGCGCGTTTCCTTCCCGTCATCTGGACGTCGGTGCTGGCCTTCTGCTGGTGAGTGGCGCGGTCATGATTGCCGCCGAGCCGGCGCGCTCCCTCCTCAACCCCGCCTTCCAGTTGAAGATGGTGCTGCTGGTGACCGCGCTCGCCCTCACCGCGGCCACCGGGCGGCCACTGCGCCACAGCCCCGACTACTGGGGTGCCAGCCGCCTGGCGCAGCCGGGTGGCCCGCTTCTTCGGCACCGCCTCCATCGGGCTGTGGGTGGCCATCCTCTGCGCTGGCCGGTGGATTGCGTACATGGGTGTCCGTTGAGTGACGCGAGGTGGGTGCAGCCGGTGACCGGGTGGCTGGAGTGGCTCTACGCGACGGGCTGGGCCAATGCCATCCGCGAGAACGAGATTGCCTTTCCCTGGATTGAGTGCGTCCACGTACTGGCCATCACGCTGGTGGTGGGCTCCATCAGCGTCGTCGACCTGCGCCTCCTCGGCGTTGCCTGGCGCGACCGGTCCGTGCAGCGCGTTCTCCGGGACGTGCTTCCCCTCACCTGGGCCGCCTTCGCCCTGGCGGTCGCCTCGGGCTTTCTGTTGTTTGCCTCGAACGCGCCGGCCTACGCGCGTAACCCCTACCTGCAGGCCAAGATGGCGCTGCTCGTGCTGGCCGGGCTGAACATGGCCTCCTTCCACTGGTGGGCGCGGCGCAGCCTAGAAGACGTGGGGCAACGCCCCGCGGCCTCCCTGGCGCGCGCGGCTGGCCGGAGGCGTCTCCTTGCTGTGCTGGCTCGGCGTGGTCGCCGTCGCCCGCTGGATTGGCTTCACCATGCTGGCGCATTGAAGATTCCACACGGCTTGCCACGCCGGGGGCCGCGGTGGTGTCCTCTTCGGGCGCCCCGGGGGCGGCTGCTGGCCTGGCCCAAGGAGGGAAACGAGATGGCCAAACCCTTTGTCTCCCGCGGCTTCGTCGGCAAGCGGCGCGCGCCGGGCCTCGCCGGCCGCGTTCCGCCGGGCCAGTACGTGACGACGGATTTTCCGGTGCTCTCGGCCGGACCGACGCCCAGGACTCCGCTCGAGCGCTGGAGCTTCTCCATCGAAGGCCTGGTGGGCAAGCCGGCGCGCTTCGAGCTGGGAGGAATTCCTCAAGCTTCCCAGCGAGACCTTCGTCGTCGACATCCACTGCGTCACCAAGTGGAGCAAGTTGGACACCCGCTGGGGCGGCGTCAGTCTCGACACCCTCTTCGCGCACGTTGAGCGGGACCCGCGGGCAGCCTTTCTCACAGCCTTCTGTGACGGGGGCTACACCACCAACCTGCCAGTGGCCGAGGTGATGGACGGCCAAGCCTTCATCGCTCACACCTACGACGGCAAGCCCTTGGAAGCCGAGCACGGCGGCCCGGCCCGGCTGGTGGTCCCGCAGCTCTACTTCTGGAAGAGCGCGAAGTGGGTGCGAGGCCTGAGGCTGACCGAGGCCGACACCCCCGGCTTCTGGGAGTCGCTCGGGTACCACAACCATGGCGACCCCTGGCGAGAAGAGCGCTACAGCTGAAGGCCGACGTCCCCCCCAAGGAGGAGCACGCTGGACTGGCAGATTGCGCGGGTGAGCGGACTGAGGGTCGAGACGCCCACCGTCAAGACACTGGAGCTCGAGCTGCCGCGCTGGACCCGCCACCTTCCCGGGCAGCACTACGACATTCGCCTCGTCGCGGCGGACGGCTACCAGGCGCAGCGCAGCTACTCCATCGCCTCGGCGCCTGAGCGCTCCGGGAGGATTGAGCTCACGGTCGAGCGTTTGCCCGACGGGGAGGTCTCGACATACCTGACCGAGGAACTCGTGGTGGGGGACGAAGTGGAGGTGCGGGGGCCCATCGGGGGCTACTTCGTCTGGGAAGTGGGGATGGGTGGCCCGCTGCTTCTGCTGGCCGGCGGGTCGGGCGTCGTCCCGCTCATGGCGATGCTTCGTCACCGTGCGGCGGTGCGGGCGACGACGCCCGTCCGCCTCCTGTACAGCGCCGCCCGTCCGGCGAGCGTCATCTACCGGACGGAACTGGATGCCCTGCACGCCGCCCAGAATGGCGTGGAGGTGGCCTACGCCTTTACCCGCATGCCGCCCCCGGGGTGGACGGGGTACGCGCGACGCATTGACCGCGCCATGCTGCAGGAGGTGAGCCACCCGTTGGGGCGGACGTTTCTGACATACGTGTGCGGCCCGACCCTGATGGTGGAGGCTGCAGCGAACGCCCTTGTCGACCTCGGCGTGGCCCCGGAAAGAATCCGGACCGAGCGCTTCGGACCGACTGGGAAGGAGAACGCAACATGACTGACGTCGGTCGGGAGCTGATGCTTGACGGAAACTCCGTGGCCGGGCTGCTGGGTGAGGTCTTCGCTGGCGACATGACTGGCTGTCCCTGTCAGTGCGCGCATTGCGGCGCCGTCGGTGCGGTGGCCACGCTGCTCGCCTTCACCCATGCCCCGGGCGTCGTCCTGCGCTGCCCCGGCTGCCAGGGCGTCGTCCTTCGGGTGGTGAAGACGGACGAGGCCGTCTACCTGGATGCGCGCGGCGCCGCCTACCTGAAGCGCCGACTGAACGGGTAGGAGCCGACGTCGGTGCGACGGCGTCCCGCGGTGGCGTGACGGTCGCGGCCCGCCGTGAACCACCAACGCCCGGTTTACCGGTGGTAGCGGCTCGAGGCGGCCGCCAGCAAGGACTCTGCTTGCCTCACCATGCTGTCCACCACGTCGGCGGCAGGCAGGACTTCGTTAATCAAGTCCACCGCCTCTCCAGCGATGACGGCGGCCGTCTCGAAGTCGTCTTCCGCGCGCGCCTGGGCATAGCGCGCTCCCTCTTCGTCTTGGTGCTGCAACAACTCTGCCTCACGTCCACGCCAGCGCTCGGAAAAGCTGTTCTGCAGCACCCGCCCGCAGTAGGGGGCGGGCCACACGTTGCGCCGCGCAATGTCGAACAGGATGCTGCGGATGGTCTGGTCGCCACAGGCCGCCACGATTCGCGCCTTGGCAGTGGCGGAGCCGGCAGCCTCCTGGGTGGCGTAGAAGCGGGTCCCCAGTAGGACGCCCTCGGCCCCCAGCATGAGGGCCGCGGCCAGCCCACGGCCGTCCGCGATGCCACCTGCCGCAACGACGGGAATCCCACCAGCCACGTCGACGACCGCCGGGACGAGGGGAAACGTGCCGCGCGCAATGCCGTGGCCTCCGGCCTCGGCCCCTTGTGCGACGAGGATGTCCGCCCCGCGGGCCGCGGCGTCCTTCGCCTGGGCGAGCGTCTGGACCTGACGAATCAGCAGTGCGCCGGCCCGTTGAATCTTCTGGGCATGTGGGGCGACTTCCCCGAAGGACAGCATGACGGCGGGCGGCCGACGTTCGAGCACCAAATCCAGAAGGTGAGGCCGTCGGGCCATGCTCCAAGTGATGAATCCGACCCCGACGCGGGCATCGCCCGCCGCCTCCAGCTCACGCACCAGCCAGGCCTGGTCGCCGTAGCCTCCGCCGATGATTCCGAAGCCGCCCGCTCGACTCACGGCCGCTGCCAGCCGCCCATCCGCCACCTGGTCCATGGGGGCGAGCAGGATGGGGTGCTGGACGTCGAGTAACTTGGTCAGACGTGTGCCAATGGCCATGACTCGGGCCCTCCCGGCAGGTGGGCGGACTCATACCGAGTTTCGTCCGGTCGAGGCTACGGCACACGCCGCTGGCTTGCGCCCGCCCCAAGGCTTGGCCTGCCGGCCTATTCTGTGTTCCCTCGGCTGCAACGTGGACCGGCGTTGGCTGCCGCTTCGCTTCCTTGAGGAGAAAGCAATGCCCTACGTGAACATCAGAATCACCCGCGAAGGCGTCACCACCGAACAGAAGGCGGAGCTGATTCGACTGGTGACCGAAATGCTGCGCGACAAATTGGGAAAGAACCCAGCCACCACCGTGGTGGTCATCGACGAGGTCGACACCGACAACTGGGGCATTGGCGGCGAGTCGGTGACGGTCCGTCGGAAACGGGAGGCGTCGTCACAGAAGAAGCCGTGAGTCGCGAGGCGGGTGGACGCCTTCTTGGGCGGGGAACCAGCGCCGGCTCACCCGCCCGCTGCCCGGCGTGGCTCGGCGCGTGACGTCCGGAATAGTCGCCGGCCGTTTCACGAAGCGCCATCTGTCGCGTCCGTCACATTTGGGCGGAGGTGAGCCAGCGCTCGTTGTGCACGGTTCCGTCGAACTGGTGCGTCGTCTTGAATTTCTCCCATTTGCCGTCCCGGGCCGCAGCCGATGTTTGCGCTAGAAGCCTCTCGCGGGACGGTGTCCGACATCGGGTGGAAATTCACCGCAATCGACAGTGCCTGCTCGAGGACTCCCACACTGTCGCAGCCCGTAATCGTCACGCTGATGCCCGGGACGCTCATCGCGTAGCGCAGGCATTCTTCGGCCGTCGCTGCGCCGGACTCCAGAATCAGGCCCGCGCCCATGGGCTTCATGCCCAGCACGCCAGTGCCGTCCTGAAGAGCGACCGGAATGACATTGTGCTGGAAGCTGCGGTAGTGCGCGTCGAGGACGTTGATGGGCATCTGTACGGTGTCGAAGCGGAAGCCGTGCTGCCGCGCGACGTCGAGCATGTGCCGGTGAATGTCCGGGTCTTTGTGCCCGGTGAAGCCGATGAATCGAAGCTTTCCGGCCTTGCGGGCCGCCACCAGCGCCTCGATGGTGCCACCCGGGGCGAAGCAGCGCTCCGGGTCATCAGGTCGGATGACTTCATGGATTTGCACTAGGTCGACGACATCGACCCCCAGGCGTTTCATCGACTGCTCGAGCTGCTGGCGTGTCGAGGCGGCTGTCCGGCCGTCCACCTTGGTCATCAGGAAGGCCTTCTGGCGGTAGCCGTCGCGCAGCGCCTTCCCCATGCGCCGCTCGCTCTCGCCGCCGTTATAGTCCCAGCAGTTGTCGAGGAAGTTCATTCCATGGTCGAGCGCCATCCGGACGAGCTTGATGCTCTCCTGCTCGGTGGGAATTCCGAGGTGGTAGCCGCCGAGGCCGACGATGGAAACATGCTCGCCGGTGCGGCCCAGTTCCCGTCGAGGGACTGGCGCCCCCGCGGGAACCCGGTCGGTGCCTTGGGGAACCTTCCCGATGGGGGCCCCTCCGGCCTGTTGCTGTGCGTTCGTTGTGGTAGCGGCAAGCGCCGTTCCCACAGCAGCCTGAAGCAAACGCCTGCGTGTCAGCATGGTTCCTCCTTCGAACGAGCGCCCCCGGCCCCCCTTCAAGCGGCGAAGTCCAAAGTTCCTCGGTGTTAGGCACCAGTCCGGGGCAACGGCGGCCCCAAAGGAGTCGGAAATGTACGAGAAGACGCTGCTCGCTGGCTGGGCCGACATGGATTTCAATTCGCACATGGCCAATACGGCCTTCCTGTCGAAGTGCGGAGACGTCCGGATGCTGTTCTTTTCTGAACATGGCTTCCCGATGAGCGAGTTCGTGCGCCTCGAGATGGGCCCGGTCGTCCAGAAGGACGAGATGGAGTACTTCCGCGAGGTGCAGTTGCTGGAGCAGGTCCGGGTGACCCTCTGCGCGGCTGGACTGGCGAGCGATGGCAGTCGATGGTTGTTGCGCGACGAATTCTTCCGAACGGACGGAAGACTTGCCGCCAGAGTGACCAGCACCGGTGGCTGGCTCGATTTGGCGGCCCGAACGCTCGTCGCACCCCCGGCCAAGCTGCTGGACGCGCTGGGGGTGCTGGCCCGCACCGATGATTTCCGGACGCTACCGACGAGCCTGAAGTGAATGCGCATGGCGCCTCGACGACTGGCTGAGTTAGGCAGGCGGGGTTGCCACGGAAACCCCCTGACGGGCCTTGCCGCCGCCGGATGGGGCCGCGTGCGTCTAACGTTGGGCTTGAGTCCGGCACACGCTAGCCGGTGGCGCTTCCCGGCAGTGCCGCCACGGCCGCTGCCCACCTGGTGCAGTCGTTGATGGGTGTGACTCCCGAGACGCCTTTCCTGGACCTGGCGAAGCTTGTCTCGAAGCTTGCCCGGACCTCCGGCCGCCTCGAGAAGGGTCACCTGGTGGCGGACTTTCTACGGCAGCTCCGGCGCGAAGAAGTCGCCCCGGCCGTCCTCTTTCTGACCGGAAGCACCTTCGCCGAGTCGGACCATCGGGTTCTGAACGTGGGGTACGCCACGCTGCAGAGCGCCGTGGCCCTGGCCGAAGCGGCACCGCCCGCGACACCGTCCCTGACCCTGGCCGAAGTGCACGCGCAGCTTCAGGCGATTGCAGAAGTGCATGGCGTCGACGCCACCCGAAAACGGCAGGCGCTCCTCGGCGCGCTGGTCGCCCGTTCCACGCTGGAGGAGCGCGAAGTGCTGATGCGCAGCCTTTCCGGCGAGATGCGCATCGGCCTGAACGAGGGCGGGATGCTGGACGCCATCGCGGAGGCTGCGCGAATTCCAGCCTCACTGGTCCGGACCGCTCAGATGTTCCTCGGAGACCTGGGACGGCTGGCGGAGACCGCGCTCTTCGAGGGGGTCGACGCGATTTCGCGCGGTCAGTCTGCGGCTGCTCTCTCCCATCAAGCCGATGCTGGCGGAGGTGGCCGGAAGCCCGGAGGACGCGCTGTCAGAACACGGAGGCCAGACGGCCGCCGAGTACAAGATGGACGGAGCTCGGGTGCAGATTCACCGCCGACAGGACGACGTGCGCGTCTTTAGCCGCCGCCTGTCCGACGTCACCGCGAGCCTTCCGGACATTGTCGAGCTGGTGCGAGCCCTGCCGTCGCGGGCCTTCGTCGTCGAGGGGGAGCTTCTCGCGGTGGATAGCGCGGGCCGCCCCCTTCCGTTTCAAGAGTTGATGCGGCGGTTTCGACGCATCCATGACGTCGATGCGCATCGCGAAAGCGTCCCGCTCGAGCTCCGCCTCTTTGACATCCTCTACCTGGACGGCGACTCGCTGATGGGCCAGCCCTACCAGGAGCGTTTTTCCACGCTGCAGAGACTGGTGCCGCCAAAGCTGCTCGTCGAGCGAATGCTCGTGACGTCGAGGGAGGAACTCGCCGCCTTCCTGTCGCGAGCGCTGGCAGCCGGTCATGAAGGACTGGTGGCCAAGCGACTGCAGGCCCCATACACGGCCGGAAAGCGCGGGAAGAGCTGGCTCAAGATTAAGCCCGCCGACACCCTCGACGTGGTGATTCTTGCCGCCGAGTGGGGCCATGGCCGGCGGCGAGGCGTCCTCAGCAATTACTGGCTCGGCGTCCGGGATGGCGACACCTGGCAGATGATTGGGAAGACCTTCAAGGGGCTAACGGATGCCGAGCGCCTGCAGCTGATGCAGCAGCTCCTCGCCGTCAAAGTCTCGGAGGAGCCCGGCGTCGTCCACGTGAAGCCCGAGGTGGTGGTCGAGGTCACCTACAACGACGTGCAGAAGAGCCCCACCTACCGCTCGGGCTTTGCGCTCCGGTTCGCGCGCGTGACGCGCATTCGGAGTGACAAGGGGCCTCAGGACGCCGACACCTACCAAAGGCTCGAGGCCCTCTACGAGAAGCAGTTTGAACGGAAAGGGCGCGCCGGCGACGCCCCTCAGCATGAGTCGTGAACCTTCTTGTCCCCGAACCCCATTCATGACCGCCGCCGACATGCCACAACGGCTCTGGCCCAGCCGTCGCTTGCCGGGCGAGAAGGGCTCACGACGCTTGGCAGGCGTGATAGTCGAAGCCATGGCCTTCGACTCTGGAGGCCGAAGGCGAGGAAGGCATGAACCGACGGAAACGCAGTGTGCTCCTCGCCGCCGCGGTGCTGTGCGTGGGGAGCCCGGTGCGCGCCGAGGAGCAGGCTGCCAGCACCGTCAACCCTCCGCCCAAGCCGGCCGACTGGGCGGCCATCGCCAAGCTTCCCGACTGGAGCGGGGTGTGGACGCCCTACATCTCCGACCAGGACAAGCGCATCAAGACCGACCCGGTGCCCTGGCAGCCGAAGGTGGCCGAGCAGATTGCCGCCCTGGTGGCCGAGGAGAAGGCCGGGCGGCCCAAGGGCCTCTTCATCGACTGCCTGCCGGAGGGCATGCCGACCTGGATGCTCATCACCCACAACGCCTTCGAGTTCCTCTTCACGCCGGGGCGGGTCACCATCCTCGGGGAAATGGACGGAAACCGGCTGAGGCGCATCTACACCGACGGGCGCCCCCACCCGGCGGACCCAGACCCCACCTTTCACGGCCACTCCATCGGCCACTGGGAGGGGGAAACGCTGGTGGTCGACACCATCGGCGTGCTGCCGCAGGGCTACCTGGCCGTCAGCGAGGCGGTGGGCATCCCCAACAACGGCGACCTCCACGTCATCGAGCGCATTCACCTCACCGCAACCCGATGTCCTGCACGACGACCTGCAGGTGATTGCGCCCCACGTACTGACCGCACCCTGGAAGACGACGCGCATCTACTTTCGCCAGCGCGCCCGCAAGTACGACATCGTGGAAGGCGTCTGCCTGCAGGGCTTCTACGCGGAGCGCAAAGACGACAAGGGCAACGCCGTGTTTGTGCCCGTTCCCCACGCCGACGGCAATCCCGTGCCGCAGACCAAATAGGAGTCAACGGATGAAGCAGTTTCCTCACAGGCTGGTGGTGCTGGGCGCCCTCACGGTCCTGGTGCTGCCCGCCTTCGCCCACCACTCCTTCGCCATGTTCGACTTCACCAAGACGGTGACCATCACCGGCACGGTGAAGGAGTTCCAATGGACCAACCCGCACGTCGTCCTGTGGGTGAATGTGGAGGGGAAGGACCCCAAGACTCCCGACCTCTGGACGCTGGAGATGACCAGCCCGGGCAACCTCACCCGCTCCGGCTGGAACCGCAAGGCGCTCAACCCGGGCGACAAGGTGGTGGTCGAGCTCAACCCGTTGCGCAACGGAAATCTCGGCGGGGCGCTGGTGAAAGTCACCCTCACCGCCACCGGTCAGGTTTTCAGCACCAACCTGCGCGACATGGAGAAGCCCGGGCTGAAATGAGCGCTGTCGTCAGGACCTGCACCGCCTGGCGACGCTAGGGGCCGCTTGGCGAGGCGCCAAGGCCATCGGGCGCGCCTTCCAGGGTCAGCTGGGTGGAGGTGGAGCGGGGGCCTTTCGACCGAGCCGCGCGGAATGGCGGCGCGCGTACCAGGCGAGAAAGACCAGAATGGCGACGTTGCCGACCAGAATTCCCGCCCGGCTGAGTCGGGGGTGGCGAACCAATTCAAACACCTCCGCCGGCAGGAACAGCGCGGTGATGACCACCACCAGCCAGGGACCCCAGGCGTGGCCTTCCTTCAGCGCCCAGGCTTCGAGCCAGCACACCGCCCCGTCGAGTTCCAGCGCCACCGCCGACCAGCGGAGCCACCGCGGCGTGGTCAGCTTGCTGAATAGCTCGGCCGCGTGCAGCGCCCAGGCGCGGGTGGCGTGTTCATGTACGCGGGCGGCGTGTTCCTGCAAACTGGGTCCGAAGCCGAAGGCGAGGGCCCCGCCGATGACAATTCCTGAGGCGATGGTGAGGGCGCCCTTCAGCAGCTTGTAGATGATGATGACGCGCAGGCCTGCCTCGTCCGCACCGTGGTGCCGGGGGGCCGGTGCAGGCTCGCTCATGGCCTCCTGGCGTCCTCGCGGGCCACCCACTCCTTGACGCGTGCCGAGCGGAAGTACTGACTCAGAAAGAGGAATGGCCCCACCACCAGCACCGTGCGCAGGAGGGTGTAGAGGAAGACGGCTGGCCCGACGATCCGCCGCACCTCCTCGGCGCCGGTCCGGGAGAGGCCCTCCGGCAGCACCATTCCCTGCCGCATGATTTCCGCCGTGCCCTGGTCCAGGACGGTGTCCTGGGCGCCGTTGATGGTGCGCAGGGCCGCGGCCGCCACCAGCCCCCAGACGAGGATGCGCCGGACGCCCTCGCGCGGGAACCCGGCTGGACGCAGCAGGCGGGTGGAGGCGACAAACGTCAGCGAGCACGCCAGGGCCAGGGCGAACAGGACCGCCATGCGGGGCTCGCGCATGTGCTCCAGGGCCTGCAGCCGCGCGGCCCACACCCGTTCGGCCAAGGCCGGGTCCCCGGACGGCTTGAAGAGCGGCCGGGCCTGTTTCAAATCGACCAGTAAGAAGCCGTCCCAGGCCGAGACGAGGCCGCACAGGCCCGCCAGCACCACGCTGAGCAGGGCGGCCAGGCGCAGGCGGCCCGGCAACGCGCCGGCCTCACCGCTCAAGGCGGGGCGTTCCCGAGAAACTTCAGGCGCAAGTCCGTCAACAGGGCGGAGAACAGGCGCTCCTCGTCGGGGGAGAGGTTGCCCCGCGTCTTCTCCTTGAGGAGGGCAAGCAGGTCCAGACTCTGGCGGGCCAGCACGTCGTCCCGCTGGATGAGGCCCGTCTCGGGGTGCGGCTGGGCGCCCATGTGGATGAGCGCTGAGCTGGCCAGCCCGAGCAGGAAGGTGGTGAAGTCGATGGGACCGGGCCCGGGCGGGGGGCCGTGCATGACGAAGCTTTCCCCGCGCCGTTCGCTCACGCCCGCGTCCCTTGGTCAGTCTTCCTCGTCGTCGTCCGGGTCGGAGCTCATCCGGGTTTCGACGGTGAGGCTCTCCTCGGCCAGGTCGGGAAGCGACTTCAGGTGCTTCTCCCACACTTTCTCGTCGAGGAGGCCGGAATCCCGGTAGCGGGCGGCGGTGCGCTTGTCGAACAGCTTGGGGTCCAGAGTGTCGGCCATTTGGGGTGAAGCCTCGTGAAGTCCTTGCCGGGAGTAGCCCGGGCGCGGGACTTTTAGCGCACAGGCCCCCGGCGTCAACTGGCGGGGGCCTGTAGCCCATGTTTCCCCCTGGCCTCTACGCCCTCGCTGACGACACGGCGCGCCCGGACATCCCGGTGCCGGCGCAAGCACAGGCGCTGCTGTCGGGCGGGGTGCGGGTGCTGCAGCTGCGCCTGAAGCGCACCCAGGGTGCGGCGGCGGTGGCCCTCGCCCGACAGGTGGTGGCGCAGGCCCGCGCTGCCGGGGCGGTGCTTCTCATCAATGACAGGGTGGACTGGGCGCTGCTGTCCGCTGCCGACGGCGTCCATCTGGGGGAGGAGGACCTGCCTCCAGAGGAGGCCCGCCAGCTACTGGGCCCGCAGGCGCTGGTGGGGGTGACGGTGCGCAGCGCTGCTGAGGCGCAGGCGGCCCGGGCCGCCGGGGCGGACTATGTCGGGCTCGGCCCCATCTTCCCTCCGAGAAGCAAGCAGCTGGACGCGCCCCGCCTTGGCCTTGCAGGCCTGGCCCGGGTGGTGGCCAACAGCCCGCTGCCGGTGGTGGCCATCGGCGGCATTGGCCTCGCCTCCATGCGCGGTGTGGCCCGGGCCGGGGCCCACGGGGCGGCGGTGGTGTCCGACTTGCTCGACGCCGACGACATTGCCGGGCGGGTGCGCCTGCTGCAGGAAGAATTCCTGCGCGGCGTCGCGGAACGAGGCATACCGGAGGCGTGAGACCGCACGGCACTGCGCTGCGTCGCCCCGTGGTGGGCATTACCCCGGACGTGGAGGCCGAAGGGGACGTCTCGCGCTACGTCGTCAAGACGGCCTACGCGGACGCGGTGCTGCGTGCTGGGGGCCTGCCGCTCGTGCTGCCCCTCAGCACCGAATCGGCCGTGGTGGAGGCCTACCTGGACCGGGTGGCGGCCGTGGTGGTGACGGGCGGGGCCTTCGACGTCCCGCCGGAGGCCTACGGGCAGGTCGCCAAGGAGGGCCTCGGGCCGCTCAAGCCCGGCCGCACCGCCTTCGAGACGCTGGTGCTGCAGACGGCCCTGCGGCGAAAGCTGCCCATTCTGGCCATCTGCGGCGGCATGCAGCTCCTCAACGTCGTCCTCGGCGGCGAGCTGTACCAGGACCTGCGCCGCGAGCTTCCTGGTGCCAAGGAGCACGAGCAGCGCACGGACCGGACCCAGCCCAGCCACCCGGTGGAGGTGCGGGAGGGGTCCACGCTGGCCGACGTGCTGGGGCGCGGACAGCTGATGGTGAATTCCACCCACCACCAGGCTGTCTCCCGCCTGGCCCCGACGCTGCGGGTAAGCGCCTCCTCCCCGGACGGGGTGGTGGAAGCCATCGAATCCACGGAGCACCCCTTCGCCTTGGGCGTCCAGTGGCACCCGGAGCTGCTACTGCAGAGCATGCCACTGCAGCTCGGGCTGTACCGGGCACTTGTCCAGAAGGCCCGTGAGACGCGCCGCTAGTCCCCCGGCCGTGCTGGTGGCGGCGGGCCTGGAGGCGACCGGCCGGATGGGGCTACTGGCAGACGTCCAGGCGGTGGCCGCCGCCGGCGGCGTGCCGCTGGGCCTGGCCACCGTGCTGACGGCCCAGGGACGCGCTTTCCGAAGCGTGCGCGTGCCTGGGGCGCTGCTGGCGGCGCAGCTGGACGCGGCGCTGGCCGGCAAGCGCCCCAAAAGCGTGAAGCTGGGGGTGGTGCCAGACGCGCGGACGCTGGCCGTGCTGTGGCCGCGCCTGCTTCGCCTAGCCGTCCCGCTGGTGGTGGACCCGGTGGTGCGCACCTCGCGCGGCGAGCGCCTTTCCACCCTGCGCGCACAGGACTACCTCGCCCTGGCCGGTCCCCGCGTGTGGCTGACGCCGAATGTTTCCGAATTGGCCTGGCTGTGCGGCCGAACAGACGTCCCCGGCAGCGTCCAGGCGGTGCGCGAGCTTGCCGCCACCTTGTGCTCGGCAGGCTTCGCGGCGGTGGTGGTGAAGGGGGGCCATTTGCCCGGGCGGCCGGTGGACGTGCTGGTGCAGCCCCACCGTGTGCTGCACTGGGCGGGCCGGCGGCTTCCGCGTCGCGTCACCCAGCGGGGCACCGGCTGCCGCTTTGCCTCCACGCTGGCCACCGGGCTGGCCCGGGGATTTGAGGCCCGGGCCGCGGTGACGCTGGCCCGCGGCGCCGTGCGGCGGTACCTGCGGGGCTAGCCCTTTAGGCCTCCCGGGCGCGGCTCTCGAAACGGGTGAATTCGGAGAGGAAGACAAGGTCGATGGTGCCGGTTGGCCCGTTGCGCTGCTTGGCAATAATCAGCTCCACCGGCACGGCCCCCCGGGACCCGTAGCCGCCGGGGTCGGTGTCCTCCTCGTCGTCGCGGTGGATGAACATGACGACGTCGGCGTCCTGCTCAATGGCGCCCGACTCGCGCAGGTCCGACAGCATGGGCCGGCCACCCTTGCGCTCCTCCACCTTCCGGTTGAGCTGACTCAACGCCAGGATGGGGCAGTCCAGTTCCTTGGCCAAGGCCTTCAGGGAGCGGGAGATTTCCGAGACTTCCAGCTGCCGGCTCTCCACCCGGCCCTTCTGGTGCATCAGCTGCAGGTAGTCCACCACCAGCAACCCCAGCTGGGCATTCTTCTGCTTCAGCCGGCGGGCCTTGGCTCGCAGGTCGAAGGGGGACAGGGCGCCGGTGTCGTCGATGTAGAGGGGGGCGTTGAAGAGGCTGCCGGCCACTTCCTGGAACTTCTCCTCGTCGTGCGCGGTGAGGCGTCCGCCGCGCAGCCGCTTCATGTCCACCCGGGCGGAGGCAGCCAAGAGCCGCATCAGCAGCTGGTCGGCGGGCATCTCCAGGGAGAAAATTCCCACCGGCAGCGACTCCTTCAGGGCGACGTGCAGGGCGATGTTCATCGCCAGCGAGGTCTTACCGACGCCCGGCCGGGCGGCCAGCACCAACAGCTCGCCCTTATGAAAGCCAGTCAGCTGCATGTCCAGGTCGAGGAAGCCGGTGGACAGGCCGGTGACGCCGCTGGCCGACAGCTTCATCCGGTCCAGTAAGTCGAGGGTGCGCTCCATCAGCTCGCGCACCGGCTTGAGGTCCCCCTCGCGTTTGCGTTCCGCGAGAAGGAAGACGCGGCGCTCGGCCTCGTCGAGGATGGCGTCGAGCTCCCCGGAGTCCTGGCTGGCCAGCTCCTGGATTTCCCGGCCCGCCTCGGCCAGCCGGCGACGTACCGCCTGGTCCTTGACGATGTTGGCGTAGGTGACGGCGCTGGAGGGCACCGGCACCACCTGGTCCAGGGACATGAGGTAGGCCGGACCGCCGACGGCCTGCAGCTGCCCCCGCCGCTTCAGCTCCTCGCTGAGGGTGAGATGGTCCACTGGGCGCTGGGTGGAGTCGAGCCCCAGCATGGCGGAGAAAATGTGGACGTGCCCCGGGCTGGCGAAGTCGTCCGGGTGGACGACCTCCGCCACCGCCGCCACCACCGTGTTGTCGGTGAGGATGGCGCCCAACACGGCCCGCTCGGCGGACAAGTCCTGGAGCGGCCGCCGTAACTCCGAAGTCTCCAGCCGCCCCACCGCCATTGCTGGACTCTCGCTCCTCATACTTCAGGGAACCATCCGCCGTTCCCCTGACAGCCCCCCGGAACCGGCCGGGGCCCGCGCCTGCCTCAGACCTGCGGCGAAACCTCGACATGAATGGTGGAGGTGACTTCCCGGTGCAGGCGGATTTCCACGGCGTGCTTCCCCGTCGTCTTGATGGGCTCGGCCAGGTGGATGGCCCGGCGGTCCACCTTCAGCCCCTGCGCGGCCAGGGCCTCGGCGATGTCGAGCGAGGTGACACTGCCAAACAGCTTGTCCTGCTCGCCCACCTTGCGGCTGATGCGCACCACCACCGCCTCCAGCTTCTGGGCCTGCGTCTGGGCGGCGCCCCGCAGCTTCGCCTGCTGGGCGGCGATGACTTCTCGGTCGTGGGCCAGCTGCCGGACGTTGGACTCGTTGGCCAGCACGGCCAGCTTGCGGGGAAGCAGGTAGTTGCGCCCGAAGCCCGGCTTCACGGAGACGAGGTCCCCGGACTTGCCCAGGTTGGGGACGTCCTCGCGGAGGATGACTTTCATCGGCATGGCTTGCTCCCTACCCCACCAGCGCGTTGTACGGGATGAGCGCGAGGCCGCGGGCGCGCTTGATGGCGGTCGCCACCTGGCGCTGGTGCTTGGCGCAGTTGCCGGAGATGCGGCGGGGAATAATTTTCCCGCGCTCGGTCACGAAGTACTTGAGCGCCGCCTGGTCCTTGTAGTCCGGCTTGCTCTTCTCGGTGCAGAAGCGGCACACCTTCTTGCGGCCGAAGCCGCCCCGGGTGCCCCGGCGTTCGTCCTCGCCGGCGCCATTGCCGCCGCCGAAACCGCCGCCCCCGCCGCCGCCGTAGCCGCCACCCCCGCCACCGCCGCCGTAGCCACCACCGCCGCCACCGCCCCCGTACCCGCCGCCGCCACCACCGCCGTAGCCGCCGCCCCCACCACCCCCGCCATAGCCGCCGCCACCGCCCGCGGGCTTTCCTCCGCCCGAGGGGCGCCCGCCGGGTGCCGGCGCTGCGCTCACTGCCACTGCCTTGTCGGTTCCGTTCATGGGTGTGCTCAGGCCTCCTCGGCCGGCTCCTCCTCGTCGACGCCCACCACCGCCGCTGCCGAAGCTGCCGCCGGCACGCCCGGGGCCCCCGGCGGTCGCTCATCGACGTCGCCCGCCATGCGCACGTCCTCCAGGACGGGCCGCGTCTCCGGGTCCACATCGTCGGCAATCTTCACCGACAGGAAGCGCGTCACCTCGTCGAAGTTGCGCAAGTTGCGCTCCACCTCGGCCACCATCGACGTCCCGCCCAGGTAATGGGCGTGGACGTAGATGGCACGGGCCTGCTTCGCCACTGGGTAAAGGGTGCGCTTCTTCCCCAGCACGGTGAAGCGCAGCACCTTGCCGCCGTCGCGGGAGACAATGGTGCGGACGCGGTCCTTAATCTTGTCCACGCCATCGTCCGTCAAGTCCGGCTTGACCAGGAAGATGGTCTCGTACTCGCGCAGATGCGCTTTGTGCGTCTCAGCCATGTGTTTCTTCCCCTCGGGATGGTGCCGCCCGGAGCCTGAATGCGTCTGGGGCCCTGGGAAGCGGGGAGCGGAAGGGCTGCTCTGGAGCGACCCACCCGGGGACGGGAAATGTGCGCGCCCGTCACCTTCGCGCCTGCTGCCCCCACCTTGGGAGGCAGGGCGCGCGTACGTAGCGGGCTCTGGGGCAGGAAGTCAAGGGAAGGCCCGCCCGAGGCGTCGCCGCCTGGGGAAGTTTTCCGGGCCGGATGTGGGCCACCAAGGCGCAGGGGGTTGGAGCTGGCCGTCAGCACCTGGGCACAGGCGCTTGCTGTTCCGCGCTCTCCCCCCCGGAAATGCCCGGGGGCAACCCCCCGCCCCCGGGCATTCCCCGGTTGTTGCCCTGCAAATACAAGAGACGTCGCTCGAGGGTGGAGTTTCTCACGCGAAGGGCGTGGCGCGGGCAGGCCACTGCCCTCTGCGCGCGCAAGCCCGCCCCCCCCGGGGCAGCTACGTCTTGCGGTTGAAGCGCGTCATGGCTTCGGCCAGGGGGAGGGTGGCCCAGCCCACCGCGGCGTCGGCGGCGCGCTCGAGCAACTCCGGGAGGGCGGCCCGCTCCTCCTTGGAGAAGCCCCCGAGGACGTGCCCCACGGTGCGTTGCTTGCCCTCGGGCTTCCCCACGCCCACCCGCAGGCGGGCGAAGCCGTCCTCTCCGAGGCTGCCCAAGATGCTGCGCAGCCCGTTGTGGCCGGCGGTGCCTCCGCCGCTCTTCAGCTGCAGGCGGCCGTAGGGCAGGTCGAGCTCGTCATGCACCACCAGGAGGTCCTCGGGCCGCAACTTGTAGAAGCGGGCGGCGGCCGCCACCGACTGACCGGAGAGATTCATGTACGTCTCCGGTTTCAAAAGCAGCAGCCGCTCGCCGCCGAGGCGACCCACCCCCAGCCGGCCGTCGAATTTGGCCGAATCCAAGGGGATGCCGAGACGCGCCGCCAGGCGCTCGAGCACAAGGAAGCCGGCATTGTGCCGGTCCCCGGCGTGCTCGGGCCCGGGGTTGCCCAGTCCGGAGATGAGCTTCACGCCACCCCCGGGCTACTTCTTCTTGTCGTCCTTCTTGCCGGCCGCCGCCGGTGCCCCGGCCTTGGCCTCCGGTGCCGCCGGAGCCGCGCCGCCCTTGCCCGCCGCCGCCGGTGCCCCGGCCTTGGCGTCGCCCGCGGCCGGTACCGCCGCGCCTGGCGCCGCTGCGCCTGGGACTGCCGCCACCGGTGCCACCACCACCTCTTCCTTCTCCGGCACGTTCACCACCGCCAAGGTGTAGTTGACGTGCGTCTTCACGCGCACGCCAGTCGGGAACTTCACGTCGCGGATGTGCAGCGACTGCGCAATCTTCAGGTGGCTGACGTCGGCTTCGAGTTTCTCCGGAATGGCGGAGGGGACGACGTACACCTCTATGTCGCGGCGGTTCTGGCTGAGGATGCCGCCCGAGGTGACGCCCTCGGGCTTGCCCACCAGCACCAGAGGGACATTCACCTTCACCTCCTCGTTCTCCCGGACGTCGAGGAAGTCCACATGCAGCAGCTCCCGGGTGACGGGGTCCTGCTGGTAGTCCTTGAGGAGCACCCGCCGCTCCTCCTGGCCTTCCACCTGCAGCGTCAAGCAGGGTGTTGAACTTGAGGGGGGTGGCGATGGCGCGCTTCACCCCCAAGGGGTCCACGGCGATGTGCGCCGGGGCGCTGAGGCGGCGGCCGTAGACGATGGCCGGAACCAGCCCTTGGGCGCGCAGCCGGCGGGCCGGGCCCTTGCCGGAACTCTCGCGCGGCTTGCCACTGAGGACATTCTTGTCGCTGCTCATGAGAACCTTTTCCTGTCGTCGACGGACCTCACCAGGCCCGTCAGCCTGCAAATTCCCGCCTGCGCCGGCATCCCACCCCAATGGTGGGCCCCGGGGACACGCAGGCCGGCACGCGCTCCCAAACAACAGGCGAGACGCGGCCCGCGCGGGCTTTTGCCCCAGCCCCTGGGTGCCCGTCAAGCGCAGGGCAAGGCTGGGGGTTAGCTTGGGACGCGCGTGACGCCCCGCCGCCTCCTCCACCTCGACCAGGCCCGCGCCCGCTTCGGCGAGCGCGCCAACCGACTGGCCCCGCTTTTGGCCCTCGGCGACCCGCTGGCCGATGCGGCGGTGCAGGCCCTGGCCGACAGCCCGCCCAAGGCGCGAGAGGCGATGCTGACCCGCGTGCTGTCGCTGGGAAGCCGGCGCGGCGCCCCTGCGGAGCTGGCCCGCTTCCGTGACGCCCTGTTGCAGGTGCCCTTCTGGGTGGACTACCCCCGGGCGGCGCGCGGGGGAGCGGTGCTGCTGCGCACCGGGATTTTCGGTGGGCTGGTGCTGGCCTTCCGCTCGCTCATCCTCGGGTACTGCTCGCCGGCCGGGAACAAGCCCCTCGTCTTCTCCGGGCGGCTCCACGCCTCGGCCGCCCGTCGCGTCAGCGAGACGGGGAAATTCGTGCAGAGCGTCTACCTCGAGGACGGGCTACGGCCCGGTGCGCCCGGCTTCGTCGCCACGGCACGGGTGCGTCTGATGCATGCCCAGGTGCGCCGGTTGCTGAGTGCCTCCGAGCGCTGGGACACGCTGGCGTGGGGGACACCCATCAACCAGCTGGACATGGCCGGGACGGTGCTTCTCTTCTCCCTGGTGATGGTGGACGGGCTGCGGCGCTTCGGCTTCAAGTTCACACCCGAGGAAGTCTCGGACGTCCTGCACCTGTGGCGGACCACTGGGTGGCTGCTCGGCGTCCGCGAGGACTTGCTTGGCAGTACCGAGGCCGAGGCCCGGGACCTGTGGGACCTCATCCGCCTTACCCAGGGCCCGCCGGACGCGGACTCCCGGGAGCTGGCCCTGGCCATGCTGGAGAGTCCCCGCACCGAGGCGCATTCGCCGGCCGAGAAGTCCCGGGCAGACGCCGTCGTCGCGCTGGCGCACGGGCTGTGCCGCTTCCTCCTCGACGACGGCTACGCGGATGCGCTGGGCATCCAGAAGAATGCCTGGCGCTTCGTCGTCCCCGCGCTCCGGGGCCTGGTGTCCAGCGCTGGCCGGGTGCTGGGGCGGCTTCCCGGCGCCGAACGGCTGCGCCTGGAAGCCGGGCTGCGCTACTGGCGACACGCCGTGGAGGTGGGCCTCGGCGAGCAGGACGCCACCTTCGCCCTTCCGCAAACCGTCCACCCCTAGCCCCGGGGCTGGCCGCGCCCTAGACGGCCCTCCCTTTCCGAGCAGGGCGGCGAAGCCACAGGGCCGCCAGCCCCACCAGCGCCAGCGCGCCGGCGAGCGTCGCCGCCTTGGTGCGCCAGCGGGCCCGCCGCGTCTGGCCCACCGCCTCGGGCACCGGCCGCATGGCGGAGTCGCCCAGCAGCACCATGCCCGCCCAGGCGGAGGCCGGGGCGCCAGCAGCAATCCGCTCGCGCCGGGCGTCGGCCAGCGCCTCTCCGATGGAGGCCCCTTCCCCCAGGTGACGGTAGAAGTCCTCCAGCAGTCGGGCGGACTCGTCGTCGCGCAGGGGCCAGAGGCTTCCTACCACGGCGTGGGCCCCGGCCTCGAAGAAGGCCCGTGCCAGGCCAACCACGCCCTCGCCGGGAAGGCCCTGGCCGGAGGCGCTGCTGCACGCCGCCAAGACGATGGCTTTGCCGGTGAGGTCGAGCTCCGCAATCTCCCGCACCTGCAGAAGCCCATCCTCGTCGTCGGCGCCCGGGGACAGCACGATGGCGGAACGCTCGGGCGCGTCCACGTCGACGACGGCGTGGGTGGCGAAGTGCAGCAGGTCGAAGTCGCGCAGGCTGGCAGTCTTGAGGTAGTGCTCGCTCGCCTCGGGTCCTGCCAACAGCTGGCTGCCTGGCGCCGCCGAGGCGACGGCCGTGCGTGCCTCCCGCCGCGCATGGGGCAGGGCGCCCAGCCAGGCGCCCTGCGCACGCCACTCGGCCGCACGCTGCGCCGAGGTGCCCGTCCCTGGCAGGGCCGGGTCCGCCAGCGCCAGCGCCGCACCGGTGTACGCAGCCGGCGTGCCGCCGCGCCAGCGCAGCCACAGCGATGCGGACGGCGCCAGGGAAAGTAGGTAGCGCTCGCCCAGCAGGGGCCCGCCCGTGTCCGCGCGGAGGGCGTCGAAGGGAAGGGAGTGCAGCGGCCCGTCGGGGACGAGGATGAGCTGCGTCACGGCGGCGGGGAGGTCCTGGAGGGGCGTCTGCAACAGGGTGCGCTGGAGCCGCACCGCGCCGGCACGCTCCGAGGCGTCCCGCCGCTCGAGGAGGGAGAGCCACTGCTGGACTTCCGGTTCCAGCACCTCGGCATCGGGAATCCGGTAGGCCTTCGCCCCAGCCTGCGTCAGCACCAGGACCCAGCTACTGCCATCGTCCAGGGGGGTCTCGGGCGTCGGCTCCCGGCGCCAGGTCTGAAACAGCAGCATGGCCTCGTCCGGCCGCAGGGCGTGCTGTACGTCGGAGAGACGGGGCGTGGCGAATTCCACGTTGCGCAGGCGCGGGCGGGCCCGCGCCACGTCGTCGCGCCAGGCCGATTCCTCCCCCTCGGCGCGGTCGAGCTCGGCCAGCAGGGTCTTGCGTTCGGTGTTGCCCAGGGTCGGGTCGAGGAGTCGCCGCTGCAGCGCGGCCATCTTGGCGTGCAACGCAACCCCAGTGGCCCGTAGGGCGGGCGGCACAGCCTGGCGCTCGCGCGCCGCCAAAAGGCTCTCCAGCAGCACCCGCGCGCGGAGCCGCTCCATCACGTCGAAGGCCGCTGTGAAGTCTGGCTGGGACGCGTTGCGGGCAGGGTCGAGCAGCCAGCCTGCCACCAGCTGGTGGGCGAACGCGGTGGACGCGCCGTAACGCGCCCGGACACCCGCCTCCGGCTGGCGACCGCGGAGCCGCTCGAAGCTGTCCAGCGCCGCCCGCGCATCCAGGACGGCGCGGTCCCGGTCGCCACTTCTCCAGGCGAGGCTGCTGCGAACCAGAAGTCCGTGGGCGCGTTCCCAGTCATTGGAGGGCTTGGTGCAGAAGGCCAGTGCCTCGTCCGCGTACTGGAGCGCCTTCGGCGCGTCCGCCGGGTTGCGCTCAAAGGTGTACTTGGCCAGAAGCCACAGCGCCGGGAAGGGGTAGCTGGCCGGCCGGCGCGCGTTGACGTCCCGGAGCCGCTCCAGCTCGGCGATGGCTTCGTCGGTGGGGCCTTCCAGGAAGGCCAGCACCGCGCGGGTGGCGAGCGAGCCCGAGAACCGGTCGGAAAGCTCGGCCCCGGTGGCCTCCTCCTCCACCAGCGCCTCCCGGAGCAACCGCTTTGCCTCGCCCGTGTCCATTGCCCCCCGCTGGGCGAGATGGACCGCCGCGTCGGCGATGGCACCAAGGGCCTGGGCGTGCGCCGAGGGAACTGGCTTGGACAGCTCGGCCAGCTGGCGGTAGGCGGCCAGGGCCTCGGCGTAGCGTTCCGCGCGCAGGTAGAGCAGCCCGAACTCCCTGCCGATTTGATGGCGCAACCACGGTGGCCCGGTCGGCCCGACCTCGGCCTGCGCCGCGCGAAGCAGCCGCTCGCTGGCACCGAAGTCGTCCAGCATCAAGGCCTCCCTGGCACGCCACAGGGTGGTGAGGGCATGGAGGTCCGCCAGCCCATGCTGCTCGGCCAGGGCCTGCGCTAGGTCGAGCTGTCCCTCGTTCTGCTCGCAGTCCCTGACCTCGAAGCACTGGATGGCGAAGAGGGACAGCCGGGCATAGCCCTCCGCCTCGGGGTCGACTTCGGTCCGGAAGGCGGCCAGGGCCCGCTCCAGGAGGTCCGTGGCCGGCAGGCCGCGCTCGTCCCGACACAGCGCCAGGTTCATCAGGGCCCACGGGTTGCGCGGCTCCCGGCGGAGGATGCTCTCCAGCCCCTGCTCTGCGGCGAGGCGCTGGCCGGTGTGGGCCAGGTTCCAGTAGCACCGGTAGGAGGCCAGGTCCCGCGGGTGCTGGCGGACGAGGGCGTCACACTCCCCTGTCGGATTCGTCGCGCCGCCGTCCGTGGTGCTCCCGCTCAGCAGAGCGGCCAGGACGAAAGGAATGACAGATGCCCCGCCCACCCCACTCACTCCAGCCGGCTGAGGAAGGCCATGGACTTCACCACCCGCCCGTCCGGCAGCGTCGCCTCGACGCGCCAGACGACGGTGCCGCCGGCCGGGACGCCTCCCAGCGCGGCCGGGGGCAGCTCCACCTCGGCCGTGGACAGGCCGCTCGTGCGGTAGAGCATCGTCAGGTCCTCGGTGGACACGCTCACCGAATAGTGACTCCCCTCTGGCGCACCGGTCCACCGCAGGACGGGATGGGCCCGCGGCAAGACGTCCTCTCCGGCCGTGGGCTTTAACAGGGCCGCCTCGCTTCCCCGCAGCGCCGCGCTGTCCTGTCGCGGGGGCCCGGGCCACAGCGCGACCGCCAGCACGGCAGCTGCGGCGAGGGCGCCAGCGGCGGCGAGCCAGACTGCGCGGCGGGGTCGCAGGGGCAGGGGCGCCACGGCCGGCCGCGCCGCCTCGTCCAGCGCGCGGGCCAGTCGCCAGAGGGTGGCGCAGTCGCTACAGGTGATGCTGTGTTGAAGCAGTGCGCTCAGCCGCGCCTCCGGACACTCTCCCTGCACCGCTTCCCAAATCTCCTCGGGGGCCGCGCAGCCGGGCAATGGCTCGCCGCGCGGGAGTTCCGCCCAGGTGGCGCGCAGCCCTTCGAGCTCCTCGTCGCTCATGGGAAGAGTCCCTTGGCGGACAGGCACCGACGCAGGTCGGCCAGTCCGCGGTAGGTCAGGTTGCGCACGCGCTTGAGATTCCAGTGCAAGACCCGCGCTGCCTCGTCGGCGCGGAACCCCTGCAGGTGCAGCAGGACGGCCAGCCGCCGCGCCTCCTGCAGCCCGGCCAGGCAGCCGCGAATGCCCGCGCCGACCTCGGGCCCAAGGCTGCGCGGCTCCTCGGCTTTTGTGGCATGCACGTCCATCCCTGGCGACCGGGCGTCTAGTCGCCCGCGCCTGCGAAATTCGTCGGCGGTGACGCTGAAGGCGACCCGCCATACGTAAGACGCCGTGCGGACCAGGTTCTGCTCACCGGCCCGTTCATGTTCCAGGATGCGCACCATGGCCGCCTGCACCAGGTCCTCCTGCTGGGCCCGGGACTGCCCGCGGCACGCGCGGCCGACGGCCGTGCGCAGCGCACCCAGCATCCACGCATACCGCGCGTCCCGGCTGGGGCTGGACGCCTCTGCGGAGCTCACGTGGCGGCTCCCGTCCACTCGCGCTTTGGGCAACCTCAGCGCTTCGCACCATCATCCTAGTCGCCGTGGAGGCCCGCCTTCCAAGCGTCCCGGGCCCGACGCCCTTCCGGTGTCTGACCGGTGGGGGGACTTGGCCCCGCCGGTGCGTCGGACGGCCCCGGAGCGCCCCTACTTCGCGTGCCGGTCGACCAGCGCCAGCACGTCGTCCAGGTCGAAGGGCTTCTTGACGAAACCCACCACGCCGCTGCCGCGGGCCGTCTCTTCCACCTGGGCGTTGGCGGAGATGAGCAGCACCGCGACCCGCTCCCGGTCCGGGCGCCGGTGCAGTTCCTCGAGGAAGGCGAAGCCACTCATGACTGGCATCATCAAGTCGAGCAGCACCAGGCAGGGGCTGGCCACCCGGTTGAGCACTTCCAGGGCCTCGCGCCCGTTGGAGGCGGTCAGCACCCGGTGGCCGCCGGCGTCGAGCATCTCCTCCAGGACTTCCCGGATGTCCGGGTCGTCCTCCACCACCAGCACCACCCTGGAGCTCGCCATGTGCACGGGGGCAGGTTTCCTAACAGCGCGCCGTCCGGGAGGCACCTAGACGAAGAGCGAGCTGAGCGAGTCCCCGGAGTAGATGCGCTGGATGGCCTCGGCAAACAGCCGGGCAGTGCTCAGCTGGCGGATTTTGGCGCAGCCCGCGGCGGAGGCCGCCAGCGGCACGGTGTCGGTGAAGACGGCCTCCTCCAGCGCCGACTCCTGGATGCGGTTGACGGCCGGCCCGGAGAGGATGGGGTGGACGGCGTAGGCCAGCACCCGGCGCGCCCCTTCGTTCTTCAGTACCTGGGCGGCCTGGGTGAGCGTCCCGGCGGTGTCCACCATGTCGTCGATGACGATGGTGTCCCGGCCCCGCACGTCGCCGATGACGTTCATCACCTCGGAGACGTTGGCCCGGGTGCGGCGCTTGTCCACAATCGCCAGGCCGGCGTTGAGGCGCTTGGAATAGGCGCGCGTGCGTTCCACGCCGCCCGCGTCGGGAGAAACCAGCACCAGCTCCTCGGTGTTGCCGAAGCGCCGGCGGATGTCCTCCAGGAAGACAGGGGAGGCGAAGAGGTGGTCGCTGGGGATGTGGAAGAAGCCCTGAATCTGCGCCACGTGCATGTCCATGGACACCATGCGCGTGGTGCCGGCCGATTCCAGCAGGTCGGCCACCAGCTTCGCGGTGATGGGCGTCCGGGGCACCACCTTGCGGTCCTGCCGGGCGTAGCCGAAGTAGGGGATGACGGCGGTGATGGAGGCCGCCGACGCCCGCTTCAGGGCGTCAACCATGATGAGCAGCTCCATCAGGTGGTCGTTGGCGGGCGGGGAGGTGGACTGGATGATGAAGGTGTCCTGGCCTCGGACGTTCTCTCCAATCTCCACCTGAATCTCCCCGTCGGAGAAGCGCCCCACCTCCGCCTTGCTCAGGGGCCGCTTGAGGTGCTCGCAAATGCGGGTGGCGAGGGCGACGTTGGAGTTGCCGGCGAAGACCTTGAAATCGCGCATGGGCATGGCCTCCTCGTCACCTAGCGCAAAGCGCCGGGACGCGGAAGGCCCTGAAGGCACGGGCCCCCGGGCGGCGGGGCGGAATTGTTCACCCCGCACCGGCCACGCCCACCCCCGCCGGAGGAGGTGGAAAGAAACCTTGCCGGGAGCTCCCAGAGATGTGGTGAAAGTCCTGCGTGGAGGCCCCGCCCCGGGGCCAGAAACCCTGGGGGGAGACGGCCTTTCCATGGCGACGCGCAAGCGGACGGCTGCTGCCAGGCGGGCACGGCGCAAGGCCGCGGCCCCGGGCCGCGTCGCCACCAGCGTCCGTCCCCTCATCTCCGCCGCTGCGCTGCGTGCGCGGGTGCGCGCCCTGGGGCGAAGAATTACACGGGACTACGCCGGCCGGACCCTCACCGTGGTGTGCGTCCTGAAGGGCGCGGTCCTCTTCTTCTCGGACTTGGTGCGCGCCATCGACTTGCCGGTGGAGCTCGAATTCATCGGTGCGACGTCCTACGCCAATGCCACCGAGACCTCGGGGGAGGTGCGCATCTCCACGGACGTCGCCCGTCCGCTGGAGGGCAAGGACGTCCTTCTGGTGGAGGACATTGTCGACACCGGCCTCACCGCCGCATTCCTCTTGAGTCTGCTGGAGGCCCGGGCCCCGCGCAGCCTCGCCCTGTGCACCCTGTTGGAGAAGCCCTCCCGCGCCCGGACGCAGGTGGACATCGCCTACCGAGGCTTCGTCATCGACGACGTCTTCGTCGTCGGCTACGGGCTGGACTGGGCGGAGCGCTGGCGAAACCTTCCCTACCTGGGCGTCGTCGACTGACGGCGGGGCCGGGCTTCAGGGGGTCCCGGCGTCGGGCGCTGCCCCTGGGGGCGCGGGGGCTGCGGTGGGTGGCAGCGGGCCGGAGGGGGTGTCGGCCAGCGTCACCACCACCTGGCGCAGCACGTCCTCCAGGGCGGTCGCCGCCGGCTCCACCTTCACCAGCATGGCGTGCGCGGCCCGTGCCCGGCGCGTCGGGCTGTCGGCGGCGATGCGCAGCTGGGACAGCCCCTCGGCCACCGCCCGACGCGCGTCCTCGAAGCGGATGCGGGCCTGGTCGTAGGCCACGTCCAGTTCCAGCGCCCGCAGTGTCCGGCGCTGCTCGTCGGTGGCCCCCTGCAGCCGCTCCATGCGGCGCAGAAGCCCCATCCCGCTGGCCACCACTTGGGTGTCCTCGGACAAAAGCTTCGGCCGGGCCGCCTGCTCGAGGATGCGGAACAGCGCGCGGTCCAGCTCATCGCGGTCTTCGAAGCGCTCCGTCTCCGCCGTGCCCGGGCTGACGCCCCCCAGGTCCACCGGCGCGTACACCTCCGCCAGGGCGGGGTCGGCCGGCCGGTAGGGGGCGCTTCCCCAGGGGAGTAGACGCCCCTTCTGCACCACCAGCTTTCCCTCCTCCAGCTTGAGGGAAAAGGTGCGGGCGTTGTCGCGGGCCAGCAACACGCAGACGATGGCTGCCAGGGCCAGGACGAGCAGGGTCACCAGCAGGCGACGCAGGGCATGGCCAGCGCGCTGGCCAAACGTGGTGGGGGTAGGAGTCGCCATGGGGACCTCGTCGCGTGCCAGAGAAGGGGCGGGTGCTGGAACCTTGGGGGTATAGTCCCCGCTGTCAAGCGCCCATGAACCTCACGTTCCGCCGCCTGGGCGTCAGCGAGCTGCTCCCGCGGTACATTTTCGCCGAGAGCCTCTTCGTCCGTCGGCGGGTCCTGGAGGTGGGGGCGGTGGCCGCCACCGGCGGCGCCTCGGCCCAGTTCCTCCTGGAGCGCGGGGCCCGGGTGGTGCTGGCCTGTGACGACGACTTGGAGGCGGTGGCGGAGGCCCAGGCCCGGCTGGGCAGCGCCAACTTGCGCTTCCGGGCCACTGTCTTCGACGACTTGCCCCCGGGCGGCTTTGACTTGGTGCTGGTGGCCGACCTGGCCCCCTGGGTGCGCGCGCCGGAGCTGCTGCGGGAGTTGGTGGCGCAAGTCTCCCCCACCGGGGCGCTGGTGGGCGGGCTGCGCAACCCGGCCGGCCTGGCGCTGGCCCAGCTGATGGAGCCGGATGCCGACGGGGCTCCGCCCACCTACGGCCAGGCGCTGGACGCGCTCTCCGCCCACTTCCGCTCGGTGGAGGTGGCCACCCAGAGTCCCCTCCTCGGCTACCAGCTGGCCTTTGAGAGAAGCGAGGGACTCCAGGTGGATGGCACGCTGGCCGGCACCGGCGAGGCCGCCTACTTCGTGGTGATGGCCAGCCAGGACCCCCACCGGCTGGTGGACCCCACCTGGGTGCAGCTGCCGCCGGCCCCGCTGGCTTTCACCGGCAACCGGCTGGATGAGGTGTCCACCCGGGCCCGGGAGTGGGAGGAGCGCAGCCGGCGCCTGAAGGAGTCCTTGGAGAGGACCCGGGCGGACGCGGACGAGTTGAAGGGTGAGCTCGCCCGGACGCGCGAGGCGCAGGAGCGCGCCGAGGAGGAGGCGCGCCGCTGGCAGGCGCAGGCCGAGTCCCGCGAGCGCCACCCGCTGCAGCCGCTGGCCCAGGATGAGCTGGCCGCCCGGGTGCGCCGGCTGGAAGCCGAGTCCCGCAGCGCGCTGGAGCGCGCCCTGGAAGCTGAGCGGCTCCTCGGCGTCCAGCGGGCGCAGCTGGATGCCATCCACCAGGACGAGCGCCAGGGCATGGCCCAGGTGCTGGCGGCCCAGGAGTCGGTGCGGCTGGAGCGGGCGCGGCGCGAGGAAGTGACGCGGCTGTTGGACGACGCCCGGACGAAGTTGACCGCGGCCTACGAGGAATCTGCGGGGCGTCCGGGAGGAACTCTCCACGCTGCGGGCCACCGACGCCGGGGCCGTCCCGGCCCAGGCTGACCTGGAGCGCCGGGCGGTGGAGGAGCGCCTGGCCCAGGCCCGGGAGCGGGAGCTGCGGCTCGCCGAGCAACACAGCACGGCGCTGGCCGCCATCGAATCCCTACAGGGGACGGCGGCGACGGAGCGGGCCCGGGCGGAGGCCCTGGAACAGCGGGTGGTGTGGCTGGAGGCCGAGCGGGCGCGCGCCGAGCGCGCGGCCGAGTCCGACGCCGCCCGGCTACGGGCCATGCAGCAGATGGCGGCCCAGAGCCCCGCCGCCTTGCAGCAGGCCGCCGAGCACACCGAGGTGGAGGCGCTGCGGGACAGCGTCGAGCGGCTTCAGGCGCACGGAGCCCTCGTCGAGGCCCGGGAAGCGCACGCGCGGGAGCTGGTGGAGCGCCTGGAGTCAGAACTGGCCGAGGCCCGCACTGCCGCCGCCAGCACCGTCCCCTCGCACGTCGCTGCAGAGCTGGAGACCCTCCGTCAGACCGCCGCCGCACAGGCCACGGCCCTGGGCGGGCTGTCCGCGGAAACAGCCCGGGCGGACGCGGCGGAAGCCGAATGGAGCGCCCTGCGGCAGCGCCTGGCCGAGGTGGACGCGGCACGGCGCCAGGCGGTGGAGGAGGCCGCCGCGTTGCAAGAGGCCCAGGCGGACCTAAGCGCGCAGCAGGCCGAGGGCGCACAGGCGCTGGCCCGGGTGCAGGCCCTGGAGGGGGAACTGCAGGCCGCCCGGGAAGCCGCCCAGACGTCCGCCTCCGCCGAGCAGGCGCTGCGGGGGGAAGTGGCGCTGCTGCGCGCCTCCGCATCGGAGGCCCGCGCCGGCGCCGGGGCCACCGAGGCCAACCTGGCCGAAGCCCGCGAGCAGCTGGCCGCCGTCCAGGCCGAGCGCGAGGCGTGGGCGGCCGAGCGCGCCCAGCTTCTGGCACAGGCCGAGGCGAGCGAGCAGGCGCGGGCAGCCGCCGAGGAGGCACGCCAGGCCCTGCAAGCCGAGGCGGCCATGGCTGCCACCGCCGCCCCCGTGCGCGAGCAGCTGGAACAGGCCCAGGGCCAGCTGCGGGTGGCCCGCGCGCTGCGCGACGGACTGCAGAAGGACTTGGAAGCCGAGCGGGCCCGGGCCCGTGCGCTGGCCGAGGCCCAGGCCGAGGCCGAGGCCCGCGCGGTGGCTGTCCAGTCCGTCGCCGCCGAGGAGGCGGAGGAACTCGAACGGGCCCGCGACGCTGCCAGCACGGCCGTCTTTGAACGCAACGCCCTCGAACAGCAGCTGCAGGCCTCCTCAGCGCGCGAGGAGGCGCTGCAGCACGAGCTCGAGTCCGTGCGGGCGACGCTAGACACCGGCGCCCTGGAAGCCCAGACGCGCCAGGCCCGTGGCGAGTCCCTGGAGCGGCAGCTGGCCGACGCCGAGGGGCAGCTGGGGATGCTGGTGGCCGAGCGCGCGGAACTGGCGGCCCAGGCCGAGGCGCTCGCCGCGGACTTGGCGGCGGAGCGCGGTAGCCGCGCCGTGGCCGAGGAGGCCGCCCGGGCCGCCCAGCGCCAGTCGGCGGACGTGGCCCGGCGGGCGGATGAATTGCAGGCCCTGGCGCGGGGGGCTGAGGCCCAACTGGCCGCGGTGGAGGAGTTGCGCGCCCAGCTGCAGGCCGCCCAGGAAGCTGTCTCCGCCGTCCAGGCCCGCGAGGCGGAAGGCCAGGCCCGTCTGGCCGAGGCCCAGTCCCGCCTGGAGATGGTGCAGCGGCGGGCCACCGCGCAGGAGGCGGAGCTCAGCGCGCTCCGCCGCGCCACCGGGCGGCCCAGCGCCGAGGAGCTGAAGAATATTTACGAAAGGGCGCAGGCAGAAATCTCCGCCGCGCGCGAAGGGGCCCGCCGCACCGCCCAGCGCACCGAAGCGACGCCCACGCCGCCCGAGCCTCCGCCGACCAAGAAGCGCTGAGCCACGGCTGTTGCACCCCCGGGGTGCCCGGTGTCACTCGCCCGGGTGGTAGGCGCGCTCCAGGTGGGCCCCGATGTCCTCTCGGGACAGCCAGACGTCCTTGAGGTCCCCACGCGCATAGCGCTCGGCTTGGTCGAGGAAGTGGGGGGAGGCGGGGTTGCCGCTTTCGCCTCCGGCGAGGACGCTGCGCGCCTTCACGCGTGGGCCGAACTCCACCACCGCGACGAAGCTATTCCCCTTCCCGCCGTACAGTCGCTTGGTGGGTGTGGGCTGGGTGGGGGCGAAGGCGGCGAGCGAGCCCCAGGTGCCCGACGCAAACCCGATGGGCATGCTCGGCCGTGCGTCGTCGAAGGTGGCCTCCACCGCGCCGCTTAGTCGCTGGAAGCGGTTGAGTTCCCCCCAGGGCGTCTGCCACGTCCCGAAGTCCCGTTCCAGACGCCGCGTGGCTCGCGCCAGCGCCTGCAGCTGTGCTTGCGGCGGCAGCGCCGCCACCATGTCGTAGGGCGAGGCCCGGCGGGCCCGGGCGCTCTCGGCCACGCCCTCGAAGAGGTCCTGCCCCCAGAGGATGGCCAGCGAGGTGGGCACACTGGACACCGAGGCGCGGAGGTCCCACGCCCGTAGCGCGGCGATGGGCGCAGCCAGCGACAGGGTGAGCGGCTCGGCCGCCGGCGCCTCGTCCCAGGCCTTGAAGAGGGGCGGTAGCAGCGCCTCGAAAGCAGTCAGCTGGCTGTCGTAGGCGGCCGTCCTGAGCGATTCCAGGGTGAAGGCCCGCTCGCGCTCGAGGAGGCGCACCGCGTGCACGCCGCGGGGGTTTTCGGGATTGACCCACATGTAGCGGGGGAAGTCCGCGGGCCGCGGGCTGAAGCGCCCCGCCGCGGAGAAGGGCCAGTCGTTGGTGTTCTGAAGCCAGCCGCTGCCCGGGTTGAGGAGGTGGATGGTCTCGGCCACCGGGTGCAGGCCCTTCCAGTCCGTGGCCGGGTTGGAGCCGTCGACGGGCTGGGTGAAGTCGAATTTCGGGTCGCGGATGGGCACGAAGTTGCCGTGGAAGTAGGCGATGGTGCCGTCGGCATCCGCGTAGACGGTGTTGTTGGAGGAGTTGGTGCGCAGGTCCATCACTTCCAGGAACGCCTGGTAGGAACGGGCCTTGGTGCGCAGGTAGGACTGCGTCAATGCCCGGACCGGCTCCTGCATCAGCTGCACGCTCACCCAGCGGCCGTCGGCTGCCGCGCGCACCACCGGGCCATGGTGGGTGAAGAAGGCGCGCACCGTCTTTCGGGCAAGCCCGGTGCCGGTGCGGTAGGGCAACACAATCTCGCGCACCACGACCGGCCGTGTCTCGCCGCCATGGCGGTAGCCGAAGCCGGCCCCCAGGGGAACCATCGCTTCCAGGTACTCGTCAATGGCGTCGGCGCCGTCCGAAGTGTGCATCCACCCGGCCCGGTCGTTGAAGCCCTGGTAGATGAAGAATTGCCCCCAGGTGACGGCGCCGTAGACGTTGAGGCCCTCCTGGCTGACGGCGTGCACCTCGGCCCGGAAGTAGAAGGAGGTGTGCGGGTTGATGAGCAGCAGCGCATGGCCGGTGGCGCTGTGGGAGGGCGCGATGGCAAAACCATTGGAGCCGCCGGCCCCGGGCAGCGGGCCTGGCTGGGCCAGCGGCGCGGGCACCGCCGGTGACTTGCCGTAGAAGCGCTCCAGCCCAACAACGGAGATGGACTCCACGTCGCTGCCGATGCTGCCTTCGGTGAAGGCGAGCGCCATCCATCCCTCGAAGCGGGTGAGCAGCCGGGGGTGCACAGCTGGGTGGGTGTGCAGGTAGAAGTTGAGGCCAGCGGCGAAGGCGTCCATCAGCCGCCGCAGCCAGGCGGGGCTGGCGGCGTACTGGGCCTTTAGGGTGTCGGTGTCGGTGAACAGCCTTGCGCGCAGGTCCCGCCACAGCGCCTTCTCGCCCTCCACCTCGGCGCGCCGGCCGAGGGCGTCGATGTAGTTCCACTCCACGCGGTTGAAGTCGTCCTCTGCCTGCGCGTACAGCAGGCCGAAGACCGTGTCCGCGTCGGACTGGCCGAAGACGTGGGGAATGCCCCAGCTGTCGCGGAGAATGGTGACGCGCCGGGCCTGCTGTTGCCAGGCGGACGACTCATCATCCGCGCGGGCGGCGGGGACAGCGAGCGCCCACAGGCAGAAGCAACACCAACCAAGTCTGACCGGCCGGGTGCTGTGGCCAACGCGGCGGGTTGCCCTCATAGTGGGGACATCTACCAAAAGCGCCCCGCCTGACACTCCGGCTTTTGCACATGGGAAGGGCGGTGTCGCCTCCCCGGGGGTAAGAATGCTGCTTGCCCCTTCGACCGACGCTTGCCAGCCCCCGACGCCTCCGCCCGCCCTCCACCTTCCCAAGGCTTCGCCACGCCGCCGGCCGCACGTGAGATGAGCAAGGAAACCCTGCACAAGCGGCGCGGGGGTGAGTCGCCCCGCACCCTGCGGGGTAACCCCTGCGGAGACCAGGTTTTCGTCCGCCGCTGGCGCTGCTGTTGGCAAGCCCGCCGGACCAGCCAAAAACCAGTGCGGCACCGCCGTTGCCAAGGCTTCCAGCGCCGATGGTGCTGAAACACCGCGCCTCCCCACCCGAAACGCGAGGCTGGACGACCTTTCCAGTCCCTGTCTTGGCAGCTTGGAAGTTCGCGCCCGCACCGATGGTCGGTGGTCTTGTCACAAGCTTCCTTATGACCCTGCTCGGCTATCCGCCCGCCCATCTACTTCTCGTGGAAAAGGCGTGAGCTGAAGCCCGTCCGGGGAAGAAGCGAAGCACGGCTGAACGTTTGCGCTGGAGGCTCCGTGAGGCCGAGCGCGTTGCCCCTAGCCTAAACGATGACTACCTTAAGGCTTCCGGGAGAGTTCCTATGATGCATGACACATTCGGCTCGATGGGCGGCGGGACGTGGGTCTGGGCGGCGCTCGCCCTCCTGGCTCTTGCTCTCGTCGTCGCTCTGGTGAGCAGACGAAGCAGTTGAAGGTCCTTCGGCCGGTCCTCCTGTGTCGGGAGCAGCGGCAACATGGAGCCGCCGGAGCCGCCGGAGCCGCCGGAGCCAGGCGCCTAGAGCACTCGAAGGTGTAGCTGTTTCGACCGCATAGAGGTCTTCCACAACCAGCAAGCAGCGGAGAAGCACATGGCATCGAAGATCGCCCTCACCGCCGGCATCCTTTTGTGTGCGTCGGTGCCACTCTGGAGCGCTTCCGCACAGGTTCAAGACGCCGGCAGGTCGGACAAACGCGGAATGATGGGAAGCGGGGACGGCGCGATGATGGGCGACACTACGAGGGACGGCGGCATGATGGGCGGCGGCATGAAAATGTCTGGGGAAATGATGAAGATGAAGTCGAAGCAAATGGCCGTCATGAGCGACATGATGAAGTCGATGGGCGATGCAATGGAAATGCAGGCCCAGTCCATCAAGAGCCCCGAGATGAACACCCGTCGAGACGCCATGCTGAAGATCGCCAAGGACGCGAAGTCCACCTCCAGCACCATGAGGAAGATGTCGTCAGAGATGGAGAAGCTACACGACATGGGTCCTATGCAAATGACCCCGCCGGCCGAGCAGATGATGAAGAAGTGCATGGCTGCGCAGAAGGAAGCGATGCAGATGATGCAGAAGGACCCGTCCGCCGACTAGCACTCTGCGGCAGTGTCCGCAGCGTCCGAGCTGGGCCCGCTAAGGCGAGGAACGTCAGTGCTTCTGGTAGCTTGAGCGCGTGAGTGAGCGACTCCACAAATACCACGGCCTGGGCAATGACTTCGTCCTGCTCGACCGCCGGGCCGGGGGCGGGGACATCGGGCCCGCGGCCACCCGGGCCCTCTGCGACCGGCGCCGGGGCGTGGGGGCGGACGGCGTGCTGGTGTTGCTACCGTCCTCGACGGCCGAATTGCGGCTGCGCATTCACAACGCCGACGGGTCCGTTCCCGAGATGTGCGGCAACGGCCTGCGCTGCGTGGCCAAGCACATCCTGGAGGCGGCTGGGGGCCGCCCCGAGGAACTCCGGGTGGAGACGGACGCAGGCATCCTCACCGCCCGGGGCCTGTGGCGCGGCCAGCACCTGGAGGAGGTGGAACTGGAGATGGGCCCGGCCCGGCTGGTGGCCCCGCACTTGCCGTCCGCCGCGACGGGCGTGCCGGTGGTGGCGGCCCCGGTGCCCGGCACGCCCTTCCACATGACGGCGGTCAGCATGGGCAACCCCCACCTGGTACTGCTGGATGCCCCGCTTCAGCAGGCGGCCGTCTGGGGCCCGCCGCTGGAAGGTGCCCGGGGCTTTCCCGAGGGCACCAACGTGGAGTTTCTCGCCCGGGAGGACGGCGGCCTGCAGGTGGTGGTGTGGGAGCGCGGCGTGGGCCTCACCCAGGCCTGCGGCACCGGCGCCTGCGCGGCGGTGGTGGCCGCCACGCTGGCCGGCTGGGTGGCGCCGGCGCAGCCGACCCGGGTGACGCTGCCCGGGGGCCCGCTGTGGGTGTGGGCCGCGGCGGACCTCTCCCGGGTGACACTGCGCGGCCCGGCCAGCTTCGTCTTCTCCACCGAGGTGGAAGCGTCCTATGTCCGAGGCCCCCACGCCGTGAGCGCGGAGCCCACCGAGGAGCTCTCCTGGCTGCGCACCGCGGTGAGCCTGCACGAGCGGGCGCGCTCCCTCTTTGCGCAGCCGGAGCTGGAGTGGGTGCAGGAGCGCGTGCTGGCCGAGCTGCTGGCCGTCTCCGACGCGCGCTCCGGGGCCCTCTGGACGTGCGTGGCCAAGGGGCCGCTGCAGCTGCGGGTGTGGCGGGGGCTGGCCGGACGTCCGCCGGTGCCCGACGTCCTGTCCGCCGAGACGGAGGCCCGGCTTCGGGCAGGCGTTCCCTGGGAGGCCTTCGAGGAGGACGGCCCGGCCCTCTACGTCCCCTTCAGTGTCCAGGGCGAGGTGCTGGGGCTGTGTCGCCTCACCGACGCGCTGGGCGGCGCCTTTCCCGGCGAGGCCCGCTCAGCGGCGGAGCTGCTCGCCGGCACGGCGTCGCTGGCGCTGCAGAATGCGCGGCGCTTCCTGGCGTTGCAGCGGCTGGGGCTAAGGGACCCGGACACCTCGGCCTACAACCTCGCCTACTTCACCGACTACGCCAGCAAGGAGATGGACAAGGCCCGCCGCTACAACCGCGGCTTCTCCCTCCTCCTCTTCTCGCTCGACAACCTGGGGACCCTGAAGAGTCGCTTCGGCCCGGACGAGGCCCGCGCCGCCACGCGCGCCGTCATCCGCGTCTTCACGGGCGTGCTGCGCGACTCCGACGTCCTGGCGCGGGTGTCGGACCACGAATTCTACCTTTTGCTGCCCGAGACGGACGCCTTCGGCGCCGTCGTCTTCACCCGGCGGGCGCTGCAGCAGGTGCGCGAGGCGCCCGAGGTGCAGGCGGTCGAGGCCCAGCTGCCGCTGTCCCTGGTGGCCGGGGCCAGCACCTTCCCGCGCGACGGGGAGGACTTCGACGAGCTGGTGCAGCGCTGCCGCCGGCGCATGGAGGAGCGCCGGGCGTCGCTGCAGCGCCGGCTGATGCTGGACGGGTTGGACTTCTGGGAGTCGGTGGAGCTCCTCCTCGGCAGCGCGCAATCCCCCCGGCTGCCCGCCGACGGGGAGGCCGAGCCGTCGCGCCGGGGCAAAGTCTCCGACGGCCTTTTCGACGCCCTGCAGGCCGAAGTCGCCCGCGAGTTGCAGCGGGACCCCGGAACGCGGGGCCTGGTCTACGTCGGCGCGGGCGAGGTGCGCTCGGACTTGGCCATCGCCCGGGGCCTGGAACGGGCCCCGGCCGGCCTCTCCGCCCGGGTGTACCTTCTGGGGCGCCGCGGGGACTTCCAGGCCCACCCCGGCCTCACCCCCGTCTTCGTCGCCGGGGACGAGCGGCTTGGCCGGCACGAATTTCTCCTCTGGCTCGGTGAGCAGAGCGCCTACGCGCTGTTGCAGCGGAGGGGCAAGGGCGCCACCTGGGGCTTTCACACCTCGGACGTCGCGGTGGTGGACGGACTCGTCGCCAAGCTGCAGAGCACCTATGACTTGCAACCCTACTGAGGCGCCCACGCGCCTGCCCGGGGCCCACTGCGCATGACGGCCGTCCGCAAAGTCCTCCTTGCTGACCCGGACCTGGAAAGCGTCCGCCCCCTCACCAAGGCCCTGCGTCAGCGCGGCTACCAGGTGCACTATGCCAATGACGGCAGCCGCGCCCTGGAACTGGCCGTGCTGCGACACCCGGACGTGGTGCTGTTTGACGAGGCCTGTCCGCTGCTGACGCCGGCCGTCTTCACCCAGATTCTCGGCAGCAACCCCCGCACCGAGGACATCCCGGTGGTGCGTACCGGGGCCAGCCCGGCGCCGGAGGGCGCGGTGCAGGACGTGCTGCAGAAGCCCTTCCAGCTGGCGGAAGTCCTGGCGCGCATCGAGGAGCTCCTCTCCCGCTCCCCGTCCGCCCAGCTGCCCGAGGCCCAGGAGCTGGAGGGCTCCCTTGGGCAGCTGCCGCTGCCGGACTTGCTGCAGATGCTGAAGCTGAACCGCCGCAGCGGCCGTCTGGAGCTCTCCCGCGCCGGCGAGCAGGGCGCGGTGGTGGTGGCCGAGGGCCGCCCGGTGGACGCCTCCCTGGGCACGGTGCAGGGCGAGAAGGCTCTCTTCCGTCTTCTCTGCTGGACGGACGGCACCTTTGCCTTTCTGCCCGGGGCGCCCCCCAGCGTGGCCCGCATCGCGCGCGGCATGGACGACGCCCTGTTGGAAGGCATGCGCCAGGCGGATGAACTGCGCCGTCTGGAGGGGCTGCTGCCCTCCTGGAAGGCGCGCCTGGTGGCCGCCCCGGGGCCGAGGCCCCCCCTGGACGAGGCGTCCACGTCCCTGCTGCAGACGCTGCGCGAGCCGCACCGGCTGGGCGAATTGGTGGACCGCGACAGCCGGCCCGACGCCGCCGTCCTGGAGGCGGTGGCCCAGCTGCTGGCCCGTGGCCTGGTGCACGTCACCGAAGCCGAGACGCCGGCCGACGCCGGGCCGCTGTTGGGCGCCGCTGAGGTGCACGCGCTGCGGGCGCGGCTGTTGCGCAGCCGGCCCGGCTCGCGCTCCCGGGTGGCCACCGTCCTGGTGTGCAGCCATACCGCCGAACGCACCCGCCACTTCCTCTCCCAGCTTCCCCAGCTGCAGGCCGGGCCGGAGGAGGCGGCGGCCTTGGAGGGGGGCTTCGGCACGGTGGGCCGCGTGGAGTTGGGCGAAAGCTTGCGGCTGGACTTCTGCGTGCTGCCCGCCTCCGACGCCGCCCGCCCGCTGTGGCGGCCCTTCAGCGCCTGCGCGGTGGGGGTGCTGGTGCTGGACGCCGAGGAGGAGACGCTGGCCCTGGCCCTGGCGCTGGCCTGGCAGCGGCGGCTGCGCGTGGTGTGCACGTTTCCGGACGTCCCTCCCGCGCTGGCTGCCGCGCCCGGGGGCGCCGCCGCCATCCCGGTGGGCGCGGACACGGCGCTGCGGGCGCTGCTGGCGGCGCCGGAACGGCGCGCGGACACCGGGCCCGACGCCCTCGCCGCCCCGGCCTAGTCCCTAGCCGACGCGCCGTGCCAGGGCCGCCGGCCCCAGCGCCTCGCCCAGGCCGGGCAGCGCGCGCAGCACGTCGAGTTCCTCCTGGTGGAGGTAGGCCCGGTGGATGCCCACCCGGTGGGAAAGGCACACCTCCACCGCCCGCGTCGCCGGCGCGCCCGGAAGCCGGCGCAGCTCCACCCGGCCCCCCTCGGCCCGGCAGCGCAGCACGTCCCGTTGCAGCGCCCGTAGCCGGCGGGCAATGCGCAGCGCCGAGCGCCCCTCGGGCGTTTCGAAGGTGTGGAAGTGGCGGTTGCGCGAGAGTGCCCCGCCCTCGGCGACGAGGCGCTCCACCAGGCGTCGGACGAAGCTGTCCATGGCGAGGGCACGCAACTTAACAGGCCCCGGGCTGGGCGAGGGGGCCGTCGCGCTCCGGCCTCACGCCCGGCGGACCCGGAGGAGGAAGGTGGTACCCCCGGAGGCGGTGGAGGTGCAGGCGATGGAGCCGCCATGGGCTTCCAGAATCTGCTTGGCCAGGGCCAGCCCCAGGCCAGTGCCCCCGGACTTGGTGGAGAAGAACGGTTCGAAGAGGCGCTCCTGCACCTCCTTGGGAATGCCCCCGCCGCTGTCCGAGATGGTGACTTCCACCGCGTCCGACAGGGTGCGCGAGGCAACGCGCAGGGTGCCGCCGGTGGGCATGGCCTCGCGTGCGTTGCGAAGCAGGTTGAGGAAGACTTGCCGCAGCTGCCCCTCGTCGGCCAGGGCCCGGGGCGCCTGCCCGTCGAGGTCCCGCTGGACGCGCACACCGGCCCGGTCGAGCTCCTCGCCGGAGAAGTCCAGCACCCGCGTCAGCAGCTGGTTGACGTCCTCCGGCACCAGCGCCGGCCGGGGCAGGCGCGCCAGCCGCAGGTACTGGTCGGTCACCTCGGTCAGGCGGTCCACTTCTCCGGAGATGGCGGCCAGCAGCGCCCGCGCCTCCCGCTCCTCCTCCGGCGCGGCGAAGTGCGCCTTGCGGACCGCCTCCTCGAGGAGCTCCGTGTTCAGGCCGATGGAGGAGAGCGGGTTCCGGACTTCGTGGGCCACCTGGGCCGAGACGCGCCCCACCGCCGCCAGGCGCTCGGCCAGCAGCAGCGCGCGCTGCTTCTCCTCCAGCTGGCGCTGCCGTTCTGCCAGCTCGCTGGCCATGGCGTTGAATTCCCGGGCCAGCTGCGCAATTTCGTCGTCGCCCCGCACTGGCAGCTGGGCGGCATAGTCCCCGGTGCGGACGCGCCCCACCCCGGCGATGAGGGTGCGCACCGGGGCCAGGCTGCGGGCGGACAGCGCCGTGGCCAGAAGCCCCACCCCCACGCTGAGGACGGTGAGGGCGATGACGAGGAGGCCGCGGCTCCGCTCCCGTCGCTCGGCCAGCTCCACGCGGGTGGCGATGCGGGCTTCCACCGCCGCGCGCAGCAACGCGACGTTGTGGGCCAGCGTCTGCTGGTGCCCGGCCAGCGCCTCCATGCCGGCGGCGGCGTCGGGCGCGCCGGACGAGAGGCGCCGGTAGGCCTCCGCGGCCAGAGCGTCCATCTCGTCCAACGCCTTGGAGAGCTGCTCCAGCCGCATGCCGAGTTCCTCCAAGGTGCGGGCCTCGTCCGAGGGCGCATCCAGCCGCATGGCGGCCAGTGTGGCCTGGGCCGAGGCCAGCCGCTGGCGCAGCTGCGGGGGAAAGGTGCGGGGCGCCAGCTGCAGCAGGGCGGCGCGTGCCTCGCTGCTGCGCTCGCGGGAGATTTGAACCCAGTCCTGCCCCTGGTTCTTCAAAAGGCTTTCCAGGGCCGCGGCGTCCTGGGAGAGCTGCAGGTAGCCCTGGGCCACCAGGCGCATCTCCTGCTGGCTTCGGTGCAATTCCGAGACGCTGAAGAGGGCCACCACGCCGAAGGTGCAAAGCACCGCGGCGTGGCCGAGAAATATGCGCGTGGCGAGCGAGAGGGCAGGGCGCGCCATGCCGCGGTCGCCCTTCAGCCGGCGCTCTCCTGCTCGGCCGGCGCAGGCGGAGCGTCGGCGGCCGGGGGAGTGGCCTCGGGACTCCCGTTGGCCGGGGCCGCCGCAGGCGCGCTGGCGCTGGCGCGTCGTTCCAGGCGTTCCGCCTCCGCGCGGGCGCGTTCATCCACGCCCTGGTCCGAGGCGGCAATTTCCTCCGCGGTGAGTTCTGTGCGACCGGCGGTGAGGCCGCCGCGGCGTTCCAGCTCCCCCAGGGCGCGCTTGAGGAGGTCGCGCTCCAACAAGGTGCGGTTGAGGCGTTTCTCCAGGGCCTTGAATTTGTCCTTCAGCAAGTCGAGCTCGCCGCGGGTGACGACCCACACCCGGTGCTGTGTCTCGGCGCGGCCCTTCAGCCGTCGCACTTCGGCCTGAAACTCCAGGGCCCGCGTCCGCTCGCGGTTGGCCTGGTGCTCGAGCCGCTCCAGCTTCTCCCGGTCGGCGTCGGACAACTCCCGGAAGCGGCGCGCGCCGCGCTCGGCCTCCGGCGCCGGCGCCGGGGGTGCCGCTTCGGCCGGCACGGGCACCGGGGTGGCCGGCGGCGGGGGGGGGCGGCCACCGGCGCGGGGCGTCCCCGGGTCCGGGAGCCCTCGGCATCGGCCCGCAGCTTGGCCAACTCGGCCAGGGCGTGGGCCAGCTCGCCCCGCACCACCTCCAGCTGCTGAGAGGCGGAGCGCTCCACCTCGGTGCGGGCGCGCACCAGGTCCTGCTCGCCGCGCTCGGCCGCGCGCTGCTCGTGCAGCTTGCGCTTCACCTGCTTGAGTTCGGCCCGCAACTCATTCACCAGGGCCTTGCCCTCGTCGGCCTCCCGCCGGCGTTTCTCCCCCTCGGCCTCCAGCGCCCGGAGGCGCTCGGCCTGCGGCTGGGCCTTCTGTGCGGCGGAGGCGGAAGCGGTGCGGTGCGGACCGAATAGCAACAGGCCCAGCAGCACCACGGACAGGACGAAGAAGAAGAGGGCAAGTCCGAGAACCATAGCGTCCTCTCCAGTAGCAGGTTTGCTGGCCCTAGAGGTAGAAGCGCTCGGCGACGCCCGCCGTGCGCTGGAGAATGCTCGTCCATCCGAGCACCTGGTCCACGTGGGGCGCGGCGGCTTGGGCGTCCCGGCCTAGGGCGGCCAGGCTTCCGGTGCAGGCCACCACCAGGCACAGGCCCGAGGCCCTTAGGTGGGCCAACAGCTGCCGCGCGGTGGGGACCCCCCGCGCCTCGAAGCGGTCCGCGACGTCCGGCCGTGGCGGGTGAAAGTCCGGCTCGTCCAGGCGTCCGTCCAGGAGCCTCTCTAATGCCCACCAAAAAAAATATAATTCCACCTTCTGCCCGAGCGCAGCCGCGGCAGCTCCAATGGCCAGGCCTTGATGCAGCCGGTCGTAGTCCGCGCTATGAAGAAACAGAACGACTTTGGGGGGTTCCACAGTCACGGGCCGGGGACTGCGCAACTTACACCTCCTTGCGTCGAGCAGCCCCCATTGCTAGTTCCCGAGGCCCCGGTCATGCCCGACTCCGCCACCCCACTGCGCAAGGACGCCCATCTCGACCTATGCGCGGCGGATGACGTCCAGCCCGCTTCCAATTCCACACTCTTGGAGTGCGTGCACCTGGTGCACTGTGCGATGCCGGAGCTGTCCCTGGCCGACGTCGACCTCTCCGCCTCCTGGTGGGGCAAGACGCTGAAGGCGCCGCTCTTGGTCACTGGCATGACCGGCGGCAGCGACCGGGCCCGCAGCGTCAACCGCGACCTGGCTCTGGTGGCCGAACGCCGGGGGCTGGCTTTCGGCGTCGGAAGCCAGCGCGCCATGGCCGAGCATCCGGAGCTCACCCGCACCTTCGCCGTGCGCGACGTCGCGCCCAGCATCCTTTTGCTTGGCAACATCGGCCTGCGGCAGGGCATCACTCTCGGTCTGGACGGGGTGCGGCGGCTGATGGACGCCATCGGCGCGGACGGCATGGCGCTGCACCTGAATGCGGGGCAGGAATTGACGCAGCCGGAGGGAGACCGGGATTTCCGGGGCGGGTACAGCCTGGTGCAATCCCTCAGCGCTTCCCTGGGCGAGCGCTTCCTCGTCAAGGAGACGGGCTGCGGCTTGTCCCCGGACGTGGCCCGGCGGCTGGTTGACTGCGGCGTCCGCACGCTGGACGTGAGCGGGCTTGGCGGGACGTCCTGGGTGCGGGTGGAGCAGCTGCGTCTGAAGGGGGGGCCGGCGCACGAGGTGGGCGAGCTCTTCAGCGGCTGGGGCATTCCCACCGCGGCCGCGGTGGCCTCGGTGCGCCGCGTGGTGGGTCCGCACATTCGCCTCATCGCCTCCGGCGGCCTGCGCAATGGCCTCGAGGTAGCGAAGGCCCTGGCCCTTGGCGCGGACATCGCCGGCATGGCCCTTCCTCTGTTTCGCGCGCAGCAGGCCGGCGGCGTCGCCGCGGCCGAGTTGGCGGTGGACACGGTGGTGAAAGCGCTTGGACAGGCGCTGCTCCTCACCGGCAGCCGCAACGTCGCAGAGCTTCGAACGCAACCAAAGGTGGTGGCCGGACCACTGAAAGACTGGATGGGGTCACTGTGAGGAGAAAAGGCATCGGAGCCGTTGCCCGGAACAACGGCGAGGCCGGCGAGGCCCGGCCGTCGTCGCGGCTACCAGGGTTTCACAAGCTCACCCTGCAGCAGCGGCTGGAGTACATCGCGCGCGAGCACGGCCTCTCCGTGGAGGAGATTGCCACCCTGGCCAGCCTGGGTCCGCTGCCGCTGGACACCGCCAACTCGATGATTGAGAACGTGGTCGGCACCTTCAGCCTGCCGCTCGGCCTGGGCCTCAACCTGCAAGTCAACGGCCGGGACTACCTGGTGCCGATGGCCGTCGAGGAACCGAGCGTCGTGGCGGCGGTGTCCTTCGCCGCGAAGATTGTCCGCGAGGCCGGTGGCTTCGAAGCCGACTCCGACGACTCCCTCATGGTGGGCCAGGTGCAGGTGACGCGCTACGGCGACCCGACCGAGGCGATGGAGCAGATTCTCGGCCACCGCGAGCAGATTCTCGCCCTGGCCAACAGCTTTCACCCTTCCATGCACCGCCGCGGCGGTGGCGCCAAGGACGTCGAGGTGCGCGTGCTGCCGGCGCCGGAGGGCGCCCGGGGCGAGCCGCTCCTCATCGTCCACCTGTTGGTGGACACCCAGGAGGCGATGGGGGCCAACCTCATCAACACCATGGCCGAGGGCGTGGCACCCTTCATCGAGCAGATCACCCACGGCCGCGTCTACCTGCGCATCCTCTCCAACCTGTCCGACCGCCGGCTGGCGCGCGCCACCTGCCGCATTCCGGTGAAGGCGCTGGCGGACTTCGACATGGATGGCCGGGACATCGCCGACGGCATCCACCAGGCCAGCCGCTTCGCCATGGCCGACCCCTACCGGGCGGCGACGCACAACAAGGGCGTCATGAACGGCATCGACGCGGTGGCCATCGCATGCGGGCAGGACTGGCGCGCCATCGAGGCCGGCGCTCACGCCTACGCCGCCCGCAGACGGCCAGTACCGGCCCCTGTCCCAGTGGATGCTGGAGGACAACACGCTGGTCGGCCGCATCGAGTTGCCCCTGGCCCTGGGCACGGTGGGCGGCTCCATCGCCATCCACCCCGGCGTCCAGCTGGGCCTGAAGCTGCTGCGCTGCTCAGGGGTGCGCGAGCTGTCGCAGGTGTTTGCGGCGGTGGGCCTGGCGCAGAACTTCGCCGCCCTCCGCGCGCTGGGCAGCGTCGGCATCCAGCAGGGCCACATGGCGCTGCATGCCCGGTGCGTGGCGGTGACGGCCGGCGCCCGCGGCGACCACGTGGAGAAGGTGGCCCACCTCCTGGTGAAGTCCGGCACGGTGAAGGTGGACAAGGCCCGGGAAATCCTCGCCAGCCTGCCGCCGCTCGACGCCTTCGAGCACGGCGTCAACGACGGGCCGTGAGGCACGGCCCCGCCCGTGCCTGTAGCGCCTTCGGCCCTGGCAAAGTCATCCTCCTCGGCGAGCACGCGGTGGTGTACGGCAGCACGGCCCTGGCTGTGCCGCTGTCCCTCGGGGTGACGGCCACCGCCGTCCCGGCCGCCCGCTGCAGCCTCCGCCTCCCGCCCGGCCTGCGCGGCCTGCGCCGGCAGCAGCTGCAGCGCGCCTTCGCCCGGGCGGCGGAGGCGTCCGGCCGTCCGGCCGTCCGGCTGTCGCTGGCCAGTCGCCTCCCCTTGTCCATGGGCCTTGGCAGCTCGGCCGCCGTCTCGGTGGCCGTGGCCGCCGTCCTGCTGCAGGCCGCCAGCGGACGGGCGCCTTCGTCCGGGCGGCTGCGCACGCTGGCCCATGGCATGGAAGCCGTCTTCCACGGCACCCCGTCGGGGGTGGACGACAGTTGCAGCGCGCTCGGCGTGCCCATCCGCTTCCGCCGCCGTGGCGCGCAGGCGGCCCCGCTGGTGCGTCGCCTGCGGCTGCGGCGCTCCTTCGAGATTCTGGTGGCCCTGGCCGGCCTCCGCCGGCCGACGCGGGACACCGTCGCCGGGCTGCGGCAGCGCCAGGCCCGCTGGCCCGGGCGCTACCGCCGCCTCTTCCGGGAGGTGGGCCGGGTGGCTGAGGAGGGGGCACGGGCGGCCGAGCGGGGGGACTTGCCCGGGCTGGGGGACGCGATGAATGTCAACCACGGCCTGCTGGTGGCCCTGGGCGTCAGTTCGCCCGCCCTGGACGGGATGGCCGCCTGGCTGCGGGAGGCCGGCGCCCTGGGGGCGAAGCTGACGGGCGCCGGTGGCGACGGCGGCGCGGTGGTGGGACTCTTCCGCACGGGCGAAGGACAGAAGGCCCGGGCCCGGCTGGCCCGGGCCGGCGTGCGCTGCTTCGTGAGCCCGGTGGAGACAACGCGATGACGTCCCGCAAGGCCACCGCGCGGGCGCACCCCAACATTGCCCTGGTCAAGTACTGGGGCAAGCGCGACGCCGCGCTGCTGCTGCCGCACCAGTCCAGCTTCAGCGTGACGCTGGCCCCGCTGGAAGTCACGACGACGGTGCAGCTGGACGCCCCCTCCAGCACGGTGGAGCTGAATGGCCGGGCTGCCACCGGCCCGGAGAGGGACCGCGTGCTGGCCCTGGTGGACCAGGTGGCGCAGGAGGCGGGCCAGCCACTGGGCGGCGTGCGCGTGGTGTCCCGGGGCAACTTCCCGGTGGCCGCCGGCCTGGCCTCCAGCGCCGCCGGCTTCGCCGCGCTGGCCCGGGCCACGCGCGCTGCCGCCGGGCTGCCGGACGACGTCGCGCGCACCTCCCGGTTGGCCCGCGCCGGCAGCGGCTCGGCCAGCCGCAGCATCCAGGGCGGCTTCTGCACCTGGCACCGCGGGCAGCGGCCCGACGGGGAGGACAGCTTCGCCACCCAGGACTTTCCCGACTCGCACTGGCCGGAGCTTCGGCTTCTGGCCTGCATCGTCTCCGGGGCCGAGAAGGACGTCTCCTCGCGGGACGGCATGGCAGCCACCGTGGAGACGTCGCCCTATTACCGGGCCTGGGTGGAGGACGCCGAGGCGGAGGTGCCCCGGGCGCGGGAGGCTGTGCGCCGGCGGGACTTGGCCGCCCTGGGCGCACTGGCCGAGCGCAACGCCTGGCGCATGCACGCCACCGCCCTCGCCGCCGACCCGCCCCTTTGCTACCTGCGTCCCGGGACGCTGGCCCTGGTGCTGGCCCTTCCGGGGGCGCGGGCCAAGGGCTGTCCCGTCTTCTTCACGCTGGACGCCGGCCCCAACCCGGTGCTGCTCACCACCGCGGAACACGTCAGCCGCGTCGAGGCGCTGGCGCGCGCCGCCGGCGCAAGCGACGTGGTGCGGTGCGCGCCCGGCGGGGACGCCTTGCTTCTGGACGGGGCCCTCTTCTAGCCACCTTGGCGTCGCCCCCCGCCCGGGGACCTCCGCCGCCGGCTTTGTGCTAGCTGCTCGGTGCGTGGAACGCGCCCTGTCGGCCCCTTGCAAGCTGTTCCTCTCCGGCGAGTACGCAGTGCTGTGGGGCGGGGTGGCGCGGGTCCTGGCCGTCGGCCCGCGGGCGGCTGCCCTGGTGCGCGCGCGCGACGACCGCAAGGTGGAAGTCCTCACCGAGGAGGAGCGGCTGCTGGGCATCTGCACGCCGCTGGGTGTCCGCTGGGACGGCGAGGAGACGGCCGGCGTCCGCTTCGCGGCGCGGGCGGTGGACGTGGTGTACCGGGCCCACGGCAGGGAAAGCCTGGGCCTCAGCCTGGCGCTGGCCCCGTCGGCGCACGCGCCCTCGGGCCAGAAGCTGGGCAAAGGCACCAGCGCGCGGACGGCCGTGCTGGCGGTGGAGGCGGCGGCGGCCGTCTTGGGCGTCCAGCCCAGCCTGCCACTGGCGCTTCTGGCCCATGCCGAGGCCCAAGGGGGCAAGGGCAGCGGGGCGGACGTCGTGGCCTGCGCCGTGGGCGGCCTCGTCCGCTACCGGCGCTGGCCGGTGGAACGGGTGGCGTCCGGCGAGCGGCCCCTTCAGGTGGCGGTACGCGACACGGGGCCGGTGGACGTCGTCCGCACCGGACTGTCCGTCCGGTTCCTCTCCTATGCCTTCGCCGGGCAAAGTGCCGGCACGCCGCAACTCATCGCGCAGGCGGAAGCCGCCCTCGACGCTGCCGCCCGGGCGGCCTTCGTCACCGAGTCGGACGTGCTGGGCGAGGCGCTGGAGGAGGCGCTTCGCAGCGGCCGCTTCTCCGCCATCCGCGAGGCCTGCCAGGGCCTGCAGCAGCTTCTTTCCTCCCTCGCCAAGGTGCAGACGCCCGCCCTGGAACGCATCCTCGCCCTGGCCCGCAGCCTGGGCAGCACCGGCAAGGTGAGTGGGGCCGGCGGCGGCGACGGCTGTTTGCTTCTCTCGGAGGATGCCGAGGCCCGCGGCCGGCTCCTCGACAGCCTCGCTGCCCGGGGCATCCACGCCGAGGCGGTCGAGCTGTCGCCGGGCGTGCGCATCGAGACGCAGCCGGACCCCCTCCTCGCCGGCTGGCTTGAAGGCTAAAAGCCCCCTGCCCATGCCTCTCCACCTGCGCAACCCGCTGGGCATCGAGCGCTACTGGAGCTCGGACAAAGGCCTCACCGCGCTCTTGGTCAGCCTCGCCCTCCTCGTCTTCGTCGTGCTACCGCTTGAGTCCAGTGGCCTCATCAGCTGGGCGTGGATGTTCCTGGTGGACGTGTGGATGACGGGCGTCATCCTGGCCGGCGCCACCGCCCTCGGCTGGCACCGGCTGCGGGGCGGCTTCCTCGCCCTGGGCATCGCCGTGCTGCTCGCCATGCTGGGGGCGAGGCTGCTCGCCCGCGGCGTCCCGGCCCGCTGGACGGAGGGCTGCGCCTCGGCCATCTCGGTGCTGGTGGTGTCGGTGCTGGTGGCGCTCATCCTCGCCCAGACGTTTCGTGAGGGCCCCACCACCCGGCACCGGATTTTCGGCGCCGTGGCCGCCTACCTGCTGCTCGGCCTGGACTGGGCCATCGCCTACCGCCTCGTCGACGTCCTCGCCCCCGGCTCCTACCATGGACTGGCCTGGGAGCCCCGGGGCCACAACCTCGCCGCCTTCGCCTACTTCTCCTTGGCCACCCTCACCACGGCGGGCTACGGCGACATCGTCCCGCTGTCGCTGCCCGCTCGCACCCTGGCCAACATGGAGAGCATGACGGGGCAACTCTTCCCGGCCGTGCTGCTGGCACGACTCGTCTCCCTGTCCATCATCCGCCGTCCCCCCAGCTGAAGGCGCCCCGGCGCGCGTGCCGTTTCGGGGGTGGCGCCCCGGGGCGCCTCTGCCCTAGCGTCCGCCTCCTGTTGCAGCCGGGAGGTCTGGATGGCCAGGCATGTGAAGGCGGAGCGTCCCTTGAACGCCAAGCAGCTCGCCCACTTTCGCGAGCGGCTGAAGCAGGAGCAGGCGCGGCTGCGGGGCCTCTTCCACTCCACCGCCCTCGACGCGGACCGCCCGCCGGGCATGCCGGACCCCCATGACGTTGGCGATGAGGCCAACGAATCCACCACCTCGGACATCCGCATCGGCCTCTCCGAGGCCGACGAGCGGATGCTCGAACAGATTGAGCGCGCCCTGCGTCGCCTGGACAGGGGCACCTACGGCGTCAGCGAGGTGACGGGGGACCCCATTCCCATCGCCCGGCTGGAGGCCGTGCCCTGGGCCACCACCAACGTCGGAGACGAGTGAGGCTGCCCCCGGGGGGCCTCAGGGCTTCGCGCTGACGGTGATGTGGATGAGCTTGGAACGCGACACGTTCGCCGTCCCGGCGCGGCAGTCCGTCTTTCCCGGCTTCAGTCCCACCAGGACAACGTCGTTCTCGGTGTCTGACACCGGCCGCAGCTCGGCCTGCACCACCGTCCCGTCATCACAGACAAGTCCCATGGCCAGGCCGACGTTGAGGACCTTCTGCTGGCCCACCGTGAGGTGCACCTTCACCCCCGAGGCCACCACGGGCGTCCCTTGGGCCCACGCCAGCGCCGGGACCAGAAGGACAAGGCGCCGCCAGCGGCGCTGACGGACGGAGGACAGGGGCAAGCGAGGATTTGCCATGGCCCCTTGGAGGCTGGCCCAGCCCACCCCGGCCACGCAAGGCCTGTGCGCGCCAGGCGGGGACGCCCGGGGCCCTACTTCTTCGCCGGAGTCGGCGGGGGGACGATGGTGTCGGCGCCGGCCTTGGCGCACACCCCATCCTGCTGCGAGGTGCCACCGCTCACGCCGACCGCGCCCACCACCTTGCCGTCGATGACGAGCGGAAGCCCGCCTTCAATGGGCAGGGCGCCAGGCAGGCGCAGGTACTGCGTCTTGCCGCTCAGCACCGCATCCTCGAGGAGCTTGCTGGGGCGCTTGAAGGCGGCCGAAGTGCGGGCCTTCTCCAGGGCCACCTCGGAGCTGCCGTTCTGCGTCCCGTCGATGCGCTCGAAATACACCAGCGTCCCGCCCGGGTCGACGATGGCCGCCGCTACCGTCCAGCCATTCTTCTTCGCCTCGGCGATGGCGGCCGCCGCCACCTTGCGCGCCGCGTCCGCGCCGATGGGCGCGCCGTAGTGGTTGGGGAGTGGCTGGGCGCTCACCGCCAGCGGCGCGAGCAGCGTGAGCGTCAGGACACCTAGACCAAGCATCGGGGTCGACAGCAGCATGGGCAATCTCCTCCTGGTGACACCGCGAGGTCGCGGAGGCAACCACTTCTCGGGCGGCCTGTCGACGCCCCGGTGTGCAGGCGGGCAGGGTGGCCCCCCCAGGGCCCCGGCTTGACCCGTCACGGCGGGTCCGGGTTCACTCGACGGGCCGGGGCGGCTTCAGACAGGGAGAGGCACCATGACGGACACCATCAAGTACCTCCTGGACGAAGGGCGCATCCCGAGCACCTGGTACAACCTGGTGGCGGACCTCCCGGTGCCGCCCCCGCCCGTGCTTCACCCGGGGACGCTGAAGCCGGTGGGGCCGGACGACCTGGCGCCGCTGTTTCCCATGGCGCTCATCCTCCAGGAGGTGACCGGGGCGCGCGAGGTGGAGATTCCGCGCCCGGTGCGCGACATCTACCGGCAATGGAGGCCCTCGCCGCTGTTCCGCGCGCGGCGCCTGGAGCGCGTCCTGCAGACGCCGGCGCGCATCTACTACAAGTACGAGGGCATCTCGCCGGCCGGAAGCCACAAGCCCAACACCGCCGTCGCCCAAGCCTTCTACAACAAGGAAGCCGGCACCAAGCGCATCACCACCGAGACGGGCGCCGGGCAGTGGGGCTCCGCCCTCGCCTATGCCGGCGCCCTGTTCGGCATTGAGGTGCAGGTCTTCATGGTGAGGGTGTCCTACCAGCAGAAGCCGTACCGCCGCGCCCTGATGGAGACCTACGGCGCGCATTGCACGCCCTCGCCCTCGACCGAGACGCAGTCCGGGCGCGCCATCCTCGCCCAGCAAGCCGACCACCCGGGAAGCCTGGGCATCGCCATCTCCGAGGCGGTGGAGGTGGCCGCCTCGCGGGACGACACCAAGTACGCCCTTGGCTCCGTCCTCAACCACGTGCTTTTGCACCAGACCGTCATCGGCCAGGAGGCGATGGCGCAGATGGAGATGGCTGATGACTCCCCCGACATCCTCATCGGATGCACCGGGGGCGGCTCCAACTTCTCGGGCCTCGTCTTTCCCTTCCTCGGCGCGCAACTGCGGGGGGAAAGAAGTACCGAATCGTCGCGGTGGAACCCGCTGCCTGCCCGTCCTTGACGCGCGGCAAATACGCCTATGACTTCGGGGACACCGGGCACCTCACGCCGCTGACCAAGATGCACACCCTGGGCTCGACCTTCACCCCGCCCGGTTTTCACGCCGGGGGCCTGCGCTACCACGGCATGGCGCCCCTGGTGTCCCACCTCAAGGAGCTGGGCCTCATCGAGGCGGTGGCCTACCACCAGACGCCCTGCTTCGAGGCGGGTGTCACCTTCGCCCGGGCCGAAGGCATCGTCCCGGCGCCTGAGGCCAACCACGCCATCAAGGGGGCCATCGACGAGGCGCTGCGCTGCAAGCGCGACGGCGTCTCGCGCGCCATCCTCTTCAACCTCTGCGGGCATGGCCACTTCGATATGCAGGCCTACGCCGACTACTTCTCCGGCAAGCTGGTCGACCAGCCCTATGACGAGCAGGCCTTGGCCGTCTCGCTCTCCGAGCTCCCCGCGGTGGCATAACCCCGCGCTCCGCTTCGCACGCGGCCACGCGGCTTCCCAAGCCGGCAGGCGGCTGGTGCTCCCGCAGACCTACGCTGCGGGTACGTCGGGTGCAGGGGAGGGCGGCTAAACCGCGCACCGCACGGCTCCAAGGGAGCCGCCGGCGCACGGGAGTCCGCGCCGATGGGGGGGATCCGGCACGGACTCACCTCGTCACGTAGCGCACCGGGCCGGGTGCGCGCCACAGACGCGCGCAGCGCAAGGCCCTTGCATTCGATGAAAAAGCATTGGTCGCCGGTGACCCCTGCGGTGTGCTGGCTGGGCGTGGGACCGCTCGAGCGCTTCGTGTCCAGGGTGATGGACGCCCCGCGCGGTGGACATCCTCGGCCAACTCCCGGGGGAAACCCGCTCAGCCGGTGCGAGGACGCCCCCCGGCCCCTTTCCGTTCGCGGTTTCTCCCTTGTCCCCTGGCCGCCGATGGCGCAAACGGTGTCCATGCGCTTCCCCCTCCTCGCCGCCTTCCTGTGGCTGCTGACGTGGCCCGTGCTCGCCGGCGCCCCGCACCCCTTCACGGTGGAGGACCTGGTGGCCTTCGAGCGCATCTCGGAGCCGGCCGTCTCCCCGGACGGCAAACACGTCGCCTTCACGGTGAGCACGCTGGACCTGGAAGCCAACCGGCGCCGGAAGGACCTATGGATGGCCGACGTCCAGAAGGGCGGCGCACGCCGCTTCACCGGCCACGGCTCGGCGCAGGCGGCCGCCTTCTCCCCGGACGGGCGCTGGGTGTACTTCCTCTCCGCGCGCTCGGGCACCCCGCAGGTGTGGCGCATCCCGCTCGACGGCGGCGAGGCCGAGCCCGTGACGAAGCTGCCCCTGGAGGTCTCCAGCTTCCGTCTTTCCCCGGACGGGACCCGCCTTGCGGTGAGCCTCGAGGTCTTCCCCGAGTGTCGGGAGCTCGCCTGCACCCAGAAGCGTCTGGAGGCGGCCTCCGCCCGCAAGAGCACCGGGCAGCTGTATGACAACCTCTTCATCCGCCACTGGGACACCTTCAGCGACGGGCGGCGCTCCCACCTTTTCGTGCTGGCTGTCAGCGGCGCAGGCGCCCCGGTGGACGTGATGGCCGGCATGCAAGCCGACTGCCCCTCCAAGCCGGACGGCGAACGTGCCGACTACACCTTCACTCCGGACGGACGGTCGCTGGTCTTCTCGGCCCGCAACGTCGGGCGCGAGGAGGCCTGGTCGACCAACTTCGACCTCTTCGTCGCCCCCCTGGACGGCTCCGCCTCGCCGAAAGACCTCACCGCCGCCAACCCGGCCTGGGACACCGGGCCGGTCTTCTCCCCCGACGGCCGCACACTGCTGTACCGCGCCATGGCGCGCCCGGGGTACGAGAGCGACCGCTGGCAGCTCGTCCTCCGCGATTGGGCCAGCGGGGCCCAGCGCGCGCTGGCACCGGACTGGGACCGCTCGCCCCAGGAAACCGTCTTTTCGCCGGACGGCAGGACGGTCTTCGCCACCGCGGACCACCTCGGCAACCGGGCCCTGTTCGCCATCGACGTGGCCAGCGGCAAGACGAGGACGCTGGTGGCGACAGGCCACGTCACCTCGCCCGGCAGGGCCGGGGACCAAGTCGTCTTCAGCCTCGACAGCTTCACGTCCCCGGCGGAGCTGTTCCGGATGAAGCCCGACGGGAGCGGCCGCGTTGCCCTCACCACCCTCAACGCCGAACGACTCTCCACGGTGCGCTTGGGGGAGCCGGAGCCCTTCACCTTCGTCGGCGCGGGCGGCGACACCGTCCACGCCTGGCTGGTGAAGCCGGTCGATTCCACGGCTGGGCACAAGGTGCCGGTGGCCTTCCTCATCCACGGGGGGCCCCAGGGCAGCTTCTCCAACACCTTCCACTACCGATGGAACGCCCAGGTATACGCCGGCGCTGGCTACGCCGCGCTGATGGTCGATTTTCACGGCTCCACCGGCTACGGCCAGGCCTTCACCGACGCCATCCGCGACGACTGGGGCGGAAAGCCATTCGTCGACTTGCAAAAGGGCCTCGAGGCGGCCCTGGCCAAGTACCCCTTCCTCGACGGGGACCGGGCGTGCGCCCTGGGCGCTTCCTATGGTGGCTACATGGTCAACTGGATTGCCGGCAACTGGCCGGACCGCTTCCGGTGCCTGGTGACGCACGACGGCAACCTGGACGAGCGCATGGCCTACTTCGACACCGAGGAACTGTGGTTCCCCGAGTGGGAGCACCACGGAACGCCGTGGGCCAACCCCGAAGGCTACAGCCGGCACAACCCGGTCGACTTCGTGAAGAACTGGAAGACGCCGATGCTCGTCATCCACGGTGGCAAGGACTACCGGATTGTGGATTCGCAAGGCATGGGCACCTTCACCGCGCTGCAGCGCCTCAACATTCCCAGCCGCTTCCTGTACTTTCCCGACGAGAACCACTTCGTGCTGAAGCCGGCCAACAGCATCCTCTGGCACCACACGGTGGTGGACTGGCTCAACCTCTGGACGAAGCCGCGGACGGCGGAGAAGTGACGGCGGGGTGAAGCGACCGCCAGTGGCGAGGCCGAGAGGGCCTTCTCCCTCTGGAGCGAGCGGAAGGAGTCCAAACGCGAGGCCGGTGGTGGAAGGCGAGTTCCTGTTTCGCCTGGGAGCAGTCCACCCGGGGAAGTGCGCAGAGAGTCACTCGGCGCTGGCCGGCTCCTTGCGCAGGACGCTCCCCCGGCCGAGCGGATGGCGACGACTTTCCCGGCCGGCATGCGTCAGGTGCTCCGCCAGCGTCAACCCGACGAATCCCGGGCCAGCGGTGACCAAGGCCGTCGGCACGCCCGGCAGACGAACGGGCTTTCGCCCCAGCCGTCCGTGGCGTCTTTGGGCCGGCTTCCAGGCGCACCGGACGGACTCTTTGGGCGCCCGGGGGGGAAGGGCCTAGGGCGGCGTCGACTTGGCCTTGGCCCCCCGGGGCCCAGCCGAAGGGTGAACCGGGAAACAGGTCATTCCCCACCCCTTGCACAACGCCCCGGCGTCGGACAGCGTCTGCCCGCCTCGCGAGCGCTTGGGGGCAGCTGGGGTAGTCGGGCGGGGCCGTCTGGTCCCCTTGCAGGGGGCGGGCGACGCGCTGCGGCCCCTTTTGGGAGGCAGGAAGTTGGGGGATGCGATGCAACATCGTCGCGCGCGGGCCCGCGTCGCGCTGGGTCTCGTCCTGGGTGTGGCCGGGCTCGGGAACACCCACTGCTCGCCGCCGCCGGTCGCTCCGAGCGGCCTCACCTACGCAACCAAGACGGCGCAGTACACAGTGGGGACGGCCATCGCGCCGAACACCCCGACCAGCACTGGCGGGCAAATCGCGTCCTACGCCGTCGTGCCGGCGCTGCCGCCGGGGCTGAGCCTCGACCCCAAGACCGGCATCATCTCCGGGACGCCCGCCAGTTTCTCCGCGACCGCCAACTATGTCGTCACCGGGACCAACGCCTCGGGTAGCACCTCGGCGAATCTCACCATCACCGTCAACGACGCGCCGCCGAGCAACCTCACGTATGCGGACAACCCGGCCGTCTACACCCTGGAGACACCCATCCAGCCGAATCGCCCCCGAAACAGCGGCGGCAAAGTCGTCTCTTACACCGGTTCCCTGCCGGCGGGACTGAACCTCGACCCCACCACCGGCGTCATCACCGGAGCGCCCAGCACTGCCTCCGGGGCGGTCAGCTACACCGTCATCGCGCTCAACAGCGGCGGTAGCACCACGGCCACCGTCACCATCACCGTCAACCAGCTGGCCCCGGCTGGTCTCAGCTACGCCACCGGCGTCTCCGTGTACACGAACGGAACGGCCATCCCAGCGAATCCGCCGAGCAGCACCGGGGGGTACGTCGGCGCCTACACGGTGACGCCACCGCTCCCGGCCGGCCTCACGGTCGACCCCGGCACGGGTGTCATCTCCGGGACGCCCACCGCCGTCGTGCCCAAGGCCACGTACACCATCAAGGCCAGCAACTTCATCGGCAGCACGACGGCCACCGTCACCATCACCGTCATCGACGTAGCGCCGAGCAACCTCACCTACTCGTCCAACCCGGCCGTCTACACGAAGTTCTCGCCCGTCCCGCCCAACATGCCGCACAACAGCGGGGGAACCATCGTTTCCTACACGGCGGTGACGCCGCTGCCCACGGGCTTGAACCTCGACCCCACCACTGGAGTCATCACCGGGACGCCGGTCGCCATCCAAGCCGCTGCCAGCTACACCATCACGGGGACCAACACCGGGGGAAGCACGCAGGTCAGCATCAGCATCGCCGTCAATGACCTGCCGCCCAGCAACCTCACCTACGCGTCCAACCCGGCCACCTACACGAAAGGGGTGGCCATCCTGCCCAACGTGCCCAGCAACAGCGGCGGCGTCATCGCCTCGTACACGGTGTCGAAGCCGTTGCCCCCAGGCCTGACTCTCGACCCTGCCTTCGGCGTCATCACCGGGACACCCACCGCCATCACCCCCACGGCCAGCTACACCATCACCGGTACCAACATCTCTGGCACCACCCAGGTCACCCTCACCATCACCGTCAACGACGCGCCGCCCAGTGGCCTCACCTACTCGTCCAACCCGGCCGTCTACACCAAGGGCGTGGCCATCACCCCCAACACCCCCAGCAACACGGGCGGGGTCGTCCTGACGTACGCGGTGTCGCCAGCGCTGCCGGCCGGGCTCAGCTTCAGTACTGCCACGGGCGTCATCACCGGGACGCCCACGGCCATCACGGCTACCGCTGTCTACACCGTCACGGCCAGCAACACCGGTGGCAGCACCACGGTGGGCCTCACCCTCACCGTCAATGACGTGCCGCCAAGCGCCCTCAAGTATTCCACCAACCCGGCCGTGTACACGAAGGGGACGGCCATCACCCCCAACACGCCCACCAGTAGCGGCGGCCCGGTCACGGCCTACTCGGTGTCGCCGGCGCTGCCGGCCGGCCTCACCCTCAGCCCCACCACCGGCATCATCACCGGGACACCGACAGCCGTGACGGCGACGGCCGTCTACACCGTCACGGCCAGCAACACCGGGGGCAGCACCACGGTGGGCCTCACTCTGACCGTCAATGACATCGCGCCGAGTGGGCTGACGTACTCCACCAACCCGGCGACGTACGTGAAGGGGACGGCCATCACCCCCAACACGCCGAGCAACACGGGCGGCGTGGTCACCGCGTACTCCGTGTTGCCCGCGCTACCGGCCGGCCTCACCCTCAGCCCCACCACGGGCGTCATTTCCGGGACGCCGACAGCCGTCACGGCCACCGCCGTCTACACCGTCACGGCGAGCAACAGCGGGGGCAGCACCACGGTGGGCCTCACCATCACCGTCAACGACGCAGCGCCGGCAGGCCTGAAGTACTCCACCAACCCGGCGACGTACGTGAAGGGGACGGCCATTGCCGCCAACACCCCCAGCAGCACGGGTGGGGCCATCACCGCCTATTCAGTGCTTCCGGCGCTGCCGGCCGGGCTGTCCCTCAGCCCCACTACCGGCGTCATCTCCGGGACGCCGACGGCTGTCACGGCGACGGCCGTCTACACCGTGACGGGAAGCAACGTGACGGGCAGCACCACGGTGGGCGTCACCATCACCGTCAATGACGCGGCGCCGGCCGGGCTGACGTACTCCACCAACCCGGCGACGTACGTGAAGGGGACGGCCATTGCCGCCAACAACCCCAGCAGCACGGGTGGGGCCATCACCGCCTATTCAGTGCTTCCGGCGCTGCCGGCCGGGCTGTCCCTCAGCCCCACTACCGGCGTCATCTCCGGGACGCCGACGGCCGTCACGGCCACGGCCGTCTACACCGTGACGGGAAGCAACGTGACGGGCAGCACGACGGTGGGCGTCACCATCACCGTCAATGACGCGGCGCCGGCCGGGCTGACGTACTCCACCAACCCGGCGACGTACGTGAAGGGGACGGCCATTGCCGCCAACAACCCCAGCAGCACGGGTGGGGCCATCACCGCCTATTCAGTGCTTCCGGCGCTGCCGGCCGGGCTGTCCCTCAGCCCCACTACCGGCGTCATCTCCGGGACGCCGACGGCTGTCACGGCGACGGCCGTCTACACCGTGACGGGAAGCAACGTGACGGGCAGCACGACGGTGGGCGTCACCATCACCGTCAATGACGCGGCGCCGGCCGGGCTGACGTACTCCACCAACCCGGCGACGTACGTGAAGGGGACGGCCATTGCCGCCAACACCCCCAGCAGCACGGGTGGGGCCATCACCGCCTATTCAGTGCTTCCGGCGCTGCCGGCCGGCCTGTCCCTCAGCCCCACCACCGGTGTCATCTCCGGGACGCCGACGGCGGTGACGGCCACGGCCGTCTACACCGTGACGGGAAGCAACGTGACGGGCAGCACGACGGTGGGCGTCACCATCACCGTCAATGACGCGGCACCGGCCGGGCTGACGTACTCCACCAACCCGGCGACGTACGTGAAGGGGACGGCCATTGCCGCCAACAACCCCAGCAGCACGGGTGGGGCCATCACCGCCTATTCAGTGCTTCCGGCGCTGCCGGCAGGCCTGGCCATCAGCCCCACTACCGGCGTCATCTCCGGGACGCCGACGGCTGTCACGGCGACGGCCGTCTACACCGTGACGGGAAGCAACGTGACGGGCAGCACGACGGTGGGCGTCACCATCACCGTCAACGACGCGGCACCGGCCGGGCTGACGTACTCCACCAACCCGGCGACGTACGTGAAGGGGACGGCTATTGCCGCCAACAACCCCAGCAGCACGGGCGGGGCCATCACCGCCTATTCGGTGCTGCCGGCGCTACCGGCCGGGCTGTCCCTCAGCCCCACCACCGGCATCATCACCGGGACACCGACGGTGGTGGCGGCGACGGCCGTGTACACGGTCACGGGAAGTAACGTGACGGGCAGCACGACGGTGGGCGTCACCATCACCGTCAATGACGTGGCGCCCAGTGCCCTCACGTATCCGGCCAACCCGGCCGTGTACACCAAGGGGACGGCCATCACGCCCAACACGCCCACCAATGCCGGGGGCGTCATCACCGGGTACTCGGTGCTGCCGGCGCTACCGGCTGGGCTGTCCCTCAGCCCCACCACCGGCATCATCACCGGGACACCGACGGCAGTGGTGGCGACGGCCGTCTACACCGTCACGGGCAGCAACAGCGGGGGTAGCACGACGGTGGGTGTCACCATCACCGTCAATGACGTGCCACCGGCCGGGTTGACGTACGCCACCAACCCCGCGTCGTATGTGCTGGCCATTGCCATCACGCCCAACACGCCCAGCAGCACGGGCGGGGCCGTCACTGCGTACTCGGTGCTGCCGGCGCTGCCTGCGGGGCTGGGCCTTGACCCCGTCACCGGCATCATCTCCGGGACGCCGACGGCGGTGACGGCGATGGCCACCTACACCGTGACGGCCAGCAACAGCGGCGGCAGCACCACCGTCGGCGTCACCATCACCGTCACGGCGACGGCCATGGCCAGCCTCAGCAACTCCGCGCGTCCGACGGCGTTCGCGCTGGTGGCCAACGGCGGCGACGGTACCCTCTCCCTGTACACGGTGAATGCGAAGTCTGGCCCGCTGCGGGCCAACGGCTACCTGGCGCTGGGGACCAATCCGCGGGCGGTGGCGGTCGACCCTTCGGGCACGTACGCCTACGTGACAAGTGGCAACGACGTCTTGGCCTTCAGCATCCAGGCGAGCACGGGCGGCCTCACCAGTGTCGGCGCGGTGGCGGCGGGTAGCCAGCCCTCCGACGTCACGGTCGACCCGTCGGGGCACTTCGTCTACGTGACGAATGCCCTCGACAACACCGTCTTGGCCTTCGCCCGCAACCAGGGTACCGGGGTGCTGACATCGGCTGGCGCAGCGGCGGCGACGGGAGCAGGGCCGACCGCCATCAGCGTCGACCCTTCCAGCCGTTTCGCCTACGTGGCGAATTCCGGCGACAACACCCTCTCGGCCTTCACCATCAACGTGGCCAGCGGCGCACTCTCAGCCGTCGGCTCGCCGGTGGCGACGGGGACGGGGCCGGCAGCCGTCAGCGTCGACCCCTCGGGCAGCTTCGTCTACGTCGCCAACGGCACGTCGGGCAGCGTCTCCGCCTTCACCATCCATCCGAGCAGCGGGGCCCTCACCGCCGTCGGGGCAGCCGTGGCGGCGGGGGCCGGGCCCTCGGCCCTCGGCATTGACCCGTCGGGCCGCTTCGCCTACGTGGCGAATTCCCTCGACAACACCGTCTCGGCCTTCACCATCAACGTCGTGACGGGAGCGCTGACGGCGGTCGGCGCCCCGGTGGCGACGGGGACGGGGCCGGCGGCCGTCAGCGTCGACCCCTCGGGCAGCCTGGTCTACGTGGCGAATGCCACCTCGGCCAGCGTCAGCGTCTACGGACTGAACGCGAGCAGCGGGGCCCTGTCTCCGCTGCAGACAATCTCCGCCCGGGCGGGTGCAACAGCCGTGGCCCTTGTCCAGCGCGCCACCGCCGTGCGGTACGTCCCCCGGTTCGCCTACGTGGCGAACTACGGCGGCAACACCCTCTCGGCCTTCACCATCGACGCGAGCACCGGAGTACTGACGTCCGTCGGCGGCCCGGTGGCGAGCGGGGTGGGCCCCGCCTCCGTCAGCGTCGACCCGACGGGCCGCTTCGCCTACGTGGCCAACTACGGCGACAACACCGTGTCCGCCTTCGTCATCAACCCGGGCAGCGGGGCGCTCAGCACCATCGGCTCGGCGGTGGTGACAGGGCGCAGTCCGGCGTCGGTTTGCGTGGAACCCTCGGGCAGCTTCCTCTACGTCGCGAACTCCGTGGACAACAGCCTGTCGGCTTACGCCATCAACCCCGGCAGCGGGACCCTCACCGCCGTCGGGGCGCCCGTGGCGACGGGGACGGGGCCCTCGGCGGTGACGGTCGACCCATCGGGCCGCTTTGCCTACGTGACGAATGCGGCCGCGGGGACCCTGTCCGGCTATGCCATCAACCCCACCACCGGGGCGCTCAGTCCCGTTGGTCCGGACGTCGCGACCGGGACGCAGCCCGCGTCCGTCACCGTGGACCCGTGGGGCGGCTTCGTTTACGTGGCGAACTATGGCGCGACCGACGTCCAGGCCTATGCCATCAATCCCACCACCGGGGTGCTGACGGCCGTCGGCTCTGCGGTGGCGACGGGGACACAGCCCGCGTCCGTCAGCGTGGACCCGTGGGGCGGCTTCGTTTACGTGGCGGACTACGGTTCGACGGACATCGCGGCGTACGGCACCACACCGGGCACCGGAACGCTCGCCAGCCTCGGCACGGTCGCGGCAGGGACGCAGCCGCTGTCGGCCAGCGTGGACCCCTCCGGGGCCTTCCTTTACGTGGCCAACTACGGCGCGGCCAGCGTCAGCGTGTACAGCCTCAACCCCAGCACGGGAACGCTTACGGCGGTGGGTGCGCCGGCGGCTGCCGGCCTTAATCCCTACGCCGTCATTGCCACCGGCGCGCTGCAGTAAAAGCTGCCCCCTGGCCGTCTGCTGCACGGAGGGCCTGCAGCGCTCCGTGCGTGACTTCGGCCCGCGACGCCCGCGGCGCCGTTTAGGGCACCAGCACGGCGCGGAAGCGCACCTTGTTGGCCATGACCTTCCCGAAGGGCCTCCTCGGCCCTCATGGGGGCACGGCCGGGCTCTGCTTCGGAAGCTGCAGACCTCAACCCGTCGGACTTAGCAAAGGAACTCGCCATCGCGAGCTGTCGCGCGCGCCACGGCCCCCGAGCGGGCGGGCGGGGCGAGCGTTGGCACGGGCCGGAGGGGTTAGGACCGCCCGTGTCTGCGGTAAAGACACCGCACCGTCGGAAAGGTTGGCGTCTCGAGGGAACTCAACCGGAACCGCCGGGAGCTGCGCCCGTATGGCAGCGGGAACCATCTTGGGAACTCTTCGAATTTCGCCAAGACTGAGGAACGGGTGCTCACTTGGCTTTACCAAACCGACGGCGCCAGCCGAGGAGACGGCCGACGCCTGTCAGTAGTATCGCGTCATTACGAACAAGAACGTGAAGTTGTCGGTCCCCGAAGGGCACGTCGCACTGCCGATTGCCGGAATGGTTCCGGCCAGCGTGAGGGTGAGCGTACCGGAGGCCAACGTGGCGGAGCCGCCGGCGACTGAGACGAGTTCTGGGCAGGAATTCTGGACCACAGTGCAGGCGTACGGCTGCACGGAGAATTCCGTGTCCGACGTTGGCGTCGCGTTAGGGTGCCGTTCGTGCGAGGCGTCCCTTACCTACTTGCGGGCTCAGTCCTAGTTGCGAGCTTGTCTTGCGGGATGAACACCGGTGACGAGTGTCTGCAGGTGGGGCCGCAAGTAGGGTACCCGATGCAACCGATGGATGACGTCGTCATCACCGGTTACACGGCGGAGATGCCGACATTGGTTGATTTTAGTTTGATAGCGGGTGCTCCCAACTACTTGGGCCTGACGAGCGCAGACCAATACCCGCAGACCTGCTTTAGCTCGTTCCCTACGCGGCCGAATTATCACTTCGTTGGATGGGTGGACAATTCTTGGTACGTCGACGGAGGTCCACCGCCGGATCAGACATATTGCAAAGATTTTGGTGACCCGAGTTGTCACCCGCAGCCAGGGCAGCCTCAGGGTGAGGTCTTTGTGACTTTGTACGGCCACCAAAACAACATCGTCATAATTCCAATGAGTCCGGGCGGAGGCAGAGCACGGCCCTGAAGCGCCTTCTCGAGGCATCGGCGGCTCTCACCACGCACCTCTCGGGCCTCGATCTGCTCGGGGACGACCGCCTGGTGTTCCGCCTCGCCCGCAACTACGTGGTCACGCTGGAGGAGATGGCCCGAGAGAGAAAGCCCACGTGCCCGTTATCAAACGCGTCATCACCCAGTTCGAGCTGGTGTGGCGCCCGATGGAACCAACGGAGAGGAGGGAAACTACTGTGCCCAGGAGAGGACTCGAACCTCCATGCCGTTTCGGGCGCTAGACCCTGAATCTAGTGTGTCTACCAATTCCACCACCTGGGCAGGCGGGGAGTTACGCGACGCCCGCGGATTTACCCGGGGTCGCCGCTGTGAAGCAAGCCTGCAGTTGCGTTCCGTGCGGTCTTTCCATCGACGGCGTGACGCCGTGGCAGGACGTGAACGGGGCGGCCAAGGGGGGTGGCAGTCCTTACCGTTGTCGCCGGGCGTTCTCGTGCCTGCGTGATGGCCGCTGATCGCCGGGCGTCCGCGGCGGTGCTGACAGTCCGTTACGAGGCCCAGTCAGACGGGTGGAGTCGCCTGACGGGTTAGTGGCCCAGGCGGGGCACGCCCTTCAGGGTGGCGGCCGTCTCAAGAACCACCGGCGTCCGCGAGTGGTTCGCCCAATGGGTTCCTAAGGCGCGACCGATGAAATCGCGCCCCTTCCCTGGTCTTAGCGTCAGAAGGTCCAACCACCAGGCAAAACAGAAGGGGTCTGTCATGAAGCTCGAAGGTTCCGTTGCTTTCGTTACCGGCGCCAACCGAGGACTCGGCAAGGCGCTCGTTTCAGCGCTCGTGGAGGCGGGTGCGGCCAAGGTCTACGCCGCGGCTCGAGACGAAAGAAAGCTCTCCGCCGACAGCTCCCGGGTGGTGCGCCTGGCGCTCGACACCACCAAGCCAGAGCAGATTGCGGCCGCCGTGAGAAAGGCCAACGACGTCACGCTCCTCATCAACAACGCTGGTGCGCTGACTTCGTATGACGTCCTGGTGATGAGCGAGGCGGATTTCGACACCGACTTCCGCACCAACGTTCACGGAACGCTCGCCGTCATCAAGGCGTTCCTGCCCGTGCTGGAGCGTGCCCCCAGCGGGGCGACGGTTGTGAACGTCCTGTCGCTGACTTCGCTCGCGAGCTTCCCGGCCCTGGGCGGGTACTCCGCGTCGAAGGCCGCAGCCTACTCGGTCACGCAGGCTCTGCGTCCGCAGCTGAAGGCGAGGCACATCGACCTCCTGGCGGTCCTTCCGGGCCCCATCGACACCGACATGGTCAAGGCCCTCCCGATGCCGAAGGCGAGCCCCGACGACACCGCCCAGGGTGTGCTGGCGGGCATCGCGCGCGGTGAGGAGGAGATTTTCCCCGACCCCATGGCGCAGCAGATGGGCGCCCTCTGGAACAGGAGCCACAAGGAATTCGAGCGTGCTTTCGCCAGCTTCTGACGCTTGGAAGGGTCGCGGCGGCCAAGAGTCGTCAGGCACCGATGAGTTTTGGCTGCTCCGGCGGTTTTACCAGTGACCAGGGCCGACGGCGGTCCAATTCCAAAGGAGAAGGGTATGGACGTTACGGAGAAGGCAGTTTCGAAAGCGGGCAACCAGCGCGGCACCGGCCGGGTGGCCGAGGGTTTCACCACCTCTTTTAGCGTGGACCAGTCTCCGCAGGAGGTCTTCGACGCCATCAACGACGTGCGTGGGTGGTGGTCAGGAGACATCGAAGGGAACACCGACCAGTTCGGCGCCCAGTTCACCTACCGCTACAAAGGCGTTCACCGCAGCACCCAGAAAATCACCGAGCTGGTGCCAGGGAAGAAGGTGGTCTGGCATGTCTCGGACGCTCGCCTCAACTTCGTCAAGGACAAGACCGAGTGGAACGGCACTGACATCGTCTTCGAGATATTCAGGAAGGGCGAGCAGACGGAGCTCCGCTTCACGCACCGCGGCTTGGTTCCGACCTTTCAATGCTACGGCGACTGCTCGGGCGCATGGGGCTTCTACATCAACGACAGTTTGCGCAGCCTCATCACGACCGGCAAAGGCGAGCCCAACACGAAAGAACGCTGAACGGGAGCCGCGGTCACCGCGAGGTGGTCGGGGCCTCCATTTCTCCCGGGCGCGAGAATTGGGATGCTTTCAGCGACGGGCAAGAAGCGGCGCTCGCTTGAAAAGAACGGCAGCGGAGGTTGAAACTCTATGGCAATGACCGCGGGCGAGCGTTCACACCCGGAGCAGGCTTCGGAGCATTCCAGCCAGGCGTTTGAGCGGGCCTCCGAGCCGTTTCGCCGGGAAATCAAACTGCATTGCTACCGCATGCTGGGCTCCCTGCACGAAGCCGAGGACCTCGTGCAGGAGACCTACTTGCGCGCCTGGCGGAGCTTCGACAGCTTCAAGGGGGGCTCGTTTCGCGCCTGGCTCTACCGAATTGCGACGAACGCCTGCCTCAATGCGCTCGCGAGCCGCAAGCACGCGGCGAGGTTGCTGCCGGACCAGCTGGGTCCCGCCTCGCTGAAGATGGTACCGGACGCTGCGGCCACCGAGGTGGCGTGGCTCGAGCCCTACCCGGACTCGAACCTGGAAGACATCCTCCACGAGGCGCCCAATCCGGAGGCGCGCTATTCGTCCCGCGAGGCCGTGCAACTCGCGTTTGTGGCCGGCATCCAGCAGCTGCCGCCGCGTCAGCGCGCCGCACTCATGCTGTGCGACGTGCTCGGTTGGGCTGCCACGGAAGCCGCGACGCTGGTCGGTGGCTCGAAGGCCTCTATCAACAGCGCCTTGCAGCGGGCGCGCGAGACGCTGTCCAAGCGCTATCCGCAGGGCCGACCGCCGGAGGCTCTCCGGCCCAATGCCGCCCAGGAAAAGCTCCTCGGCCGCTACCTTCAGGCTTGGGAAGGGCATGACCTGGACGGCTTCGTCGCCCTGCTGAAGGAGGAGGCGACCGCCATCATGCCGCCGTGGCTCGAGTGGTACGCGGGGCGGGCGGCCATCCGGTCCTTCTTCGAGGCGGCGTGGAAGACCTGCGGTGGCCTTCACCTGGTGCCGACCGCGGCCAACGGGCAGCCTGCCTTCGCCGTGTATGAGCGCTCCGCCGCCGACGGGCGCTGGGCCGCGCACTCCATCCACGTGCTCACCCTGGAGCAGGATGCGATTTCCACGATGACCGTGTTCGTGGAACCTCGTCTGTTCGAGGCGTTCGGGCTTCCGCCCATCCTCCCGGCCTCGCCGCACGCCTAAGTGGCCGTCAGACGGCCGGCGGCAGGCGCGACGGGCGGGGCCCTCAGCGCGCCTTCTTGAGCGGCCATTTGCCTTCGGCTTCCAAGCTGTGGCGCAGCGCCGGGTTCTCATCCAGGTAGGCGCTCAGGGACTCCTCGGTAATCTCCACGTCGATGTCCTCGGCATCGACGCGCGCCTGGCAGCCCAGCCGCGAGAAGGCCCGCACGTCGAAGGCCTGGTCGATCCGGTCCATCTCTGCGTCCTCCTGTTCCGAGAGGCTGTCCAGCCCCCGCTTCACCCAGACGTGGCAGGTGGAGCAGGCGCACACCCCACCGCAGGAGTGGCCGACGTGGGCCCCGCACTTTTCTGCCGCCTCCAACAGGGACGTCCCGGGCTCCACCTCGACCGACACATCGTCGAGGGGGCTCTTGAAGCTGACCTTCGGCATCTCAGGCCTGCTCCACCGAGTGGCCGGCCAGGGCGGCCGTCATCGCCCGGTTCATGACCAATTCAATGAAGGGCTTGGCCAATTCATCCAGGGCGGCGATGGCCTCTCGCAGCGCATCGGCGTCCGTCTCCTCGGCCAGCCGCTGCACCAGGGCCATGGCCGTCTCGAGGGCCCCTCGCTGCTCGGGCTCCAGCAGGTCGCCATTCTCCCGCAGCTGCTTGGCCGCATCGGCCAGGATGCGCTGCGCCTCCACCCGCTGCTCCACCAGCTGCCGGGCGTGGATGTCCTCCTCGGCATGTTCAATCGAGTCGAGCAGCATCTGCTCCACCTGTTCATCGGTGAGGCCGTGGGTGGGCTTCACGGCGATGCTTTGCACCGCGCCGGTGGCCTGCTCGCGTGCACTCACCGACAGGAGGCCGTCGGCATTCACCTCGAAGCGCACCTCCACCCGCGTCATGCCGGCGGCCAGGGGCGGAAGGCCCGCCAGGCGGAAGCGCGCCAGCGAACGGCAGTCCGCCACCAACTCGCGCTCGCCCTGCACCACGTGGATGTCGATGGCCGTTTGGCCGTCCTGGAAGGTGGTGAAGACCTGCGCCGCCGCGGCGGGAATGGTGGTGTTGCGCGGGATGAGTTTCTCCACCACCCCGCCCATGGTCTCCAGCCCAAGCGACAGGGGGATGACGTCCAGCAGCAGTACCTCATCCTGCCGCTGCGCATTGGTGAGGAGGTCCGCCTGCACGGCGGCGCCCAGGGCCACCACCTGGTCCGGGTCGATGTCACCCAAGGGGGCACGCCCGAAGAGTTGCTGGACGTAGCGCCGGACGGCCGGGACGCGTGTCGCCCCGCCGACGAGGATGACGCCGTCCAAGTCCGCGGCCACCAGCCCGGCGTCCTTCAGTGCCCGGCGGCACACCGGCCCCGTCTTCTCCACCCACGGCGCAATCCACGTCTCCAGTTTGGCGCGGGTAATCTCCATGCGGTGGCCGTCGACACCCAAGGTGGTGGTCTCGGCAGTGGTGAGGGCTTCCTTGGCAGTTCGGGCGGCGGCCAGAAGCGCCGTCACCTGGGCCGGGGTGGGGGACTGCAGTTCCCGGGCGGCGAGCACCTGTTCCGCAATGGCCCGGTCGAAGTCATCGCCCCCCAGGGCGGAGTTGCCGCCCGTCGACTTCACCTGGAAGACGCCGTCCACCAGGTGGAGGATGCTGACGTCGAAGGTGCCGCCCCCCAAGTCGTACACGGCGAAGGTGCCCTGGGTGCCCTTGTCCAGCCCGTAGGCGAGGGCGGCCGCGGTGGGCTCATTCAACAGGCGCAGCACCTCCAGCCCGGCCAGGCGCCCGGCGTCCTTGGTGGCCTGCCGCTGAGCATCATCGAAGTAGGCCGGGACGGTGATGACGGCCTGCTCTACCTTGGCCGAGAAGAAGGCCTCCGCCCGGCGCTTCAGCGTCCGGAGAATTTCGGCCGACACCTCGATGGGCGTCACGGGCGCCCCGCCGGCCACCTCGAAGCGGACGACGTCCCCGACGCCGTCGGCAAAGCGGTAGGCCCCCAGCTTCCGCGTCTCGGCGTCCGTGCGGCCCTTGCCCAGGAAACGCTTCACCGAGGCGAGGGTGGAGGTGGGAAACTCCGCGGCCAGGGCGCGGGCGCGCTCGCCCACCGTCACGGTGCCGTCGGCCGCGTAGTGCACCACCGAGGGAAGCAGCGGGCTGCCCGCCTCGTCCACCGGAAGGCACCGGGGCTTGCCATGCACCACCGCCGCCACCAGCGAGTTGGTGGTGCCGAGGTCGATGCCCACCACCGGCCCCTTGGGCTTCAGCGGGTCATGGATTTGAAGCAGGCCGCCGCTCATCCCTCCAGCGCCTCCTCCTCCATCGCGTCGACCTCCTCGAGGAAACGGGTGAAGTAGCGCACCCGGGCCAGCGCGTGGCTCGCCTCGACGCGCGCCGCGTCCTTGTCCGGGTGGGCCAACAGCTGTCGCAGAGCGGCCTCGGCCTCCCCGAGGGCCGTCGAGCGGCGCACCGACACGTCCCCCGCCATCTGCAAAGCCGCTTCGAGCGCGCCCTTCTGGCGGTGGCCGTCCAGGGCCTCCCGCAGCTGCATGACCTCCTCGAGGAAGTCCAAGGGCATGTCCTTCTGGGTGCCGGCATCCTCGCGCGAGAGGTCCAGCCCGTGCAGCTTCAACAGGTAAAAAGCCCGGGCGGCGCGCTCCTTCAGCGTGCGGTAGGCGTCGTTGAGGAGGGTACTCTGCTCGAGGGCGAAGCGGCGCTCCCGCGCCTGCGCGGTGCTGAAGCGGTCCGGGTGCACCTGCAGCGAGCGCTCCCGGTAGGCCTGCTCCAGCGCCGGCACGTCCACGTCCACCCGCGGGCTGAGGCCGAAGGCGTCGAAGAGAGTCGCGCCCGGCGCCGGAGGCTGCACCTTGCCGCAGCGCGAGCAGAGCAGGGCGCCCGGGGCAAGTTCGGTCTGGCAGTTCCAGCACTGCACGGCGGCGTCAGTCCTTTCCACAGCGGCGCGGCGGAGGCGAGCCGAGAGAGGCGCCGGTGCGAGAGCTGCCCCTGGGCCCCGGCGCCGTCAGATGGAGAAGCTCTCGCCGCAGCCGCAGGCGGTCTTCACGAGCGGGTTCTGCAGCTTGAAGCCCGAGGCCATCAGCGTCTCCTCGTACGTCAGCTCCGAGCCCATCAGGTACAAATAACTCTTCGGGTCGACGAAGACGCGCACGCCGTCCCGCTCAAATAGCTTGTCGCGCTCCCGCGGGCCCTCGGCCCACTCGATGGCGTAAGTCAGCCCCGAGCAGCCTCCGCCGCGGACGGCCACGCGCAGGCCCGCCTCCGGGGTTGCCCGCTCGTCGCGCAGCCGCTGGATGCGCGCCGCGGCAGCCGCGGTGATGCCAAACGTCTTGCTGGCCGGTTTGGCCGGCGCAACCGCGGGAGTGGCCGCGGCAGGCTGTGGTGCGGCGGAATTCACGGACGTTTCTAGTGGGCGCGCGACTCGGCCGCCGTGGCCAACGGCGGAGCCGCGGCGCGGGCGGCGCGCTTGCGCTTGAAGTCCTCCACCGCCGCCTTGATGGCGTCCTCGGCCAGGACCGAGCAGTGGATTTTCACCGGGGGCAGCGCCAGTTCCTGGGCGATGTCCTTGTTGGTGATGCGGGTGGCGTCTTCCACCGAGCGGCCTTTCACCCACTCGGTGACGAGCGAGCTGCTGGCGATGGCCGACCCGCACCCGAAGGTCTTGAACTTGGCGTCCTGGATGATGCCGTCGTCCGAGATTTTGAGCTGCAGCCGCATGACGTCCCCACAGGCCGGCGCACCGACCAGGCCGGTCCCCACGTTGGGGTCTTCCTTGTCGAGCGTCCCGACATTGCGGGGATTCTCGTAGTGGTCGATGACCTTGTCGCTGTAGGCCATTTGGTAGCTCTCCTTTAGTGCGCCGCCCACTGGACGGACTTCAAGTCCACGCCATCCCGCGCCATCTCGTACAGCGGGCTCATCTCACGAAGCTTCTTGACCTTGTCGATGACCAGAGCGGCCACGTAGTCGACCTCTTCCTCGGTGTTGAAGCGGCCGATGCCGAAGCGGATGGAGGAGTGCGCCATGTCCTCTTCCACCCCGAGGGCGCGCAGCACGTAGGACGGCTCGAGCGAGGCCGAGGTGCAGGCCGAGCCGGAGCTCACCGCGACGTCCTTGATGGCCATCATCAACGCCTCGCCCTCGACACAGGAGAAGGAGACGTTGAGGTTGCCCGGCAACCGGTGCTCGAGGCTGCCGTTCACGGTTACCATGTCCAGCGCCGAGCTGAGCTTCGTCCGGAGCCGCTCGCGCAACGCCAGCAGCCGCCGGCTCTCCGACTCCATCTCCAGCCGGGCCAGCTCCGCCGCCTTGCCGAAGCCGACGATGGCCGCCACGTTGAGGGTGCCCGAGCGCATGCCGCGCTCGTGCCCGCCGCCGTCGATGATGGGGGCGATGCGCACCCGCGGCTTGCGGCGGATGTAGAGCGCGCCCACGCCCTTGGGCCCGTAGATTTTGTGCGCCGTCAAAGAGGCCAGGTCGACGTTCATCCGGTTGACATCGAAGGGCACCTTGCCCACCCCCTGCACGGCGTCGGTGTGGAAAAGGACGCCCTTCTCGCGGCACAGCTTGCCGATGGCCTCCATCGGCTGCACCACCCCGACCTCGTTGTTGGCGAGCATGATGCTCACCAGCACCGTGCGCTCGGTGATGGCGGCGCGCAGCGCCTCCAGGTCGACCAGCCCGTCCGCGCGCACGTCCAGGTAGGTGACGCGGGCCCCGGTACGCAGCTGCGCCATCCACCGGCGAAGCACCGGGTCCTCATCGAGGTTGTACTTGAGGGCAAGCGCCTCGGCGTTGTCGGCCGTGACATCGTCGGAGGAGAGTTCCGACAGCCGCAGCAGCCGCAACTCCTCGGCGCGGTCTTGGCGCATCCGCTCCAGGCGCTTGGCGCTGTCGAGGATGGCCTTGTGCTCGGTCTTCAGGGTGATGAGGTGGTCGCCCTTGTCCCGGTAGAATTCCAGAACGCCCTTCAGCGCCAGGTTGTCCGACTCGGTGGCACCGCTGGTGAAGACAATCTCCTTCTCGCTGGCCCCAATGAGGGCCGCCACCTGGGCGCGGGCCTGCTCCACCGCCGCCTCGGCCTTCCAGCCGAAGACGTGGTTGCGCGAGGCGGCGTTCCCAAAGTCCTCACGCAGGTACGGCATCATCGCTTCCAGCACCCGCGGGTCGAGCGGGGTAGTTGCGTGATTGTCCATGTAAATCGGGAGCTTGAGCATGCTGGCTGGAATGTGGACCTAACTGGTCCATTATAACGATGACCCCCCTCGAGGCAAGCGCTGCTGCCAGCCAGCGCTTTCCGAAATAATAAGGGGAAAGCGCCGTTTGGAAGGCGTTCCTTTTCGCCTTCAGCCCCGTAACCCCCCCGTCCATGGACGCCTCCACCCCCACCGCCAGCAAACCAACCTTCGGCCTCCTCGCCTGGGCGCTGCTGGCCGCCCTGGCCGTCAGCTTCCTTCCCCTGCTTGTTCCCAGCGGGCCCACCAGCAGCCTGGACGCCTCCGGCTACCTGGGTGCCGGACGCTTCGCCTCGGGCGCGGTGGTGGTGTTCCTCGGCGGGCTGCTGACGGCGCTAACGCCGTGCGTCTACCCCCTCATCCCCATCACCATGAGTGTCTTCGGTGCCAGGGGCGCCACTAGCCGGGCCCGGGCGCTGCTCCTCACCACGGCGTACGTGGTGGGCATGGGGCTGGTGTTCTCCGCCCTGGGGGTGGCCGCCGCCCGCACCGGCGCCGCCTTCGGCGCGGTGCTGGGTAAGCCGGCGGTGGTGCTGGCACTGGCGGCGGTGCTGCTGCTCTTGGCAGCCAGCATGTTTGGCGCCTTCGAGTTGACGCTGCCCTCGCACCTGGTGCAGCGGTTGTCCACGGTGGGCGGCGCGGGCCTCCTCGGCGCCCTCCTCATGGGCAGCGTGGCCGGCTTCCTCGCCGCCCCATGCACCGGGCCCGTCCTGACCGGCCTATTGGCCTTCGTCGCCAAGTCCCAGGACACGGCCCTGGGGGCAGGCCTCCTCTTCGTCTACGCCCTCGGCATCGGTGTGCCCTTCTTCCTCATCGGCGCCTTCGCCGTGCAGCTGCCGCGTGGCGGGGTGTGGATGGAGTGGGTGAAAAGTCTGCTGGGCGTGCTTTTGGTGGGCCTCGCCGTCAGCTACGTGAAGGACGCCTTCCCGGCGCTGCGCGAGGCGGTGCAGGCCGTGGCGGCGGCCCTGGGGCGCGCCCCGGGCACTGGGCTGGCGGCGGCGCTGGCCGCCGCCGGCGTCCTGTTGGGCGCCATCCACCGCAGCTTCGGGGCGGGCCGCCTGCAGGCCCTCCTCAAGGGAAGTGGTGTGGCGCTGTTGTGCCTGGGTGTCCTGTTGCGCGCCGGGACACTGGACGCCCCCCGCCCCACGGACACCGAACTGCGCTGGGAGTTGACGTGGTCCGGAGAGCCGGCGGCGGTCCCCTCCCCGGTGGACCAGGCGCTGGCGGCGGCGCGAGCCTCCGGCAAGCCGGTGATGATTGACTTCTTCGCCGAGTGGTGTGCGGCCTGTAAGGAATTGGACCGCGCCACCTACGTCGCGCCCCAGGTGGTGTCCGAGGCCCAGCGCTTCGTCCGCATCAAGGTGGATGGCACCAACGGCCAGGACGCGCTGGACGCGCTGTACCAGCGCTTCGGCATTGAGGGCCTCCCCACCGTGGCCTTCGTCTCCTCCCGGGGCGAAATCCTCGTCCGCCCCCGGGTGACGGGCTTCCTCGGCCCCGAGGAATTCCTGGAGGAGATGCGGCGCGTGCAGTAGGGCCCGCCCGGGGGCTGGGGCCGCCGCCCCGGAGTGGTCCTGTGCGACCCATCGCCGTCCCCCCGGCCCTCCGTGTATGACAGGCGGGCGAAAGGGACGTCCATGTCGGTGGGCTCGACAGCGCCGGAGCGCGAACCCGTCCCGGCAGAAGCCGAGGGTGCGGAGGCGTCACTTCCACGCGCCTCCCCGCTGGACAGCCAAACCCTCGGCGACCGGCCGGTGGACGCCCGGCGCGTGCTGCTGGTGGAGCCGGACGCGGGGGCGCGCAGCCTGCTGCAGCTCGGGCTTCTCCGGGAGGGCTTCCAGGTAGTGGCCCTGGGCAGCGCCGAGGAGGCGGAACGGGCGCTGGCCGAGGGCACCGTCGTGCCCGGCGTGGTGGTGGCCGAGGTGGGTCTCGGCGCGGTGGACGGCGTAGCGCTGTGCCAGCGGCTGAGGGCCCACGAGCGCTTGCGCGACGTCCCGGTGCTGCTCCTCGCCGCCCGTCCCTCCCCGGCGGACCTGGAGCGCGCGGGCCGCGCCGGCGCGGACGACTACCTGCCCAAGCCCCTTTTCGTCTCGGACCTGGCCACCCTGGTGCGGCTGCGGGCCGGGCATGCCGCGCGCGACGCGACCCTTGAATCGCACACCGACGTGCTGCCCCTGCTGGCGGCGCTGCGGGCCCTTTTGGCTGGGTCCTCCTCGGGCCGGCTGTTTCTGGAGTCGCGCGGGCAGCTTCTCTTCCGCCGCGGCGAGGTGGTGAGTGTCCGCTTCGAGGGGGTGGACGGCGAGCGGGGGCTGACGCGCATGCTGGCGCTGGGGCGGGGCGCGTACCGTGTCCACCTCGGCCCGGTGCTGGCCCGGGGCGAGCTGAGCACCGGGCTGCGGGAGCTGTGCGGTCGGCTGGGCGCGGAGCTCGCGGTGTGGGAGCGGCTGGTGGCGGTGAGCGTCCCGCTGGAGGCGGTGCTGCAGCCGGACTTCGAGGCGCTGCGCGCTGCGCTGCCGGGGCTTCCCATCGAGGCCGAGACGCTGCTGCGCCTCTTCGACGGCACGCGGACACTGCGGGACGTCATCCTCGCCTCCCCGCTGCCGGAGGTCCCCGCGCTGCGGGCCGCCTCCCGGCTGTACGCCAGCGGCGTGCTGCTTCCCGAGGCGCTCGCCCGGGAGGCAGCGCGCGCCCCCTACTTGCCGGGGGCCTGGGAGGCGCTGGCGCAGGGCCCGGCCTCGGAGGCAGCGGTGCTGGAGGAGCCGCTGCCGGCCACCTCGGGCGTCGGCGCACTCTTGCCCAAGCCTGCCGCCGAGCGGCCGGCCGTCGTCAGCCGGACGCTTCGTCCCCCCAGTGCCCCGGCCGAGCCGCCGGAATTGCACCGTCCTGAGGAGTCCCCGCTGGAGGCCGCAGCCCGCACCCTGGCCCGCGTGTACCAGCCAGCGGCCCCGCCGCCCCCACCCGGGGGCGCCTGGGCCGACGACGCGCTGGCGGCGGCGGGGAGGCGGCGCCGGAGTACGACGCTGACGCAAGGGGCCCTCGCTGCGGCCCTGGTGCTGCTGGCGCTGCTCGGCCTGTACTGGCTGCGACACACGGAGTCGCGCCGTGTGGTGTCCGTGCCACGCGAAGCCCTGGCGCCGGTGCTGCCGGCGCCCACGGCGCAGCCCGCGCCCGCCGAAGCCAGTCCGTCCCCCGGGGTGGCCCCGGTCGGACCCACCGCGGCGGCGGCGGAGGCGCACCCCAAGGCGGCCGAAGCGGTCGCGCCGGAGGCCCAGGGTACCCACTCGCTGGCCGAGGGCATTGCCCTGTACCGCGCGGCGCTGCCCTCGGCAGCCGTGCGCGTCCTGGACGAAGTGGTGCAGTCGACTCCGGACTCGGCGGTGGCCTGGCTGTACCTGGCCCTGGCGCGGTTTGACGCCGGGGACGTGCGCGGGGCAGAAGGGGCGGCAATGAAGGCCGTCGCGCTCGACCCGAAGGAGCCCCGCGCCCACCTGCTGCTGGCCGGCATTCACCTCGGCCGGGGAGAGCGGGCCAAGGCCAACGCGGAGTTGGCGCGGGTGCTGGCCCTGCAGCCCGAGGGGCCCGAGGCCGACGACGCGCGGCGGCTGCTGCGGGACGTGCGCTAGAGGCGCCGCCGTCCCCGCCATAGACGGCAAGGAGAGACGCCCACATGTCCGGTCACAACCGCTGGACGAAAATCAAGCGCCAGAAAGAGGCCATGGGGGCCAGCAAGGGCAAACTCTTCACCAAGGTGACGAAGGAAATCACCGTCGCCGCCCGCATCGGCGGCGGAGACCCAGGGGCCAATGCCCGCCTGCGCTCGGCCGTCCTCGCTGCCCGCGACGCCAACATGCCCTCGGAGAACATCACCCGGGCCATCAAGAAGGGCACCGGGGAACTGGAAGGCACGCACTACGAGGAAGTCACCTACGAGGGGTACGCGCCGGGCGGTGTGGCCGTCCTGGTGGAGTGCCTCACCGACAACCGGCACCGCACCGCGGCCGACATCCGCGCCAACTTCTCCAAGGGCGGCGGCAACCTCGCCACCGAGGGCGCGGTGGGCTACCTCTTTCACAGAAAGGGCAGCATCCACCTCAAGCCCGGGCCCTCAGAGGACCGCGTCATGGAAGCGGCGCTGGAGGCAGGGGCCGAGGACGTGGTGGGCCTCGGCCCGGACGGCTTTGAGATTCGCACCGAACCTGCCGCGCTACACGCCGTGGCCGCGGCGCTGGAGGCCGCGGGCCTGCCCTTGGGCGAGCAGCGCACCGTCTTCCTCGCGCAAAACAGCATCCGGGTGGAGGGCGACACGGCGCGCCGCGTGCTGAAGCTTTTGGAGTTGCTCGAAGACAACGACGACGTGCAAAACGTCTGGGCCAACTACGAGATGGACGACGCGGTGCTCGCCGCGGCCAGCGCCTGAGGGGTCGAAAAGTCGGGCACGTCCACCTCGTATGCTAGAGGTCTCTGGTACCCATGTCCGCTCCGTTCCGTGTGCTCGGCATCGACCCCGGAAGCCGCGTCACGGGCTTCGGGGTGGTGGAGGCCCACGGCAGCCGGCTGTGCCACCTGGCCCACGGGGTGCTGCGCGTCCCTGGTGAATTGGCCCTGGAATTGCGGCTGGCCGAGTTGTTTCACGGCCTGGCCGAGGTGCTGGCGCGCTGGACGCCGGACGCGGTGGCGGTGGAAGGCGTCTTCAGCTGTCGCAACGCCCGCAGCGCCCTGGTGCTGGGGCACGCCCGCGGGGTGGCCCTGCTGGCGGCGGCCCAGGGGGGCCGGCCCGTCTTCGAGTACGCCCCGGCGCTGGTGAAGCGCGCGGTGGGCGCCGGCGGCGCCGCTTCCAAGGAAGCGGTGGCCCGGCAAATGCGGGCCTTCCTCGGCCTCACCGGCGCGCTGCGCGCTGACGCCACCGACGCCCTGGCCGTCGCCGTCTGCCACCTGCACCGGGCCCAGGTGGTGACGCTGCTGCAGGAACGGCCACGCGCCCGGCGCCGCCCGCCCGCCTGGCCGCGGTTGTCCCGGGCGGTGTACGGGGCGCCCCGGTGATTGCGCGGCTGCGGGGCGTGGTGCTGGAAAAGTCGCTTCAGGAGGCGGTGGTGGACGTGCACGGCGTCGGGTACCGGGTCGCCCTCTCCCTCCTCTCCCTGGCCCGGCTTCCGGCGGAAGGGCAGCCAGCCGAGCTCCGCATCCACACCGTGGTGCGCGAGGACGCCATTGAACTGGTGGGCTTCCTCTCGCCCGGGGAGGAGGAGATGTTTCACCTCCTCACCTCGGTTAGTCACGTCGGGCCGAAGCTGGCACTGGCGGTCTTGTCCGGCCTGGAAGTGCCGGACCTGGCCGAGGCCCTCTCCCGCGGGGACCTCGGACGGCTGACGCGCATCCACGGGGTGGGGAAGAAGACGGCCGAGCGGCTGGTGCTCGAGCTGCGGGACAAGGCGAAGGCCCTGGCGGCGGGCGCCCGCAGCGTGGAGGGGACGTCCACCTCGCGGCGGGACCTCGTCTCTGCCTTGGAAAACCTGGGCTACCGGCCGGCCGATGCCGAGGAGGTGGCCGACGCGGTGGCTGGCCGGCTGGGGGTGGAAGCCCCCTTCGAGGCGCTCTTCCGTGAGGCGCTGCGGACCCTCCAGGCAGGCTGAGGAGGCCCAAGGGCAAAGCTGCTACCCTCGGGCGCCCCGCCATGGCGCCCGTCCACCGTCCACTCGAGCCCAGCCCCACCGCCGAGGAGCAGCGGTTGGAAGTGTCGCTGCGCCCCCGCCGCTTTGCCGAGTACGTCGGACAGGCGGCGGTGGTGGACAAGCTGAAGGTGTACGTGGAGGCGGCGCGCCGCCGGCGCGAGGCCCTCGACCACTGCCTCTTCTCCGGCCCCCCCGGCCTGGGGAAGACGTCGCTGGCCCATATTCTGGCGGCGGAACTGGGCGTGGCCATCCACGTCACCTCCGGGCCAGCGGTGGAGCGCAAGGGCGACTTGGCCGGCCTGCTCACCAGCCTCGAGGCGCGTGACGTCCTCTTCATCGACGAAATCCACCGGCTGCCTCCCCAGGTGGAGGAGTACCTGTACCCGGCCATGGAGGACTTCCGGCTGGACATCACCATCGACTCGGGGGCGGCGGCCCGGGCGATGAAGCTGGACTTGCAGCCCTTCACACTCATCGGGGCCACCACCCGCACCGGGCTGTTGACGTCGCCTTTGCGCGACCGCTTCCAAATCCAGGAGCGCCTCGACTACTACGGGCCCTCGGACCTGGAGGCCATTCTGGCCCGCAGTGCCGGCATCCTCGGCGTCCAGCTTCAGCCCGACGGGGCGCGGGAGATTGCCACCCGGGCCCGGGGGACGCCCCGCATCGCCAACCGGCTGCTGCGGCGCATCCGCGACTTTGCCGAAGTGGACGGCGAGCGCGTGGTGAGCCGGGCGGTGGCCTCCTCGGCGCTGAAGCGGCTGGAGGTGGATGCGCTGGGCCTCGACCCAATGGACCGGCGCATCCTCCTCACCATCCTCGACAAGTTTGGCGGCGGTCCGGTGGGGCTGGACACGGTGGCCATGGTGGTGGGCGAGCAGAGCGAGACGGTGGAGGACGTGTATGAGCCGTTCCTCATGCAGGAGGGCTTTTTGCAGCGGACGCCGCGGGGCCGGGTGGCCACGGCCAAGGCCTGGCGGCACCTCGGCCTGACGCCGCCACCGGCTTCGCAGGGGGCGCTTCTATGAGCGCCGCCCCGAAGGAGGCCGAGGTGCCGCGGCCCAGGGTGGCCCGCACCGCCCGCGACTTCTACGTCCAGCTGTTTCGCGACAGCCAGCCGCGACCCGGGCTGCTCGCCGAGCGCGAGCGCTGGCTGCGGGCCGTCCGGGTGGAGGGCCGCGAGGAGCGTCTGTTCGAGTTCGAGCTGCTGCTGCGCGGCATCGAGCGGTACTTCCACCTGCACACCCTGCCACTCGACGCCACGGCGCGGCCGGTGGTGAGCCGCGACTTCGGCGAGGAGTTGCAGGACTTGCGGGACGCCATGCACCAGGCCATTCGGCTTGGCCGGCGCTTACTCGACCCAGGCCATGAGCAGCGCTTCGTCTTCCGGCGCTACCTCGGCAGCCAGGCGGTGGACGACCGCGTCCGCCGGGCGCTCCTCGAGGATGAATTAGAACAGCAGACGCCCCAGGAGAGCCTCTTCCTGCTGGCCCGAAGCTTTGAGTCCATCTGCGTCGTCATGGACAGCCTCCTCGGGCTGGAGACGGTGGGCCACCGCGTCTTCCACGAGGTGGGCAGCCTGGCGGTGCGGGCCATCCTGCAGAATCGCTTCTTCCGCCCGGCCCGCCCACTCGAGTTCTGCCTCGAGTTCGACCGCATCCGCAGTGTCCCGGTGCTGGATGCCCTGCGGCTGCTTCCCCAACCGGAGCGGCCACTCTTCACCACCGCCTTCCTCGCCCTGTTCCGCTTCCTGCACGCCCTGGGCTACCTGCGGGGCGAAGCCGAACGGCCGCTGGACCGCCGCGCCCGGGTGCTGCTGGCGCTGGTGCACAGCGAGGCGCTCACCCTGAGCGGCTACCTGCGCAACGAAGTGGCCCCCGGGACGGGCACCCGGGCCTTCCAGCACGCCGCCCTGCGCGTCTCCCGCACCCTGGCCCTGAAGACGCGCGGCATCGGCCGCGCGCTGGCGGCCGAGGGCCTGCACGCGGACGAGCGGCTGCGGGACGCAGCGCGGGACTTCACCGCCCTCTTCGAAGGGGCGGTGGTGCAGCTGGCCGGCGCCCTGCAGGCCCGGGGCGCCGAGGAGGGCTTCTCCCGCCTCGTCTCGCCGCCACTCATCGCACAGCGGCTGCGCAATGACTTGTGGGTGGCCTCTCAACTGGCGCGCGAGGCGGCGCTGGCGCTGGAGGGCGCCCCGGACGCGGCCCCGCCGCTGCTCGCGCTCGGGCGCTTCCTCGAATACTTCCAGGACGGCAGCTACCAGCTTTTGCGCTATGGGGACCTCGAGGCCGTCGACCGCTTCCTCAGCATTCTCGGCGATGCCGCCCAGTCGCCCGAGGGGCCCCTCACCCGGGCCCGGCTGGCCGAGGACTGCCTCCTCTTCGCCAGTGCCGCCGAGGCCCTCTTCATCCGCATCGGCCGGCGGGGGGAAGTCGCCGGCCGACGCTTTGACCGGGCCCATGCCGAAGCTGTCCTGGACAGGTTCCGTTCCGCAGAGCGGGCGCCCGCCGGCTGACGCCACCCCGCCGGTTGTCGGTGGGGCCGGCAAAGGCGTCCTAGTCCCCTTTTCACTGGCATGTTTCCGTCAGGGGTGAAGTTGTTCCCTGTCAGCAATTCCCTGGAAGTCTGCGTCAGGTTGGTGGAAGGTGCGCGTTGCGGCGACGCGCTGCGGTAGGGTATTTCACGGCTTTGTTACAGCCCAGTAGGCTTCGCGTCTGCCCGGATGAAACCTCTCGCGGTCCTGGGGTGTTGTAAGCGCCAAGAGGGCGCCGTTAGGGGGGCCAGTTGCCGGGAAGGGGAGCCACACCAAGCACCATGTCGACGTCCTTCCACCAGCGCACGCTGAGCGCCTCCGTGTCCTGCCAGGGCATCGGCCTGCACACCGGCCAGGCGGTGACGCTGACGTTGCGGCCGGCGCCGGCCAACCACGGTGTCGTTTTCGTGCGGACGGACCTGGCGCGCCCAGTGTCCATCCCGGCCACCGCCGAATACGTGGTGGACACCGCGCTGGCCACCAGCCTGGGCAAGGACGGGGTGCGGGTGGGGACGGTGGAACACCTGTTGGGGGCCCTCCTCGGCCTCGGCCTGGACAACGTCCGGGTGGAATTGGACGGCCCGGAAGTGCCCATCATGGACGGCAGCGCCGGGCCCTTCGCCTACCTGGTACAGACGGCCGGGGTGCGGGTGCAGGACGCGCCGAAGAGTTTCGTGGTGGTGAAGAAGCCGGTGTCCGTGCGGGAGGGAGACAAGGAGGCGTCGCTCTCTCCCTGTGACTGCTTCCGCATGGACGTGGCCATTGACTTCCACCATCCCCTCGTCAGCCGCCAGCGGCTGGAGATGGACTTCTCCGGCCGGGCCTTCGTGCGCGAGGTGTCCCGGGCGCGCACCTTCGGCTTTCTGCGCGACGTCGAGAGGCTGAAGGCCGCCGGCCTGGCCCGCGGCGGCTCGCTCGACAACGCCATCGTCGTCGACGACTTCAGCATCCTCAACGCCGACGGCCTGCGCTTTCCGGATGAATTCGTCCGGCACAAGGCCCTGGACGCCATGGGCGACCTGGCCCTCTTCGGACACCCCGTCATCGGCTCGCTGAAGGCGGTGAAGAGCGGGCATGCGCTGCACCTGCGCCTGGTGCAGCAGGTGCTGGCCGACCCCTCGGCCTACGCGGTGGTGCGGGCCCAGAAGCGCGAGCTGGAGCGCTTCGGCCTCCGGCTGCCGGACTTCGCCGCCGAGCTGGCCTGAGGACGGCCCTGCCGTTCCCCCCTGGGGGCCGGCAGGCCCACCTTTCCCTTTGGGGGGAAGGTTTCCACCGGGGCGGCTGTTCGGTGTGGCTTGCACACTTCCCCGGCGCAGGGCAAAAGGCCCCCCTCCCTATGAAACTACCCCCGTCCCGTTCCCTCCCGGCCGTGGTTGTGGCCTCCCTCTTCGTCCTGGCCGGCTGCGCGAAGCAGAAAGTCCCGGCCGCCTCCGGCGGTTCCAGCGCGCTTCCAGCTGACAAGGTGGTGGCCACCTACAACGGTGGGAAAATCACCTACGGCGAGCTCGAGGTCGAGGCCAAGCCGAAGCTGCAAGAAATCCAGAACCAGATGTACACGGCGCGCAAGGAAGTCCTGGAGCGCATGGCCGTGGAGCGCATCGTCAAGGCGGAGGCCGCCAAGAAGGGGCAGACCGAGGAGCAGTACATCCAGGCCCGGGTGGAGGCGCTTCCCGTCACCCAGCCGAGCGACGCCGAGGTGAAGGAATTCTTCGACCGGCTGAAGGCCGCCGGCCGCATCCCGCCGGACACCAAGCTGGAACAGATTAAGGACCAGCTCGTCCAGGCGATGGTCAACCAGCAGCGCCGCGCCAGCGTGCAGAAGGTCATCGAGGAGCTGCGGACGGCCGCCAACCTTCAGATTGACCTGCCCCCGCCCCGGGTGGAGGTGGCCGCTACCGGTCCGGCCCGCGGGCCGACCGACGCCAAGGTCACCATCGTGGAGTTCTCGGACTTCCAGTGCCCCTACTGCGGCGCCGCCTACACCACCGTCGAGCAGCTGATGCAGCAGTACGCCGGCAAGGTGAAGCTGGTGTTCCGCCAGTTCCCACTGCCCATCCACCCCCAGGCCGAGAAGGCCGCCGAGGCGTCCTTGTGCGCCCAGGACCAGGGGAAGTTCTGGGAATTCTACGACTTGCTCTTCAAGAACCAGAAGAAGCTCGACGTCTCGGACCTCAAGACGTACGCCGCCAGCGCCGGGCTGGATGCGGCCAAGTTCGCCACCTGCCTGGACGGCGGCGAGAAGAAGAAGCAGGTGGACCTGGACCTCGAAGCCGGTCAGGCCGCCGGCGTCAACGGCACCCCCGCCTTCTTCATCAACGGCGTCTTCCTCAACGGCGCCATGCCGATTGAGGAGTTCAAGAAGGTCATCGACCCCGAGCTCGCCTCGCGGTAGCCTTCCGCAGGTCCCCGCGTGGAATGACGACACCCGCACCCGCCTTGAGCTTAACGTCGCCCTCGGTGGGGCGTTCCACCAGGGCGCGCGACTCCATCGCCTGGGCAGCGGACCTGCCGCTGGGCGACGCCCGCGGGATGTACGCCACCCTCAAGCCCTTCGTGTCGGTGGTGAAGGTGGGGCTGTCGCTCTTCGTAGAACATGGCCCCGACGCCCTGGAAGCCTTCCGCGCCCAAGGGGCGCGCCTCTTCCTGGACCTCAAGCTGCACGACATCCCCAACACCGTGGAGATGGCCGCCGCCCACGCCGGGGCCCTCGGCGTCTCCTACCTCACCGTGCACGCCTCGGGCGGCGCCGCCATGCTGCGCGCCGCCGTCCAGGGCGCCGCCGCCGGCGCGGCCCGGGTCGGGCTTCCACCCCCGGTGGTGCTGGCGGTGACGGCCCTCACCTCCCTCGACGACGCGGCCATCTCCGCACTTGGCTTCGGCCCCTCCGCCTCGGCCATGGCCACCCGACTGGCCCAGGTGGCGGCCTCCTCCGGCGTGGGAGGCCTGGTGTGCTCCGCCCGGGAACTTCCCCTGCTACGCGGGCAGTACCCGGCGCTGTTTCTGTGCACCCCGGGCATCCGGCCCTTGGGCTCCGCCTCCGGCGACCAGGCACGCACCGAGACGCCCGAGGCCGCCATCCGCGCCGGGGCGGACCTGCTGGTGGTGGGGCGTCCCTTGCACGAAAGTCCCGACGTGGTGGCTGCCGCCATGGCCCTGCACGACGCGGTGGCGCAGGCCCGGACCGAGCGCCCTTTGCCCTGAGGCGGCTACGACGCCCGTGTCCTCGCCTCGGCCGGCGCGGCGGCGCGCGCCCGAGCGCGGATGAGTTCCACCAGGGTGCGCACGGTGACGCCGGTGGCCCCCTTCACGAAGTAGCCGCGTTCCTTGCCGCTGACGGACGGGCCGGCAATGTCCAGGTGCACCCAAGGCACGCTGCCCACGAATTCCCGGAGGAAAAGGGCGGCGGCAATGGCCGCACCCTGCCGCTCGCCCGCATTCTTCATGTCGGCAATCTCCGAGCGCAGGTTCTCCTTCTGCAGCTCCACCAGCGGCATCCGCCACATGGCCTCGCCCGCCCGGCGACTGGCCTGCACCATCTCCTCGGCCAGCGCGTCGTCGGTACTCCACAGCCCCACCACGTGCTGCCCCAGCGCGACGATGCAGGCGCCGGTGAGGGTGGCCACGTCCACCAGGGCCGCCGGCGAGCGCTCCGCGGCGTAGGCCAGCACATCCCCCAGCACCAGCCTGCCCTCGGCGTCGGTGTTGGTGACTTCCACCGTCTTGCCCAGCCGCGAGGTGAGCACGTCCCCCGGCCGGTAGGCCGTCCCGGAGGGCATATTCTCCGCGGCGCCCAGCAGGGCCACCACCGGGAAGGGCGGCTTCAGCGCGGCCACCACCTCCATCACCCCCAGAAGCGCGGCGGCGCCGGCCATGTCCGTCTTCATCTCCACCATGCCGTCGGCCGGCTTGAGGGAGAGGCCGCCGCTGTCGAAGGTGATGGCCTTGCCCACCAGCACCAGCGGCCGCGCGGTGGCGGCCTTCCCCTTGGGCACGTAGCCCAGCTCGATGAGGCGCGGTGCGTTGGCGCTGCCCTGGCCCACGGCGACAAACATCCCCATCTTCAGCCGGGCGAGCTCCTCCGGGCCATCGACGCGCACCCGCAGTCCGGCGGCGTGCGCCACCCGGCGGGCCTCCTCCGCCAGGCGTTCGGGGGTGAGGTGGGCCGCCGGCTCATTCACCAGGTCGCGGGCATGGTTGGTGGCCTGGGCCACCTGCACCGCCAGCCGCAGCGCTTCTTCCAGCGCTTCGGTGCGCCGGACCCCCGGGGGCAGTGCCATCCGCAGACTGCCCAGCGTCCCGCGTTCCTCGGCGCCGTTGGTGCGGTACCGGTCGAAGCGGTAGGCGCCCAACAGGGCGCCCTCCGCCGCCGCCCGCAGGGCGCCGGCGTCGTCGGCGGTGGCCGGCACCTGCAGCACCACCTGCACTCCCTTGCCCCGCAGCACCGAACGGACGGCCCGGCCGGCCGCCTGCCGCAGGTGCTCCGGTGTGCAGCGTTCCTTCGGCCCCAGCCCCACCAGCACCACCCGGGCCGCCGGAAGACGTCCCTGGGTGTGGAACTGGAACAGCTGGTCCGGCCTTCCCCGGAAGCCCTCGGTGGCGGCGGCCCGGTGCAGGTGCCCCCCCAGTGCCCGGTCCACGTCCGTCATCGCCCCGTCCAGGGCCGCCTTGCCGTCGGCCTCCAGCACCGGCACGACGAGGACGTCCGTGTCGAGACGCAGCACGCTGGCTGTCGCCAGGCTCACCGGGGGAGGGGAGGAGGACATGGCAGGGGGGCCCTAGCTGGGCGTGGGCCCGCCCGGGCGACGGGCGGTCCGGCGAGCCGGCTCCTTGCCCGCCTCGTGGACGAGGAGAGGGGAGAAGAAGCAATCCTTCTTGGTGTACTCGTCGAAGGAGAAGGCGAAGCGGTAGCTCGCCGCCGCGCGCTGGTTGCAGTCGGTGCGCTCGCAGAAGCGGCAGGTGATGCCGGAGGGGACGGCGTCGCGCTTGAGGTCCGTGGTGGGCAACCCGTAGGCCAGAAACTGGGCGTTCTCGGCGTGGGTGCCGAGGCCGATGCTGTAGGCAGTGCCGCGCACGATGGAACCGCTGATGGGCTGCAGCTGCACCTTGGCGAAGCAGAAGTAGGTGCTGCCGTCCGGCATCATCGAGTACTGCCGCGTAATCTGCGACGGGTTGAGGAAGGCGAGGTGGACGGCCCACTTCCCGCAGCTGCCCCCACCCGAGGCGAACTTCAACCCGGTGCCGCTGTAGCGCTTGGAGATGTTGCCGGCGACGTCGGCCCGCAGAAAGTGGAAGGGGACCCCGGGGCGCTTCGGGTCCGAGAGGTTGCACAGCCGGTGGGCCACCGTCTCGTAGGTGGTGCCGAAAATCTGACTCAGCAGCTCCACGTCGTAGCGCGTGCGCTGCACCTGGCGGAAGAATTCCTCGTAGTTGAGGAGGAGCGCGCCGGCGAAGTAGTTGGCCAGGTTGACCTTGATGAGCTTGGGCGTCTCGGGGTGCCGCATCTGCACCCCGGCCAGGATGCGCTCGAGGAGGCGATTGTGGTCCAGCGTCAGAAGGCCGATGGAGGCGGCCAGCTGGAACTTGAGCGGCTGTTCGGTGAGCGCCGGAGACAGCGTCAGCGTCCTGTCCTCCTGGTCCATCCGCCGCACCACCGAGCTACCGGAGGCCGAGGCCTCGTAGCGGACGGCGTAGTCGAAGCGCTCGGTGAGGGCGGCGGCCAGCTGGGAGGAGGTCACCTGGCGCTCCAGACGGAAGTCCCGCACCAGCGCCGCGGCCTGCTCCTCCAGCTCGGGAAACCAATTCTTGCGCGCCTGCAGGAAGTCGCTCACCTCGTCGAAGGGCGAGTAGTCAAGGCGCACGCCGTCCGCGGGCTGCGCCGGCGACGTCATCTGCGCGGACACCTTCTCCAGCTGGTGGCGGGTATTCTTGTAGAGGTTGAAGAGGGCGGCCACCGTGCCGGCCAGCTTCGGCTCGGCTGACAGCGACTCGAGCGACTCGGAGTCGATGTCCAGGGATTTGAGGAGCGGCTCATCCAACAGCTTCGCCAGCGTCTCGTCCACCGGCCCCTGGCCCAGAGAGCCCATGAATTGCTCGGGGTCCTGCTCGAAGTAGCGCAGCGCCTTCCACAGCAACGGGAAGGGCATCACCCGCTTCCCCTTCTCGATGAGATTCAGGTAGGCCGGGGAGACCCCCAGTCCGTGCGCCGCGTCGGTCTGCTTGATGCCCCGCTTGAGCCGAAGCCCGCGCAGCTTCGCGCCCACGGACGCATTGAGGGCGTTCTCGTTCATCTCGCCCGGAAGCTGTACCAACCAGCCCCGGCGTTTACAAGGATTCCGCTGACAACGCGCTGGGTTAGAAAGGCGAAGGGCCGAAATTTACAAGTGGTGGCGCCCCCTCCGCCCCCCCTTTTGGCGGGGACAGCCCGCCCGCCGAGCAGCCATACTCCTGAAGGCGGCGCAATCCCCCATGTCCCTGCTCTCCCCGTTTCGCGCCCTCGCCCCGCCCGCCCCCCTCGCCCCACGGCTGGCCGTGCCGCCCTACGACGTGGTCAGCAGCGCCGAGGCACGACAGCTGGCCGCGGGAAACCCGCTCAGCTTCTTCCGCATCAGCCGGCCGGAGGTCGACTTTCCGGACGACGTCGATGAGCACGCCGCGGCCGTCTACGCCCGGGGGGCCGACAACCTCCGCAGCTTCCGTCGCGAAGGCTGGCTGCAGCTGGACGCCGACGAGGGCTTTCGGCTGTACCGGCAGCGGATGGGCGCGCACGTCCAGACGGGCGTCGTGGCCTGCGCCTCGGTGGACGGCTACCGCGACGGCCACATCAAACGGCATGAACTTACCCGGGCGGACAAGGAAGACGACCGCACCCGCCACATCGACGCGCTGTCCGCCAACGACGAGCCCGTCTTCCTCACCTACCGGGCCCAGGCCCCCATCGACGGCCTGGTGGAGGAATTCACCCGCGGCCCGCCGGAGGTTGACTTCGCCAGCGAGGATGGCGTGCGCCACACGCTGTGGCCCGTCCGGGGGAGGGCGGCGGCTCGCCTCGGGTCGGAGCTGGACCTTCTGGCCAGTCTCTACATCGCCGACGGGCACCACCGCTCCGCCGCGGCGGCCCGGGTGCAGCGGCTGCGCCAGGCCCAAGGCGCCGGCCCGGGCGAGCAGGACCGCTTCTTGGCCGTCGTCTTCCCCCACAACCAGATGCAGATTCTTCCCTACCACCGCGTGGTGCGGGACCTGGCTGCCCTGGACAGCCAGGCGTTTCTCGCCGCCGTCAGCAAGCGCTTCGACGTCCTTCCGGCGGCGCAGCCCGAGCCCGACGGACGGCATTGCTTCGGGATGTACCTCGACGGCAAGTGGTGGCGCCTGCGCCCCCGGCCGGGCAGCTGGGCCGAGACGCCCACCGCGTCGCTGGACGTCGCCATCCTTCAGGACAACCTGCTGCGGCCCATCCTGGGGATTGAGGACCCGCGACGCGACTCGCGCATCGGCTTCGTCGGCGGCATCCGCGGCACCCGGGAACTTTCCGCGCGGGTGGACAGCGGCCAGGACCGCGTGGCGTTTGCGTTGTGGCCGACCAGCCTGGAGGAGTTGATGGCCATCTCCGACGCCGGCCAGGTGATGCCGCCCAAGTCCACCTGGTTTGAGCCCAAGCTGCGCTCGGGCCTCTTCCTTCACCCCTTCTGAAGCAGCGCGGGCACACAGCGCGGGCTTGGGCGTTGACCGTCCGCACGCCGCCCCCTAGTGTCGGCCGGCCGAAAAACCGTAACCGCAGCAGGGCCCAGGGAGGGCGAGTGAGCATACGGAGCGCGGGGAAGTGCGTGGGGCTGCTGGGGGGCGTGCTTCTCGCCGGCACGGCGCACGCCGGAGGCGTCTTCCTCTATGAATTTGGCACCAACGGACGTCGGCTACGCCTCGGCCGGCTACGCCGCGCGGGCCGACAGCCCGGCCACGCTACTCACCAACCCGGCCGGCATGACGCGTCTGGATGGCATCCAGGCGGGGGGCGGCCTGGAACTCGTCTACGCCAACCTCACCTTCACCCCGGACTCGGCCACCACCGTGTCTGGCACCAATGGGGGCAATGCCATCGGGTTTCTTCCCAATGGCAGCGTCTTCGCCACCTTTGCCCCGTGGAGCGACTTCCGGGTGGGCTTCGGGCTGGCCTCCAACTTTGGCCTGGCCGCCAAGTGGGACGACAACTGGGTGGGCCGCTACTACACCACCCAGGCCGCCCTCATCGGCCTGTCCATCCTGCCGTCCGTCGCTTGGCACATCGCCGGCGGCCTCTCGGTGGGCGTCACCTTCAACGTCATGTTTGGCTACCTGAAGGACGTGGTGGCCGTTCGCAACCTAGAACCCAACGCCACCGACGGCGCGCTCGGTCTGCAGGCCACGGCGTGGGGCGTCGGCGCCAACGTCGGGTTGATGTACGAGTTCACCACGGGCAGCCGCATCGGCATCCTCTACACCTCGCCGGTGAATCTCAGCTTCGGCGGGATACCGAATTTCCACGGGCTCGGGCCCATCCTCAGCCAGAAGCTGGCGGCCAGCGGCCTGACCACGGCCAACATCGACGCCAGCTTGACGGTCCCGCAAACCGTCATGCTCAGCTTCTTCCAGGCGCTCAACCAGCAGTGGGCCCTCATGGCCGACGTCGGCTGGAACAACTGGGCGGCCTTCGGCACGGTGGAGCTGGGCGTCACCAACGCTGACACGCAGCGCAGCCTCACCACCCACATCGGCTACCTCAACACCTGGCACGGCGCCCTCGGCGCCCAGGTGCAGCTGTCGGAACCATTGGAACTGGACTTCGGCGTCGCCTTCGACAGCGCGATGACCAACACTCAGACCAGGACTCTCGCCCTGCCGATTGGAGACGCCTGGCGCGTCGGCCTTGGCGCCAAGTGGGCGCTCAACAGCAACTGGACCCTGGGCTTCGCCTATGAATTCTTGTGGGGCGGCAGTCCCAGCGTCTACCAGAGCCGCGGGGCGGCCGGGACGGTGTCCGGAACCTACAACAACACCTACTTCAACTTCTTCGTCTTCAACTTCGCCTGGAAGGGCGGCTGAGTCCGCGCCCGGGCCATGGGGCCGCCTTCGCGCCGATGAGCAAGGGCGCACCAGGGACGCCACCGGGTGCGCCCGGCGGCATGGGGGCCGGCCGTAAGGTCGGCCGAGGACGATGATTCAGCGACTGGTCGCCGGGGCGCTCCGGTACTCGGGGCTCGTCCTGGTCCTCGCGGCCGGGCTGGTAGTTCTCGGCCTGTACGCGTACTCGCAGCTCGACGTCGAGGCGTACCCCAATCCCGTCGCGCCGATGATTGAGGTCATCACCCAGCCCCGCGGGCTGAGTGCGGAGGAAGTGGAACGTTACGTCACCATCCCACTGGAGGTCGGCCTCGCGGGCATGGTCGACATCGACCACATCCGGTCGCAGTCGCTCTTTGGACTGTCTGACGTGAAGGTCTACTTCAACTGGAATCCCGACTACTACACGGCCCAGCAGCGGGTGCTGAATCGGCTCAGCTTCGTCAGCCTCCCCGATGGGCTCACGCCGCAGCTTTCGCCGTGGAGCGCCATCGGCGAGCTCTTTCGTTACCAGCTGGTGGGAAAGGACTACTCGCTCGCGGAGCTGAAGACAGCGCAGGACTGGATTCTGGAGAAGCAGTGGCGCCTCGTCCCGGGCGTCATCGACGTGGTCGGCTTCGGTGGAGATACCAAGCAGTACCAAGTCGAGCTGGACCCGTTCCGGCTGAAGGCACAGGGCGTCACGCTGTCGCAGGTCATCGCCGCCATCTCCAATGCGAACCAGAACGTGGGCGGTGGCACCCTCAGCCTCGGGTCTCAAAACTTCAACGTCCGCGGCACCGGGCTCATCCGCAGCCTGCGCGACATCCAAGCCATCGTCGTGGCCGAGAAGAATGGGAATGCCATCCGCATCCGGGACCTCGGGCAGGTGCACCTCGGGGCAGCCCCCCGGCTCGGCATCGTCGGCCGGGATGAGCAGCCCGACATCGTCCAGGGCACGGTGTTGATGCGCTACGGCGCGGAGTCGCTCCGGACACTCCAGGGCATCCATGAGCGCGTCGCGCAGATGAAGCGCCTGCACGTCTTGCCGCCGGGGATGGACCTCGTGCCGTACTACGACCGGACCAGCCTGGTGGGGGTAACCACCCACACGGTTCTCGAAAACCTGGCGTTTGGGATGGTGCTGGTGAGCCTGGTGTTGTGGGCCTTCCTCGGCAATGTCCGCGCGGCGCTGGTCACGGCCATCAACATCCCCTTGGCGTTGCTGGTGGCCTTCGTGGGGATGGTGGCCTCGGGGACGCCGGCCAACCTCATTAGCCTGGGCGCGGTGGACTTTGGCATCGTCGTCGAGTCCACGGTCATCGTCGTAGAAAACATCTACCGGCGCCTCTCCAGTTCCCTCGGCCGGGACCGGTCGGCCGAGATTGCAAAGGCGGCCGGGGAAATCAGCTCGCCGCTGATGTTTTCCACGTTGGTCATCGCGGTGGCCTTCGTCCCCCTCTTCACCCTCAACGGCGTCGCCGGAGTCATCTTCTCTCCGATGGCGCACACCTACGCCTTCGCCATCGGCGGGGCGCTGACCCTTGCACTGACGCTGACGCCCGTGCTGGCGCGGCGGTTTCTGGTCGTGCCGGCCGGCTCGGGCACTGAGGAGGAACCGCATACCAGCTGGCTGATGCGCTTCCTCGACCGGCTCTACCAGCCACTGTTCGCCTTCGCCCTGCGACGCAAGGGCTGGGCGGTGGCGCTGGCTGCCCTGCCGGTGGTGGCGGCGATAGCGCTGACGCCCTTGTTGGGTCGGGAATTCATGCCCAAGCTGGAGGAGGGGAATTTCTGGATTCGGGCCTCACTGCCCGTCTCGATTTCGCTGGAAGAATCGGCACGCCACGTCGGGAAGATGCGTCGACTGGTGCTGGGCTGCCCCGCCGAAGGTCCCTGTACCGGGGAGTCGCGCCAGCGCCCGGAGATTGAAACCGTGGTGTCGCAGCTCGGTCGACCGGACGACGGGACCGACCCGGTGGGCTTCTACAACATCGAGTTGTTCGCTCCCCTCACCGCGCGGTCGGCCTGGCGGCGGGGGATGACCAAGGAGAAGCTGACCGAGGAGCTGTCGGCCGCGCTGCATGCCGCCTTTCCGGGCGTCGTCTTCAACTTCAGTCAAGTCATCGCCGACAACGTCGAGGAGGCGATGAGCGGGGTGAAGGGCGAGAACACCATCAAGGTGACCGGTCCGGACATCAAGCTGGACGAGCAGAAGGCGGAGGAAATCCTCCAGCTGATGCAGAAAGTGCGGGGGGTGAGCGACCTGGGCATCTTTCGTTCGCTGGGCCAGCCCTCGGTGCGCATCATCCCGGACCGGGAGGCGGCCGGGCGCTACGGTTTGAATGCCGGCGACGTCAACGCCGTCGTCCAGGCTGCCATCGGCGGGCAGGCGGTGACCCAGGTGTACGAGGGTGAGCGCCACTTTGAGCTCACCGTGCGGTGGGCGCCGGAGTTCCGGAGGAATGTGGCCGCCATTCGTTCCATCCAAGTCACCACGCCGGAGGGTTCGACGGTGCCGCTCGGGCAGGTGGCGGAGGTCCTGGAGGAGGAAGGGGCGAGCCTCGTCTACCGCGAAGACCAGCAGCGTTACGTCCCCATCAAGTTCAGCGTGCGGGGGAGGGACCTCGCCTCGACCATCGAGGAGGCCCGGGCGACGGTGGAGCGCGACGTCCGGCTTCCCTATGACACGCACCTGGAGTGGGCCGGCGAGATTAGCGAGCTGAAGGAAACGAATCGCCGGCTCTTGGTCATCATCCCGCTCACCGTGCTGGTCATTGCTTTGCTGGTCTACACGTCGGTCAAAACACTGCCCGCGACGCTCATCGTCCTGTCCGGAATCCCGGTGGCCATCAGCGGCGGCATCCTCGCCCTTTTCGCCACCGGGACGAATTTCTCCATCTCGGCGGCGATGGGCTTCATCTCCGTTTTCGGCATCGCCGTCCAAGACGCGCTCATCGTCGTCACCTACGCGCAGCGGCTGTGGGCCCAAGGCTGGGAGTTGGAGGAAGGTGCCCGGCTGGCGGCCGAGCGCGGCCTGCGGCCCGTGCTCATGACCACCGCGGTGGCGATGCTCGGCCTCACCCCGGCGGCTCTGTCCCGCGGCATTGGTTCGGAGACACAGCGACCACTGGCCATCGTCGTCATCGGGGGCGCACTCATCCTCGCGCTCATCCCGCGTCTGGCGCAGCCGGCGTTGCTGGTGCTCGCCCACCGCCGCCGCGGCCCGTCCGCCCGGGGCGTCGCGCCGGGGGCCGTCGGGGCTCCGTCTGAAAGTTGAAAGCCGACCCGCAGCCGCGCGCCTTCTTGGGGGCCGGCGCGGCCCCGGCCGACAAAAAGCCAACGCGCTGCCTGTTACCGCCATCCACTGTGCTTGGGATGGCCTCCCGGCCTTTTTAGTCCCGAGCGGCGGGGCAGGGCGCTCGTCCGGTTGCGCGCACCCGCGCCCCCCGGTGCGGTCACTTCAAGACAATCGCCCGAGAAGGCTTCGCCCCGTCACGTGCGTGCTGCTGTGTTTTTGGCTAGACCCCGGCGGTGCGGCACGCCTAGACGGAAGGCAGCGGCGCTGGCCTCCCACTGGGTGCCTGCTCGCGCACGGAAGGGCGGTATTCATGCGTGCCTTGGGACCGGTCGTTTCTCTCCTCCTGCTGCTTCCGGCGCTCAGCCTCGCGCAAGCGCCGGCCGGGCCCCAGTCGGCGCCTCCACCGCCTGACCCGTGGCCCAAGTACGCCGAGCTCAACGGCAACAAGTACACCATCTACCAGCCCCAGCTCGACAGCTGGAACGACTACGCCTACCAGGCCCACGCGGCCGTCGCGGTGCTGGCACCTGGCGCAAAGGACCCGGTGTTCGGCGCCATTGAGGTCTCGGCCCTCACCGAAGTCGACAAGCAGGCGCGGGTGGTGCACTTCTTCAACATCGTCGTGGCCAAGGCCACCTTCCCGTCGGTTCCGCAGCTGGCGTCCACCTACCAGCAGGCCATCCAAACCCTCCTCAACCAGGGGCCGGCCACCATGTCCCTGGGGCGCGTGGAAGCGGCGGTCGCCCTGGAAGGGGCGCAGCGCCAGTCGCGAAGCGTCCCGGTGCTGAACGAGCCACCGCGCATTGTCTTCGGGACCAGCCCCATGGTGCTGGTGCTCATCCACGGGGACCCCGTCTGGCGCCCGGTTTCCGGGACGTCGCTGTCGCGCGTGCTCAACACCCGGGTGCTGGTGCTGAGCGACCCCTCGGGCAATGTCTACGTCCACGTGCTCGACGGCTTCATGACCGCGCCCTCCCTCAACGGCCCGTGGTCGGTGGCCCTGTCGCTTCCTCCCGGGGCGAACCAGGCGGCGCAGACGCTTTCCCAACAGCACGCCGTGGACCTCATGGAGGGGCCGGTCAACGAGACCACCGGGCAGCGGCCCTCGCTGGCCGGCGGGGCGCCGGGCGTGGTGGTGGCGACACGGCCCACGGAAATCATCATCACCGAGGGCCCGATGAATTGGGTCCCCTTGGAAGGGACGCAGCTGCTTTACGTCTCCAACACCAATGGCAACGTCTTCCAGGACATGCTTGACCAGCAGTTCTACGTGCTGGTGACGGGCCGCTGGTTCCGCTCGCCCACCTTGGGCGGGCCCTGGGCCTACCTCCCGGGGACGGCGTTGCCGGCGGACTTCACCCTCATCCCCCTCAGTAGCCCGAAGGAAAATGTCCTGGCCTCCGTGCCGGGCACTGCCGAGGCGCAGGAGGCGGCCATCGCCGCCACCATCCCGCAGATGGCCACGGTCTACCGGGCCAAGGTCAGCTTCCAGCCGGTGGTGACGGGGGCCCCGGTGCTGCAGCCCATCGCTGGGACATCGTTGAGTTACGTCTTCAACTCGCCGGACGCCATCCTCATGGTGTCTCCCAGCCAGTGGTACGCCATCCAGATGGGCGTGTGGTTCACCGCCCCCAGCCTGCAGGGCCCGTGGGTGGTGGCGTCCTCCGTCCCGGCCGTCATCTACACCATCCCGCCGAGCGCGCCGCTGTATTACACGACCTTCGTCTACATTTATGCGTCGACGCCAGACACGGTGGTGGTCGGCTACACGCCTGGCTACATGGGAGTGGTGGTCGAGCCGAATGGCGTCGTGGTGTATGGCACGGGCTACAGCTACGTCGCGTACGTCGGCACCACCGTCTGGTACCCGCCGCCCGTCACCTACGGCTACGCCGCCAACGTGACGTACACGCCGTGGACGGGGTTCGCGGTGGGCTTCGCCATCGGCTGGGGCGTGGCGCATGCCTGTTATGCGCCGGCGCCCTACTGGGGCGCTATGCCCTACGCCTACCATGGCGCTGCCTACGGGGCGTACGGCGGAGCGGCGGCCTGGGGACCCCACGGCTGGGCGGCCACCAGTGGGAACGTCTACCACCAATACGGGGCGACGTCCGTCGTCAGCCACAGCTCTGCCGGCTACAACGCCTGGACGGGCAATGCCTGGAGCAGCAAGGCGGGCACTTCCTATAACTCCGTGACGGGCCGCACCTCCGCTGGCCAGAGCACGCAGGTGCACAACGCCTACACCGGAAACTCCGCCTACAACACCCGCGGCGCCACCTACAACCCAAACACCGGCGTCGCTGCCGCTGGCAGCAAGACGACGGTGACGACGCCCTACGGGCAGTCGGCCACCTACGGCCACGCCACCGCCGAGGGCCCTGGCGGCCAGACCACGCACGTCGCCGAGTCCGGGGACAACTACTACGCGGACCACAACGGCAACGTCTACAACTACAACTCGCAGACGGGGCAGACCCAGAAGCAGAACTCCAACGGCAGCTGGAGCAACGTGGACAAGCCCACCAGCACGTCCTCGTCGTCGTACAAGCCACCGAGCAGTTCCTCGTCCGGGGGCTCCTCCTCGTACAAGCCGCCCAGCAGCAGCTCGTCCTACGACGCCTCTTCCCAGGCCCGCGCGCAGGGGGATTCGAGGTCGGCCAGTTCCTCGTACGGCGGGGACAGCTGGGACAGCGGGCGCAGCGGTGGCAGTGGCTGGGGCGGCGGGGACAGCCACAGCAGCGGTGGGTGGGGCGGCGGAAGCGGCTGGGGCGGCGGGGACAGCCACAGCAGCGGTGGGTGGGGCGGCGGGGGCGACAGGGGCAGCTGGGGAGGCTTTCACGGCGGAGGAGGCGGGTTCCGCCGCTGAGCCAGGGTGCCTAACGTTTCACACCCGCGCGGAGGACGCCGCAGCGCAACGTGGACGTCTTTGCCAGGACAAGGAAATTCACACCATGCAAAACGGAATGCGAGGCACCGCACTGGCCCTGGCCATTGGCCTGCTGGCCGGCTGCGGTGGAGTCTCCGAGGAGCAGTACCAGGCCGCCCAGGCTGACGCGGAGAAGTACAAGAAGAGCGCCGATGACCAGGCCGCGGCGCTGGCCGCCGCCAACGCCAAGATTGAAGGTCTCAACGCCAAGGTGGCCGCGCTGCAGCAGGCCAACGCGTCCACCCAAGCGCAGGTCCAGACGACGCAGCAGCAGAACACGGAGCTCCAGGCGATGACCGCCGCGCTGGCCGCCGACACCGCCGCCGGCAAAATCGAGGTAACCGAGCTGTCCGGCCTGGTGACGGTGCGCCTGCCGGAGAAGGTCCTCTTCCCGTCCGGGTCGGCGAAGCTGCACAAGGAAGGGCTGGTCGAGTTGAAGAAGGTGGCCGCTGTCCTTAAGGGCGTCCAGGGGAAGGTGTTCCGCGTGGGCGGCTTCACCGACGACGTCCCCATCCAGACGGCAGTGTTCCCGTCCAACTGGGAGCTCTCGACGGCGCGGGCCCTGTCGGTGGTGCACTTCTTCGAGCAGGCCGGCATCCCCGGCACGCAGCTGGCGGCCACTGGCTTCGGGAAGTACCAGCCGACGGTGCCCAACGACACGCCGGACCACCGCGCGCAAAATCGTCGCATCGAGATTGGCCTCGGCCCAGCGCCCTCCGCAATGCCCGTCCTCCAGCAGTAGCGCTCCCCCCGGGGGGGCAGTGGCCAGCGGAATAAGCGCGGAGCCCTCGGCTTTTGGGCCCCCGCGACTGTGCTCCCCCCAAGCGGCGCTGACCTGGTAAGAGGCTCCCCCATGCGCGTCATCAACTTCAATGCAGGACCCGCGGGCTTGCCGTTGCCGGCCCTCGAGCGCGCCCGCGACGAGTTCATCGACTTTCACGGCTCGGGCATGTCCATCCTCGAGCACAGCCACCGCGGCAAGGAGTACGAGGGCGTCCACGACGAGGCCATCGCGCTCCTGACCGAGATGCTGGGCGTTCCGCCCACCCACCAAATTCTGTTTCTGCAAGGCGGAGCGTCTCTGCAGTTCGCCCAGGTGCCGATGAACTTCCTGCCCAAGGACGGTTCGGCGGACTACATCCTCACCGGGACTTGGAGTGAAAAGGCGCTGGACGAGGCGAAGCTCTTGGGCACGCCCAAGGTGGCCGCCACCACCCTCACCGCCGACAAGCGCTACACCCGCATCCCCAAGCAGTCCGAGCTGAAGCTCGACCCCAAGGCGGCCTACCTCCACTTTACCAGCAACAACACCATCTTCGGGACGCAGTGGCACAGCTTCCCGGACGGCGGCGGCGTTCCGCTCATCGCCGACATGAGCTCGGACATTCTGTGGCGGAAAATCGACGTCTCGAAGTTCGGCCTCATCTACGCCGGCGCGCAGAAGAACATCGGCCCCTCGGGTGTGACGCTGGTCATCCTCGAGCGGGACCTGATGTCGCGGGCGCGCAAGGACATCCCGAAGATTCTCCGCTACAGCACCCATGCGGAGAACAACTCGCTGTACAACACGCCCCCCACCTTCGCCGTCTACCTCATGCGCAACGTGCTCGGGTGGATGAAGGGCGTCGGCGGCCTCGCCCAGATGGAGAAGTGGAACCGCGAGAAGGCGGAGCTGCTCTACGGCGCCCTCGACCGGCTGAGTCGCTTCTACCGGGCGCCGGTGGAGAAGGACTCGCGCAGCACGATGAACATTGTCTTCCGCCTCGGGACCGAGGCCCTCGAAGACAAGTTTGTCTCCGAGGCGAAGAAGGCCGGCATGGTGGGCCTCAAGGGCCACCGCAGCGCCGGGGGCATCCGGGTCAGCGCCTACAACGCGGTCTCCGTCGACAACATCCGCACCCTGGTGGGCTTCATGGAGGACTTCGCCAAGGCCAACGGCTGAGAACGCCCCGGGGGCCGACGCACCGCGTTCGCCCCGCGCTGGGCGGGCCGTTGTCGCTGGGCAATGGGCCGGCCCCCGCGACGTAAGGGGGGCACGTGCGAAGGCCCCTTCTGACGCGTCCTTCTGCGGTAAGGACATCCCCCATGCCTGAACCCGCGGTCCCGCTGGACGACGCGCGCTTCGGTGTGTGTGTCGCTGAAGGCCTCAAGACGCGCCGCAGCCCCAGCGCCTGCCACGCGGCTGTCCTTTCCCGCAGTCGTTCTTCGAACTGCCCTTCGGCTGAAGGGCCGAAGCCACCCCTGCCCCCACTCGCGAGGTCTGCCTTTCTCATGTCCACCCTCCGCTTCACTCGTCGGCTTTCCCACCCGCGTACCCTGGCGCTTTCCGCGCTGTGGACGCTGGCCAGCTGCAGCACCACCACGCCTGAAGCGAAGGTGGCGGCCCCACCGGCCAAGGCATCCGCACCGGCCCCGGCACCTGCGGCGGCGACGGCCGCGGCCCCCAGTGCGCTTCCCATGCCGGCCGGGCTGGACGCCGCCGCCATGGACCTCAAGGCGGACCCCTGCACGGACTTCTACCGCTACGCCTGTGGCGGCTGGCTGGACGCGACTGAGATTCCGGCGGACCGGGCCCGCTGGGTGCGCAGCTTCAACGTCATCAACGAGGAGAACCAGAAGACGCTGCGGGGTCTCCTCGACGCCACCGCCGCCGGAAAGACACCGGCCGGACTGCTGTACCCCCAGGCCGTCGGTACCTTCTACGCCAGCTGCATGGACGAGGCGAAGCTTGAGACGGCCCTTCCCGAGTTGAAGGCGGAGCTCGCCCGAATTGCCCGGCTCAGCAATAAGAAGACGCTGGCCCAGGAAACGGCCCGGCTGCAGCGGACCGGCGCGCGGCCCCTCTTCATCTTCGACTCCATCCAGGACGCCAAGGACGCCACCCTGGTCATCGGCGAATTCGGACAGGGGGGCCTGGGGCTTCCAGACCGGGACTACTACCTGTCGGAGGACCCGAAGATGCAGGGCATCCGGACGGCCTACCGGGCCCACGTGAAGGCCGTCTTCATGCTGCTTGGCGACTCAGCGTCGGTAGCGGACAAGAAGGCGGGCGAAGTGCTGGCCTTCGAGACGCGCCTGGCCAAGGCCAGCCTCGACCGGGTGTCACGCCGCGACCCGGACAAGACGTACCACCGGGTAGAGCGCACGGGGTTGAAGAAGCTTGCGCCCGCCTTCGACTGGGACGTCTTCCTGGCGCGGGTGGGTGCCCCCGGCGTCACCACCATCACCGTCGAGCATGAGCCCTTCTTCGCCGAGGTCTCGGCCATGACGGTGCAGGTCCCCCTCAGCGTCTGGCGCACCTACCTCGCCTGGCGGGTGGTGAGCAGCAGCGTCGAGGCGCTGCCCAAGCGCTTCCAGGATGAGCGCTTCGCCTTCGTCAGCACCAACCTGTCCGGTGCCAAGGAGGACCTGCCCCGCTGGAAGAAGTGCGTGGCGGCCACCGACCGGGCCTTTGGCGAGGCGCTCGGGGCGGCCTACGTCGAGGCGACGTTTGGCAAGGAGGGCAAGCAGGTCACCCGTGAGCTGGTGACGCTGATTGAGCAGTCCTTCGAGACCAACCTTGCCGCGCTCGGCTGGATGGATGATGCGACCAAGGCCCGTGCGCAGCAGAAGGTGCGCGCCATCGCCAACAAAATCGGCTATCCGGACAAGTGGAAGACGTACGACGGCCTGCTCATCGACAGCACCTCGTACCTGGGAAACAGCTGGCGCTCGCGGGCCTACGAGACGGACCGGGAGTTGAAGAAGATTGGCAAGCCGCTCGACCGGACGGAGTGGGGGATGACGCCGCCCACGGTGAATGCCTACTACCGCGCTCAGCTCAACGAGATTGTCTTCCCGGCGGGCATCCTCCAGCCTCCCTTCTTCGACCGCAACGCGACTCCGGCCGTCAACCTCGGCGGGATGGGGATGGTGGTCGGGCACGAGCTCACCCATGGCTTTGACGACCAGGGCCGGAAATTCGACGCCGCCGGGAACCTGGCCGACTGGTGGACGCCGGCCTCGGGAAAGGGCTTTGACGAGCGGGCGGCCTGCGTGAAGACGCAGTTCGACGGCTACGTCGCGGTGGATGACGTCAAGCTCAACGGCGCCCTCACCCTGGGCGAGAACACGGCGGACTTGGGCGGTCTGAAGCTGGCCTACATGGCGCTGCAGGCATACGTGAAGGCGCACCCCGAGCAGATGAAGCCGTCACGCTATAGCCCCGACCAGCAATTCTTCCTCGGCTTCGCCCAGGCCTGGTGTGGCAAGACGCGCCCCCAGGCGGCGCGGGTGCAGGCGCAGACCGACCCCCACTCCACGCCCGAATGGCGCGTGAATGGCCCCCTCTCCAACCTGGCCTCCTTCCAACAGGCCTTTGGCTGCAAAGCGGGACAGCCAATGGTGCGCGCGCCCCGCTGCGAGATTTGGTAGCGCGGGGCGGCACCCTACAGCAGCGACAGCTGGGGCGTCGGCCGCGGTGGGCGGCGAAAGGTGCTGGGCCGCTCGCCCAGGCCCCAGCCGCCGGGGCCCAGGCCCACCTTGCGCGCGGCCGCCTCGAACAGCCGGCCGATGGCCCGCGCGTACTCACCTTCCCCTCGCTGCCGCACGCCGAAGCGGGCGTCGTACAGCTGCCCGCCGCGCGTCTCGCGAATGCGGTGCAGCACGCGTTCGGCCCGCAGCGGCAGCGCCTCGCGCAGCCTCTCCTCGAAGACGGCGGCCACCGAACCGGGCAGCCGCAACAGCACGTGCCCGGCGGAGGTGGCGCCCGCGGCGGCCGCGGCGGTGAGGATGCGCGGGACGTCCTCGTCGAGGCCGGGGATGATGGGCGCGATGCTGACCCCCACCGGGATGCCACCCTTGGCCAGTGTCTCCAGCGTCTGCACGCGACGCCGCGGAGTGGCCACCCCGGGCTCCAGCGCCCGTGCCACCCCCTCGTCCCAGAAGGGGATGCTGACCCCGACGCCGACCGACGCGACGCGCTGCAACTGCTGCAGCACGTCGAGGTCCCGCTCGATGAGGGGGGACTTGGTGATGATGGCCACCGGGTTGCGGAACTCGGCGCAAACTTCAAGGCAGGCCCGGGTGATGCGCAGCGAGGCCTCGAGCGGCTGGTAGCAGTCGGTGACGCCGCTGAAGGCCACCAGCTCGCCCTTCCAGGAGGGTTTGTGGAAGGCCTCACGCAGCAGCGCCGCCGCTTCGCGCTTCACCACCACCTGCGTCTCGAAGTCGGTGCCCGCCCCGAAGCCCAGGTACTCGTGCCCGGGCCGCGCGTAGCAGTAGGCGCAGCCGTGCATGCAGCCGCGGTAGGGGTTGACGCTGAAGGAGAAGCCGACGTCTGGACTGTCGTTGTGGGCGAGGATGGTGCGCGAGGCGTCCTCGTGCACGCGCACCCGGGCCCGCGGAATCTCCCCCACGTATGCGAGCACGGTGGGCAGGTAGGGGTTGGGCGGGTTCGACCAGGGACGGGGCTTGGCCATGGCGCCCCAAAGCCTCCACCTGAACGCGCATTCAGGTCAAGCCCCCCCCCTGTACGTACCGGGTACGTGGCTGACAGAGCAGACCGAAGACATCGCTGACAGCTTGGGCCCGGGAGGGGACCCCTGGCCTGGAAGGAAACCTGTCCATCCAGACACGCTGCCCCGGCGCTCGGGTCCGGTCAGCTGGCGGACCACGTCCAGCCGGCCACCTCCGGTAGGTCCGCGCCGTGCGCGCGGATGTACTCGGAGTGCTCCACCAGCTTGTCGCGCAGGTGCTGCTGCACGTGGGCGCCCAGGGTACGGATGCGGGGGACCCGTTCAATGACGTCGCCGGCGAGGTGGAAGCGGTCCAACCGGTTCAGCACCACCATGTCGAAGGGCGTGGTGGTGGTGCCGTTCTCCATGTAGCCGCGGACGTGGAGGCCGTCGTGGTTGGTACGGCGGTAGGTGAGGCGGTGAATCAGCCAGGGGTAGCCGTGGTAGGCGAAGACGATGGGCTTGTCCTTGGTGAAGAGCGAGTCGAAGACGGCGTCGCTCATCCCGTTGGGGTGCTCGCTCTGGGGCTGGAGCGTCATCAAATTCACGACGTTCACCACCCGGATTTTGAGGTCGGGGAAATTTCTCCGCAGGAAGTCCACCGCGGCCAGTGTCTCCAGCGTCGGGACGTCTCCAGCGCAAGCCATCACCACGTCCGGTTCCGTGCCGCCGTCGTTGCTGGCCCATTCCCAAATGCTGGCGCCGGCGGTGCAGTGCTTCACCGCCGCCTCCATGTCCAGGTACTGCAGCGCCGGTTGCTTGCCGGCGACGATGACGTTGACGAAGTTGCGGCTGCGCAGGCAATGGTCCGTCACCGAGAGCAGCGTGTTGGTGTCCGGGGGCAGGTAGACGCGGATGAATTCGGGTTTCTTGTTCATCACGTGGTCAATGAAGCCCGGGTCCTGATGGCTGAAGCCGTTGTGGTCCTGCCTCCAGACGTGGCTGGTGAGCAGGTAGTTGAGCGAGGCGATGGGACGCCGCCATGGGATGTGGCTCGCGCTGGCCAGCCACTTGGCGTGCTGGTTGAACATCGAGTCGACGATGTGGATGAAGGCCTCGTAGCAGCTGAAGAAGCCGTGCCGGCCCGTCAGCAGGTACCCCTCCAGCCAGCCCTGACAGGTGTGCTCGCTGAGAATTTCCATCACCCGGCCCTCGGGCGACAAGTCCTCATCGTCCTCGGGCAGCGTCTCCGCCAGCCAGGTGCGCCCGGTGGCCTGGAAGAGGTCCTGCAGACGGTTGGAGGCCGTCTCGTCCGGGCCCACGACGCGGAAGTTGCGGCTTGACTGATTCAGCTTCATCACGTCGCGCAGGAAGCCCCCCATCACCCGGGTCGCCTCCCCCTCGACGGTGCCCGGCCGGGGCACGGCCACGGCATAGTCCCGGAAGTCGGGGAGGCGGAGGTCCTTCAGCAGCAGCCCACCGTTGGCGTGCGGGTTGTCGCCCATCCGCCTCTGCCCCTGGGGGGGCAACTCCAGCAGCTCCGCCACCGGCGCCCCGCCTGCGTCGAAGAGTTCCTCGGGGCGGTAGCTCTTCATCCACTGCTCCAGCAGCTTCAGGTGGCCCGGGTGGGTGCGGACGTCGGTGAGTGGCACCTGGTGGGAACGCCAGGAACCTTCCGTCCTCTTGCCATCCACCGTCTTCGGCCCGGTCCACCCCTTGGGGGTGCGCAACACCACCATCGGCCAGCGTGGCCGCGCCGGGAGCCCGCCGGCGCGGGCCTGGCGCTGGATGGCGCGGATGCTCTCGAGCGCGGCGTCCAGGGTGGCGGCAAACAGCTGGTGCATGCGCTCCGGGTCTCCTCCCTCCACGAAGGATGGCTGGTACCCGTAGCCCGTCAGCAGCTGCTCCAGCTCGGCCTTGGGGATGCGGGCCAGAAGCGTGGGGTTGGCAATCTTGTAGCCGTTGAGGTGGAGGATAGGCAGCACCGCGCCGTCGGTGCCCGGGTTGAGAAACTTGTTGGAGTGCCAGCTGGTGGCCAGGGGCCCGGTCTCCGCCTCGCCGTCGCCCACCACGCACGCCACCACCAGCCCCGGGTTGTCGAAAGCCGCGCCGTAGGCGTGACTCAAGGAGTAGCCGAGCTCGCCGCCCTCGTGGATGGAGCCCGGCACCTCGGGGGCGACGTGGCTGGGGACTCCTCCCGGGAAGGAGAATTGCTTGAAGAGCTTCCGCATCCCGTCAGCGTCCCGCGAGATGTCTGGGTACCGTTCCGAGTAGGTGCCCTCGAGCCAGCTGTTGGCCACCACCCCAGGGCCGCCGTGGCCCGGACCCATCACGTAAATCATGTCTACGTCGTGCGACCGGATAGCGCGATTCAAGTGGACGTAGATGAAGTTGAGGCCGGGCGTCGTCCCCCAGTGGCCGAGCAGTCGGGGCTTCACGTGCTCCGCCTGGAGCGGCTCGCGGAGCAGCGGGTTGTCCATCAGGTAAATCTGCCCCACCGACAGGTAGTTGGCCGCGCGCCAGTAGGCGTGCATGCGGCGGAGCTCGTCAGCACCGAGTGGAGTGTCGGAAGGCATGGGGGGCCTCCTTTCCAGGCCGGCCAGGCACCAGACCACACCTGCTGCGGCCTGTTCGCCACGAAGGCGTGACGGCCTTGGGAGGCTGCCCCTTTTTGTTGAGAAGTGTCCAGCGAGCGGCCCTGCGGCCGAGCCTCAGCTCACTTTTGCGCGGGGATGAAGCTCGCCTGGTAGCCCGGGTCCTCGACGGCGAGCGCGGCGGCCGTGGGGCGGAGCGGCAACGCCGTATCCAGCATGACGGCCAGCTCGTCGGTCCGGGTGGTGCCGATGCTGCCCTCATAGGCCCCGGGGTGCGGACCGTGCCCTACCCCCGCCGGGTGGTGACTCACGCTGCCCGGACCCACCCCACGGCGGCTGGTGAAGTTTCCTCGGGCGTAGAAGATGAATTCGTCGCAGTCGATGGAACTGTGCGGGTAGGGGCAGGGGATGGCCTGGGGATGAAAGTCCACCACCCGCGGGACGAAGCTGCAGATGAGCGCGCCCCGGGCGGCGAAGGTGCCGTGCCAAGTTGGCGGCAAGTGCACCAGGCCAGCCCGTGGCTGGAAGTTGAGGATGGGGAAGGCGAAGGGGTAGACGGTGCCGTCCCAGCCCACCAGGTCGAGAGGAGAGTGGGCGGAACGGAAGCCGTGGAAGGCGCCGTTGCGCTTCACCAGGAGGTCTCGCAGGTGCTCCTCCACCGGCCCGCGGAAGTCCGGATGTCGGAAGTCCCGGTGGCAGTAGGGCGCGTCCATCCGCAGCTGCCCCGTCTCGTTTCGCCATTGCCGCGGCAGATGCATCTGCCCCAGAAGCTCCATCCACAGCCAAGTCTGGGCGACGCCCTCGTCGGGAAGAAACCGGTGCGTCATGCCGCGCGGGACGAAGACGTAGTCGTCCTTCTGAAAATGCAGGTCGCCGAAGGCAGTGCGCAGCGTGCCGGCACCTTCGTGAACGAAGAAGAGCTCATCCCCGTCGGCGTTGGCGACGTACACCGGGTCCGCTGCAGAGGGGTACACCATGCCCAGCGTCAGGTCCGCGTTGAACAGCAGCGGGGTGCGCGCATTCACCGCCGGGCCGCCCGTGGGCTTCAAGTCCTGCGTCTTGTAGTGGCGCTTGGCAAGCCGGCGCTCGGGGGCGGCCACCGGCAACGTCCAGCCCGCCTTCAGCTCGGCCAGGGCTTGGGTGTGCGGCGGGTGCAGGTGGTAACCGATGGTATAGGGGCCCTCGAAGCCGTCCTGGGTGAAGCACTCCTCGTAGCGGAGCTCGCCGCCTGGGCCGCGAAGCTGGATGTGGTGCTTGGCGGGAACCGTCCCGGCGACGCGGCGTTCGAGCATGGCCCTCAAATCCTCCCTTGCGAGCGCTGCTCGCGCTCGATGCTCTCGAAGAGCGAGCGGAAGTTGCCGGCGCCGAAGCCCCGGTCGCCCTTGCGCTGGATGAGTTCGTAGAAGAACGGGCCGGCTCCCGGCTCCCGGTAAAGTGTGGCGGCATCCTTCATGAAGATTTGAAGCAGGTAGCTGTGCTCCTCCGCGCCGTCGATGAGGATGCGCAGCCGGCGCAGGTCCTCCTGGTTTTCGTCGATTCGGCGAATCTTCAGCACCTCGATGCGCTTGGCCAGGTTGTCGTAATAGCTGTCCGGGGTGTCCATGAAGTCCACCCGCCCGCTGGCCCGCAGCCCCTCCACCGCCGGAAGAATCTCCTTCACTGCCAGGGCCAAGTGCTGGATGCCGTCTCCCTGGTTGTCCTCGTGGAAGAGGTTGATTTGGGAGGCCTTGAAGTTCGGCCGGCTCGGCTCGTTGTTGGCGAACTTCACCGTGGACTCGGGGTCCCACATGACGGTGCTACGCAGCCCGGAGCCCTGCTCGAAGCGTTCCTGCGAGTCGCCGGTGTGGAACTCGATTTTCCAGAACTGCTCGAGGCCGAGCACGTTCTCCATCCACAGGATGGCCGGCAGCAGCGTCTGAAAGTTGGACGTCACGTGGTCGACATGGGTGATGCCGAAGCGGTTCTTCCCGCCCTGGGGCTGGGGGAGGAACACCATGCCGGGGTAAAGGGCCCGGTAGCCGTCGCGCTGCACGAAGCGGAAGGTGCTGTCGCCGAAGGGGGTGGTGATGGAGAAGCTGGCAAGCTTGCCGCCGGCCGCGTCGGTGGCGCGCTGGATGTCGTCGATGATGGTGGCACCCCGCTTCTCCAGCAGCCGGAACGTCCGTTCGATGTCCTGGACCCGGAACCACAGCGTTCCCACCCCGTCGGGATGCTTCTTCAGCCACCGCCACGCCCGGCCCCCCTCGCCCACGGGCTGGCTGACGATGAGTGTCACGTCCCCGGCGGCGAAGACCACGCTACGCTGCCGGCCCTTGGCGGTGAGTTCGGAGTCGCTTCCGCCGACTTCCGCGAAGTCCATCCCGTCGACATAGAAGCGGCGGCTGCGCTCCAGGTCGTGCACGTACCAGTGGGCGGCTTCGATGCCGAGAATACCGAGGGACTCGAGCTTGGGCATGGCGGGGGGGGTCCTTCGTCGTTTTTAGGCTTCGGCGTCGGGCTGCCGGTCGGGGTGCGCCGCCTGGAAGGCAGGCAGCTCCGCGCAGGCGGCCTCGACGCGGGTCAAGGTGGGAAAGGGGGCGAGGTCCACGCCATAGCGGCGGGCGTGGTACAGCTGCGGCACCAGGTAGCAGTCGGCGAGGCTCACCTGGTTGCCCACCGAGTAGCGCCCGGCGGTGGAGTGCAAGAGTGGCTCCAGCCCTCGCAACCCTTGCTCGATGAAGTGCCGCGCCCAGGCCTTCTCGTCGCCGTGCAGCGCGTGCTTCACGTGCTTCTGCACCGACGTGTTCTGGTAGGGCTGGATGCCGGAGTTGATGATTTCGGCGGCCTGGCGCACCTGGGCGCGGGCCAGGCGGTCGCCAGGAAGCAGCGGCGGCTCCGGCCAGCGCTCCTCGAGGTACTCGAGGATGGCCATCGACTGGGCGATGTGGACCAGCTTGCCGCCGTCCTTCACCTCGAGCAGCGGGACGCTCTGCATCGGGTTGAGACGGGCGAAGGCCTCTGCCTTTTGCTGCCCGCCGTCCTTGAGGAGGTGGACAGCGACGTAGGCGAAGGGCTGCTTCTTCCAGTGCAGGCCAATCCGCACCCGCCAAGCGGAGGAGCTCCGCCAGTAGCTGTACAGCTTCATCCCGCCACCACCTTCTGGTGCATGCGGCCAAAGAGACTGACACCGTCCGCCCCCAGCATGTCGATTTCCACGACGTCCCCGGGCTTCAGAAAGGGCGTCTTCGCGCTCCCGGTCTCGATGGTCTCCACCATCCGCTGCTCGGCCAAGCAGGAGACGCCACGGGCGCGGTCGGCGTTGCTAACCGTCCCCGAGCCGAGAATGGTGCCAGCGGTGAACGCCCGCGTCCTGGCAATGTGCTCCACCAGCTGCAGGAAACTAAAGTGCATCTCCGGCCCGGCGTCGGTGTCTCCCACCAGCTTGCCGTTCAGCCACGTCTTCAGGCGCAGGTACACCCGCCCGTCCCGCCATGCACCGCCGAGCTCATCCGGGGTGACGGCAAACGGGCTGAAGGCCGTGGAGGGTTTGCCCTGGAAGAAGCCAAACCCCTTGGCCAGCTCGGCCGGGATGAGGTTTCTCAGCGACACGTCGTTGCACAGCATCAACAGGTGAATGTGCGGCGCGACTGCCGAGGCCTTGGTGCCCAGCGGCACGTCACCCAGCACGACGCAGACCTCCGACTCGAAGTCCATCCCCCACGCGGCGTCCTTCAGCACCAAGTCGTCGGTGGGGCCCAGCAGCACGCCCGAGCCGCCCTGGTACACCAGCGGGTCCATCTCGAGCGTGGGCGGTACTTCCGCCCCCCGCGCCTTGCGGACCAGCCGCACGTGGTTGAGGTAGGCGGAGCCGTCTACCCACTCGTAGGCCCGCGGCAGCGGGGCGACGAGGCGGTGAATGTCCAGCGGTTCCCCCCGAACGGAGCCCGAGGCAAGCGCTTGGGAGAGGGTGCGCAGGTGGGGCGACACTGTCTCCCAGCGGTCCAGCGCGGCCTGGAGTGTCCGGGCCACCTCGCGTCCCGGGATGAAGGCACGGCCGTCCGGACGCACCACCACCAGGGCCCCATCCCGTGTTCCGTCACGTAAGGTCGCGAGCTTCATCGAGGTTTTTGCTTTTGGTCGGCCGGGCCGGGCGCTGTCAAGGCGCACCTCGGCGGCCCGGGGCTTCAAGGGTGCGCTTGCCTGGGAGGCCGCGCTTCTAGAATGGCAGCGTTTCCTGGCGTAAACGCTGCCCCCGCCCCCACCCAAGTTTCTAGGGGGTGAGTGGGAATTAACCTCGAGGAGAAGCTGGCTACCGGTGCCGAGGCCTGGCGCCCCGCCCCCGTCGCAGTCCTCAACGGCTATGACGTCCGGCTGGCGAAGCTGCAGGGTGGCTTCGTCTGGCCCGCGCATCCGGAGACGGAGGAGCCGTTCCTCGTCGTCTCCGGCCCGTGCGGTGAATACCGGGACGGCGGGTGGAGAGCGGACGGACGCCGCTCCGCCTAGCCATGCGGCGCTCACGCCGCCATCCGGGGCGTGCGCTGCGTGCAGCCGTGCTGTTAAAGGGCAGGGCATGCCACACACCTGGGACCCCAGCTCCCCTTCCCCGGAGGCGGCGCTGGAGCGGCTCCTCGCCGGCAACCGCCGCTTTCGCAAAGCCCAGGGGTCTCGGGCGCGCCCCTGGAGCCGTCACCTAGCCACCGCGGCGCAGCGGCCCTTCGCCGTCATCCTCGGTTGTTCGGACTCGCGAACGCCCGTGGAAATTCTCTTCGACGAGGGGTTTGGCGACCTCTTCGTCATCCGCATCGCCGGCAACATCGTGGCCCCCTCGGTGGTGGGGTCCATCGAGTTTGCCGTGGCGCAGTTCGGAACGCGTCTCGTCGTCGTCATGGGCCACACGCGCTGCGGCGCCGTGGCGGCGACGGTGAATGCGATTTCGACCGGGCTGGGCCCCGAGTCGAAGAACATCCGGGCCATCACCGACCGCATCGCCCCGAACCTACGAGGCATCGGTCAGCCCAAGGGCCGGGCCGCCCTGCTCCGGGAAGCCGTCCGGGCCAACGTCCGGGCGTCTGTGGACCACCTTCGGCACGGCAGCCAGCTCATCGAGGAGCTGGTCCTCGCCGGTCGTGTCGCCGTCGTCGGGGCCGAGTACCAGCTGGAGACCGGGGCGGTCCGCATTCTCGATGGCATCCCCACCCCAGCGCGGGCGTCGGGCGGCGGAGAGAGGAGCCCATCCAACGTAGTGCGAACCAAGCGCATCTACGAGGCGGTGACCCCGGAGGACGGCTTCCGGGTGTTGGTGGACCGGCTGTGGCCCCGGGGCATCTCGAAGGAACGTGCGCACGTCGACGTGTGGGCGCGCGAGCTGGCGCCGTCCGATGCGCTCCGCAAGTGGTACGGCCATCGCCCGGCACGCTGGGTGGAGTTTCAGCGCCGGTTTGCGCGCGAACTCGAAGGCCAGGAGGAGTCGTTCCAGCGCTTGCTGGCCGAGGCCCAGCGTCAGCCGGTGACGCTTCTCTACGCCTCGCGCGAAACGGAGCTCAACAACGCCGCCGCGCTGAAGGGGCGTCTGGAGGAACGCCTCAAATCGACCGGCCACCCCTGAGGGCGGCGCACGGAGCTGACTGCAGGAGCAGCGCGCGCGCGCTGATGCCCAGCGTCGCCCGGCCTGGAATGGCCCGCCGATGCGCGCGAGCTGGGCGTCGCTGGCCAAACGGCTCGCGCAGCGCTGGCCGCGCCGGCCGCAGGGCGGGGGAGGAAAGAGCAACCAGGTGGTTGCATTTACATTTGGGACTGAGTATTAAGGCAACCGGGAGGTTGCACATGACGGCAGACCGCATTGAGAAGAAAGTCCTTCTGAAGGCCAAGCAGAGCCGGGTGTGGCAGGCCTTGACGGACTCCCAGCAGTTCGGGAGTTGGTTCGGGGCGAAGCTGGAGGGGCCCTTCACCCCCGGTTCCAAGGTCCGCGGCGTCCTCGGCCCGAGCAGCGTCGAGGCCGAAGGCAAGGCGCCCCACCACGGCAAAGAGGTCGAATGGGTCATCGAGCGCATCGAGCCCGAGCGGCTGTTCTCCTTCCGCTGGCATCCGTTTGCCATTGAACCGGGCACCGACTACTCGAAGGAGCCAATGACGCTCGTCACCTTCACCCTGGAGGAAAAGCAGGGTGGGGTGCTGCTCACCGTCACCGAGTCTGGCTTCGACGGCCTCCCGTTGGCGCGGCGGGCCGACGCCCTCAAGGCGCACGATGGGGGTTGGGGCATCCAGCTTGGACGGGTGGAGAAGTTTCTGGCCCATGCGGCATAGCCCGCCGGAGCTGACCGGACTGCAGCACAGCGCGCCGGTCTTCGCGGCGCTGGGGGATGAGACGCGTCTGCGGCTTGTCCTTTGCCTCTGCCAGCAAGGACCGATGTCCATCACCAGGCTGGTGCCCGGCTCCCGGATGACGCGGCAGGCGATTACCAAGCATCTTGTCGTGATGGAGCAGGCCGGCCTGGTGCGCGGAAGCCGTCGCGGACGCGAGAAAATCTGGGAGTTGGAGAAGCAGCGACTGCAGACGGCGAAGGCCTACCTCGACGTCATCTCCCGGCAGTGGGATTCAGCGCTCGACCGACTCCGCAAGTTCGTCGAGGAGTGAGCAACGGGCGCGCGAAGCGGTCGTGGCAGAGGGGAGGTGCGTTGCCTCGCTGCGGCCCGGCCGGCACAGTCGATGCCACTGGGGGGGGAGTAAGCCATTGGCAGCGCCGCAAGCGACCGGGTGTTCGCGCGAATGCTTTTGCGACGGGGACGAAGCGAGGGTCCGCCTCGTCGAGCGGTTTGCGACTCGTCTTGGCGGGCATACGCTTCGCCATTTCTTCAACCCTACCAGGACCCCCGGGCGGTAGGCGGCTGAACCTGGGCATCTTTCGACCCTCCGCGGGTGCTCGCGGCCGCCCTTTGGAAGTTCAGTGCTTGGACCAGCTCCACCCGGTGATGCGCCACCCGGCCGCCAGTTTTTGCAGGGCGACCGTCAGCGTGGAGCCGGTTTCGGCCATCGCCTTTCCGGCCTGCTTGAAGTTGTAGGCCGCAGGAAGCACGACGTAGGCATGGTCCCCCGTGACGTCGACGTGCTTCGCCTTGCCCAGCGACACCAAGGGTTCCGTGATTTTGTCCTTCTTGCTGTTGGCGTCGAAGTCGTTCGCCCAGTCAGAGCACGCAGTCGGACCTTGCCACGCGTACGGCGGGAATTCGTCAATGATGAACGCGGGCGCTGCGCAAGCCCCGAGCGCACTCTTGACGTCGCCTTTGTTGAAGCCGTCGATGAACTGGTTCACTGTCGCCATGACGTCGGTCTTCTCTGAGGCTGCGGCGGGTCCAGCCGTCAGGATGACAGCGATTGCGACGAGTATTCTGTTCACGGCCTTCTCCCTCTCAGGTTGAGCGAGAGCCGAGCGGCGATGCTGCTCCCGTCGCCACCACAGCTCGCAAAGCACCATGCCCGACGGCGCAGCCGGTGTCACCAGCTATGGCCGTAGCCCCGTCCCAGCCAGCAGCGAGGCTGACGCGCGCGTCGTGGAAAAAAAGGCAACGGCCGGTTGCCCGCGGGACAACGCCTGACCTGTGCTGAGGTTTCTCGCCCAAGCGCATGCAGGAATTGAGAATCCAGAGGGGGCGGCCCCTGAACCCGCTATGGTGCGTCGCTTTCCCGTCCGGCAAGGCCAAAATATGGCAACCGAATCGTTCATCCTTTACTGGGGCCGGGGCATTCTCCTGCTGCTGGCGCTGGCCTCGTCCGCAAGAGCAGGGGAGAAGCCCGCCGAAATTCGCGCGGTCGCAGCCGTTATTCCTCCCCTCGTCATTGACGAGCAGGGCCATCTCACCGGATTCAGCATCGAGCTCTGGAAGGAGGTCGCGAAGAAGCTGGGGACGCCGACGAGTTACCGGCTGGTTCCGGACGCAGCGGGTCTCTTCGAAGCCTTGCGCAAGGGTGACTCCGACATTGCCATCGTGGGCGTGTATTACACGGCAGAGCGCGACCGCGAATTCGACTTCACCTATTCGGTTCTCAACGGCGGCCTTCAGGTAATGGTCCCCGCTGCAGGGCAAGGGGTGCACAGTCCTCCCCTCTTCGCATTTTTGAATCTTCTGTTCTCGCGCTCGATGCTCTACTGGCTCGGGGCCGCGGTGCTGCTGCTACTGGTTCCGGCGCACGTCATTTGGTTCCTCGACCGGCGAAGCGCAGACGGAGTCACCCCGACCGACAAGTACTTTCCCGGTATTTTCCACGCGATGACGTGGGCGGCTGAAGGTCTCCTCGGTCAGGCGATGCTGATGCCAAAGCAGCGCCTCGCCCACCTGTTCGCGAACCTCTGGCTGTTTGCGGGCGTGGTGTTCGTCGCCTTCTTCACCGCCCAGATGACGGCGACGCTCACCGTGGAGCAGATTCGCGGTACCATCAACGGCCCCGATGACTTGCCCGGAAAGTCGGTGGCAACCCCGGTCGGCTCCCCATCGGCCCTCTACCTGCGCCAGGTCGGCGCGCAGGTGCACGAGTTCGCGCGGGCAGAGGAGCTGTTTTCCGCGCTCCTCTCGGGGAAGGTGGAGGCCGTGGTCACCCTGGCACCGGCCCTGCAGTACTATGCGGCGCATGACGGAGCTGGAAAGGTGAGGATGGTTGGACCCGAATTCCGGAGAGAAGACCTGCTCTTCGTGGTGCCCCTCAACAGCCCCCTGCGCAGACGAGTCAACGCCGCCCTGGTCGCGCTTCACGACGACGGGACTTACCAACGCGTCTACGAGAAATGGTTTGGCCGGGAGTAGCGCTCGCTGCACGGTCTTCTGCGGCTGGAGCCACGTCTAGAAGTTCACTCCGATCGAGAGGACCCAGTACTGCGTGCTGGCCTGGCCCGGGTTGAACCAGTAGACGCTCGCACTGAGCTTCCATACCTTGAAACCGAGGAGGGGGCCCCACTGCACGTAGCGCGCCGAGGCGACGGCGCGCGTGCGCTGCAGGGCGAGCCCGAGCCGGAGCCATTCGAGAGGCGAGCCGCTCAGCTCCGACCAGGTGTAGAAGTCGCTGGCCGATGAGTCGGCAAAATCGAAGACGAATTCAACCTCCGAGTAGAGTTCGAGCGGACCCCACGACAGGTCCCACTCGAGACCAGGCGCGATTCCGTTCACATCGCCCAGGACGCCGCCCAGCATCGGGGTGAGCGCGAACCTCAACTCCTTTCCCCACTCGAAATTCCATCCGACCCAGAGAGAACCCGTTCGCTGTGCTTCGTAGTTGTACCTGGCCTCGAGGTGCAGGACGCCGTAGTCCACAGCTGCGGTCGGCTGAACATAGTCGGATTCGTGCGCAAAGAAGTAAGTGGCGACCGAAACGCGCACGTTCCAGGTCGGTGCTTCGGCGACGGGCGCGTCTTCCGCCGCCACCGGGAGCCCGACCAGCGCGACAAGAACGGCAACGCACTGGTGACCGCCGCCGGGGCCGAGCCTCATACGCAGTTCCGGGCCACCGAAGGCCGTGCGTTGGTCGGGCCCATCTTGCCCTCCGGGCTCTACAGGCGAAGATCGTCGCCGTCAATGCGCGTGCAGCGATTGCGATAAGCTCAGTAGGTTTTGGGGGTGCACACGAATGAGACCGCCGCGGGCACTGTCGAGGTCCGCGATGAGCCAGAAGGCAATGGCCACGACCAGTGGTAGGACGAGCAGCGTGGCCTTCGCTCCATCTTGTCTCGCACCGTAGCCAACCAAGACGGCGCAGCAGATGGCAATCGCTGCCATGAGCGTCCATGCAGCAAAGGGTATGCGGTTCCACCAGGCAGCCTGCGTGTAGCCCTGGGAATTCAAGACGTCGTTCATCCCAGAGACGACCAAGGCCATGACCGGAGTCTGCTGCGTTAGGGCGGGGTCTCGCACCGCCGACCACAGCTTGTCCTGCATGAGAGCGGTGGCAGAATCAATCTGTCGAAGCTGTTGCCCATCGCGCGTCGTGTAGAACGAGAGACGTTGGTCGAGGTACTCCGCGAGGAAACCCCGTACTTTCGCCGCATCACCGCCGGGCAAAAGGTCGGCCCGGAGGTACTCCGTGCCAATGGCGTTGGCCTCCGCTTCCTCGTAAGTCTTACGTTGGTCGTAGCGGCTAATGGCCATCGAGAAGCTGAACCCGATGATGAGTCCGAGCAGCGTCAGCGTCCCGCCCAGGATGATGTCGATGTTAACTTGCTTGCCCTCGTCCCGGGTTCCACGCCTCTTGATGAGGGAGCCCCCGACAAACTCAGAGAGCAGTAGTGTGACAAAGCTGAGCGCGAATACGAGCAGCGGGTAGTCCGTTAGGTCCATCGCTGTGCCTTGGCCCTCTCTCTTCGCGACAGGTGCGCACTCCCTGGCCTGGGCTGCCTACAGGCAGTATGGGTCGCGGCGCTCATCGCTCCGAGGCCCGTCCGTGCGACAGCTGCACCACCCGATTCGTGAGTGCTCTGGAAAATGCGTAGGGCAGGCAAATCAGAATGGGCCCAATCACCACGGCCGCCCCTGGGTGAACAGACTGGTAAAGGACCAGTTGAAACACAAGGTCCAGGATGATTCCCGCCGCGAGCAGATTGCGGATAGCCGCCACTCCGCTTCGCAGGAATTCACGTCGACGTCCAGCGGCGAGGAGCAGACCGGAGAGGAAGGGTGGATCTCCAGCCCTGGCATCGGCGAGTCCTCCGCGCACCCCCAGAAGGATGGCGAACGTCGGCTGCAAGATGAAACGGAGGCGTCCAGGCCCGGTGAACCGCTGCGGTAGTTCCTCCAGGAACTGGCTCGAGAATAGGTAAACACGACCCGTCTCGATGGTGTCGAAGAGCGCAGACACCGCGGCGACGGCGAGCACGAGAATCGTGAGTAGCGTCACCAGGTTGTCGCGTCGCAGGGTCACTTCCCGGGCCCCATTGGGCTGGCCGCCCCGCCGTTCAAAAAAGGGCCGCCGGCAGGTGTGGTCTGCCTGAAGGAGCCGCCGGCTCGCCCCGCAATGACGTTCCGGTCCTCCGGGGCCGAACCCGCAAGTCGACGATGTACAGCGCCCAAGGAGGTGACGCTGGCAACTGCAAAAGCTTCCAATCCAGCGTGGGCCACAGGCTCCCTCCGCGTGCTCCAGCGGTGCACTAGCGCAACCGACTCACTTCTCCTTTTCGACAACAGCCTCGACCTTTCCGTTGCGGATCGCCCGCTTGAGCGCGGCATGGTCCTTTTCGTTCTGGTTGGCGTAGGCGACGGAGAAACTGGCGAGCGCCTTGTCAAAGGCGTCGCTCTTTCCCAAATATCCAGCGATCAGCGCCGCATCTCCGGAGCGTGCGTGGGAGAGGGCCAGCGACTGCCCACACCACTGCGCGGCGATGCCCATCTCGGCTGCTCCGAATGTTTCCACTGCCATCTTGATTTTCACGTCTCTGAGCTGGCGAACATAGAAGTGCTTTCCCCGCCGACCCTCCGTCCAACCGAGAAAGATGTCGCTGGCCGGCTGCATGAGCCGATGGCCGGCCACCACCCGTTGTCCGTGATTCGGGAAGACGCTTTTCCCCGCATACGGCTCCAGGACCGAGGCGCGCGCCTCCTTGACCTGGAGAATGAGCGAGTCTCCTTCACCCGCCATCAGCAGCATGATCCAGCAGGCGGTGCCCACGCTACCGACCCCTACGACTTTGACCGCGGCGTCCTTGATTTCGTAGCGATCCAGCAGCGTGCGATAGGCAGGAACCAGGCTTTTTCGGTATTGGTTGAACGCGAGTTGGACGTCCTCGTGGACATCGCCGGCGACGTGGCCTTTCCAGTGAAAGATGGAAGGCAGGGTGTCTTTGATCACCGCCGAACCATTCGAGGTGTCCGTGAGCTTCGGGAACAGGCCCTCGGATGTGCTGCTTTCACGGGCATTCGCCAGGCGTTTGATGACGCGCCGGCGGATGGCGGCATCCTTGATACCCGAAATGACCCCCTCGGCGTCGACGGCGGAGTACCACAGGTCCAGGACCTTCATTTCGCTGAACTCGGCCATGCGCTCGCGGTAGGAGCAGACGCAACCGAGGACCGCCTCCTCGGCAACTGATTCGCTCAGGCCGTTGTCGCGGCACGCGATGACGAAACTCGTCGCCAGACGCTTGAGGTCCCACTCCCAGGGTGCTGGGAGCGTCTCATCGAGGTCGTTGATGGCGAAGATGATTTGCCGCTCCGGAGTGGCGAGACCCCGGAAGTTGACTAGGTGGGAGTCTCCGCCGCATTGCACGCGGACGCCGGTCGACGGAGTGGCACTTAGGTCCACCGCCATGGCCAGGGCCGATCCCCGGTAGAAAGTAAAGGGCGACTGGACCATCCGTCCGTGGCGAAGGGGAAGGAGCTCTGGAATGCGGCCCTTGTCGGCTTTCAGCACCAGGTCGACCGGGTCCGGCCGGTGAGGAGGTGCTGTCCAAGCCGCATGCGAGCTCCGCGGACAGCCCTCTCGCAAACGCTTCCCCATGGCCAGGCGCTCGCCCCGTGAAGCATGCGGCGCGGGGGTCGAGGGCTGGTTTGACTGAGCGTGTCCGGCCTTCGTTCTGGACGTCGACGACTGCTCCTCTAGGGCATGTGGCATTGCGGGCTCCAGGTCGGATTTCGGGCGCTCATGAGCAAGGTCCTCCCCCCGCCCGGAGGTCCAGGAACCTAGTCTTCTGATTGAGGTGAAAGCTCACGGAACGACGTTCACCATCTTCAGTCGAACCCTAAGAACAGCCGGACGGCATGAACGGCTCCCACAGTTGGCAACGACATGTGGGCTCGTCGTCTGCGTTTCGCTCGTCACCGGCAGCAAGGAGCGCGCCACGCAGAGGTCCCAACCAAAGGCCGATGACGCAGCGCAAGAATTGCGTCGCTCAATCAGGGCATGCAACAGATTCGCCTCAAGGCCTCTCCGCGTTCTTGGCGATGTACAACCCCACTCAGCGCGGCTTCCGGTTCAGCACCTGGTCACGCCCGCGCGAAAAAAGCGCTCAGCGAACCGATGCCGAGGGGAACTAGGCGCGTGGCCCCGTGACGTCGGAGAACGACCGTGGGCGCCACATCAGGTAAAGGGTCTCATGAAGGTACCCAATCGGCAGCAAGACAGGACACAACCCTGATGCGAAACACAACATTGCCGCAATCAGTCCGCGCGGGCCTTGCGGCCATCGGGCTGGTGCTCGTGAACGGTGGCCTCAGTCAGGTCGCGCTGGGGCAGGAAGCTTCGGCCGCGGCCGACGTCAAGAAGGTCGGAGGACACAAGCCCGAGTATTCGCCCTTTCTGGGACAGAATTTCCCGGACCGCGTCTTCTGGGGGAGTGCCCACAACCACACGGGCTACTCCTTCGACGCGGGAATGTTCGGGATAACACTGACCCCCGAGGACCTGTTCAAGTTTGCTACGGGCGTCGAAGTCGTCGTCGACAACGGGCAACGCGTCAAGATTGACCGGCCGCTGGACTGGCTCTCCATCACCGACCATGCCGAGTATCTCGGCATCGCTGATGAAATTCGCGCCGGTAGCCCTGATCTCCTCGCCAACCCACAAGGCAAGCGGTGGTACGAGATGTCCAAGCAGGGCCCTCAGGAGGGTGTCAAAGCCGCCATCGAAGCGGTTGTCTCCCTCCAGAATGGCAAGCCTGTCTTCAATGCCGACAAGCTCACGAGCGCGGCATGGGCCCACGCCACCGCGGCGGCCGAGAAGTTCAACAAGCCGGGCGTCTTCACCACGCTGCACGGGTTCGAGTGGACCTCCGCGCCCGGCGGCAACAACCTCCACCGCACCGTAATTTTTCGCGACAACGCTGACCGCGTTAACCAGGTCGTTCCCTTTTCCACCTTCGACAGCCAGGATCCGGCGGACCTGTGGAAGTACATGGATGGGTATGCCCACAAGACCGGTGGGCAGGTGCTCGCCATCCCGCACAACGGCAACCTGAGCAATGGCGCCATGTATTCTGCCGAGACGTTTGACGGGAAGCCCATGGATAGGGCCTACGCTGAGGCGCGCGCCAGCCACGAGCCCCTATTTGAGGCGACGCAGATCAAGGGTGACAGCGAGACCCAGCCTTTCCTGTCCCCGAACGACGAATTCGCCAACTTCGAGCGATGGGATCTCGATTTTGGAAAAATGGCGCGTGCGCAGAACAGCGTACTGCACGGTAACTACGTCCGCTCGGCACTCAGGCTGGGACTGGAATTGGATGCCAAGCTTGGAGCCAACCCCTACCAGGCCGGGATGATCGGCGGCAGCGATGCCCACGTGGGCGTCATCACCACGAGGGAAGACAACTTCTTCGGTGAGTTTGCCAATGGATTGCCGTCGCCGACGCGTTGGGAAACCCCTCTCGCCATGGGTCCGGACGGTAAGCCGCTTGTCTCAGTCTGGAACGAACAAGCTGCGGGCTTAGGTGGCGTCTGGGCGCGCGAGAACACCCGCGAGGCAATTTGGGACGCGCTCAAGCGCAAGGAGGTCTACGCCACTACCGGCGACCGACCGATTGTACGCGTCTTCGCGGGCTGGGACTTCGTTCCGGCGGACCGAGATCGCCCGGACTTCGCGGCGAACGGCTACGCCCATGGCGTGCCCATGGGCGGTAGCCTCGCCAAGGCGCCAGCTGGCAAGCGCCCGGTCTTCATGGTCCAGGCCGCGCGCGACCCAGACGGCCCGAACCTCGACCGCATCCAGATTATTAAGGGTTGGCTCGGTAAGGACGGGAAGACGGCCGAGCGAATCTTCGACGTGGGGGTCTCCGGCGGGCGGAAGATTGGCCCCGATGGTCGCTGCAAGACGCCCGTGGGCAGCACGGTCGACATCGCCAACGCGACCTACAACAACTCGATTGGGGCCGCTTTGTTGTCGGCGTATTGGAAGGACCCGACGTTCAATCCCGACGAGCGCGCGTTCTATTACGTGCGGGTCATCCAGATCCCATCGCCTCGCTGGACGGCGTATGACCAGAAGCGCTTCGGTATCAAGATGGCTGCCTACGTCCCGATGACTGTCACCGACCGAGCTTACACGTCGCCGATCTGGTACTCGCCGGTGATGTAATGAGTGAACGCCAAGAGGCCGTCGAAGCTTCCTGCCACTGCGGTGCTGTGCGTTTGCCGCTGCTTGGTGCCCCCCGAGAAGTCACGAATTGCAACTGCTCGATCTGCCGACGCTATGACGTGCTCTGGGCCTACCATCCGCCTGACCAAGTGCATCGCTCCACAAAGAAGTAGATGCGACGGGCGCCGCCCGTGCACATACCTCTCACGGGCTGCCGTTTCCCGCCCGTCGTGCAGTCCGCAGGCCACTTCGAAAAGAGGCTTCCCTGACGCGAGGATGGCGGCGGGCGCAATTTGTAAACGAGTTGCGGACCGATGCGTCGAGTCGCAAGCGAGGTCGCGGAGAGGGAGTGGCAAAGGGACCAGTCGAGTCGTACACTTGGCTTGTCTCGAGCGAATGAGACGAGTCTGTTCGCCCTGCTTGCGACTCGCACCTCGTTTGCCATGATCATCTTCCGCCGCGACACGAAGCGAAGGGGCATCGACCTGTGAGTGCCGTGGTCTGGCCTCGAGCAATGGCAAGCCGAGCGGTCGTTGTGGGACTGTCTTCGTTGGCGCTTTCAGGTCCCGCACTCGCAATCGAGAGCGCTGTGCAGGGCGCGGTTGTGGACGCCAGCCTCGGGTCCAGTACGGCCGGCGATAGTTTGACCGGTGAGTTTGGAGGTGAGTGGGCAGGAATCAAGAGCGACAACCCGGGCCGATGGCTCGTCGACTGGGACCTGCTCGCCGCCCTGAGAACCGGCATCCTCGTGAACCAGCCCCAACCAGTCGCACTGCTCGGTGGGCACCTGGCCGCGTGGGGACAGAATCGGCCTCCGCACGACCATCACCAACCCCTGGAGCCCGTACGTCGGTGCCCGGCTCGGGGGCGACCTCCTGCTCGTAGCTCAGACAGGAGTTTCACCGTCGGCGCTTAACACCGTCAACAATGCGGACGGGGTCGCAGGCGTGGTGGCAACTGGGGTCGTGGGGATTGAGCTGGGCGTCTCCATGCTCGATCCCAGTCGCTCACTGCGCATCGTGGTGATTCTCCAGGAGTCCCTGCACGCGCAGCAGACTTACACGCCGGGATTTGCGTTCACCGACCTCGGGCTTGGCGCGCGGTTCGACGTTGCCGACAGCCTCACCACCTTGCTGGAGGTCGTGGTTGGCGCGGCGCCGGCGCGCACCAACCCTGCTCTCGGGTACTCGGACCAGACCTTTCACGGACGGGTCGAGTTCGGCCTTCGCAACATCTTCGCCAATGGCATGTGGCTGGGCGTTGCGCTGGTGGCCGAGCGTTACGCCGACCACATCACTTATACACCTGGCTCCAGCTATACCACCGGTGATGCGTTCACCCTCGGCATTGAAATCTCGTTTGGGTTTCCGCTGTGGAGGCAACCCTCGTGACGTGGGCCCCCGTTATGGCCGTCGCAGCATTGAGTGTCGTTGGCTGCAGCACGGAAGATTTGTCCTACTTGCAAAGAGAAAGCTGGGGGTTCGAGAGCATCGATTCGATGCACACACCCCCGGATGACCCCTCGCTTGGTTGCGGGGCCACCATCCCACCGGATGACAAAGCGAACGCTCGTGCAGCGTGCGAATTCGGGTCTGGCGCTCGTGTCCTAGAGACGCTCGGAATCGCTCGGAGCACGCTGGCGACAATTCCGATTCGCCACGTCATCGTCCTGATGAAGGAGAATCGAAGCTTCGACCATCTCCTGGGGAAGCTTCACGATGGCGGTCAACCTGGAGTGGAGGCAGTCCCCGCTGACTACTCGAACCCGACGGCGACCGGGAGCCCCGTCTTCCCGTTCCATTCGACGACCACGTGTATTCCTTACAACCCGGAGCACCAATCAGCGGCTGTCCAGAGATGCATCGACAACGGAAGGATGGACGGCTTCGTTAGGAATGCGGCGGCGAGCACGCCCTCCGATGGTTCGTTTGTGATGAGCTATTACGACCAGAACGACTTGCCCTTCTACTATTGGCTTGCGACAACGTTTGCCATCGCCGACCGCCATTTTCCGGCGATGGCAAGCGGTACCTTCTCCAACCGCAATTATATGATGTTCGGCACGAACGCTGGTGTGGTCGATACGGGCATTGTGTTCCCCTCGCCGCGCACTCCATCCATCTTCCAACTCCTGATGAACGCCGGCTTCACGTGGGGGGTTTACACCGACGGTACGCCTCTGAGCGGTACGCTTGGCTGGACGGGCGGGAGCCCCGGCGTCCATTCCCTGACGGACCTCTATGACGCACTGGACACCGGGACGCTTCCAAACGTCGCGTTTGTCGATGGGATTGAAGGCGTCGAGGATGATGAACCAACTGCCGACCTGCAGCGGGGTGAAGCGTGGGTGAAGACACTCTACGACCATGCGGTAACGAGTCCCCAGTGGCCGCGTCTCGCGATTCTTTGGACCTATGACGAGGCCGGAGCTTTCGCCGACCACGTGCCACCGCCCACCGGGTGCCACGCGAATGCGACCAGTTACCCGCTGACCGAGATGGGTCCGCGGGTGCCTTTGGTGGTGATCTCGCCTTGGGCCAAGCGAAACTACGTCTCACACGTTGTGCACGACCACACCGCGCTCACCCGCTTCATAGAGGCGCTCTTCGACCTTCCTGCTCTCACGGCGCGGGATGCGAACAGCGATGCGCTCTTCGACATGTTCGACTTCGCGTGCGGACGCGACCTCTCCATCCCGGGGGCACCAGCCCCGGGCACCGGGCTTTGCCCCAATCCTCCGCCACCGGCCGGCTGACCGTCGTAGGAGGAAACCTTGGGCCTAGAGCGGCGCCATGAACCGGTTGGAGTTCAGTATCTTCTCCACGCCTTTCGAGAGTCCGGGCTTCGGCAAAGCCTGGAGGTCTGTCGTGCGCTAGGGCTTCTGACCCACCCTGTCATCCTGTCGTCTCCCGTTCGGTCCCTTCGTTTTCCAACCGGAACGGGCGACTCGGTTTCTGAAATTGTTGCTTGTCGCGCATCTTGTACCCTTCTGGTTTAGCATCGCTGGATGCCCGCGCGCCCTCCCTTCATCGTCGCGTCTTCCGACATCGCCGAGAAGCGGCACCGCTACCCGAACAGTTCCGAGGAGATGGCGCCCTCGCGCGCGGTTGGCCGCGCGGCCGGGCTGCTGAGAGTCGGCATCCACCTCGTCCGGTTGCTGCCCGGCACCCGGACGTCGTTTCCTCATGCGGAGTCTGCGGAGGAGGAGTTCGTGTACGTGATCGACGGAGAGGTCGATGCGTGGATCGATGGGGAACTTTATCCCATGCGGGCTGGAGACATCGCGGCGTTCCCGGCAGGCACGGGAATCTGCCACACGTTCATCAATGACGGCGACCATGAGGCCCTGCTCCTCTCCGGCGGCGAGGCCGACAAGGCCGAGAACCGCATCTACTATCCGCTTCATCCGGGGCGCCGGAACGACATCCCGTGGAGCCGCTGGTGGGAGGACGTTCCGGCGCGGCCGCAAGGCGCTCACGACGGCAACCCGCGCTCGCGGTGATCTCGAGCAGGGCCAAGCTCACCCGTCCCAGGAAAGAGCGCTCGACGAGGGCAAGGGGATGAGCCGGATGGCCGAGTGACGCGGGCCGTCACGGGAGTCCCCAGGGCTCCCAGAAACTCCGAGTGGTGTCGGGTGCAGGGCAGACTGTTGGTTTGGCCACAGTTCGCGAACGCCGCTAACGCTTCAAGCGTCGCTCCGCCCCGTGGAGCGCACTGGGCTGCTGCGGCTCCTTGGGCGTCCACGGGTAGCCGCGCTTACGCTCGATGTACTCGCGGATGAGACGGCGGACCATCTGTGACGGTGTGACGTCGTCTTCGGCACAGAGCTGCTCGAAGACGGCCTTCTTGCGCGGGTCGATCAGAACGGTGAGGCGGGCAGTGCGTTCCTCGATTGACATGTAAGATGCCTTGAAAACGGGCTTGATGAGAATAGGATGATAATCGGGTTGGCGCCATCCCTCGTGTGGGTTGTCGTACTGGTCGTTGGCTGGCTGGCGCTCGGTGTCGCCGGCCTGGTCCGGCCGCATCACGTCGGCTTCGTCGCCCGAGTGCTCTTTCCTCTCGGAGCGTTGGTGGGGCTTGGCGTCGCCTACGCCGGCTGGGGTGCGCTCCAGCCAAGCAACGCCCCCCAGGTCATGGTCCTCCCCCTCGGGTTGCCGGATCTGCCCTTCCACCTGAGGCTCGACCCCCTTTCCGGGTTCTTTCTTCTGCTGCTTGGGGGCGTGGGTGCTGGCATCTCCACCTTCGCCGCCGGCTACTTCCGAGCGGGACAAGGTACGGCGCCGGGCCTGCTGTGTCTGCAGTACCACGTCTTTCTCGCCAGCATGGCTTTCGTCGTGCTTGCCGACGACGCCTATCTCTTCATGGTGGCGTGGGAAACGATGGCGCTGAGCTCTTACTTCCTCGTCACGACGCAACACCGCATTCCGGAGATTCGTCGAGCCGGGTTTCTGTATCTGCTGATCGCCCACGTCGGTGCCATCAGCATCTTGCTGTGCTTCGGCGTCCTTCAGGGCGGTAGCTGGCACTTCACCTTCGACGCCATGCGCGGACCCTCGCTCACGCCCGCCTGGGCCACCGTTGCTTTCCTGCTCGCGCTGCTTGGGTTCGGTGCCAAAGCGGGCCTGGTGCCGATGCACGTGTGGTTGCCCGAAGCGCATCCAGCGGCGCCATCGCCGGTGTCAGCCATGATGAGCGGTCTGATGCTCAAGACCGCCATCTACGGCGTACTGCGGGTGAGCTTTGATTTGCTCCACCCTGGATTCTGGTGGTGGGGGGCCCTGGCGCTCGCTCTCGGACTCGTCAGCGCACTCTTCGGCGCGGTGTTTGCCGCCGTTCAGACCGACATGAAGCGTCTACTCGCCTACTCATCGATCGAGAACATCGGCGTGATCTTCACGGGCATTGGTCTCGCGATGCTCTTCCGTGGCTTCGGCATGCAGTTGTTCGCCGCGCTGGCCCTCACCGCGGCGCTGATGCATTCCCTCAATCATGCCCTTTTCAAGAGCTTGCTGTTTCTCTCCACCGGCTCGGTTCTCCATGCCACCAAAGAGCGCAATCTGGGGAAGCTCGGCGGATTGGTCCGCCGCATGCCATGGGTGGCGGGTCTAGCATTGGTCGGCACGCTGGCCATCGCTGGGCTGCCACCACTCAACGGCTTTGTTTCCGAGTGGCTACTGCTGCAGGCCTTCCTGTACACACCGGAGATCCCAAAGACTTTCGTGAACATGCTGATTCCGCTTGGTGCGGCAGCGCTCGCGCTCGCGGCTGCCTTGGCGGCTTACGTCATGGTCAAGTTCTATGGGGTAATATTTCTCGGACAACCGCGGGAAGCCTCTCTCACGAAGGCACACGACGCTGGCTGGTTCGAGCGCATCGGTCTCGCATGGCTCGCGCTGTGGTGTGTCGTTCTCGGCGCTTTCCCGCAATTGGCGCTGGCCGTTACCGCCAGCATCACCCGCGGCCTTTTGGGAGCCGCAGTGCAGTCCGGTCCCTCGGCGTGGTCACTCGCGCCCGTGGCGCCACAACAGGCCGCCTACAGCGGCTTCCTGCTCCTGGCTGGCATCCTCGGCGTCGTCGGCGTCACTTTTCTCGTGGTGCGCCTCCTCTACCACGGGCGTGTGCGACGAACGGCCTCCTGGGACTGTGGGTACCCTTGGCAAACGCCGCGCATGCAAGACACGGCGGAGGGGTTTGGCCAGCCGATCCGGCACATCTTCAGTCCCTTCTTCCGCGTGGAGCGTGAGCTGCCGTCAGCGTGGGACAGTTCACCGCGCTACCGAATCCACATCGAAGACCGCCTCTGGTACGGCATCTATCTGCCGATCGGCCGCGGAGTTCAACGCCTGGCGGAAGCCGTCGCGGTTCTGCAGGGAGGGCGGCTGGCCATCTACCTTCTCTATGCCTTCATCACTCTGGTCGCCCTGCTGGTGTTCGTCCTGTGAGTTCGCTCGCTCTGGCGCGCCAAGTTGGCGAGGTCTTTCTCGCTGTCGCGCTCGCGCCCTTCTTCGTCGGGTGGATCGCCCAATGCCGGGCCTGGTTACAGAACCGGTCCGCACCGCCGTTGCAGCAGCCCTGGCGGTTGCTACGCAAGCTCCTGTCCAAGGACGCTGCGCTGGCAGAGCACGCATCGCTGTTGTTTCGGCTAACGCCTTACGTGCTCTACGGCACGATGGTCCTGGCCGCAGCCATCATTCCGTCGGTGGCGACGGATCTCCCGTTCGCACGTCTCGCCGACGCCATCGCGCTGGTGGGTCTCTTCGCGACGGCTCGAGTGTTCATGGCGCTCGCCGCCATGGACATCGGTACGGCTTTCGGGACCTTCGGAGCGCGCCGGGAAATGATGGTCGGCTTTCTTGCGGAGCCGGCGCTACTGATGGTGCTCTTCACCGGCTTCCTCATCTCTGGAAGCACGGCGCTGCCAAGAGTGGTTGAGCGTCTGGCGGCGCCGCCGTTCATTATCTACCCGAGCCTGGCGTTCGCCGGAGTCGCGTTTGTCATGGTTCTTCTGGCGGAAAACGCGCGTATCCCCATCGACAATCCGGCGACCCACCTGGAATTGACGATGATTCACGAGGCGATGGTGCTCGAGTATTCAGCCCGCCATCTTGCCCTCGTCGAGTGGGCTTCCGCTCTCAAGCTCTTCAACTACGCGTGCATCGGGTTTGCCCTATTTGTGCCTTGGGGTATCGCCACGCAAGGGAGCGGGAGCGGGGCGCTCGTAGTCGCAGTCGCGGCGCTGGTGACGAAGCTGGCAGCTGTCGGAGCGGGCCTTGCGGTCGTCGAAAGCGTCTCTGCAAAACTGCGCATCTTTCGCGCGCCCGAGTTTCTCGCCACGGCCTTCTTGCTCGCGGTGCTCGGCCTTTTGATTCACCTCTTGCTGGGGGCCTAGCCTATGCAGACGCCCAGCCTGACCGCGCAGCTACTCAACGGATTCGCCGCTGGCCTGCTACTCATCTCTTTCGCCATGCTGTCACAGCGGCGGACGCGGCGGCTCATCGCACTCTTCGCCTGGCAGGGAGCGATTCTCTTCCTGTCCACTACCCTGGTGGCTTACAGCGCTGGACTCCATCATCTCTACTTCTCGGCTGCACTGACGCTCGTTCTCAAAGTCATACTGCTGCCATGGATCCTGCTGCGGCTCATTCGACGCCTAGAGGCACAGTGGGACACCGAGCCGCTCCTCAATGTACCCACCACGATGCTGATTGGTGTGGGGTTGGTGATCTTCGCCTTCGGGCTAGCGCAGCCGATCAGCGCGCTGGCCACGACGATCACCCGGAATACGCTGGGCATCGCGCTGGCGGTCATCTTGTTGGCTTTCATGATGATGATTACTCGGCGCAAGGCGGTAACCCAGGTCGTCGGGTTTCTGGCAATGGAGAATGGTCTGTTCTTCGCCGCCACCAGCGCCACCTACGGCATGCCGATGGTGGTCGAGTTGGGCATCGCGCTGGACGTGCTCGTCGGCGTCTTCATTCTTGGGATCTTCTTCTTCCAGATCCGCGAGCAGTTCGAGAGCCTCGACTTGCGTCACCTCGAAACCCTTAAGGAGGATTGACGTGGAGCTTTTGCTCGTGCTCGGCGTCCCGCTCGTCGGTGCTGCAGTGCTCGCTTTGGTGGGGGCGCGCCGGTTTGCGCCCGAGGTCAACGTCTTCATGAGCTTGGGCACGCTCGTGGCGGCCTCGTTGCTGGTGCTGCGTGTCATTCGAGACGGGCCGATGCTTATTTGGCGCGAACAGTTCTTCATTGACCCGTTCAACGTCTTCCTGGTGGCGCTGACAGCCTTCGTCGGCCTCACCACCGCGCTCTTCTCCCGCCCGTACATGCGCATCGAGGAACACAAGGGCCGCCTAACCCCAGGGCGCCTGCGCCTGTACCACAGCATGTACCAGCTCTTTATGGCGGCAATGCTGCTCGCTCTGCTGACCAACAACATGGGCTTACTTTGGGTTGCGATGGAGGCGGCCACACTCTCGACGGTCCTACTCGTTTCGCTGTACCGCACCCGCGCGAGCCTCGAGGCGGCGTGGAAATACTTTATCCTCTGCGGCGTCGGCATCGCTCAAGCCCTTTTCGGCACCATCCTCTTGTATTTTGCGGCCGAAGGCCTGCTGGGCGGCGAAGGAATGGCCGCCCTGCTGTGGACGCACCTCAACGCGGTCAAGGGCCAACTGGAACCGACGGTGCTCAGCCTCGCCTTCGTCTTCCTTCTGGTGGGCTACGGAACCAAGGTCGGCCTTGCGCCGCTTCACAATTGGCTGCCCGACGCACATGCCGAGGGTCCGACGCCGGTTTCTGCGGTGCTGTCGGGCCTGCTGCTCAACGTTGCTCTCTATGCGGTCGTCCGCTGCAAGGTGCTCGTGGAGGGGTCCATCCATCTCCTTCCGGGCCGGATGTTGATGGCCTTTGGCCTGTTGTCGGCTCTGCTCGGGGCGTTCTTTCTGTGGCGGCAGCGTGACATCAAGCGCCTCTTCGCCTACTCGTCGATTGAACACATGGGCATTGTCACCTTCGCATTCGGGATGGGCGGCCCGGTGGCGAATTTTGCCGCGCTCCTGCACATGACCGTTCATTCGCTCACAAAGTCCGCCATTTTCTTCGCGGCAGGGCATGCCTCGCAAACTGCGGGAACTCAGCGCATGGATGGGATCCGCGGGCTACTCGTGCTCAGCCCAACCATCGGCTGGGGCCTGATGCTCGGCGCACTGGCCATCCTCGGCATGCCTCCTTTCGGAGTCTTTGCCAGCGAGTTCCTCATCCTCACGACGGCCATGCGGGACCACGCCTGGGCGACCCCCATCCTGCTCGCGGCGCTGGGGGTCGCGTTCGCAGCGATCTTTGGTCGCGTTCAGCCGATGGTGTTTGGCGAGACCGATGCCCGCCCACTGCCACACTACCCAGCATTGGTCCCCGTCTTTGTGCACCTTGCGATGGTGCTCGCGCTTGGAATCTACATGCCGCCGGCACTTGCGAACTGGTATCGCCTTGCCGCGCGGCTGATTGGATGAACCATGTTGCCTGATTCCCTCAAGGGTGTTCCCCTCCCGGCAAACCTTGCGGTGAGCCGTCTGGTGGTGGACGAGCACCAATGGCTTTCTGCGGCTAATGCGTTGAGCAGCGCCGACGCCTGCCTGCTCTCGCTCTGGGGAGCGGACGACCGGGACCGGGACGGCGTGTTCCGCGTGTACGCGGCTTACCTCCGGCCTAAGCAGGTCATCGTCGTCGAGCACGCCCTGAAGCCACCGGCAACCACCTACCCGAGCCTTGAGCCCCTGTTCCCTGTCGCGGGGCGTTTGCAGCGCGCTATCCGGGACCTGCTTGGCCTCTGCGTCGAAGGCGGCGACCAACGACACTGGCTCAGGCACTCCGGCTGGCCGGAGGAAGTGTTCCCTTTGCGCAGAGACGTCAGTCCAGAGCAGCAATACCCTGCGTCATCCGAAAGCTATCCGTTCGTTTCGGTGGGGGGGGACGGCGTCCATGAAATCGCAGTTGGGCCGGTTCACGCCGGGACCATCGAGCCTGGAAACTTTCGCTTCTCCGTCGTTGGGGAGAAGGTCCTGCGGCTGGAGGAACTGCTTGGCTATGTACATAAGGGGATCGCCAAGCGTTTCGAGCAGTTCACTCAGCAAGACGGACACCGTCTGGCTGCACGGGCTTCTGGCGATTCGGCCGTGGCCTTCGCTTGGGCATACTGTGCGGCACTCGAGGGCATCACGGGAACCGAGGCAGCGGCGCGTGCCAACGCGCTCCGGGCCCTGGCGCTGGAGCGGGAGCGAATCGCCAATCACCTGGGCGACCTCGGTGCGCTTGGCAACGACGCAGGCTTCTCCTTCGGCCTCGCCCAGTTCTCCCGCCTGAAAGAAGACTTGCTGCGCGGCAACACCGCCGCTTTCGGGGCTCGGTATTTGTTCGATTTCGTCATCCCGGGGGGTGTTGCCAATGAGCTCTCGGCGGACGCAGCGCAGACGCTTGAGAAGCAACTCGCCGCTCTCGAAAAGGCCGTTCGCGAGCTGCGTCGCATCTACGAAGACCACCCGGGGCTTCAGGACAGATTCCTCGAAGCCGGTCGGTTAGAGAGGGGGTTGGCCCAGAGGTTGGGCGCGATTGGACTGGTCGGGCGCGCCTCCGGCATTGGTCGCGATCTGCGCGTGGATCAGCCGTGGCCTCCTTACGACAAACTCAAGCCGAAGCTTGTCGTCCGGACCGCCGGAGACGTTGCCGCACGGGTGCAAGTGCGCTTTGATGAAGTGCTCGAATCGGTCCGGTTGTGCCGCATGTTACTTGACGACTTGCCCTGGGGCTCGATCCGAACCGAGGTTCCTGTCGCAACGCCCGATCGCCTCGGTGTGGGCGTCATCGAAGGCTGGCGCGGCCCGGTATTGATTGCGCTCGAATCAGGACCTCACTCGAGCATCCGCCGCTGCCATGTGCATGACCCCTCTTGGCAGAATTGGCCACTCTTGGAGCATGCCGTCCTCGGCAACATCGTTCCGGATTTTCCCCTCATCAATAAGTCCTTCAACCTCTCTTACAGTGGCCACGACGGCTGAGGTGAGTAATGCTGGACGTGCTGGCACGCATTTTTCGTACTGGCGTGGTGAGCGAGCCGCTACCACCTCCAGCTGAGCCTCGCCGTGAAAGGGAGCAACTGCAGGCGGCCTTGCTTGCTGTGCTCGGTCGCGCGCTATGCATTCGCCATGTCGATGCTGGTTCATGCAACGGCTGCGAGCTCGAAATTCACGCCCTCACGAACCCTTATTACAACCTCGAAGGGGCCGGTATTCGGTTTGTCGCGAGCCCGCGCCATGCAGATTTGCTGCTCGTCACCGGTCCGGTCACGGTCAACATGGAGGAAGCTCTCCAGCGGACGTATGCCGCAACGCCAGAACCGAAGCTCGTGGTCGCAGTCGGCGATTGCGGTACGTGCGGCGGAGTCTTTGGGGAGAGCTACGCGGTCCGTGGTGGCGTTGCAAAGGCCATTCCGGTCGACGTCACCGTCCCGGGTTGTCCGCCCACGCCCCTCGAAATTCTCCGTGGCATCCTGGCGGCGACTCGCCGATCTACTCCCAGCGCCGCGACTGTGGTGCTCAGGCCATGAGCCCGGTCAGAACCCAGACCAAGGCTTCCAAACGATGCTCCGCTTCCTCAGGGACGTCCACGAAGCGGACTCCCAGCAACCCTTCTTTCGGCTGGGTCCAGGCGACAACTCCACAAAGCTCCAGACAGTCGCCTCCTAGCGCGACGTGGAGTTGGAGCAGACGCCCGACGGAGTACGTCCGCGGGCTCGTCATGCTCAGGCCACACAGGGAGAAGTCTCGAGTGTGTGTCTCAAGCGATGCATCTGGGGTATCTGCAATGCGGACTTCGAGCTGAGCATGAATTCGAGTCTCACGCCGGCGCTGAGGTTGTAACAGACCACGTTGCTCGTTCGAGCCCACACCCATCGGATGGAAAACTACTACGGCGGCTCAGAAGGACACCACTCATCATGCTGTTGGCTCCTGGGTCGGCGACGACGCTCCCAAGCAGCCCCTCTTCAAGCTCACGCAATGCGTGAGTTCCGAGCCCTCAGCGGGTATCGCGAGGTAGTTGCTGGCCGCTTTCAGGCTGCGCTTGCGTAGAGGGGGCGATAGCCAAAGAGCCCGGCCACGAGTCCTTGGCAATTAATGTCTGGACCGAGTGACAACGACTAAAGCGGCGGAAAGGATTCACTTAACCCAGAGCTGGGGAAGCTGGTCCGGGGCTCTTGAAGCACACACCGGGTGTAGGCAGTAGTCGGAGTCACCGGAGCGCGCAGGAGGAGCATCTCGACGACGGGAGGCACGAGTGGCGCCCGGCGCTAGAGTCTGGGCAGGAGGTTGCCCATGCGCATCCCGGAACGCCCCCGCGTCATCCTCCGTCACTGCGATGCTTACGAGCCGGAGCGAATCCGGTCCCTGGTCCGAGAGGGCCTCGACACTCTCGGCCTGAAGCCACGCGGCCGCACGTTGGTAAAGCCCAACCTAGTCGCCGCCGGGAAGCTCTTCCCCCACGCGCACACCCGGCCTGAGTTCGAGGAGGGTGTGCTCCTAGCTCTGCAGGATCGCGGGGCCGAGATTTCAGAGCTGGCGGTCGGTGAGCGGTGTGGCATCACGCTGCCCACGCGCCACGCGTACTCCGAGTCTGGCTTCGACCGGATGCTTGCCCGCCTCCCCGGCGTGAAGCGTTACTGCTTCGAGGAGGTGCCCCAAGTGGAGGTTCGCCTGACGCACCCCGGGCGGCTCCGGGACGCGATCTTCGTGCCCGAGCCGGTCGCGCGCGCCGACTTCTTCGTCAACACGCCCAAGTTCAAGGCCCACCCCTGGACCACGGTGACCTTCTCGCTCAAGGCGTACATCGGGCTCCAGGACGACCGGCATCGGCTCATCGACCACGACCACCGGCTGGGCGAGAAAATCGTCGACCTACACCACGTGCTCCAGGCGCAGTTCATCGCCATCGACGCCATCATCGCCGGCCAGGGGCGGATGCTTACCCCCAAACCATTTCCTCTGAACTTGGTCATCTTCGGCGATGCCCAGGTAGCCTTCGACGCGGTCTGCTGCGCAATCCTTGGTCTGGAACCTCGCAGCGTGGAGCACATCCGACTGGCCGAGGACGCGGGGCTGGGAACCACCGACCTCGGGCGCATCCAGAATCTTGGGTGACGTGACGCTCGAGGAGGCGCGGGCTCGGGCGCGCGGGTTCGAGGTGGGGCTGGTTCGGGTGGAGAAGTACTTCGAGGGCACGAAAATCTCCGCCTACGCTGGCTCGCCGCCTGAGCCCGAGCGCACAGACTACTGCTGGGGTGGCTGCCCGGGAGCCATCGAAGAGGCGATCGAGATTCTCCGGTTGTTCGACGAGGAGACGGACGCCAAGATGCCTCATTTGCACATTGTCTTCGGCGCCTACGAGGGCCCCATCGACGCCGGACCCGGTGAGAAGGTCGTCTTCATTGGCGACTGTGCCCGCTGGAAAGGAACACTGCATGGTCAGGACGTGGAGCTGCCCAGCATCTACGTCGAGCGGAACCTTAAGGACCCGCACCATGCCCGTGCAGAGGACATCTACCGGAAGATGCTCCACGTGCACCGTCAAATGTATGCCGCTCGCAACGCGCCGTTTGTCCGCCTGGCGGGGTGTCCAGTGAGCGTGGCAGAGCAAGTCCTGGCTCTGGTCTCACTGGGCGGGCTGAGGAACCCGTACTTCGATCCGCGCGAGGTGGTGGCTTTCAACAAGGCCTGGCTGAGCTGGCGGGCGCGGGTGGCCTGGCAGCGAACAGCCGGCATTCCCTACCAGATTGCCGGCCCTGCTCAGCGCGGCGGAGCAACACCCGAGCAAGGTCCGATTTCCGCATAGCCACCGTTACATCGCAAGAGGCACCCTCGCCGTCCGTGTCTATACAGCGGGACTCTCTCGCCTCGCCGAAAGCAATTCCCCCTTCTGCAGGAGGGTGCCAACACCATCTTGAAGCTAAGAATGGACTGGGGTGTCCATAGAACCGAGTTGGCGCGCACTTTACGCGAAAGTAGATGACGTCGAACGAGCCCAGCAGTCGCTGTCGTCTCATCGGCACCGACCTGAAGCGAAGGCCTAGCTGCACAAGCCGAGCGTGACGACGCTCGAGGGGGCGGGAAATGAAGAGTGGGAAATCTTCAAGCCCGGGATCAAGACCGCCTGGAAGGAAGTCGGCGTCGGTTTCAAGGAACTTGCACGCTGACGCCAAAGGCGGCGTTGCGCGGAAGACAGCGGAGCGGCGGTCGAGGGGTCTCGTGGGTCGAGTCCTCGACCCGAACAACCTCCGCTCCGTCTTCGATGCGCTCTCGGTTGGCTCCGATATGCTCCGGGCGTTGCGCGAGGACTCTGCTTTCCTATCAGTCGCCAGACGGACGCTGTTTCCGCTGCCCACCGACCGGGAGCCCACCCTAGAGGCCGACCCCTTCCCGACCTTCGCCCCGTTGGACCTCCCCGCGCTGCGGCGTTTGAAGCTGGGTCTAGTTGTCTCGGGGGGCAGCGGCGCCACGGCGTCCGTTGTTGGCGTCCAGCGTGTCTTCGAGGAGGCCGGAATTCGCCCGACCGCCATCGCCGCCAGTTCCGGCTCCGGCTTGTTCGCCGCATTGTGGGCTTGCGGACTTGACTCGGCTGCTATCGCGCGCTTCTGGCTGACGCTACCTCGGAGCGGCTACGTCGATCCGGACTGGAAGTCCCTGGTTCTTTCGGCGGGCCGCGCGCTCGGTGGCTGGGCGGGCCTCTTGAGAGGCGACGCCCTTGAGCGCTCGCTACGCTCGCTGATCGGCGACGTCCGGCTCGGGGAGACGACGGTCCCGTTCTCGATGCCAGCGTGGAACGTGGACCTGAATCGGGTGGAAATCTTCGGAACCCAGACAACACCAGACCTGCCGGTTGCCGTGGCAATGCGGGTGGCCGTGGCCATTCCCATCTTCGTCGAGCCGGTTCGGGTCGGTGAGCACCTTTACGGCGACGGCGGCATTGTTAACATCTTCCCCGTGCGGCCCGTCCTGGCCCACGACCCCGACCTCGTTGTGGGCCTCAACTGCTACCTGCCTGAAGGCTTCGAGGGAGAGAACGTCACGGGGTGGCATCAACGGTCCTTCGCAATCCTTCGGGCCAGCGGGCAGCTGCGCTGGTCTGGGATGGTCGCTCTGGCTCGAGAGCAGGCGTTGCTTGCTGGAGAGCGCCTCGTGCTGCTGCATCCGGTGCCTTACGCCGAAGTCCGAGGCGCTCAGTTCTACGAGACCTTCGTCGATCGCTCACGGTGGCCGCACTTCATGCGGGCCGGGTATTCCTGCGCGCGAGCGGCCCTTGCCGTGGCCGACGCCCAGCGGCAGCCTGCGGCAGCCACGCCGTGAGCTGAAGAAATCCTATGAAGACCGCTAGCCGGTTACGTCAAACACGGGCCGGTGGTCCTGACGAAGAGGGCCGCCGCTTTGGAGCTTCAATCGCTCGGATGCTGCGTCTCGGCACCGTTTCCGGCCATTCGTCCGCGAACCAAATGGATGTGCGCCTTGAGCTGATAAAGGTTTTGGCTGAGCGTCAGCGGGACACGCAACCGGTTCGCTCTTTCCTCTAGCTTATCGACTCGCGCGACTAAGTTCGCACTGTTCTCCTGGGTGGGCTGCTCGTCGAGGTCCCGTTCCACCCGCTTCAGCTCGCTGTACAGCCGGAGTATCCGCCGCTGCATCGCGCCGAAGTAAACTGCCGGGAGCACCCGAAATATGGGGTAGAGGAGACCGGCCAGGGGAATCAGCAGGATGAGAAGGCGCTCCACCAAGACTGCGAACCAGAACGGGAAGGACCGATAGAGAAAGGGCAGTCCCGACTTGTAGAAATGCTGCGCATCGGAACTGAGCGGGACGTCCATGGGCTCACCGGCCGGAAACTGTCCCGCATGCTGGAAAAGGGCTGGGCCCCCATGGATTTCCGTCGCCGCGTCGAGCAGGAGGTATTGCAGGGCAGGATGTAAATCCTCGCGGATGAGCAGACTTACTTTGGTGGCAAGGACCGCGGCGTCAGTCCGCGGCAGGTTCTTCGCGAAGTTTCCCACCCCCATCGGAATCACGAGCTTGGTGAGGTACGGCCTGAGCGCAACCAAGGCATCCACCCGGGGAAAGTTGACCAACCAAATTCGGGGATTGGCCATCAATCGGCGAATGACCGGCGACTCCCAACCGGCGACGATGATGACGGCATCGAGTTCCTCGCGGTCTAACGCTCTTTCGGCTTCCGCGGGCGAGTAGGCCTTCAAATCGACCGCCTTCAGGTCGACGCCTTCCAGCGCGAACAGTTTCAGCGCTTGGAAGCGCGTGCCGCTCCCTTCGGGGCCAATCGAAATACGCTTACCAACGACGTTGCCCCATCCGATGCCTGAGTGTTCGACCCGCTCGAACACCCACATTGGGGAATACATCAACGTTCCAAGCGAGGAGAGCCCGTCGGTCTGTGCGTCGGCAATGCCAGCTTGGACGAAAGCGGCGCTCACGTCCAAGCGCCGATCGCGGAGCCTAGCTAGGTTGTCGACGTCACCCCCGGTCGGCAAAAGCCGGACTTTGATTCCGCTCCGAGCGAGGATCTTCTGGTAACGCGGACCAAGCTCTGCGTAGGCGCCGCCCTCCAAGCCGGTGGCCAGGGTGATGGTCCGCGGAGGGCCGGCGAGGCGCGGACCCAAAGTCCCAACGAGCAACACCGCTGCCACAGCAACCGACGCCAGCGCGGCGTACCAAAGGCTCCGGCGATGGGTTGGGCGTGTCGAGGAAGTCACGTTTCTCAAGGGGCTCCCCAGCCGGTCGTCGCGTCGAACCACAGGTGCGGCACAGGCTCGTGCCGTCTGCGGCAACGGGCTACCGGGTTACCACTTCACCACTTCCACCTGGTCCAAGGGGACTGGTTCGCTGCCGAGGAAGAGGACGAGTCTCTTCCCATCGGTAAAGTAAGGGTCGCCGGTGAGGTTTCCCCGCGGCGCGGAGATGGGCGCAGCGCCTACACCACCGACGAAGCCAATCGCGCGAACGAACCCCGAGGCCAATATGTCCTGGAGGAGATAGTCACGGTCGGCATCCACCTCGGGGTCAATCTTGTGGGTGGTGAGGTACCAGGACTTCGTGGTGAGGCGGACTCCAATGTCCCGGCTGATTTGGCCAACCCACACCATCTGCCCTTCGTACGTGAACGGCGCCAACCAGCCGCGGAGATGGTTCCGCTGGCTGATTTTATTGCGGATTTTCTGAAGGGCCAGGTCCTGCGGGCGGCCGTATACGTAGAGAGGGCTGACTGGCGAGGACTCGTACGCTTCACCGAAGACAAAGGCGATGGCCGCCTTCCGAGAGGCGGCCAGGTCGAAAGGCTCGGTCAGATGCCATCCACGTTCGACGAACGGAAAGACAATATGAGGTGGAACTCCGATGATCACCAAGTTGAGGGGGTCTCCCCACCGCGTGCCGTCCTTGTTGCTGACGCAGCAGGGGAGGGCCTCGAGCGCCGACTTGAGCCCCTGGAGGTCCAGCGAAACCACCTTGTCTGGCGGGTAAAGGGCCTTGAAGTTCACGCGCTGGAAGTCCCATTTGCCTCCCGGGACGGGGACAACAAAGCGGAATTGCCTTAGCTTCCGGTTGGAGAACAGCGCCACGTTGACGAACTTGCTGCCCTCGCTGCTGTGGGTCAGCACGAAGCCGGAGGCCGTGCTTCTTGGAGCGACCCTGCCGTCGATGGCAGTCTTCAAGAAGTATTCGTCGATGTGCTGGTTGTCCCCCGGAGCGAGGAAGCGATGAAACATAAACGCTACCTCCGAGGGCGCGAAGTAGCTCGGGTCCGTACCCAGCGGGAGGTACTGGACCGGAAAGTCGTTCTGGTTCTCGATTCGCAGCCAGACGGGCTGAACCCCCCTGGCGTCAAGGTCCTCGCTGAAGTAGCGACGGCTCTCGCCCGGGGTAAGCGCCGCGACAGAGACCCGGAGCCCGTCCACCTCCTGGGACTGGGCGCGCGCCAGGAAGTCGGCGCGGTCGAGCGGCTCGGGCGCGAACGGCGCGCATGCGACGAGGAGCGAGCCAGCCGTCGTAGCGAGGAGCAACCGTCGGGCCATCACGAGAGCCAGCCAAAGCGGGTGGAGCGTAAGTCGACGGGTGTCCAAAATCGTTCTCCTGGAGCGGCTTTCGTTTGGGACCCTTGCCGAACCCGAGTGAGATCGCAAGGCCTTTGCCCTGGTCCTAAAGAACCGCGCTGGTGGGCGATGGAGTCCGTTGCTCGACAAGGGGGTCAAGCCCTCGACCCCGAGCTTTGCTGAGTTAGCGGCACGCGACCCGAGAGCGCGGCGCGACGCCGCGCCTGCTCTGGGCCGCCAGGTTCACCATGCTTCCACCCATCGCAGCCAGGCCCATCGCGAGCAGTACCTCGAGCTGGGCCGTCATGGCCGCGTGGTCGCAGTGCAGCTCGGCCAGCGCCAGGCGGGGCCGGGTGGCCTGTATCCCATGACGAGGTGCCACCGGATGCGTGCCGACGTTGGTGGTCTTCACCCTGTAGCGAGTGTGGGCGAGCAGACCTCAATGCCCGTGCGAGTCACGAGAGCGTGAATCCGACGGAATGGACGGTACCGGGCGGCCGCCACCGTGTTCGTCGTGGTGGTCGTCCTCGCGAACCTCGACGCGGACAGGCGCCACCACGTAGTTAGGTCCCCAGCCACCGTAGTTGTAACCACCGCGTTGATAGTACTCCGCGTCGTACCCATATCCGCTGCTAGGTACGGCGCAGCCGAACGACGTGGGCGAGAGCAGGACGAGTCCGAAGGCGAACCACAGTCCCTTTTTCATTTGGTCACCGCTTTGGTCTGGGTTTCCTGCCATTCAAGCAGTCCGAAGGGCGCGCCCTGGGGATCGGCGACCACTGCAACCATGCTGCCATGGCGATCAACCCGCGGCTCGACCAGCACGCGGCCACCGAGCGCCACGACCTTGGCGGCCATCTTGACCGCATCCTCGACGCGTACGTAGTTGAGCCAGTAGGGATGGAAGGCTGGCCCGTTGGCAGGCAAAGTATTGACGCTCGCGCGAGCGTAGTTGTCGGATGCCAGCATGAGATGCTGTGCACCTGCGACAGCGGGCAAATCGAAGACTTCGTAAGCGAATAGGGCCTGGTAGAAGGAAGCAGCGGCTTTTGGATCGCTCGTGATGAGCGAGCTCCAAATCCAGTCTCCGGGCGCGGCCAGGACCTCGGGTGGGTCGCCGCTACTCGAGGCGAGAGCCACAAAGACGGCTCCCTGCGGATCGGCGAACACAGCTTCCCGCCCACGGTCAGGGAGCGTGTGGGGCTCGAACAAGACCTTGGCGCCTCGTTCCAGGGCTATCTTGGTTGCCGCGTCGACATCACGCGTCGAGATGTAGGTGAGCCACGCGGGCTGTCGGTGCTCTCCTTCCGGTAAATCCTTGTGAAAGAGTCCTGCGAGAGCGTGACCACCGAGAGATGCCTCGGCGTAGTGTCTTGTACCGGCTTGAACATCGCGGAATGTCCAGCCGAACAGTGCCGCATAGAACTGCTTGGAGGCAGCAAGGTCTGGCGTCACGAGTTCGACAAAGATCACCTTGCCGACGTGATGCTCTTGCCGGGGAGGATCAACAACCGCTGGAAACTGAAGCGGTGGTTCCTGCACCGTCGCGCATCCAGTGCCGGCGAGGAAGGCGACTGCGATGAGCGTTCTCTGGACCTTCGTCATTGGCGTTCCTTTCGCGGCGGCCACCGGAATTCGCCGCCTATTCACTATTTGGCTGCGAGTGCGCTCTTGAGCGTGTCGAGTCGAAAATTAGGTACACCGAGGCCCTGAGACAAGGGCCTCACGAGGCGCTATTTGTTTAGAACTCCCGCGGCATCTCTCTTCCCAACACGGGAGCCGGTTCCGGGCTCTGCTTCGGACTGCTTGCTCCCAGTGTGCCGGTCACCACGTTGTGACGGCCGTTCCTCGGGAAAGCGTCGCGGGCCCCAACCTTCCTCAGTTACCTGCCATGAGAGGCCAGCGTCGCGACGAGCTTGTTATTGGTCCACTCCTCCGGAATGCCTGCCTTCGGCCCCTGAAACGCCGTCACCCAGGCTTTGCCTCGCACCGGCTCTACCGCCCCCCGGGCATACACGGTGATGGTCGGCTGCGCGACCCCTCCTGCGATGATGACCCCGTAGAGGAAGTGACACCCGACGGCCTCGCCGGGGAGCGGTGCCTCTGTGTGGCGGGTGCGTGCCCCATCGGGGCACCACACGTCAGGGGCGAACCCGGTGGCGGCGAAGTCAGCGGTGTAGCGGTTGAACTCAGCGAAGTAGGCCGCCTCCGACGTCCACAAAGCGCGCGTCCCAGTCCGCGCCTCGCCCAGCAAGTCGCTCCAAGCAGGCTCGCCCGGCGCACCTCCACGCTGGGATTGCGGCGCACCGCCGGCCGGGCGGGTTGCGTAGACCAGCAGGCTCGCGCCGACCCCGACGAGGACCAGCCCCGCCACCGCCGCCACCCTGGCCGGCCCTAGCTTGCGCCTCGGCGGCTGGTAGGGTGAACGGAGCCAGCGCAGAGCCTCCGTGGCCGTCGAGAACCGGTCTGCTCGCTTGGGTGCTGTCAGTTTGGCCAAGAATTCGGTTTGCCTGGCAGACAGACCGGACACTGTCCCGAACTCCAGGTGCATGCCGTCGACCAGAAACGCGGAGGGCGCGGTCCCGGTGGCGGCGTGCAGCAAGGAGGCACCGAGGGCATAGAGGTCGCTCGACTCGTCAATCGTCCCGCCGAGTTGTTCAGGAGGCATGTACCCGACGGTCCCCACCATGGTTGAGCCGAAGGTGACTGTCTGCTCCAGGTGTCGGGCCGAGCCGAAATCCACCACCACTAGCTCGCCGTTGGGGCGAAACACCAGGTTCGCGGGCTTGATGTCCCGATGAATGATCCTCGGCGTCCGATTGTGCAGAGCGCTCAATATCTCGAGAACCTTGGTGGCGACGTCGTCGAAGGCCGCGCCTCGGAGCGGCTCACGCTGCAGTCGCGCCAGAAGGGACTCGCCTTCGATGAATTCCTGTACCAGGTAAAGGCGGGTGTCGACACCGGCGCCTACCATGAAGGCGTCGATGAACCTCGGTGTGTTCCGATCGTCGAGCGCCCGGAGGAAGGCGGCCTCCCGGGAAAAGGCGTCGACCTGTTCGATGGTCGGCACCAGCGAGAACAATAGCTCCTTAATTGCAACCCGCGTTCCGTCGGCGGAGCGTCCCGAGTACACCCGTGAGTGTGGGTGCTGGGCGAGTGTGCTCTCAACGCGGTAGTCCTTCACCCGACCTGCGGACCCGCAGGATGCACAGCGGGAAAGGGCGACAAGCACCCCGCCACACGCCGAACAGGTCAGCTGGATTGCCGCCTCCATAGCAGGGATGCTAGCGCAGCGCCCAGCAGTCGGCCCGGGCTGAAAAACGCCTTGAGTCAAAGCGAGAGGCGCAAGGCTTTCGAACCGTGGATGCCGAGCTTGGGACGGTGGCCCGAGGCTCTTGAACGTACGCACCGGGTCTTGGACTACCCCTCGTCGGCCGTCGAGACGCCTCCGGTGGCTCCCCAGAGGACCCCAACGGTGCGTTCGGAACAGCGTTCAGGGCCGCCCGTCCCCCAGAGCGAGGAAGCGCCGTTACGCAAAGTCCTGAACGAGGCCGTCCTGGACCCTCCGCGAGAGCCAGCCCAACAGTGGACCGTCCTTCGCGTCGTACCGGGAGAGCTCTTGGTAGGCGATACTGTAGGCCCGCCCGACCATGACGCCTTGCAAACCGTCGTAACGGTCCAGGTCTGAATCCACGACAGCGGCGGCGGCCAAACGGACAGCCTGCGTCACTTCGGGCTTGCTGAGCATTTCCGTCGGGTCCATGGGCTCTCCGAGCGACCGCAGCTCTTCCAAAGCCTCCAAGGAGGCTTTCTCCGAAAGAGTCTGTCGGGCTGCGTCCTGCATTGACGCTTCTCCTCCTTGGCAACGGCTCCTTGGAACAATGCATTCTCGACACCAGGGCTAACCCCCGAATCCCTCTACGGGTCTGGTGGGTCATTTCGCCGCGGTGGGTCAGGGACTGCCCGTTCTTCGAACTCGTCGCGTCACTAGGGAACTCATCCGCTTCAGCTTGGTACAGCGGTGCCAGCGGCCGCTAACACTGGGTGCCGCGCGTCGACGCAGACCTAGTGCGCTTTACATCCAGAAGGACTCCCCCGGAAAGGCGAAGGAATCCAACTGGCTCCATGGCCCATCTACCTGGTGTTGCGCGTGTACTGGCCGAAACCAGACCCGCCTTCCATTGTCCCGGTCGGCCAAGGCGCGTGGAGGCCACCGGCAGTCCAGCTGGTGCCTCAGCCACTGTTCTGGGGAGTGGACGCGGAGGCGCTCGTGGGTGGCCACCCCAGATTTTCCGGCTCGTAGTACGCGGGGTTAGAACTTGCTCGCCACCGGAATGCGCTTTTCACGGGCGGCCTTCCCAAGCGCCTCGAAGTCGCGGTCGGTTTGGTCCGCATAGGCAAACGCAAATGTCGCCATGGCGTTGTCCAAGACGTCGCTCTTTCCAACGTAACCCGCAATCATCGCAGCGTCGCCGGATTTGGCATGTGCCAGGGCCAAGGCCCATCCGCAGAGCATCGAATATTCCTGTACCCCCTTGGGGCGCCAGTTGTCAGGGTCGAACTCCACGCCCCCTTTCATGTCGCGGAGCTGGCGCATGTAGAAGTCAACCCCCTCGACTTCGCCCCAGCCAAGGAAGATGTCGGGCGCTCCTTGAATCAACCGTTGCCCCTCGACGACGCGCTGCCCTTCGTTCTTGAAGGTCTGCGTCTTGAAATACGGGGCCAAAACCGACGGTTGCGCCTCCTTGAATTGGAGAAAGAGCGGGTCGGCCGGACCGGCGCCCTGTAAGAGAAGCACCCAACAGCGCGTCCCAACGCTCCCAACTCCGACCACTTTTCGGGCGACGTCGACAATGCGGTACTTTTTCACGAGAACCTGACGGTCGTAAGGGAGGCTGGCGAGGAATCGCTCGAGGAGAAGACCGACCGCTTCGCCAATCGGCGTTCCCTTCTGGGTACGTGTCTCCCGGACGATGAGGGGAGCCTCTTCGATGATTCGCTGCTTTTCGTCGACCAGCGAAGTCATCTTCTCCAAGACCTGCAGGTGGCCACGCTTCTTAGCCTTCGCAAAGATTTGCTCCGCCTTCGTTCGGACCTCCGGAGACAAGGAAGCCAGCATGTCTTTGTCCTTGATGGTCGCGTACCTGAGCTGCAGATGCCCCATCTCGGCATACTCACGCATACGCTCGCGATATGAGCTGACCGCGCTTCGGGCGGCAGTTTCGGCCACCACACGGTCTCCTCCGAGGAAGCGAACGGCTACGACGATACTCGCCACCAAGCGTTTGAGGTCCCATTCCCACGCCCCGGGGAGGGTTTCGTCGAAGTCATTGATGCCGAAGACCAGACTGCGCTCCGCCGACGCGAAAACACCGAAGTTGGAGAGGTGCATGTCGCCGCAGGCCTGCACAGTGAGGCCAGTGATGGGCGAGCGGCTTAGGTCCTGTGCCATGACGGCGGCCGAGCCGCGCAGGAAGGCGAAAGGCGAAGTTAGCATCCGCGCGTAACGCACCGGGATGAGGTGTCGGAGTCGAGTCTTGGCCTGTGCTTCGAGGATGGCTATCGGGTCCTTGCGTCGTGGCGGCGGCTGAAACTGCGCGAGGCTAGCCCGTGGGACCTCGACCCGAAGGGCCTTGCCGGCGGCGAGTCGCTCAGCGACGCCTGGAACAGGCTTCAAAAAGCGCTCAAGCGTGGCTCGGGACTTACTCCGTCGAGCGGCTACCGTTGCCATGGCTCCCCCTTCCGATTCCACTCTGAGGACGCCGACACTACTGGGCCCCTCGAATCGCCGCTAGCTGAACCAACGTGCTGCCATTCGCGGCGTGCTAAGGAGCGAAGCCCACTCTTTCCTCTGCGAGGTTCTGCCAATGGCGCCGATGTCCTCCTCGCCTCCGCAGTGGGGCGTCTTTTGTGACCTAAAGCATCGGGCGCAGGCGCGGGTTTTGCGAATCGATCTGTTGCTGCTGGTCTTTGGCTCCCTGACTTTGATTGGAAGCGCACCCGCCGGGGCTGCGGAGCCGGAGCGGCCCCTGCGAGTAGCCACCAGCGCGGTCCCGCCGTTTGTCCTCAAGGACGGGGACCGGCTGACGGGCTTTAGTGTGGACTTGTGGAACGAGCTCGCGCGCCGAATGCACGCGCAGTTCACATGGACGGTAGTCCCGACACACCCCGAGCTACTCGAAACCGTTCGACGTGGGGATGCCGACGTTGGCATCGCGGCGCTCGTTCTGACACCGAAAGCCGAGCAGCTCGTGGACTTCTCTCATCCCTACTTCAACTCGGGCTTGCAGATTATGGTCCGCGCGCAGAATGAGAGCTCCCTCGGAGAGGCACTCGATGCAATCCCCTGGACGACTGTCGGGAAGCTGTTTGGTTCAGCGCTCCTCATTGTCTTCGTGCTTGCCAATGTGCTTTGGCTCATCGAGCGTCGGAGGAATCCCGACTTCCAGAGGGGATACCTTCCAGGAATCGGCGAAGCGCTGTGGGGAACGTCGCTGATTATCGCCACCGGCGAGCATGGTGACCGCAATGCACCTGGCGCGCTCAAACGAGTCACGGTGGTCGCAATGTGGCTGCTGGGCGTCGTGCTGATTGCCCAGCTAACGGCGACCGTGACTTCCTCACAGACCGTGCAGCGCCTTCGGTCGGCCATTCAGGGCCCAGACGACCTGCCTGGCAGCGTAATTGGCACGGTGCCGGGGTCGGCTGCGGCGGACTACCTGAAGCAACGCGGATTGCCGTTCGTAGGGATGGCGGATGGTGATGACGCAGTCAGGAAGCTGGTTCAGGGTGACGTGCGGGCCGTTGTCTTAGGTGCGCCTACGCTCCAATACGTTGTCGCCAAGCGTGGCCATGGCCTGGTTCAAGTCGTCGGCCCGCTGTTCCACCCAGAGAGACTCGCGATCGCACTCCCTGAAGGGAGTCCGCTTCGAAAGCGAATCAACACCGCGTTGGACGAGCTCTACGAGGATGGGACCTACGGGGAACTCTATGCCAGGTGGTTCACGCCGGCGAAATGAGGCCGGCCCGAGGGACAAATCGCCACTGCGGCAGCTTCGGGCAAGGTTCTCGGCGTGGCGCCGGTCCGGCTTCACTCGTTCGCCGGCCTTCTTGGGCACCAACGTAGGCGCCATGACCTCGCAGACAACGCCGAGCTGAGTGAGCTGCCAATAGACAGCGTAGCCGGTTGGCCCAGCTTCGTTGCAGGTCTTGACGTCATCCAGCCGACCTAGCTTCTTGAGGCAACTCTCCAACCCGTTGGGGATGATGCCGAGCTCCGAACTTCATCGACCTTCTCGGCGACCGCGACGGCAATTGTCTCAGCGTGGACATCTCGTCCCATCCATCGAGTTCACGACCGCTCCTTTCGCATGCAGCTCTGCTCTACGCGCCTTCTCGGACTCACGGCGTAAACCTACGCCCTGCGAATCTGGGCCGGTCGGTTCATCCGGGCTAATGCTAGGAAACCGAGGTTGTCAGGCCGCTTTTCGCAAGCTGGACTTCACCGAATTCGGTGCGGTACATGGGCCACGGTCTTGGAGCTGGGAGGGAACGATGCGAATCGAACTGCGCTCTGCCGTCAGTCTGACCATCGCCGGGCTGCTGAACTCATCCCCGTGCTGGGCCCAGCCGAGCAACCCCGAGCGCAACGCCTACTTCGGCGAAACGCACGTCCACACCAGTTGGTCCTTCGACGCGTTCATTTTCGGGAACCACGTCACCGGCCCCGCCGACGCGTACAAGTATGCGAAGGGCGAGCCCATCCAGCATCCGCTCGGCTACACTATCAAGATTGAGACGCCCCTGGACTGGATGGGCGTGACGGACCACTCGGAATATGCAGGCGTCGTCCGACTTGCGAACGACCCGAGCTCCTCCATCAGCAAGCTGCCCATCGCTGACAGGCTCAAGGTGCGCGTCCCGGCCGACATCCAAAGAATCTATCTCTGGCTCGGCGAGTCGATGATTACCATGAAGCCAGTGAAGGAGCTGGTGGCTCCCGAAGTTGCCGGGACGGTATGGAAATCGAACAACGCCGCGGCCGATGAGGCCAACAAGCCGGGCAAGTTCACCGCCTTCTGCTCCTATGAGTGGACGTCAACTCCTGACAGTCGAAACATGCACCGCAACGTCTTTTTCAAAGAATGCCGGAAGGTGCCCGAGCTGCCGTTCAGCTCGCTCGACTCGCAGGCTCCTGAGGACCTCTGGAACTGGATGGACGGCCAGCGCAAGGCGGGGAACGACCTATTGGCCATCTCGCACAACGCCAACCTTTCAGATGGCCACATGTACCCCATCGACGTCGACAGCAAGGGCCGACCCATTGATGCGGCCTGGGCAGCCTCGCGGGACCGCAACGAGCGGCTCTCCGAAATAAAACAAATTAAGGGCCAGTCGGAAGTTCATCCTCTGCTATCGCCCAACGACGAGTTCTCCAACTACGAGGTCCTGACCTACTTGCTCGGCGACCCCGCGGGCCGGGTACCGACGGTGCCCGGGAGCTATGTCCGACAGGCGCTCAAGGACGGCCTCGCGATGCAGAACGCTTACGGCTTTAACCCCTACAAGACGGGAATCGTCGGGGGCTCGGACTCCCACAACACTGCGGTGCCCTACCGGCAGAGCAACTTCTACGGCGGCCATGCCCACCTCGACGGCACCATCAACACCCGCATGTCGGGGCACCTGTTCGCTGGGCTGGACGTGCGAATGGAAAACCCCGCCGGGCTGACAGGTGTTTGGGCAGAGGAGAACACCCGCGCGTCCATCTTTGAGGCCATGCAGCGGAGGGAAACCTTCGGGACAAGCGGACCGCACATCCGGGTACGCTTCTTCGGCGGCTGGGAGTACCTGCCAGCGATTGTTAAGCAAAAGGACTGGGTGAAGGTCAGTTACGCCCGGGGCGTTCCGATGGGCGCCGACTTACCGGCGCCCAAGGCCAAGGCACCGTCGTTCGTCGTCTGGGCGGTGAAAGACCCTACGTCGGGAAACCTAGACCGCATTCAGGTCGTGAAGGGCTGGGCGAAGAACGGACAATCCTTCGAGAAAATCTACGACGTCGTCTGGGCTGGAAACCGCAAGCCGGACCCATTCAGCAAACAGGTGCCCGCCATTGGCAGCACAGTGGACGTGGTGAAGGCAGCGTACACCAACACCATCGGCGCCGTGGAACTCAAGCAGGTTTGGACGGATCCGGATTTTGACGCAAGCCTCGACGCTTTCTACTACGCCCGTGTCCTGGAAATTCCAACGCCGCGCTGGACCACCATCCAGGCCAAGGAACTTGGGGTTCCGCCTCCGGACGTGGTGGCAGAGGCAGTCCAGGAGCGCGCCTGGAGTTCACCAATTTGGTACACCCCGAGCGCTGAGGCTCGCCAAGGCACGAGCCCTGGCACAACGGTGGCTGCGCTGAAGCAAAAGGGCGCGGTCGCTTTGGATGACGCGGCACTGAAGCAGCTCCTCGTCGGCAAATCCACGTGGATTAAGAACACAGTGACCGGCGGCGTCCACCGCATCAACTGGGGGGAGAACGGGCAGCAGCATGTATTCTTCGTTGACGGAAGAATCCCTCAACCGAGCGAGATGGGCGACATCAAGTCGGCAGCGGAAAAGGGAACTCCGTCATCCTATGAAATACGGCGTGGCCACATCGTGACCTACCTGGGCAATGCGCCATTTGAAATCAGCGTCTACAAGCAGGGAGACGAGTACTTGGCGGCACGTAGCAACGAATTCGGGTACGCCAATTATGCGATTGTCGCGCCACCTGAGCAGGTAGGACTAGAGGTCAAATTCAATCCAGCCGCGACGGCGCCTGGGGTTGCTCCCTAATGCGAGTCTTGGCAGTCCCCTACCCGCATGCGAGACCTCAGGACGGGGCTCCCAGACACTCCCAGCGGTACGTTCGGAATGACGCTCCACAAGCTCAGGTGCGAGGAACGTCCTGGGAAGCGCGGGCTCGGAAAGGGCCTTAACTTCCCTTCCATGTCGAGGACAATCCGGCCTCGATCACTCTGGATAAGTGTTGAGACGGTACATGATGGCCAGCGGCAGGCTAGCCTTTGCGGTTGGACCGAAGGCGCCGCGGAAAATCTCGACGATGGCATCGCTGCCGTAGATCTGCGAGAGCGCCCGGTTCACTGCCTGACGGAGCCCGCTTGACCCCAGCGGCAGGACGATGGCGTAGGGCACGTAGCCGATGTCATCGTCCAGCATCTGGTAGACTGAGAGGTCTTTCAGCTTGCTCGCCATCCCCGCGAGCATCATCTTGCCCGCCGCCAGCGCGTCGACGTTTCCACCTTCGAGCAGCGAGATCGCCTCATCATACGTCTTGGTCGGCACAACCTTGGCGTTCACGAGCCCCTTCTTCAGCGCGTCCTCCAGCGCCTGCTCGTTCGGGGTCCCGGCCACCACCGCGATGCTCTTGCCCGCCAGGCCGCCGATGCTACGGGCGCCTATGGACTTGCGGACGAGCAGCCCAGTCGCGTCGACCCACACTGGATTGGAGAAGTCCACCTGATCCATGCGCGAGAGCGTGGCGGTGGTGGTCCCGCACTCCAGGTCCACCTGGCCCTTGCGGACGAGGTCGAGTCGGGTCTGGACGTTGGCCGGAACCCACCTCACGGCAAGCGGTTGGACCTTGAGCTGTTGCTCCAAGCTGGTGACGATGCGTTTACAGAGCTCGACGGTGTACCCGGCCGGCTGCCCGCGGTCCTCATAGGAGAATGGCGGGGCGTCGGTGCGGTAGGCAATGGTGATTGTCTTGCCGTCGCGAATACGCTGAAGCACCTTATCGGTTGTCTGGGCGTGCGTTATCGCAGGGAGCAGAACCGCTACGAGCAACAGCAGTCGTCGCATCGCGGACCTCGGAAGTGGATTGAAGGCGGCGCCCGCCGGGCGGCGGCGCAGACCACCGTAATGCACGTTGCGCGATCTAACACGCCGACGCAATGCCGATCGTTGATTCGCGCGCTCGACAGTGGACGGATGGAATCCCAGCTGAGGAGCCGCTTTGGGGTCCGCGAGGAAGCGGTCGGCACTGCCCGCCGTGGGGAGTAAGCTGCGAGATCTGCTGGCACGCTTGCTGGCTGACCCGGTCGGGACGGGAAGCCCGTCGCGGAGCGGGACCGCGACCCCGAGCTTGGCAAGCCTTGGCCCTAGCCCCAAACAGACGGCATGGGGTCTCGACTCTGGGTAAGGGTGGGCCTCGAAGCCGCTCCTGCGACTTGCCAGCGCTATCCCTATGCCTGTTTGGAAGCCTGTTTGCGAAATGGCGCCGGTTACGGAGGGTGGGAGCTTGAATTGCGTCCCGCCCAAGGGCCACGCTTGGGCTTCTTGAAGAACGAAGTCTGGTCTGCCTTGGAGAGCGGCCGCATGCGCTCGATGATCATCCTCGCCGCTACCGTGGCGCTCGCCTTCGTGGCGATCGCTCAAGATCATAGCCATCACGACGAATCGGGCTCATCGACCGACGCTCTCGGGAAGGTTACGTTTTCGATCTCGTGTAAGCCATCAGTGCAAAAGCCCTTCGAGCGCGCCGTGGCGATGCTGCACTCCTTTTGGTACGAGGCGTCGACCGAGGCGTTCAAGAAGATTGTCGCCGAAGATCCCGACTGCGCGATGGCTTACTGGGGAGTTGCGATGAGCCAATGGCATCCGCTGTGGTACGTGCCCGACACGACCGCGCTAAGGGCCGGCTGGGCGGCGCTCCAGACGGCGAACGCGGCAGAACCGCAGAGCGATCGTGAGCGAGGCCTCGTCGACGCCCTCGAGTCGTTTTTCCGCGATTGGGAGACGCTCGACAACGCGACACGTGTCGCCGCCTACGAGAAAGCAATGGAGAATCTGCACGGTCGATTCCCCAACGACCGCGAAGTGACCGCGTTTTACGGCCTTGCCCTCATCACCGCGTCCTCGCCGAAGGACAAAACCTACGCCAAGCAGAAGAAGGCTGCGGCGCTACTTCAGCAAATCTTTACCGCGCAACCCGATCACCCGGGCGCCTCGCACTACATCATCCATGCCTTCGATTATCCGGAACTCGCGGCGCTGGGGCTACCCGCCGCGCGCAACTACTCAAAGATCGCACCCGCGGCGCCGCACGCGCTTCACATGCCGTCGCACATCTTCACCCGCCTCGGGTTGTGGCGCGACTCGATTGCCTCCAACACCTCATCGGAGCGGGCGGCTAAGGACTACGCGGCAAAGGTGAAGATGGAGGGCGCATGGGACGAACAGCTGCACGCGATGGACTACCTCGCGTACGCCTACTTGCAGCTTGGGCAGGACCGCGACGCCAAGGCGGTACTCGACGAGCTACGCACGATCAAGAAGGTGCAACCGGAAAACGTGAAGACTGCGTACGCCTTCGCCGCGCTTCCGGCGCGCTATGCGCTCGAGCGGCGCAACTGGGCGGAGGCGGCGGCGCTCACGTCGCTCCACGAGAGCAACTTGAAATGGCCGAGCGGCGTCACTTCTTTCACGCGCGGTTACGGCCTGGCACGCCTCGGGAATGTGGCCGGCGCCCGTAGAGAGCTGGCCGCACTGGAGACGGTCGAGCGCGAGATGGCGCAGCCGAAGGATCCATTTTGGAGCGACTACATCGAGGCGCTGCGACGTGGATTGCAGGGGTGGATCGCGCACAGCGAAGAGCGTGAGGCGGAAGCGTTGACGTTGATGCGTTCCGCCGCCGATCTCGAGGACGCCACGGACAAACACCCGGTTACGCCCGGCTCGATGCTGCCGATGCGCGAACTCCTAGGTGAGCTGCTGCTCGAGCAGCACGACGGCAAGCATGCACTGGTCGAGTACGAGATGGCGCTGCGTCTCGCTCCCCACCGGCTGGCCGCACTCTACGGCGCCGCTCGCGCCGCCGAAGCCGCGGGTGACGCCGCCAAAGCGAAGAGCTACTTCGCACAGATCGTCGAGCAGTGCGCCCGAGCCGACGGGGATAGACCGGAGATCAAGCAGGCGCGCGAGCGCTTCACAAGCCAGAGACGGGTCTTCTAGAGAGAGCGGCGGACGGGATTCGAACCCGCGACCCCGAGCTTGGGAAGCCCGCCCGGGGCTCTTGAACGTGGCCACGGGGTCTTGGCAACTACGTTCGGTGGATTTGTTTTTTGAAAGCGCCAGTGACTCGCCCTCACCTTGTAAGTTTGCGACTCGCAGCGTTTGGCAGCGCAGACTCCTGGGCCGCAGCCGTCTGCGCGAGCACCTCAGGCGCGCTCGGGTGGTGCCGTCATTGGCCATGCAGATGCGTCGAGTGGAGTGACTAACACGGAGCGCCACGCCTGATTAACAACCTGCGCGGCGACGCTGGCACCGATCACCCGCGCGAACCACGAGCGATGTGTCCCTACAACCACCACATCGGCATTGCGCAATCTGGCTTCTCGAAGAATCGCATCGACTGGACTCTCTTCGCTTGCCACCACTGTCGCCGCGTGAGCTTGGAGACGCTTCGACACGCGTACCAATTTCTGCCGATAGAGCTCTCGCAGTTCCGGATTCGGCGTCACGGTCATCGTCCAAGCAGCACCAGGGCCGGTCATCAAATCTATGTGCGACAGGTTGTGTACGGCGACAACAGGTGCATCGAGCTGTACGGCTAGCTCAGCGGCTTTCCGGAGGACCGGATACTCCGCGTCCTCGAGGTCTGTTGCGGCGATGATTGCTCCATGCGACCTGCTCGCGCGCGCCACAAAGACGGGCAGGCGGGAGACTTCTGCCAGCGTGGTGACAGTCGTTCCAAATCCTCGCTGGCCAGGGGGCATCGCAATCAAATCCGCCCCAAGCTGGCGTGCGTGTGAGGCAGTCTGCTCTACGAAGGCCCCCGTTCGCACTTGAAGGCGCTGCCCCGAGAAGTTGGCGCCGAGGGTCTCGCCCGCCCAGCGACGGGTCGCAATGACGTCCTGGGTGCTTCGGTTTGTGTCACTGGAACCGACGCTGCCGATCGGTGGAACGACTCGCAAGAGGCAGAGGTCACCATCGAGTTGCTGCGCGAGCGCGAACGCCCTTCGCAGGCTTACACTGGGGAAGGCTGGTTTCTCAAAGGCGAACAGAATACGTATGCGCGCGGAGCCTAGTGTCGGAAGAGGTTCGCTGGAACCGAAATCAACGCCAGGCCGGCCCGCCGGCCGGAAAGTTTCCTGTCTTTCTGTCAATGCCATGGGCTTCCCTTCGGTGTCGGAGCCTTCATTGTCTTCGCTCAATGAATATCCAGCGGGCCAGTTGTCGTCCATAACGAAAGATTGACATGTATCGTCGCTTGGAATGACATGCCGTGGAATGGCTTAACTATCATCACCTCTTCTATTTTTGGGTCATCACCCAAGAGGGAGGCGTCGCCGCAGCCGGGCGCAAGCTAGGGCTCACCCATTCGACGCTGAGCGCTCAACTCCGCGCACTGGAGGCGCACTTGGGCTCGCCGCTCTTCGACCGCCAGGGCAAGCGCTTGGTGCTCACGCCATTTGGAGTCGACGCGGCTGCGTACGCTGCTGACATTTTTCGGCTGGGTCGTGAGCTGACCGACGTCGCACGAGGCCGACCCGGGACTGGGCGCGAGACGCTCCGAGTGGGTGTGGTGGCCGGGATTCCGAAGACGCTCGTCCACCATTTGCTCGCCCCAGCCCTGGATCAGACCAAGGGGATTGCGATCATCCGTCAGGACTCGTCACAAGGCTTGGTCTCGAGCTTAGCGGCGGGTCGGATGCACGTCGCGCTCACGAACGACGTGCCCGCTATACCGCCAGGAAGCCGTATGCATTGCCACCTGCTCGGCGAGACGGACATCTTGCTGTACGGGAGAGCAGACCTCGCCCGCGTTGCGCGCCGAAGGTTTCCCAGTTCTCTCGCCAGGCTCCCCGTGATTGTTCCACCGAGTGGCGCACCATTGCGTCGGCGTTTGGACGAGTGGTTTGCGCGGCAAGACGTCGAGGTCGTCGTTCGGGCGGAGGTGGACGATGCTGGTCTCCTCCGAGTCTTCGGAAGCGCTGGGCGAGGAATCTTCCCTGTTCGTGCAGCGCTCAAGGCCGAGGTAGAGGACCTGCATGACGTCAGGCTCGTCGGACGATGTAACGGCATTCAGGACAGGTTCTACGCGGTGACGTCCGGCCGACGCATCGAACACCCGGCGGTCGCGACATTAGTGAGCGCGGCCCGCGGAGACCTGAATCGGCCGGCTTCATCGTCAACGGCGGCGCCCCTGGCTGATCGGAGTCGACACCCCGAATGACCGAGCCGTCAGAGCACCCCGGGCCAACGAGGAGACGCGTCCAACGTGGCGCGGATGAGTCCAATAAGGGCAGCCCCCTGATGGAGAATTGCCCAGGGTTCGGGAGGCGGTCGCCACACGGGCGACTTCTGCCAGTTGGAGAGCTTCCAGGCCACAGGGGCTCGCTGACATGCCGCGAGGCGAGTGGAGTCGGACGGGCATCCCACCGTGCTCGCACCTCGACCCGAATCAGTTGCTCCTAGGTCCGACGATCGCGAGCCGCCGGATCGCCCTCGCCGCGGTTCGGCTGGAGGCGTTCAAGCAAGTTACCGGCGTGACGCGATATGTCCCTCCACGTAAGCACGCCCACCACGTCTTCCGCCCTGTGGAGGTTTCCGGTTTGCGTGATAACCGCGACCTCTTTGCCGTGTTCTCGCATCCGTGCAATTACAAGGAAGAGCTCGGTCTTAGAAGCGACGAGCACGTACCCATCATCTGCCTCCTCTACCAGTCGTCGGTCAGGATTGCCCGAGCGCCGCATTCGCGCGATGCGTGCAGATGGCACTACCCCGAGCAGCTTATGGTCCTTCACCAAGAGAACGTGCGGGATCGAGGAGAAGCGGGACAAGCCAAGAGCATGCATGGTGGCGTCGGCATCGATCAGGCGAATTTCGCCAGACGCGAATTCGCCTACGCTGCGAAGCATGTACATCCCCGTGTTGAAGGACGTTGGGACGAAGTGACCACGGCGGGTGAGCTTCATCGTATAGATGTTGTCGGCGAGCAGAAACGTACGGATGCCGTAAGCGCATGACACGCTGACCATGACGGGGATGATGACATTGTAGTCGCGAGTCATCTCGAAGGTCATCACGATCGCTGTCACGGCGGCTCCGGTCGTTGCCCCCACCATGCACGCCATCCCGATCACCGCCGTACTCGAGGCTTCGATACCTGTCGGAAGATAGCGTCCAACAAACAGCGCGTAAGCAGCCCCGAAGGTCGCCCCCAGGAACAATGAAGGAGAGAAGATCCCGCCAGAACCTCCTGACCCCAGCGTCAACGCGGTGGCGAGCATCTTGAGAACGAAGAGGACAAACAGCAGGGGGGGCAACAATGGGCCACCGTCCAGCACGTCCTGGATCGTGGCGTAGCCGACGCCCTCGATGTAGTAGTGCCCGAAGTTCCGCAGGCACAAGTACATGAGAATGCCGACCAGGAGCATCCCGAGTGCATGGCGGATGTAGTAATTCCCGGGCATTCGGTCGAATAAATCCTCGACGCTGTAGATGCTTCGGATGAAAACCGCAGAGACGAGGCCCAGAATGAGTCCCAGCGCCACATACGCTGAGACCGCGCCCAGCGTGAACTGATGCGCCAGCGGAAGGGCCAGCCCGGGGATGTCGAAAGCTGGGTGGTTTCCGAAATACCAACGGCCGACAGACGTGGCGCATCCGGCGGCGAGTGCGATCGGTATTAGTGTTCGCGCGCTGATCTCGGGGGCGAGCAGCTCGACGGCGAACAGAAGACCGCCGATCGGAGTGTTGAAGGTGGCCGCGATGCCGCCTGCTGCGCCACAGGCGACGAGCGTGATGCGCTCCCATTCGAGCATTCGGAAGATTTTTCCAAGCGTCGAACCGATAGCGGAGCCAATCTGGACGATCGGGCCCTCTCGCCCGACGGAGCCGCCGGACCCGATCGTAAGGGACGACGCGAGCGATTTGATCGCGGCGACCACCGGGCGGATCGCTCCTCGTTGGTAGTAGATCGTGTCAATGACCTCGGGCACGCCATGGCCCTTTGCTTCGGGCGCGAACGTCTTGACGAGAAAAGCGACGCACAGCGCGCCTAGCACCGGCATCACGATGACCCAGACGCCCAACGTGCTCGGTGCCGTGTGGAGGCTCGCGTCGTAAATGAAAGAGAGCCTGCCGAAGAAGAACAGGTTGTGGAATAATCCAATGAGTGCTCGAAAGATGACAGCGCCCACTCCAGTGGCAACGCCGACGGCCAATGCCGCAAATGTCATTCGTGCCGGCAGGCGCTCAAGACTCGAGGGGGCTCTCACTGTGCCCGGACGCTACTTCTCCGCCTTGGCTGCTCCAAGCGTGAGCGCCTGGAACGTCGACGAAGCGATAATCGACTGAACTGAGGGCGAGCTAGCCCCTTGCCTGGTTTTTGCTGTCGAGCGCCTTATGGAGACTGCGCCTCCAGCCAGTTGAGCTAGCTAAGCTAACCCTCCCCCATCTGCACCGAGGGGCAACAACTAGAGCGGCGGACGGGATTCGAACCCGCGACCCCGAGCTTGGGAAGCCCGCCCGGGGCTCTTGAACGTACCCATGGGGTCTTGGCCGTACCCTTCGCCCGCCGTCGAGACCTCAGGACGGGGCTCCCAGACGCTCCCAGCGGTACGTTCGGGAGTACGTTCGACGACGGTGTTTAGCCTACGTCGTGGCCAGACCCGGCGGCCGGGTCACGGATTCCCGCCTACCCCACGACGGCGCGCGTGGAGGCCGGTGAAGCTGAGCTCTGCGTCAGTGACGTGGAGTCAGCCGTCGGGCTCTCGCAAGCCGCCGTCTCCCACCATATGGCGATCCTGACGCGGGCAGGTTTAGCCAGCGCCGAGAAGCGGGGTTGATGGACATTCTACCGGCGCAACAACGAGGCCCTCGAGACAGTGGCCAGCGCTCCTTTCGACCTGGTGAGGGCCACGCGACGTCGGTGCAGTACAGTAGTGGCGCGCCATCCGCTCACGCGTGGCGTTGTCCGATGAGCCAGCCGGAGCATCGCCGGGCTTCCTCCCCCTCGAGAACCATCTGGACTCCCGACGTTGCAGCTTTCGGCCCGCCGCCTAGTCAAGGCGGCGCCCGTCGGAGGTCGCGCCTGCTTCCGAAGCGACGGCCTCTGGCTCCGTCCCGATTCGTTTGACCAGCCGCTCGACACGGAGCCTATCCAGCTTCGCCAGTGGAAGAGAGGTCAAGATTTGAATTCGGCGGTAGGCCTCGAGAGCGACCTTCTTAAAAAGGCGCTCCTTAGCCTCCGCTGACCCTACAAAAGCGGCTGGGTCTTCGAGCCCCCAGTGCGCGATGATTGGTTGACCGGGCCAAATCGGGCACGACTCACGCGCGTTGTCGCACACAGTGATGACGAAATCGAAGTCCACGCCCTTGAACTCATCCCAGGACTTGCTGCGGGCGTCCGAGGCGTCGATGTGGAATTTCTCCCGGAGTGTCTTGAGTGTGAGCGAATCGACGACCCCCTTCGGCTGAGCACCGGCGCTGTACACCTCAAACGCGCCGCGACCGAGCTGTCTCAGGAAGTACTCTGCCATCACGCTGCGAGCCGAGTTGCCGGTGCAGAGGAAGAGAACCTTGAAGGGCTTGGCTGAATTCACTCTCTCACCTGGGAACTGGACAACGGGTTAGGAGCACGGTTCAGCACTTGATTGGGCAGCATCCCCTCGGTTGCCTTAGGGAAGAGTCGTGCCTTCAACCAGAGGGAGACGTAGACGAGCGCGATGAGCGCCGGGACTTCAATGAGTGGGCCGACCACGCCGGCAAGCGCCTCTCCTGACGAGATGCCAAACGTCCCGACGGCTACGGCGATGGCGAGTTCGAAGTTGTTCCCCGCCGCCGTAAACGACAGCGAGGCCGTCTCTTCATACGAGAACCCGAGGCGCCAGGCGAGGAGGAACGAACCGCCGAACATGAGCGCGAAGTAGAGAACGAGGGGCAGCGCAATTCGGACGACGTCCACGGGAAGCCTCGTGATGCGGTCCCCCTGCATCGCGAACATCAGGACGATGGTGTAGAGCAACGCGAGCAGCGCGGTTGGCCCGAGCCGGGGCAGGAACTTCTGCTCGTACCAGTCTCGTCCACGCGCGCGCTCGCCGAGAGTGCGAGTCAGAGCGCCGGCAAGTAGGGGCAGGCCGAGGAAGAGGAGCACGCTTTTGGCGATGGTCCACACGCTCACGTGAAAGGCTGCGCCGTTCGCACCTAGCCACGCCGGGACGACACTGATGAAGAGCCACCCGAGGAGCGAATAGAAGGCGATTTGGAAGAGCGAGTTGAGCGCGACGAGCACGGCCGCCACCTCCCCGCTGCCGCGAGCTAGCATGTTCCAGACGAGAACCATTGCAATGCACCGCGCGAGGCCAATCAGGATGAGCCCTGTGCGGTAGTGCGGCAGGTCTGGCAGGAGGAGCCATGCCAGGGCGAACATCAGGACGGGCCCGACGAGCCAGTTGAGTACGAGGGACGTGGCGAGGAGGCTTCCACGCTTTTTCAGATGGGACAGCTCGCCGTATCGGACCCGCGCGAGCACGGGGTACATCATCCAGAAGAGCCCAATCGCAATTGGGACCGACACCCCGCCGACCTTGACCGCGTCGAGAGCCTGGGGGAGCCCAGGAAGCGTTCGACCGAGGGCAAGCCCTAGCCCGATGGCTGCGACAATCCACAGTGGAAGGAATCGGTCCACGATTGACAGCTGTGCAACCGGATTGCCCTTGGGACGGGTTTTCATCGCCTGTGTGGCCTCGTGTTCGTGGCGCCAACGCCGGCCATGTTCGCGGGAACAGCGCTAGGAAGTCGGCCGAGTTCAGGCGTGCAGCAGGCGCCCTCGTTCCTCGGTGCCGGCACCAAATCCTCTCCGTACGTCGTGGTCTCGCCCCGCGTATGGAAGGTCTCCCATGCGATGCCTGACGGGTCTTGGACCCAGGCTTTCTCGCTCTTGGCGTAGCACCACGTCGTGGCCCCCTGCTCGAAGACGGGACGCTCGGCCGCCTTGAGTCGCCTGTACGCCTCCGTCGGTTCCCCTGAGTCCTAGACTTGAATGCCGAGGTGGTTGAGCCCTGCAACCCGTCCTCGAGACGAAATGGCAAAGTTGACGCGGGGGTCGTCAAGCATCCACTTCGCGTAGTCGCTCTTGAGGACGCTCGGCGCCGCACCGTAGAGCGCGGAGTAGAAGTGGACGGACGGCTCGATTTGGTCAACGGCGACGTGTACGTGAAGACGCTTCACGTTTGACTCCTTCTGGCTGTACCTCGCAGCTTGGGGCACAAGCTCCAGCCCCGAGGCCGCAGCAGTTTTGGGTGAGGTAGGCGACCAGAGCGTTCATTCGCTCGAAGTTGGCCGCGTAGAAGAGCTGCCGGCTCTCCCGCGCCTGGTCGATGAGGCCTGCGTGCATCAGCTGGTGCAGGTGAAACGACAGCGACGAGGCTGGGACGTCGAGCTTCTGTGCGATGGCGCCAGCCGAGAGTCCGTCTGGTCCCTTCTGGACGAGCAGCCGGTAGATGCCGAGCCGGGTATCCTGAGCCAGGGCCCCCAGTGCGTCGATTGCCTCTTTCGTCCTCATGTTTCTATGTTTCCAGCAAAATCGAATTGAGTCAACCGGAAAAAGCTTCGCGTCAACCGAAGAGACCGTCCGCCGCTACCTTTTCGCCCGACGCTGCACGGACAGAAGAAGACGCGGCGGGAAGCTATGCCCTAAGCCCGTAGTACGCCCGACTCGCTTGCACAATCTCCGCGATTCCGCTGGGTCGCTGCTTCTCGGTGCGGGCGTTCAAATGGCTGCGGTGCAGAGAGTTCTCCGACACGCGGACCCACGCATCACGTCTGAGCGCCACGCGCATCTCGAACAGGACTACCTTGGGGCGGAGATGCGCAAGCTCTCGCTTATCCCGCCTTCAAAAAACACGGGACAGACACGGGGAGGAGCGACTTCGGAATGGGCTGCTAACCGCGATTCGGAAACCCCAGTGATTCCGTTTCCTTCGAGAGAGCGGCGGACGGGATTCGACCCGCGACCCCGAGCTTGGGAAGCCCGCCCCGGGCTCCTGAACGTACCCACGGGGTCTTGGCCTACCCTTCGCCCGTCGTCGAGACGTCAGGACGGGGCTCCCAGACGCTCCCAACGGTACGTTCAGGATTACGTTCGGCGAGGTTTCCGGCGAGGCGCTTTCCGCCAGACGGGCCGAAGACTAGCTGCTGTCAGTGAGCACGCCTCGTCCAAGCCGACCAGGGCTGTCCATTGGCCACCTTCTCTCCTGCCGACCTCAGTCGGCTCGGCATTTGCGCTCCCACTCTTGCCCGTGGGAACCCTTTCCGGGGTTCGCAAACGCACCGACCGGGTGGGTACACCCCTAAGACCAAAGCTCTGGAGGCTTCCTCGAGCCTCCGGGAGAAAGGGCGTTTGCGCGGCCGTTTGGTTCGACAGCCGGTGGGTTGGCAAGACCAGGATGTCTGTGCTACTAGGTAGTATAGGGCCGTGCGACGAAGATTCGTCGAATCGGCGGGGTTTAGCGTAGACCGAGCTCGAGCGAGACCGAGAGCTCTCTCACGACGACATGGTGGCACTCGAACAACGCATTCTAGCCGACTCCGAATCCGGCGATCTGGTGCCCGGGACAGGCGGCTTGCGGAAGATCCGGGCCAGACAGCGAGCGGTTGGACGTGGAACCAGAGGAGGCGTGCGCGTGTACTACCTCGATCTAGCCGCACGACAGGTTACCCATCTGGTCGCGATTTTTGGAAAGCGGGAGAAGACCGACCTATCGACAGCGGAGCGCCGAGAGGTCGCCGCATTGGTCGGGCGACTCAAGAAGGAGACGCCATGAAGCGCAGGGCAACTGGCAGCCGCGCCTTCTCGAAGATCAAGGCTGGGCTTGAGGACGCGATTGCGTACCACCGTGGGAAGGCTCTGCTTACTGTCCGCGATGTCGAGCTGAAGCCCCTACGGCCCATGACAGCAGCGGACGTTGTCGCGGTGCGTACCCGGATGCGGGTGTCACAGGCCGCGTTCGCTCGAATCCTGAACGTCAGCCCACGTACCGTCCAGGCTTGGGAGGCAGACGCCCGTCAGCCATCCGACGCCGCTCTAAAGCTTCTCAATGTTGCGAAGAAGTACCCGGAGGTCCTGTTCGATCAGGATCTCAGTCGGACGGCTAGTTAGGCTTGTCGAAACCCCACTACCGAGTGAGAGGGGAGCCCAAGAACCAGACCAACGCTCTCCTTGTAGGCGACCACGACGGCGGACAGGGGACGGCTAACCTCTGAGAGCGCGTTCGTCGGGCGTCCCGTCCGACCGTCTCGCCTCCAGCGAAACCCACCACCACTAAGAAGAACCCAACTGCGGCGACCGGAAATCGACGCAGCGGAAGGGCTTAACGGCCGACCCCGAGCTCGGACGGCCCGCTGACGGCGGCGAGGGGCATCAGAGCCCCGAGCCATGGATGATGCGGATATGCAAGGCGCGAGTCTTCTAACGCACGTGCTGCACGACGGCGACTACATCCAGTTGGAGGCACGTCGCCTGAAGGACTGGATCAAGTCCCTCTAGCGACGCCAAAACCTGGCCACGCGACGAGAGTGCGATCCGTTGGACGAAACGCCCATAAAAGTAGGACGACGACGGCGAGAACAAGCGGTGCGAGGGTCGCCGCGGCCCCGTCGCCGCTGAAGCCGCGCGAGGCCGCCGCACCCGAGAGGTCGAAGAACATCCCCGCGTACGCCCACTCCTTGAGCCGCGGCTGCCCGGGCACGACCACCGCCACCGCGCCGAGCACCTTCCAAGCACCGAGCAGACCCAAGAGGTATGGGGGGTAGCCAAGATGCCTCAACTCATCGGAGAACTGTCGAGCATGAAGGATGTAGCCCACTCCTGAGCCGAGAAAGGCGAGGAACACCAGGGCCGTCGCGGCCGCGTAGATCACCTTCATCACGGTTAGAACCGGGCCCATTTTCGCCTCCTCGATCAGAGCTGGGTCATGCCGCCGTCCACGGGGAGTTCGTGTCCGTTCGTGAACGTCGCGTCGAAGGCCAGGAAAACGGCTGCCTTCGCGATCTCTTCGGGACGACCAAAGCGCTTCATCGGATTGCCCTCCTCCATCTGCTTGTGGAAATGCTCGATCTGCTCCTTGATTCAAAAGACCACTAGGCCGCGTGGACGACCGCACAGCTTCGACGAGATCGAAGCGCGGGAACGGCTACCCAGGACTCGCCAGCTCATTTGGGTCACCACGTTCAATTCAGCCGCGAGCGGGTGCTCCCTCAGGACGACACCGCGCTCAAGGGTGCTGCGGAGGAGAAGTCGACGCCGGAGACCTTGACGACGGCCTGCCACGCGGCTTCCTGGTTGGCGCGATCGTGAAAGTGCGGGTGGCGCATCGCCTCCATTGGGCCTGTGAGCTTCTTGGGCGCCGAGGCGAAGAATTGGCCCGAGACGTCGGTTCCGAACTCCGAGGCCTGGAGGTACCGACGGGCTGCGGTCTCCGGCGTATGGGTCATGCCGGGGAGGAGCTTCACCATCGGAATCAACAGCCACTTCATGGCCGGCCCAGCGTTCCGCGCCGCCTGGGTGTCGGGCGCGCTACCGGGCGAGACGGCGTACACGGCCATGCCGGAGGGTAGCCGCCGTGCCAGCGCAGCGGCCCACCAAGCGACGATGAGCTTCGCGTCGGCATACGCCCGGTTGGGCTCGTACTTCACGTTCGGCCCGCTGCGCACCAGGGCTTCAACAGCGGCGGTTCGGTCACCCTGGTGGTGTTTGGCCGCGAAGGCCGCCACGTCGGTGTAGCTGAACATAGGGACGTCCCCTCGGGCAGGTTCCGCGCCGGCGATAACGATCCGCGCGCTGGGGCTCAGCAGGTCGGCGCCGAGCAACCCGACGGTCAGTTGATGATGGCCGATGAGCGGGGCCTGAGCCGCCTCGACGCCCGCCGCAGTGAGCACGCGCTTCTTGCCACCGACCATCCCGGCATTGAGCAGTAGGAAATCGATCGGCCGACCTCGCTTGACCAGCTCGGCGAGGGCGGACTGGACGCTGGTCGGTGCGTTCAGATCCAGCTCCAGCGGCGTGAAGACCTGGGTCTTGGTCTCAGCCGCGAGCTGAGCGGCCGTTTCCTGGACCCGGGCCAGGCTGCGGCCGGTGACGATGACCTGGCGGCAGCCCTCGGCGGCGAGCATGCGGGCTGCCGCATAACCGAGCCCGGAGGTGGTGCCGGTGACGAGAGCGATCGAATGTCTCATGGGTGGTTTCCTCGCGACGACAGGGTCGCCTTGCCAATTTCGAACTGTTCGGTACTGTAATGGGGCGGATGGTCAGACGCAAGGAGTTTTGAACTAAATGATTCAAAATGCCACTAGGCCGCGTGGACGACCGCGCAGCTTCGACGAGCTGGAAGCGCTGGAAAAGGCGACCCAGGTGTTCTGGTCGAAGGGCTACGACGGAGTGACGATCGACGATCTCGTCGCCGGGATGGGTGTCGGTCGGCCGAGCCTGTATGCCGTCTTCGGGGACAAGCGGACGTTATTCCTGCGCGTCCTCAGGGCGTACGCAGAGAAGAAGGGCGCTCTCGCTGCGAAGGCACTCCTCTCGCCGCAGCCTCTTCGCGACTCGCTCGCCAGCTTCCTGAGGCACGCCGTCGAAAGTGCGACCGAGGAAGGCTCGGCCGTGGGTTGTCTTCTCGTGTGCGTCGCGCCGCTTGTGGACGACGCAGAGGTCCGGCAGTTCCTACAGAACGCTGCGGCTGGCGCCGTGGCGCTAGTGGAACGTCGTTTCCGGGACGGGATCAGCGCGGGAGAAATCCCGTCGGACTTTCCTGTAGCCGCGCGGGCGAGCCAAGTCATTGACCTTGTCCGTGGTTTGACCGTGCGTGCGAGGATGGGCACGCCGCGCAAGACGCTTCTCAGGGACGCAGAGGAAGCGGCCGACTTGGTGCTTCTGCCGCGGGAGACTAGCCACCGGCCGAGCGGCAGTGCCCGGAAAGTCCGTACGGTTCGGGGCTGACTTCCGCGTTCATCGACGGGGACTGGATTGCTGCGCCCAGGGGAACGTTGATCCTCATCCCCGGTCGAACGACGCACGATTTCGAGAATCGAAACGCGGCCCGCGCGGGGATCCTCAGCTTCAACAATCGCAGCGGGTTCGAGAAGGAAATGCCGGCCATCTCGCCGTGGTTCGCGGGGCACCCCCCTGGATCTGCGACCTAACGGCACGGCAGATTCAGGCGCGTCTAATTGCGCCAAATACTGTGGATGACGGCGCTGGCATGAAGATGGCGTATCAGGAGCGGTGGGAGGCGGAGATCGCGGTGATGCGGCGGGTGCTCGCCGGCTTTGCGATGAAGGAGGAGTGTAAGTGGGGCAAGCCCACCTACACGGTGGATGGGAAGAACATCGTCATCATGCAGGGCTTCAAGGACTACTTCGGTCTGGGCTTCTTTCAGGGCGCTCTGCTGAAGGACCCCAAGAAGGTGCTCGTGCAGCTCGGTCAAGTGCAAGCCGGGCGGGTGATGAAGTTCACCAGCGTGAAGGACATCACGGCGAAGGCGGCGATCATCAAGGCCTACGTGCGCAAGGCCATCGCAGTCGAGAAGGCTGGGCTGCGGATGGAGCGGAAGAAGACCTCAGATTTTCCGGTTCCCGATGAGTTGACGGAGCGGTTCCGGAGGGGCCCACGTTTCAAGCGCGCCTTCGAAGCTCTGACGCCGGGGCGGCAGAGAAGTTACCTCTACCACTTCGCCGCGGCCAAGCAGCCGGCGACGCGGGTGGCGCGAATCGAAAGGGCGATGCCGGCGATATTCGAAGGCAGAGAATTCCTGGAGAGGCGCTAGACCCGAAGCGCGTCCTTCATATACAGCGGGCCCCACACGACGATAGGTTGCCATCGTGCTGGTACCTCTGGGCGCTCGCCCGGCAGCTCAAAAAAGGAACCCAGTGAAGCATATCGTCGCGCACAAGGCCAAGGGCAAGAAGACCTCCGACGGCAAAGCCATCACGAAGCTGCTGGTTGCCATGACGGGAAAGGCAAGCGCCGCGAAGGCCGCTGATGGCGACGAACCCGTCTTCGCCTACATCGCCAGCCTGCCGCAGCCGCAGCGCGGTATTGCCGAGCGCATCGATGCCCTGGCGACCAAGATGTTGCCCGACCTTCGGCGCGCAGTGAAATGGGGAATGGCGTACTACGGCGTGGGCGAGGGCTGGTGCTTCTCGTCCGGCGCCTTTGTCGAACACGTCAAGCTGATGTTCATACGTGGCATGGAGATCAAGCCGGAACCGCCGGTCACACCGATCGGGATGGGCAAGTCCACACGCGGCGTCGAGCTGGCATCCGTGGACCATCTCGACGAGCGCCAGGTGGCCTCCTGGATGAAACAGGCCGCGGCCATGCCCTTCGTCGGGGGGAAGAAGGTATCGACGAAGAAGGCCGCAAACACCCCGTCGAAGAAGCCACGGATCTAGCGGATCGGCCTCGAGCTAGAGATTAGGGATCTGGTCGACGACAGCCACAAGTTGCGAAGCCGACGCCACCCATCCGGGCATGGGCAACCGCCACCCCACCGGCTCCGGTCACCCCTCAGCTTGGGAAGCCTTTGCCCGGGTCCCAAACAGACCCATGGGGTCTTGACTCCGGGTAAGGGTGGGCCTCGAGACCGCTCCCACGACCTGCTAGGGCCATCTCCGAGCCTGTTTGGAAACCTGTTTGCGAGCTTCTGGCTGGACCTCCAGACCCACGGGGATCGACGAACCCGCACCCCCCACATGCTGCCGTTCAAAGACGGTGGCAGGGCGGCCCCGGAGGCACCTTCCCGCGGTCATTTCGCATCTGAAACCTCCAGGACCTTCTCGCCTCCAGGATGTACCGAGGTCCTCGCCGCGTCCTCTTGATGCGTCCGTGTGCCCATCGTCCCAACCACTGCGTGTGCGTGTCCATTTTCAACCTCTCACGCCCTGTACTCGACAGGCCCCGAGCTTGCGATACCGCTGGGGACGTTCGGTTAGACGTTCAGGACTGAAAGCGGACCACGCCAAAACTGTGGCTGGGAAGGAAGTTCTCACCCATCTGGGAGAACTAGAGCGGCGGACGGGATTCGAACCCGCGACCCCGAGCTTGGGAAGCCTGCCCCGGGCTCCTGAACGTACCCACGGGGTCTTGGAGTACCCCTCGGCGCCCGGCGAGACCTCAGGACGGGGCTCCCAGACGCTCCCAGCGCTACGTTCGGGAGTACGTTCGGCGAGCGCATCGCTTCCGGTTCATGGGCCCCAAGCCGATGGGGCCCTCAACAACGTGTGGAGGCGCTAGTGTGACCGCCTCTCCTCGCAGGAGGCACTCGGTGAAAAACCAAAGAGCATACACGGTCAAAGCAGCTGTTAGCTTGGTGGCGGCGGCGATTCTCTGGCCCTTGTCGGGGATCGCGCAACAAGGCTGGGTGCCGCTGCCACGCGAGAAGCGTTGCCCATCTGCTTGGGGCGCAACTGACGAGCGCGGTGCCGCGAACCTCCAGACGCCGGAACTCGTCCTTAGGGCCACGCGCCTCATTCGGAATGGTCGGATGTTTGAGCTCGGGAAAATTCTGGACGCCGACATGCCCAAATTCGGGCCTCGACAATTCAGCCTCTTCACGGCTCCGACCACACAGCCTACCGGCCGAGCGCAAGAGCGAGGCAACGAGGAGCTCGTGGTGAGCGAGCTCGGGCAAATTGGCACGCAGGTCGATGGGCTTGCGCACATCACCATTGCCAACGAGCTTTACAATTGTTTCGACAATGACAAGACGATGACGCGAAGGGGGTTCTCCCATCTCGGTGTGGAGAGGATGGGGACGATATTCACCCGTGGCGTCATGCTGGACATCGCTGGGCTCAAGGGCGTCGACGTCCTGCCGGATCGCTACGAGATCACAGTGACCGATCTCCAGCAGGCCATGGCACGCCAGGGCATCACCGAAATTGGCAAGGGCGATTTCGTTGCAATACGGACCGGTTGGGGGCGTCTTTGGAGTACTCAGAAGGACAAGTTTGTCCGCGAGGAACCGGGCGTGGGGGTGACCGCGGCTGAGTGGCTGGTGGCGCGACAGGTGATGATAATCGGGTGCGACAACTGGGGCATCGATGTCTTTCCTCATCCCGACGACTTGAGATTCCCGGTCCATCAAGTCACGCTGGTCAGCGCAGGTGTGTACTTGCTGGAGAACCTCGAGCTGGAGGAGCTCGCGAAAGAAAAGGCTTACGAGTTCGCCTTCGTGCTGCAGCCGCTCAAAATGAGGGGTGCAACCGGTTCCACCGTTGCGCCGACGGCCATTCGCTGAGGAGCATCGGGCTCGGCGCAGTGTCGTTCGAGCATCTCGATGCGTCTTTCGAGAGCCGGCGGTGCGTTCTGACGGAACTTCGAATCACGACTCAGGAAGCTGCGTAATTGAAGGTTACAGAGCGGCGGACGGGATTCGAACCCGCGACCCCGAGTTTGGGAAGCGCCTCCACCGGGATTCCGTACACGTCCGGTGAAGGTTGCGACCGTCCATCTTCGAGTGCGTCTGAAGGGTTGGAGAAGGCGGATTTACCCACAGACCAGGCGTAGCGTCCGTCGTGGTCTAGCGAAGTTCGAGATTATCGACACGGGAAGAACACAGCTCCGCGTTGGAGCGCCGGGGGCTCTTGAACGTACACACAGGGTCTTGGCATGCCCTCGCTCGTCGTCGAGACCTCAGGACTCGGGCTCCCAGGTGCTCCCAGCGGTACGTTCGGGAGTACGTTTCCAGTGACCGAATTTCCAGGTTGTCCGGACCAGTTCGAGCATTAAGCAGTAGCGATCGCGGCGCCGGACGGCGGAGCGTCGGCGATCTTTCCTCAAAATGGGGAACTCTCCCGATGTCCCCCGCGCCCGGAATCCGCGAGCCTGTCGTGGACTCAGACCCTCCCTCAACGAGATGACCTATGGCGGAGCAGCAACGTGAGCTGGTGGTGGTGATGACCCGGGGAACCGACAGTGAGCTCTCCTCGGTGGCGTTTACGTTGGCCAACGGAGGAATGACCGCAGGTTTCAAGGCGGTGACCGTCTTCCTCACCAGTTCGGCAGTCGACCTTGCTCGGCGACGTGCCATCGACCTTACCCACGTCCCACCGCTCGACCCGCTGGCCGAACTGGTAAAAGATTTTCTCCGACGCGGCGGCAAGCTTGTCGCGTGTACGCCATGTGTGAAAGCGCGTGGCTACGCTCAGCAGGACCTCCTTGAGGGAACGCTCATCGCAGGCGCGAACGTGGTCCACGAGCGGCTGATTGCCGGCGCTGCCTCACTTTGCTTCTAGCGACCGCGCACTCCGACCATGCGTTGGAGTACTCTGGCGCTGATGGCGTTTTATGAGCGTGAGCGCCCCCTGGCGGCGCTAGCCGACGCTTGGGGCGAGGCACAGCACGGGCGGGGACTGCTCGCACTGGTCAGCGGTGAGGCCGGAATCGGCAAGACCACGCTGATCCGCGAATTCATCCGGACGCACGCTTCCGGGAAGCGCGTCCTCCTCGGCAGCTGCGACTCACTTTCGACGCCGCGACCACTCGGACCCCTGCTGGACATCCTCGCCTCGACGCCGGAGCTCCGACGGGTCATCGACACCCGAGGAAGGCGTGACCAGATATTCTGGGCGGTGCTCGCCGAAGTCAGTCGTCGCGAGCCAACGCTTCTCGTTGTGGAGGACGCACATTGGGCGGACGCTGCGAGCGTTGACCTGGTGCGCTTCCTCGGTCGGCGGGTGGATTCCACTCGCGCTCTACTCGTTGTCACCTTTCGCGAAGACGAAGTCGGGCCCCAACATCCTCTTCGATTGGCCATCGGCGACTTGGCGACCTCAGGAAAGGTGAGACGAATCCAGCTTGAGCCACTATCCGAAAGCGCGGTGCACGCAATGGCTTCCGGCACCGGCCTCGATTCACACCAGCTCTACCACCAGACAGGTGGTAATCCGTTTTTCCTAACCGAACTCATGGCCGAGCCGAGAGCTTCGGTTCCGGAGAACATTCTCGACGCCGTCCTCGCACGTGTTGCACGGTTGCCTGAGCGCGCGCGCCGGACACTCGAGGCAGCTGCGACAGTTGGCCTCGTAGTAGAGCTTTCGCTGATGTCGGAAATCCTGGGCGCCGAACTCCTGCTCGCGCCCTGCGTCGAGATGGGTCTGATCCGCACTGAGGGGCCACGGCTCCTGTTCCGGCACGAGATCAGCCGTGACGCGATACTTTCTGTCCTCCCTCCCGAGCGTCATCGCGAGCTTCATGCGCGAGTTTTGGCAGCGCTGCGGTCGCGGGCGGAGGCGGCTCTTGAACCTGCCAGACTGGCTCACCACGCAGCCGGGGCTTGCGATGCCGGAGCGGTCCTCGAGTTCGCTGTTGCAGCAGCTCAGCAGGCGCTGCTGCTCCGCTCACACCGCGAGGCCGCGGCCCAGTTCGCCCGAGCGCTGGCATCAGGCGGTGCGGTCGGCCAGCGCAGGACAGAACTGCTCGAAGCGTATTCGATCGAGTGCTATCTCACCGGCAGACTCGATGAGGCCATAGAGACTTGCAAACAGGCTGTCACCCTATGGCAGGCCCACGGAGAAGCACTTCGCCATGGTGCGGCGCTGCGCTGGCTGTCTCGCTTCAACTGGTTCGCGGGTCTCAATGCCGAGGCAGAGGGCTCGGCGAACGAAGCCATTATCGCCCTCGAGCGATTGCAGCCAGGGGCCGCACTGGCCGCCGCCTATAGCAATGCCGCTCAGCTGCGAATGCTCTCGGGCAAATATGCAGAGAGCCAACGATGGGCACGGAAGGCGCTCGCCCTGGCGCGGCGACTCAACGAGCACGGCATCGAGATTCATGCGCTCTGCAACCTGGGTTCATGTCAGCTCCAGACCTCCCGTCCAAGCGGATGGCGGCTGCTACGCCGGAGCCTCCAGCTGTCGCTCGCCGCTGGCCTCGACGACGATGCCGCTCGAGCGTGGGCCAACCTGATTTCGTACTCGGTCATGCAGCGACGGCTATCGGACGCCGAGGACTACCTTGCTTCAGCTCTGCCCTACACCGACGATCATGGTCTCGACGGCTATCGCTTCTACCTCCTCGGGTGGAGAGCCCTCGTCTACCTTCATCGGGGGACGCTCGAGGCGGCGCTGCTTGGAGCGGAGGCGGTCCTGAGACGACAGGGCCTGCCGCTCGTGGACCGCATCTATCCTCTGACGGTTCTTGGCCGCGTACGAGCTCGGCGAGGCGATGGGGACCCATGGCCAGCACTGGACGAGGCGCTCGGCCTTGCCAGCCGCACAGGGGAGCTCCAGCGCCTGGGACCCGTCTCCATCGCGCGCGCTGAAGCCGCCTGGTTGGCTGGGGACGACGCCCGGGCGCTCACCGAAGCCGCCAGGGCGCTGCCCCTGGCACTCGAGGTTGGCGATCCGTGGACCGCCGGCGAGTTGCTCCTCTGTTCTTGGCGTGCCGGGGCTGGGCAGCCTCGCCTACCGAAATGGTGCCCTGCAGTCTTTCGATGGCAAATGTCAGGTCGTGCGGCTGCAGCCCGGCGGCAGTGGGAGCGCCTTGGCTGCCCGCTCGAGGCGGCACTGGCCTTGGACGACCTAAGCGACGAGGAGAGCTTGCGAAGCTCTTTCGTGGCGCTGGAGCGCCTAGAGATGCATGCCGCTGCAGCACGGGTGGCAGGACGGCTTCGGGCCTTGGGAAGCCGCCACATTCCCCGGGGGCGTCGGCCGAGTACCCGTACCCATCCTGCGGGCCTGACCACCCGCGAGGCAGAAATCCTCACTTTGCTTAGTGAGGGCCTGCGCAATGCAGAAATCGGCAGGCGTCTCTTTATCTCCGCGAAGACAGTGGACCACCACGTCTCCGCCATTCTGGGCAAGCTGAACGTCCGCGACCGGGCCCAGGCAGCCCGCTGGCGTCCGCCCCAGGCCCCGACGGGCCGTGGGTAACGTAAGGGATCCTGAAAACCAACACCGGCCGTCCCCCCTGCCTCCAGGATGTACCCAGGTCCCCGCCGCATCTGCCTGATGGGTTCGTGCGCCCACTTGCCCAACCACCGCGCCTGCGTGTCCATTTTGCACGCTTCCGAAAGCCTATAACCGACCGACCCCGAGCTTGCGAGCCGCCTCCGGACGTTCGGTCCGGCGTTCAGGACTGAAAGCGGACCACGCAACAACTGTGGCTGGGAAGTTCTCCCCATCTGAGAGAACGAGAGCGGCGGACGGGATTCGAACCCGCGACCCCGAGCTTGGGAAGCCCGCCCGGGGCTCTTGAACGTACCCACGGGGTCTTGGCCGTAACCTTCGCCCGTCGTCGAAATCTCAGGACGGGGCTCCCAGACGCTCCCAGGGGTACGTTCGGAAGTACGTTCAAGACCAATTCCTCGCTCCCGCTCTGGACCTGTCAGAACCCCCCTCCTATCCGGCCATCAGTGGGGCTAGGGCAACCGGGCTCGCCGAAGGGCCACCAGCCACGCGTCCACCTCAGCAGCATTCGATGGCTCGTCGGGCAGGACCGATTTGGTAATCGCGGCGTCGAGCGTGTCGAGAGCGACCGCGACCCCTTTCTTCCACCGCTCAGCCACCTGGGGGCTCAGCTCCGCGCGCTCTCCCCTCCGCTTCTCCGCAACCAGTTCCTGCGCCTCACCGAATCCGTGCGCATCGAGCAGCAATGTGACATCGGTCTCGATTTCTCCGGTGAGGAGGGCGTGGGTGCCGGTGAGGGTGGTGCGGAGCACGTAGAGCAGCTTCTTCGCAGACCGAAACCCGTCCTTCTCCCATTCGTTGAGTTGCCCCATACCAAATCCCCGGTAGTGGCGGTGGAGTCGGCGGGAGAGGCTCCGTCGTACGAGGTCACGCAGCGCCGAGTGCTCGGCCGACGTCCGGAGCACGAATCGAGACAGGATCCGCTCTGCGAAGTTCCCGTTTCCCTGCAGGATACCGACGAGGACCTGCTGAATCTCGTTCGACGAATAGTCCACTTCGACGTCGTCGATGGTCTCCAATCGGTCTGGTGCGCTTGCCCGCGGCGGCGCTAGGCCGAGAAGTTGTTCCGTTGGAGCGACGTGGATCGCCTTCAGATCGAGATCCGAATCTAGAGACGGAAAACCATAGGCGTGGGCCCCGGACAACGACACGACCAGATGACTGCGTTTCGCTGACTCCTCGTCGAGAAGCCTGTCCGCGGCAACGCGCTGCCGAAGGTCGAGTACGCCGGTCATTCGCCCTCCTGAGCCAAGGCCGGCGGGGGAGGGGCCTCTAAACCAAACGGCCCGGGGGCGCGCGTCACCCACCGCCGAGCAATCTCCTCGGAGATGCGTCGGAGCAGGGCGTCTGCCCGGACCACGTCGGGTTGATGAGGAAGTACCGTCGCGTCCCGCGCTGCCTCCATTTCGGGAACGAGTTGTTCCGCCTCGGCCAGAACGGAATCGAGCTCGACCTGACCCTTCTTGATCATCAACAGGCGTTCCCGGACGGCTCCCTTCATTTCGAGATCGGGTGAGCCGGTGCGAAGCCAGTTCATAGCGACATGGATGAGCCGCAACAGGTTGTAAGCATTTTTCGGCCGCAGGTCGCGGGCGGGCTCCGGCTGGGCTCCGCCCTCGCGCGCATAGCGAACCAAAGAGGCGAAGTCATTGGCCTCGAGGAGACCTTGATCGTGGAGCGAGCGGTAGAGTTGCTTGAGGTACTCCTTGGCCGCGAGGTGAGCGTCGGCCGGCGTCGGGGCGGGCCTTGGAGAAACTTCGGCCAGCTTCCCGGCGACGACGTCCAGTTCGAGCTCCGGGTCTGCGCGGAGCCAGTCGAGCACCAGCCCACGATGGGCCGCCAGCCGCGCCGAGCGAGCCAGTTTTCCCAGCTGGCTCACCGCGTAGCGTCCGAAGCTTCCAAACAAATCGGCCGAAACGAAGGCGTCTCGCTCTGTCAAAAGCCACTCCCCGATCGGGTCGAGCGGTCGGGCGGTTTTGACGAAGAGCAACTCCAGTGTGTTCGGGTCCGCCCGAATCGCCTGGTGGACCGCCTTCTTGTGCTCCCAGTAGGTCGTGCTTCCGTCTGCACTGGTGAGCGTGGCCGCCGGTTCGACGAGACCTGAGGTCCACGAAAATGGAAGCACGAAGACTCCCCGCAGGTCGACGTCCGAGTCGTCCTCAGCGAGCCCCCAAGCGCGGGACCCCACCGTTGCCTCGAGGACAACGCACCTACGGAGAGCCTCCCAGTCGGCGGCGCGCTGCTCTGCGAACCGCATTTGACCCGGACGGCGCGGGAGGAGTTCGTCACGGGCGTAACGGAGGACGCCGATCCCAGTGATCAGGATGTCGAGACCGTCCTCTCGGATGGCCACGACTCGGCCGACAACTCCCTGCGGGACGCGGCGATCCTCGAACACCCGCTCGACGCGTGTCGTCACCTCGGTCCCGTGCGGCAGCGGCACGGCGCGCGGGTCGATCGCGGCTAGGCCCTTGCGTTGCCTGGTCACGCCCCAACTCTACTCGCGACTAGAGCGGCGGACGGGATTCGAACCCGCGACCCCGAGCTTGGGAAGCCCGCCCAGGGCTCTTGAACGTACCCATGGGGTCTTGGCACTACCCTTCGCCGCCCGTCGAGACCTCAGGACGGGGCTCCCAGGCGCTCCCAGCGGTACGTTCAGGAGTACGTTCGGCGCGTTCCGATGGCTGTCGTGCAGAAGATGCTCCGCCACGCAGACCTGCGCATCACTTCCGAAACTGCATCAGGTGACTCTCGAGCTCGCTCCGCAAGCCAGTCGGTTTCGATCCGGACGCGACTGGGGGCAGCATTGCCAGCGCGCGTTCTTCAGTCTTCACCGCTTCTGCGGCGGCTCCCGTATGAAAGTACGCGAGCGCCAGGGTGTCGAGATAGATGGGGTTTGCCTGTGACTCCACGGCGCGCCTTGCGAATCGCAATGCCTCGGAGGGCCGACGCTCAGTTTCTGGGACACAGGTCAATAGCCAGAACGCGTACTCGTTGAGGTCGGTCGGGCCAGCGGTCCCTCGCTCGGCTTGAACCTTGAGCAGACCGAGCCCGCGGCGAGTCGACGCCGATGCTTCCTTCGCGGCTCCTGTGCGGAGGAGGGTGGGCGACCGACGAAGCAAGAGGTAACTCAGCAGCGTTCGGATTCGCTGATTGCTTGGGTCGGCCCCCAGCAGCCCGTCGAACAAATCGACCGCCTGTCGATAGGAGTCGACTGCTGCTCCATCCCGAGAGAGCGCCGTCTCGCTCGTTCCTTGCTGGACGAGCGCGGTCGCCAACTCGAGACGCACCTGACCATTGGTCGGGTTCCCTGCGGCCAGCGTCTTGAGTGCGGCGATCGCCTTAGCGATTAGCGGCACCGCTTCCTCGACATGTCCCGTCAACCGCAGCGCGTTCGCGTAGGCCACCGTGGCTCCAGCCGCTTCCTCTTTCAGCTGGACAGTCGGTTCCGAAGCGCCGAGCAGCCTGTCGTAGAACGATACGCTTCTGAGGCAGTTGTCGACAGCTGCAGCGCCGTCGCCGAGCGCCATCTGGACCGCACAGAGACGATGGCTCGCTTGCGCTATCATCTGTCGGGTCTCCACGTCCTCCGCGTCGTGCCCCAAGGCCGCGTCTCCGACTGTGATGACTTGTCGGTACAGGTCCGCCGCGTCCTTCAATCGACCGGTCGCCTGATAGGCGCCGCCCAGCCGCAACAGGCTCCGACGATACGCAAGACCTTCTGGCGACTGCGTGTCGAGGTTCTTCGCGAGCGCCTCGCGAATCGCCGTGGCTTTCCTCGTGCTTTCGAGGCTCGCCCGTACGTCGCCGACGGGAGTACGTTCGGCGCGGGTGTTCGTCAGTCGACGCACCCGCGGCTCTTCGCACCTGGGTTGGCGCGGGGTCGCCCCGGCTTGCGTGTCAACTGAGGCTGTTGAACCCTAGCGCCATAGATGCCAAGCACCGTTCTGGTCGCCCCGCGGGACGCTGACCCATCTCTGTCGAACGGAGAACAACGCGATGAACTCTCCAGAGATCGGCCTGCTGCTGATTGCGGTCGTCGCTGTGGTCGCCCCACTCATTTCGGAGTTGCGGCTGGGTTTCCGGTTGCCCGCGGTGGTCGTGGAGATCGTCCTTGGCATTGTGCTCGGTCCGCATGTTCTCGGGGTAATAGCGCCTGGAGAGGTGCTGGCGTTTCTCGGCCGGGTCGGCCTCGCGTTTCTTTTTTTTCAAGCAGGAATGGAGCTCGACTTTTCGAAGCTCAAGGGCCGGCCGCTGTCGCTAGCGGTCCGCGGGTGGGTTCTCTCGCTGGTTATCGCGAGCGTGCTGTCGGGCCTCCTCTTTAGTTTCAAGCTCATACACGCCCCGGTCCTCGCCACACTGGCTTTCACAACGACGGCGCTCGGGATGCTGATGCCGATCCTGAGCGACGCCGGGGAGGCGGAGACGAGCTTCGGCCGTTTCGCGGTGGCCGCCGGGGCAGCGGGAGAATTCCTACCCATCCTAGTCATGTCGGCGGTGCTGACCAGTGAGTACAGCCATTGGGAGCAGATCGGGCTCACCCTGGCATTCATCGCCATCGCCGTCGCAGCCGCTGCCGCCGGGTTGAGCGTGAGACCGCCGCGTGTCGTGGGCTTCCTTTCTCGGACCCTCGACGCCGTGAGCGAGTTCCCAGTGCGCGTCTCTGTGCTCATCCTCGCCGCAATGGTCGCCCTGGCGAATAGCTTCGGGCTAGACATGGTCCTTGGTGCTTTCACCGGGGGTCTCGTCGTTGGTCTCGCCGCAAAAGGGGAGAGCGGGAAGACGATTCGCTACAAGGTCCAGGGCCTCGGATCCGGGTTCCTCACCCCGATCTTCTTCGTGATGACTGGCGTCGAGTTCGACCTCGCCGCGTTGCTAGGAAGCGCGCGCACGATGCTTCTCGTTCCGCTCTACCTGCTCCTGTTCCTCGTCGTTCGCGGGACCCCAGCCTTGCTCTACCGTCGCGACCTGCCGCGAGCTGACCTTCTACCCCTTGCCCTCTTCTCGTCGACGTGCCTGCCACTTGTCGTCGCTATCACTACCATCGGCGTCAAGACGGGACGGATGCACTCGGCCACGGCGGCGGGCCTTGTCGGCGCGGCAATGCTGTCCGTCGTCCTTTTCCCGGCGCTCATGTCTGCGCTGCGTGGGCGAGGAAGAACAGCCGCGGTCGCAGGCCAATGAGCACAACAATGCCTGGGAAATTCTCCCCGTTTGAGAGAACGAGAAGCGGCGGACGGGATTCGAACCCTCGACCCGAGCTTGGGAAGCTCCTCCGCTGAAGTTCCGCGAACGTCCGGCGAAAGCTGCGAGGGGCCGTCTTCGAGTAAGTTCGGGGGCTTGAAGCACCCGGGTTCACCCACGGACGATGCGTAGCGTCCGTCGAGGTCTAGCGAAGTTCGAAATTATCGAGACAGGACGAACACAGATCAGCCGCTACCTTCGCGGGCCGTCTCTCGGTCGCTCGCCTAGGTCAGAGGAGCAATGTGACCCGCAACCGGATCCACGGAGCGGAAGGAAGTGCGCTCGGGCCGACGGTGTCCCAGAAAGCCTGAGCATTGAAGTTTATCAGCAGCTTTCCGAATTTCTGAAGCTTTCCGAATCCGCCGCCAATCGGCACCGTCCATTGAGCGCTGGTTGGGTTCACCCAAGGTCCAGGCGTAGCGTTCGGAGTCGAAAGAGGTTCCGAACTTCCTGGGCCTCTCGGGTGATCCGCTCTGCTGCTCGACATTGTTTGGTGGAGAACACACGCCCTCCCTCGCGGAAAGCCCGGCTTCGTCTTCTTTCCTTTGACGAAGAGCGACCAGTAGTGGAAACCGGGCGGCCTCCGTCCCGGGCACGGGGCGAAGCGCTTGTGGCAGATCACAACCGAACAGAAACCGAACCGAACCAGTCCGCGGAGGGTCGTCACTATGAGTCGAAGGAAACGTTCGATGTTCCCCAGTGTCCTCATCGCACTTCTGCTTGCTTCCGCCGCGACCTCCTCAGCCTTCGCCCAGGGGACAAGGCCGAACATCGTCATGCTCATGACTGACGACACGGGCTGGGCCGATTTCGGCTACGTCAATGGTGGAGGCAAAGGTCTGGGTCACCCCACGCCAAACATTGACCGCGTTGCCAAGGAGGGCGCAGCATTTTCGAACTGGTACGGCCAAGCGAGCTGCACTGCGGGCCGCGCCTCCTTCATGACCGGACGTATCCCTATCCGCTCGGCGCTCTCAATCGTGGTCGCCCCCGGTGATCCGAACGCCTTGAAGAAGGAGACGCCGACCATCGCCGAATTCTTCAAGAAAAACGGCTATTCGACCTACTACTCTGGAAAATGGCACATGGGCGACAAGCCCGACGCCTATCCGATCGAGCACGGTTTCGACGAGATGAAGCATTTCGCCGCCTATTACCCGGGCGTCTATTCATACAACGATACGTCGCCCCGCATGCATCCGTGGTTCCCATCATTCAACGCGGAGTTCAACAAGATGTACGACACGGTCGTAAACTTGGGCGAGTGGGAAGGTGTGGCGGGAAAACCAGCCACCAAGACCGGCACCATCACCTGGGATTATCTGGCGATGTTCGACGTGCGGCAGGCGGATTCGGCGATTGCTTATATCAAGGCACACGCGAAAAGCGGCAAGCCGTTCTTCATGGACGTCAACTTCATGAAGATGCACAACCCGAACAATCCCGCCCCCGAGTTCAGAGGACGGACACATCTTGGCAACTACTCGGATGCCATGTTGGAACTCGACTCCAACATCGGCCGGATCATGGACGCGATCCGCGCAGAGGCACCGAACACCATAGTCGTCATCACTGCCGACAACGGGGCATGGCTGGATGCTTGGCCCGACGCAGGAACTACGCCATTCCGCGGTGAGAAGGGTTCCCCGTTTGAGGCCGGCTGGCGGGTTCCAGGTGTGATGTGGTGGCCCAACAAGATTCCAGCTGGTGCTCATTACGATGAAATGATGTCGCACATCGACTGCTGGGCGACTCTCGCCGCCCTCGCGGGCATTACTCCGCCCCCCAAAGGCGAGATGAAGGATAACAATGGGAAGCCGATTTATTTCGATAGCATAGACAACAGCGCCTATATTCTAGGGAAAGCTCCGCACTCAGCGCGGGACTCGTGGATTTATATAGACGGCGAGACTTTTTTTGCAGTACGAGCCGATATCGGCGGCGATCCAAAGGAGCCGTGGGTAAGAATCGCATGGAAATACACCTATACCGCTAAGGACTCGTGGTTGGGTGCGACCGCCAACTTGGGCGCGATCGGCGCACTCTATAATCTCACGATGGACCCCTACGAGAAGTACGACATGATTTTCAACGGAGCAGCGCCGATGCGCACGCTGACGTCCTCGCCAGGTAAGTATTCGGGCGAGGACAACGGTTGGGCCTTGGCGCTCGTTTACCAACCCATGGTGGACTTCGACAAAACCATCATCAAATATCCGAACATCCAGCGCGCTCCCGGTGGAGCATCGAACGACTTGGTGCCGAATCTTCAGAATCCTAAGAACCCGCTACCCTACGCGGATCCTCACAAGACACCACCTGTTGGCGGTGGCGGCGGCTAAACTCGCGTTTGAGGCTCCAACGGGGCAACATTGAGGGGAGCGTGCGCGCTCGCACGCTCCCCTCCTAGAGCCGGCGAGCCGGACGACGGCTTCTCCGAGTGAATAGATCAGGGTCTCCTTCTCTTCGGGCCGGACAAGGCGGTCCAGGCGTCACCTGGTGGACCGGCCCCGGGGTAACCGCTTACGAGCGCCCCCTGCCCGCATCACGTCCGAGCGCTACGCGCATCTCGAACAGGACTACCTCGGGGCGGAGATGCGCAAGCTGACGCTGATCCCGCCTTCAAAAAACACGGGACAGACACGGGGAGAGGCGACTTCGGAAGGGGCTGCGAACGGCGACTCGGAAAACTCAGTGATTCCGTTTCCTTCGAAAGAGCGGCGGACGGGATTCGAACCCGCGACCCCGAGCTTGGGAAGCTCGTGCTCTACCAACTGAGCTACCACCGCTTGACGCCCCATTTCCCTCAGGGCGTGTATCGCTTCTACACTACCTGTGCGCCGATTCGAAGCGGAGCCGCAGCGGCAACCGGGCGGGACAATCTGGGGGCTCGGCTTCCGGGGCACGTGAGGCTCCGTTGGCTTCGAAGGCTGCCACGGGCCCGGCGAGTGGGCCGCGTCGCGCCTGGCTGGCGAGCCCTGCCCGGTGATGGTGGCCGGCCGATGCTTCTTGAGCGGCGTAGGAATTCCGAGCCACCTTGAGGTTCCAAGCGACCTCCTGAACCTCCGTCCTGGCTGCTAGGAATCCAGAGCCCGCCGCGAAATCCTTGCTGGCCGCAGGTGGGTCCAGGCTGCGCAACCCCGAATCCTCGCTGGGACGGCTTGCGTGAGTGTGCACGACTGCCTACATGTTAGGGGGCGAGGTATATTCGCCTGCACCACGAAGGACACCGCGGAGACCGATGGAACCGACGCTGACGCTCTGCGATCGGCTTACCAACGTACCAGAGTTGTGCCTATTCGACGCGCTGGGCCACCGCTCCCCTGACCCAAGACTGCAAGCGAAGAACGTCGGGCGCGACCTAGTTCGAATGGGGTTGAGAAGGGGCGATCGGGTGGCGGTGGTACTTCCCAACGGCCTGGACTTCGTTGCGACGTTCATTGCCTGTCTCCAGCAAGGGATGACGTTCGTGCCCCTGCCCCCAGGGGCTTCCCAGGACGACCTTGAGGACCGGTGTCGCGCGGCGCGCGTCACGGCCGTGATGAGCGCCCGCGAAGGGTTACGCCAGGTTGCGGCGTCCGACTCGCTCCAATCGCAGGCGAGCGATGTCCCTGCGACCATTTTCTTCACAAGCGGCAGCGCAGGGACTGCCCGGGCTGTCGCGCTCGCCGAGCAAGCCCTGCTTCATGTAGCGGACACCCACCACGGCGCGCTCGGCTATGGCACAGGCGATACCATCACCGGCTACCTTCCCTGGAGCCACGCCTTTGGGTTCACCCTCGAGCTGCTGATGGGGTTGCTCTACCAGGGCGCGGTTCGGTCGGTTTCCGCCCCGGCCTTCCCCGAGGTCTTCGACGCTTCGCCAGGTGACTGTCTTTTCACGGTCCCGCGAATGATCGAGCGTCTTTCCGATCGCTCCCTGCGCCGCGTGCGAGGGGGAATTGTGGGGGGGGCGCCCGTGCATGGGCGGGTCCGGCGGCGCCTGCAAGCGACACAACTCCGCGTCGGCTACGGACAGACGGAGTGCGCGCCGGGTGTGTCACTCGGCGGTGCGGGCGAGTGGGAGACCGACGACTTCCTGGGGCGCGCCATGGGGTGTGCGTTGACACTCCGCACTGACGCTGGCGAACGCACCGGCGAGCTCTTCGTGCAGGGTCCCAACCTAGCCATGGGCTACGTGCAAGGCGACCAGCTGACGCCGGTAGCGTCCCCGGATGGCTGGCGCGCGACGGGAGATCTGGCAACGGCCTGTGGGGAGGGCTTCGTTTTTCAAGGGAGGAAAGACGAGCTCTTCAAGCTGGACAATGGCCGGATGGTAAACCCAGTTCCCCTCGAGCGGCCCTACGAGGGCTGCGTCCTTCTGGTTGGCGAGGGCCGGGCGGCCGTCCAGCCCCTGTTGCGAGGCGCTGCGCCGCAGGGCTTCACGCTTCCTGTGCCCTATCTCCAGCCCAGGCCGATGCCTGAGGACTTCTGGAGCGCCTGCACGACCGCAACCGGCAAGGTGTCTCGGCGGCGCGCTCAACAGCTTTTCTATCAAACATGAACTCCCAGCCCTACAGCTTGGTGTTCGACGGCCGGCGGCGGCTGGTGCCCACAGACCTGGAGGAGGCCGCGCGTCCCATCACGCTTTCCTTCTCGAACTCCGCCCGTGACCGTGTCGCCCGGTGTGCGCGTTTCGTGCAGGAGCACGCCGATGCGGGCAACGCCATTTACGGACTGTCGACGGGGTTCGGACCGCTTGTGTCCTTCGGAGCCTCCGCCGATGCAGGAGCGCAGGGGAGCGGGCTTCTCAATCACCTCCGCACGGGCCAGGGGGAAATGCTCGCACCGCCCGTCGCGCGGGCTATGTTGCTGGCGCGGGCTTGGTCGATGGGTGAGGGGCACTCCGGTGTCAGCTTAGGAGTCCTCGACGCGTTCAGCGCTGCCCTGGCCGTCCCCTGGGCGCCGGCCGTGCCCGAGTGGGGATCCGTTGGAGCCAGCGGTGACCTTGCTCCTCTGGCCCATGCCGCCGCGGCGCTCTGCGGCGAGGGCGAGGCATTCCTGGGTGAGCAACGCCTTTCTGCCGCTGAGGCGCTGGAGCGCGGTGGGCTGACACCTTTGCTGCTCCAAGGTCGAGACGCGCTTGCACTGGTCAACGGCACCGCACTAACCGCAGCGGCGGCATCGCTCACACTCGCCTCTGCCCGTCGCGCCGTCTCCATCAGTCTGGAGCTCTCGGCCTTGCTCGTGGAGACAATCGGCGCTGCGGGCAGTTTCACCACGCCCACACTGCTGGCCTTGTCCGGACATCCTTCGGGGCACCGGGTGGCGCAACGACTGGAGGCTCTCTTGCGCGGCTCGACCGCGAAGCGGGACCGGCCGCTTCAGGAGGCGTACAGCCTCCGGTGCGTGCCGCAGCTCGTGGGGGCGGTGGAGGAAACGGTAGGGCACGCGCAGCAGGTCATCACCAACGACCTCAATGGCGTGAGCGACAACCCGGTGTTTTTCCCCGAAGAGGGCAGGGTGATTCACGGGGGAAACTTCTTCGGGCAGCAGGTCGCCTTTGTCTCCGACGCTCTCAACCTCGCGCTCACCCAGCTCGCCAACCTCGCCGAGCGCCAGCTCGACCTTCTTCTCGACCCGGGTCGCAACGGAGGCTTACCCCTCCTCCTCTCGGCGAAGCCGGGAGCCCAGTCCGGGCTCGCCGGGGTGAACCTGGCCGCCACGGCCATCGTCGCTTCGATGCGTCGCTACTCAACGCCTGCCAGCATCCAGAGCCTTCCCACCAACGGTCACAACCAGGACGTCGTCCCATTTGGGACACAGGCCGCGCTCGAGGCGCTCCGACAAGCCGAGCGGCTGGCCCTGGTGCAGGCGTCGCTTGCGCTTGGCCTCCGTCAGGCGACCTACCTCGGGGCGCCGCATCCAACGTCGCGCGCCGGAACCGAGCTGTTGGAACAGCTCACGGCATGGGTGCCGCCGGTCGATCCGGATTGCCCGCTGGGCGGGGACGTCCGGCGTCTGGTCCGAGAGCTTCATGTCCGGGAGCGTGCAGCTCCGGAGGTCTCGTGACCGAGGGCGGTGGCGCCGCGTCCCAAAACTCGTAGAAGTTGAACCACTGGTACGGGTACTGGCGGACCAGCCCTTCGAGCCGACGGACGTACTCCTCGACCCATGTCTTTAGTTGAGCGTCTCGGCTTTCGTCCCTCCGGAAGCTCAGCTGTCGCGGCGGGTCGGCGAAGAAGCGGTAGCTCGCCGGCGCTACCTGCAGGGAGAAGGTGGCAATCAGCGGCGCGCCACTCACTGCGGCCAGGAGGAAGGGCCCGACCGGGAAGGGGGCCTCGTAACCCAGAAACGGGACCAGAACAACATGCCGGTCCATTGGGCGGTCGCCCTGGACGGCAAGGACGGTCCCCGCGCGGAGCGATTGGAGCATCTCCAGCGAGGAAAGGCTGTCCGAGCCCACTTCGATAATCCTCGGTCGGGGACCCTGTGCCCGGTCCATGTACCGCGTAATCTTCTCGTGGTCTCCACGGTAGGCGACGATGGCCAGGTTCTGCGCGGCCTCCCCCAGCAGGGCGGCTGCGACCTCCCAGTTGCCGAGGTGGGCGGTGAGGAGAATCGCCCCGCGACCGTTCGCGGCAGCCGAGCGGATGTGGTCGAAGCCATTCGCTTCGAACCGGAAGATTTCCTTGCCCCGGGTTGCGAACAGCGCTCGGTCCACCATCGTGCGGGCGAAGGAGAGAATGTGGCGATAGGTGCGAAAGAGGCGAACTGGCAACGGCGCGAATCCCACCGCACGCTCGAGAAACTGGAGCGAGGCATTGCGGCCCGTGCGTGAGGCGCACAGAAAATAAAATGTCACTGGGTAGAGAACCCAGTAGGCGGGGGAGAGCCCGAAATACCGGGTCACCTGGAAGAAGAACCAGTAGCCGAACACGCCCCCACGGCTCTGGCCGGACCACCGCTTTGCATGGGGCCTGCTAGGGAGGAGGAGTGCCTCAAGAACACCGAGCGAGGCGAAGAGTCCCACCACCAGTGCCGCTGCCAGCCCCGGACCAAGCCCGCGGTGCACCAGTGCCGTCCAGCCGATGGCGGCCATCAGCGCGGGGAGTGCGCCCAGCCCGGCAATGACGCAGCTCAGCCCGGTGGCCACCCGGAGCCAGGGGTCGAGTGCCGCGACACTACAGACGAGGCCGGCTGCCGCAGCTGTTGCCCGCCAACCGGGTCCTTCTCCGCCAAGCCAAGCCCAGCGGCGTAGCGCGAACAGCGAGAGCCCCGGGCGATGAGGAAGCCAGTTCAGTCGTGGGCCCAGCGGCAGTGGCAGGGGCATCCGCAGGCAAGCCAGCGTGTTGAGGGCCACGATGCGGACGTTGTCCACCACCAGGCGAAAATGCGTGACGCGGTCCGCAGGGTACAGGACGTGGATGGGCACTGTTTGAATCGGGATTCCCGCCCACGCCGCACGAAGCAGGACGTCCGCCTCGAACTCGTAGCGTCTTCCCCATGGCTTCAGCTGCACGGTTTCCGGCAGTGGGTAAGCCCGGAAACCGGACTGGCTGTCGGCGACCCGAATGTCTGTTTCGAGCCAAATCCAGAAATTGGACGTCTTCCGGCCAAACTCGCTCGAACCTGGAGCGCCAGCAGCAACGAGGTCCCGGGCTCCGAGGATGAGGGTGCCGGGCGCCTTCCGTGCCGCCTCCAGGAATCGGGGCAAATCGGCGGGGAGGTGCTGCCCATCCGCGTCCATCGCAATGGCATAGCGGAAGCCCCGCTGGTGGGCAGCTTCGAAAAGGTGCCGAAGCGCGGTCCCCTTACCAGCGTTGGCTTTCTGGCGAAGCACGGTTGCGCCGGCCGCCTGTGCGCTCTCGGCGGAGCCGTCCGTCGAGCCATCATCGAAGACGATGACCGTGGAGACATGTGCCAGCGCCCCGCGGACCACGTCGCCGACCGTCCGGCCGTTGTTGAAGACCGGAATGACGACGCACGCCTGCTCGAGTTCGCTGGTGCGCTGTGCCGTTTCAAACTCCACCGAAACATCTCGCCCCCGCCAGCCCTCGTTGTCAAACGGCCCTGGGTGGCGAACCCGGGGGAAACGGGGTAGACGCAAAGCCATGGTTCTGGTGGCTCGCCTGCGAGCGCAAATCGAATTGCTCGCGCGGCAGCACACGACCCCGAGAAAGGTCGCCCTCGCCGTTGGTATGGGCGTGATGCTGGGCTGCAGCCCGTTCCTCGGCGTTCAGGTGGTCCTCGCGGTCGTGCTCGCCAGACTTTTCCGCCTCAACCCCATCGCCGCCGTGCTCGGCGTGCAGATTTCCATTCCTCCGCTGACACCAGTCGTCCTCTTTGCGACTGCCCAGTTCGGGGCACTCGTGCTTCGCGGCCACTGGCTCCCGCTCCGGCTGGCGGCTTTCCAGGGCGTCCCGGCCGCGACGCTGGTGGCGGATTTGTTCCTCGACATGCTGGTGGGCGGAGTGCTCGTCGGGGGCGTGTTCGCTGTCCTCCTCGGTAGCGCCTCTGCGGTTGCTGTCTCGCGATTGCAGCGCCAGCCGGAAGCGCTCCATGGACACTGATGTCCTGGTCATCGGTGCCGGACCCGCCGGAAGCGTTGCTGGGTCAATTCTGGCGCGACAGCACCACCGCGTGGTGATGCTCGAGGCGGGGACCTTCCCCCGCTTCCAGATTGGCGAGTCTCTCCTTCCGCGCTCGAATGACATCCTGGCCGAGGCAGGTTTGCTCGATGCTGTCGTTGCCCGAGGGTACCAGGCCAAGAACGCCGCTCTCTTCCTTCAAGGTGCTGTCCGTGAGCGCTTTTGCTTCGCGGAGGTGTTTCCGGGGCAGCGGACACAAACCTTTCAGGTGCCACGAGGGGATTTCGACCAGACCCTGGCCACGACCGCCCGGCAGCACGGGGTGGACGTTCGCTTCAACCAACGTGTCGAGGCAGTCGCGTTCGACGCAGGGGGAGCCCTGGTCACAGCCAGCGACGTCGAGACCGAGGCACGCACCCAGGTTCGGGCGCGTTTCGTCCTCGACTGTAGCGGGTACGGACGGGTGCTTCCGCGCATCCTCGCGCTCGAGTGCCCGTCCGTCCTCACACCGCGCGTGGCGCTCTTCACCTGGGTGGAAGGGGACAAGCGTCCGGCGGGAGACCAGGAGGGAGACATCTGGATTTGCATCCATCCCCGCGGAGCCTGGGCGTGGATCATCCCGTTCTCCAATGGTCGGACCTCGGTGGGCCTGGTGATGGAGCCAGCGGTTTACGAAAGCGTTCCGGGCTGCGACCGAGACCGGTTGTTCACGCTTCTCTTCGAGGATGAGAACATCCGCGAGCGGATGCGGCGCGCCGTGCCAGTGCTCAAGACAGTCAAGCTTCAAGCCTGGTCCAGCGCCGTGGAGCGGCTCCATGGTCCGGGCTGGGCGCTCACCGGAAATGCGGCGGAGTTTCTAGACCCAGTCTTCTCTTCTGGAGTGACGCTAGCTCTGGAATCTGCAGCCCGCGCCGCCGCGCTCGTTCACCGTTCCTTCTCCGGGGAGCCGGTGGATTGGGCCACTGAATACGATGGCGTGGTGCTCAAGGCGGTCGGTGTCTTCAAAGCTTTCGTTCGGTCCTGGTACGCGGGTGAGCTGCAGCGCGTCTTGCTCCGGGCGGACAAGGCGGATGCCATCAAGCGCTCGATAACCGCAATCCTCGGGGGCTACGTGCTCGACGATGACAACCCCTTCGTACGCGACCCCGAACGCGGGCTGGCCGCGCTGTTGAAGCTCGGCTGAGCCACGCCTCGCTCAGCTCTTCCTCAGGAGGGTCCCTAGGGTCTCGAAGGAGAACCCGCGCTCGTTGAGGTGTTTCAGCAAAAGGGGAAGGTGACGGACCGTCTGGTCGCGAAGGGTCGAGTCGCCGCGCAGCTGGCCATCGTGCAGGGCCAGGATGCTGCCGGCCCGCGCCCGTCGGGCGAGGGCGAACGCGCGGTGAGGTGTGAATGGGAAGACGCCGTCCCGCGCCGAGTGGGTCCAGGTCACCACCGTCAAGCCCAGACCCCGCGCGGCAGCGTGGACCGGTGGATTACGAATCCCCACCGCAGGTCGGTAGTAGCAAGGCGCGCTTCCTGTCAGCTCAATGAGGACCTCCTGGCAGCGCCGGAGGTCGTTTTGTAAGCGGGAAGCGCTGAAAAGGTCGAGGCCCGTGCTGTGGCTGTAAGTATGGTTCTCCAGCTGGTGTCCGGAGGCGTGAAGGGACCGGGCGAGCGAGCTGTGCAACTCCAGTCGACGGCCAATGCAGAAGAAGGTGGCCCTGGCCTGGTGGAGTTCCAAAATGTCGGCGATGCGGGCCGTGTGTCGCGGGTCTGGTCCGTCGTCGAAGGTGAGCGCGACTGCGGGGCGTGTGGTCGGTCCCTGCCAGACGACAGGCCCAAAGAGGGCCACCCTCGGATGAAACACACCCAGCGTCGCTGCGGTCAAAAGACTGCCGGTGGCCACCGCTGACGCCACCGCGGCCTGCAGAGTGGACGGCTCAGGTCCGGACATGACGCACCACGGTCAAGGCCTGACCGCCGCCAAGCGCGAGGCCATGGACTGCGCAGCCCGACCCCGCTGGTGACGCCTGAACGTGCAACGCTGCACCCACGACGCGGAGCAAGCCGGCGGAGGCATGAAAGCCAAACGCTGCCGTCTCCAGGCGGCCCGTCAGAGGAGGTTTAACTTCTGCGAGGACTGAGTTCTCCGCTTCCAGGACGGCGAAGCTCGCCGCGGACAGGGAGACGGAGTCCACTCCGTTCCCCGGCCTCGTCCCATCGAGAAGGAGCGGACGTAGCTGTTCCCGGCTGGGGTAGCCAAGGATGGGGCAGGGATGGGCTGTGAGCGTGCAGCGCTCGACGGACACCGGGCTCGGTTCCTTTCCGAGCAGGAGCGCGGCAGCGCCCTCTCCCAGGCTCGGCGCCGCGCTGCAATCGAACGCTCGGTACCCCGCCGCGACCGTCTCCGTCCATTCGTCAGCAGCCACCACCAGCACCCGTTCGGCGCGCCCGGTGCCGAGCAGCGTCGTCGCCACCTGCAACGCGACTTCTCCCGAAATCTCCCGAGCACTCAGAGTCAGGGAGGGCCCGTGCGAGCCGAGCATGATGGAGAGCTGGCCCGCGGGCGAGTGATGAACCGACTGCTGGAAGGCGATGGGGCTCCCAAAGGCTGCACCGCGGGTAGCCAAGCCCTCAAGAAAATCTGCCGTCGAGGCGAGGCCTCCGTAGCCGGTCCCGAAGACCAGCGCCAGGTCCCGTGTCTCCATCCCGGGCGGCAACGCCCGTTGGGCTGCACCGAGAGCCATCCTCTCGAGCCTGGTCATGCGCTTGGCGCGGCTGTCGGCCAGCTCCGGGAGCGCTCGGATGCGGTAGGCGTCCTCGACACCGGGGGCCACCAGTCCCAGCCCGAGGATGCTGACGTTCATTGGGTTGCCCCGACGAAGACCAGGGTGGCGTTGTTTCCCCCGAAGCCGAATGAATTGGACAGCGCGACCCGGAGCGGAGCGACCACGCCTCCTGGAGGTACGTGACGGAAGGGAAGCAACGGGTCAGGCTCGCTGAGACCGGCAGTGGCTGGTGCAAAGCCGGCGGCCAGAGCGAGGACGCAGAAGACCGCCTCCATCGCCCCCGCGGCTCCGAGCGTATGGCCAGTGGAGCCCTTGGTGGAACTCACCAACGGCCCCGGCGGCGGGAACAGCGCTCCCACCGCCAGCCCCTCCGCGCGGTCATTGGCCGGCGTGGCCGTTCCATGAGCGTTCACGTAATCGACCTCGGAGGCTGCGACACCCGCGTCGGCGAGGGCCGCCTTCATCGCCGCCAGCGCGCCGAGCCCTTCCGGGTGGGGCGCGGTCATGTGGTGGGCGTCCGCGGTGCAGCCCCAGCCAGCGACTCGAGCCAGGACGGACGCGCCACGACTTACAGCGTGCTCTTCGTCCTCGAGCAGCACGAAGGCAGCGCCCTCCCCCAGCGACAACCCGCTTCGGTGGACGTCGAACGGCCGACACGGCTCGCTGGAGAGCAGCTTGAGCGCATGAAAGCCTGAGTACGTCAACCGACAGAGCGAATCCACGCCCCCCGCCAGAGCCCAGGGCTTGCCCTGGCGGATGCAAGCGGCACCGTAGCCAATCGCATTGGCGCTGGACGAGCACGCTGTTGAGAAGGTGTGACGCTCGCCGGAAAGCCCGAGTTCCGAGGCGAGAACATCGGCGATGGCGCCCGCTGGATGGTAGGTGAGCAGCTCCCGGTCGGTCCGGCCCTCCTGCCCTCGATGGCGAAGGTAGTGCTGCTCGGATTCGAGAATGCCGCCGGTGGTCGTTCCGACCGCCACCACACCGCTTCCGGAAAGCACTTGGTGAGCGAGTGCCTGCCGCGCTGCCAGCAGGGCCAGGGCGACGCTGCGAGATGGGTGCTGGCCGGAGACCAGCGCCTCGTCCACTTCACCCACGTGAAGGGCTGGCAACCCCGGCAGGGAGAAGAGGGAGAGGGGATGCAGCCCGCGACGGCCTGTACGGAGCGCGTCCAAGTGACCTTCGGTACCGATGCCGAGTCCCGAGACGACGCCGAGGCCGGTGATGGCCACCCCGCGCATGCCTCATCCTCTCGTTGAATCGACGAAGGAGGCGAGGGTGGCGATGGACTCGAAGTGCTGCTTCGCCGACCCATCATTGGGAAAGACAACGTCAAACTTGAACTCAATCGCCGACAGGAGCTCGAGTGCCGAGAGTGAGTCGAGGCCGAGGCGGTTGTCCGGTGCGAAGAGGGCCTCGGAGTCGCCGATGTCCTCGGGCTTCACACCTTCCAGGCGAAGCGCTTCGACGAGAAGCGACTTGAGCTGGTCGCGGAGCGCGCGCTCGTTGTCCGGGTTGGCACTCATGGACTAGTTCAGGCCACCGTCGATGGGAAGACACTGGCCGGTGATGTAGCCGGGTCCCTCCTCGCAAGGCGAACGACCCATCTCCGGCAGCCGGTCAAACAGGTCGACCACCTGCGCCGACTTGGGGAGGTCCACCCGTTCGAAGACGACGCCGTGGTGAGGTTCGACCTTCCCCCGCTGCACGGCCTCGCGGCGAACCGCGGCGAGGCCGAGCGTTTCGGTTCCGCCAGTGACGAGCGCATGGTGTGCGGTGGGGTGCATGACGCATAAAGGTCTACCACTGAACGCGGAGACGGGCCCAGTGCCCCTCACGGGACTGGGCCCTGACTTCAACCGGGTGCGGTCCCCTCCGCTCGACACACGCCGTCGCCAGGGCGAGCAAGGTTTCGGTGGCGCAGTCCCCGCCGCTCACGGCCGCTGGCTCGAACCCGAGCTCTGCATCACCCAGCTTCGGCCATGCGGACGGCAACGGCGAGGATTCCAGAAGGAACAGCGCGACGACCTCACGCGTTGGTTCCTCAGACGCAGGATGATGAGCTGGTCCAGCAAGCTCTACACCGCCCGTGATGCAGGCGCGCGATTCTCCGCGGCCCACGCGCCGCGCCGCCCGCACCACTGCCGACAGTCCGCTGATGCCTCCGGCGGTGAGCGTTGCGAGTGACCCACGGAGGCCGAGCGCGATGGCAACTTCTGCCGGGGCGGCCGTGGAAAGCGTATAGACGAAGGTGGAAGGGGAGCCGAAGCCGCTTCCGCGCTGCCGGAGGTCTCGCAGGAATTCACCATCGGCAGCTACGGAGCCCCTTGCCGTCCCCAGGAGGAGGTCGGTCTGCGTCGGGTCGGGCGGTGCGGCCGTGGGGTCCGCGGCTGCTCGTGCCCTCAGCAAGACATGCGCGAGTTGGACGAGCACGGTTGCCTCCCGGTGCGGCCTCCGGGCTTTGGGGTGCACCACACTGAGGGGAGGGGCTCCGGGCCAGGCGGCAAGGGCGCCCCCGGAGGGCCCTGCGCTCGGCGGTGCATTGACCCACACCCCACCGGGCGTCCAAACCGCCGTTGCGGTGACAGCCACGGGTGTATTCAAAACCCTCACCCCGGCCTCCGCAGGATGACGGCGGTGTTAATCCCGCCGAAACCAGCGCTGGCGATAAGCGCCAGGCCGCCTGGCGAAGCTTGGGCTACGCCGATGACGGCTGGGACGGGGGCCAACGCGTCGACGCGCTGGAGGTTGACGACAGGGGGAAGAATCTGTTGGGCGAGCGTCCGCGCGCAGACGGCGATGTCCAATGCCGCAGCAGCGCCCAGGGTGTGTCCGACGGCGCCCTTGATGGCACAGACGGGCACCGGGCGGTTGCCAAAGAGCGCCGCGTGAACCACTGCTTCCATCCGGTCGTTCTGGACGGTGGCGGTGCCATGCGCGTGGTAGCGGTCAATGTCTTGCGCCGTCACGCCGGCGTGTGCCAGGGCTCGCTGACAGGCCGTGAGGAGGCCCCATCCCCTCGGGTCTGGTGCGGTTTGGTCGTAGCCGTCGACCGCCGAACCGAAGCCCTCGATGAGCGCGATGGGCCTCCGACCTTGACTCCGCGCGCGAGCCACTGACTCCACGACGAGGACGGCAGCGCCCTCGCCCAGCGACAGCCCGTTGCGGCCTACATCGAACGGCGCTGCCGGGGCAGGAGACAGGGCCTTGAGCGCGTGGAACCCTTGGTAGACGAAGGCATGGAGCGCCTCGGTGCCGCCCACCACGACTTCATCGCAGCCATCCTCCTCCAACAGTGCGAGCGCCTCCCCAAGAGCGACCGCGCTGGAGGCGCAGGCGGCTGCGGTCGTGTAGACCGGCCCGCGGGCGCCGGTTGCAGCGGCCAAGGCGCGCGCTGGACTGCCGAGTGCGTCCTCGGTCGGGAGGAGGCCGCGCTCCTGGCTAAGGAGTGCACCCTCCAGCGCTCCCTTGGTGGTGCCCACCACCACGCCGCGTCTCCGGGTGGGTTCGAGGATGCGTCGGCCCAGTGCATCGGCGAGCGCAGCAAGCAGCAACTGCGACGCGCGGTCCGTCGCCGGATGCTGGGTGAACTCCGCCGCAGCGGCGCGAAGGTCGACGTTCTCTGGCACCTCGGAGGCCAGAGAACTGCACAACCCCGCCGTTGGGAACCGGGTCACCGGCCGGATTGCCGTGCGGCCTTCGAGCAGCGCGCCCACCGTGACGTCGATGCCGAGCCCGAACCCGGTGACAGCGCCAATGGAGGTAATTGCTGCTGACATTTCAACGGGGCCCTCCCGGGCCTCGGGCGCAATGCTTAGTCTTCGGGTGGTATGTCCGTCCTAATGGTAAACGGCCTCTTCACGACGACATTACTGCTCGCCCTTCACGGCGCGGCTGGCACGTCGCCCGAGCCCCTACCCCAGGAACTACTCGCGCTGCGCGAGACCCTGCAACGCACGGAGAAGCTCTCCGCACGCTTCACGCAGACTCGCCATTTGGCCGCCCTCCGTGACGCGCTGGTGACCGAAGGAACTCTACAGTACCAAAAGGGTGGTCGGCTCGTCTGGCGGACCCTGCCGCCGGCCGCGAGCGAGCTCGTCCTCGACGGTCAGCATGCGACCATCAGTTACCCGGGGATGGGCGCTGCGCAGTCAGTCGATTTCTCCTCCGACCCCGGCATGGGCCGGGTGTTCGAGACCATTCGCGCGGTGCTTCAGGCCGATCTCGACCGTCTGCTCCCTCTGTTCACCCTGACGGTCGAACGCAAGGAGCCGTTGAGCGTCTCCTTGTCACCGCGCTCGGAGGAACTGGGACGGACGCTGCGCCGCATCCGGCTCGAGTTCGATCGGAGTCTCCGCTTGGTCCGTGTGGTCCTCAGTGAGCCGGACGGCGACTGGACCGAGATTTCCTTCCGCGCTCACAACGTTCAGACCGCGGCCCGCTGAGCATGCTGGCAGGTCTGCACAGAGCCCACCGGTGGATGGCTACCCATCTGGGCGTCACGCTGCTGGTCCCGGCGGGCTTCGTGTTGGGTGGGCTCCTCCTGTACGCGCGCACCACGACGGAGCAGGACGTTGGCGCGATGCTGCCGGACGGACCAGGCTCCCCGCGAGAAGCGGCCCGGCTCCTCAGTGAATTTGGCGTGCTGAATACGTTGCTCATCGACCTGGAACTTCCAGGGGCAACCAAGGAGCAGCTGGCGGAACAGGGCAACGCGCTCGCCGCCGCCCTTCGAGCCTCGGGGGCATTCACGGAAGTCACCACCGCTCCCTCCGTCGAGGAGATGAGGGTGCTGGGACAGGTGCTGTTCCCGAGGCGTCTCTACCTCTTCGAGGACCCGCGCGCCGACATCGAACGGCGACTCGAGCCCGACCGCCTCAAGGTCGCTCTGACCGCTCTCCGGAGTCAGCTTGCATCCCCCCAGGCGCTGGTGACGAAGGTCGACCTGCTGCGGGACCCGCTCGGCCTAGACGCGGAGCTCATCGCCGGACTCTCGCAGCTGGCGGGAGACGTGCACCCCTTTCGAGGTCAGTTGCTCTCGCGAGATGGGCACCATCTGCTTCTGGTGACGACTCCGGCACACTCCGCGCTCGATGCACAGGCGTCTCGCGCGCTCCTCGACACGCTGGCGGTCGAGACTGCTCGGTTGCCTCCCGGCCCCGCCGGCAGGGGCGTGGTGACCGCGGTCGGTGGACCGAGGTTCGCGGTGGAGACTGCCGAAGCCGTTCGCAAGGACGTCGCCATCACCCTGTTGACGTCGGCGATCGGGCTCAGTCTTCTGTTCCTGGCGCGGTTCAGAAGCCTGAGGCTCTTCTTTCTCGCCGCCATCCCGGTCGGGCTCGGCATGGTCGGCGGATTCATGGCAGTCGTCCTGGTGCAGGGACGCATCCATGCACTGACTTTCGCCTTTGGCTCCGTGCTGATGGGCGTGGGCATGGACTACCCGCTCTACCTTCTCAACGCGGCGTCCGTGCATCCGGGGGCCGCGTTGGCGCGGATGAGCGCAGGGCTGGAAGAGACGTGGCGTTCGCTGTGGCTCGGCTTCCTCACCACCCTCATCGCCTTCCTGATGATGCTGCTTTCCCACTTTCCATTCCTGCAGGAGGCGGCGGTGTTTGCTGGCGCAGGCATCGTCACCTCCTTCGCTGCCACACTGATTCTGCTGGTTCCGCTGTGTGCACGCTGGGGTCCAAGGCGGTGGGCCAACGTGCCCGGGTGGATGCCCGCGTTGCAGCAGCGAGGGGTGCCAGCCTGGCTGGCCGGGGGGACGGCGGTCGTCATCCTCGGTGCCTCGGTCGTCCTCACCCCGTCGCTGCGCTTTGATGGGGAGCTGCGTCACCTGGACGCCCAGCGTCCCCAGACCCTCGCTGCCTTCGAGCAAGTGATGGAGCGGTTCGGGCTCCGCAGTGCCGACTCCTTGGTGGTGGCCCGTGGTCGTTCCGCCGAGGAGGCCCTGGCCCTCAACGACGCTGTCGGCAGCGTGCTGCGTCACTCCACGGCAGTTGGAGAGACCTCCGGCGCGCTCAGCGTCGGCTCTTTCCTCCCGGCGGTCGCCACCCAGCGGGCGAGGGCGGAGCGGCTGGCCGACCTGGATTTGTCCAGAGCACGGGCCCAGCTTTCGCAAGCGGCGGTTGAGGCAGGTTTTTCGCCGGGCGCGTTTGACGGCTTCTGGGCGGAGGTCTCGGCGGTGCGGGCCGGGAAAGTCGCGCCGTTGACCCCGGCGGATTTCAGCCAAACGTCCCTGGACTCTCTGGTGAAGCGCTTGCTTCGGTGCTCGGCGACGTCATGCATCGCCGTGACCCCCGTTCAGCTCCGCGGGCCGGCCCAGGTGACGGCCCTCGCCGCAGACCTTCCAACCGGTGCGGTGCTTCTCAATGGTGATGCGCTCGCCAACAACACGATGGCGAGGATTCCGCGTCAGCTCGCGTTGCTGTGCGGTCTAGGGCTCGGACTGAACGTGCTGCTGTTGGCGTTCGCCTACCGGTCGCCGCGACTGGCCGTCGCCGCCTGTCTTCCCGGGTGCCTCGGGCTAGCAGGGACGATAGCGATTCTCGCGGCAAGCCATGCCCCGTTGAACATCGTGTCGGCGAGCGCCCTGGTCCTCATCCTCGGTTGCGGCGTCGACTACGGCATCTTCGCACTACAAGGTCTCACCGGGCCGTCGCCGGTGACCGGCGTGGAGTCGACCGGGGTCGTGTTGACGGCGCTGACGTCGCTCATCGGCTTTGGAACGCTCGTCCTCGCGTCTTACCGCGCATTGCAGTCCCTGGGCGCTGCCGTCGCGCTGGGAATCATCATCAGCGCCGCCGGTGCCATCCTTCTCCTGCCGGGCTTCTACCGTTTGTTTGGATTCCGCCTGCTGAAGGTCGAAGGCTCACCATGAGTGGCCGGCCAGTCACGGTGCTGGTGACCATCCTCTGCGGGTGTGCGCACCCGGCGGACGTCCAGCCATCCCCGCCGTCCGTCTCGCTGTCGGTCGAGGCCGCGGAGGCAGCGAGGGCGGCACTGCTTTCCAAGCAGCCTGGGTCTTTCAAGATGCTTCACCAGGTGGTCGCGACCTACCAAGCGCAGAAGTACCTGATGTCCGGCTACTTCCTGGCGCGCAAGGATGGGTCCTTCCGCGTGTCGGCCACGGCGGCCCTGGGCCCGAAGCTCTTCGACGTTGCCAAATTCGACGGGAGATGGGAGGCCCACGTCTACCTGAAGGACTTTGCCGAGCGGTTTGACCCCACCAACCTCGGACGGGCCGTCGAGCGAATCTACTTCCTGCCAGCCACTGGGCCGCTCGCCGCTCAGTCCGGTAGCTGGGTGTCGAGGTCGAGCATCGTCGGCGAGGAGGACGTCGATGCGGTCGAGGACTGGCGGGAGGACGGAACCCTGGCGCTTCGGCGCAAGCGCTACTTCCGGGCCGGCAAGCAGGTGGTGCAGGTGGACTACGACAAGCTGGAACTCGTCGGGGGAAGCTGGCTCGCCCGGACGGTCCATCTCACGGACAGCCGGGGGTTCTCCCTCGAGCTGAGCGTGACCGGGTACGAGCCGGGGTTTCCCGTTCCGGATGACCTGCTGAAACTACAACGCCCCTGACCGCTGCGGCTTACATCGCCGCTGACCCCAATGACGAGCGGCTGCTTCAAGGCTACTTGGTGGGTGAAACGTCGTTCGCCGTCTTCTTCAGGGAGTCGCCGGTCTTCGAGGCCGCCTTGCCGGTCCCATCCGCACCGCTCGAGACGGCCTTCTTAGTCGCGTCCGACGTATCAGCGGCGGCCTTCTTCGTCGCCTTGGACGTGTCCTTCGCCGCCTTTTTCGTCGCATCGGAAGTGTCGGCCGCCGCCTTGTCGACCTGCTTGCCCGCCTTCTGCATCGTGTCGTCGCCGAAAGCAGCGGTGGCGGTCATCAGAATGACTACCGAGAGAAGCCTGTTCATCGCTTGAATCCCCAAATGGGAGTGAAAGTGCGTGGAACGACTGCAAGCAGCGGGCGAGCCTCGCTGACTCGAGTTCGTGCTGGTGCTTCCGTCAACGTGCGGTGGCTGCCTTGCTCCCCCGAACGAACCGCGCGTCGCCGCTCCTCAGACGCTCCGGCCAGTGACGAGCCGAATGATGATGACAATGACTGCCACCACCAGAAGGAGGTGGATGATTCCGCCTCCCACATGCATGGTGAATCCAAGCAGCCAGAGCACGACGAGTAGCACCGCCAAGCCCCAAAGAAGATTCATTGCGTGTCCCCTCCCTGCTGCTGCGTCAAGGCATCCTAGCTACGGATGCTGCCCGTACTGTTGCGATTCGTTCTGGTCATGGTGCTCATTCTGCGGATGTTGTTCATTTTGCTGATGCTGTTCATTCTGCCCTTCATGGTGCTCCTCCTGCACGGGAGGCCCACCATGGGCGTAGGGCTCCGAGTGACCATGCTGGTGCTCGTCTGAGGTTACACAGCCGAGACTGGTGAGGCACAACGAGAGCGTCATTGCAGTGACCACTGCGGAGGGGAATCGCATAGAATCAACTTTCAAACAGCAAAACACTTCAAAAACCCTGCGTCTAACCCTGCGCAACGGCCCACCGGCTCGAACCCAAAGGGGCCTGTTCAGCCGGCAAGGCTGGCGTCCACTCAGACCCGTCTCTGTCGTCCCGCAGACCGAATCACCCGAAGCACGCCCAGCAGAATGACCGCTCCGATGAAGGCGACGATGATGGTGCCCGCGATGCCGTTGAGCGGCGCATGCCAGCGCATGTCCCGGAATAGCCAGCCCCCGATGAAGGCCCCAATCACTCCGATGATGACGTCACCACCGAGCCCGTAGCTGCTCCTCATGACTGCATTTGCAAGAAATCCGGCGACTGCGCCAATCACAACCCACAGCAAGAACGTTTCGAGAGTCATTTGGTGCTCCTTGATGGGTGAGCAAGGACGGTGGAATCCACCTTGCTGCCCGTTTCACCCGGAGGAAAGTCTTTGAGTCCTCGTGCTGCGCCCTCTGCTGAGGCGCTTTGAATGAAGATAGGCACGAGCAGGTTGAACGGCCCGCCGGGCTCTGGAAATGGGACACCCAGGGGGGCGGCGCGCTGGGGGTTTCTCGAGGGTCGGCCGCGAAATCGCTATGAATCCAAGTGGTTGAACCGGCCCTTCATGGACAATGCACGGGGGGAATGAGGCCGCTCCGGTCTCATCACGCCGCTGACGCTGAGGAACGCTCGGGAGCGCTTCAGGACCCGGTCTTGAGGTCCGTTGGAACCGGCCTTTTGCCGGCGACCGGCGCCGGCATTCCGGCGTAGACCCGCTTCAGTCCCTCCTGAAGGCCGAGGAGGAAGCCGTTCTCCACCACCTTTTCCATGGTCAGTAGCAGCTGCCGGTCCGACGCGGTGAGGTCGTCCCGGATGAGAATCGCGCCAGAGGCCGTCGTGCCTTCCGACGGAGTGGAGATGGCCATGGAGAGCCGACCGAGCAGCATCTTGAGTGCGCTGCCGAGGCTTCCATCGTGGGGGATGATTTCCGAGGTTTCGAGGTGCGGCTCGACCTGACCGGTCAACTTCCCCGCCGTCGAGTCGAAACTCATCCTCATGCTGAAAAGGCCCGGGGCGAGCTTCACGTCGTTCTGACTGTCGATGAGCGCGTTCATCTGCGAGACGTCGAAGCCCTCAATCCGCGCCTGTCCCGTGAAGGTCGGCGCCAGCGCGAAGGCAGACGCCTGGACGACGACTGACATTCGACCTTTCCGCTGAACGATTCCGGAGGCGGCAAGCGTCATCGGCCCGGAGGTCAGCTTCGGGCGCGACCCCAGGTTCTCCAGGGTTGCTTCGATGTCGTGAAACCACAGCGTCGGCCGGTATTTCTGGTGCACCCAGACGTAGAGCACCTCGCCGTCCTTCGCTTGAAGGCGGTCGAGCACAATCTTCACCGGGATGACTGTCGAGAGCTCCGGAAGGCGCAGGGCTGCACCCGGCGCTGGTTGCTCCAGAACCACCTTCACGCCGCGCGCATCGACCCGCGCCACCAGTTGGCCCGTCAGGAGCTTCCCCCACAACAACTGCAGAGAAAGACGGTCGGCATAAAAGACCGGTTCCCTCGTCTGCCGTTCCGGCTGATTGAACTTGAGGTGCGTGACCTCGTACGTCAGTGGGAAGAAGCTCAGGCGTGCATCGAGAAAATCGCCCTCGATTCCGTGGAGCTGATTTATCCATCGACGCGTCTGCCAGCGCGCGACAGGGTGCGCAGCCAGGTGCACTCCCAACGCCGCCACGCCGAACGCTGCTGCCGCAACCAACCAACGGGACGACCGTTTGCCCAGGGGCCAGCGGAGTCGTCTGTGCACGGCGGTCTTACCTCGTTCGCTCACCTTGGATAGCCAACCTCTCGGGCTGACCGACACCGGCCCCCGAGCGGCGGGAGGCTGTCCCAGGTCGGGAGCCGGGAGGGTTGGCCGGCGTCCCAGGCGTGGCCAGACGCTGGCTTCCAAGAGGAAGCCCGCGAATCCCGAAGTGGTTGGGGGGCCGATGGTCGGCTTCCGGATGCCAAGGTCAAGCCACGCTTATTTCTTTTCCGTCGAACTCTCCGCCTTGGTCACCGAGCCCGATGCGTCCTTCGTTACGGTCGACTTGGTGTGCGTCGTCTTGTCCGCCGTCCCGGGCGCGTCGTGCTTGATTGTGGTTTCCTTCACGGTGGTAGAGCTGCCGTCTGACTTTTGCTTGACGGTCTTTTCTGTCGTCGCCGAGTCCTTAGTGGAGGGAGTCGTCGTCGAGCTCTCCACCTTGGTCTCCGTGGTCTTTGGCGTCGCCTGCGCCAGCGCCAAAGCGGGGAGCGCGAGAACGGCCAACAGTAGGTTCTTCCGCATTTTGTTTCTCCTTGAAGCGCGGAAAGGTAGGCATCGCGCCCCTCCACGGCAACCCGCGTCAAGGTCCTTGCCAGCGAGCGTGGGGGCCTAGGCCGCGCCCCGCTCTCAGAAGTCCGTGTCCGGGCCGCAGGTGGCTGGCCAGCGTTAGTCCGACTCCTCGACGGTCAGCTGGTAGCTGTCCTGGAAGTTGGACTCGCGGTTCTTCGAGTCCTGCACCTTGAAGAAGTAGGTCCCGGGCTCGGCCGCGTAGCGGATGATTTCTGGGGCGTCGCCCTTGGCCCGGTCGGCCGTCTGGACCAGCGTGAGGGAGCCGTCCGCCTCCTGACGGTAGAGGAACAGCGCGACGTCCACCTTGAGGATGCCAGTGAGGGTGGCCCGAAGGGGCGTCTTCACCTGCCGGTCGCCCAGGTCCAGCCGGTAGAAGTCCACGTCGCGCTTCGGGTAGACGGTCCCGCGGATGGGCTTCCCGGGGGAGAGGGGAGTGGCCGTCTCCGGTGAGTCATTCGGCTCGCGCTCCTCGGCGCCGGTGTCGGGCGTGGTCGTCACCGTGAGGCGGTACGGCTGCTCGGCATTCTCGAAGTCGCGCACCCACTTGCCATCCAACTTGCGCGGTGCCCCCTCCACCTTGACGTAGCACTCGGTGGCACAGGCCACGCTGTTGAGGCGTTCCGGCTCCTTCACCGCTCCGTCGTTCGATTTCAGGAGCACCTTCTCGGTGCCTGGCTTCTCGCCGGGTGCCACCACCGAGAGGACGAGGTCCACCCGGTCGAGGCCGGACAATTCAAAATGCGCCAGGGACGGCTGGGGCACCCGCAGCACGTAGTAGTCGACGTCGCCGGCCGGGGAGAGAAAACCCTCCCGGTAGCCGTTGAGGGGCAGGGGCGTGGCGTGGCCCAAATCGTCGTTCGGCTCATATTCCGCGTTGGCGCCGGCGGCCTCGCGGGAGACGGTGAGGGTGTAGGGCACCTCGGCGTTGCTGCCGCGATGGGCGTCCTTGCCGGCGCCCGTCCAGGCGCTCCGCACAACCACGTAGACGACTTTGTCCGTGGCGCGGACGGCGACGTTGCGCTGGTCGAAGGCTTGCCCTTCCTGTCCCCGGCCGAGGAAGAGTTGCGCCTGCGCCTCGGAGAGGACTTGCACCTCGAAGCGGATGCCGGGTACCGCGGTCAAGTTGAGGCGCAGCGGCACCCGTGCCACCTCGGCCGGTGGCCCAAGGGCACCGCCGTCCCCGGCCGCCGTCTCTAGCGACGCTGCCGCGCCGGGCGCTGGCATGCCCGGCGGCCCTCCCTCCGCTGGCACCGGGCCGGCATCGGCTGCCTCCATGGGTGCCAGCACCAGGCGGAAGAAATCCTCGTCGCTGGCATGGGCGAGGAAGCCCTTCACCACCCAGGGGCCCTGTCCCTCGGGGGTGGACGACACCTCGGTGGCGTCGGCCGCCCGGTCATTGGGCTCCACCTCCATCCCCGGCGACGGCTCGCCGAAGAGCAGGGACAGGCTGTAGGCGCCGCCCGTTCCCTTTCGCGTTGCCGACACCTTGAGGAGCAGCTTGTCCTTCACCGAGAGGTTGGGCAGGCGGGCTGGCCCGCCTTGGCCGGCGCTGCTGACGACGGCCAGGCGGTTTCTGGCGACGTCGTACACTTCAAGCAACCCCTCGGTTCCCGGGATGCCACTCAGGGTGACGTCCACCAGGCGGGGGTGGTCGGTGAAGAGGAGGTACCAGTCCTCGTCGGGCTTGGCTGGGTCGGCGGTGAGGCTGCCGGTGACGATGGTGGACTCGCCGATGGCCATGGACTGGTCCGGCCTGTCATTCGGTTCCACTTCTGCCCGCCGGACGGGCCCCGCGTCCGTTGCGGCCGGCGGGGCAGGGGCGGGGGCCGGGCGGGGGCAGGCCGTCACCAAAAGGAGGAGCAGAAGCGGGGCGGCGGCCGTCGTCAGTTTCAAGGAGGGGAACGCCTACCACAGCCCCCGCACGGCTTTCAGGGGATGGCGACTTCGGTCGCCCCCCCCAGGGGCGTCGGGTTTCCATGCCCAACGGGCTGGTGCTTGGCTGCCTGCCCATTGCAGCATGGGCGTCCCATGCGTGCCTGGCCCCCGGTTTTGCTGCTGCTCGCCGCGACGACGGCGCAGGCGGTGCCCAGGGTGGGATGGGTGCGCGCCAGTGGGCAACTCGACGCCTCCACGCCCAACCGCTACACGCCCCTGCACCTTCTGGACGGCGTTGCGTCCACCGTGTGGTGCAGCCGCGGAGCGGATGCCCTCAGTGAGACACTCAGCTTCGGCTTTGCCGAGCCGGTGACGCTGACCCGCATCGACGTGACGACGGGGAATGCGGGCAGCGACGAGACGTTTCACGCCTTCAGCCGGGTACGGAAGCTGCTCCTGAAAGGCCAAAGTGGCACGGCCACCCTGGTGCTGGAGGACCGCCCGGAGCCGCAGTCGGTGCCGCTGCCCAAGCCCTTGCGGGGACAGACTTTCACCCTCGAGGTGCTGGACACCTTCCCCGCAGAGGACGTGCTGGCCGCGGCGTGCCTGGCCGACTTCTTGCCCTTCTCCGGGACGACGCCCCTGGCTGGCGCCGGGCTGAAGAAGCACCTGGGCTACCAGCCCGGGGGCACGGAGTTGCTGGGCGTCTGGTACGGGGGCCCGGCGGGGGCACCTGACCGCTCCCTCACGTTCTTCCTCGACGGCAGCTGGCGGCTGTCCCCGGAGGGGCCGAGTGGCCGAGGCAAGCCCCTCCACGGCGGCTGGGGGATGAAGGCCGGCGAGCTGTGGCTCAGCATTCCCGGGATGGGGAAGGTGCAGGCCCACCCGCGACTGGTCGCTTCGGAGGCAGGCGGCAAGCCGGTCGCCTCGTTGAGTCTGGAGGGGCCGGTGGGCGAGCTGAAGCAAACCTTCCGGGACCGCCGCTGAGGAGGGGCCCCAGCCCGGGCCCGAAAGCCCGTCAGAGCGCGGCGCGCTTCTTCTTCGCTGAGAAGTGCCGGAAGAAGTCGACAATCTCGGTGAAGGCCACCTGGGCATCGCTGGCATCCTTGAACTCGGACTCCAGGAAGATGCCTCCGCAGGATTCGCACGTGTCGTAGTGCAGCCGGTGCTGGCGTTCTCCGCCGTCCACGCGGACGAGGTCCACCTGGCACTCGGGGCATTGGCCGGTGAGTGCCTCGGCGTCGACGCGGCCGCCCAAGCTCTCCAGCCCGGGCAGGTTGTTGTGCAGAAGAACGCGGTTCAGGTCGGCGACGTCAATCCACAGGCCGAAGCACTGTCCGCACCTTCGCAACGTCGCTTCCCCATCGAGCTCACCCATCTCGACGTTGCAGCTGGGGCAATTCATGGCGGACTCAGTCTTCTCCTGTGGCCGGGGCGATGCCCCCGTGGGGCGCGACTGGTGGAGATACTAAGGCGGGGAATTTTTCGACTGCAACCCTGCGGGCATTTAAGGGCTTACTTGACCCGGGTCGCCCGGGCTCCGAGCTGCGACAGCTTCACCTCCAGCCCTTCGTAGCCGCGGTCTAGATGGTAGACACGGGCCAGCTCGGTGGTGCCCTGGGCCCGCAATCCTGCCAGGATGAGGGAGGCGGAGGCGCGCAGGTCGGTGGCCATGACGGGGGCTCCGGAAAGGTGGGGCACGCCCTTCACCACCGCCGTGCGCCCCTCCACCCGGATGTTCGCCCCCATCCGTTGCAGCTCCGCCACGTGCATGAAGCGGTTCTCGAAGATGTTCTCCGAGATGACGCTGGGCCCAGAGGCGACACTGAGGAAGGCCATCATCTGGGCCTGCATGTCGGTGGGGAAGCCGGGATGTTCATTGGTCTGGATGTCCACCGGGCGGGGCACCTCTGGGCCGCGGCAGCGCAGCCCGGCCTCGGTGGTGGCGATGGTGCAGCCCGCCTCACGAAGCTTGCCGAGGAGGGCATCCAGGTGCTCGGCGCGCGCCCCCCGGACATGGACGTCCCCGCCGGTGATGGCGGCCGCGACCAGCAACGTCCCGGCCTCGATGCGGTCGGGGAGGATGGCGTGGTCGACGGGGTGCAGCCGGCTCACCCCGTGGATGTGCAGGGTGTCGGTGCCGGCCCCCTCGATTTGGGCCCCCATGGCCCGCAGCACCTTCGCCAGCTCTTCCACCTCCGGCTCACGCGCGGCGTTTTCCAGGACCGTGTCACCCTCGGCCAGCACTGCCGCCATGAGGACGTTCTCGGTGCCCGTCACCGTCACTTTGTCGAAGCGCACGGTGGCGCCGCGGAGCTGCCTCGCCCGGGCCTCGACGTAGCCCTCCTCCAGCTGAATCTCCGCCCCCAGCGCCGCGAAGCCCTTCAGGTGCTGGTCGATGGGGCGGGCGCCGATGGCGCAGCCCCCAGGGAGGGAGACCCGGGCGTGGCCGTAGCGGGCGAGCAGCGGGCCGAGTTGGCGTCACTATGGTGGCCGTGGGATCAGCGTGTGCGAGCGCTGGCTGAGCGCGGAGTTGTTCATCACCGATATTGAGGGGTGGCTCGGCCCGCGTCCAGACGGCATGACGATCGACCGGATCAACAACAACGGGCACTACGAGCCCGGTAACGTCCGCTGGGCGACGAGGATGGAACAGGCGCAGAACCGCCGCCCCGCTAGCCCTCGCCGCTGAGCACACGGGAGGCCCGGTGGTCGCTACCCAGAGCTTGTGGTGTCGTGGTCAACTACACCCGTCGGCGGAAACCGGGCATTAGGCGGACGGTGAATCTAACCTGATCATGGCCGGATAACTCACCGTAGCCGCTAGCACGCGGGAGGCCCGGTGGCGCGGTTCAAGCGGGCTTACCCTGGCCTCCCCTACATCCACCAAGGCCCGAGCCCGGCCCAGGCCCAGCTTGGCACTGTCGGCCCGCCATGGCCGTTTGTTGCCCGCAACCCGGTCCCGGCCCGTGCCCGGCTCAGCCGCGGGACCGCCGGATACCCCGGCCCGTTCAACACCAACCCCACATTCCAGGCGAACGTCGCCTCGTGGACCCCGTTCAACGGCACATTCACCCAGTCGGGCACCGTCGCCTACCCGGGGCAGTCGTTCTCCGGGCTGATCACGCCCACCGGCGGATTCACCCAGGCGTACGTCCAAAGCGAGCAGGAGCCGGTCACCGCCGGGCGGCTTTACACGGTCGCCTGCTGGGTGTACTCAAGCGCCGGGTGGGCTGCCGGCGCCCAAGTCAACATCAACTGGTTCGACGCCAGTCACAACTACCTGTCCACGTCGGCGCCGGCCGCGACCCCGGTCCCCGCCGCGACCTGGACGCTGCTCAGCTTCACGGCGGCAGCACCTGCCTACGCCGCGTACGCGGCATGTGTGGTGGCGGAAACCGGGAGCCCGCCGTCTACGGCACTGCTGTACCTGTTCCAGGCGCAGCTCGCGACCGCCCCGCCGTTCCCGTACATGCTGGCTGGCACCGGCACTGTCGCCGGCGGTATCGCATCCCAGGTTCAGACCCCGGCCGGGGTCGCGCCGTATCAGAGCCGCCCGTTCATTTTCCGTCCCCCGGCCCGTGCCCGTGCCCGCGTCGGTAACGCCGCCTCTGCCGGGGACGGTACGGCTGTCCCGCCCGTGCCCACGCCGCCAGCGATCACCCTTGAGCAGCAGCCCCCGTATTTCCGGACCCGGATACCGGCGCCACGTGCCCGTGCCGGTAGCAGCATGCAGGCCGGTGGCGGCCTCGCTGCCCAGAACTACCCGGCGCCGCTTGCGCGTGCAGCGGCCCGCCCGTTCGTTGCCAGGAATCCGCGCCCGGCCCGCGCCCGGCTCGGCAGCAATCTCACGGCGGGTGGCGGCCTCACCGGCCCGGCTCCTGCCGCAGTGGCTGCCCTGCCGGTGGCGCGCCCGTTCGTGGCCCGCCGCCCGGCCCCGGCCCGCGCCGTCTGCGGACCGCGTTCACAGCCGTCCGGCGGTATCGCATCCCCGGTTGTCACGCCCCTGGGCTACCCGTCCCAGCCTGCCCCGCGCCCGGTCATCGTTCACCTGCCGCCGCACCGGGCGAAGGTCGGCCCCGGCACCTACCTGGCCACCGGCCGGGCAGGTGTCCAAACCCCGCTCGGGTTCCAGGCGCAGCCGCCACCCCGGCCGGTCATCGTCCACGTCCCCCCGGCGAGGGCACGTCTCGGCCTGCGCGGCCAGGCTGCCGGCGGTGTACCCAGCGCGGTTGTCACCCCGCTGGGCTCACCGTCGCAGCCTGCCCCCGCCCGGTCATCCAGCATCTCCCGCCCCGGCGGGTGCTGTGGCGCGGGCTGGCCACGGGCAACTACCCGGCCGCTGTTGCGCTGTACCGCGCACGGCCGTTCGTGTGGCGTTCCCCTGCCCCGGCCAGGGCGCGGCTCGGAAACAGCCTGCTATCCGGCGATGGCATCGCGTCCCCTGTCGTCACCCCGCCCGGGTCGCCGCCGCCCCGCCGCAAGGTCCAGACGTTCCCGCCGAAGACCACCCGCGCCCGCATCGGCACCGCGACCGTCGCCGGCGGCATCGCCAGCAGCGTCGTCACCCCGCCGTTCGTCGCGTTCACCGCCACCTACCAGCAGCCCGGCCCGTACATCAAGCGGCCGTCCCCCGCGCGTGCCGTCACAGGGCATGGCGGCTGCGCGGGCGGGGTCGCCTCCCCAGTCGTCACCCCGCTCGGGCCACCCGGCCCAGCCGCCGCTACGCCCCGGTCATCCAGCACCTTCCCCCGCACCGGGCAGTGTGGCACGGCGCCGCCGCCGCCCTCCCCCGTCGTCACCGCCTACCAGCGGAAGCCGTTCATCTTCCGCGCCCCGCTGCCCGCGCGGGCACGGGCAGGTTCCCGCAGTCCCGTCGCAAACGGCATCGCCAGCGCCGTCGTCACCCTCGGCGCGTCGGCCCGCCCCGCCCGTTCGTTGCCCGCAAGGGCGGTTTCCGGGCCATTCGCCGGGCACGCCCCACTGCCGGCGGTATCGCATCCGCGGTCGTCTGCACCCCGTCCGGGGCGATCCTGCCGGCCGCCCGCCAGTATTCCGCCGTCCCGCCCCGGCGCGGGCGCTCTGGCCGGCCGCGTCGCCTCCCGCACCGTCACCCCCCTCGGCTCGCTAGGGCCGCCACGGCCGTTTGTCTTCCGCCCCCCGGCCCCCGCACGGGGACGGCTCCGGCCCGCGCCGCCACCCCATCCGCCGGCGTCGCGTCCCCTGTCGTCACCCCGGCCCCCGCCGCGCTGCACCAGCTCCACCCGTTCGTCTTCCGCTCCCCGCTACATGCACGTGCCCGCCTCGGCCCGGCCGGGGCAGGCGCCGGCGGTACCGCATCCGCAGTCATCACGCCGCTTGGCGCACCACCGCCAGGCGTCCCGGTCGTTGAGTTCCGGACGCTGCCACGGCCCGCACGTGCCCTATGGCGCGGATACGCCTCCCCAGTCGTCACCCTCGGTTTCGTTCCCGGGCCTGGCACTGTCATCGCAGCCGACCGGCAAGTGATGACCTCCGGTGTCGCGGACTGGGCGGCGGAGACCGTCACCGCCCACGACTACGAGCCCTAGCAGGGGGGCCCGGGTGCCTACAACACCTACCTCGCCGCGAACATCATCCGGGTCGCACCTACTCCGGCACCATCGCCTCGCCCGCTGGCGGCGATTTCCGGGATCAGAACGGCACCCTCGCCGACCCCACAATCGTCACCCTGTCCTACCGGCAAGGCCCCGGGGCGGCGCTCGTCACCGCCGTCTACCCAGCCGCACCCATCATCAAACACGGCCGCGGCCTCTACCACGCCGACCTCGACACCACCGGCACATACCCATCCGCCACCTGGACGTATGAGTCAATCGCGCCCGGGGCGATCCAGGCTGCCGGTAGTATAGAGGTCAGCATGAGGCCCACGCCACGACGATGACAGCCGGTGGCCACGGCATGGCTCGACCGCCCCGGGGCCTTGCCGGTAGGACAGGTGACCACTGTGGGGTCCGCGAGGGTGCCGTACTGATCCGGAATTCGCCTACGGGTGAGGCGATGGTCCGGAGTAGGTGGCGACCCGGACGATGTTCGCGGCGACGTGTTGACACCGGGCCTCCCGCTAGCCGCTCGTAGTCATAGGCGGTGACGGTCTCCGCCGCCCCAGTCCGCGACACCGGAAGATTTGCCGGTCGGCTGAGATGACATGCAGGAAAACGAAGAGACCGAGGGTGACAACTGGGGAGGCGTATCCGCGCCATAGGGCACGTGCGGGCCGTGGCAGCGTCCGGAACTCAACGACCGGGACCTTGGCGGTGGTGCGCCAAGCGGCGTAATGACTCGGGATGCGGTACCGCCGGCGCCTGCCCCGGCCGGGCCGAGGCGGCACGTGCATGTAGCAGGAGCAGGAAAACGAACGGGTGGA